>CAWEEU010000006.1:0-462979 GCA_963808175.1 uncultured Planctomycetota bacterium | reverse complement strand
TAAGGCGGCAATCTGAATTTGCCTCGTCGCGTGCAATTGTCCGACGTCCTGGGTCACCGCCCATTCATCAGACGGTGGACTCGTGCTCAGGACCGACTGGTCGAAATCGTCCAGAATGATCTCCGCGGCAGACTGTCTCGGCGAGAGAAGCCCAACTGCGGCGAGAATTACAGGCAACAATAGCTGGCAACCGAACGATATTCGTGGCACGGACATTGGCATCGCGTGATTCCCCGTTCGACGAGAGGAATTGCCATCCTCGAAGGTGACTAAATAGTAGCAATATGGGGGGCATTGTCAACCATTTCATCTCTCACGCCAGTTTTGACACGATCAAAGCTTCATCGCCGTCGCCGTCGACCCACGCCGGGAGCTGCTCGTTGAGCGCAGCCAGGTCGCCGACAGCACCGCCCGTCCCCGAGCAGCCTGCCACCCGAATCCCGCCTGAACCCGCCTTCCTCCGCGAGTGTCAAATAGCACGCGGGAGCAAGACCGTTTACCGCCGCCTATTGCCCACCATCCCACCGGGAGCCGTCGACGTTATCCGCCTGTCGTTGATTTTCTGACAAGCGTCGACGGCCCACCGCGGGAGCGCCTCTCTACCGCCTGGGCGCTCCCTTTTTCATTAAGTTTCTGCCGCCGTCCCCCCAATGTTTGTGGTTCCGTTGCTCCGCGCGTATAATGGCGGCGGAACGCTGCGGCTCGCCTGTGGCGGTGGCTGAGAACCTATCGAAATACGGAACTTCAGATCGTGTCTCCTTCGCGGTGCGATCGAACGAGTTGGCTGCTGTGCGCCGGCTTCTCGCTGGCGGCGGTCGGACTGATATTTTCGTTGCCGGTTCAAGCTCAGCAGGCTGTATTCTCCATGCCTGCCGGTGTGTCGCCCGAGCAGGCCAAGGCAATCATGGAGGCTCAGGCACGCCGCGGCGGCTCTCAACCGCAACCCGCTCCCGCGCAGGCGAAGCCGGAAGAGAAAAAAGAAGGCGACGACAAAAAGAAGGACGAAGACAAAGACAAGAAGGAAGCCGACACGTCGATCAAGCGGCCGGAAAAGCCGCCCCGCGTGCCCGACCCGCGCGAGTTCGACGTCAAGCTCGACAAGACGGGCCGCGTGCCACCGTTCAACTTCATCGGCCAGACCTGGCCGGACGTGCTGCAGTGGCTCGCCAACATCTCCAGCTGCAGCCTCGACTGGCAGGAGCTGCCCAACGACTACCTCAATCTCACCACGCAAAAGAGCTATCGGCTCGACGAGGTCCGCGATCTGATCAATCGCCACCTCCACGCCCGCGGCTACACGATGCTGGTGGCCGACGGCGTGCTGTCGGTCTTCAAGATCGACAAGCTCGATCCCAGCCTGGTGCCGCGGGTGAGCGAGGAAGAGCTCTACGACCGCAAGCCGTACGACTTCGTGAAGGTCTCGTTCGAGCTGCCCGAGGGCATGGAGGTCGACAAGGCGAAGGAAGACGTCAAGCAGGTCCTGAGCCCGAGTGCCAAGGTCTTCCCGCTGGTGACGACCAAGCGGCTGTTGGTGATCGACGCGGTGGCCAACCAGCGGCTGGTCAGTGCACTGCTCAACGAAGAGCGGGCCTACGTCGACGGCATCGAGAAGCCGCGCATCTTCAAGCTGAAATATGCCCGCGCCGACAAAGTGGTCGAGGCGGTCTACGTCTTGTTTGGTCTAGATCCCAAGTCGCGCCCCTCGCAACAGGACTTGCAGGTCGAACAGCAGAAGCTGCAATTGATGCAACAAATGCAGCAACGCGGCACAGACGTCTCGCGGATGCTCCAACCGGACGGCCCCAAGATTTATCTGGCGGTCAATCGTCAGACGAATAGCATCTTGGCGAACGCTCCCCCCGATCTGATGCCGATGGTCGAGCGGGCGATCAAAGCGCTCGACGTCCCGGCCACGGGCGCGGAGATCGCCGGCGTTGGCGGCCAGTCCGTCGCCGGCGACGCATTGCGACTCGAGAAGTACCAGCTCGTCACGATGGACCCCACTGCCTTGCAGCTCACGCTCGAAGAGATCGGCAATCTCGATCCGCGGACCCAGCTGCAGGTCGACACGAAATCCAAGACGCTCTTTGCCCGGGCCACGGAAGCGGACCACAAGAAGATCGCCGCCATGCGCGACCAGCTCGATGGCACCGGTCGCCAACTGAAAGTGATCTGGTTGCCGCGGCGGTTGCCGGCCGACGCGGTCGCCGGCTCGATCTTCACTTTGATGTCCGGCCAGGACGAAGAGGAAGAACAACCGGCGCGGCCGTATTGGTATTACGACTATCGGCAGCAAAATGACGACAAGCCAAAGAAGGGCTTCCGCGTCGACGCCGACGTCGAGAACAACCGCCTCCTGCTCTGGGCGAACGACGCCGAGCTGGAGCAGGTGAAGCAGTTCCTCGGCCGAATTGACGGAAGATGCGCCGAACTTGAGCGGGCCCCGTCCGGTGCGCGTGATCGATCCGCTGGGCGCCGACCAGACTACGCGGCTGCTCGACTCGCTCCGCCGGGCCTGGCCCGCGCTGGGTGACAACCAACTGATCATCGAAGACAGGCGTCCCGTCCAGCCGCCAACTCCGCCGGCGGAGAAAAAGGAAGTCGAAGCGCCTGCTGACGATAGCGCCGCAGCTGCCGAGCACAATCCAACCGAATGGCAAGTCGCACCGGCAAGCGCGCCGACGCGGTTCGCCGAGCTGCGACTAGCGGACGCGAACGAGTCGCACGACGCCGCCCCCTCCACCACCGATCCAACGCCGGACAAGCAGTCCAAGCCGCCGGTGACGATCACGATCGCTCCCGACGGCCGGATCGTCATCGCCTCGAAAGACAACGAGGCACTGGACCGTCTCGAAGGTTTGGTCGACGAGCTGGCTCCCCCGTCGAACCGCTTCAAGATGTTCCGCCTCAGTTACGCCAAGGCGGTCGACGTCTATTACAACTTGAAGGAGTATTTCGAAGACGAGCTCAAAGGGGAGAACGAGAAATTTCTCGATTGGAATGGCTTCGTCCGGGACACCCAGCCCAAAGACAAGGGAATGCAGCTCTCCAAGCGGCGGAAGCTGCGGATCATCTGGGACCCGCCGTCCAATTCGATCCTGGTCGCCAATGCGTCGCCCAGCCAGCTCTACGAGATCGGGCAGCTGATCAAGGAATACGATCAGCCGGCCTCGGCCGACTCGACCCGCACCCGCCGGACCGGCGTTGTGAAAGTCCGCTACTCGCGGGCCAGCAAGATCGCCACCGCGATCAAAGACGTCTATCGCGACCTGTTAAGCTCGAAGGACAAGGAGTTCGACTCGAAGGAGCGCAAAGAACAAGGCAGCTCGCGGGAATCGGTCACGGTGATTCGCTACGGCAGCGGAGGCGACAGCGGCGACGGCGAAGGAAAGAAATCGGCGCCGCTCAAAGTCGGCTTCGAAGGCGCGCTCTCGATCGGGGCGGATGACGTCTCGAACGTGCTATTAATCTCGGCTCAGGACGAGATTTACGAAGGCGTCGTTGAGATGGCCCACCGGCTCGACGAAGAGGCCCGGCCGCACACGACCGTCAAAGTCCATCGCGTCAGCGGTCGGATCGACGCCAAGAACCTCCAAAAGGCGCTGAGCAGCGCGCTCGGCACGCCGTGGTTAGGCGACCGGCCCGAGAAGCTGGAACCGCCGCCGGCCGAGAAGAAACCCAAGCCGGAAGAAGGGAACCGCGGCGAGAAGGGCAACCAAGGCGAAAAGGGCGATTAACGCTCCGCGCCCACCGGCGGCAGGTACACGGGCCGCTGCGACACTCGTTGCCCCGTTTGGTATGCCACTTCCGCTGGCGCGGTGGATTGCGGCCCAACCGCTTGCGTCATCGCGAATCGCAGCTGGGCCACCTCCGCTTCGAGCGTCGCCACCTGCTGCGAATTCTCGCGGTAGGTCTGGAGCGCCGCGATCTTCACCTCCAGCGCGTTCAGCCGCTCGGTGAGCTTCCGTTCCATCTCGACGTTCGAGTCTTCCACCTTGCGAATCTGTGCGACGACCTTGTCACCTTCCTTCGCGGTGAACTGCAGACGGTTCGTATCCTTCATTTCAGTCACGACGTTTTCCAACCATTTCCGCATACCTTCGTACCGCTTGTCGACGGCCGCGAAATTGTCCTCGATGTTGGCAAACTTGTCGTTGAGTCCGGCCAGGATGCCAGCGTGCTGGTAGGTCGTCTGCCCGACCCACACGATCAGCGCCCCGAGGATCAGGTTCATCACGCTGCCGCCAAGTTTTTCGATCACGTCCGGCATGGCACGAGTCCCGCGCGAGAATGCAAGGTGCGATGGACGTAAGCCCAGCGCAAACGAAAGACACTTCTCCGTGGGATCGACCCGCCCAACCCGCAAACTTGAACAGCTTGTGCGCGGCGCGAGTCCTTGCGAAGAGTGGGCAAAGTTTGACGGCCAGCGCCGACCGCTAGCATGCTAGCAATTTGGCCGAGATGCCAATCGGAACAAGAGGCAACGGAGGAAACGGAGAAGTTACTTCCTACATTCTTTGTCTCCTCTGTTGACTCACGGGAAGTTGGCTCCTGGAATGATTAGCCTGGATATGCCATCGGTCAGCTTTAGCTCATTGAAATTGATGATCAGACCCAATGGGATATCGACCAGTTTCATGTAGCTCAGCAATTGTGCTTTGTTGATGGGATGGACGTCAGTCACGGCTTTGACCTCAACGAACAAGCATCGGTTGACCAGCAGATCGAATCGGAGCGGATATCGACGTTGGAACTGTTTATATCTCACGAGCACGACGTCTTGATTCAGGACCCGGTGGCCGCGCAATTTGAGTTCCATTGTCAAGCACCACTCGTAAATCGATTCCAGCAGTCCTGGTCCCTTATCCTCGTGGACTTCGATTGCGGCTCCGATCACGTCGTGGGTCAAATCAGATGCCCGAGCAAACAAAGAATGCATCGCAACTCCTTTGACTGGTGGAGGAGACAAAGTAGACGGGATAAGCAGAGCACGACGCAATTATCATTTCTCTGTTATCTTCGTTTCCTTCTGTTCACCCGGGACCCGACGCATTGCGTCGTCTCAAAGATCGAAGCAGGGAATTCTTATCTAGCGTGTCGTTCGCTTCGGTCCGGTGCCCCAGGCGACACCGAACGAATTGCTGCGAATCGGGCGGGCCTTGGCCATTTGAACCGCCGCGGGCAGCGGCCGCACCATTTGAAACGTACCGCGGTTCGCTTGGGCAATGGCGGCGAGATTCTGGGCGTCTTCCGGCTTCTTGACACCCATCCCCAGCGCGTGAATCGCAAACCGGCGTCCGCTGGGCTGCGTCAGTCGCTCGACCGTCTTGGTGCCGGTGATGTCGCCGTCCGACAAGATGTAGACGACTTGCGGCTCGAGCGACTCTGCCAGCTCGACCGCCTTCAGCAGCGCTCCACCGGTGCACAACTCGACCGTCTGTAGCCAGGCATAGAGCCGCTGCTTGTTCTCGCGAGTCGCGGCGAGCGGCTGCATCACGCTGTCGGGGTAGAACATCGGATAGGCCTGGTCACTGTAGAAGACCACGTAAAACTCCTGTTTCGGTCCCAGCGCCTCGATGCTCCGCGCGAGCTCGAAGAGCGTCGTTTCCATCCGGCCTTGCTTCATGCTGCCGGAGTTGTCGACGAGGAACACGACGCGATTGGCCCGGGCTTGCGTGCCGAAGAAGGTCGTCAGGCCGAGCTGTGCCTCGTCGCCAGCCGTGCGGCGGCGGCCACCAGCCGCTCCGCGCCCCTCACTAGCCCCGCCGCCGGCCAGCAGCGTTCCCACGTCGGTCGGCAACGAATTCAGAGAGCCGACGTCACTCGCCATCTCGCCACCCAGCTCGCTTGGTAGCGGGGCAAAATCCTCTTGAATGCTCTCCGCCAGCGCCGGCGTCGTCAGCTCCGCCGGATCGGACACGTCGAATTCTTCAAAGCTCACCAGCTCGATCGGCGCGGTGCCGGGATCGTCGAGCTCGGGTGATTCGCTTTCGAACATGCTGGCAAACAGCGGCGTCGGCTCGCTGGTGAGCATGACGTACGTCATCGGTGCCAGTAGCAGCAAAGCCAAGGCGTGGACGCCAAAGCTGGCGAGCAAAGCGGGCGACGATTTCCTGCGCCGGCGGCGCTGCGGAACCGGCCGCACCGTCGCCGACCGACCGTTTGCGGTCGTACTTACCGCCGTGATGTTGCTGGCCGTAGCGGTCCCGCCGGAAGTCGTGCGCGAAGGTTTTGGAAAACGGGTAGGTCGTTCCGGCAATGCGGCTCGCGGAACAACATCGTCGCCGAACAGAGGCCCGGTCGGCGCGGCGTCGTCCAATCGATATTCGTGCAACAGCTCCGTGGCGAGGTCGGTCTCAATCTCCGATTCGAGTCGCGCCAGCTCGGCCTTGATCCAATGCGCTTCGATTTCGAGCCGCGTGAGTCGCCGGCGCGCGCGCGCAGTGCGCGGGCTCGTCGCCATGATCGGCCCGGTCCGGAGGAAGCAGCATCATCGAACATGAACAGAGAATTGGCGCGAGAATTTGCTGGGAAGGGCCCGCACGCCTGTTGTCTGTTCCGGGGTTCAGTGTACCCATGCCGGGGGGTAATTGCCAGCGTTTTTACCCTAGTTCCCGCGGCCAACCGTTGCGTGCGACGGCTCGATTTCTCGGAAATACTGCGATCCCAGGTTCAAAACTGCCCACCTTAACTTCTTTCGAGAAAGCACCTTATTTCCCCGAACCGTTCGCTGCACGGCCCCGTAGTGGGGGCAAAGCCGGCGGCGGCCGGCCTTGGCGGTCGTTCGTTCCCTGACTCCGCGCGCCTGCCTGGCCCGCTCTACTTGGAGAAATTGGAGAAATGAGCATGTCGACCCTGTCTCGCAAGCTGCCATCGTCGTCGTTGGCCCTCGGTTTGTTTGTCCTGCTGGCGCAGGTGACTGCCTCCAGCGCTTCCGACTGGGCCCGTTTCCGGGGTCCGAACGGCTCCGGCATCGGTGCCGGCACCGATCCTACGCCTGTCACCTGGAGCGACACGGAGAATCTCAAATGGAGCGTCGACTTGCCTGGCCGCGGCGTCTCGTGCCCGATCGTGGTGGGCGATCGCGTCTACGTCACTTGCTGGTCCGGCGACGGCGCGGACGACCTCGTGCGACATCTGGCTTGTTACGACCGGAAGACCGGCCGACAAATCTTCGACAAGGCGATCAAGCCCGCGGTGAAGGACGAGCCCTACGAGGGCATGATCCAACAGACGGGTTACGCCGCCAACAGCCCGGCCTCCGACGGCAAGAGTGTCTACTGCTTCTTCGGCGTGAGCGGCGTCTATGCCTTCGACATGGATGGTAACGAACTTTGGCACAAGAGTGTCGGCACGAACTTCGACGAACGGCACTGGGGCACCGCATCGAGCCTCGTACTCGCAGGCGACCTGGTGATCGTCACCGCCGCGTCAGAAAGCAACTCGATCGTGGCGCTGAAGAAGTCCAATGGCGACGAGGCCTGGAACTTCCCCTCGCAACAGCTCGACGCAACTTGGAGCACGCCCGTGTTGGTCGACCTGGCCGATGGACGGCAGGAGTTGGTCTTCGCCGTGCCGGGCGCGGTCTGGGGATTTGACCCGCTCACCGGCAAGCAGCTTTGGACGTGCAAAGGCGCGGAATCGAACTCGGCGTGTGCCAGCCCGATCGCCCATGACGGCATCGTCTATGCCATCGGCGGCCGCGACGGCGGCGGCCTGGCGATTCGCGCCGGCGGCAGCGGCGACGTCACCGAGTCGCACGTCGTTTGGAGCGGCAATCAGCGCGGCCGCATCGGCACCGCCCTCTACCACGATGGTCTCATCTATTGGATCGCCGACGGCATGGCCAACTGCATCGAGGCGGACACCGGCAATAAGGTCTACCAGGTACGCCTCAAGCCGGCGGCCGAAGTCGCCCGGACGGACTCTCCGTTTCATTACGTGGCCGAAGAGACGCCGGCACCGCAGGCGAACGAGAACCAAAATGCACAGCCGCAAGGACCAGGACAAGGTCGTGGTCGGGGCCAGGGGCGCGGCGGCCGCGGTTTCGGCGGCGGATTCCTTTCGCAGGACTATTCGTCGCCTGTCGTCGCTGACGGCAAGATGTATTTCGTCCGCCGCGGCGGTGAGGTCTACGTCATCGAGTTGGGCCGCGAATACAAACAGCTGGCCGTCAACAAGTTCGACGGCGAAGCCGACTACAGCGCGAGCCCCGCGATCGCCGACGGCCAGATCTTCATCCGCTCGAGCAAAAAGCTCTACTGCATCGCCAAAGAGTAGCGACGATGGGAGGGCGAGGCTCCCGCCGAGCTAGAACTCGCTCGCGTTCAAGGCTCGGCGGGAGCCTCGCCCTCCCGAAAGGCAAACCAACGACTCTACGCAGTACTGCCTGCTGCGCGAATCAGTGCCCGGTCGATCCGCGCCAGGCACCGCTCGCGCCCCAGAATCGCCAGCGTGTCGAACAACCCGAATCCGACCGCCTTGCCCGTCACGGCGACGCGGACCGCGTGGACAATGTCGCCGAGCTTGATCCCCTCGGCCGCGACCCACTCGTGCAGCCACGTCTCCAGCTGCGCCGCGGTGAACGGCTCGACGCCGCCAAGCGCGCCGCGAAACTTCGCCAACAACTCAACGGCACCAGCCGGCTTCGTGATCCGCTTCTCGAACGCCGACGGATCGTAATCGAACGCATCATCGGCGACGTAGAACTCATCGTAATCGAGGACGTCGCCCGCAACTTTGATCCGGTCGCCCGCGGCCTCGACGATTTGCGTGAGGTACGGGCCCGCGTCACACGGCGGCGGTGAAGCAACCAGCCCCGCCCGCTGCAGATACGGCAAGACCTTCGCCACCTTTTGCTTGATCGGCAGCCGCTGCATCGCCCGCGCCTCGAATGCCATGAGCTTCTCCGGATCGAAGCTGGCCGGGGCCTTGTTCACGCGCTGGAGCGAGAACTGCCGCAGCATCTCGTCGCGCGTGAAGTCCTCCGTCTTGTCGTCGAGCGACCAGCCCAACAGTAGCAGGTAGTTGAGAATCGCGTCCGGCAGAAAACCGACCTGCTCGTAGAAATCGACGATCACCGGGTTGAATGTCTCGGCCGACACGGCGAGTCCCAGCCGGCGAGCGATCGACTGGCCGTGCTCCATCAGCGCGGCAAAGTCGCGGTTCTTCAAATACTTCTCCAGCTTTCGTTTGCTGAGCTTGGTCTTGCTGCCCGGCTCGGCGACGTATGGCAAGTGGGCAAACGCCGGTAGTTCGTAACCCAGCCGCTCGAAGATGAACACCTGCCGCGGAGTATTCGACAGGTGTTCCTCCGCGCGGATGATGTGCGAAATCTCCATCGCGTGGTCGTCGACCACCGAGGCGAGGTGATACAGGCAGGTGCCGTCGGCCCGCTGGATGACGTGGTCCTGCTCGCTGGCCCAGGGAAACTCGACGCGCCCGCGTACCTGGTCGTCGAGCGCCAGCGTTCCTTCGCGCGGCATCAACAGCCGCACGACGCCCTGCCGGCCTTCCGCTTCGAACTGAGCCACGTCGGCGTCGCTTTCCGCGCGCCACCGTCGGCTGTAGATGAATGGCCGTCCCGCCTTTTGCGCCTCTTCGCGCTCGGCCTGGAGTTCTTCAGGCTTCGCGTAGTCGCGATACGCTGCCCCTAGCGCCAGCAGTCTGCCTGCAGCCTCTTGATACAGCGCCAGCCGCTGCGACTGGTAATACGGCCCAAACGGCCCGCCGACTTCCGGCCCCTCGTCCCAATCGAGACCGAGCCACTTGAGTCCATGCAGAATCGGTGCCAGCGCCTCCTCGACGTTGCGCCGCTGGTCGGTGTCGTCGATCCGCAGGATGAATTGGCCCCCCTGCCCTTTGGCAAAGAGCCAATTGAACAGCGCGGTCCGCACTCCGCCGATGTGCAGATAACCGGTCGGACTGGGTGCGAATCGCGTGCGGACGGTCATGATGGCTGGATGCTCGATGCTGGATGCTGGATGAACTTACTGCGGCATCCAGTATCCAGCATCCTGCATCCAGCTTCCAGCCCCGCTACGCGGCGCGCTTCTGATTCCGCAGCCGCTTGCGTTCGGCCTTGCTTAAGCGGCGGCCGCCGTGGCTGCGGCTGTTGCCGTCGCCTTCGTCGTAGGCCTCGGCCTCCGGTTCACTGCCATCGACCCATTCGGTTGGCTTCGCTTGGCCATTTGCTGAGCCCTCGGGGCTCTCGCGAAACGCACGCAAGGGGCCACGATTTCCATCCGCTGCAAAGCGCGATGCCACGTGATTCACTCCTTGATCCTTCACGGTACTTTTCACTTTCGATCCATCGACCTGCCTGGAAACAGCTCGTTCGCTACGCAGGATCAATCCCTGCGCGTCGAGCACGACAAACCGACCGTACGACACGACTCCCACCAGCAGCATCCAGTGGCCCACGAGCGTGGCGCCCGCCGTCATCATGACCTCGCTCCGCGGCGCAAGCGCTGCGCCGACGCCGAGATAGCTCGCCACAGCGACGCCATAGGCGACGAAGGCCACGCCCAGCGCAACGGTCGCCAGCCGGCTCTCGCGCGCGTCGAGCCAAGCCCGCAGCCGCGACCCACGCCAGCGGCAATCCGCCCAGCACGAGCCACCACGCCGCATGACCGCGCAGCGCCGTCCATCCCGTGTGATAGGCCGCCACGCCGACCACCAGCCGATGCAGCGGCGCGACGCTCTCGAGACTCAGCAGCGCCGCGGCAACGGCCGCTGCCATCCAGATGCGGTACCGCCCCTTAAAATCGTCGATGCGATGCCGCCGCAGCGAATAAATCAAAATGCAGGTCACCGCTGCCAGCGCGAGCACAACGGCCGAGAGCCACGCCGCGAGACCAGCCGCCCCCGTCAAATCGAACGCCGCGGTGCTCCCGAACCCATAGGTCGCGGCCAACGGCGCGACGTACCAGTCGAGCGCCTCAACCGCTGCCGTCGCCGCCAGGCCGAGCGCGGCCAGCGCGCCGATCGTGCGAAAACGGCGTGGGAAGAAGTCCGTCACTTGCGGATGGTGTTCGACGCCCGCCGCTTCGCTGTAGCGCGGCGCGGCCGCGGGCGGCTCCTCGGGCGCCACTGCCCGCATCGCCAGGTGAGCGCTCGAGGCGGACAGCGCCTCTTCATTCAGTACGCGCCGCCGCCTGCTGTCACGTCCAAGGAACCTCGACATAAGGCGCAACCTGTAGGAGTCGCCAAGGCGATAAGACACCGGCAAGCCGTACATCCGGCACGGGGTGCATAATCCATTTCGGCAAAACCAAGCTGGCGTCTGCCGTCCCATTCGACGGCATTCGGTCATATCGCCTATTCCAGTTGGGCAAGCTGGCAAAGCATTGCAGCGGCAACCTACTTTGGCAATCCGGATCAAGCCGCGCATCGTCCACGAATTTGCTAGGAAATCGGCCGGGCTGCTCTCGGCGGTTTTGCTACGGGTTTCAACGCGACCTAGATTTACAGAGAAATCTGCTTGCGCGACACCCGGAGCTTCGAGCGCGAACGAGGCGTCAAATTGGACGCTTTGTTGGGCGCCGGCGATAACCCTGCGGGTCGGCCTGCCACATGATGGCAAGCCTTCCCTGATGAAACCACTCACTCGACATGGCCGACAACGCAATCACCGATTCCCTGTCCCCGGTGGGCTTTGGCGACGTGCCGCTCATCGTGCCGTCCGCGCCGGTTGATCGCACGGCGGAAGTCGCCCAGCTGCTGCAATCGCTGGACGAAGCTGCCGCGCAAAGTGGCCGCTCGGCCACCGGGATTCTCACCGACAGCAACGAGCCGAAGCTCGTGCACGCCCGATTGGGCATTGCCAGCGGTTTGCACACCGCGCTCCGCTGCAAGGATCCCGCCACGGCGTCCCACAGCGTCCGCGTGGCGCTCGGTTGCAGCTCGTGGGCGGCCGTGATGGAACTCGATCCGGCGGAACGCGACGCACTCGAAATCGCCGCCTTGTTGCACGACGTCGGCAAGATCGGCGTGCCGGACAAGGTCTTGTTCAAACCCGGCCGGCTCACACACGAAGAAGCCGAGTCGATGGCCCGCCACACGGCGATGACGATCGAGATCCTTGCCAGCTGCGACGCCTCGCAGCTGGTCCGCGACGTCGTCCGCTTCGCTCGCGGCCGCTACGACGGCAAGTCGCCGAACCAGGAAATCTCGGGCAAAACCCTGCCCGCGCAGCCCGGATGCTATCGATCGTCGACGCGTTCGACTCGATGACGACCGACCACGTCTACCGCCCCGCTCGCTCGCGCGAACGGGCCATCGCCGAGTTGTACCACTGCGCCGGCGGCCAGTTCGACCCAGAGCTGGTCGATAGCTTCAGTGAGCTGTTCGCCCAGGATCAGAACCTGCTGGTTGAGAAGCTGGCCCGGCACTGGCTCCGCAATCTGTCCCAGCACACGGGCGACCTGCCCTGGCAAGGAACTGCGGGCGAATCGACGGTCGTTTCGACCTGCGCGTCACCGATGCCGCTGTTCGAGAAAATGTTGATCGACAACATGCACGACGGCGTGCTGTTCGTCGACGCCGACTCGCGGATCGTCCTCTGGAACACCGGCATCGAAAGGCTCACCGGCGTCAGCAGCCAGGCCGCCTTCGGACGGATGTTCCTGCCCAGCCTGCTTGACATGTGCGGCAACAATCAGAGCCGGATCCCCGACGATGAATGCCCGGTCTCCCGCGCGATTCAATCCGGCGTCCAGTCGATCGGCCGGGTCAACGTCGTGGGCCGCCACGGCCGGCATGTCGCCGTCGATCTGCATACGATTCCCGTCCGCCGCAGTGACGGCGTGATGCAAGGCGCCACGGTGCTCTTGCACGACGCCTCCAGCGAAACCTCGCTCGAAGAGCGTTGCCAGGCACTCCACCTGCAGGTCTCGAAGGATCCGCTCACACAAGTCGCCAATCGGGCCGAGTTCGATCGGATGCTGGTGAATTTCGTCGCCGCCCACCAGGAATCGAACCTGCCTTGCAGCCTGATCATGTCGGACATCGATCACTTCAAGCACATCAACGACAAGTTCGGCCACCAGGCCGGCGACGCGGCGATCATCACCTTCGCCGCGCTCTTGAAGTCGATGTGCCGCTCGGGCGATCTTGTCGCCCGCTACGGCGGCGAAGAATTTGCCATCCTCTGCGCCGATTGCAACAACGCCTCAGCCGCTCGCAAGGCCGAGCTCATTCGCCGTCGCCTGTCCGAATTGAAGCACACTTACCTCGGCCAGAAATGCATCACCGCCAGCTTCGGCGTCACCGAGCTGCAAACCGGTGACACGCCCGAAACGATGCTCCGCCGTGCCGACCGGGCGCTCTTGCAAGCCAAAGATCAGGGCCGCAACCAGGTGGTCCAGTTGGGAGGTGGTATGACCGACGTCCAGGAAAAGAAATCGTGGTGGCCGTTCCACGGCTGGCCCGGCAAGGCCTTGGTCGAAGCGACGCTCAAGACCGCCGTCCCGCTCGAAGTTGCCGTGCAGAAACTCCGCGGCTTCGTCTCCGATCAGAATGCCAAAATTCTCAGCACCAAGCAAAACGAGATGAGCATGGAGCTCACCGATCGGCTCAGCTCACCCAACCGCCGCAAGACGGACCGCGAAGTCGCGTTCACCATCACGCTGAAATTTTCCGAGCAGCACGTCCAACGGAAGAATACGCAAGGATTTGCCTCGGGAGATTATATCGAGACGCACGTCGACGTCACGATCCATCCGCGTCGCGATCGCGACCGCCGCCACGACACCACGTTGGCGAAGGCCCGCGCACTGTTGGGCAGCTTGAAGTCGTACTTGATCGCCATCGAACACGAAGACCATGCCGTCGAGCCGTTGCCCGAAGCGGTCGCCGCCAGCGAAAAATCGTAACCGAAAAAAAACTAAACGAAGATGGGTGGAACCATGCCTACCGACTCTCCCCAATTTACGCCGATCTCCTCTCGACCCCTCTACCTCCTCGAAGTGGACCTCGCGCCAACGCGCCGCCTCGACGCCGCACCAGCGCGCTTCGGTTGACGCGTTTGACGAGGTTTTCGCCAACCTCGCACGCCGGCAGGAGCAGGTCGAACAAGCGAATGAACGCCGCCTCGACGCCTCCCACATCCGGGAGAACGCCCAGGAAATGGATCGCCAGCGAGACCGGCTCGCCCAACTTCTGCGCGACATCGATTTTCCCGCCTGACCGCGTCGCACGCCAAATTGTCCGTCGCCCGAGCGCCACCGGCGCGACCACAATTTGGCCGCGCTGCTGTTTTGTCGGAGACGAACCAGACAGGCGACGCAGTCCTTCTTTGTTTTCGTGTCCCCCGCTGATTCGCCAATTATCGGCGGGACTTGTTCCGCGCTCCTTCTCCGGCACGCAACATGCACATTGCGGCCAATTGTCACCCTGCTGCAACTGCGGTAAATTACCGGGGGACACTTCGAAACCACTTACAAGGAGCGGAATGATGCCATACACACTCCCCGAACTTCCCTACCCGAAGAACGCCCTGGAGCCCCACATCGATGCGATGACGATGGAAATCCATCACGACAAGCATCATGCGGGTTACGTCAACAATCTGAACAAGGCCCTCGAAGGCGCCGGCGTTGCTGACCAGAGCGTCGAAGACCTCTGCCGGAACATCGAGAAGGTGC
Source organism: uncultured Planctomycetota bacterium (assembly GCA_963808175.1). Taxonomy (GTDB): domain Bacteria; phylum Planctomycetota; class Planctomycetia; order Pirellulales; family Lacipirellulaceae; genus DASYDU01. The sequence goes on along the minus strand of CAWEEU010000006.1, from coordinate 448,334 downwards.
CGGCAAACATTCGGACGGCGGTCCGCAACAACGCCGGCGGACACGCCAACCACTCGCTCTTCTGGACGATCATGAGCCCCAAGGGCGGCGGCACGCCGACCGGCGAATTGGCCAAGGCAATCGACGCCGAGCTGGGCGGTTTCGAGAAGGCAAAGGCCGACATCATCCAGGCGGGCGCCACCCGCTTCGGCAGCGGCTGGTCCTGGCTCAGCGTCGACTCCGCCGGCAAGCTCTCGATCTCCAGCACCCCCAACCAGGACAACCCCTGGATGGAAGGCAAGACGCCGATCCTCGGCATCGACGTCTGGGAGCACGCCTACTATTTGAAGTACCAGAACCGCCGGCCCGACTACCTCGCCGCGATCTGGAATGTCTTCGATTGGAACGCGATCAACGAGCGGTACAAGAAAGCCAAAAAATAGAGCAGCGCAGCTTCCCCAAAACACTTAACCCCGGGTGATTCGGACGGTTCACCGGCCGAACGCCCGGGGGATTTTTTTGTCCCTTTCCCCCGTCACAAGCCCCCCGTTCTCTTCTGCGACAATTGGCCAAAAAACTGGCGGCGAGCGCGTCCCGGGGGTACTCCAAAAGTCTCTCTGGGCCATGGTCGATCCACGCGTGCAGCGCAGCCCCCAGCCCGGCCGCCGCTATAATTTCTCCAGGCACAACACTCCGGCGATCCATCACCTAACACCTGTCACCTAACACCTGCCACCTTTCCCATGCCTACCCGCAACACGCTCGGCGGCGTCATCCATACGTACCAGAAGTACGACCCGACGCGGTTCCCCAGCCCGACGCAGGAGCCGCCCGACCTGGTCTCGCCCGCGCTGGAGCACATGCTGATGTTCGGCGAGCGCCGCGAGCTCACCGAGGAGGAGCTGGCCCGGGCGATCCGCATCGACCCCAGTCAGATCGCCGGCCTCGGCCCGAGCATCGACGCACTCATCGCCATGCTGCTGGAGCGCAAGCGCAAGATCCTGGCCAAGTATGAAACCCGCAGCGTCCGCAAGAAAGCTCACGCCGCGTTCCACTCGCAGGCAGCGGAAGTCAAACCACCGAGAAAACTCCGCGAAGTGTTTTATCGCGTCGTGAAATCGGAACAGCTCCGCGAGCTGGAGCGGCTCTGGTACGCCACGGGCGACGATCAATCGCCCTTCGCCGGACACCTCGTCCAGCTGATCGAACGGCTCGGCGACAAGTACCAGGTCGACGAGCTCGCCGCCAGGTACGAGTTCACCGGCCAGCAGTCGCTCACCGTCCCCGAGGCCCTCGCCGTCAAGGAAGAGCTCGAAAAGATCGACGAGCTGCTCAAGCAACTCGAAGAGGCCCGCAAGACAGCCCGCATCGGCCTGATCGACATGGATCTCCTCAACGAATTCGCCGAGCCGGGCGACGTCGAGCAGCTCAGCGCCCTGCAGCAACAGATTCAAGATTACTTGCGCGAAGAAGCCGAGCGGCAGGGCCTCGAACAGCACTCCGGCCGCTTCCGGCTCACGCCCAAAGCCTACCGCCTCTTCCAAGGCAAGCTGCTCGAGCGGCTGTTCCAGGAAATGGCCCCCTCGCGGACCGGCCGGCACACTGGCCCGGTCGTCGGCGAAGGCGCGGTCGAGCTGCAAGCCACCAAGCAATACGAATTCGGCGACTCGATCGCCAACCTCGACATCCCCGGCACCTTCACCAACGCGCTGCTCCGCAACGGCCCCGGCACCCCGGTGCGCTTCCGCCAGGACGACATCCAAGTCCACCGCACCCGCAACACGCCCAAGTGCGCCACCTGCGTGTTGATGGACATGAGCGGCTCGATGCGCTACGACGGCCAGTACATCAACGTCAAGCGGATGGCCCTGGCGATGGAAGGCCTCATCCGCCGCGACTACCCCGGCGACTGGCTCCGCTTCATCGAGGTCTACACGTTCGCCAAGCTCGTCGAGCCGGGCAAAATCGTGAACGTGATGCCCAAGCCGGTCACCGTCTACGACCCGGTCGTGCGCCTCCGCGCCGACATGAGCCGCGATGATGTGAGCGAGCACCGCATCCCGCCCCATTTCACGAACCTGCAGCACGGCCTGTCGCTCGCCCGCCGGCTGCTCTCGACCGTCGACACGCCGAACCGGCAGATCGTGCTGATCACCGACGGCCTCCCCACCGCCCACTTCGAAGGCCAGATGCTCTACATGCTCTACCCCGCCGACCCGCGGACCGAAGCCGCCACGCTCCGCGAAGGCAGCCTCTGCCAACGCGAAGGCATCACGATCAACCTGTTCCTGCTCCCCAGCTGGTCGCAAAGCGAAGAGGACGTCCGATTCGCCTTCCGCCTGGCCGAATCGACCGCCGGCCGAGTCTTCTTCACCGCCGGCCGCGACCTGGACCGCTACGTCGTCTGGGATTACCTCTCGCGGCGGCGGGAGTTGATAAGTTGACGGTGTCCGGGACGCACTCAGCCCCCGGCTCCGCCGGGGGTTTTCCGTAGCCGCGATCTATTTGCCACCGTTCGGTCACGTGCGACTGAGCTGAATCGCTTTTCGTCCAATGACCGTGCTATGATTGAAGCATGCTTCAATTCCCCCTACCTCCCGACACCGAACAGACGCTGCGCGAGCGCGCCGAAGCCAACGGTGAAGACGTCGGGGAGTTCGTCGCCCGGATTATTCAGCAGGCGATCTCGACGCCATCCGTCGACGAACTACTTGCCCCTTTCCGTAGACAGATCGAGGAGAGCGGCATCGCCGATGACGATCTCGACCGGCTCGGGGAAGAGTTGCGACAAGAGGTCCGGCAGGAAAGGCAAACGCGGAAAGCCAAGACCGCGTGAGCACGCTGGTCGTCTACGACTGCATGCTCTTCTTTCGGGCGGCCGCCCGCCGCGGCTGCTGTTACACTCGCCCCAGAAACCTGGATATCCCCGACTGCCCGCTATTCATTCTCTTTCCTGGGGGAGGAAGGTGAATGGTCCGCGAGCCATTTGAAACCCGAAAGGTAATTTTTCCCCTCAGTGTCTTCTCTCGTCTTTATAAAGTCTGCTAATGCGTCCCTTAGCTTTCTGCGCTAATGCCCCATTGTCCCATTACTATTGACCGAGAAACCATCCCTTTCTTAGTTAAATGCCCTGCTACATTGTATGACGCACAGATTTCTGCCGCGGCTTGACGCAACTCATCGTCCCAAGGAGGAGAGTATATATCGCTCTTCCCCTTAATTAGATCTGCGTTTTGTCTGACGAGATCCCGAGCATCTCTAACCGATTTCGATTCCAAATATTGCATTAAAGATGCTAGCAACATCGCCTTCATTTGTTGCCAGTAGATCACAGCCGCAGTGCTTGCCGCCGCCACGCCGAGTATTCCCACAAAATTACTCATTGCCATATCCCTTTCCAAGAAAGCGATTACACGAGCGACATGCTCACGTCCCATGAAATCGAGGGCACACCAGGCAACCAAAATGTATAGTGCGCCAAAGAGCAAGTTCGCCCACCAGCGACGACACCCGTCTTCGATCTTAAGAATTTCCTGTGTTGGGTCGATGCCGATTAGATGAGGCTTTTCGCTCGCCTGATCGCGATCGGAGTAGTAGAAGACATCCGGCAGGAGCTCAACTACCGCGATCCACATTCGATAGATGCCAAAAATTGCGAAGGCAGGAATGACTCCGCGAATAGTCGTCCGCCAGTCCACGCTACTTCCGGCTACCCCGAGTTCCTGCATCGCGTAGCCAAAGGCCACGACCGGGGCGACGTTTAACGCGAGCACTGACCACGCGACGCGAGCGGCAACTCTTCGATTTCCTATCACGAACGTCCAGTGAAATGGCTTCCACTTGGGCCATGCGTTCGCTGCCGTACCCCAGAAGATTGCGAAGAAAACGGCGAAGATCGTTTGCGATGGATTCATTTGCACAAGATTCCACTCCATCAACGCCTGACCGCCATCGTCCACGTTTGAACCTGCAAGTTCGCGTTTGTCGTTCCACCACCAGCGGCGGCGTGCAGTACATGAGCTTAATTTAGCATCACTGTATCAGCTAGGTGGACTGCCTACGCAGGAGCCAGATAGTCGATCGTGCTCATGTCGGTGATCCTCACGATCAGAGAAGCGACGAGTGACTGACGGAACCTTGGATGGACGAATGCAAATTGCTCACGGTTGGCATACAAATAAGCAAGTCCTTAAGCCGCAGCGCGTCAATCACATCTTTGCACTTCTGAGCCTGATCATGGGGTCCAATCCAAACCTCTCGGACGAACTTTTGTGGACTGAACTGCATCTCAATATACGTTTGATCGTCTTCCGTCTTCACCGGATACGTGTCCGGGTCAGGGTTTACATGAACGCATCGCCATTCTGCATCTTGAACAAAATCATCTCCCTTGATCGCGCAAATGGTCTGATAGATGCTTACGGCTAGACAGGCGTAGACTGCACCATGTGCACGCACATGCTCGTTGCGAAACGCCGCTGGATACGAGTCCGCAGTGAAGAACCGCTTCGAAACGAGGTCTGCCAAATCAACCTCGCTAACGTAACGGCACTGCATGAATTGATTCGCCGGGTCGGGTCGAATCGAATTCTCAACATTCGCCCATGACACCCGACGTGAAATGTCGATGGGGAATCCCCTTCTTACCCGATCCCGACAAAAACCGATTGCTACACCGTTGGGCGCGTATTCGTGCCAGTGATAGACTGAATCGCGCATTTCTGTCAGCGACAGGATGTACACTGACAATCGTCCCTCGGCGAAAGCTTCGATCCCTTCGACTAAAAAGTCGCGATATTCGCGGTCGGACAATGCGATGGAATGTTGCTTGACAGCGTTAAGCAACAAGCGCACTCCCAATTGAAGTTCCTCTTTGTCAGAAAAATCGCGGTAATGCATTGCCCGAATCCGGCCACTTTCGATGATCTTCTCGAACGCACTTAGTGACGTGTAGTGATAGATCGTTATAGGCGTCATAATTCGAGATATTATACCTGCCTGGAGCACGCTGAAAAGCCACTGCCACTGCCATCGCCGGCGACGTGTCTTCCTATTGGGAGAAATATCGCGAGCGAAACTTAAGGGCGAAACTCACGGGACGGGAGTCGATTCGGCAACGAGTATTACTCCCGTTCGATTTAGTGACCCGTGCCGTCGCCTGGCCGGCACTCGGCGTGCTGCTACTGAAGAATTAATTAAAGAATTAATTAAAGGGGACGGGAGTCATTTCCTGGTCGACTTGTTGCTTGGTGTTCGCTGATTCGCTCTTTTTCGGTCGGCCTCTCGGTCGAAACGGTGTGCTCCAGCTTCAATTGCCGGATGACTTTCACTTGCCACTCGTCGCCGCCAAAGGGCTGGCCGCGCGTGATGCTGCGGCGGATCGCCTCCTCCTCCGCTTCGTTTTGCGGCCGATTGACGTGCTCGCACCACAATCGCCCCAGCCGCACGGGCGACTCGGCCAACAGCGCCTGCTCCTCCGGCGTGCCGAACATCCGCCGATACAAACTTCCCCACCGCCACTGCTTCGGCCCGCTCGACCAGACCGGCCCGCAGCGGATTGCGTTCGACGTACCGCAGCACCGCGAGCAGATGCTCGTCCTCCGCGATCGGAAACGACTTGAAGCGGCCTTGATAGACGTGGCCCATGCCGGAGGTGCCATGATGGGCGTGCCACCGCTGGGAGTGCGTCACGGTGAGCCAGCGGAAGAATTCGGAGACCTGCTCGTGCTGCCGCTGCCGCGGCCAGACGACGAAGTGCCAGTGGTTGCCCATCAGCGTGTAGCCGAGGATCCGCAGCGGCACGCGCTCGTGAGCTTCTTCGATGACCCGCTCGAAGGCGGCGAAGTCGGCTGGCTTTTTGAACAGCCGCAGCCGGCCATTGGCTCGATTGAGCACATGGTACGCGTAACCACCCACGATGGACCGAGCACGGCGGGGCATGCCGCCGATCCTACCGCCATCCCGACCATCCCGTCAAGAAAAATGACTCCCGTCCCCTTTATTTGTCTCTGCCAAAAACAATCCTTGAAATTGGCCACCCGGCCTGATATAAACATCTGTACATCATCGGCGACGGCTGCGTGCGAGGCCAGCCTGCGCAGGGCGTGTGAGGCGTTTCCTCCGCCAGGCAGCAGGCCGTTTTCAGCAAAATCCTCCGCTGCCGGTTGGCGATGGTGCAGATCTTTGGCAATTTGGCAGAGAAGCTGTTAGCTCTTAGCTGTTAGCTCTTAGCGATTAGCTATTAGCCAGCGGGCACGCTGTGCGCTCCTATCGCGCCAGTTTCTTTCTCCCCGCTCTCCGCCGCCTGCTCGCTGTCCTCGGACTCTCGGCAGTCATTCCGGACTCTTGGCAGTCATTCCGGACTCTTGGCAGTCATTCCGGACTCTCGGCAGTCATCTTCCTGTCTTTAGTAGTTATTCCGGACTCTCGGCAGTCATTCCGGACTCTTGCGGACAGTTTGCCGGCGCATATTGTCCGTCGCACATTGCGAAGGGTCCGGGAAAGAAGCGTCTGACCTCGCGGCGAAGCGGACAATTCGCGTGCGAATTGTCCGCACGAATCGATGCCGCATTGTGCGCTGACTCGCGCAAGGGCAGTGTCAGCCACGACTTCCGCGCAGGCCCGGAAAACCACGCCCGGACAAAACGCAAAAAACCCCGAGCGCCAGACGATTTGTCCGCTGTGTCCGAACCAGGCGCTGGACAATTGCCGCTCGGTCAAGAGTCAAGAGTCGAGAGTCAAGAGCGGAAAGCCGATCCGGCTCGCGACTCTGGGCTCTGGAGACTCGACTCGAAGAATCCTGGCGTCTTCGGTCGAGATCTGGCGTCCTCGAAAGTAGCACGCAGTTCCGTCCCCGACCCCTGACTCCCGAATTCCGTCCCCACCGTGTTCGGCCACCGGGGCACGAACGCCACGTCAGTAAATGCACCACGGCGCTCGACGTAAATCGCTGGCGAGCAATAGTTTGCGCCGCGAGTGTGCCGGGCGGTCAATTGCTGATCGCCCGCCAGTCCGCTAGGACCAGCGGTGCGATCCGGATATATTACCGAGTCGCGCCGCACGACCGGATCGCGCGGCGCCGCATGGTCCGAAAACTCGGTCGGTTGCGGTGCGGCGGGAATTGGTAATTTCTGCTGCCGCGCGGCTGAAAAACGCGGTCGCGACCGACCAATCGCCGATGACCAACTAATGTTTTGTCAAACTAATCTTTTCGCACTTCGGTGATTTGCAAGTTATGACTTTGTCGTCACTTCCGATCCACCGAATGCGAAAAATTAGGCTTGACCAGACACGAGGCCTCGTCCACTCGTTGCCTTTCGGGCGGCCGCCGGGCCGAGCGCCAGTCACCACCGCCGGCGAGCCATCTACACGGAGTTGTGCTTTGCGTCAAAAACAGCTTTGCTGCGCCTCGTTGCTGATCTCGAACTTTCTTGCGCTCGTTGCCGTGGCCGGCCCGCCCAGCGACGTGCTGCTGCCCGCGACGACCAAGGGCTATGTCTCGGTGGCTCAGGCCGAGGCCGCCCGCGATCGCTTCAAGCAAACGCAATTCGGCCAGCTGCTCGACGACGACGTGATGAGCGACTTCGTCAAGAGCCTCGAGAAGCAGCTCAAGGACAAGTTTGGCGACGTGACCAATCGGCTCGGTTTCGTTTACGACGACCTGGACGGCGTCCCGGCCGGCGAGCTGAGCCTGGCGATGATCGAGCGGCCCGAGCACGATGCCTCGCTGGCGATTACGATCGACGTCACGGGCCGCGACGCGGCGGTCAAGAGCTTTCTGCTGCGGTCGACAAGCGACTCACTTCCGAGGGCGGCGTGAAGCGGGAAGTCGACGCCGCCGGCACCAAGCTCACGATCTACGACATTCCGGCCAAGAATGGCATCGACGATCTGATGCAGACCGTCTATTTCGTCCACGACAACGTGCTGGTCGGCATCAACGGCCGCGAGGAAGCCGAGGCGATGCTCAAGCGGTTCGCCGGCTCGCCGAAAGACAACCTGCATTCGCTCGCCTCGTATACGGCGACGATGGCCAAGCTCGACAAGAGCTCGCAAGGCGTGCAGCCAGAAGTCCGCTTCTTCGCCGAGCCGTTTGGGCTGACCTATGCGGTGCGGACGCTCGACAAATCGGTCCGCCTCCGCGAGGACAAGGACCTGGCCAAGATTCTCGCAGAGCAAGGCTTCGACGCGATCAAGGGCGTCGGCGGTTATGCCAACATGCTGGCCGAGGGAAGCTCGGACTACGTCTATCGCATCGCGGTCTATGCGCCGCCGGCCGCGGGCAAAGAGACTGATCCGCTGCGGTGGAACCTGGCGATGCAGATGTTGCAGCTGCCGAACACGCCGGAGCTGATCCCGCAGTCGTGGGCCCCGCGGATGTGTGCCCGCTACGCGACCTACAACGTCGAAGTGCTCAACGCATTCGACCACTTCGGCACGCTGTTCGACGCGATCGAGGGCCACAAGGATGCGTTCAAGACGTCGATGGAGGGCATCGAGCAGGACGCCTATGGCCCGCAGGTCAACGTTCGCAACGAGCTGGTCGCCCACCTGAACGATCGCATCACGCTGATCACCGACTACGCCGTGCCGATCTCGATCCACAGCGAGCGGTCGCTGATCGCGGTCGAAGCCAAGGACGAGAAAGAGCTGGCCGACACGATTCGCCGGATCATGGAGAAGGAGCCGGACGTCGAGCGGCGCGAGTTCGAGAACTTCGTGATCTGGGAGCGCGTGCCGGAGGACATGGGCGTCCACGAGCTGGACATCGACGCGCCGAGCCTGAGCCCGCTGCAAATCGAGGCGCCGAAGCCGGCCGCCGACGGCGACCAGGAGAAGGAACGCGTGCTGCCGAACTCGGCGGTCTGCGTGGCGTTTGGGCAGTTGATGATGGCCTCGGACATCAAGTATCTCGAGTACCTGCTGGGCGGCTTCGGCCAGCGCGAGCTGTTCACCTCCAGCGGCGACTACCAACTGGTGGCCGCGCGGATGGCGAAACTCGCGCCGGGCCCGCGCTGGGGCTGGTCGTTCGTCCGCACGGACGAAGCCTTCCGCCCGACCTACGAGCTGATCCGCCAGGGCCGCATGCCGGAATCGGAAACGATGTTCGGCAAGTTTCTCAACCGGCTGCTCACGACCGAAGTCGAGAAGGAAGAGGGCATTCTGCGGAAGCAACGGCTCGACGGCAGCGAGCTGCCGAATTTCGAGACGGTCCGCCGCTACTTCGGCCCCGCCGGCCGCGTCTGCACAGCGACACAGACGGCTGGCTGCTCACCGGCACGGTGCTCAACAAGGAAGCCCCGGCACGGATCGCCGAACGCGGGAAATAGCCGGCCGAGCGTCATGAGACGGCGATCGAATCGGGATTTTGTCGCTCCGCTCACGTTATATTGTGAGATTCTGAAGCTGCTATTGGTCGAGGGTTGACGCGCATTGCATTGTACACTAATATTCATGTAAAGGAACGGGAATGCCTGTCACGGAAATTCGGCTATTTCGTGACGATGATGGTTCGACGCCGCTCGTGGCCTGGCTGGCGACCATTGAAACCCGCAATCGCAAGACCTACGAAAAGTGCCGAAGCTATTTGCAGCGATTGGCGGACTTCGGACGTGAGCTGCGGCGGCCGACCACCGACTTTTTGCGTGACGGTGTGTACGAGTTGCGGATCAATCACGTCGGCGTCAACTATCGCATACTCTACGGTTTTGTTGGAAAGGACGTGGTGCTCGTATCGCATGGCATTACGAAGGAAAAGAGAGTTCCCACCCAGGAAATCGAGCTGGCCGTCCGGCGATTAGCGAAATATCGCGAACCCGCAAGTACAGTTCGACCGAAGAGATGTAAAATGGCAAAACGAATAGCAAATCGCACACAGTCGAAACGGCCAAAGGCAAAGCGCACCGCGAACGGGTTGGCGATTCTCGATAAGCGATTTGGCGTCAATTCCAAGGCGCGTCGGCTCCGCGAGAAGTTTCGAGAAGGCGCGGAAGTGGCGGAAATGCTCTTTGCCGCGCACCGCGCCGCGGGCCTGACCCAATCGCAGCTGGCGAAGGCCGCGGGAACGACGCAGCAAGTAATCTCCAGTTGGAAGACGCCGACTATGAAGGCCATTCCGTCACGTTGCTACGACGCATCGCGGCAGCGCTGAATAGCCACGTGGAGGTGCGATTGGTTCCGAATTCGTCGGGAAAATAGTCAGTTAGTGCGGATTGTCGAGTGAACTCCGGCGGAGCCGGGGGCTGTCGGGCGGAAACGCGGTGAGGCGTGCCACCGCATTTATCGCCGTGACGGTCAGCGGCCGGCGCCGCCTTTGCCTTGTCGCCGCCCGATTCGACTTTTGCCCAGAACGGATGCTGCCGCTCGGCGCGGGTGCGGGCGTCTTCCAGCAGGACGCCCAGCCTGGGTTTGATTTCCTCGCCGGGCGGCTCATGCGGCGCCCGCGTCGACGACTGATCGGTTTGCTGAAGTCGACGAACTCCGGGCCAAGCCAGACGGTGATTTCGCCGGCTCGCGTATCGGCCACGACGCGATTGGGGCCGAGCTTGCCACGGACCGGGAACGGCCGGGCGGCCGCGGCGGCGGCCAGGTCGCGGGGGCGATCATCGACTTCTCGGGCATGTCCGCCACCTCCAGCCACCAGAAAAAATTGTCCCAGGGTCGCATCGTGACGCACTCGAATTCCTTGGGCATCTTGCGGCTGCGGCGGCCCATCCAATCGAAGAGCCGCTGCAGCTCGTCGCCGAACGGCTCGTAGCCGCGGCCCAAGTACTCGACCACCGTGTCGTCGTTGGTGCGGCCGAAGTAGCGGTCGAGCTCGCGGGAGTTTTGCGACATCTTGTCGCCGTCCAGCTCGCCGCAGACGAAATACCACGACACGTACTGGGCATTGTCGCCGTAGCGCGGGACGTATCGGTCGGCCGTGGCGACGAACGGCATCACGCCGGCCCACACGTCCGGATGCGCCAGCGCGATGTCCCAGGCGGCGTCGCCGCCGACGCCGTGGCCGGTGAGAAACACGCGGTCGGTGTCGATCGAAAAACGCCGGCAGGCGTCGCGCAGCGCACCGAGCACGGCATGATGCTCGCGGGCCGAATAGTCGTAGGCAATTTGCTTCGGCTGCAGCCAATCGACGGCGATCGTGATGTAGCCGTGGCGGGTCGCCTGGCCGAGCGGCTCGCCGTCTTTGCTGGGCGGCCCGGCCCAGAATTCGATCTCCGCCTCCGGCGGGACGCCCGCGTCGGCCAGCGCCACGATCACCGGATAGTGGCGCAGTGGATCGTACTCCGGCGGCAATTGGACGAGGTAACGGAGTCCTTTTCGCCCGCAGGCCGCGAACCGTCAGCTCGTAGAGCCCCGGCCCGCGCTGGGCTTCCTCCGGCACGTCGAGCGGCGGCTTCATCAGTTTCAGCAGCTGCGCCACGCGCGGGACCGTCGCGCCGGCCTGGTCGGCCAACTCGGCCAGGATCGCCGACCGCTCGGCCGCGACCGGCTCGCGCAGATACTCCCGCACCAGGTCCCGCACCTGGGCCAGCGACACGGCCAAATGAAAATCGTCGGTCGCGTCGTTCGCGCCGACCAGCCAGCCGCTGATCGCCAGGGCCACTTTCTGCTCGGCCGTCAGGTCCTTGGCGTCGGCCAGCCGCTCGAACGACGCCAGCCGGCCCAGCGCGTCGGCGTTCGCGTCGGCGGCAATCTCCTTGGCAAAGTCTTCGGCCAGCTTGCGGCCGTTGACGTCGGCAATCTTGGCGATTTCGGCATTGAGCGCGGCCAGCACGTCCTGCTTGCGGTGGTCGTCGTCCTCGAATTGGTCAAGAGCTCGCGGACCTGCTCCAGCGTCTCGCCGGCCACGCCCTCGCTGGGAAACTTCGCGAGCAGCTCGCGGGCGAGCTGGCGCTGCCCGGCCTTGGCGCGGAGCTGAATCTCCTTGAGGATCAGGTTCGCGCCGAGCTGCCGCAGCTGGCGGATCTGCTCGTTGAGATTCTCATGCTCGGGAAAATCCTTGATGATTTCGGCGAGCTCCAGCTCCGCGTCGTGATAGCGCTCGCTTTGCAGGTAGAGCCGCACGACTTCGAGCCGGGCGTCGACGTCGTCTTGCGGCACGGCGTTCTTGAGAATCTTCTCGAGCGTCTCGCGGGGAATGCTGCTGGTGGCCATCCGCATGTCCCACACGATGGGCCGCGGCCCCATCAAGCCCTCGACCTTCGTGTAGATCGGCGTGATCTCGGTGATGCCCTGGACGACCGAGCGGCCCGTCGCGCTTTGCATTTCGTAGGTGCGGCGGCCGTATTCGTCGAACGGCCCGAGCGGCCGCCCGCGCCCGATGCGGCCGATGCCGGCCCCGTTCTCCGCCACGTCCTGCCAGACGCGGATGCGGACCATCCGTTCGGTCGAGGCCTTGAGCACCTGGATGACATGGCCGGTGTGGATGAACGTGCGCCGCAGGCCGTCGTCGAACATCAACAGCGGCAGCACGGCCACTTCCCCGGCGGTGACCTTGATGTTGAGCGGGCTCTCGGCGACGCCGGCCACCTGGACATGCTCGCCCTCGATCATGCGGCCGTCCTTGAGCAGCATGTCGGTGGCCTGAGCCGGGCTGGTGCGCGCAACGAAGGCGCACGCGACCGCAGCCCAAAACGATATGCGTCGCCAGGTCTGCAAGCCGTCGAATCCGGCACGAACTTGCCTCGTTCGTTCTGTGTCCGGAGAAGGGGACCTAGTTTCATTGTCGTTTGGCGGGGCGATCGGTCAATCGCGTTGCGGCGGCGACTCCCAGGCAGATCCCGCATAATCGGATCGACCGTTAGCGCCGGCGGCAAGGCCGGCTGGGCAGGACGGGAGTCGTCCCACGAGATTCGTCGCGGCCGCGGAAACGAACGGCCGACCGCATTGACACCGCCGGCCCGCTGGGCGAAAACGGTGGCGGATTGCGTGAACCACCTGGATTATCCCAATGACGCTGCGAAACGCGATCAAGACGCTGCTCGTGCTGGCGCTGGCGCTGCCGCGTGGCGGCCGTGTTGGTGTGGGTCGGCGGGCTGCTGCGGGCGATGGGCGACGCGGCCGGGGCGACCGCCGTCGGCTACGTCGGCACCGCCTGCCAGGTCGTCTGGTGGGTGAGCCTGTGGGCCTGTGGTGACGCTGGCGATCGCGGTGCTCGCCGAGAGGCCCGCCGCCGGCGAGGATGAATAGCTCTTGGACGATTGCATCGAATTCATGCCGCACGACATCTACGACAACCCGCTGATCTCCCGCTATGCCTCGCGCGAGATGGCCGCGCTGTGGGGCGACCAGCGGAAGTTCAGCACCTGGCGGCAGCTGTGGGTCGGGCTGGCCGAGGCCGAAGCGGAGCTGGGCCTGCCGATCACCGCCGAGCAGATCGCGAGCTGAAATCGCGCCGTCGACACGATCGACTTCGATGCCGCCAACCGCTACGAGCGGAAGCTGCGGCACGACGTGATGGCCCACGTCCACGCCTACGGCGACCAGTGCCCCGCGGCCCGGCCGATCATCCACCTGGGGGCCACCAGTTGCTACGTCACCGACAACACCGACCTGCTTCTGATGCGCGAGGCGCTGCGGATGGTCGCCGGCCGGCTGGCGGCGGTGATCGGCGCTGGCCGAGTTCGCCAAGAGTCATCGCGACCTGGCGACGCTCGGCTTCACCCACTTGCAGCCGGCCCAGCCGACGACCGTCGGCAACCGGGCCTGCCTGTGGGCCTACGACCTGGTGCTCGACCTGGCGGAGATCGAACACCGCCTCGCGTCGCTCAAGGCCCGCAGCGTGAAGGGCACGACCGGCACGCAGGCCAGTTTCCTGCAGCTTTTCGACGGCGACCACGAGAAGGTCCGCCAGCTCGAACAGCTCGTGGCCGAGAAGATGGGCTTCGCCGAGACCTACGCCGTCACCGGCCAGACCTATTCGCGAAAGTCGACGCCCAAGTGCTCGACGCGCTGGCCGGCATCGCCGCCAGCGCCCACAAGGCGGCCACCGACCTGCGGCTGCTGCAAATCGCAAGGAAATCGAAGAGCCGTTCGAGGCGGACCAGATCGGCTCCTCGGCCATGGCCTACAAGCGCAACCCGATGCGGTGCGAGCGGATCTGCGGCCTGGCGCGGTTCGCGATGAGCCTGCCAGCCAACGCGGCGCAAACGCACGCCACGCAGTGGCTCGAACGCACGCTCGACGACAGCGCCAACCGCCGGCTGGTGTTGCCGCAGGCGTTTCTGGCGGTCGACGCGATGCTGATGCTGTACCAGAACGTGGCGGCCGGCCTGGTCGTCTATCCGCAGGTGATCGCCCGCCACCTTGCGCGAGGAGCTGCCGTTCATGGCGACCGAAAACATCCTGATGGCGGCCGTCGCGGCGGGCGGCGATCGCCAGACTTGCACGAGCGGATCCGCCAGCACAGCCAGGCGGCCGCGGCCGTCGTCAAAGAGCAAGGCGGCGACAACGACCTGCTCGAGCGGCTCGCAGACGACCAGGCCTTCGCCAAGGTCGATCTCGCCGCGGCCCTCGACCCCGCAACGCTCACCGGCCGCAGCGCCGAGCAGGTCGACGAGTTTCTCGCCGAGGTTGTCGCACCGATCCGCGAGCGATACGGCAACGCGGCGGCCACAGCGGAAGTGCGGGTTTAGACTTGATCCCAGAAGGGAGGGCGAGGCGCCCGCGGAGCCATTCCGCACAAGGATTTGATGGCTCGCCGGGCGCGTCGCCCTCCCACGTCGCGATCATCGAACGTGCTTTAGACAAAGCCGGGTGGCGCGCTGGCGGGCGGACGCGTGGCAGCAGCCTTTTATCGTCGTCGGCATCACTCAGGAAGCCTGGAAGATCGACTTCAAATAGGCCGCGTTGCTGCCGTAGTTCTTCAGCACGTTGCGGGCGTCGCGGGCGTCGCGGGAGCGCTCCATCACGAGCCAGCCGCTCCAGCCCATCTCGTCGAGCGTCTGTTTCACCTTGGGCATGTCGAGCCGCTGTTGTCCTGGAGCAAGACGCCGTCTTCATCCGTGCAGTGAATCTGGCAGATGCGGTCCTTGCCGAGCGTGCGGAGCTCGGCTGCCAAGTCGCGGCCGTTCTGCAGGGCGTTGGCGAAATTGAAATAGCTGCGGACCGCCGGGGAGCCGATCTCGTCCAGCAGTTTCCGCTTCGCCGGCGGCGTCGAGGGCGGTTTCCATGCCGATCACCACGCCCGCCGCCTCGGCCTTGGGCGCCAGCGACGGAGCCGCTCGACCACCGCGGGGCGCAGTTCGGGATGCTGCACCAGATCGCCCCGCACGCCCAGCGGCAAGAACGCGACCTTCACGTTCATCGCCACCATCGTGTCGAGGCAATCCTGCACCATCCGCGGCACGGTCGGCCGCTCGGCGAACGACTGGGCGTAGAAGCCACTCATGGCGAGCGAGCAGATCGCCAGGCCGGTGTCGCGGGCCGTGTCGAGAAACTGCTGGCGGACGGCCGGGTCGGCGAGCTGGCTATCGAATGTGTCGCGCTGGCCGAGGCTGCCCATGTCGACCTCGACGCCGTCGGCGCCGATGTCCTTGGTCCACTTGAACGCGCCGAGCTTCTGCCGCTTGAGGATCATCCAATCGCAGACGCCGATCTTGTAGCGCTCGGAAGCGGGATTTCGCCGGCAAAAACTCTCGGCACGGCGCCGGCGACCAGGCCGGTGCCGACGGGTGCCGCGGTGCCGCGGAGAAATCGCCGACGATCCAACTTCGATTCGTTCCAATCGGTCATAGCTGTTTCCCTTCGGTGTTCGGAGCCCAAAATACGACCACATTCCCAAGGCGTAAATCAATCGCAGGCGGCACCGATGGCCGAGTAGCTTCCCTTAAACTGGACGAACAGCCAGCCGGCCCAAGCACGCCGCCGGCGGTGACGAAGCGGCCGATGTTCATCGAGAGGCCGGCCCCGTGGCGCGGACTTCGACCGGGAACAGCTCCGGCAAGTACAGCGGCAACCAGCCGAAGTACAGCGTGGCCACCAGGCCTTGGGCAAAACGATCGGAGGAACGAGGCTTCCAGCGGCGCGGTGAGCAGAAACATCGACAGGTGAGCGCGGTCGCGCCGAGGCTGATCAAGAAATACGAGCGCCGCCGGCCGATCCAGGCGGCGAGCGGGGCGCCGAGGAAGCCGCCGAGCGTCGCGCCGACCGCCCAATAGCCTGTGTCGTGGCTTTGTAGCCGGGATGGACCGTGCCGCCGACGTGATCGGCCCAGGGGATCATCCATTTGCTGCCGGCCCAGGCGCCGACAGCGGCACGGAGGCGAGCAGGATGCCGACAACGTGAGCGGAACAGCTTGCCGCGAAACAGCCGGCGAATCGGGACGCTGGTCTCTTTGTCTGGCCCCGCGAGGCGAGCCACTTGGGCGACTCGGGAGCAGGGCAAGCACCAAGATGCCGAGCACGGCCGGGACCGCCGCCAATGAAAAATCCAGCGCCAGGCGTCCGGCGTGATCGGATGAACGCGCACCAGTTGCGACAGCGCCAGGATGCCGACGTTGATCCCCGCGCCGAGCACGCCGGCAACGGTCGGCCGCGAGGCGTTCGGCCAGCACTCGGCGACCAGGCGACGCCGTTGGGCCACATGCCGCCGACGCCGAGGCCGACCAGGAAGCGTAACACAAGCATCTGCTCGGACGAGGTGACGAACGCCCCCATGCCGGCAAACACGAATAGAACAGGATGCTGACGCCCATCGCCCGGGCCCGGCCGACGCGGTCGCCCAGGTTTCCCAGCAGGCTGCCGCCGATCGCGGCGCCGAGCATCAGCGCGGCCGTGAACCAGGCGAACCACTTGCCGCCGAGCGCCTCGGTGTAGTCGGCACCGAGCAAGCCTTGCGAGACGGACCGCGACGCGACGGGCATCAGGCCGAGCTCGATGCCGTCGAACATCAGCCCCAGGAACGCAGCCGCGAGAACGGCGGCGCGGGCCGCGCGGGAGAGTTCGGTTGTTGGCACTTGACATGAGTTGAACACGAGTCAACAGAGAGAACGGAGAAGATTATTCACGGTATTCACTTGTGACTTCTCTCTGTTACCTCCGTTTCCTCCTGTTCAATTCCCTTGCTTTCGATATTTCCAGATAGTCCTGGTAGGCGGAGTTCAGATCGGGGTTTTCCCGGTTTCATCCGCGTGGATCAGGACGCCGTATGCAGACGCAGTGATTCGCCCGGCTTGACGACGACTTTGCTCGGCTCGCCTTTGTGAAACGCCGCGCGGCCGAAGGCATTGGCTGCGAGGAATCCATAGTCGCGGGCGTGGAACCAACTCGGGCGGAAGTTGTCCGGGTGACAGAAGATCGTCATGCCGACGTGTTGGCCATCGACCGTGCCGCTGTAATCGCACCAGTCGGCCGAGTTGCCGCCGATTTCGGCGCCGTTCTTGCGGCCCTTGGCATCGGTCATCGTGCCGTTGCCGGGCGGCATCGAGGCGTCGCCCGCTTCGACGCGCATCGGCGTGGCCACGCGAATCCCCAGGCCCATTTCTTCCTGGTCGCCGAAGTAGAACTCGTGGTCGCTCGTGAACGTCGAATCCCAGGCCAGCAAGTGCCTTCGGGCCGGGCGGAAATCGTGTACTTGCATCCTCGTCGCAGACGACTTTGTGCGGATCGGCCGCGTCGAGATAGCGGTTGCGGACGGCGAACGTCCCCTCTCCCTGGCCCGCCGTGCGGCTCTTCGGTGAATCGACGTGCTCGACGCGGGCCTTCAGCCGCCAGTAGTCGTTGCCGCTAATGTCGCCGAAGGCCATCCAGATGCCCGGGTGAAACTCGGGATGGTCCTGCGTGTCCTGGCCGGCGATCGGCGGATGATGCCGCGAGACCTGGGTGCCGTCCGGGGCGTGGACGTGGGCGAAATAAGGCCGCGTGATCTTGGGATCTTTGTAGACGTAAGTTGCGAGCGGCTTGCCGCCGACCGTGATCTGCGACTTGACCCGGCTGCTGTGGGACGAACACGACCTTGGCACTTCCTCGGCCGCATAGCGACGGCACGACGTGAGCAAGGCGAGCATCACCGACGACACTAGCGAACCGCCATTTCGCCTGAGTCGCGCATGCCGATTAAACTCCGCTCGGATTCGCCCAATGGCCGCCTGCGCGATAGGTGCGCGTCAGCAGGCGACTCGCTTCCTCATCACCGACGATCTGCTCGCCGGCGGGATCGAAGTCGAGCGATCGGCCGACGCGAATGGCGATGTTCGCCAGATGGATCAGCGCGACGCTGCGATGGCCTTCTAGGATGTCGGCGTTCGGCGGCGCTTGCCGCGAATCGCGTCGACGAAATTGTCGTAGTGACCCCAGCCGTGTTGGTCGTTGGCCTTCTCGTTGCGAATCGTTTTGTTGTCCTCGTCCACGACGAGCAGTTTGCCGCGTTTGCTGAGCATCATGCGGCCTTCGGTGCCGTAGAACTCGACGCCGGAGTCGCAATTGTACGGATAGTTCTTCGACCAGAGCCGCATCTCGAAGACAAGCTGCTTCCGCCGCCCGGAGTCGCCGGCTGCGGGAAAGTCCCAGACGCAAGTGGCCGTGTCGGGAAACTGCTGGTCGTCGTCGAAGAAGTACTTGCCGCCGATCGCCGCGACTTTCGCGGGCAGCGTGTCGACGCCCAGGCCCCAGCGGGCGTAGTCGATCTCGTGGGCGCCGTCGTTGCCGATGTCGCCGGTGCCGAAGTTGTACCACCAGTGCCAATCGCCGTGAAAACGGTTCGGCTGGAAGGGCACCATCTCGGCCGGGCCCACCCACATGTCGTAGTCGACGCCCGCCGGCACGGGCGCCGGCTTGCCGTGGCCGATGTCTTTGCGGCGCTGAATGTTCCAGGCCTTGGCCACGAGCACGTCGCCGATCAGGCCCTCGTGGAGCTGACGCGATCGCGTCGGCAGTGAACTTGCGGCTGCGCTGCTGCGTGCCGTGCTGCACGACGACGTGGTTGCGGCGGGCGGCGGCGACGAGCAATTGGCCCTCGCGGAAGTTGTGGCAGCAGGGTTTCTCGACGTAGACGTGCTTGCCCGCCTGGCAGGCCAGGATCGCGGCCGGGGCGTGCCAGTGGTCGGGCGCGGCGATCACCACCGCGTCGATGTCGCGATTGTCGAGGATGCGGCGGAAGTCGGTCACGGCCATGGCCGGCGCCACTCCGGCCGACTTGGCCGCGGCGTCGAGCCGCGATTGATCGGGATCCGAGACCATCGTGGCCCGCTCGAAGTACGAGCTGCCGCGGATGCCGCAGCCGATCAGGCCAAAGCGGACTTCCTCGTTGGCGGCGTCGTGGCCGCGCGGGCCGAGGCGGTCCAGCCGACTGCGGCCGCACCGGCGACGGCCGACTTGAAGAACGTTCTGCGGGATGGGTGGGGCATGGCGATCAGATACGAGGATTCGAGGAGACGATTCGCTCTATTCCAGTATCCGCGAATCGCCGGAAGCCGACAACAAGCGGCGGATTCATTGCCCCTTGTTCTCGGCCGCGCGGCTTCGATCGCCCGGATAATCGCGCTGTTGTCCTGCTCGCCCAAGCCGGCCGCGATCCCTTCGTCCAACAGCCGGAGATGAAGCTCCGAGAGGGGCAACGAAACACCGCCGCGGGCCGCTTCTTCCAGGATAATTCGCACGTCCTTGGCGTGCTGCGAGAGCTTGGCCTGGAGCGAGAAATCGCCCTCGACCATCTTCCGCCCCTTCGTGTCCATCACGCCGGAATAGGAATTCCCTTCTTTTAGGACATCGAGCGTCTTTCCCGGGTCGAGGCCAATCGCCCTGGCGAATACCAGGCCCTCGGCCAGCGCGACGCGATTGAGGCCGAGCACCAGGTTGTTCACCAGCTTGACTTTCGCTGCTCCGCCCCATTCGGTGCCGACGTGGATCGTCTTGCCGGCGATGGCGGCGAACAGATCGCGGCATGCATCGAAGGCGTTGGCCGGGCCGGCGACGATCGCCATGGCATTGCCCTGGCGAGTTTGTTCGCTCGAGGCGGCGATCGGCGATTCGAGGTAGTCGACGCCGAGCCTGGCGAGCCGATCGCCGAGGGCCCTGGTCTGCTCGGGATCGCCGGTCGTCGTGTCGATGAGAATCTGGCCGGCGCGGAGTCCGGCTTTCATTTGTTCGAGCACTTGTTCGACGATCTCGGTCGTGTAGAGGCAGATGATCGCCCTGTCGCATTCGGCGAGCGGATTGTCGGACCAGCGGCTCCGCGGGCAATGAGCGGCTCCGCCTTTTCGCGCGAGCGGTTCCAGACGACCGCTTCGAACCCGGCACCGAGCACTCGCTCGCAAAGCGCGGTGCCCAGCAGGCCCAGCCCGATGACACCGACAGCTTTGATTTCTCTTTGGTTGAAGTCATGGGGCTTCAGCTTACTCCGAGCGCGGCGGACCGCAAGTTTGATCAGCGTTCTGCCTCGCGCGGCGCCAGGTGGATTGAATCTATATCGTCCCCCAGGCCCGCCGACTCCGCGCGGAGCGTGATTTCGCCGCTCGCACCTGGCTTCGCGCGAATGATCGCCAGCGCCATTCCGTTAAAGGCCTCGCGCTCGGGAAGTTGGAACGGCTGGTGACTTGTCGCGTCGCCGTTGTCCGTGGCGACGATCTCGCCTGGGCCGTCGATTGCGAAGCGAATCAGGTTGTGGGACCGCGGCACGAGGTTGCCTTCCTGGTCGACGATCGTGGCGGTCACGAATGACAGGTCCGTGCCGTCGCTGCTGATTTCTGGCGATCGGCCGAGAGTTTCACGCAGGCGGGTGGACCGGTCGTTTTCACCGCGTCGGTGGCCCACTCGGCACCGTTGCGGTAGGCAACGACCTTCAGATCGCCGGGCTCGTAGATGACGTCGTCCCACCGCAGGCGATAATCGTTCTGACCCCTTTTCTTGCGGCCGAGCGAGCGGCCGTTGAGGAACAACTCTGCTTCGTCGCCCGAGGTGTAGACGTGGACCGGCGTCACCTGGCCGACGCGTTCGGGCCAATTCCAGTGGGGCAGAATGTGGGCCATCGGCAGGTCCGGTCGCCAGCGGGCCTGGTAGAGATAGAAGCGATCCTTCGGGAAGCCGCAGAGATCGAAGATGCCGAAGTACGAGCTCCGCGAGGGCATGCGAATCTTGTTGAACTGCTCCAGGTCAGCGGCCGCCTGCTGTTCCAGCGCCGGGTCGGTGAACTTGAGCATTTCGTCGGCGTCGGTGTCGTACGGCGTCGGTTCGCCCAGGTAGTCGAAGCCGGTCCAGACGAACTCGCCCGCCACGAACGGATTCTCGTCCTGCGCTTTGAATTCGACGTCCGGCGCCATGGCCCACTTCGGCGCGGAGTAGTCGTAGGAAGTCACCTGGAAGTTGAACCGGCCGCTCCGCTTGTCGCCCTCGTCGACGGGAAAGAAATACTCGCCGCGGCTGCTGGTGCAGGACGACGTCTCGCTGCCGATGAGCGGAATCTCCGGATTGTTCTTGCGGAACTCCGCGTAGCCGAACGGCGTGTAGTTGTAGCCGAACACGTCGACCACTTTCTGAAAGCCGTTGGTGCTGGCGTCGACGACATGCAAGGCCATGTTCACCGGCCGCGTGGGATCCTCGCGGTGGGCGACGGCGGCGAGTTTCTCGGCGAGCGGGACGTTTTTGCCGTCGCGCTGCTCGTAGATTTCGTTGCCCAGGCTCCAGAGGATCACGCAGGGATGATTGCGGTCGCGGCGGATCATGGCCGCGAGGTCGCGTTCCGCCCAATCGTCGAACAACAGGTGGTAGTCATTCTCACGCTTGGCCATCCGCCAGGCGTCGAAGGCTTCGTCCATGACCAGAAATCCCATCCGATCGCAGAGGTCATAGAACTCCGGTTCGAGCGGATTGTGGCTCGTGCGAATCGCATTGCAGCCGAGCTGCTTGAGCTTTTCGAGCTGCCGCTCGCGGGCCCGGAGGTTGAACGCGGCACCGAGCGCGCCGAGATCGTGGTGCAGGCAGACGCCTTGAATTTCGTACGGCTTGCCATTGAGCAGGAAGCCTTCGTTCGGCGTGAACTCGATCGTGCGAATGCCGAACGTCGTTTCGACCTGGTCGAGCGGCAAATCGCCGTAGGAGACGGTTACCCGCGTGGCGTAGAGGTTGGGGTGCTCGGGACTCCACAGGCGCGGATTCAGGACGCGCGTCTGAGCTTTGCCGTCGCGGAAGCGTTCGCCGCGACGTCGATCGTCACTGGTCCGGCTCGCGCCACGGGACTGGCAGAAAGCGTGCCATCGGCATTCACCGCATGGATTGCCGCGAAGACTCGAATCGGCGCAGTCTCCTTCGAGCGGTTGTCGACTGTCACGTCGATCAACACGTCGGCTTCTTTGGAAGTAACTTTCGGCGTTTGAATCTGCGTGCCCCAATGGGCGATGTGGATCGGTTGGTTCTTCTTCACCAGCCAGACGTTGCGATAGATGCCGCCGCCCGGATACCAGCGCGACGACTTGGGCGGATTGTCGAGGCGGATGGCAACGACGTTCTCGCCGCCGAAGCGAACATACGGCGTGAGGTCGACGCGCCAGGACGCGTAACCGTACGGCCAGCCGCCCACGTAGTGCCCGTTGATCCAGACGTTGGCGTACGACATCGCGCCGTCGATGTCGAGATAGACCTGACTACCGCGATCGCCAGCGGGGATCTTAAAGTGTTTGCGGTACCAACCGACGCCCGCGTACGGCAACTTGGCGGTCTCGCCTGGCAGCGACTGGTGAAATGGCCCTGAGATCGCCCAATCGTGCGGTAATCGCACGAACTGCCAATTCGCATCATCGAAATCGGGCGCGGCATACTCGACCGCGGGGACATTGGCATTGGCAGGCTCGAGCATTGCCGGCTTGAGTTTGGCATAGCTTAAGGCGTCGCCGCTATTCGGCGGATCGCCCGTGCTGAAACGCCAATCGGCATTGAACGACTCGCGGCTCGCCGGCGGCTCCGACGCATCAGCAATGGGACTCAATACGGCGCAGGCCAGTGCCGCATGCAGCACGGCCTGGAATACTCTCCGCGGAACAGAATCTTCAACGAAGTACTTCATTATGCGACGTGATTCTCTTACACGCTGACGCGCAGGTTCCGCTCGAAGTCGCGAGCAAAATCCGTCCGCGGTCGTCAAATCCACGGCGAGTCATTGCTATTATAGACGCAATTCGCGCCGACCATACGTTGGACGATGCACGACCGTCGTTCGCGGCCTTGTTTTAGGACGCGTGCGAAGCCGCGCCGGAGCAGCGATAGCCAAACCTACATTGCTTCAATTACGATAGAAACCGGCGAACATCCATCGGTTGGGCGGCACATGTTGAAGCACATTTACATGGCGATTCATCTTGTCGTGTTCATAGGCGTATTCGCGACCAGCGGCATCGAATCGGCATCTGGCGGCGAACCGGTGACGAATGCTCCGAGCGTGGTGTCGACCGAATTCATCTTTACCGAGGCCCCCTTTCCCCAATGTCACGCTTCGACCATCGCGGAAACGCCGACCGGGTTGGTGGCGGCCTGGTTCGGCGGCACAGAAGAGAAAGACCCCGACGTCGGAATCTGGGTCTCGCGCCGAGTCGACGGCCGCTGGACGACGCCGGTCGAAGTAGCCAACGGCATCCAGTACACGCGGCCGGACGGCACCGTGTATCGGCACCCTTGCTGGAATCCGGTGTTGTTTCAGCCGAGGAATGGGCCGCTGATGTTGTTTTACAAGTGCGGGCCTGATCCAGACGCCTGGTGGGGAATGTTGACCGAATCGACGGACGGCGTTACCTGGTCCGAACCGCGGCGACTGCCCGAAGGCATCATCGGCCCAGTAAAGAATAAGCCGGTGCAACTTGCCGATGGCACGATCATTTGCCCCTCGAGCACGGAGGATCACGGTTGGCGGCTGCATCTGGACATCACGCGCGACCTCGGCCGGACTTGGACGCACATCGGGCCCCTCAACGATGGCATCGAGAAAGGCGCGATCCAGCCGAGCCTGCTCTTTCACTTAGACGGCCGTTGGCAGATGCTCGCCCGCGACCATCGCCGCAGAGGCAATGTCTGGAGCACTTGGTCTAAAGACAAAGGAGCCACCTGGAGCGAGCTCGAGTCGACCGGCCTGCCGAATCCGAGCTCGGGCACTGATGCTGTCACGCTCTCCGACGGCCGGCAGTTGTTGGTTTACAATCACCGGCAGCGGCCTTCGGAAGATGCGCCGATCGGGGATTCGCGCGGTACGCTGAACGTCGCCGTGAGCGACGATGGCGTCCACTGGCAAGCGGCGTTGGTGCTCGAGAATGGCGACGGCGAATACTCGTATCCGGCCGTGATTCAAACCGCCGACGGGCTCGTGCACGTCACCTACACCTGGAACCGCAAGCGGATCAAGCACGTCGTGCTCGACCCGGCGAAGTTGCAGCTGACGCCGATCGTCGACGGCCAGTGGCCCGACGCCGTGAAGCGGGTGCCGTGATGCTGCCGGTCGCCGACTTGATCGTGCTCGTCGCGTACGTCGCCGGGACGGTGGCGGTCGGCCTGTGGGTCGGCCGCAAGAGCGGCAGCACGGAAGAATTCATGGCCGCGGGGCGGTCGCTGCCCGGTTGGGCCGTCGGCTTGTCGATCTTCGGCACCTACGTCAGCAGCATCAGCTTTCTGGCGCTGCCGAGCAAAGCGTACGACACGAACTGGAACGCGTTTGCGTTCAGCCTGGCGATTCCGCCCACGACGTGGATCGCGGTGAAGTATTTCCTGCCGTTTTACCGGCAGGCCGGCTCGCTATCCTCCTATGAGCATTTGGAGCATCGGTTCGGGCCGTGGGCGCGGACTTACGCCGTCGTCTGCTATTTGCTCACCCAGTTGGCGCGGATGGGGACGATTCTCTACCTGCTCGCGCTGGCACTCATGCCACTGACGGGCGCGAGCATTCCGGTGCTGATCGTGCTCACCGGGCTGATCGTCATCGTGTACACGCTCTTTGGCGGAATGACGGCGGTGATTTGGACCGACGTGATGCAAAGTCTCGTGCTGATCGGCGGGGCACTGGCGTGTCTGGCGGTGCTTGTGTTCGGTCTGCCCGAAGGGCCGGGGCAGTTTTGGGAGATTGCCCGCACGCATGACAAATTCAGCCTGGGCAGTTTCGGGACGAGTCTGAGCGAATCGACGTTTTGGGTCGTGTTTGTTTACGGCGTTTTCATCAACCTGCAAAACTTCGGCATCGACCAAAGCTACGTGCAGCGCTACCAGACCGCCCGCTCCGACGGCGAAGCGGCGCGGAGCGTCTGGCTCGGAGCGCTGTTGTATCTGCCGATCTCAGCGGTGTTCTTTCTGATCGGGACGGGACTGTTCGCATACTACACGGCCTGGCCGGATCGACTCCCCGCGGACGTGGCGGCCAAGCCGGATGCGGTGTTTCCTCATTTCATCGTGCACGCCCTGCCGGTGGGCGTTTCGGGATTGGTGATCGCGGCCGTCGTGGCGGCGGCACAATCGACGATCTCGAGCAGCATCAACTGTTCGGCCACGCTGCTGCTGTGCGATATTTATCGCCGCTACATCCGCCCCGAGGCGACGGAACGCGAGTCGATGCGCGTGCTGTGGGCGATGAGCCTCGTGGTCGGACTGGCCGGCATCGGCATGGCGCTGGCCATGATGCGGATCAAAAGCGCGCTCGATGCCTGGTGGTCGCTGGCCAGCATCTTCAGCGGCGGGATGCTCGGGCTGTTCCTGCTCGGATTCATCTCCCGGCGGGCCAACAATGCCGCGGCCTTCACGGGTGTCGTAGCCGGAATAATTGTCATCACCTGGATGACCCTCCCGCAACTGGTCGACATACCCGAGCCGCTGCGGAATCCACTGAACAGCTACTTGACCATCGTGGTCGGCACGCTGACGATTTTTTTGGTGGGCTCTTGGTGTCACCCCTGGGGAATGAGCCGGGTCCGGCGAACCGCCGAAGTATATAGTGATGAGGACGCGGTCGCTCGGCATCTTCGCCCGGCTTTGGAAATCTGGAAAATGAGCATCATGACGATTCGTGAATTAGCCCAGCCGCTGCGGGGGATCATTCCGCCGATGGTTACGCCGCTCGATGGCCGCGACCAGCTCGACGAGCCGGCGCTGGAGCGGCTGGTGGAATACCTGATCGCCGGCGGCGTGCATGGCCTGTTCATTCTCGGTTCGACCGGCGAGGGCCCGTCGATCAGCCACCGCGTTCGCCGGCAGTTGATCGACGGCACGTGCACCCAGGTCGATGGCCGCATCCCCGTGCTGGTCGGCATCACGGATCCGTGCTACGCGGAGTCGCTCCACTTGGCCCAGCACGCGGCCGACGCCGGTGCCGATGCAGTGGTCGCTTTCCGCTCCGTATTATTTCCCGATCGAGCAGGCAGATCTGTTGGCCCACGTCCGTCGGCTCGCCCGCGAGGTGCCGCTGCCGCTGACGCTCTACAACATGCCGGCGTTGACGCGAACGAGCTTCGAGCTCCCGACCGTCGAACACTTGATGGACGAGCCGGCAATCGTGGGAATCAAGGACAGTTCGGGCGACCTGGACTACCTGGGCAAGGTCCGTGAGCTGGCGCGGCGGCGC
This sequence comes from uncultured Planctomycetota bacterium, assembly GCA_963808175.1. Classification (GTDB taxonomy): domain Bacteria; phylum Planctomycetota; class Planctomycetia; order Pirellulales; family Lacipirellulaceae; genus DASYDU01. Next base: position 421,835 of record CAWEEU010000006.1, on the reverse strand, counting down.
GGCGATTGGTCGCTGCTCGTGGGGCAGGAACATCTGCTCGTGCAGGCTCTGGAATTAGGTGTCGACGGCGGAGTGTGCGGCGGGGCCAACGTGTGTCCGAGATTATTCGTGCAACTCTACGAAGCGACGCTGGCAACCACCGAAACTGCGATCGCCGAACAAGGCGATGTCGTGCCCCACCTAGTGGATCAAGCCGATCGGCTGGGGAGCATGTACCGAATCGGCTCCGGCGAGGTGACCGCGCCGTCCGTGATCAAATCGCTCAAGGCGGCGCTGGCGCTGCTCGGCATCTGCCGGGAAGACGTCGCCGCCCCGCTGCAAGCCATCGGACCGCAAGAGCGGCGTCAGATCGAAACGATCCTCCGCGAACTCGGCTTTCAGCCATCGCTGGCGATTTCACGGTCGTAAAGGACGCGTCTTGATCCAAGCGATGTTCCGTGGCCCATGACAATTTCCGGGCTACGCCGGGATGGGATATAATGGGAGGTTGTCGGCCCGCTGCGCTTGGCTAGCGCTCTTTCGGCAGGCCCGTTTACTTTTTGGCCCGATCGCGAGTGCCCGGAGCAATGCGCGCAGTCCGCTCAATTTCGCTCGACAATCTGCTCGGCGGCAATTTGGCTCGCCGTCACGCCAGGCCCCGTTGGTCTTGCCGCCGAGGCAGGGAAGGTCGACTTCACGCAAGACGTGCGGCCGATCCTGGCCGACAAGTGCTTCCACTGCCACGGCCCCGATCCAGAGAGCCGGCAGGCCGAATTGCGGCTCGACATGTGGGAGAGCACGGACGATCTGTTGGGGGCGGTCGAGGAAGTCGTGCCGGGCAAACCGGATGAGAGTCCGCTCGTTGCCCGGATTACTTCCACGGACGCCGACGAGCGGATGCCGCCGGCCGATTCCGGCAAGACGCTCTCGCCCGAGCAAATTGCCACTTTGCGGCGATGGATCGCTCAAGGCGCGGAGTACAAACAGCACTGGGCGTTCGTCCCGCCACAGCGGCCCGAGCTGCCGAAGTCAGCGACTCCCAGCTGGGTCCGCAATCCGATCGACGCCTTTGTGCTTGCGCGATTGGACCAGGCGGGATTGCATCCCTCGCCGCCGGCCGAGCCGCTGGTGCTGCTGCGGCGCTTGTCGCTCGACTTGTTGGGCCTGCCGCCGACGCTCGAAGAGATCGACGCCTTTGAGACAAACGTCAAGCGGCTCGGCCGCGACGAAGCCGTTCGCCGCGAAATGGAGCGAATGCTCGCGTCGCCGCACTACGGCGAGCGGTGGGGCCGGGTCTGGCTCGACGCCGCTCGCTACGCCGACTCCGACGGCTATGAGAAGGACAAGCCGCGCGAAGTTTGGATGTACCGCGACTGGGTCGTCAAAGCGCTGAACGACGACATGCCGTACGACCAGTTTCTCGTCGAGCAGATCGCGGGCGACCTGTTGCCCGCACCGCGACAGAGCGACCTGATCGCCACCGGTTTCTTGCGCAACTCGATGACCAACGCCGAAGGGGGCATCGATCCGGAGCAATTTCGGATGGAGGCGATGTACGATCGGATGGACGCCATCGGCAAAGCGGTGCTCGGCCTGACGGTGCAGTGTGCCCAATGCCACACGCACAAATACGATCCGCTCACGCAGACCGAGTACTACCAGATGTTCGCGTTCCTCAACAACTGCAACGAGAAGCAGATCACGGTCTACACCGACGCCGACGAACAGCGGCGGCAGAAGATCCTGCGACGACATCGGACGAGATCGAAGCTGAATTGAAAGCCGACGAACCCCGATTGGGCGAAGCGGCTCGCCGATTGGGAAGCAAGCGTCCGCGACGACCAGCCCGAGTGGACCGTCGTCCGCCCGCAACTCGACACGAGCGGCGGGCAAAAGCACTACGTCCTGGAGGACGGCTCGATCCTGGCCGCAGGCTATGCGCCGACGCAGATCACCACCGAGTTTCCCGTCGATATTCGGGGCACGACGTGCGTGGGCAGAAGGTCACTGCCATCCGGCTCGAGTTGCTCAACGATCCCAGCTTGCCGCATGGCGGACCGGGGCGATCGATCGACGGCTTGTGTGCGCTCACGGAATTCAAGGCGACCGTTGCCCCGCTCGACCATCCGAACGATGCGGTCGACGTAAAATTCAAGTCGGCATCGGCCGACGTCAACCCGCCGGAGCGCGAAGTCGACAAGCGCTACTACGACGACGGCAAAGGCACGCGGCGCGTGACCGGGCCGAGCCAGTTTGCGATCGACGACAACGAGCTGACCGCCTGGGGCATCGACGCCGGCCCAGGCCGCAGCAATGTGCCGCGCAAGGCCGTCTTCGTCCTCGACCAGCCGATCGACGCGGCGGGAGGCGTGCGAATCACGATCAAGCTCGCCCAACTCCACGGCGAGCCGTACGAGATCGACACCTACAATCAGAACCTGGGACGTTTCCGGTTCTCGGTGACGTCGGCGGACAATGCACAGGCCGACCCGCTGCCGGCGGCGGTTCGCGACGCGCTGGCGGTGCCGAGCGCGGATCGCACGCCCGCGCAGGCTGCCGCGTGTTCAGCTACTGGCGCTCGACGGTTCCAGCGTGGCAAGACGGCCAACGCCCGGATCGAATCGCTGTGGCAACAGTATCCGCACGGCACGTCCCAACTGGTCGTCGGCGAGCGGCCCGTGCCGCGGACGACGCATCGCCTGGAGCGCGGCAATTTCCTCGCGCCGGCGGAGGAAGTCCAGCCGGGCGTGCCGGCGTTCCTGCATCCGCTCGCAAGCGACGGGTCCGCCGAACCGGCTCACCTTCGCCCGTTGGCTTGCCGACCGCCGGTCGCCGACGACGGCCCGCGCGTTGGTCAACCGCGTTTGGCAGGCGTACTTCGGCGTTGGCCTGGTGAGGACGGCCGAAGACCTTGGCACGCAGGGCGAACCGCCGTCGCATCCGGAGCTGCTCGATTGGCTGGCCGTCGAGTTCATGGACCATGGCTGGAGTCTCAAGCATCTCCACGAATTGATTGTGTCTTCGGCCACGTATCAACAGGCTTCCATCATGCAGCCGGAGCAACTGGCCCGCGATCCGGACAATCGGCTGCTGGAACGCGGACCGCGGTTCCGCGTCGACGCGGAGGTGGTCCGCGACGTCGCGCTCGACGTGAGCGGCTTGTTGAACCTGGAAATGGGCGGGCCGAGCGTGTTTCCGCCGGCGCCCGACTTTCTGTTCAAGCCGCCGACCAGCTTTCACATGAAACGCTGGAACTACGATACGGGGCCGGAGAAATATCGTCGAGCGCTGTACACGTTTCGCTATCGCTCGGTGCCCTACCCTGCCCTGCAGAATTTCGACTGCCCCGACGGGTGACATCTCTTGCCCTCGCCGGAACCGCTCGAACACCCCGCTGCAGGCGCTCACGACGCTCAATGAAGAGCTGTTCGTCGATTGTGCCCGCGCACTGGCCGCGAAAATTGTCACCGACGGCGGCGAGAGTGACTCGGACCGCGTGAACTATGCCGTGCGGCGCTGCCTGGCACGGGAGCCAAACGCGGCGGAGTTGACGACGCTGGAAGACTTCCTGCACCAACAGCGGCAGCGATTTACCGATGGTTCCGCCGACCCGTGGCCCTTGATTTCGGACAGCGAACCGCCGCAGGACATCGGGCGCAAGCGCCAACCTTCCCGGCGACGTGCAGCCCGGCCGAGCTTGCCGCCTGGACCGCGCTGGCCCGGGTTGTGTTAAACTTAGACGAGACGATTACGAAGGAGTGAGGAGTAGTGGAGTACGATTCGACCCGTTGATGCCGTCATGAGTTGCAGCGACTATCTTTACCGAAACATTCCGCCGCGAACGCTCGCCCGCCGCTGGTTCCTCAAGGAATGCGGCGTCGGGTTGGGGGCGATCGCCTTGCAGCAACTGTGCGGCCTTTCCGCGTTCGCGTCGACTGAGATGCAAGTCGCCCGCCGGACCCCATTTCCCGCCGCGGGCGAAGAACGTGATCTTCCTGTTCATGGCCGGGGCGCCGAGCCATCTGGAGCTGTTCGACTACAAGCCGCAGCTGGTGAAGTTCGACGGCACGCTGCCGCCGGCCGAACTGCTGAAGGGCTACCGGGCCGCGTTCATCAATCCCAGCTCGAAGCTGTTGGGGCCGAAGTTCAAGTTCGCCCGGCACGGCCAATCGGGCACCTATCTGTCCGAGCTGCTGCCCCACACGGCCGGCGTCGTCGACGATCTGACCATCGTCAAGTCGATGCACACCGACGCCTTCAATCACGCGCCGGGCCAAATGCTGATGAGCACCGGCTCGATGCAATTCGGCAAGCCGAGCCTCGGGGCCTGGACGCTCTACGGCCTGGGGAGCGAGTCGCAGAACCTGCCGGGCTTCGTGGTTTGCAGCACCGGCAACAAGGGTCCCAGCGGCGGGCCGGCCAACTGGGGCAGCGGCTTCCTGCCCTCGACGAATCAGGGCGTGCCGTTCCGCACCAGCGGCGATCCGGTGCTATTTCTCTCGAATCCCCGCGGCGTCGACGATCGCCTGCAACGCGATTCGCTCGACGCGATCAACGCGCTGAACCAGCAGCACCTCGACGCGGTGGGCGACCCCGAGATTGCCACGCGGATCAATTCGTTCGAGATGGCCTATCGAATGCAGTCCGGTGCACCCGAGGCGGTCGACATCTCGCGCGAGCCCGAACATATCCTGAAGCTCTACGGTGCCGAGCCGGGGAAGCCGTCGTTCGCGAACACTTGTCTGCTTGCCCGCCGGCTGGTCGAGCGGGGCGTGCGGTTCGTCGAGATCTTCCACGAAGCGTGGGATCAGCACGGCGAGCTGACCAAGGACATTCAGAAGAACTGCCGCGACACGGACCAGGCCTGTGCGGCGCTCGTCACGGACCTCAAGCAGCGCGGCCTCTTGGACGACACGCTCGTGATCTGGGGCGGCGAATTCGGCCGCACGCCGATGGTCGAGGGCACGGTCGCCGACGGCCGGGACCATCATCCCAATGCATTCACGATGTGGCTGGCCGGCGGGGGCACCAAGCCGGGCGTCGTTTACGGCGCGACGGACGAACTCGGCTTCAACATCACCGAGAATCCGGTCCACGTGCGCGATTTGCACGCCACCATCCTGCACCTCTTGGGTTTCGACCACGAGCGGTTCACGTACAAGTTCCAGGGTCTCGACCAGAAAGCTCACGGGCGTCGTGCCGGCCCATGTCGTGCCAGGCCTGCTGGCCTAGAGCATTGCCTTGAAGAGTCGGCACACGATTTTCGTGCCGATCTACTGGAGACTCTCGACTTTCGCCTGGAACTGGGCCAACTCGGCTTCGTAGACGCCGAGCAACTGAGTCCAGTGGAAATTGGCCGGCTTGCCGTCCACGGCCCCGCGGACCGGAATTTGGCGATGGCCGGTCTGCATCGAGTTGGCGAAATTGTAGGTGGTCTCGGTGAGCCGGACGAGCGTGCGATAGTGCTCGACGCTCTCGGCGCAGATCGCGCGCCGCCTGTTGCATGTCGGCGATGTCGTGGCTGTGCTGGTAGCGAAGCACGCAAATCGCGGCGTTCACCTTGGCCGCGTAATGCTCGCACATCGCGCGGATACAGTGGACGTCGTTGCGAAGCCGCTCGAATTCCGCTTGGTTCTTGGTCACGTCCGCCTCGGCCGCGTCGATCGCGGCGACCGCTTTGCCGGAATAATCGAGCACTTCGCGGAGGATCGACGCCGGAGTTTCGCCCTCGTGCGGCTCATGACGCCACTGCCGGTCGACGTACTGCTGCAATCGTTCGCCCGGCGGCGACTGGGATTGCCACAGGTCGGGAATCGGTCCGTAGTCGTCGGGATTCACCAACTGATCGAGCGTCATGCCGAGGGAGAGCGTCTGGCGATTTCCTTCGGTGATGCCGAAGCGGCGGATCAACCGCGGGGCACATTCGCCCGAATCGTTGTAGGCGTCGAGAATGTGCGCGGCGGCGCTCGCGCGTGCCGTACATCTCGGTCAGCCGGCCCAGCCAGTACTCGCGGTCGACGTCAGGCTCGAAGTCCGGATTCCAAGCGTAGCGGGCCCAGGCCTCGAACCAGATCCAGTCGCGGTCGGTCTGCCGCAGCGGCGGATCGCATTTGTCCGGCGCGTCCGGCCAGTTCCAGTAGGCCAGCGGAAATACGTTCAGACCGCGTGCCCCCAGCCGGTCGCGGGCGGCTAGGACCGACTTCTGGATGAACCGCGGCGTGCCGTACCGAAACGGCTCCAAGTTGGCGAGGATGTGGACGTTGGCGATGTGAGTCGAATCGAGCCGGCTCAAGGCCAGGTGAAGTTGCTGCCCCGGGCCGCGCGGCTCCCAGGTGGTGAGCGATTCGCCGTTGTACTTCGCCATAGTGAAGAGATTGCCATAGAGTCGCTTCGCGGCCGGAATGACGACGCTCGGATCGGTCGCGTGGGCCCGAATGATCAAGGGCGGCTCATCGGCCAGGCCAGCGGCCCGCATCCCGTCTTTTACGCCCGGTAAAATCACCTCCGTGCACCACGCGGTCTGCTTGTTTACGTCGAGCATCGCTTCGCCCAGGCAGACGCACAGGCCGACGTGCGGGTACTGCCGCACGAACTCGGCGATCGACTTCCGTGTGTAGTCGGCCGCCAGCGGCGTCGGTGCCGATAGTTGCGACTCCATGCCATGCCGGGCCGCGAACGGCGGCGAGAGCAGGATGTTGTAAAACATCTGCACCAGCCAGATGCCGCGCTGATCGGCTTGCTGGGCGATGTACCGGTACATGGCCACGTTGCGGGCGAATTGTTCGTCGGATACTTCGACCGCTTCCGGATAGTCCGCGCACCTTGACGAGCGACGCGAACGGATGGCCGCTCCACAGGCACAGCATGTTCATCCGCTTCTCGGCCAGCGAATCGAGATACTCCGTCCAAAACGCCTTGTCGTAAAAGAACGGGAACAGCTCGGGTGTGTACGGATACTCGTAATCGCGCCGGCCCGGCAGAACGTAAGTCTTCTGCATCGCAATGCAGGTGCCGCGGAGCTTGAACGCCGGGCGATCGGAAAAATGAAGCTCGCGGGGCAGCCCGCCGCTCGCGCGAATTCGCCGGGCCAGTTCCAGGCAGCCGTACAGCACACCCGAGTCGCCGTCGGCGATGACCGCCAGGGTGCCGCCGCTGCCGCTCGCCAGCAAGAAGCCTTCGTCGCCGAGATCGTTCGGCACGGGCTCGATCTGATTGCCGTCGGTAAGCGATTGGATGGGAGGCTGTCCCGTTCTTCCCACGAAGACGCAGTCTTCGTCGCCGGACGAATCGGCGGATGACCGAACCACAGTCGCGTCGAGATTCCCGTCGCGGAGCGCTTCGGCAAGCCGCTCGACGCCGTACTCCACGCGCGGCGCCGCGTCGGGGCTGATCACGATTCGCACGGTCCTGGCGCTCGATTCGGCCGCCAGCACGCCAATCAGCAACATAGCAACCGCGAGCAACTTCGACATGGCGCAAATCCGATTCGTCGTGCCGGCGCTAACCGACGTTGATCCAGGAATTGACGTTGCTGAGCGTCCACGGCTGGCGCTGGTCGCGGCCGAGCATGGCATTTGCCTGGTCGTCGCCCTCGAACTGTTCGCGGTCGGGATTCCAGTGCAGCTTGCGCTGGAGCATCATGGCGATGTTGCCGATGTGGGAGACGGTCACGGTGCGATGACCGACCTCGGCCGGTGCGTAGGTGCTGCCGCCGTTGAGGATGCAGTCGGTAAAGTCGAGGTGTTCGCCCCCGACGAGCTCGTCCGTGCGCTCGATCACGACGCGGGGCCGGTGGAGCCGCTTGTCGGCGGGAATCTCCGCCGTGAGGATGCTTTCCTTGCTCGCCCGTAGCGGCTTGCCGCCAACCGCGGAACATGATCCAGCCTTCGCTCCCCTCGAATTTGAGCGCCGGCACATCGCTCCACACGTGCATCGTGACGCCGTTGGCGTAGCGGTAGTGCAGGTCGAATTCGCCCGCCGTGTTCCAGACGGCGTCGTGGGGCGGGAATTTGCCCGTGCCTTCGACCTCGACCGGCCCGGTCTCCTGGTTGCCGCTGGCCCATTGGGCGAGGTCGATCAAATGGGCGCCCCAGTCGGTGAGCCGCCCGCCGGAGTAGGCCAGGTTCCAGCGAAACGTGTTGTGGACGCGGGCCGGACAATACGGCGCGAGCGGCGCCTGCCCCTGCCACATTTCGTAGTTCAACTCGGGCGGCGGATCCTGCACGCGAAAGTCGGCGTTCCCCCGGCCGGCGTTTCCCTTCTCCAGCAGCACCTTGATGTTCTGCAGCTCGCCGATGAACCCGGCGTGCACCAGCTCGCAGAGTCGAATGTGCGAATCGATCGAGCGGTTCTCGGAGGCGGTTTGAAAGACGCGGCCCGATTTCTTGGCTTCGTCGGCCAGCAGCCGGCCTTCGCGGACCGTGAGCGACAGCGGCTTCTCGCAGATCACGTGCTTACCGGCCCGCAGCGCCATCAACGCGATCGGCACGTGCCAATGATCGGGCGTGACGACGTCGACCGCGTCAATGTCGCGCCGATTCACCAGGTCGCGGAAATCGCGCGTAGACGTCGCAGCGGTAGTCGTAGCCGAGCTGCTGCGAGTAGTGCTCGTTGACGCGCCGCTCGGCCGCGGCGGCATGATGAGCGTCGACGTCGCACACGGCGACGACCTGCTGGCGGGGGTTGGCGAACATCTGGTCGAGATTCCAGCCCGCCCCATGGATCCCGCAGCCCACCAGCCCCATCCGAATGCGTTCGCTCGGTGCGACCGTTCCCGCCACACCCAGAGTCGCACCACTCACGACCAGCGGCGCCGACGCAGCCGCGGCCAATGCCTTGATGAATTGTCGGCGTCCTAACGAATTTGGCGCGGTTGTCATGCCGGAATCGAGAGCAAAGTTGCCGCTACGCTTGTCCAATCGCTATTATAGCGGAATGAGCGCTTGCGGGCGATTAATGGGCCGATTTTGCCGCGGAGGCGTACATGGAAAAATCGTGGCGGTCGCGCCCTTGCTTTGCGTCATGCTGGCGTGGGCCGTGAGCGCCACCCCAGCTCCGCCGCAGCAAAGTCCCTTTGCACCTCCGCCGCCGGGTGCCGTCGTGCTCTGGGATGGCCGGCGGCACGAATCAATTCGTCAGTTCGACGGGCGGCGCGATCAATTGGCCCGTCGAAGACGGGGCCCTGGTCTCGACGCCCAACTCGCGTCGCTCGAACAATTTGGTGTCGCGGCTGCATTTCCGCGACGCGCGGCTGCACGTCGAGTTCATGCTCCCGCCGCAAGGCGACGGCAACAGCGGCATCTATCTGCAAGGCTTGTACGAGCTGCAAATCCTCAATTCGGCGGGCAAGAAGCATCCCGGTCTGGGTGACATGGGAGCCGTTTACGGGCTGTACAAGCCGTTGGTCGATGCGGCGCTGCCGCCGGGCCAGTGGCAGGCGTACGACGTCCTCTACATCGCGCCCCGCCGTGATTCGGCTGGTAAGCTGCGCGAAGAGGGCTCGATCACGGCCTGGCTCAACGGTCGACTGATTCACGACCACGTGCGAATCGGCGACAAGACGTCCGACTACAATCCGTATCGGTACGACACCACGGAGTATCTTGCGACGATCGCCAAGCGGCAGCAAACGACGATGGTTGGACCGCTGATCCTGCAGGACCACGACTGCCCCGTGCGGTTCCGCAATATCTGGGTCAAACCGTGCGACGATCAAGCGGCAATTACGATCCGTTGCCAAACGAGAAAGATGAAAACTCGCAGAGACACGATGGGCAATGAGCGAGCGGGTGCTGCTGCAGCCGCCTCTCGACGACGGCTTGCCTGCCGCGCTTGCTTTCACGTGTCGATGGGGGTAGAACAAGGATTGTCCGAGCCGCCCTCGGGCGGTTTGTTCTTTTCTCGCTTCGTCTGCGGATGGGGAGGTGTGCGATGAGTCGGCCGCGTGCTGCGCTGTGGGCAATTGCAGTGATTGCAGTCGTATCGGCGGCGGGATTCAATCTGGCGGTGTTCCGCCCCGCCCCGCCGCCGCCCCCGGTGACGATCGTGTTCATCACGGGCGGATCAGGACCGTATTGGCAGCGGACGATCAGCGGCGCGAAAGCGGCGGCCGACAAGTTCGACGCCACGCTCGACGTGAAGACACCGTCGGCCAGCGAGAGCGTCAGCCAGCAGACCGAGTTGCTCACCGCGCTGCGGGAGAAGCCGGTCGACGGCATCGCCGTCAGTCCGCTCGATGCGGAAGGCCAGAAAGACCTCATCAACCAACTGGCCAAGAAGACGTTTTTGGTGACGTTCGATTCCGACGTTTCGGATTCACTGCGGCAGAGCCACGTCGGGACGACGAACTACGCGGCCGGGCGAGCCTGTGCCCGGCTGGTGAGCGACGCCATCCCGAACGGCGGCAAAATCGCCGTGCTCGTGGCCAACTCGACCAAGGAAAACATCCTCGACCGCAAAGGATCGTTCCAGGAGCGGATCAAACAATATGCCGACGACAACGGGCCCGGCACACCGGATAAGTACACGATCGTCGGCTTCTACGAGGACGGCGGGAACGAAGAAAAGTGTGCCGCGAATATCCGCGACGCGCTCAAGCAGAATCCGGACCTGGCCTGCCTCGTGGGGATGAACGCCCGGCACGGGCCGATCATCATGAAGGTACTTAAGGAGGACGGCCTGTCGACAAGCTCAAGGTCGTAACGTTTGACGATGCGCCGGAAACGCTCCAGGGCGTCGAGGACGGGCACATCTACGCCACGCTGGCCCAGGACTCGTTTAGTTTTGGCTTCGAAGCGGTGAAGATTCTTTGCAATCTCAAGCGGGGCGACGCGGTGGCCGTGCCGATGGGCGGCCGCGGTGCGGAGTACTTCAGCGTCGAGGTCGTCAACAAGGACAACGTCGACGAATTCCGCCAACGGATGGCCGGCCAAATTGATGCCGCCGGAAAGAAGGCCAAGAAAACGCCCGCGGCAAAGTCCGCTTAAATCTCTATTTGCTCACGAAGCGGTATTCGCCGCTGGTGAGGGTAAACACCGCGCGGTCGCCTTCCGTGGCGACATATTTCACGCCGACGGCATCTTTGGCCGCGACGCCGCTTTCGCGGACCGCATCGGCATCTTTCGCGGGGACGTAGACGGTGGCCGTGGTGTTCGGCGGCACGGTGATCTGCCAGTCGAATCTGACCGCCTTCTTTCTGCCAAGCGCTCCGCACCAGGCCATACGGCGAGCGGAAGCTGGCCGTCACACTCGTCAGGTCCCCCACCGGGTGCGGACGCATCACGATGTGTTTGAACCCCGGATTCGCGTCATCCGGCGCGATGCCGGCCAGGTACTCGTAGAACCAGATCACCAGGTCGCCGATGAGCATGACGTGGTTGTGCGAATTCATCGAGGGTTCGGCGGTGTTGCCGTTCCAAAGCTCCCAGATCGTGGTCGCCCCCTGGGAGATCATGTAGCCCCAGCTGGGATAGTCGGACTGCGAGGCGATCGTGTAAGAAAGGTCGGCTCGGCCATGGTCGGACAGAACCTGGTTGAGATACTGTCCGCCGACCAGCCCGGTGCCGATGTGGCCGTGAGTTTCGTGCATCGATCTTGTCGACCAGGTGCTCGAAGACCCGCTCCGTTTGGTCCGCGGGAACGAGTCCGAAACGAAGCGGCAAGACGCACGAGGTCTGTGTGCCGTTGTCATACTGGCCCAGCTCGGGCTTGAAGAATCGTTGGTTGAAGGCGGTGGCGAGCTGCTGGGCGTATTTGGCGAATCGTTTGGCATCATCCGCCTTGCCGAGCGAGTTGGCGTACTTTTCCATCAGCCGCAGGTCGAAATACAGATACGACGTGGCCAGCAGGGCCTTGTCCGTAATGCGGGCGGGGTCTTTTGAATGGATGAAGGTCGGGTCCTCGGGCGGCACGCACCAGTCGCCGTACGAATCGCGGTCGATGATGCCGTCCCGCACGAAGCTGAGCATGTAGTCGATCCACTTCTTCGCGCTTTCGTAGTGGCGGGCGACGATCTGCTGGTCGCCGTACTGGCGATGGAGCATGTTTGGGATGATCACCGAGCTGGAGGGCCAGACGACGTTGTCGGAATAAATTGGCCAATGGGCGGGGCAGACGTCGGGAATGCTCCCGCTCTCGCGCTGCGAATCCTCCATGTCCTGGAGCCACTTGGAATAAAGGGCCGAGATGTCGAACAGGTACGACTCGCCCTTCGATTCTTCGCTGCGGTCGCCGAGCCAGCCCTGTCGCTCGTCGCGCTGCGGGCAGTCGGTGGGGAGGCTGCGATAGTTGCCGCTGGTGCCCCAGACGATGTTCTTGTAGATCTGGTTGATCAGATCGTTGGAGCAGGCAAACTTTCCGACGCTTTCCAGGTCGTCGTGAACGACGCGGCCGGCCAGGGTATCGAGCGTGGGCTTGCCGGGCAGGCCGGTCACTTCCACGAAGCGGAAGCCGTGATAGGTGAATCGCGGCTCCCAGGTTTCTGTCACCGTCGCCTTTGAGCGTGTAGACGTCGGTCACCTTGGCCCCGCGGAGGTTGGCGAGGTAGAGCGTGCCGTCCGGGTTAAGCGTTTCGGCATGGCGTAGCGTGACTCGCGTGCCAGCCGGGCCCGATACCTTCAGCCGGCACCAGCCGACCATGTTCTGGCCCATGTCGAAAATGTAAACGCCCGGTTGCGGCTCGGTGATTTTCTGCGGCTCGCGTGTGTCGACGACTCGAATCGGCTCGATCATCTCGGCGGCGACGACGCCCTCGGGCGCGTCGACGAGCTCGGCCGTCTGCCAACGGCGGTCGTTGAAACCTGGCTCTGTCCAGTGAGTGAATTCCTTGCGGGCGTCGTATTCTTCGCCGTCGTATTCGTTGTTCGCGCGGATCGGACCGTCGGCCGTGAGCTTCCAAGTGCCGTCGCTGACGACCTCCTGGGAGCTGCCGTCGTCGTATTCGATGTGCAGATTCAACAGCAGCTTCGGAAAGCCATAGTGGGGCATGCCCGAATAGACTTTGCTCCGCATCGAATAAAAGCGGCCGTTGCCGAGGATTACGCCCAGCGCGTTCGGGCCCTTTTTGATCTGATCGGTGACGTCGTGCGTGACGTAGAGGACTCGTTTTGGATATTCGGTGGCCCCGGGAGAGAGGACCTCGTCGCCCACCCTTTTGCCGTTGAGATAGAGCTCCGACAGGCCGAGGCCGGAGTAGCTGACCGTCGCGCGATCGGACCTGTTTGTCGCTGCGGAACTCTTTGCGGAGATAGCGCGCCGGTAGGCGGCGATCTTCCGGAGCGCGGACGTCGCCCCAGGGCTCCATGCCGACTGGGCCGGTCACTCGAGCCGCTTTCCAATCGGAATCGTTGAAGTTGGCGTCTGTGTTCCAGCCGGGTGCCTCCGTGTCGGAAACTTTCCACTGGTCGTCGGTGAGGATCACTTGTTCCGGTCCGTGGTCGAACTTGATCTTGAGGATGCCGACGATTCCTGCCGGGTTGGGCTCCTGGCCCTTGTTCATGCCGACGACGGCCAGCAGATTCTTGCCCGGGTGCAGGTCGTGCGTGAGGTCGCTGTCTTTGACGGTGCGATAATTGTCTCGGCCACCGATGTCGCGGCCATTGATAAACGCCTTGCACTGATTGTCGGCTGTGGCCAGGTACTGGACCCGCTTGATCTTGCGGTCACTCGGCAGCACGAAAGTCCGGCGAAAATAGCGCTCGCCCACCGGCACCTCCTTGTCGGCCTGGCCTTCGGGATACCAGATCCAATTGGTACCGCGGAGCGGCACCGGCGTCACTTCGCCGTCCAAGCCGATCCATTTCGCGTGCCAGTCGGCCGCCTTCAGAAGCCCCATGCTCCAGTGAGCCGGCTTGCTCCAGTCGGAGGCATGGTCGTCCTGATCCCACACGCGGACCTTCCAGTAGCATTCCTCACGCGACGCGAGCGGCTTGCCGGCATAACGAATCTGAATCGACTTGTCCGCATCGACGCGGCCGCTGTCCCAGAGATCGCCTTCGTTTGCCGCGAGCTTCCCGGCCGAACTGGCGACGAGGACTTGATACGCGCGTTGCTGCGCGCCGCGCTGGCTCGACGCAAGATTCCAACTGAGACGCGGCTCGGTGGCGTCGATGCCCAGCGGGTTTTCGAGGTACTCCGAGCGGAGACGCTCCACGGTCACCGCCGCCCGCGCCGTCGGCAGCGACGCCAATGCCACACCGACAAACACCAGCAGCGCCGGTGCCGAAGACCGGAGAATTGCACGGCGTGCGGAATAGCGCCGCAATTGCACGTTGTTATTGCAACCGGAAGGACGAGTGGTCGAGTCGAGTCGAATCATTCGGATGCGTACTCCATGCGCTTTGTCTTGAATCGAGGGGTCTCGCCGAGCCGGCTACGATACGAAATGCTTGTGACGCGAAAGTGGCTCGTATTATAATCGAAAGGGACGCGTTCGGCGGCAGAATCTGGCGTTCATCCTTCCCTACGGAACGGCACGCGCACGGATGTTTGTCGCCGCGGGAAGAGAATCTGGAATTAGTTTCGAGTCGCGGCTCGGCAGGCGGTTGGCACGCGCTCTCTCGGGTCGCGCGTGTCGTGACGGCTTCAGGCGGACGAACTACGCGGCTCGAGAGCGGGAGAATACGGTCTTGAAGAAGAGGCATTTTCTGCGGGCATTGTGTGCGCTGTTGGGAGTCGTTGCCGCCGCAGCGTCGGCGCAAACCATTCCGGCGTTCTCGGGCGCCGACGGCGCTGCCAGGAACGTCACGGGCGGCCGCGGCGGAATCGTCTATCACGTCACCAAGCTCAATTCGGCGATCGACGATTCCGCGCGATTCGATTTCGGCACGCTGCGTTACGGCTTGGATAGCAACAATTTCCCCGCCGGCGTTCCACGTACCATTGTGTTCGACGTCGGCGGCGTATTTAACCTGGGGCGCCTGCCGCAGGACGGATGGGACCCCAACGGCAACGGGTGGGACGCCCAGTCGAGGCTCACGATCGGTGGCACCAATGTTACGCTGGCCGGTCAAACGGCGCCGGGCAAGGGTGTGATTTTCATGGGCGGTGGACTCAAGCCCCAGGGGAATAACAACATCATCCGCAACGTCACCGTGGCATCGGGCTACGGGCTGACGGGTTGGTGGAAGCCGGGCAACCCCTTCCCGGACCCTCCTGGGACGCCCTCGGCCGATCCCGCCCAAGTGTTTCCGGACAATGTCGTCTACGACGGCATGGACATCTCGGGCACGAACATCATGATCGATCACGTCAGTACGATTTACGCTACGGACGAAACGATCTCGATGAATGAAGTTGCCAACAACATCACCGTGCAATACAGCAATATCTCCCAAGGGCAGAACTACCCGCAATGGGATGCGGAAGGTGGCGGGCTGACGGGACATGCACTCGGCTCGTTGTTAGAGGCCGGCAACTCGAGGCTCAGGCCGCGATCAGTTTCCACCATAATCTCTACGCCGACCAAAAGTCGCGTGTGCCCCAGATGCAATCGCAAGGCGGTAGCATCGGCGCGTATTACGATTTTCGCAATAACGTCTTCTACAACTGGTTCGGTACCGCAGGCAGCAAGAGCGGGGCGACGTTTCTCAATCTGGTCAACAACTTTTATCTGGCGGGCGATGGCGGCGATCAACCGATTGGCGGCACGAACACGGGCATCACGACGCAGGGCGGCGGCACCGGCGTGATGAGTGCCAGCAGCAGCGTCTATCGGAACGGAAACTTGCTGGACAGTAACAAAGATGCCGACGCCGACGACGGCAATCCGCTGTCGGCAGGCGGTGCAGCCAATCCTCTCTGGAAGGGCGGCGTGGTAACGTATGTCGGGAACGACAGACACTGCCCGGGATGCCTTCGATCGCGTGCTCAACTACGTGGGAGCCAATTGGTGGACGCGCGACGACGTGATCGATACGCCGGATGAGCGGATCATCAACGAGGCCCGCACCGGCACCGGAAAAATCATCGCCTGGGCGGACGATCCCTGGAACAACGACCCGAATGAAGGCGTCGAGTGGCGGACGCTGAAGAACACGCCCCAAGTCAATCGGGCCGCGGATTGGGATACCGAGGCAGACATCGGCTACGGCGTCGGCGACGGCATGCCGACCGATTGGGAGTTGGAACACGGCCTCGACCCGAATGTGCGCGACGACACGGGCGATTTCGACAACGACGGCTACACGAACCTGGAAGAATACCTCAACGACGTCGCCGCCTGGCCGGCGCCAAACGCAATCGCCTTTAACAACGCGCACGGCGACGGCCGCTATGCCCACATTCTCAATTGGGACGCGAATCCGGATGCCGGCTCGGTTCAGCCTTGGGAGCCCTCGCGGTATGACATGGCGGTGATCGACAATGGCACCGTCGTGGTCGATGCGGTCGGTCAACACGCCGGGAATCTGCTGCTCGCCACGCACCCGGGCGACAACGCCACCTTGAACGTCACCAGCGGCTGGATCAAAGTCGAAGACTCACCGGCCGGACTGAGCGACGGCATGACCGTCATCGGCGACGATCCCGGCGCCACGGCCGAGTTGAATCTCTCCGGCGGCAAGCTCACGACCAAGACGCTCGCTCAAAGGCCCCGGCGGCGCGTTCAATTTCACCGGCGGCACCCTCAGTGCCGAGACGGTCGGCTTCGACCTGGTGAACGACGGCGGCACGATCGCCCCGGGTGAGCAGCCCCGGCGTGACCCACGTGATGGGCGACCTGGTGCTCAACAGCGGCACGCTCGAAATCGAAATCGGCGGCACCGGCGTCGGCGATTATGACCGCGTTCAGGTCGATGGCGTTACGATGCTGGGCGGCACGCTGAGCGTGAAGTTGATCGACTTGACCGGAGGTGCCGGCCCCTTTGTGCCACAACTGGGCGATCAGTTCGCCTTCCTCGCCTCGGACCTTGGCACGGGTCAAATGTTCGACGACTTCGACTACCCCGAGCTGCCACCCGGCCTGGCCTGGGCGCTGACGCCCGGCGACGTGGCCACGTTTCTCACGATTATCGAAGCGGCTGCCGGACTCTCAGGCGACTACAACAACGACGGCATCGTCGACGCCGCCGACTACACCGTCTGGCGCGACCACTTCGGCGAGGCCGCGCTACCATTCAACGAAACCGCCAGCTTGGGCACCGTCGACCAGGCAGATTACGACGCCTGGAAGGCAAACTTCGGCGCGACCACCAACATGGGCGCGGGCTCAACCGCCGTCCCGGAACCAACCGCCTGGCTGCTCGCCGTCGCCGCGCTCGGTTGGTGTCTGCTGAAACGCAGCACATGAGCCAGAGCTCTGTTCGAGCCCCGCACGACCCACCCTTCCCCCCACCCCCAACCAAAAACCCCCGGCAGAGCCGGGGGCTATCGGCCGAACCCGTCAATCAACACAAACACAAGTGCACGCCCGGCAGCCCCCGGCTCGGCCGGGGGTAATGTGTGTTCCAACCCAATCCGTGCCGCCAGCACGTACGCATTAGGCCGAAGCGTCCGTCGCAATTCCTGCATTTCCGTTCAACAAAGTTGATTCGCCCGAGTCGCACCGAATCGCGCGCACGTCGCACATCACCTGTCCAACGCTCCGACCGACACGCTGATTCCGCACGGATTCGCGCGTTGCGTCATCGCAAACGCCCCAGATACCGCGTGACCAACCTCCTCTAATGACTCTAGAATCGAATCTTCAGCTGGCCACCTGCACTTCGACGCTTCTTCAATCTTGTTGATCGGCCTCTCGCCACAGATGGCGCAGATGATCGCAGATGGCAATCCGACCATGAATAGGCATCCCCAACATCGGCGTAAATCAGCGCCATCTGTGGCGAACTCCTGCTCCACACAGCATCCAGCATCACCCGGCCTTCCATCCTATCGTCGTGCCCGTTGTGTCGTCGTGGTGAAACTATAGCTTGGTGAAACTCGAGCCGGCCAAAAATAGCGATTGAATCCGGCCCCGCTCCAGTGTATATACGCATATACACCATCGCATGGTGCACGTTCTTTGACATCTTAAGAGCCATCAGCCGTTAGCCGTCGGCCATCAGCCAATCCGGCCGTACGTTCACGCTGCGCGACCAAGGAAATGCACGAAGTTTCATCCCGGCTCCCTGAACGCTTCCACGCGGTCACTATCGGACAATTCAGGTCGGTGTTTTGCCCACCGCGGCGCGCGAGAAGCCCGTGTTTTTCGCATCCAGTGGCAAATCGCGGCGGACAATTCGCGCGCGAATTGTCACCTCGGATCGAGTTTGCGTTTTGCGGCACTTGCGCAAACAAAGGGCCGGCCACGACTTACGCCAGGGGCCAAAAAACACGCGCGGACAAAACGCAAAAAACCCCGAGCACCAACGCCAATTGTCCGATGTGTCCGAGCCAGTGCGGGGACAATTCGAGTCCCCAGCCCCTATCTCCCTACCCCTCGCACGCTCACCACCTCTCCCGGCTTCGTCTCGTGCCGCTCCTCCTGGTCGCCGTGGCGGATGATCACTTGTTTGCCGAGCATTGAGCGAATCGTGGCCGTTGTAAGTTTTCCCTGCTGCCACGCGAGGCTGACCTCGAAGCCGCCGCGGGCCCGCAGACCGGTGACGCGACCGTTCGGCCAGGCGTCCGGCAGCGCGGGGAGCAGCTCGACGATCCGTGTGCCATCCTCGGCGCGGCGGTGCGACTGGAGCAGCATCTCGGCGATGCCGCTGGTCGCGCCGAAGTTGCCGTCGATCTGGAACGGCGGATGGGCGTCGAACAGGTTCGTGTACACGCCGCCGCCGCGGTATTTCGTTTTTGGCGAATCGGTCAGCGTGAGCAGATTGTCGAGCATCCGGTGGGCGTGGTTGCCGTCGCCGAGCCGGGCCCAGAGGTTGATTTTCCAGGCCAGCGACCAGCCGGTGCCGCCGTCGCCGCGCATCTCGAGCGAGCGGCGGGCCGCGGCCAGCAAGTCCGGTGTGTCCGAGGTGATTTCGTCGCCGGGGAACAGACCCCACAAATGGGACGAATGCCGATGGCGATTTTGCGGGTCGTCCTTGTCCTCGAGCCATTCTTGCAGCTGTCCGTACTTGCCGATTTGGTTCGGCGCGATCCGGCCACGAAGATCAGCGAGCTTCGTCCGGAAATCCGCGTCGACGCCGAGAATCTCCGAGGCCTCGATCGTGCTGGCAAACAGATTGCGAATGATCTGGTGGTCCATCGTCGGACCAAGCACCAAGCCACCCTGTTCCGGCGAATTGCTCGGCCCGCTGATGAGCCAGTGCTTGTCGTTCCGTGGGTCCTCGAACAAGTACGCCGCGAAGAATTCACTCGCCCCCTTCATCAGCGGATAAGCAGTGTCACGGAGAAAATCGCGGTCGCCGGTGTACTGGTAGTGCCACCAGAGCTGCTGGCAGAGCCACGCGCCGCCGGTGGGCCAGATGCCGTGGTTGGAATTGTTGATCGGCGCCGTGCCCCGCCAGAGGTCGAAGTTATGGTGCAGCACCCAACCGGGCGCGTCGTAGTGAGCGCGAGCCGTTTCGCGTCCCGACTGCGCCAGGTCCGCGATCGCGGCGAACAGCGGCTGGCTGCACTCCGCGAGATTGCACGATTCGGCCGGCCAGTAGTTCATCTCGGTGTTGATGTTGACCGTGTATTTGCTCTCCCAGGGCGGCTCCAGTTGATCGTTCCAAAGGCCCTGCAGATTGGCCGGCTGACCACCGCGCCGGCTCGAAGCGATCATCAAGTAGCGGCCGTACTGAAAGAACAGCGCCGCCAGCGCGGGATCAGGATGTTGCTTCGAGGCGAGCACGCGGTCGTCGATCGGCAAGTCGGGACTCGGCGGCGGCCCGAGGTCCAATGTCACCCGCCGAAACAGCGGCTGATAATCGGCCAGATGCGCGGCGTGCAGCTCGTCGACCGATTTGCCGTTCAGGCGGCTCACATCGGCTTCGCTCCGCGCAACGGGGTCGGCCGACACGTCGCGGAAGTTCACAAAGTTGGTCGCCGCGGTGAGCGCAAGCGCCACGCGGCTGGCATTTTCTACGTCGATCGCTTCGCCCTCACCGCTGACCTCGCCATCCGTGTCGAGCACCCGCAGGTGAGCGGCGAATTTCATGTCGCCCGGGAACTGCTCGCCCGATTGGAGCTGCACATCCCGCACCTGGCCCGTAAGCAGCAGCGTCCGCGGATTGACACTACGAACTTGCACGTGCTCGTGGGGGCTGGCCAGCCGCGCGGCGAAGGACAACCCACCCGGTTTGTCGCATGTTAGTTCGATGACGATCGCTCGGTCGGGATGGCTGGCGAAAACCTTCCGGTTGAAGTGGACGCCGCCGGCGTCGTAGGTCGTCGTGGCGGTCGCCGTTTCGAGATCGAGCGAGCGGCGATAATTTTCGGCGTGATCGCCGCCGGCGAATTCCAGCTCGACGTCGCCAAACGGCTGATAGGCCGTCTGCCGCAGCGGCGTCGACATGAAATGGTCCATCGCCAGGGCTTCCGCTTCGTGCTGCTTGCCGGCGAGCAGCAATTGACGGATTTCCGGCAGGTACTTGGCGGCGCCGGCGTGGGCGTAACTGTGCGGTCCGCCGGTCCAGAGCGTGTCCTCGTTGAACTGCAGGCGTTCGTGCTCGACGCCGCCGAAGTCCATCGCCCCCATGCGACCGTTGCCGACCGGCAGTGCGTCGGTCCATTTAGCGGCCGGCGCGTCGTACCAGAGGGTGAGGCGATTCGATTTCGGATTTCGGATTTCGGATTTCGGATTGCCGTTGGTTGGCAACTGTGCTGTGAGTTTGCTCAATGCCGACGTGCGGGCAACTTCGTCGCCATCGACGAAAATCGCCAGTCCGGCCCCGCGGCCATAATGCGTTCCCGTGCGGTCCCAGAGAATTGTCAGCGTATGACCGTGGTACGGTACGTCGTCGAGACAGAACCAGTCCCAAGCGTCGTCCGGCAGCAGCGGATCGACTTCGACCGTGTTGTCCGCCCTCGGCACCAGGCCCACCAGCCCGCTAATCACCAGATCGCAGAACGTGGAGTGGTTGTAGAAGCGACTTCGCTCGGCCTTGGGGCCAGTGATCAGCCACTGTCCCGTCGTTTCATCGAGGTACTCGCCGATGTACGGTTTGCCATCCATTTGTTGCGAGCGGGAGTACTTGAGCAGCTCGTTGAAGAAGTCTCGCCGCGAGACAAACGACTGCGTCGGCCCACGCAGCACATTCGCCAAACCTTCGAGCGTCTGGCTCGTAGCGAATGGCCAAACCGCGCCGTCCCACTCACACGTGCCGGTGCCGCGGGTGCGAAACTTCGGGTGGCGGCGCTCGGCTGTCGTCAGACCGTAGGGCGCGTCGAATCCGGCGGGGTCGCCGAGTTGCTTCCAGGCCTCGACGTATTCGGGCCCAGCGAGACCGAACGTCCAAGGCAAAAAGCCAATCGCTTCGCGGGCATCGGAGAGGCCGCCTCGCTCAAAACGGACTTTGAAGAACTTGGCCTGCTCGTCCCACAGCTCGGCGAGCATCTTCGCCCGGATGGCCTCCGACTTCGCCGAAAACTCCCTAGCAATGTCGTCGCGGCCCGCGACTTCGGCAATCTTGGTGATCGCCCGGGCATTGGCGGCCATGTAGCTGTTGATCGTCGGGCGGACATTCTTCGTAGTGCGGCTCCCGCTGATCGACTCTTCCATCCCGTCGCGGACGTCGTACTGCCAGAACAGGCCGTCAGGCCGCTGGTGCTCGGATTCCCAAGTCCGGTAGTCCGCGACCAGATCGTCGAGCAGACTGACCGTGAAATCGCGGTCGCCGGTCACCAGATAGCGGTCGTAGATCGCCGCGGCGGCCCAACTGCTGAATTGATGGAAGTGCTTTGCTGGCTCGCCTTCCGGACCGGATCGAAACCAGAACGTCGTGTACTCGTCGAGGGGTCGACGGTCGCGCAACCAGCGACCCTCGGCCAAGTGGTGTCCGAAGGCACACGAAATCGTGTTGTACTGCCCGGCGTGCCCCACCGGCGTGATGAACTCGGTCAGCACCAGGCCGGCGGGCGTCTGGCAGATGTGCTTGCGATACGTCCACCAGCGGAAGTAGTAGGTCTCCTCCAGCTGCTTGTCCGGACAATTGAAGAGCGGCGCATTGGCCGCGATCCAGTCCCACGCGGCGGCGTTTGGGATCAGGTTGACGTCAGCCTCCGGGTCGTCCGAATTGAAATCGTCGACATAGTGCTTGAAATTGGCCGACTGCAAAATCACTGGCCCGGCCCGAACAGCGGCCGTCAGCCACGACGCCGCCACGAGCAGACCAATCAGACGCCAGCGAATTCGAAGAGAAACCATCAACTCAGTTGCTGCCAATTCATCGGGCGGGGTGCCACTGGTGGCTCGTCCAGCAGTGCAACTTGCACGTGCCGCCCCTGCCGCCTATCCATTCTAGCCGTGAGGCCGAAAGGTGACCTTGAGCGTCGCAGCAAAATCGCGGGGCGGCTCGGCCGGCAGTTCGACCTCCAGCCCCCGCCCCGTGAGTTTCCACACAACTTTGCCGCTGCCGAGCAATTCTACGTCCTTGATCGCACGTTCGCCGGTGAGCGATTTGACCACCAATTTGCCATTGTCCGGCCATGCCAGCGCGATCGCATAGAGCGTGTCGCCCTTGGTTGTGAAGCGGAAATCCTCGCCGGTGAACGGCTCGCGCTTCACGTCCGCGAACGAGCCGGCCACGACTTGCGTCGGCCCCTCACCAAATCTCTTCCACGGTCGCGTGCCGTAGATCGCTTCGCCATTGACGGAGAGCCAGCGGCCGATTGCCCGCAACATTTCCTGTTCGTGCTCGGGAATGACGCCATCCGGCTGCGGCCCGATGTTCAGCAGCATCGTGCCGTTCTTGCTCGTAATGTCAATCAAGTCGTCGACGATGTCTCCCACGTCCTTGTACTGTTGATCCGCGACGTAGCCCCAGGAGTTTTTCGAGACGCTCGTGCACGTCTGCCAGAAGTCGGGCCGGATGTCGGCGGACTGGCCGCGCTCGATGTCGAACACGCCGGTGCCGTCGGGGAAGGAGCGGCCTTCCCATTCCTTGAAATTGATCGCCACCTCTTTGTGCCATTCGGCGCCGCGGTTGTAATAGTAAGCGGCGAAGCGCTGGAGGTACGGCTGAAACACTGGCTGGCAAATCCACCAGTCGAAATAGACGTCCTGCGGCTGGTACTTGTCGACGATTTCGCAGGAGCGGAGCAGCCAGTCGTCGAGGAACGCCTGGTCAGGAGGCTCGGACTGGTTCTCCGCCGTCCGCTGGTTCGAGGCCGGACCGTACAGCGCGGCATTCGCGCCGTTGCGGACGTCGGAATCGAAATACATGCCTTGATCGAAGAACCACCAGTGCTCGGCACGGTGCGACGATGCGCCGATCACGAGGCCTTCTTTGCGAACGGCCGCGGCCAGCTCGCCCAACACGTCGCGATTTGGGCCAACCTTGGCCGCGGACCAATCCGTCAGGTCGCTGTCATACATTGGAAAGCCGTCGTGGTGCTCGGCCACGGGGACGACGTATTTCGCGCCCGCCTCCTTGAACAGCTTGGCCCACTGGCTGGCATTAAACTTCTCGGCCTTGAATTGCCGCACCAAATCCTTGTAGCCGACTTTCGATTGCGGGCCGTAAATCGCCAGATGGTGCTCGAATTCGGGCGTCCCTTGCTGGTACATTTTCCGCGGGTACCATTCGCTGCCGAAGCCGGGCACGCTATAGGCTCCCCAATGGATGAAGATCCCGAACTTCGCGTCCCGGTACCAGGCGGGCGTTTGAAAATGGCCAAGCGACTCCCAGTTTGGCTGAAACGGACCGCGATTGGCGACTTCGTCCACCGCGTCGAGGCGGCGAGTGATTTCCTCCGGCGAGAGTTTCGAGACCAAGGGCTGGCGAATTCCAGGCACTTGTTGCATACCGACCTTCAACAAGTATTCAACGTCCTTTCGCGGCACGGTGAGGACGGTCCCATGCTTGTGGCCCTGAGGAAACGAGACTTCGTCGGTAATGTCGCTAAACGATTTGAAGTCGCTGGTCCTGGCCGCTCCGTAGATGCCCGCGCGATAGGCGTCGTAATAGATCAGCCAGTCGTCGCCGATCTTGAGCACGCTCGGTCCTTCGGTGAAATTCGCCGTGAATGGCGGCGAGACGTCGTGCCAAGGTCCGAGCGGCGAATCGCCAAATGCCACCCGCAGCGCCCGCATTGGCCGCGAGTTTTCCTTAAGCACCAAAACAAAAAGGGGACGCAGCTCTTTTTCGCGTCCGGACGGTGAAAAAGAGCTGCGTCCCCTTTTTGTGACGCGGACGATCGTCGCGTCGATGACACTGAAGCCGGGATCGAAGAACAGCTTCGCGGGCGAGAACGTCTGGAAGTCGCGGGTCGTCGTGTAGTAGAGCCGTTGATTGTTATCGTGCGGTTCGCCGTTGTCGGGAAAGCGGCCGGGAATCGTCGAGGCCCAGCAGATGATGAACTGCTGGTTCAGCTCGTCGTAAAACAACTCCGGCGCCCAGACGTTGACCGTCGTCGGCTCGTGCACCATGACCGGTATGAACTGCTGCTCGGACCAATGAACGAGATCCTTCGAGTGGGCGTAGCCGAAGCCCTGATCCCCCTGCCAGCCGGTCGTCCAAACCAGGTGATACGTGCCGTCCGGCCCGCGTAACAGGCTCGGATCGCGCATCAACTGGCTCGGACCGACGTGCGGCTTGAGAAACGTGCCCGGTATTTCCGTCCAGTGGTATCCGTCTTCGCTCGAGAGAAATCGCAGCCCGTCTTCGCCGTTGCCGCGAAACGACGTGAAGAGATACACCGAATCCGATGGCGGTTTCACATCGTCACCCGCCGCGGGGCCGAACGCGCAGCAGCTCGCCATCAGGGCGAGCAACGACGGCAGGACTGGCGTAGCGCGATGCCTCATGGTTGCTTGGCGAGCCCATTGAGATAGACTTCCAGATTCGTGTAGCCATCGCCGTCCGCAATCCGGTTGGCGTCCGAATAGTTCCCCGCCGGGGAATTTGGATTGAGCCCGTGGGCGATTTCCCAGGCGTTCGGCAGGCCGTCGTGGTCGGCGTCAAAATCGGCCGGCCGATGCGTTTCGGGATAGTTGTCCCAGCCTCCGACGTCCTGTTGCTTGTCGGGCAGCCGGGAATTCCGCTCACGCTGCCCTTATAGGTCGTCGTGCCGGAACGGGTCTCTTCGATCACGCGCTGGTCGTGCTCGTCGAGCACGGGCACGTTGCAGCCGACGTCGGCGAGCACGTCCTCGTAGGCTTCCGCGGCGGACTCAGTCGTGACATACGAATCGAAGAACGGCTTGTCGACGATGAAGTCGGCAATCGGCTCGTGTCGCTGGCCACGGACGCCTGCGAGCGCCTTGTCGGGGCCGTAGTGGCCCTCCATCACGTTGCCGGCGACGTAGTATTCTTGCGGCCCGAAGGCGGCCACCAAGTCGCGCTCGGCCATCAGCACGTGAAACACTTTGGACGCAGGCCCGGGCTTGTAGTAGTTGTTGACATAATTGAGCTGCATTACGCCGCCGTCGGTCGTGCGACTGCCCCAGTTATAAACCACGTTGTTGCGGATATCGAGTCGCCCGGTGTGGCGGCCGCCTTTGTCCAGCCCGCCGGCCAGGCTCCAATTGCGGCCTTCGCAGTGGGCCAGCAAGTTATGGTGGAAACTGCCGACGTCGCCGCCGATCGACGCTGCATAACCATGCTGCTTGCCTTTCTCATACTTTTTGTGGCCGGCGATGTTGAGCGCCTCCGAGATGAGATTCCGCTGGAACGTGATGTTCTTCGCGGCCCGCGAGCTGAATGATTCGTCTTGCGTCCAGCTGATGCTGCAGTGGTCGATAATCGAATGGTCCGTGCCGGCCATCCCCATGCCGTCGAGCGTGAGGCCTGCGATGTTGCCCGGACGGACGCGGACGTAGCGAATGATGACGTCGTGCGACCCGCCGACGCCCATGTTGTATTTGCGAATGCAGATGCCTTTGCCCGGCGCGGTTTGGCCCGCAATCGTCAGATACGGATTGTGAATCACCAGCCTCGACTCGAGCGTGATCAAACCGCCGACGTCGAACACGACCGTCCGCGGTCCCTCGGCTTCGATTGCCGCCCGCAGGCTGCCGGGGCCGCTGTCGTTGAGATTCGTGACTTCGATCACGCGCCCGCCCCGCCCACCCTGGGCGAAGCGGCCGTAGCCCTCGGCACCGGGGAACGCCAGGCGGCGAACGCGGAATTTCCACACGTCACCCTTGGTGATATCGTCGGGTGAATCGCCGCTGACTTCGTCGACGCGCCAGTAATATGTCGCGAATGGATCGACGGCGTCGCAGGTGAACTGGGGCTGCGATTGACGGCCGCGATATTCGGGAGACTTCGGCGTCGCGGCAGCGACGGCGGCGCGATCGACGCCGAGATAAACGTCATGGGCTTTTGCGTACTTAGCCGTCCGCCATTGGAGCGTTGGGTTCTCCGGCACGTGCTCATCATCATCGGCCGGGCTGGGCTTCGTAGCTCGCCTCGCCGGGTTCGTGGCGTCGAGTTCCAGGCCGTTGAGCACCACGCGGCCGGCGGCCGCACCAGCATGCGGGCGGATTTCAATGACCACTTCCTTGCCCGCTGCCGCGTTGAATTCGACGAAAGCACTGGCCGCATCGTCGTCCGCCGTGGCGCGGCGGCTCGGCTCCAAGCCTGCATCGGCGAGCTTTCCGTCCACGATGAGGTCCACCGGCGCCGCGGCCGCGTCCCACAACGAATTGTGGTAGGTCGCCAGCGAGTGTTGGCCAGGCGCAAGCCCACGGAGTGTAAGTATGAGTCCGCCACCGGGTTCCGCGTAAACGCCGTCGGACGCCATTGTCGCGTCGTAAACGAGCCCGGCCTTCCACCAATCGGCCTTCAACGGCGACTTGTCGTTCGCGGAGCGGACGGAAAACTCGACGCCATCGACCGTGAGCGGTTGGGGCTCGTCGGCTGCAATGACCCAATTCGTGAGGCGCTGGCTCAAATGATCGTGGCGATCGAATTTTGGGCTGACGTCGATCCGCACGCCTTCGCCGGCGGACGCCGACGCGCCGCAAGCGCTAACGACTGCGACCAGCGCCAACCACCGAGTGAGCCGTTGCATCTAGGGCCTCCTGTCGAAACGATTCCGGTCGCAGACCGCTGCGGTTGGTTGCCATGCTCCAGATCGAGAGGGATAATAACAGAGACTCTCGAACGCGATCGCAACCGTGATCTTCCAGTATGCCAGATGGCCGATTTGCAGGCAACGAAAACCAGGAGTGTACACCCCATGCTTCAAGACACCGCGCGGACGAGCCGATGTGGTTCGTGGCGAGAACTCGGCATTCGGTTGGCCTCCGCCGTGCTGGTGATCGGGTGCGGATACGCTCTCGCATCGGCAGCGGTCCACGCGGCGGAAGAAAAACCCGCGCCGTCGCAATCCGCTCCGGGTACCGTGGAAAAGTGGGACGTTTTTGAAGTCTCGCTCCCAGGTCCCCGCGACGGGAACCCCTTCATTGACGTCGAGCTCGCGGGTATGTTCGAACACGAGGGACAAAAGACGACGGTCACCGGCTTCTACGATGGTGATGGCGAGTATCGCATTCGCTTCATGCCGAACAAAGTTGGTCACTGGCATTACACGACCACGAGCAATCGGCCGGAGCTCGATAAGAAGACGGGCGAGTTCGACGTAGTTCCCGCCACCGGCAAGAATCACGGCCCCGTCGAAGTGAAGGACACGTTTCACTTCGCCTATGCCGATGGCACGCCATATCACCTGCTTGGCACTACCTGCTACGCCTGGACGCACCAACCCGAGGCGCTCGAGGAGCAGACTCTTCAAACGCTCTCCTCGTCGCCGTTCAACAAGCTGCGGATGTGCGTCTTTCCGAAGCGCTATACATGGAACATGGACGAGCCGCCGCGGTATCCCTTCGAAGGCACGCCGCCAAACCAGTGGGACTTCACGCGATTCAATCCTGAGTTCTTTCAACATTTGGAAAGACGCGTTGGCCAGTTGCGCGATTTGGGCATCGAAGCGGACATCATCCTGCTCCACCCGTATGACGAGGGCCACTGGGGCTTCGATCGCATGCCGGATGATGCCGATGACCGCTATTTGAAATACGTCGTGAGCCGGTTGGGCGCCTATCGCAACGTCTGGTGGTCGATGGCCAATGAATACGATTTTATGACCGAAAAGCAGGAGTCCGATTGGGACCGGATGATCGCCGTGGTCCACGACGCCGATCCGTACCACCGTTTGCTGTCGATCCACAACGGCACGCGGCTCTATAACCATACGAACCCTTACATCACCCACGCCAGCATCCAGAACGGCTCCGCGGCCGAGGACGCCGGCCGCGCAATTCTCTTTCGCGATGTCTACCGCAAGCCCGTAGTCTTCGACGAGATCAAGTACGAGGGCAACATTCCGCTCGCGCTGGGGAAACCTCTCGGCCGAGGAGATGGTGCACCGTTTCTGGGAATGCATCATCGCTGGCACGTACCCAGGCCACGGCGAAACCTACTTGAGTCCCGATGATGTCCTGTGGTGGTCCAAAGGCGGCAAGCTCAAAGGCGAGAGCCCGGCCCGCATCGCATTTTTGCGTGACATCCTCGAATCGGGGCCCGATTACGTTGAGACGATCGACAAGTGGCAGGTGTCGAACGTGGCGGGCAAGCCGGGCGAATATTACCTAGTATATTTCGGCAAGCAGTCGCCTGGCGAGTGGAAGTTCCAGCTGCCCCGCCGCAGCCGCAAGGCGCCGAGCGAGTTGGCCGGCGGCATGAAGTTCAAAGTCGACGTCCTCGACACCTGGAACATGACCGTGACGCCGATCGCCGAGCCATTCACGATCGGCGAACTGAAAGACGGCGAGTACACCGCCTTCGACGTCGATAACAGCACGATCAGGTTGTCGCAGAAGCCGTGGCTAGCGCTGAGGATCACGCGGGTCGAGCAGTATCGCGTTGAATGATTTCGACCCGCAATGTCTTTGCGCAAAGACGCAAAGGAGCAAAGATACGCAAAGAAGAGGAAAGGCATTGAATTGGGCTTTCTTTGCGGCCTTTGCCTCTTGGCGCCTTGGCGCGATCAATCGTTGGATCTTTGATGAAATGTTCGGACTAAAGAAACAGAACCTGTTGCGCTCAGCAGCGATGCTCGCTGTGGCGGCCTGCACGTCTACCGTCGCGTGGGCGGACGAGACCGTGAGCGCTCACGCGGTTGTGCGGCCTGTACCGCTGGTTGACGTGAAGTGGACGGAGGGGTTTTGGGCCGAGCGGTTCGCGGTCAACCGCGATCGGTCGCTGCCGGCGATGTGGGAGATCATGAAGGGGACGGAGTACAAGCCGTTCCTGGTGAACTTCATGGTCGCGGCCGGAGACCAGGAAGGCGACTATCACGGGGCCCAATGGAACGACGGCGACTTCTATAAGTTTCTGGAAGGCGTAACCGCCACGTACGCCGTCACGCGTGACCCCAATTTGCTGGCGATCCTCGACCAGTCGATCGACGTCATCGGTCGGGCGCAGCGGAGCGACGGTTACATCCACACACCGGTGCTCATCCGAGAGCGGCACGGCGACGTGACTGCTCAGCCGTTTCAAGATCGCACAAACTTCGAGATGTACAACATGGGCCACTTGATCACGGCCGCCTGCCTGCATCACCAGGTCACGGGAAGCGACAAGTTTCTCGACATCGCTCGCAAAACGGCCGACTTCCTGGACCGGGCATTTGAGCACCCCACGCCCCAGCTGGCCCGAAATTCTGTTTGTCCGTCCCACTACATGGCGATGGTCGAGCTGTACCGAGTGACGGGCGAGCCCCGCTACCTGGCCTTGGCCAAGCGCTTTCTCGAGATGCGCAACCTGCCGATCGCCGACGGCGGCGACGACAACCAGGACCGCATTCCGTTTGTCGACCAGCGCGAAGCAGTGGGCCACGCCGTGCGAGCCAACTACCTCTATGCGGGTGCGGCCGACCTTTACGCGGAAACAGGCGACCCGTCGCTGCTCGCCGCGCTCGAGCCGATCTGGGACAACATGGTCCGCAAGAAGATGTACGTCACCGGCGCATGCGGGGCACTGTTCGACGGCGCGTTGCCCGACGCGTCAACCGACCAGGAGCACATCACGCGGGTTCACCAGGCCTATGGGCGCAACTACCAACTACCGAACACGACGGCCCACAACGAAACCTGCGCGGCGGTTGGCAACGTGCTGTGGAACTGGCGGATGTTTCTCATCAGCGGCGATGCCCGCTACGTCGACGTACTGGAACGGTCTCTTTACAACGCGGTGCTCAGCGGCGTGAGCCTCGATGGCACGAAGTATTTTTACACCAATCCGCTGCGGCAAGTGGAGCCATTGCCCACGCCGCTCCGCTGGTCGCGGACGCGGGTGCCGTTTATGACGTCCTATTGCTGCCCGCCGAACGTGCTGCGGACGATCGCGGAGGTGGGGGGCTATGCCTACGCCACGTCCCGGGACGCGGTGTGGGTGAATCTCTACGGCGGCAACAAGCTTACGGGGAAGCTAAACGGCAAGCCGCTGAAGATGACACAGACGACCGACTATCCGTGGGATGGCCACGTCCATTTCGCCTTCGACGAGTGCCCCGCGGATGCATTCGCATTGAAGCTAAGGATTCCCGGGTGGGCCGAGTCGGCGGCGATCCGCATCAACGGCAAACCCGTGCAGAATGGCGCCGCTCCCGGCACCTATACGGAGGTGCGTCGGCAATGGAAGCCGGGCGACACAGTGGACTTGGACCTGCCCATGCCACCCCGGCTGCTCGAAGCAAACCCGCTGGTCGAGGAAGACCGCAACCAATTGGCGGTCCAGCGCGGGCCGATCGTGTATTGCCTAGAATCGCCGGACCTGCCGGCCGGCGTGCGCGTCGCGGACGTGACGCTACCAGTCGACGCGAAACTTTCGGCGCACTTCGATCCCAAACTCCTGGGCGGCGTGTCGGTCATCGACACGACGGCGCTCGCTCGCCCGTCGGGCGATTGGTCGGGTCGACTCTACCGGCCGCTGCAGCGCGAAGGAGCCCGCGAAATCCAGGTGCGATTCATTCCCTACTTCGCCTGGGCGAACCGCGGAGAATCGGAGATGTCGGTCTGGATCCCCAAGGAATGACTAGGAACCGGCCGGCAACTTCGTCAACCAAAGCACCGGACTGACGGCCGGCAGCCGCAACCTCTTGCCCGCCGCGACGTCGGACTGTTCGAGGACCTTACCAGTCTTCGCATCGAGCCAGCGGGCGCGATACCGAGCGCGAGTGTCGGGCAGATGCAGTTCAATGCTGCCCTGTCTCTTGGGACTATAGATCAAATACTCGCCACGCTCATCCGCCAGACACCAAGTGTCGTCGCCATCCACGACGCTATCGACAGGGCGCATCGCGGGGACCAATTTGGCCAGCTCATCCGGCAGCTGAACATCTGCCAGCGAGCCGCCGGCGATGAGCGTCGCCCAGCCGTCGTGGTTACTGGGGCAATTCTCTTCGGCGTTGTAAATGACGGCCTTGCCGGGATAACGCACGCGATATTCTCGGACCGATTTGACGATCGCCGCCGCGCCGCCGGGCTTCTGGCGTGTCTGCCGCAGGTGCTGCCGCGGTGCCAGATTCTGACCACCCTTGGGGGCGTAGAGTCCGTCGGCTGTGTAGGCCCAGTAGCGGACGTCGATCACGTCGACGTGCGGTCCTCGTACCGGATCGGTGAGAATTGCATCCTGAACATCCTTCGGGGCGCTGAGCCCCATGAGTACGTCGTGGCCGGTGTCCCGTTCCCACTCGCTGATCGTGTCGATCCAAAATTGTATGAACTCGAGCGGCCCGGAATACTCGGCACTGGTCAATTGGATCACGTTCGACTGGCCGGCGAAGTTGTCGAGGCATTGGTGGATGTAGCTGCGGTGCAGCGCGCGCAGCTTCGGATTCGTGACGTCGTAGAACGACGGGGCCATGAATTGCCGCTTGTCGCCGATGAATGGCGGCGGCTCGGGCAGTCCGGTGTCGTTGATGTTGTTCGCCGGACGCCAGGGGCAATCGACCCAGTGGGCGCCCGCTTCGAGAATGTTGTGCTGGAAGTAGTTCTCGTTCAGTAGCACAAGACCCCGCTCGTCGCACAGCTCGGGCAAAATCGCGCAGCCGCTGCCAATACCAGCGATTGAACTTCGTGAGGTCGTATTTTGACAGGCCGTCCCAGGCCGCGCCGTACTTTTCGACGTCGCCCGTGCGCGCGAACGGCTGCTCGTAGAACGGGGCGGCCACGTCACCGTCCATCTGACGGCCCATCGTGTGATCGTCGCGGCGACGCTCGTACCAAAGGCCGTAGTGATGGTCGTACGCCACCTGATGGCGCGATTGCATGTCGTCGGCCACCTGCACCAGGTCATCGGTGAATCCCGTCCCAACGCGGCCGGGCACGAATCGCGTGATGGCGTGGCCCAGCTGCGCGGCCTCATCGGGCCGCACCGAACCGCGCCACCAAAGTGGATCAAAGCGGCCGCCGGTCACGACCTTCCCGTCGGCAACCAGCCAGCCGTTTTGAAGCGAGAGGGGTTTCAATGGGGGCTGGGGGCTAGGGACTGGGAGCTGGTCGCCGCTGAAGTCCCCAGTCCCCGATCCCCGCGTGTGCTCCTGCATCCGCTCGCGGATCACGTCGATCAATTCGCGTGCCGGCTCGCGGGATTGCGCGACGAACGTCGTCGCTTCTTCGAGCGTCGGGTTGGTCGCGGTGACGGGTTTGCCGAGGATCGGATCGACGCGCTTTGCCGCGGCGTCGCCGACGCGCTCGCGAAGCTGGCCCTGGTAGAGACTTATCGGCCGGACGAAATCGCTGCGGGCCTCGAACGTGCCGTCGCCGGAAAAACCTCCCCAACAGCCGATCGCCCAATTGTTCGCCGTCGGCGGGCGAAAGCAGGCGATCTTGGCGGCCCGGCACTGCCAGAGGACGCAGTTGGCCGCCGACCAACCCGCCCCCGGCGGATCGGTCCAGCGGTTGATCAGGTTTAGCGCATTGCCGTCGATTCGCACGTTGTCATACAGCACCCCCGACGCCCAGCTTTCGAGCGGGCCGCTGTCGCCAAGCGACTCGCGCGTGCGGCAATTGACGAAGGCATTTGGACCTGGAGCACAATGCCCCACCGCGAAATCATGCCGGCCCTGCTCGGACCGGCAGCGGAGAAAGAGTGTCAACTGGCCCTGCGTGAAGAACGCGCGACGGCGAAAGCCGCCGAGTTCTGAGACCGGCGCCATCGCAAGGCAATCTTCGACGGTGACCCGCTTGGTCGATTCCCAGAGCGCGACCGCGCCGCCCACGAAATGGCGAAACTCGCAGCGGCGGACCCAAACATTCTCCGCGTTTTCGACCGTGACGCCGTACCACGCGTGGTCCTCGTCGCTCGGTCGCTCGGAGCCGGGCAAATGATGCGAGACGAGGCGGAGGTCTTCGAGGCCGACGTTCTCGATGCGGCCGGGCCACTCATAGGGCGTGACGGTGCCGCTGCCGAAGCGCTTTTCGATCGCCGTTGTGATCGGTGCGTCGAGCGTGACGTTGTTTCCGTCAACCGCCGTGATCGTGCGATCCCAACGCAAGTCGCGGGAGCCAGGGCGCCAGCCGACACCGAACGCATCGGCCTCGATCGTCTTGATCCACTCGTTAGTGCTGGGACGCGTCACGATCACCCGGTTGCCCACGTGGAGTTCGGCCCCCGACTCGACTTTCAACCGCGAGGCGCCCAGCGGCACGTAATCCCCGGCAATGGAGACGGGCGTCGCCGATAATTGGCGATCATTCGTACCAATCACGCGAACGAGTGTGCGACGATCGGGCCCGGTAGCGACGAGCGTGGTGCCGCCCTTCCCAGCCCCGCTGCCGCGCAGAACTATGCCCGAGGTATTGACCCGCAGCTGACCGGAAATATTGAATTCGCCTGGAGCCAGTTCGATCGCACCGCGAAAGCCATCGCCGCCGAGCTGCCGGCGAGAAACTTCGTCGATCGCGGCCTGAATCCGAGCGGTATCGTCGCCGCCGGATGGAGCGAGGTGGACGACGTCCGGTACGTCGGGTATTTCGCGATCGGCACCCGCGTATCCGCAATTGGAAAAATCGGGGATGCGGTTGCCCCGCTCGTCGGTTGAGTAGACTAGTTTGCCATCACGTCCCGGAGCGACGGCCGGTGCCGCGTCGAGTGTGGAGGAAAATCCGAGGACGGCCCACGCGGCAATCGAGAGAATGAGCCAACTGCGCTCTATGAAAAACTGCATCGTCTGCCTGCGAATAAGTGCTTCCACCCTTGGGTTCAGCATAGTTGGAAAACGCGGGGTTTTCCACGCGCATGCGGCCATACGCGGGATCGCGGGTGTCTCAAATTGGCGGCCGATCGTTGGTTGACACACGATGGCGACGTGGGGACGATGAAATTGGAAGGGGGATTCACGCACGGGAACGAGAGGCGTCCATGTGGCAAACTTTGCATTGGCAGGCGGTGATTTCCGCCCTTGTTTTCGGACTCGGTGTGATGGTTGATTTGCCTCCCTCCGACGCCGCGACAACTGCCGAACAAGACGCTGCCTACACGCGCATGATCACCGAGCGAGCGGACAAGATCGTCGCACCACTTGGCATTCAGGATGCTGCGAAGGCGGCGCGGGTGCGCGACCTGATTGTCAACCAATACCGCAATTTGAGTGCGATTCACGCCGCGCGCGATGCGAAAATCGCCCAGGCGCCCAAGTCTCCCGGCGATTCGACGGTGGCCGATGCCTGGCGCAGGATTGGCTCGCAAGGAAGCCGACCTGAAAATTTATCCCCTGCACCGCCAGTTCGTGGCCCGACTCGAGGCTGAGCTGACGCCCGAACAAGTGAATCAAGTCAAAGACGGCATGACTTACGGCGTGGTGCCGCTCACGTTCCAACGCTACCGCGAACTGCTGCCGAATCTCACCGTAGAACAGCAGGCCGAAATCCTGGCCAACCTGCTGGAGGCCCGCGAGTATGCGATGGACGCGGGCACGTCGGAGGAAAAGCACGCCTGGTTTGGGAAGTACAAGGGCCGGATCAACAACCTGCTCTCCGCGGCGGGCTACGACATGAAGCAGGCGGAGCAAGACCTGGCGGCACGTGAGAAGGCGGCGGCGGCCCAGTAGTCGGCGCTCGATTCACTTTGGCGCCGTCAGCCCTGCAGGGCATATCGACATTGTTTCATTCCGGATACCGTTCATGATGAGTCGCAATCGAATTGCAGTCGGCAGCCTGGCGTTACTGTTGGTGATTTCTTCCGCGCTGGGCGTCGCAGCACAGTACCCGAGGATCTCACAGGAGGTCCAGGCCGAGAGCAATCGTCGCGCCAAGGCTGCCAGCGAGCGGTCGGACGCCGCGTGGCAAAAGGCCCAGCCGGCGATTCAAGCGTGGGCGTCGAAGGGCAAGCCGTACATCCCCTGGGCCGCGAAGCCGGACGATTTGCCGCAGGCAAAGATTCCCGCCTTCCCCGGCGCCGAAGGGGGCGGGATGTACAGCTTCGGCGGCCGCGGCGGCCGGGTCTATGTCGTCAGTAGCCTGGCCGACAGCGGTCCGGGCAGCTTCCGCGAGGCGTGTGAGGCCGGCGGGCCGAGGATCGTCGTCTTCAACGTGGCCGGCATCATTCGCCTCAAGGAACGGATTCGCATCCGCGCACCCTACATCACGATCGACGGCGGCTCCGCGCCGGGCGACGGCGTCTGCATCGCCGGCGACACGGTCGAGCTCGAAACGCACGATGTCGTGATCCGCAACATGCGGTTCCGCCGCGGCGAAACTTGGGTCGGCGACCGCAACGACTCCTGCGGCGGCAACCCGATCGGCAACATCATGATCGACCACGTCTCGGCCAGCTGGGGCCTGGACGAAAACATGTCGATGTACCGGCACATGTACCAGCCGCCAGACGGCACCAAGGAGCTCAAGCTGCCGACGGTCAACATCACGATTCAGAATTCGATTTTCAGCGAGGCGCTGGGCACCTATAACCACGCGTTCGGCAGCACGATCGGCGGCTACAACGCGACGTTTCACCACAATCTGTGGGCCTCGAACGCCGGCCGCAATCCCAGCGTCGGCATGATCTACGACTTCAATTTCATCAACAACGTCGTCTTCAATTGGCACCATCGCACCGTCGACGGCGGCGACAATCGCAGCTTCTACACGATCGAAAACAACTATTTCAAGCCAGGGCCCGCGACGCCCCGCGACGAACCGATCGGCTATCGCCTGCTCAAGCCGGAAACCCGCCGCAGCCGCGAGCCGAACGCCGATTTCGGCAAGGCCTACGTCGCCGGCAACATCGTCGAGGGCAACGAGCAAGTCACCAAGGACAACTGGGACGGCGGCGTCCAGATCGATCTCGACCGGCGGCTCGATCTCGATCCCCAGGACGTGCTGACCCACATTCGCGCCGACAAGCCGTATCCGCATGCCTACGTCCAGCTGCAGAGAGCGCAAGACGCGTACGAGTATGTCCTCGCCAGTGCCGGCGCAGTGCGGCCGAAGCGGGACGCGGTCGACGAGCGGGTGATCGAATCGGTTCGCACTGGCAAGATCACCGCCAGGCCGGATCGCCGACGATCTGGCCGACAAGCTCCGCGAGGTGGGCTACGGCGACCGAGTGATCGACGAAATCATCGCGTTGACCCACCAGGGAATCATCTCGAACATCGATCAGGTGGGCGGCTATCCGGAATACCACGGCGAGCCGTACGCCGACGCCGACGGCGACGGAATGCCGGACGATTGGGAAACCAAATACGGCCTGAATCCCTATCACTCGCTCGACGCGGCCGGCGACCTCAACGGCGACGGCTATACCAACATCGAGGAGTTTCTCAACGGCCGCGACCCGCGGGCCAAACCGCCCGAGTGGCATGCATCGGCCGGCTACGTCGATCTTTGGAAACAGCAGAGCATGGATTGAGACATGCGACCGGTTCTTTGCCCATCACTCGATTGGTCGCGTTCGCTGACAAGCAGTAAGATCAATGGAGTGCGAGTCGCCTTGAGGTCCGTCGTCGATTCGTTCGCCGCCTGGTTGAAGCTCTCATGCTTCTGCGCCGAGAATTTAGCTGTGTCGGGACGAGCGCGGTGCGCGGTCGGGAGACCCGCGCACAACTTGGCCGAGCGTTTACCCTCGTCGAGTTATTGATCGTCATCGCGATCATCGGCATCCTGGTGGCGCTGCTGCTGCCGGCGATCCAGGCGTCGCGCAAGAGCGCCCGCAAGGCAGAGTGCCAGAACCATCTCAAGCAGATCGCCGTGGCATTTCTGAACCACGAGTCCGCTCAGGGTTTCCTGCCCACCAGCGGCTGGGGTTACAAATGGGTCGGCGATCCGGACGCCGGCTATGGCGAATCGCAGCCGGGCGGTTGGGCCTACAACATCCTGGCGTATCTCGAACAGGGCGATCTCCGCGCGGCTGGAATCAGCCAGGCGATGCTGCGGCCCTATTTCGATTTCTCGGGCGAGGGGGACGTGAGCCAGCTGCCGACCAGCCTTGGTCACGACTCCGTTGGCAGTGTTCAACTGCCCGTCGAAACGGCCGCTCCAGGGCCACCCGCTCGACGCGACGCCCGGCCGCACGACGCTCGCCTACAACTCTCCCGCCTGCACGCTCGCCGCGGGCTGCCGCGTCGCGCGCGGCGACTATCGCGTCAACAGCGGCAGCGTGATTCAGGGCGACGAACCAGGGCCGCCGCTGTTCACCAGCCCCGCCGCATTCCAGGGCGGCTATTCACGCCAGAACGGCATTTCCTATCAGAAGAGCACCGTCCGCATCGCCCGCATCACCGACGGCACGTCCAAGACCGCGCTGGTCGGCGAGAAATATCTCAACCCCGACCACTATTTCGACGGCGCCTACACGGCCGACGACCAGTGCCTCTTCTCCGGCCACGACAATGACAACAACGGTTACATGGCCGACGGAGATGCCGTCAATCGCCCGAGCAAGACCGCCCCGGCCCCGACCTGGACCATCCCTCCATTTCGGCAGTCCCTCACCCGGCCAGCCTCAACATGGCCTTCTGCGACGGCTCGGTGCAGAGCATCGCCTACGACGTGGATGATGCGGTGTGGGTCGCGTACGGCGGGCGCGACGACAATGACGCAGGGAACTAGAGCGGTTTTCAAATTGTTGTGACCGGTCGCCTTGGCCGCGTCGATAACGAAGCCAGGAGTTAGGCGGCGTCGGCCACGATGCTGCGAACCCAATCCGGAACTTTGGCTACCACAAGCTGCAAAGCGCTTTAGATTCGCCGCTTAACAAGCTGTTCGCGGAACTTGAGGGCAACGACGTGATTCGATGGATGACGCCGCACCACGCGACACGATTACAGAAGATTATCTTTGTCGTTGCGTCGGATCAGCTCTCTCCACACAATCTCGTCATCGTCGTAGTTGATCGTGCGGACGGATCCGTCGCAGAACCCGATGTTGGCACCGCCTGGATGAGCGCTGCCAAAGTTCTGCCAGCCCCCAGAATCAGTCACCTCTTCTGGATCGATCGTGAACCGGTCCACCAGTGCGGGCGTTATCTGGGTCGTAGCCCTGGATACATTGAGTTGTTGTCGCCGCCATTGCCGGCCGAACGGATTGCCCCCGGGGACTGTCGCATGCACCTTCGTAAAACTTCGGCGCCATCCATTTTTCACCGACCAAAACCGTTTTGGAAGCTCCGTCGATGATCTGCGCCATTCGCGCTCCAATCCGCCACCCAGTAGACGCCGTCGAAACTGCTCCAGTACTGCTCTTTTCATTGTTTTTGATCGTCGTACGGGCCGATGTGCCAATCGCAAGACGGATACGAAGCCGGCCAAGGCCGGTGCCCTGGAGGCAAGTTGCATCCGGGGGGCCATTCTTGCCGCCGGCGGATCCGGCTTGAAACCCGTTTTTAGTTTCTGTCCACCAATGTTGACTGCGTAGTCACTCTTGGCGAGAGTGGCCGGGACGAGCGAGTTCTTGAGCGTGTCACGCTGCCACCGGACAGTCGCGGGCTGGCCACCATCGCAGTATCTGCCGGTCGGAGACACGAGCCGGTTGATTGCAGCCGTCGCGCCGGCTCGGGCAGTTGAACACGGGAACGACCTTGCGCCATCTGCTTGGAGAGTTCGGCTTTCTTCTCTTCGAAATCGAGTCCTTTGCCGAGGTTGAAAACGGCTTGCTCTTCGAGGATAGGGTGCGGCGGCATAGATCCAGCCGCCCGGCTGCTGCGGTCCGTAGCCTTGGTCGGGATCGCCCATCCAGCCGAAGCTCCAACCCCCGAAGGGAAACGTCTTCTGCGAGTTTTCGTGATTCAGGCAGGCCAGGGCAATCTGTCGCAGATTGTTCTTGCACTGCGCACGCCGCGCGGCTTCGCGGGCCGCTTGGATCGCCGGCAACAGCAGCGCCACCAGGATGCCGATGATCGCGATCACCACGAGCAATTCGACGAGGGTAAAGCCCCGCCGCGGAAACTGTTGCGTGCGGGCCCGCCGACCCCGCAGCGAGCGACATTGTACATCTGTTCGCGTGTTCATCGAAAAATCGCCTCCATAGATCGGACGGCTAACGACGGGAGCGCCTTTCCTCAATCCTCCTGCTGGACCTCGCCCAGTACGGAAGATGGCCCAGTCCGGAAGATGCCGTTCGTCCGCCAATTCTCTTGACTCGCCCTGCACGACCAGAGGAGAGCAATCGCGCCGAGCTGTTTCACCGCGCCAAGCGCAAGCCGCCTGCCCCAAACCTTTGTCGTTCCAAACCTTTATCGTAACCGCGCGGCACCTGATTCGCCGCGTGATTCTACCCTCAAATCAAGACAATCAAGCCGAAAAAGCACGATCGCCTGACGCCTGCTTCGAGCCCGCCAAGGGGAGTTGATTGCCGCGACTGGCAACCGCGGGAACGAATTTGAAAAGTCTTGAACGTACGTTCCCGACGCTCTCAATTATCGCCCCAACTCCAAAAAAACAAGTCCACGTCAACTCGATTCATTGGCTTCCCTACCGCGGACGCGGGGCCGTCCCGTCCGGCGCGTGGCCGAGCGTCTTGCGATATTGCCGGGGGGTTGTCCCCGCGATCTGCTTGAACGCCCGGTTGAACCGGCTGAGCGAATCGAAGCCCGAGTCTTGTGCGATGTTGACGATCCGCTCGTCGGAGGTCACCAATTGCCGCTGGGCATGGGCCACCCGATGCCGCGTGATCAGCGCGTTGAGCGTCGTCCCAAAGGTCTTCCGGAAGAGCGTGGCCGCGTAGTCCGGATGCAGGCCGATACACTCGGCGACGTCCTTGATCTGGATCCGCGACGTGTAATTGCGGGCGATGAAACAGGCCATGGCCTCGGCCTTTTCGAGATTCGTTTGCTGCCGACTTCCATTCGGTATCATTGTTCTGGGTAGCTGCACTGACAGGCTCCAGCACCGAGTGGGCCAGTCGCAACAGCCGCGCACGCAGTTCGAGCACCACGACCTCGCGACTGGAATTGGGCAAGTTCTCGACGTCTTCGTGCCATTGCTCGAACAATCGTTGGTCGAGCTTGGCGCGATCGGCACGCGAATCGGCGACGATTTGCCCCTGAGTCAGCGCCGTCATCAGCCGTTCCGGAAGTCCCCACTGGAGGACCCATCCGAACGGCACGGTCACGACATAGTAGTAATTGACCTTGTTGAAATCCACGATCTGGTGCGGGACGGCAGCCCAAAACGCGGTCACGCGCCGTGGATGGACCGTGATCCGCTCGCCGCCGATCAGATAGGTCAAGGTGCCACGATCGAGAAAGTTGATTTCGATTTCGTCGTGACGGTCGGGCCTCTGCATCTGCCGCGGTTCCCAGATCTCGCAGGTGAAACCGTACGGCGCAAAGTCGCGGCGCCGACTATCAAAATGCCGCAGAGTATCCGTACGGGTGGCAGCCGCTTCGAGTCTCGAAGACTTTTTTTTGCCTTTCGATCAAGGAATTCTGCGCTGGATCGGAACGTGTCATCGGGACAACTGCGGACCTAGGAAAACAGCCGGAAAACGCGAAAAGCATGTCCAAATAGTCGACAACTTGGGATCGCGAGACCTCAGTATAGTGTCACAATT
Source organism: uncultured Planctomycetota bacterium (assembly GCA_963808175.1). Classification (GTDB taxonomy): domain Bacteria; phylum Planctomycetota; class Planctomycetia; order Pirellulales; family Lacipirellulaceae; genus DASYDU01. The sequence continues at coordinate 380,777 of CAWEEU010000006.1, read as the reverse complement.
GACCGGAATCCAGGGAGATTTAGAACGATTCCTTGAGGCATACTGCGCGTTTAGACCTCAGGCGGAAACTCATCGATGGTCCTCCTCTCGACATCCTCGTTCGACATGCCCGACGTACCGGTGGTGCCTGCGATGAGCAGCTCCAATGCGTTCTTTCATTACCTCCCGGTCAATGAAGACACGATGGCCCGCGGAATGTATGTCACCGGTCTCGGTCGAGCGACGATCCGTGCCGGCGAACAGTATCCGCCGAGCGGCCACCCGGTGTTGTATCAATTCGACTGGCCGCGGGGGCGAACACTCCCAGAGTTTCAATTGGTGTTGCTTTCCAACGGTGCTGGGGAATTCGAGTCGGAGGCGACGGGGAGCGTGAAGTTCGAGGGCTCCGCCCTGCTGTTTCTGTTTCCCGGCGTTTGGCACCGTTATCGCCCCGATCCGAAAGTTGGCTGGGACGAGCGCTGGATTTCCTACAACGGCGAGTTGCTGCACGGGTTGTTCGACGCCGCGCGGTTTGAGCCACGCATGGCCGTCGCTACGCCACACGATCCGCGGGGACTCGCTGCCCGCTGGGATCAGATGCTCTCCGCGGTCAAAGGCCACCAGGTGCAGAATCAAGCGGTGCTGACGTTCCAGGCGCTGAACATGATCTCCCAGGCTGTCGCGGATCAGATCGAAGACGCGGTGCAGGCGGGCACTCGGCCCCGGGACGAATCGGCGCAGGCCAAACTTGAAGATCCCGTGGTGCAGCGGGCGCTCGAACTAATCTGGACACATAGCCACCATCCGATGTCGGTCAGCGACATCGCGCGGCAGTTGCCGGTCACGCGGCGAACGCTCGATCGGCGGTTCGTCGAAGCGACCGGCCATTCGGTGCTGGATGAAATCAATGCCTGTCGACTGAGCCGCGCCAAGCGGCTGCTGTCCGAGACCGACTTGCCTGTGAAGACAGTCGCTCGCCTGGCCGGTTTTTCCAGCACCGAGAGGCTGCGTGTGACATTCGTCGAGCGCGAGGGCGTTTCGCCCAGCGGTTTCCGGAAACAATCGGCGCACGATGGCAGACGTGCGGACACTCTGCCGGGTGATTAGTAAAGCTGGAGTGGAGGAACGATCACCGATTTGCGAGCGACGAATTGATTGCCGGAGACACGCGCAGCAAGCGGCGGAAATCGCGTGGATGTCCTAAAATAAGGGGAAAAAACAAGCGAAATTTAAGGTTGTCATGTTAGGATGAAATGGTAGTGCGGGTTCGCGCGGCAAGCGTGCGGGTTGTACGACTTTTCTTGGCAACTGGCGGAACAGGTTTGCGGCTGGGCCGGCCTGTTAAGGAATTTTGGGCGGTTTCGTGTGGTTCGTCTGCCCCGCATTTTGGGCAGATGGCTCTGCTTGGGACCAGGCTTTGTTCGTTGACGAAGCGGAATTCAATTTAGCGGCGTTTCTTCTCATCTCGTTTGATCGAGGCAATGTGTCTCAACAACTTTGATTGCTGGAGGGTCTAATGAAAGTCAGTAGGTTCCTGTTCGGTTTGGCTGCGTCGTTCTGCGTCGGCGCAAGTGCAAACGCGTATATCGTCATACCGACGAATCAAAACGGCGCGGATACCGAGATTCGCGAATCCGACATTACGGATAATTTCGGCGTCACGGAAGCATCGGCCCAGCGCGGCAATTCTACCGAATTGGCAACTCGCGCCAGTGATACGGACGCGGCGGCACAAGGAGACCGCAGCAGCATGATGTACATGAAGTTTGACATCAGCGGCTTGCCGAACCATAACTCGGACCCGGGTTTCTGGTCGGACATGAATTTGTTCTTCCGGGGCTACGTCCGCAATACCAATCTTTCCAACGGTCGATTGTTGGATCAGTCTCGCAATGGCAACCCGCTTCCGAATGATCAATGGGAGCGAGTCAAATTCAACGTGCTCGGTCTTGAGCCCGGCGTCGGGCGCTATGTCGACGACGATGCGAACCAGGCGAATCGCACAGATCGATCGGGCAACGACTACATGTCCCCCAATTACAAGTACGATTGGAGCGAGGGAACCGGGACTGTCGGCACTGGCATTTCATACGTGGATGCTCCTGGGCTAACCCCATTCTGTATGGCCTCGGGAATGTGCGCGGATGCCTACGGCAACACCGACAATACGAACATCAAGAAGACGCTCGGCGTCTATGATGATTTCAACTCGGACACCCGGACGTTAGGCGAGTGGGAATGGCCCATTCCGAAGTACGGGCTCAACGGCGCGGACCGCTATCCGGTTGGTTTGCCGCTGGAATACACCGACACCAATGGCAACTTGAAGCAGCTGGTCTTCGACGCCCAGGATGCGGGGCGAGATAAAGTCACGCTAATCCTGTATCTGGGCGTCAATACGCTGCAGGAAGCCAATGGTGGTTTGTTCTCGGGAAGCGACTTCCTCAATTTCAACTACCTGTTCATTCCCAAGGACATGACCACGCTGAACAACGACAACAATTGGGATCCGGACGGCCCCGGCCCACTTCTCGCGACTGGCAGCCCGTACTCTTGCACGGGAGGGGGCGGCAGTTGCCCGGCAGGCATGACGCTCGGAGACAACAGCGCCGGCGCATTCTCGCCTCAATTGATCGTCAAAGTGCCGGAACCGGCGAGCATGCTGCTATTGGTTCTCGGTTCGCTGGCGACGGCGGGAATTCGTCGCCGGAAATAGGATTGTGGATTCCCGAGTGATGGAGCACTTGATTTTTTGAGACCTAAGCGGCGACATCCGCGGGGTATCCCGCGGATGTCGCGTTTGAAATCTGGGCAGCTGTCGGACGGCGCGGTCGAGAGAACGCACGACAATTGGGGCAGAGAAGAATCCAGTTCGCACGAATTCTTGGTGCGAAAAATCCGGGCAGGCGCTGGCAACTTCTGGACGAAGCTTGCCCGGCGGGACATGAGACAAGCGAGGAATATCATGGTGGACAAGCCGAGGACTCTGGCATTCGTCATATTGGCGGCCGTGGCATGGATCGCTCCGCAAACTGCACGGGCCGATGATCCGCCCGATTTGTTTCTCGAAAATCTCGCCGACTTTGTTTGGACGGGCACCGGCGGCAACAGCACTTGGGAGAATTCGCCGAATTGGACCGCCCCCACGTTTCCAGGTGGTTACCCGTACACAATTCCGACGTATCCAAATGACCCAGGAAGAGTCGACACCAGTGCCGTCGATATTTTTCCAGTGGTCGGAGCAAATCTGTCGGGTGCATTGAACGCCGATCGCACCGTCAATATTGCCGGCAGCGACGTGACTGTGGCCTCGATCAAGCTGGGTGGGACCGGTGTCGCGGTCACCACCAACGTCACTGCCAGCCCGAACCCGAGTCTAACCACTGGGACTTTCCGACTCGTGTTTGAGAACCAGGAGTGGAACGACAACTTGACAAACCCCGGCGATCAGAATGCGGACCCCAAGATTGAGCCGGAGCCGATTTGGAGTTTCAATCAAGGTCGTTCGTTGATCTGGAGTACTGGCACAGCCGGTGCGGGGAAGGAGAACCGTCTTACCGCGGACATTCAGCTGAACGACGATGTCGATGTCGAAGGCGATCGCGACCTGCACATTTACGGCACGATTTACGAAGGCCCGAGCGAGGACATTCCGACCGATCCGACTCCCACCATGCCAAGCCCCATGGGAGCGCCGGCAGCCTCGCTTTCCAGCTTGCTGCCGGCCGGCAACACCCTGTTTATTCATGGCGAGATGCGCACGGTGCGCGATGAGACCTCGCCTGGTATGAACGCGCCCATCGAAGACGATCGGGGTCTGAGCCTCAATGCCACGCGCGGAATCGTCTTGCCGGAGGATCCGCAGAATCCACCCAATAGCGCGGACGAAGTCGGACGCCAAGGCATCGTGGACGTTATCGGCACCTTCGTCGGTAATGGGGCGGTCTACATTGGATCTCCCAACGGCAATACGCTACCGCTCGGCACCGTTATCCTCCGCGGCGACAGCCGGAATATCCCGGGCGTAGGCAGCCCGGACACGAGCGAGGGGGCGCCGGAGGGTGCGGTTATCGACAACGACCCATATGACGCGGTCGACCCGTATTATGACGGTCGAGTCATCATGAATCGAGGGAATCTGGTACTCGCAAACGATGGCGCATTGGGAGAGGCTGATCTAAAGACAGGCAACCCAACTCAAGGCTTCGGGTTCAATATCATCTCGACGGACGACAACCGCAAGATCGCCAACGAAATCCAAGTTGCCCAATGGCAGACGGTCCGTGGGGCGACCAGCGTGCCCGGCATCGAGAGTCTTGGCGATCATTCGATCGAGTTCTCTGGAATCGTCAGCCAGGAAAACACGCGCGGCTGGATCAATCTGCTGCCCGCCGGCAAAACGCTCACCTTTAGCGGCCCGACCTATCCCAGCGACAAGGCGGAGAATCCTCCCGGCCAGGGACGAGCCATCACGTACGACGGAAGTGGCAAGACGATCATCTCCGGGGGAATCCACGATCAACTGGTCACCGGCGACGAAGACCCCAACATCCTCGACAAGATCGGGTATGTCCGTGTCCGCGGCACGGGCACGGTCGTCATCGACGGCCGTGTATTCGATGACATGGGCGCACAGACCGGTTTCAATGTTGCGGACTACACCGGCTACACTTTCGTCGAAGGATCCAATTTGCATTTTCACAGCACCAACGACCTGCCGGGTGGCACCGTCGTCTCGCGTGGCGGGGGCGTTGGTGTCGATGAAGGCGTCCGGACCAATAGCTCGTTTCTGGCGAAGCTCAACAACTCGAATAATCCCAATTGGGATCCGAACACTAGTCCCTTCTTTGCAACCTGGGGCGATACCGCTCCCGTTTACACGGGCTATGCGACGGGTGGGCTGATGCTGGGGACGGTGGGCGGCAACGAGTACACGCAGGATTTGGACTTCACTTCCGGTGACCTGGCGAACGCGGCCAACATGACGCTCGCGGCCCAGGAGGGTGGCAGCACCTACAGCGGGACGATCACGCCGTCGAGCACGATCAAAGTCAATCCCGACACCTATCAGTTGGGGGGCGGTTCGGGTGTGCTCACGCTGCCCAACGCCAATCAGCTCACCGGGGCACGCAACCTGCTGGTGACCAATGGCGGCGAGGTCAAACTCACTGCCACGAACAATTACACCGGAACCACGCGAATCCTCCGCAAGTATTTGCCGTCGAATCAGGGCCAGGCGGAGGCCAGCCAGCGATTGAGTGGTGGCAACAACGACGGCACGACGACCGGAGCAGTGACAACCACTTTGACGGCAACAACGCTTGCCAACGGCGGCGCCGCCAGCAGCATTGGCAGTTCGTCCAATGCGGCGAGCAACCTGGTGATCCAGGGTTCGACGCTCAAATACGAAGGGGCTGCGACCAGTACCGACCGGCTGTTTACCGTGGGGACCTCGGGCGCGACGCTCGACGCCTCGGGCACCGGGGCGGTGAGCTTCACCAATCCAGGTGCGCTAGCCATCGCCGTACCCGCGCGACGCAGCGGCCTGATCGCCCCCGTGGTACCAGGCGACAACAACAACACGGTCTTCGGTCAGCCTGCCCATCCGACCGCGTCTCGCCAGGTGTTCCAGACCGACGACCTGGCGCTCGGCATGCGGGTCTACACGCCGCAGGGTGATTTCACGCCGCCGGAAGGCGGGAGCCCGGTGCGAATCACTGCGATCCAAAATCGCGAAGTGATGCAGGCCGGTCAACCCAATCCGCTCAGTAGCGAATCGGACAACGATGGCACGACGCTTCCCAACGCCTGGCCCGGCTACACGGCGACCGCTGTCCGGACGGCGATCCAATTCGGCCCGGCGCCGGCCCGCTTCTTGACGCTGACTGGTGCGAACACCGGCAACAACACGCTGGCGCCGCTGATCGGCGACGCGCCGCCGGCCGACATCGACGCCGCGGCCACCACGCCGGAAGTGGCGGCTGCCGAAGCGGCCGCCGGCTACGGGACCGTCGGCATCCAGCAAGCCGGCACCGGCAAGTGGATTCTCACCGGCAACAACACCTACACCGGGGCCACCAACGTCGAGGCCGGCACCCTGTTGATCAACGGCAATCAGACCGGCGGTGGGACAGCAACAGTGTCGGCCGGCGCAACACTCGGTGGAAATGGGTCGCTGCCCGGTGCCTTGATCAACAATGGTGTCGTCGCTCCCGGTACCAGCACGGGCACTTTGACTGTCAATGGCAACTATGTCCAGTCGGCCGGCGCGAAGCTGGCAATTGAGATCGGCGGCACCGCCGCCGGTGCGTTTGACCTACTACGCGTGGTCCAGGGTGTCGACACTGGCTCTATCGCGGGAGATTACAACGAGGATGGAACCGTGAACGCCGCGGATTACACGGTCTGGCGCGATCACCTCGGCCAAACATTCGATCTTCCCAACGAGGGCGACGATGTCAGCACAGGCATGGTCGATCAAGACGACTACGATTTCTGGAAGGAGAACTTCGGCGACGCAAACTTGTCGTTGGGTATTGCGTCGATCACTGGCACAATTGATATCGACCTAATCAATGGATTCGTGCCGAGCGTCGGGAATATGTTTACGATCCTGACTGCCCCGGAAGGCCTTAATGCCGGTTCGCTGGCGCTTGCCGGGGAAAGCAGCGGGTTCAATCTGATAGTGAACCCGACCAGCTTGGTGTTGAGCTACACCGGCAGCTGGCGCCGGCAGCCTCGCTGGCGGGTCCGTCCCCGAGCCGGCCAGCTGCCTGTTAGTCGGCCTCGCCCTGTGCGGAGTTGCCTTCGGCCGGCGGCGGGGAAGCTGACCTGTCTGCGGTCAATTAAAACAAGAATTGACTTTTTTTGCAGAGAACTCGTCAGATGTCTGGAAAGCAATTGCACTTGGCTTTCGCGGCGTTTGCCGCCGCGAGTTTCGTGTCGTCGCGTGCCGCGGCGCTGGACAATTTTGATTGGAAGCCGGGACTAACCGGCGCTCAAGATTGGCAAGTCGACGGTAATTGGGTTCAGCCAGGGTTCCCGAACTCGGGAGCGATTGGTGCCACGGTTGCCGTTGGCTCGGATTTGACGCTCAACGTCGGCGACACCGACGTTGCCCTTGCGGCGCTTACGCTTGATGCGACCAATGCGGCAACGGACGTCAACCTCGTGAGCAGCGTCGGACGTCTCGTCCTGCAAAACGATGACAATAATGTTGGCGTCGATCCTGCGCCCGGCAATCCCGACGTCGAGGACATCTTGTCCTACGAAGGCGTCAATCGGGGACGCGTATTTGTCACCAGTAATGGGGTCGCTGGCTCGACCAATACGATCAGCGCGCCGGTGCGCCTGGCGAACAACGGCTTTTTGGAGGGCGTTGACTTCCTCGGGTCAAACAGCATTACGCTTTCCGGCCCGATCGACGTCGCGGGTGCCGCCGACACGGATGCCGGCAGCTTGCGCAGCTATTTGCCCGACGGCGCCAAGTTACACGTCACGGGCCCGATCAACTTGACGGACGCGATCGACAACTCAACGGCCCGATTCCTGCTGTTGAACAATTACTTCACGACCGACCATGCGGAGCCGCCCCGCGGCACCATCCAGCTCGACGGACCGATCAGCGGCAGCGGCGGTTTAGTCGTCGGCTGGACATGGGACGTGGATGGTGACATCGGCGTCAGCGACGACTGGTTGTATGACCCTGCACCCTCGCCGGGACTTCCTCTGGGAACGGTTATTCTTAGCGGCAACAACACGTTTACCGGTGACGTCGTATTCGCGCGGGGCAATTTAGTCGTGCGGAACGATCACGCTTTGGGCGATGCCAGCGATGCGGTTTTTCGGCAAGGCGGGCAGTCGGGGAAGAAGAAGGAAGTTGGCTACAATTTAGTCATTGACACCGGTGATCGAAAAATCGCCAACACAATGGCCATCGTCGAAAACCTGACGATCAAAGGCAATTCCTCGCTCGAATGGAGCGGAACGGTCTACCAAGACAACGGTCGTACATTGATCAACCTGCTGCCTTATGATTTTCCCTCGGAATCGGGCAGCAGCCTCACCTTTAGCGGAGCAGTGTATCCGAATCGAAAGGCGGAGAATCCGCCGGGCAGCGGTCGCGAATTGATTCTGGATGGTACGGGTAGAACGGTCATATCCGGGGGAATTCACGATCAACTGGTCACCGGCGACGAAGACCCGACTATCCTCGACAAGGTCGGCTATGTCCGTGTCCGCGGCACGGGCTCGGTCGTCATCGACGGCCGCGTCTTCGATGGCATGGGCGTACAGACCGGCTTCAACGACACGGACTACACCGGTTTGACATTCGTCGACGGCTCCAATCTACACTTTCGCGGCGGTCAGAACGATGCATTTACCGGCGACGATTTGCCCTCCGGGGCGATCGTCTCGCGCAGCGGTGCCGTTGGCGTCGACGAAGGTGTCCGCACGAACAGCTCCTTTCTGGCAAAGCTCAACAATTCGAATAATCCCAACTGGGATCCGAACACGACTCCCTTCTTTGCAACCTGGGGCGATACCGCTCCCGTTTACACGGGCTATGCGACGGGTGGCCTGATGCTGGGGACGGCGGGCGGCAACGAGTACACGCAGGATTTGGACTTCACTTCCGGTGACCTGGCGAACGCGGCCAACATGTCGCTCGCGGCCCAGGAGGGTGGCAGCACCTACAGCGGGACGATCACGCCGTCGAGCACGATCAAAGTCAATCCCGACACCTATCAGCTGGGGGGCGGTTCGGGTGTGCTCACGCTGCCCAACGCGAATCAGCTCACCGGGGCACGCAACCTGCTGGTGACCAATGGCGGCGAGGTCAAACTCACTGCCACGAACAATTATACCGGGGTAACTCGCGTGATGAGGAAATATCAACAGTCGTTGCAGGAGCTCGCCGCCGCGGATACCGGAGATCCCGACAACGACGTCAACTACGATGAGACAAACATCCAACTGCCAATTGAGTCCACTCTTGCTGTCGCCCACCTTGCCAACGGCGGCGTGGCCAGCAGCATTGGCAGTTCGTCCAACGCGTCGAGCAACTTGGTGATCCAGGGTTCGACGCTCAAATACGAAGGCGCTGCGACCAGTACCGACCGGCTATTTACCGTGGGGACTTCGGGCGCGACGCTCGACGCCTCGGGCAGCGGGGCGGTGAGCTTCACCAATCCTGGTGCGCTAGCCATCGCCGTGCCCGCGCGACGCAGTGGCCTGATCGCGACGGTCGTACCAGGAGACAACGACAATACGGTCTTCGGCCAGCCTGCCCATCCGACTGCTTCTCGCCAGGTGTTCCAGACCGACGACCTGGCGCTCGGCATGCGGGTTTACACGCCGCAACTTGATTTCACGCCGCCGGAAGGCGGGAGCCCGGTGCGAATCACCGCGATCCAAAATCGCGAAGTGATGCAGGCCGGTCAACCCAACCCGCTCGATAGCGAAGCGGATTACGATGGTGGGACACTCCCCAATCAATGGCCCGGCTACACGGCGACCGCTGTCCGGACGATCCAATTCGGCCCGGCGCCGGCCCGCTTCTTGACGCTGACCGGTGCGAACACCGGCAACAACACGCTGGCCCCGCTGATCGGCGACGCACCGCCGGCCGACATCGACGCCGCGGCCACCACGCCGGAAGTGGCGGCCGCCGAAGCGGCCGCCGGCTACGGGACCGTCGGCATCCGCAAGCAGGGCACCGGCAAGTGGGTCCTCACTGGCAACAATACCTACACCGGGGCGACTAACGTCGAGGCCGGCACGCTCCTGATTAACGGCAATCAAACCGGCGCCGGCCTCACGACCGTTTCCAGCGGCGCTGCGTTCGGCGGCACCGGGCAGATCGGCGGTTCGTTGGTCATGGAAGAGGGGGCGACCTTCGCCACCGCTTTCGCCGCCGGTACGATCGATCCCTTGAACGTATTGGGAGACGTCGACCTCTCCGCCCTGGGCAACATTCTCAGCGTCGCCGGCTCGGGAGTCGGTAGTAGCTGGACGCTCCTGACCTATGTAGGCACGCTCACCGGCACATTCGAATCGACGCCCGGCTATACGGTCGACTACGGCACCGGAACGAACAGCCAAATCACCATCATGGCATCGGCCGGACTCATCGGCGATTACAACAACGACCACGTCGTGAATGCGGCCGACTATACGGTCTGGCGCGACAATCTGGGCCTGGCCGGCAGTGCCTTGGGCGCTGAATCGCGACCCAGCCAACGGCAGCGGCGTGGTGAGCGCGGCCGACTACGCTTCCTGGAAGGCCCATTTCGGACAGACCAGCGGCGCCGGCAGCCTCGCCGGCGGGTCCGTCCCCGAGCCCGCCAGCTGCCTGTTAGTCGGCCTCGCCCTGTGCGGAGTTGCCTTGAGCCGGCGGCGGGGAAGCTGAAGACGTCGGACGCTTCCGCCAATAGTTCGCCAGCAGCGAGCCCGAGGTGTTCATCCAGGGATTGAACACGGCGGCCGCCAGGCCGAGAGTGGCAAGCTGTCCCTTGGCCGCGGCGATCGCAGCGGCCATGCCGCCGTTCTGCAGGCCGACCTCGAACGCCACTGTCCGTGCCGATCGTTCGTCCAGGCCGAGGGCCCGGCTGACCCAATAGCCTAGCAGATATCCTGCCGTGTTGTGGATCGCGACCGCCGCCAACAATAGCCAGCCGATCACCAGCAGCTGATCGCGTCCAGCGGCGGTCGTCACGGACGTGACGTAAACGATCCCGAACATTGCCAGCAGCGGCATGACGCGCGTAACCGCCGGCACCATCACCTTGAGACGATGGTAGGCGACGCCCGCCACGATTGCTGCCAACAGGTAGCCGGCCACTCCCAGCGCCGTCAGCATGTTGTCCGACCAATGCCCTGCGGCGTAGCCCCAGCCTCCCACGGCGGCGATCGCCAACAATGCCGCAGCCATCGCCGCTAGCGCGAAAACAATCTTTCGGCCAGCATTCGACGCATGGTCCAGATAGTCCGCGAGCATGGCGGCGCCGATCGGTACGATGACCATTTTGATGATCTCGAGCATCATCGCCACGAAATCCACGTCCACCTCCATCCGGCTGGCCAACAGTTTCATCCACAGCGGCGTCATCAGCGGAGAGAGCAGCGTCGCCACCGTGGTCAGCGTGATCGAAAGCGGCAAATTCGCTTGGGCGATGAAGGCCATCACGTTGGACGCCAGGCCGCTGGAACAAGATCCAACGAGCACGATTCCCGCCGCGATCTCGGGCGGAAAGCCAAACGATTTCGCCAGCGCGAAGCCGACCAGCGGCATGACGGTGAATTGCAGGGCGACGCCGACCAGCACGGCGTACGGCATGCGGACCACTCCTCGCAGGTCCCGCAGGCTCATCTGCGTTCCCATCCCGAACATCACCAGCTGAATCATGGTGAGCACGATTCGCTTGTCGCGGAGATCGATTGGCCCCATGTGGAGCAACCGCTCGGGGTAGATCATCGCGACCACCAGTCCGGCAACGATCCAGGCTGTGAATTGGTAGGTCCGCAGTGCCGGAATTGCTCCCAAGCCCAGCGCCAGCGCGATGCACGTCGACACGGCGGCTGGCTGCCAATAGCCACTCTCGTGGCCCACCACGCCCGCCAGCATCACGAGCCCGCATGCGCCCGCCAGGCCGAGAAAGAATCGACGCAGTGATTGCATTTTGCGGACCTACAGTACGGTGGCCAGATACTCGATTGCCAGCGGCGGGCTGGCCAGGATCGGCGTGCGGCGCTCCTCTTGGGAAAGGTGCTCGACGACGCGGGCCATCGACGCTTGCGCCAGTGCGATCACGTCGACCTCGGACGATAGCTCCTGGAGCGCGGCCAAGACCATCGCGTCGTGCTTCGCTGCATCGCCTCGCATCAGCGCGTCGAATGCCCCCTCGCAGAGCCGGGCCGTAACCGCAATCTCCCGGCCAGCGGCTGCAGCCCGGCGGCGGATGAGATCGGCCGTCGGTTCGAGCGTCGTCGGCAGTGTGGCGATCACGCCGATCCGCTGCGCCGTGGACACCGCGCGGTCGGCCATCGGCTGGTCGACCCGCAGCACGGGCACAGCTGGCGAGCGTTGCCGCCGTTTCCACCGCCGCGCCGATCGACGAGCAGGTGACCATGATGTAGTCGGCCCCTGCGTCTTCGGCCGCCGCCACCAGCTGCGTGACGCGCCGAGCCGTCCGCGGCCGCATATGGCCGTGGGCGATCACGTCTTTAATGAGACTGTCGTCGACCAGATTGAACACGGCAACATTCGGCAGCTTCGCTTTGCAGAGCTGCTCGAAGATCGGCACGAGCGTGGCCGACGTATGCAGCAGTCCCAACCTCTTTTTCGGCATGACTCTTATTCCTCTCTCCGGCTCGCCCGGTCGATCGCCACCGCAACCAGGATTACGACTCCCTTGATCACCTGCTGCCAGAACGGCGAGACTTCGAGCAAGACCAGGCCATTGTTCAGCACGCCGATAATCAGGCAACCCAGCACGGTGCCGAGAATCGAGCCCCGCCCGCCGGAGAGCGACGTGCCGCCGATCACGACCGCGGCGATCGAGTCGAGCTCGTAGCTGGCGCCGGCGATCGGCGTCGCGGAATCGAGCCGAGCGGTGACGAGCAATCCCGCCACGCCCGCCAGACCGCCGCACAGCGTGTAGACCATCCGCTTGATGCCGTCAACGCGAAGTCCGCTTAAGGTCGCCGCTCGTTCGTTGCCGCCCACCGCGTACAGATGGCGTCCGAAGCGAGTCCGCCGAGTGATGGCCATAAACACGGCCACCAGTGCCGCGCAGATCCAGACGGGCATGGGAATTTTCAGCCAATAGCCGGTCCCCATGAAGCGAAACGCGGGCCCGAGGTCGGTGATCGGAAAGCCGCCGGTCCAGAGCATCGTCAGGCCGCGGGCGATGCTGAGCATGCCCAGCGTGGCGACGAACGGCGGCAGTCCGAATCGCGTGATCGAAACCCCGTTGCACCACCCGAGCAATAATCCCACCAGGACGCCGGCAATGATCGCGCCAAACACCGTGAACTGAAGCGTGAAATCGGTGTACGGCAGGCCCAGTCCGTTCTTGAGTAATCCCGCCGCGACCGCCCCGGATAACGCCAGCACGGAGCCGACCGACAGGTCGATTCCGCCCGAGAGAATCACCATCGTCATCCCGATCGACAGGCAGAGATTAATCGAGATCTGCCGCAGCACGTTCAGTCCGTTGTCGACCGTGAGAAACTTGTCGGACGCCAGCGAGAGCGCGACGACCATCAGCACGAGCGCCAACAGCGATTGGAAGCGGGCAAAGTGTTCTTTCGCAGTGGAGCTGGTCATGCGCTTTTGGCCTGGGGTGCATGCGAGGCCGGAAGGGCCGCCTTGAGAATGCCGGCTTCAGACGCCTCGCCGCGGGGGAATTCCGCTGTCAGCCGCCCTTCGGCCATGACCAGAATGCGGTCGGCCACGGCCAGGATCTCCGGCAGCTCCGATGATACCATCACGACGCCCAAGCCTGCGCGCGCCAGTTCGTGGATGATCGCGTAAATCTCCTTCTTGCCGTTGACGTCGATCCCCCGCGTCGGCTCGTCGAGCAGCAGCACCTTCGGTCGCGTGGCGAGCCACTTGGCGAGCACAATTTTTTGCTGATTGCCGCCGCTCAGATTGCGGACTTGCTGGTCGAGCGATGGCGTCTTGACCGCGAGTCGCTCGACGAGCCGACGCACCAGCTCGCGCTCGCGCCGCGGCTGCAGCAGCCCGAATTTCGTCGGTTCGTCCTGACACGCCAGGCTAACGTTTTCCGCCACGCTCATCGAGAGGACCAGCCCCTCTGACTTGCGGTCTTCTGGTGCTAGTGCCAGGCCGGCTTCGATCGCTTGCGCCGGAGTGCGGATATTACACCGCCGTCCGTCGATGAGAATCGTTCCGCTCGATACACGTGGATACAGGCCGAAGATGGTTTGCAGCAATTCGGTGCGACCCGCACCCATCAGCCCGAACAGCCCGACTACCTCGCCCCGCCGCACCGTGAACGACACGTCCTGCACGACAAGAGCACCCGCCCGGTCGGGACGTCGCAGGGAAACTTGGTCGACTTCGAGCACGTTCGCGCCGACCGCGGCAGCCGGCGCCGGTACCGGATTCCAGTGACTCGCGGCCAACCATCAATTGAATCATCCGTTCGCGCGTGAGGTCGGCAAATGGTGCACAGGCAATGAGTCGCCCGTCGCGCAACACGGTGACGTCGTCGGCGATTTGCGCGAGTTCATCGAGCTTGTGCGTAATGTAGATGATGCCGACGCCGCGCTGCTTGAGCTGCCGGATCAATCGGAAGAGCACGTCGATTTCCTGTTCGGTGATCGCGGAGGTCGGCTCGTCCATGATAATCACCCGCGAGTCGAACGATAGCGCCTTGGCAATCTCGACGACTTGCTGCGCGCCGACTCTCAGCCGGGCGACAAGCGTCCGCGGATCGACGTCGAGCTCCAATTGCTCCAGCAACGCTGCAGCGTTGCGGTTCATGCGGCCGTAGTCGACCAGGCCGAGCGGCGTGAGCGGCTCGCGGCCCAGAAATACATTTTCGGCGATGCTTAAGTTTGGAATCAGGTTCAATTCCTGAAAAATGATCGCGATGCCGGCTTCCTGCGCGTCGCGTGGAGTTCTGATCCGAACGTTGCGGCCGTCAATGCGAATCTCGCCTTCGTCCGGTAGAATCACACCGGAGAGAATGTTCATCAACGTCGATTTGCCCGCGCCGTTTTCACCCAAGAGCGCGTTGAGCCGGCCGCGGCGGACCGACGATGCTGACGTCGATCGAGTGCCTTCACGCCGGGAAACGACTTGCTGACACCACGCGCGGACAGCAATTCATTGGACTCGGTCGTGGTGACATGCGGTTCGATCATTCCGGGAATCTCACCTCGAGTGGAACCACTTGCAGCGGCGAAGTATCGCGGGGTACGTTCGTCACTTCCGCACAGCCGACGAACTCGATCGTCTCGCCGACATTCGCCTGCTGCTTGAGCTCGGGAAGGACGGTCGACTCCACGATTCGATTGAGTGCCGTCGAGACTTCGTTGAATTGCTGCGAATTGACAAAGTCGCCGCCCCGAATCAGACCGGTGACGTCACGGATCGTGTTGCCGAATAGAAGTCCCGTCTGAAGAGCGACGCCAGCCCCGTCCGCGTCCGCTCCGAGTGCGACGTGAATCGACTTGTCGTCGACGGCCGTAATCGAGCCGCTGCCACGCACGAGATACAGCACGGTCCGGCCCAAGCCGGCGGAATGGCCATACTCGGCGCGGGCCTGCACAGGATCGTTGCGAAGCGCCGCCAGAACCGTCGCGGCGTCGGCCGCCTGGTCGAACGCCGGCGCGAGTTTCGTATTCCAAAAGTCGTTCGCATAGTCCGTTGCGCTAAACTTGCTGGCTTCCATTGCCGCGGCCGTCTCTCGTCGCACCACGTGAAACAGCGGCATGAACCAGAATAGCACGCCCAACGCGAGCAGAGTAACCAGTGTAGCGACAAGACGATTCATCGGCGCGCTATTGAGTAGGTTCGCTCTTGGCTCCATAGTCGCCATATTGGGATACATTGTCGTGCGTCACAAGTTCCACGGCCACCGGGAGCTTTTGCGGGAAATCGCGTTTTCCCTTGCAGCCACTCGTCGGCAAATTCCGCCGCGGTCTTCGCCATCGTCTTGGGGAACTGCATGCCCGTGGCGACGATCTTGCCCTCGGCGATCAATTTCACGACGTCATCCGCGCCGTCGAAGCCGAACACCTTGACGTCTTGATCTTTGCCGGCGGCGACGAGCGCCTGGTAGGCACCCATCGCCATCGCGTCGTTCGCACAAAACACCGCGTCGATCTCGGGATTGGCCTGCAGGATCGATTCCATGACCTCCAAGGCCTTCGTGCGATCAAAATCGGCGCTCTGCTGGGCCACCATGATCAAGCCGGGATAGCGGTCGACGACGCTGTGGAAATCCCTGCGAGCGGTTCCGCGTGTTGTTGTCGCCCACGAGCCCCATCAATTCGACGTACTTTCCGTTCTCCCCCACGGTTTCGACGAAGTACTTCCCCAGCTCCACGCAGCCGGAATAACTATCGGAAAGAATCTGCGACGTGGCCGCGTCGTTGGCATTGATCTCGCGGTCGATGCAGAAGACCGGAATGCCCGCGTCCTGCGCCGCGCGGACATTGGCGATTGAAGCGTCGGCGTCCGTCGGATTGAAGAGGATTGCCTGATAGCCGGCCGCGATCAGATTCTCGAAGTTCGAGGCTTCCTTGGCCGTGTCGTTCTGCGAATCGAAGACGGTGGCTTCGTAGCCAAGTTCCTCGGCGCGGGTCTTTGCCGTGTTGGCCAGCACGACGAACCAGGGATTATTGAGTGTCGAGACGACGACGGCGATTTTCGGCTTGCCATCATCCGCCGCTGGCCTCTGGCTACAGGATGCCAAGGCGGCCAAGCCAGTCGCCACAACCGCCGCGCCGAGAAACTGCCGCCGTCCGAATCGCATGTTCACTCTCCCTTCGGTCATCGATTCCGTCCGCCGCGAAGGAGCGTGCCAAAGAAGTCGTCGTGACCGACCTGTCCGCCTTTGAACGTAAACTCAACCCCGTCGATCTCGGGCCGCCGACTATGAGCAACACACAGCGGTGCGCCAGGCTCGAGCGGCCCGACCAGCTCGAGCGCTTCGATGCCGATCTCGCGGGCCAAGAATCCCGCCGTGTCCCCGCCGGTGACGCCCACGCGGGCGACGGGCCGCGACTCGCAGCACCGCGCCGAGGATACTGCCCCAGTATACCACCGAGCGACCGCGACGTGAGACCCTGCGGCACGAATTGTCGCGTCGCGTCGATCCGCTCGTCGTCGGGCCCGCGACTTGTGTGGACGATCACCGATTGGCCGGCGTCTGAGCTGCTCGGCAACCTGTTGCGGCAACTCCAGCGATCGACGGATCGTGCTGGACTCGCCTGAATCAATCGCGGCGTATCGAGCCGCACTTCCGCAAACCCGTGATCGAGCGCCCACGCGATTTGCCGCGTCCGTGACGGGCGAACAACTGCCGGACATCGACAACCGTCCGATACTAACGGTCGAGCCGGCGGCGGCTTGCCACTTGTTTTGAGACACGACGCCGGCGGACTGCCAATGTGCGGTGAGCGCGTATTCGACGCCCGATGAGCCGGCGACAAACAGCGGTTTCTGCTCCTGGGCCTGGGCATCCCAAATCGCTCCGCCGATCGTCGCGAGGTGCGCTTCCGTGAGCGTATCGAAGAGCACCACATTCGCCGCCGCTCGGCAACGGTTCAACGTCGGTAATTCCACGATCGAGCGCGAGCACGTCAACCAAATGTATTGGCCGCTGGGTCTGACGCGCGAGGTGCAGACGCAGGTCCGATTCCGTCATCGGAGTCGAGGGATGGTGCCGCATCGTCGGGTGGCGATCGAGGCGAAAGACGGGACTATTGAGGCCCGAACGTGCGAACAGGTTTCCAAACACGCAGTACCGCTCGAGGCTCGGCACGCCAACCACCAGCGGAACCCAGCGATTTTGAAATACTCGGCAGCCAATGTCGATTGCTCGGCCGATGCTCCCGACCCGCGGCGACGAGTCAAACGTCGAACAAACTTTGTAATGGACGATGGAAGGCCGGTGGGCCAATAGCGCTTCGAATGCAACCGGCAGCGATTGCTCCATCTCGGCTGGTGTCATCGTGCGACTGTTGCCTGCGACTCCCAGTGCGCGGGCGTTTGGAAAGCGGGCCAGCAGCTCCGGACTCGGCGGCTCGGTGAAGAGCACGGTGGCGACGCCGCTGGTGGTGAGCGCTTCCAGCGCGTCGGTCGAGCCGGTGAAGTCGTCACCATAGTAGGCCAGCAGAATCACTTGGCGTGCTCCAATTGGCCGTAAAACTCGAGCGACTGGCGCAACTCGGAGTGTGTGCGAGCGAACTCGTCCAGCGCGACTCCCGCGGCAGCCGCTTCCCAGGCTTGTCGCAGAGCGGCGACACCGGCCGCGGGCCCGCTTGGATGGGCGAGGATGCCACCGCCGGCCAGGTACATCAAATCGAGCGTTCCTGTCTGGCGATACGTTTCCGGCGCCTGGCCGCCCCACTGCCCCGACGACACGACGGGCATCACCGTGTAGCCGCCGAGCATCGGCGCGAGACAAGCCTTGATCGAGCGAACCACCGATTCATCCGGCTCGCAGAACTTGTTCTTCAGTCCGTTGACGTGAATCTGGTCGACACCCGCGAGCCGCCACAGTTTCTGGTAGGCGGTGAACTCCATCCCGAGCGCCGGGTGCCGCGTGAACATTCCCCAGCCGTTGCGGTGGCCGTGAATCGGCAGCGACGCGCGACGCCGCAGGAAATCGACCGCGGCGAAGCCCACGCTGTTGAGGCTGACCATCACGCAGGTGCCCCCTGCCCGGGCGACGGTCTCCTGGTGTTCGAGCATTCGGTCCAATTGGTCGCTGATGTTGAAGGCGTACATCACCTTGCGGCCGGTTCGATCGGCCAGGTCGTTGACCACGCGCATCACCGCCTTGACGCGATCTGCCAGCGGCGAGTGGGGCGGGTTGGCCATCAGCTCATCATCCTTGACGAAGTCGATCCCCGCTTCGCCGAGCTTGCCGACGAGCTCGGCCGTCGCTCCCGGCGTCAGCCCGATGCTCGGTTTGACGATCGTGCCAATGATCGGCCGGTCGTACACGCCGGTGAGCTTGCCGCGTGCCCGCGATGCCAAACTGCGGGCCGGGAAAATCGCGGGCGAGCACCGACGGGAATTCGACGTCCAACAGCCGCAGCCCTGACAGGTACCGCAGCTCGAACAGATTGCCGGCGATCGTCGAAATGATGACCGGCAGATTCGCGCCCATGTTCGCCAGCGGAAAGCTGATCCGCACACGACCGCGCTGGTACCCGCCACGCGACGCTTGCGGTTTAGCTGCCCCGGGCAGCGACGGCCTCGTCACAGCCCTCGAGCGGCTCCACCGATTCCACCCGCGCCGCAAAACGCTCGCGCAGCTCGTCGGTCTCGCCGGGCACGCGCGTGAATGTGCCCGTCGACTGCTCGCCCGCCATCGACTCGGCCGCGGCGGCCAGCGTCCGCGGCGTTTCGACGAGGTATTCGGCAATGATGCGATCGTCGTCCATCGTTCACCGATTCTACAACACCCGCTCGACCGCGGCTCTCCAGCCGGCGCAGAGCCGTTCGACCTGGTCGCGCGACATCGTCGGGCGATAGACACGCGTAGCACGCGGCAGGGCGGCGACATCCTGCAACGATTTCAAATGCCCCAGGCCGACGAGGCCGGCCAATGCAGCGCCGAGCGCGGATGATTCGGCCACCTGCGAGACGACGAGCTCCGTACCCGTAATGTCGGCCGTGAACTGCATCAAGAAACTCGTTCTTCGTCGGGCCGCCGTCGACCTGTAACACACTGGGAGCGACGCCCGCGTCGCCGCGCATCATTTCGAGCACGTCGCGAATTTGATAGGCGATCGACTCCAGCGCTGCCCGTACCACGTGCTCCTTGCGGCGAGTGTGCCGTCATGCCGACGATCGCCGCGCGGGCGTCGGACTCCAGTAAGGTGCGCTCAGGCCGGCGAACGCCGGCACCAAGTAGACGCCGCCGTTGTCTTCGACCGAGCGGGCCAAGGCGTCGGTCTCGGCCGCGTCGTGGATCAGGCCGAGCTGGTCCTTGAGCCAGGCGATCGTCGCCGACGAGTAGTTGATCAGGCCTTCCAGGGCATAGGTCGGCTGGCCCTGGTGGATCCATGCCAGACGCCGGCAACCGCCCCTTGGCTCGTCGTCTGAAACGAGTCGCCGATGTTCAGCATGACCGACGTCCCGGAGCCAAACGTCGCCTTCGCCGTGCCGGGCTCGTAGCACCGCTGCGCAAAGAGCGACGCTTGCGAGTCGCCCATCACGCCGCAGATCGGCAGCGCTCGTGGGCAAGGCTCCTCGCCACGTCCGTCTCGCCAAACCGGGCGAAACTCTCGCGCACTTCGGCCAGCGCCATTTCGGGCACGTCGAACATCCGGCAGAGCTCGTCGTCCCACTGCAAGCGAGCGAATGTCGTACAACAGCGTCCGGCTGGCGTTCGAGGGATCGGTGGCAAACACCTCGCCGCCGGTGAGACGATAGATCAGATAGGTGTCGATCGTGCCGATGAGCGCGTCGCCGCCGACGAGCCTCTCGCGAATGTCGGGCCGCTCGCGCATCAGCCACTTGAGCTTCGAGCCGGAAAAATAGGTGTCGAGCTTGAGTCCGGTCTTCTCTCGAATGGCATTCTCGCAACTCCGCCGCCGCCATTTCGCGGCAGATCGGATCGCCGCGACGGCATTGCCAGACGATGGCGTTCGCCAGCGGCCGGCCCGTCTTGCGATCGAAGACGACGACCGTTTCGCGCTGATTCGTGATGGCGAGCCCGGCCGCTTGAGCGAGCTCGCTCGCGCTGGCGTGCCGCCAATTCGCCGACCACGGCCAGCACGTTCTGCCAAATCTCTTCGGCATCGTGCTCGACCCAGCCCGGCTGCGGATAGATTTGCCGATGCTCGCGCGAAGCCTTGTCGACGACAGCTTGCCTGCCGCGTCGAACAGCACGGCCTTCGTGGCGGATGTGCTCTGGTCGATGGCCAGCATGTAGGTCATGTCGACACTTTCGCGTGGTTCAGCAATTCGGACGCGGTCGACGCCAGGCCTTCCATCGTCAGACCGTAGTGGCGGAAGATATCGGCCTGGCTGCCGGTACGGTGTCTTCGTCCGGGATGCCGACGATCCGCAGCGGCACGCTAACGCCTGCCTGCATCAACACGGCAGCCACCGCCTCGCCCAGCCCGCCGTGGACCGAGTGCTCTTCGACCGTGACGATCGCCCGGCACTCGCGCCCGGCGGCGAGGATCGCCTCCGTGTCGAGTGGCTTGACGGTGTGCATGCTCAGCACGCGGCAGTCGACGCCATCCTCGGCGAGCTGTCTCTGCCGCCAGCAGGCGTGGACCACGGCTTCGCCCGTGCCGATGAAGCAGACGTCGTCGCCGTCGCGGAGCGTGATCGCCTTGCCGACGACGAACTTTGCGTTCGCAGGATTGAGCGAATACATGGCCGCCTTGCCAAAGCGAAGAAATACGGGGTGTGCCGCCTGCGCCGCCGCGCGAACTGCCTCCCGCGTCTCGAAATTGTCGGCGGGCACGATAATCGCGATATTGTGGATCGCCCGCAGAGCGGCCAGATCGTGCAGCGAATGATGCGTGCTGCCGAGCGCGCCGTAGCTCACGCCGGCGCTGATGCCGACGACCGTGGCCGGCACGTCGGAATAGCAGACGTCGTTCTTGATTTGCTCGAGCGCCCGAGCCGTGAGAAAGCAGGCCGGCGAAACGGCGAACGACTTTTTTCCGGCGGCGGCCAGCCCCGCGGCAATTCCCACCAGGTTCTGCTCGGCGATGCCGACCTCGACCAGCTGCTCGGGCAACTCCTTGCCGAACGGGCCCAGCTTGCCGGAGCCCCGCGAATCGCTCGTCACGACCACGATGTCGCGGTCGTGCTTCGCCAGCTCGAGCAGCGTGTCGGCGAACTCTTCGAGATTCGCACGGCCCAGATTCAGGCCGAGCCGTTCGGCGACGGCTTTCGCGGCCGGGCGATGAACATCGATGGTGCCGGAGCGCTCATCGAACGGCCTCCGCCAGCTCGGCCTCCGCATGTTCGAGCTCCGCGATCGCCTGTTGGTATTCATCGTCGCTCGGTACGCCGTGATGCCATTTGACGACGTTTTCCATGAAGCTCACGCCGCGGCCCTTGACCGTGTTGGCGATCACGCACCTCGGCGCGCCTGCCTCATGCGGCTGCGACAAAGCATCGGTCAGCGCCGCGAAGTCGTGGCCGTCGACCGTCCGCACCGCCCAGCCGAAGGCTTGAAACTTTTCGTCGATCGGCTCGTTGCTGCAGACGTCGCGGGTGTGGCCCGTGATTTGCAACGTGTTGTGATCGAGGATCGCGGTGAGATTGTCGAGCTTGTAGTGGGCGGCCGCCATCGCGGCTTCCCAATTCGATCCTTCGGCCAGTTCGCCGTCGCCCAGCAGCGTAAAGACACGATACGGCGCGGCGTTCATCTTTCCGGCCAGGGCCATCCCGACGCTGATCGGGAGGCCATGACCCAAGGCACCGGTGTTCATCTCGATGCCCGGCACCTTCCGCGTCGGATGCCCGACGAACGGCGAACGGTAGCGGCAAAGAGTCTCCAGTTCGCTCTTCGGATAGAAGCCGCGATCCGCGAGAACGACGTAGAGCGCTTCGACGGAGTGGCCCTTGCTCTGGACGTAGCGGTCGCGATTGGGGTCGTCGAACGTCTCGGGCGACACGCGGAGCACGCGATTGTAGAGCACGTTGAGAATGTCGACGCACGACAAGCTGCCGCCCGTGTGGCCCGCCCCGGCATGGACAATGCATCGCAACAGATCGAGCCGATAGCCGACGGATTTTCGACGCAATTGATCGTCAGTCATCGCCCGCATGGACGTGCGTCTCCCAGCCGAGATAGTTGCCGAATGCCTCCGCCAGCGCGCCGGCCGAATGCGAGCATGTCATCACCGCGTGGTGCTCGAAGCCGTTCGTGCAGATGTAACGGAGCAGCTTCTGCAAATGCGGCACGCGGGCGACGGCACGAGTGCCGAACGTTTCGAGCTTGTCGTTGGTCAGCTCGCCTTCGCCGACGTAGGCCCGAATCGTGCCGTCGGCGTCGGCGGTGGTGACGCGGCCGTAGGTGAGCCGACTGGCCGGCGTGCGGCCTTCCAGTGCGCCGTAGGTGTTCTCGACTCCCAGCGTGCTGCCCAGGATCGGGGCCGTCGCAATCTTGATGTCGGGCAAAAAACTCTTCGCCCAATTGCCGCAGTGGAACAGCGTGCACTTGTCATCGTCGTCGCCGTAGTTGTTGTTCCAATCCACCAGCGCGGCCGGCGAATCGGCGGCCAGCTGCATGGCGTACATCGTCAGCACGCCGGTCACGTCGACCTCGCACGCGCTCGGCATGAATCGCTCGCTCATCATGCTCATCAGCGTGCAGACGTTGCAGCCGAAGTTCTGTTGCACCGAGGTCCAGCATTGAATCGCCGTGGCGTCGATCGCATTGGCTTCCATCCAGCGTGAGAGCACGACGCCGATGCGTGCCATCTGCAGGAGCTTTTCCGCGGGGACGCCAGGCGACGGTGCGTAACCCTTGATTTCGTTGAGCTTGGCTTTCACGGCGGGGTCGTCGTCGCTGAGCTTGGCCGACTTCGCCAGGAACTCCGAGAGGTCGACCGTGGTCACGCTGATGCCGTGGCGCTCGAGAATCTTCTCGCTGTAGCGCACCGTGTTGAAGGCCCCGGGCCTGGCCCCGACGGCCCCCAGACGGACCCCCCGCACCCCGTTCACCACGCGGCAGACACGCACAAATCGATCAAGGTCGGCGCGGAAACTCTCGGAGCTTGGCTGAGCGACGTGCTTCGTGGTGAGCGAGAATTTTATTCCCGCTTGCACCAGATTGTTGCATACCGAGATCTTGCCGCAGAACGCGTCGCGGCGCCGGGCGACGCCCAGCTGGTTGAGATCGTCGGGATAACCTTGAATCAGGACAGGCACGTTCGAGCCGCGCCAGCTTCAGCGCGTCGGCCACGCCCTTTTCATCGCCGAAGTTCGGCAGCACGACGACGATGCCGTCGATCTCGTCGCGATGGCGCTTGAACAAGTCGGCGCATCGTCGGGCGTCGGCGTGTGTCTCGATGCCGCCCAGCTTGGTCTCTTCCGGCGACACCATCACCGGCCGGATGCCCCGCTCGCCGAACAACTTGACGACGTCGTCGCGGGCCTCGGCGACCAATTGATCGGGAAAAAAATCGCGATTGCCGATGATCACGCCGAGCGTAGTGGATGTTTTGCTCATGGAAATGGGGGCAATCGAGCGCTCGACGTCGGAAATCGGCACAGCCCTGTTATTTTAGTCAGTAATTGTGCCGCTTGCCACAGTCGGCAATGCCTTCCGGGGACCCCTTGAATTGAGTCATGGCGATCTGGTGCGATTATGTCGATATGGTCGACGTCGCGGCAATCTATACACGCCCTGGACGCCAAACTTATTCGCCTCGGCCTCGCAAATCTTGATCAGAGACGCGATTCAAAGGAAAAGGTCCCCGAACCGACCGCATAGACGTTACGGTCACCCTCGCGGCGGAGAAATACAATTTCAGGACTGCTGCTCGCATCGACACCGCTTTCCAAGACTTTGCTGTTAGCTGCCGCAGGGAGATATACAGTGGCGGTTGTATTGGCCGGAATCGACGTCGACAGCTTAAATTGATCTGCGTCGCGATCCCAACGCACCGAGATCGGACCGCGCACTGATCGGTAACTTGCCTCGGCCCATTTCAGATCGCCGACGGGCGTCGGGCGAATGATGATCTTCTTGAAACCGGGGCCGGCCGGATCGCTGTCGATGCCGGCGAGGTCCTTGTAGAACCATTCGGTGATGTGGCCCAGCATGAAATGGTTGTGCGATGCGTGGCGGTTTGCGTCCCAGGCTTCGGTGAGGCTGGTCGCGCCCTGCTTGAGCTGGTAGCCGTAGCCGGGCCGCTCGTCCTGATTGATCATCGCATAGATCAAATCGGACTGGCCGCCTTGGGCCAGAGCTTGCAGCAAATATCGGAACCCGACGTCGCCCGCCGTCATCGAGTCGCCGTGCCGGTGGACGTCGGCAACAATGGATGCCAGGGCCTGCGGGCGATCCTCCGGTTCGGCCAGCCCCATCACCAGCGCGATCGAGTTCGCACACTGCGAATTCGTGGCGTACGTGCCATCCTTCGCGTTGCGGAACTTGGCGAGCCAGGCGGCACGAATTTCTTCGGCCAGCTTCGTGTAGCGATGGGCATCTTCCTCCTTGCCCAGCAGCGCGGCGATCCTCGACATCAGCTGGGCGTCGTAGAAGTAGAATGCCGTCGCCGTCACCGGCGGCAACGTGAGCTGAGCCACGCCGGGTCGGTCCGCCGGACCGAGGTCGTACCAGTCGCCCAAGCCTTCATCGAGGATGCGATCATGCGACTTCGACGCGAGGTATTTCATGTACCTCTGCATTCGATTCGTAATACTCGCTCATGAGCGACGTATCGCCGGTAAATTGATACTGCTGCCAGGGAACCAGGATCAGCGAGCAGCCCCATTCGGCGGCGGCGCGGAAGGTGCCCGGGAACACGGTGTACTCTGGCGCGATGTTGGGGACGAGCCCCTCGTTGGTTTGCGAGTCGGCCATGTCGCGCATGGCCTTGCGAAAGATCCGCGTTACGTCGAACTCGTAGCGGATCGCCGGTCCGTTGAGATGATACTGTTCGAGCCAGCCGAGCTTCTCCCGATGCGGGCAGTCGGTGAGCACCGACACCATGTTTGACCGTTGGGCCCAGCGCACCAACGTGCGAATGCGATTCAACAGCTCGTTCGAGCACTTGAATTCGCCGATCGGCTCCGCGGTCGAGTGGACGACCACGCCTTGGAGGTCTTCCAGTCGCGGCAACGTGCCGTTCGGCTCGGCCGGAATCTTGTCGACCTGCAGATAGCGGCAGCCGGCGTAGAAGAACTGCGGGAACCAGGTCTCCGGTTCGTCGGTCGCCTTGGTGTATTGCCAGTACGCGGGGCCGCGATTGCCGCCGCACGACTCGCGGTCGATCGAGCCATCCTGGTGAACCAATTCGGCAGTGCGTGAGTCGCACCGTGCTCCCGGCCGGACCACTCACGCGAATCCGCGGCATGTAAGACGCGTTCTGGCCCAAGTCCACGACGTCTCGCGTCGCACTGAGCTTGTTGACGGCGATCGGTCGAATTGTCTCGATCTCACCGAGCGGCGGGGCGCTGGCCGTCAAACCGCGCAGCTCGCCGCTGGGCCGCACGAGCTCGACGGCGTTTTCCCAACCCGCATCGTCAAACTTCGCACGATCCCAGCCGCGTTCGGCGCGGCGAGCGTCGTAATCTTCGCCGCCGTAAATGTCATTGTAAGTGACCGGCCCGGGATGCACTCGCCACGACTGGTCCGATACGATCGTGTCGCGCGTACCATCGTCGTACTGCGAGCTCAATTTGCACGATGGCCCGTTGCGGACCGAAGGTGCCCTGAAACTTGCTGAATCGATTGCGTCGCTCGGTCGTATACATACCGTCGCCGAGCACCAGGCCCACGGCGTTCGACCCTTCGGCAACAAGCGGCGTAATGTCGTGCGTTTCGTAGAGAACCGTGCGGTTGTATTTGGTCCAGCCGGGCGCGAGCACTTCCTTACCGGATTTCTTGCCGTTCACGGACATCTCGAACTGCCCCAGCCCGCAAACGTGGGCAATTGCCCGCTTCAACCCGGGTTTCACGTCGAACTCGCGGCGCAGCAGGAGCGATTCACAGGTCCAGGGAGCCACGATCCATTTGGCCTGCCAATCGCTTTTCTTCAACAGTCCCATCGTGAACGTCGCAGGCGGGCTCCACTCCGACGGCTTGCCGTCCTGGTCCCAGGTGCGGACTTTCCAAAATACCTGTTGCGACGAAGCGAGCGGCTTGCCGGCATAGGGAATGCGAAGCGTCTGATCCGAAACGACTTTGCCGCTCGCCCACAAGTCGCCGTTTTTTTCGGCGAGTGCTTCGGCAGTCGACGCGACGAGGACTTCGTATGCCGTTTGCCGCGCGCCGCGGGCCGTGCCCTCGACCGTCCAGGAAAGCCGCGGATAGTCGACGTCGACGCCCAGCGGATCGACGACCCCCTCACAGCGCAAGTTTGCCGGCTTCAGCGACGCGGCCCCAAACCGCAGGTCCTGCGAAGTCGCCAGCGCGATGACCCGGCCCGCCGTGCCGACGGCACAGTAGAAGTGGTACACCACGCCGTCGTGCTTGAGAATCCACGGTTTGTGGGCAAACGTCTTGTCCCACGGCTCCGATGGTGCGACCAGATGATCGCCGCTCCACTTCGTCCAGTGGACCAGGTCGCGCGAGCAGGCGAACGTGTCGAATGCACCCGGCTGCCAGAACGCACCGAAGTAGAACATCACCCACAAGTCACCCATCCGCACAATTTGCGGGTCGCCGGAGATGCCGCTGCCGTTGTCGATCACCGGTCCCTCGCCGTACCGCGACCAATGGACCATGTCCTTCGACACCGCCATGCCGATCCGCTCGATGCCGCGGCCCTGCTGCTTGCCGTTGTAGTACATCACGAACGGGTAGCCGAGCGTTTCGGATTTGTCCCACAGGATGTGGCTCTTGTAGAGCGTCGCCCGCTCAAACGGCCGGGCGTCCGGTTGCAGCGGGCCGAGGACGGGGTTTTCCGCGAGCCGATTCCAAGGCCGCGGTTCGTTCGGCGTCTTGGTCCACGCCAGCCCGAGCGAGAGCGGATCGGTTTCGTAGCCTTGCTTCGATCCGCCGAAATACGACAACCAGTATTTATCTTGGTAGGGATGCAGCTCTGCGGAACCGCCCCAAGTCGGATCCACCAGTGCCAGGCTGCCGTCCGCCTGCCACTTGTCCCACCCGGTTTCGGCAAAGGGCAGTACCGTGCCGAGCGGCTTCCAGGAGAGCAAATCGTCGCTCTCCGCCAGCTTGGTTTCGTAACCCACCTTGTCCTTGTTCGACACGTAGAGCATGTACCACTTGTCGCCAAAGCGGAACACGTTGGGGCAATCGAGCAATTCGTTCCGGCTGCTCGGCTGAAGCACGACCCCGTATTTGTAGGGTGTCTTGGCTTCGTCGTAGACACGCTGCATCTCGGCGGACGTGACAGCCCGATTCAAATCACCGCCATTCGTTTGGACGATACCTCGCTCCGCCGCCGCTGCACGCTGCGGCAGCAGGTAGCTGCATAGACACATCACGGTGACAGTCGTCACGCGACTAGAACGATCGACGATCATGGCGTTAAAACGTTGCATTGGCGATTGCCGGGACATATTCGATAGCGCATAATCGTAGCATGGGAACTGAAGCGGAACATCTTTTACAGACTGCACTTAGCCTACCTCCAAAGGAACGGGCCGAGATCGCCGCATCGCTGATCGAGAGTCTCGACGAGCAATCAGAAGCAGACATTGAGGCGGCCCGGGCTGAAGAGATCAAGCGTCGGATTGAATCGATTGACAAAGGGGAAGTCCAATTGGTTCCGGCGGACGAGGTCATGCGCTCGATGCGCGAACGTCTGAATGGCTAAGCTGCCAATTGACTATCATCCGGCAGCGCGACACGAGGCGGATGACGCCTTCGATTGGTATCGTGACCGCAGCCATCGCGCTGCCAAACGTTTCCAGCAGGAGCTCGAGCGAGCGCAAACAGCCATTCAGAATTCGCCAAACGCATGGAGCCAGCATTTCTATGGTACTCGCCGCTAACTGCTCAGGGGATTTCCGTTCATCGTCGTGTATCGAGTTACAGAGCGCGACATTGAAGTCATCGCAGTGGCTCACGGTCGACGCAAACCTGGATATTGGGAAGACCGCCTCGCTTCTTAGGCCAAAATCTCCGGCACCACGTGCCCATGCACGTCGGTCAACCGATAGTCTCGGCCCTGGTATCGGAACGTGAGCCGCGTGTGATCGATGCCCATCAGGCGGAGAATTGTGGCCTGCAAGTCGTGCACGTGGACCGCGCCGGGCGTCAGCACGTCCTTGGTGGGATGGATCGGATTGCCGTCGGCGTCGGTGATGTTGTAGCCGTAATCGTCGGTGCGGCCGTAAGTGAATCCTGGTTTGATGCCGCCGCCGGCGAGCCAGATCGTGAAACAGCGGGGATGATGATCGCGGCCGTAGTTGGTGGCGGTGAGCGTGCCCTGCGAGTAGGAAGTCCGGCCGAACTCGCCGCCCCAAATCACCAGCGTGTCGTCGAGCATGCCGCGCTGCTTGAGGTCCTTGACCAGCGCGGCCGATGCCTGATCGGTCTCCTGGCACTGGTCGCGGATGCCCTGCGGGCAGATCGCCGTGTTGATCCCATCCCTGGTGGTAGACCTGGATGAAGCGGACGCCGCGTTCGGCCAGCCGCCGCGCGAGCAGGCAGTTCGCCGCGAACGTGCCCGGCTTGCGGCTGTCCTCGCCGTACATCTTGAAGATCGACTCCGACTCGTTCGACAGGTCGGTCACTTCCGGCACGCTCGTTTGCATGCGGTAGGCCATTTCGTACTGCGCGATCCGCGACTCGATCTCCGGGTCGAGTTCGCGCTCGAACTGGTGACGATTCAGCTCGTTGAGTTTGTCGAGCATCGCGTGCCGACCGGATGCACAGACGCCGTCGGGATTGCTGAGATACAGGACCGGGTCCTTGCCGGCACGAAACTGCACGCCCTGATACTTCGAGTCCAGGAAGCCGCTCCCCCAGAGCCGCGCGTAGAGCGGTTGATCCTTCTGCCCGGCCGACACCAGCACGACGAACGAGGGCAGGTCGTCGTTCATCGAGCCCAGCCCGTAGGAAAGCCACGCCCCCATCGAAGGCCGGCCGGCGATTTGCGAGCCCGTCTGGAAGAACGTGATCGCCGGGTCGTGGTTGATCGCCTCGGTGAACATCGACTTCACGAAGCACACATCATCAACGATGTCGCGGTGGCAGGGCAACAAATCGCTGAGCCACGCGCCCGACTGCCCATGCTGGGCGAATTTGAAGATCGACCCGGCCAGCGGCAGCGACGATTGCTGGGCCGACATGCCGGTGAGCCGCTGACCGGAGCGGACGAAGTCGGGCAATTGCTCGCCGTTCTCTTCGTTCAACAGCGGCTTGTAGTCGAACAAATCCTGCTGCGCCGGCCCGCCGGCCTGAAACAGATAGATCACTCGCTTGACGCGCGGCGGGAAATGCAGCTGCCGGAGCACGCCGCCGCTGGACGTGGCCGGGGTGCTGGCCGCGCTGGCCAGCGAACCGTTGAGCAGCGAGCTCAGCGCCAGACCACCCAGCCCCGCAGCCGAGGCACCAAAGAAATGGCGGCGCGTGACGCGCGGCAGCTCGTCAAGAAATTCCGATTCGTGCATGATCACAGCTTCCCTATCGTTTTCGCTATCGTTCGTAGATCGTCGCGTCCAGATTGAGAATCACCTGGCACGTGGCCGCCAGCGCCGCCAAGTCCGCGGGAGCCAACTTCGAGTCGGGCTTCGAATCGCCGAGTTCGACGTACTTCGCCGCGTCTTGCAGTTCGCCGTCGGCAAACAGGGCCCGTTGCTCGTCATAAACTTGTCGCAGCAGGCCCGCCTCGGTCGCATCCGGCCGGCGGCCGGTAAAGCGCAAAAACGCCGCCGCAATTTGATCGTCGACCTGCGCATGATTTGCACCGGCGAGCTGAGCCAGTGCCCGCGCCGCCTCCACGAACTGCACGTCGTTCAACAGCACCAGCGCCTGCAGCGGCGTGCTGGTCCGACTCCGCGAGACGACGCACACTTCCCGCGTCGGCGCGTCGAACGCACTCATGTTCGGCAGCGGCGCGGTCCGCTTCCACACCGAATAGATCGAGCGGCGATAGAGCGCCTTGCCCACCGATTGCTGATACGGCGGCGACATGGCGTTCGACTCGCGCCACAAGTCCTCGCCCGGCTGATAGGGCGACACCGGCGGCCCCCCCTCGGCCGGATTCATCAGCCCCGACGCCGCCAGCGCCACGTCGCGAATCTCCTCCGCCGAGAGACGGTGGCTCGGTCCGCGCGCCAGCAGCAGGTTTTCCGGATCCTTGTCGCGTAGGTCGGGCCGCAACCGCGAATCCTGGCGATACGTCGACGAGAGCAAAATCTCGCGGCACAAGCGCTTGATGTCCCAACCGTGGTCGACGAAGTCGCGCGCCAGCCAGTCGAGCAACTCGGGATGCGTCGGCGCCGCCCCTTGCCGGCCGAAGTTTTCCGGCGTCGACACCAGCCCCCGCCCGAAGAAGTTCGCCCAGAGGCGATTCACGAACACCCGCGCCGTCAGCGGATGGTTGGGGTCGGTCGTCCACTCGGCCAGGCCGAGCCGATTCCGCGGCGCATCGGCCGGGAACGGCGTCAGCATCTCTTCGAATGTATCGCGGTGCACTCGATTCTCGTCCGTCTTCGGCGCGTCGTAGGCGCCGCGCGGCAAGATGTAGGTCGGCCGCGGCTGGGCGAGCTCCTCCATTACCGGCACTTCTTGAATTCCTTCTTCCACTTGCGACCAGTTTCTGGCGCGCCTCGCGCAATTCCGCCCGCCGGGCCCGCACGTCGGCATCCACCGCCGCGACATAATAATCCTGCAGACCCTCGCAGATGGTGCTGCGGATCGACGATCGCGGCCTCGAGCGATTGGCCATCCTGCAGATTCTGGATTTCAAGCGGCGCCAGCACGCGATCGAAAACCCGCAGCTCGTCAATTTCGCCCCCTTTGAATCCGCGGTCCCGGAATCGTTCGCCGAGCGTCAAATATCCCTTGCCGTTGCCGGGGGCGACCGCCGACTTGTGGATGCGATCGCGGAGCACGGTCGTCGGCACTACTTTGCCGTCGACGTACAACCGCAGACCGGCCGCCTGGCTCGAGCCGTCGTACGTCACCGTGAGATGCGTCCAGCGGTCCTTCGCCAGCGGCTCGGCCGCCCGGACGCCAAAGCCGTTGCCCGGCCAAACTCGGTACATTCGCACGTCGATCATGCCGCCCGAGAGCATCACGTCGAAGCCGTTGTAGCCCACGTCGGTCCCGCGCGTTTTCTGCAGGACCACGACCTGGTCTGGACTCCGCTCCGTGTCGCGCAGCCAGAAATCGAGGCTCAACGCGTCCCAACGATCGACGTCAAAGCAATCGCGGAAGAAGACGCCGCGGTCGCCGGAGAACCGGACCGCCTTACCGCGCACGCCGGCGACGCGCTCGATGTGCGCCGCCTGGCTGTCGTCCTTGGGCACCAGTTCTTCCGCCGACACCTCTTCCAAATCGCCTTCGAATGACTCGGCGAAGGTGGGCTGCGGCGGTTCTTGACCGCGCACGCGAATGGACGAGCCAATCCTGGAAGCGATCTCCCGCGGCGTTGATCGATTGGGCGAGCGCCGCTTCTGCGCGGGCGATCTTGCCGCTGTGCCGCGTCGAGTGCCGCCTGCTGTTTGGCGGTCGGCAACAGCAGCGACGGCGACGGCACCTTGTCGGCGTGGTCGTACATCCCGTTCTCGTCGATCGAATTAAAAAACGCCGACAGCGAGTAGTAGTCGCGCGTCGTGATCGGATCGTACTTGTGGTCGTGGCAGCGGGCGCACTCGACGGTCAACCCAAGAATCGCCGTCCCAAACGTCTGCACGCGATCGGACGCATTGGCGACCAGGCATTCCTCGCCGATCGAGCCCCCCTCATTCGTCAGCCGATTCAGCCGATTGAACGCGGTCGCCAGGATCTGGTCCGTCGTGGCGCTGGGGAGCAAGTCGCCCGCCAACTGCCAGACGATGAACTTGTCGTAGGGCAAATTGGCATTGAACGCCCGCACGACCCAGTCGCGGTACGGCCACTGGGTATTGAGCTGATCCGACTGGTAGCCGTACGAATCGGCATAGCGGGCCGCGTCGAGCCAGGCCACCGCCATGTGTTCGCCATAGGCCGGACTCGCCAGCAATCGGTCGACTGCCTCGTGCGTAGGCCGAGTCGGCATCCTCCGCCCACGCCTTCTCAAAAGCGTGAATCTCCTCCGGCGTCGGCGGCAAACCCGTCACGTCGAGCGTCGCCCGCCGCAACAAGCGCAGCGGATCGGCCGGCGGTGAGGGCGCCAACCGTTCTTTGTCCAAACGAGCGAGGACAAAGCGATCGATGGCGTTGTGCGGCCAGGCGTCGTCGCTCACCGAAGGAACGTCGACATGCGCTCGGAGCGGCCGGAACGACCAATGTTCCGTAAACTCGGCCCCTTGCCTGATCCACTCGGCCAAGAGCCGCTTCTCGTCGGCGGTCAGCGTGAGGCGCGAATCGGGCGGCGGCATCCGCTCGTCGTCATCCTCGCTCGTGATTCGCACGGACGAGTTCGCTCTGGTCCGGCTTGCCGGGCACGAGCACGCCCTCGGGAATGCCGTCGCGACGATCCAGCCGCATGTCCGGCCTGGCGCGACTCGGCGTCCGGCCCGTGGCAGCGGTAGCACTTGTCGGAAAGGATCGGGCGGATTTCGCGGTCGAAGTCGATCTTCGCCGCTGGCTCGGCAGCGCGGGCGCAGATCGCCACCAGCCATAGCAGTAAGACGAATGACCCGCGAGCGCCCATCGACTTTGTTCCCGCTCGTCCCGTTCACGCGGAAAGGAATAGAAATTGGCCGCGACGGACCACTCTTCGCATTATATCTGAGACCCATCTTGCCAGACAGGTTTTGCATCCTGCCGCGCGACAAGCGATGCGCGGAGATTCGCTAGTTATGTCTCAAAACAAGCGAATGCCGCCGCCGCCGTCGCGGCCAACGATGCCGCACCCGAGAAATCTGCTACCGCCGCCAAGGCCGATGTGCATTGAAGCGGCATATGCGACCGGACGCGTGCCGCGAAGCAGATGCCAACTCGATCAGGGGAAAGCTTCCGGCCCCTTTCGATCGACGCCGCCCCAACTCGTCACCGCGATCGCGAGCAGAACGAGAATTCGTCCGCAAGAAAAAAGTCGGGCCGACTGGATTCGAACCAGCGACCTTTTGACCCCCAGTCAAACGCGCTACCAGACTGCGCTACGGCCCGATTCTTCTACCCGCTCGATCTTAGCCCACATCGCTTGCTTTGCAAAGCGCTCAAACCTTCACGCCAGCGCATTCGTGTCGAAATCCGCGTCTTCCTACGAGCGGACGGTCCAGCACGCCCGACAACTCGGCGCCGACGCCGTGATCGGCATGCGCTACGAAGCCAACGACTTCGCCGAAGGCGTCACCGAAGTGCTGGCTTATGGCACTGCCGTGAAACTCGTGCCGGCAGGGCGTCCCGTTTGAGCGAAAGTCGTTACCGAGGTTGCACATTCCTCCCCACCCGCTAAGCTAGGTCTCGGAACCACCCCAGCACGTATAGCTTTGCGAGGCGGAGAACACTCGCCCATGATTCCCTCCGACGATTCGATTTCAGCGCTCCGCAAGGCGCTGCGTCACTCCCCCGACAACATCCCTCTTCACAAGCACCTCTCGGAGTCGCTGTTGAAGCTGGGCCGTTTTGACGAAGCGGAGTCAGCCTATCGCGACGCCCTGGCGGTTGCGCCGCATCACGTCGAGTTGCTGCTCGGATTGCTCGGCGCCTACTACCAGCAGCAGAAGAACTCCCCTGCCCTCGTGATCGCCGAAGACCTGCTCCAGCGCGACGAGCCGCCGGCCGCCGCCTACGTCTGGCACGCCAGGTTGCTCCTCCGCGCCGGCGAGCCGCAACGCGCCGCCTATCAATACCGGCAGGCGATCGAACTTGATCCTGCGGCGGCCGATGACGAGCTTTCGCGCGAGTTGGGCGTTGCGCCACGAGCAATCGACGACGACGACGAAGTCGTCGACGGACGCGTCCGCCAACGCGCCGGCGACCTTTCGCCCGGCCCCTTCGAGGCCGAAATCGAGCGGCCCAAGTCAACTTCCAAGACGTCGGCGGGATGGACGCGGTCAAGGAAGAGATCCGCATGAAGATCATCCTCCCGCTCGACGCACCCCGAGATGTACGAAGCCTACGGCAAGAAGATCGGCGGCGGCATCCTGATGTACGGCCCGCCCGGCTGCGGCAAAACGCACCTCGCCCGCGCGACCGCCGGCGAGATCAAGGCCGGCTTCCTCGTCGGTCGGCATCAGCGACGTGCTCGACATGTGGATCGGCAGCAGCGAAAAGAACCTGCACGAGCTGTTCGAGCAAGCGCGGCGCAACAAGCCCTGCGTCCTGTTCTTCGACGAAGTCGACGCCCTCGGCAGCCAGCCGCACCGACATGCGGCACAGCGGCGGCCGGCACCTCATCAACCAGTTCCTCGCCGAACTCGACGGCATCGACGCGTCGAACGACGGCGTGCTGATCCTCGCCGCGACCAACGCTCCCTGGCACCTCGACACCGCCTTCCGCCGGCCCGGCCGCTTCGACCGCATCCTCTTCGTCCCGCCGCCCGACGCAGCCGGCCCGCGCAGCGATTCTGCGGCTGATGCTCACCGGCAAACCGATCCGACGGCGTCGACTTCGATGCAGGTCGCCAAGAAGACCGCCGACTTCTCCGGCGCCGACCTCAAGGCGGTCGTCGACCAGGCCGTCGAAGCCAAGCTCCGCGACGCGATGAAGTCCGGCCAGCTCCAACCGCTCCGCACGAAAGACCTACTCACCGCCGCCAGCAATGTCAAACCCTCCACCCGCGAGTGGTTCGCCTCCGCCCGCAACTACGCACTCTACAGCAACCAAGGCGGCACCTACGACGAAATCCTCAAGTACCTCAAGCTGTAGGTGTTGAGGCGAGATTCATCGCGTTCGAGCAAAGAATTGGCACATAAGTCGATGAACCAACATCTCCACCGCGCCCAACTCCTCCTTCAGCGATCGCGCATACCGAGCTCGCCGAGCAGGAGACTCCGTCGCTCGCTCGCCGAGATGCCGCATGATCCCGAGGCCCATGCCATGCTCGCGCTCTGCCTCGTGCGGCAGGAAAAGCTCGACGAGGCCCAGGCCGAATCCGAACAGGCGATCGTGCTCGCGCCGGATTGGGCCTTCTCTCACCGTTGCCGATCCGTGGTGCTCGCACATCGCCGCCGTTTCGCCGAAGCGGAGTCGTCCGCCCGCGAAGCCATCGCCCTCGAACCGCTCGACGCCGACTACGACGCACAACTCGCTTCGACTCTCTTCCAGCAAGAGCGCTGGCACGAAACGTACGACGCGGCGATGGAGGGCCTCGCCCACGACCCGGAAAACGCCGCCTGCAACCATTTCCGCACGATGGCCCTCACCAAGCTCGGTCGCCAGAGCGAAGCCGTCGCCTCGGTCGACACGATGCTCCAGCGCGAGCCCGATGACGCCATGGCCCACGCCAACAAAGGTTGGGCCCTCTTGCACCAGGGACGGCCGCGAAGCTCTTGAGCACTTTCGCGAATCCCTCCGGCTCGATCCCACGTCGGGCTACGCCAAGGCCGGCATCGTCGAAGCACTCAAGGCCCGGAACTTCGTCTACCGCTGGCTGCTCGCCTATTTCCTCTGGATGATGCGCCTCTCGAATCGCGCTCGCTGGGGCGTGATCATCGGCGGCTATTTCGGCGAAGACTCCTAAATCGCCTGGCCGACCAGAATCCCAACCTGGCCCCCTGGATCATGCCGATCATCGTGGTCTATATCGCATTCGTGCTGCTCACCTGGTTCGGCGCACCCTGTTCAATCTGCTCTTGCGACTAAACAAGTTCGGCTGGTACGCCCTCTCGCAAGATCAGCGAGTTGCCTCCAACTGGTTCGCGCCTGCCTCCTGCTCTTCGCGGGCGGATTGGGGATTGCACTCTATACCAGCCAGTTGGTGCCTCTGGTGGTCGCCGGTTTCGCCCTCGGCATGGCACTCCCTTTGGTCGCGATCTACTTGTGCGACGCAGGTTGGCCCCGACAGGCAATGACCGGTTTCACCGCCGTAATGGCCATGATCGGCCTGGTCGCGATTGCCTCGGCCGTGCATACCGACGACATCGCCGGACCATTTCCGAGCCTCTTTCTGCTCGGCTTCGTTGCCACGCCGTGGCTCGGTCAATTACTTGGCGTCTGTCACCCCAAAACGCTGACACGAACTCCAGCCGAATGGAATCCTCGCCGCAGCGACATCTCCAGCACGCCCCTCTCTCCATTCGGGTGGCACCAACTCCAGCCCGCAGTTTCGGCGATGGTGGAAAGCAAAACCTAACTGACCGCGTTGTTGGCAGGTCAACTGCAGCGCTTCGTTAGGCCGTAAGTTCCTTTAACTCTCTACGAACGCCTTGAAGTGGGTATATCGAACGGCAGCCGGGGCCGCGCATTGCAATGTGCTGCTTGTAGCAGTTTATGGCCCGCGAGCGCTGCCCCACTTTTCGCTCACAATGAGCGAGACGATACCAGCAATCAGCGACAAGACCTCGCACCCAGGCCAACCCCTCTCCGCATTCGTCGTATGCAACCGATTCGATTCCGCGCCGAATGAGTTTACGGTAGACCAAAATGGCATCTCTATCACGCCGGAGCATATCATAGCTGCCGGCCAAATCCCACAAAACGAGCGGGCATTGCGGTGCAAGGTGGTGTGCTCGCAAACTAATTTTGAGGCGCTTGCTTGTAATCGAACGTTTCGTAGTGGGTGAGCCCCAGTCGTGTAAGTAGCCAATGGGAATCCGGCTCCCGCCGCAGCGCAGAGCGAATTAAGCAGCGTGCTCCTTCCCAGTCGTCACGTCTTATTGCGGTTTCTATTTCACGCGACATTCCTGGGCTCCCGAATACAACGAACCAACTATGCAGCATTTGTATCCGCTGGTCCACTCCAATCATCCACTATCATTCGCCGTACTGAATCAGCAATTGACTCGTCGCGGGAAGCAAACCAGCCATATTCGTCGTGTGACACAAAGACGACATCGCGACCCAACGCAGTTAGGACGTGACAATTCCAAAAGAACTGAAGGGAAACTATCAGAATTGAAATCGCATCGTCCGCTTCAGCCGGCGTGAGAAAATGTCCGGGAGCTTCGATCAGCGGACGGTGTTCACCGAACGCCTGTCGAAAGCGAGAGAAAAGCGGCATGTGTTGGCTAAACGGCCAAACCGCCCAGTCGCCAAGCCAATATAGCAGTTCCGACCCGGGGTCGAGGAGTCACTGAAGGAACCCCGCGAACGCTACTTTGCGTCCTGAATCCACAGGTGGCGTAAACTCGACGAAGTGAAACGGTGGCGATTGGATATTGGGAGTCGGACCCGCATAGCTGTCAATGAATCGGGTCGGATAATTCCGGCGCGAACACCACTCAGCACATTCGCTGTACGTGAGAAATCGCATAACGTGGGATTATACACTGCTTTTGTGCATTCGGTGGCGATTCCCGATGCCACACTCCGCGAATCAGCGGAACCACGGCCGGTGAATTAGGCGTCAGGCGAGCTAAATGCTCGTGGACAAACTAACGGGTCGGAACTATCTTTCCATGCCGAGAGCAAGACGGCTCGGCATGGCCATCGGGGATTAGTTCTAACCACCGTTGCGATGCGTCCCTGCTCAACTTGCTTCGAGAGGGCGCAGGCCACGCACCTCAAGCGCGACTGCTTGTGGATTACAGCCGGCCGAAATGACGCAGGTTGGCATGAAAACGTGGTTTACGACCGTTGCCGGCGATAGCAGCCGGAGGCCGCGAGAGCCACCAGTGCCGCGAGCCAGCTCGCCGGTTCGGGTACCGCGGAGAGCGAGCCGCCGCCGGTGCCCGGTGCCGTCATGCCGAAGTTCGTCTTCCAGGAAGTGTAATCGGCCGCGCCCCACCACACCGGTGCCGTTGGCCGGATCGCGGTGCTGGAGCGTCGTTCCAGGATTGCCGAGATTGTCGCGCCAGACCGTGTAGTCGGCGGCGTCGACCACGCCGTTGTTGTTGTAGTCGCCGATGACGCCGGTCGCCGCGCCGACCGTGCTCACCAGCAGCAAGCCAGTGCCGGTGATCAGATCGGTTTTGTGGGTGGCGCTCGAGGACTGTGACCCCCAGGTGCCGGTCGCCACCGGCGAGCCAGCGAGATAGAGCGAGTCGATCGTGTCGGTGGCGGAGAAGTTCAAGTTCAAGAGCGCCCCCGCCGCGATCGACACGTCGGCCATGTCGGGGAGAAACGCGCTGGTGATGCTCAGCGTGCCGGCCGTGACGGTGGTGTCGCCCGTATAGGTGTTCGGACCGGAGAGCGTGAGCGTCCCCGTGCCGACTTTGGTGACGCTCGACGGGATCAGCGTGGAAACGCCGCCGGACACCGCTTCGCCGTCGATGATGGTGCCGGCGAACTCGGTGGACATGTTGAGGGCGCCGATCTGCCAATTGGTCGAGGGCAGGGCGCTTCCTCCGGTGAATCCGTCCAGCACGGCCGTCGAGTCTCCCACCAAGGCCCCCAGGGCGATGATGCCTGGCGTGCCGCCGCCGGCGCGGTTGGCCAGCGAGGCGCCAGTGGTGAGTGTGACGACCGAGTTTGGCATGCTCGACGCGGGACTCAATCGCACGGTAAAGCCGGTCGAGGTCACACCGTCGGCGGCGGCGTTGAAGTTCCCGGAGAAGGCACTCATGTTGCCGATGCCGACCAGCTTGTCTT
This sequence comes from uncultured Planctomycetota bacterium, assembly GCA_963808175.1. Classification (GTDB taxonomy): domain Bacteria; phylum Planctomycetota; class Planctomycetia; order Pirellulales; family Lacipirellulaceae; genus DASYDU01. The sequence continues at coordinate 341,627 of CAWEEU010000006.1, read as the reverse complement.
GGACCGTGGTCGTGATCGTGAGATTGCCGCTGCCGGTGACCGCGGGCACGTCGAGCGTCCGGTTGGCCGTTCCGTCCACTTGAATCGTATTGTTGGTTCCGGCCGCGAGCGTCAGCCCCGAATTTGTCATCCCGCCGGTGGCCGTGTTGGCGGCGACGACCTTGCCGTTGGATAGGGTCAGATTGCCGGTTCCCAGCGCGCCGCTGAAGCTGCCGATGTTGACGGCTCCGCCTTCGATGCTGGCTGCGCCGGAGAAAGTATTCGCTTTCTGCATCGTGAGCGTGCTTGAGCCGCGCTTGGTAAACGTCGAGGCGCCGGTGATCACGCCGGAGCCGCCGAACGTGTAGTCGTTCGTCGAATCGACCGTGACGGAGCGCGGCGCGACGTTGGTCACCAGGCTGACCGTGAAGTTGCTGACCGCCGTGCCGCCGGAATGCGTGTCGGCAAATGTCACGTTGTCGTCGTTGAAGTATTTGTCGTTGGCGTTGGTGTCGTTGTTGCGCCAATTGACGGTCGCATTGACGTCCCAGTTGCTGCCGTTGACGCCGGTCCAATTCAAATTCGCACCACCCATCAACCGGCACCGCGGTGAATTGCAGCAAATTGCCGTTGGCGACGACCGACGGCCCCGCGCCGCGGCCGGGCCAGGCGACGGTCCAGCCGGCCGGCGAACCCGAGATGCCGCCCTGCGAGGTGAGAATCGTATAGGTGCCGCTGGTCGGGATGGTCCCGCCGAGGAAGTTGGGCGTGACCTTGGTGCTGCTGCCCGCGAGGTTCGTCATGCCGTTGACCTGGATTCGGTCGTTGCCGGCATTGGGATCGGATCCCATGTCGAAGATGATCTCGCCGCTGCCGGCGAAACTCAGATCGTTGGCAAAGGTGATCGTGCCGGCCGTCGGCGTCGGCGTGTTCGAGTTACCCACCGGCACGTCGGCGGGCCGGATGCGGCCTTGGCCGTGCGTGTAACTGCCCACGATTGTGCCGGAGCCGAGGACCTGTTGCAGGGCCGCGGTCGCATAGGGCGTATCCGTGGCGGAAACGTCAAGAAAGGCCCCCGTGCGGACGTCGATCGTCGTGTAGAGGTCGCCCAGACGTAGCGTCGTTGATGCCGCCGGGAATCGCCGCCGGGCCTGCCAGCTTGAGCGTGCCGGCGGTGACCCGCGTGACGCCGCCGCGCTGCTCCGCGAGATCGATGTTGGTCGTGGAATAGGTCAAATTGCCGGACAAGGTGAGCGTGCCGTTGCCGACCTTGTCGATCAGGATGCTGCCGGTGCTGGTGTTGCGGATTTCGCCGGCGAACGTGGTGTTGGTACCCAGCTGGCCGATGTGGTATCGCGCGGCCGAGGTCCCGCCGCTGTTGCCGCCACCGTCGAGCGCGGCGGTCGCCGTTCCGGTCAGCGCGCCGATGTTGACGTCGTTACCGCCGGAATTCGTGCGGACGATCGTCGCCACGTTGTCGAGCGACATCGTCGATCCGACGAAGGTGTTGGTGTTGAAATTTGCGCGGGATCGCCGCCGCCTAGATTGGGCCCGAAGCGAAAGATTCCGCCGTTGGCGGAGGTGATGTTGATGGCGGTGGGACTGCCGGTCAGATTCCAGTCGCCGCTAGGCGTGAACGTGACACCGGTCCCGCCGATGTCGACGTTGAGCGTGGCGTTATCGGCCACCATGCGGCCCAATTCGGCGCTGGCCGTGACGGAGATGTTGACCGTGCTGCCGGGCGCCACGTTGATCACGCGGCCACCGACCGCATTCATGCCGGCCCCTGCCCCCGGCCCCAGTCCAATCGTCGCCCCATTGGCGAGGTTGATGGGCGCGGTGGCCGGAATTGCGGAATCGAATCGTAACGTGCCGGTGTTGATGTTGATCGGACCAGTGATCGTGTTGGCGGGACCGGCCAGCGTCACGATGCCGGCACCGGTTTTGGTCAAGCCGCTCGTGCCGGCCAGGCTCGGGCGAATAATTGCGTCGTCGAGCAATTCAGGCGTCGCGGCACCCAAGGTCCCGGTGTCGATCGGACCGATCGGTGTCGCCGAGATCGTGGGCGTTGCCCCCTCGAGCGTCAGTACGTTGGTCCCATAATCGTTCGAGTAGATTTCCCAGCCGCCCGGCGATGCCGGCGCCGCATCTCCGAACGAGAGGTTACCGATCGTCCGCGGCGTGTCCAATTGGACCGCGTTGCGATAGAAAGGAGCAAACAGGGCGCCGACTGCGGCCGCGTCGAGGTCGACCATGCTGAAGTCGGCCGTGTTGCCGGCACCGTCGGCAATTGCGCCGCTCCAATTTGCACCGTTGCTCCACAGGCCATCGCCGGTCGATTCCGTCCAAGTGCCGCTAGCGGCCACCGCCGCACTCTGCGATGCCAGCAGCAGCGCACCCATCGTCAACGCGCAGAACAAGTTGTGCCATTTATTCGAGTTCGAAGCATTCATGATTCCCACCTCAAAACAAGTTTGCCGAATGTCGACGCTATTGTAGTCCGATTGGGCCTTGTTGACTAATTCCACTCGAACTGAGGCAGCCCGAGGTGGGTGAAACGGTTTAAGATTTTGCATCTCAGACGGGCTTCGGCCTGTTGGTTTTCGAGAATCCTGTTTTTCACATTTCCTCCGAAACAACACTTCATGCGATACATGGCGGTTTCCGCCAGGCTGCGTCGATGATATCCCACGTCTTCCTTCCACCGTTTCCGACCAACTCGGCGAATCTCGCGGATCGCTTCGTCACGCTCCAAAGGCGGCTGGCTCGAGTTGCCGTGTTGCTTGATTTTGGCATTGCGACGCGGAGGAATGATCGGCTCTATCTCGTCGGCGCCGAGCGTTTCGTACACTTTCCACTGATCATAGGCCCCATCGCCGGCAAACGAATCGATGGGCGAATCAATCTGCTCCAGCAATTCCTCCACTTGGTCCGCGTCGTGCCCACAGTTTTCCGTCAGCACTTCCGCTTCGATCTCCTGCGTATCCGGGTTCACGGCCAAGTGCAACTTCCGCCACGTGCGTCGTTTGCTCACACCGTGCTTGCGAGTTTTCCATTCGCCTTCGCCAAACACCTTCAAGCCGGTGCTGTCGACGACCACGTCGATCGGTCCCTGGCGGTCCGCAACGTCCAAGGCGATTTCCAGCTTGGCCGCCCGTTTGGCCAGAGACGTGAAGTCGGGAATCGCCACGTCCACCTGCATCAACTGTGCCAGCGAACGCCCCAAACCTTCGGTCTGCCGATAGGGAAGCCGAAACAACTCCCGCAACATCAGCAGGCTTTCAACGGCCGTATCGCTGTAAGCAAACGGGTGCCCGACCTTCGTGGCCTCGTTGGTATGTTCCCACGCGTCGATCACGTCGTCGCTAAACCAGAACGTAATCGAGCCCCGCTGCACCAGCGACTCGTTATATTTTCTCCAATTGGTAATCTTGTAGCTCGTTTTCGCCTTGGCAACCATTCACGCGCTCCTTCAGTGTGAGGGGGAATCCATTTCTCCCCTGATTTACGAACTGAACATGCGAATAGTTCGACAAGGCCGTCCGATTTGTCGCGGCCGCGAGTTTCCAGCAATGGTTACGAAGGCCGTCAGAATGGCCAATACGCTGTCCGCCTCCGGCACGGAGGCGGCGATCGCTCCTGTGCCACTGCCCGCGGCTCGATTCCCGAAATTGGTCTTCCAGTCAGTGTAGTCTTCTTCGTTTACCAAGCCCGGGGTCCGATCGTTAGGCAGAATCGCTGCTCCCCCCAGGTTGTCTCGCCAGACGGTGTAGTCGGCCGCGTCGACGGTTTGGTCGTTGTTGAAATCGCCGTAAAGCGGCGGTGGAACGAATGTCGCTACTTGGAGCAACCCATCGCCGGTTATCAGCGGGCTGGTGAAGTCCGCTGCGAAATTACCCGGTCGACCCCAGGTGCCGGCGGCCAGCGACACGTTGTCAACGAACAGCGAGTTGATCTCGTGGGTGCTGTTAAAGTCGAGGTCCAGCGTGGCGCCGCTCTGCAAATACACGTCGACCCCCGACGCCAGCGTCGGAGTCGCCAGGCTCAATTCGCCCTCCTCGACCTTAATCGCTCCGGCGAAATCCGTCAGCACTGCGTTCTCCAGCCGCCAGGTTCCGGCTCCCGTTTTGGTCACCACGGCGCCGCCGGGCTGAGTGGTCGTGATTTCGAGCGGATGGCTGACCGACCTGGACGTAAACGTGAGCATTCCGTCCGCTACGTTGACGGTGTGGGCAGCGCCGACGAAGTCGAAGGCTCGATTGGTGAACGTGTTGCCCTCGACGTTGCCGCCGCCCCCGTTGACGTTGGTGACGGATGATTCGCCGCTACTTTCGACGTCGCCGGACAAGATGACTCGGCTACCCACGGCCGATGTTCCGCCCGTCGTATTCAATCGCACCAGTCCGTCGTGCAAAGTGAGATCTCCGCTGCCATCGTGCCAACCGCTAATCCTCAGCGTGCCGGGATCGTGCGAGCCGGTCGAGCTGCCGTTGTTGCCATTGAGGGCGATGCCGGGGCCGCTGGTGTCCGTCGCGGTGATCGAATTGACGATGAAATCGGATTCGTTTCCGACGCTGAAATTCGCGCTCGCCCCCGTGACCGTAACGTCGCGGACCTTCTCTTGCTTACCATCCGACGCACCGCCGGAAGTGATGAAATCGATGACTCCCGCGACAAGCATGTCGACGTCGTCTGGGATCTGCTCGTTGCCGGTTCCGCCACCCAATCGCAAGGCGCCCGTCGCTTCGATCGTGAGCGTTCCGGAAAAAGCGTTTGGCTCCGATGCACTCGTGTTGGCCAGCACGACGAATCTAAGTCCGCCGGCGAGTCCATTGCCGGTCGACTTTCAGCCGCCGTCTGCCGACGATCGGGGCGGAGATCGTGACGACGTCTGACCGTTGTTGCTCGGCAGATTCACGTCATCGTCGGAGTCGCGACCGCTCAGGTGCAGCACGCCGCCGGTCGATGCCACGACATAGTTGTGGGTCGAGAAGGTCAATGCATTGGCAAACACGTCGGCGTATACATTGACGGTTCCCGCCGTCCCTTGGAAAACGGCTAGGTCCGAATTGTGGGTCCGTATTCGGCCAGTTGCCGGTCGCCAGCGTGCCCGTGGAACCGCTTGCCCAATTACTGGAAAGCCAATCCGCGGCTCCTCCTGCCGCGCTGCCGATGCCGGAGCTGGCACCGTTGGTGTCCCAATAGTAAGTCGTCGCCCCAGCCGCGGACGACAGCCAGGACCCGATCGCCGCCGCCAATAGAAGTCCCGACGTTCTAGAAACCATCCGAATCATGTTGCTCGCCAAGTTGCCAATTCAGCCCTGTCAATTCAGCCCTGTGTGTTGAACCGCCGGCAACCAAGTGCCAACACCGCCAACACTCCCACGATCAGCGTCAATGTGCCGGGCTCGGGAACACCGACGGCCGCCGCGCCGCTGCCTCCTGAATCGTTGGCTCCGAAGTTCGCTTTCCATTGGTCGTACTGGTCGCTGCCGATCTCGCCACCGATCGGGTCGTTGGGCAGCACGTTGGTTGTGCCGTAGTTGTCTCTCCAGACGGTGTAGTCGGCGGCGTCGACCACGTGGTCGCCGTTGTAGTCGCCAGGCAACGGCGGCGTCGCGATCCGCGTGACGTCGCCGTTGGCGAACATGACGTACAGTTCGCCATCGTCACCTTCTGCGATGCTCAGGATGTCACCGCCGGCGTTCGCCGCAATCCCAAAGCCTTCGAGAAAATTGAATTCGCGGACCGTTTTGTAAGTGCCCGCCTCGTTGGGATCGAAATAAAACAACCGTCCGCCGACAGATTTCGGAGTGTAATTCGTCGTATTGGCGCGAACCAGCGACTCGTAACCGCCGAACACGTACATCCCTTCCAGCGCTGGGATCGCTGTGCCGCGATAGACAAAGCCGCCGGTGACCGAGCTGGTGTCGCCCCACTCATCGCCGTAGATGCCGTCGTTGAAATAGTCTTGTCCAGGACGATCCCAGAATTGCCCGCCGCTGATCGATTGCGTGCCAAGGCGGACGAGCGGGAGCGCCATTTGCTCGGGATCGGAAAGTGTAGGGTCCAAATCGAACTGGGCAAAAACGCCGGGACTGGTTTGCTTGAGGTAGGGCAGGTTTCCGTCGACCAGCGGCCGGCCGTTGGCGGCACCCGAGGCGATGTCTCCTTCGCGATAGGGCCAGCCGTAGTTCTTGCCGCCCTCCAAGTGAACAATTTCTTCGCGTTCGTGCGAACCGACGTCGGCGACGTAAGGCGTGTCGCCCGGTACTGCATTCTTGTCGAAACTCAACTTCCATGGATTGCGGAAGCCAAATGCGAAAATTTCCTCGAGCGGAGCTTCGGGAGTATGTGCTGATGCGGGCCCCAGCGGCGTAAAGTAGATGTTGTCCGGGTTCTGCACGAACGGATTGCTATTCGGGATGAAGTAGCGGGTTGAGCCGCCAAATTCCTTGGCCGCAGCGTCCTCGGGCGTGCGCGCGGCGAACCATCGGCGTTGGTGACGTAGGGATCAATGCGAATTACCGCACCCAATACGTTGGTAAAATCCTCGCCGTTGCTGATGCCCGGCACGTCGTTCGACGTTCCTGGATTTGGATCCCGTCCGGTAAAGCCATCAGTTTGTGCTAGTCGTCGACCCGCCGTTTCCGTTACCGCCGCCGTCCCCGGTGGAGAGATACAGATAGCCGTCGGGGCCGAACTTCATTCCGCCCCCCATGTGCCCAGCCGGGGTGCCGAAATTGAATACCACGCGCGATGGAATGCTCGTGTCGACTGCGGTGCCGGCGGCGTTCGCCGTCCATTCGCGCACGACGCCGACCCATTGAGGATTCGCAACTTCCGGGTGAAGGAACATAATTTCCGAGCCACTCGGCCCAGTTTCCGCTTCGTACGTGTAAAACTTCCGATACCCGGGCTGCGAATCGTCATTGAAGTTGGGACTGAACGTCATCCCCTGGAGTCCCTGGTTCCCGATCGGCACACCGGTATCCGCGAAGGTCAGGAACGGTGTCCCCGAAACCGTCTTGGCCACTGGGTCGACGATCTGCACGCTCGCGCTCGAAGCGAGGTACGTTCCCACGTAGAGCTTGCCGTCGCCCGGAATCGTCGCCGCGTCGATGGGAATAAACCCGCTGAGATTGACGACCGGCTCCAGCTTGATCTTGAGATTCCCGGGGTCGCTGACCACGGCGGTCAATGGTTGGGCCCCGGCCGGAACCGCGAATACGGCTTCGGCGATCAACAACATCAACAAACAGCGCAGCCAATCAACGATGCAAGACGGTCGCAAGATGACCTCCTCCCGATCCCCAAAAAAGCTCGGCACAGCGCCCGCGACGCATCACCCCCTCCGCGAGCGTCCATGGGCGCCGTGCCGATCCAAGAGTCATCCGTGCGAACTGCGCCGCCGCGACGAAGCGGCCGCAAACAGACCCATCGCCATGACGACGAGCACCGCACTCGTCGGCTCGGGCACCGCACCCAAAGCCAGGCTACCGGCGCCCGGGGTGATCACCGACGTGACGTTCAGCAAACCGGTGCCGGTAAGGAACGCGTTTTTGAACGTGGCCGACGACGCCAGGCTGCCCCAGGTGCCGATCGCCTGCGTCGCGCCGGGAATCACCAGCCCGCGAATCGTGTCGGTGCCCAGGAAGTCCAAGTTGAGCGTCGTACCATTCAACAAAGTCACGGCCGTGAGGTCCGCGAACGCCGACGAATTGGTTGTCCGCAACGTGCCGCCTTCAATCCGCGTGTCGCCGGTGTAGGTGTTGACGCCCGAGAGGGTCAACGTACCCGCGCCCACCTTCGTGACGGCGGAGAACTTGGCCGGATCATCCCCCACATTTCCGTTAGCGATTACACCGGCAAACTCGGTCGACGTTCCGAGCGAGCCAATCTGCCAAATCGACGCCCCGCCGGGATCGGCCGAGCTGCCGAAACCCGAAACGGACGACATCGGACCACCGGACAACGAACCTAATGTCGAACGTCGTTGGCGTGGCCACGTCGACGCGCTGGCTCAACGTCGAGCCGTTGTTGCCGACGTCCCAGGCGACGTTCGTTCCTTGCGAGACCGCATTGCGGATCCGGAGAAAGACCGGGCCTTGTTCCGCCGGGAGTCCGCTGTTGCTAAACGTGATGCTCCCATTGAACGCCGAGTTGTCGCCGAAGAAGTCGATGCCGTTGATCGCACCCGGGGCGCCCAAGCCCGCTCCAGCGTCGTTCGCCAAGATTAGATTTCCGGAACCGGAAATGTTACCCCGAACGTTCAACGTCTGCGAACCGGTGTTGTCGTTCGACAGGGCGTTGCCGGTGCCGCTGACAACAAGTCGCATTGTTCAGGTTGAAATTTCCTGCTACACCGGCGTGCAACTGTCCGCCAGCAAGCGTGATTTCGCGGCTACCTAGCACACCCGTTGCCTTCCAGATCAACAACACCACCGGAAATGGTCGATCCGCCACTGAAATCGTTGTTCGTCGGAATCGACAGCCGGCCGGTGCCTTGTTTCTGGAAGCTTGCCGTGCCCGAAATCCGGCCCGTGCCGCTGATCGTGTAATTGAGCGACGAATTGACCACCACGGCTCCCGGCGAGACGACGGAATTGAGCGCGACGGTCGTCGTCGTCGGCGCGGTCGCGCCGTTATACGTGTCCAGGAACTGCGCCGTGTCACGCGTGAAGAACTTGTCGGCCGCGTTGGTCGTCGTGTTTTGCCAATTCGCCGTTCCCGCCGACCCGGCATCCCAGACGCCGCCCGGCTGATCGCCGCGCCAGTTGACCGTCGCCGGCGGGATCAGCGAGGAAGCATTGAGCTGCACTTGGTTCGCGGTCTGGATGAGCGTGGGAGTGGTCCCACGGCCCGTCCAGTTGACCGTCCAACCGGCGATCGAACCGGTCAACGGCGTGGCCGAGTTGATCACCGTGTAGGTGCCGGCGGTTGCACCGGGCAGCACGCCGACCTCCACCACTGCGTTGCCGCTCAACGCGCCGCCGCCCACCTGAATCAACTCGCCGCCACCCGCCGACGTCTGGCCGAAATGACCCTTCCAGGACGTGTAATCGGCCGCGCTGATGGCACCGCCATTGGCACTATCGCGGTTCGGTAGCGGATTGTTGGTGCCCAGGTTGTCGCGCCAGACGGTGTAGTCGGCCGCGTCCACCACGTTGTTGCTGTTGTAGTCACCCACCACGCCGGCCGGCGCCAGATCGTAATTGATCGTGCCGCCGCTGATGTTCAAAGTGTTAGCGAACGTCAACTTGCCGGCGGTCGCCGTCGTGGAATTGGAATCGCCGAACGTCACGTCACCCGGCCGGAGTCGGCCTTGCGCGTGATTGTAGTTTCCAACGATGGTGCCCGCTCCGATGATCTGCTGCAGGGGAGCGGTTGAGGCCGTGGTGGTCGTGCCCGAGACGTCGAGCGTCCCATCTGATTTCAAATCGATCGTGGTGTACAGATCGCCCAGGGTCGCGTCATTGATGCCGCCAGGAATTGCGGCGTTGCCGGTCAGCGCCAGCGTGCCGGCCGATACCCGCGTGATGCCGCCGCGCAGATTTGCCGTCGCGTTGTTGGTCGTCGTGTAGGTGAGCGTTCCCGAGAGCGTCAGCTTGCCGGTCCCGACCTTGAACAAATTGATGCCATTGACGTTGGTAATCGAGCCCGCGAATTGGGTGTCCGTGTTCAAGCCGCCGATTTGGTAGGACACGAACGTACCGGAATCCGACGATCCGCCCTCCAACCGCGACGTCGCATCGCCGGAGAGCGAGCCGATCTCATTCACGTTGCCGAAGCTGTTGGTCCTGGTCGACAAGACCGCGTTGGTCATCGTGACTGGGGTGGTGGCAAAGCTATTGGTAAAGAAGGCGGTGCCGAGCGTGGTGCTCCCATTGTTGCGGAGCTGGAACACGGAGGGTGTGCCCGGCGTGGTGCCCTTGAGATTGACCGCCGCCAGCGCACCGCCAGCGGCCCAGTCTTGGGCAAAACCCGTGAGGCCTTCGGCCGCCTCGACGTTCACGGTCGCTCCGGCACCTCCCACGTTGGTAAACGAACTCGACCCCGCGCCGATTTTACGAAACGTCACGGTCGCCCCCGGCTCAATCGAGACGCCCGCACCAGTCGTCTGGGGATCGCCCACCGTGGCCCCAGCCTCGAGCACGGTGCCGCTGGCCAGATGGAATTGCGTCCTTTCGGGATCGACGACCGTTTCATAATCAAACGTCGCCCCCGCCCGCACGCGCAACGTCCCTTCGTTGACCATCACCGTGCCATGCAAGCCGTCGTTGAGCGTGCCGCCCAGCGAGAGCACGCCGGGACCCGCCTTCACAAAACCGTTGGCCGCGGCCACGTTGGCGCTCAGCAACGCATCGTCGACGATTTCGGGCATCGCCGCGCCCAGCGTCGCCGTGTCGATCGGCCCGAGCGTGTTGACGGTCACGGTCGGCGTCGTTCCGGCGAGCGTCAGAATGTCGCTGGTGACAACGTTTCCATAAATCTCCCAGCCGCCCGGAGTGGCAGGATTCGAGATCGCCAAAGACCAGGTTGCCGATCGTCTGCGGGGCCTCGAGCCGCACGCCGTTCCGATAAAACGGAGCGAACAAGGCGCCGACCGCCGCCGCGTCGACGTCGACGGCCGTGAAGTCGGCCGTGTTTCCCGCCCCGTCGGCAATGTTCCCGCCCATCCAATTTGCACTGTTGCCCCAGGCCCCGTCGCCGGTCGGCTCGGTCCAGGTACCGTTTGCAGCCGACGCTGTTCGTTGTCCGGCAAGGGTCAACGCGCCCACAATCGCCAGAGGAACCAGCCGCCTGCAAAGTGAATTCTGAAAATGCATCACGTGATGTCCTTTCTAATGAGATCACAATAAGAGGTCGCGTCACGTATCGAGAGGAGATGATAAGCTCCCACCCAATTTGCCATCCGAACTGTTTCGCCCACGCGACCTAGAACGGCGGATCATAAATGTCTTCCGACGCCCGGCTGGCCATCCGGCGCAAGACGGTCACGTCCAAGTCATCGCGGAGGAACGTCGCCGAGCCGTCGGCCATTCCGACATGACATCCGCCCGGATGGTTGCTTCCTAGGCTTTCATCAGTCCAGGCGCAATAGCCGCCGGCCTCCACAGTCTTGCCCAATTTCTCTGGAAGTTCGGACGAGTCCGGCTCCGACGTCTTGGCGAAATTGATCGGATAGCGAATGTTCTTCGCGTTGAACACGTAGCCGTGCGAACTGGTGATCTCGTTGTCTCCGTTGCGGCTGGTGCTCCCAACGAGCCAGGGACATTGCGGCCCCACGTCCCAGGACATTTCTCCGTACATGATCGTCTTGCTCGTACCGTCGGTGATCGCATTGAAGCCCGTCTTGCTAAGGGGGAAAATCACGCCGTTAATCGCATCGCTTCCGCCGCCAGTCCGAACCGTGCAATCGAACTGCGTATAGGTACTCTCCGGATAACCGAAAGTGCCGCCGCCGCGCCCGCTGACAGGGCAACCGGTACCGGTATGACCATCCCGGTTCGGGCCGGGCCGCGCTCCCATGTTTCCTACGTAGTGACAGCGGAGCAGATTCAGCTCAAGATGGTCCCACGGATTGGCCGTCAAATGGTTCCACTCCTCTTGCGGACCGTCGGGACATCGCAAGAAGCGTCAGCGGCGTTTGGAGCGCCTTTGAGTTCTCCGTGTCGCGCCAGTGTCGATCCTGATCCACCAGGTTTGCCAAGTTCTGGTCTTCCATGTACGGCAACAGTCTCGCCTGACTGCTCAACGCACCGGTGTGATACCTCTGCCCGCCCACCACGATGATCTTGACGTCGCCGTGCGGTGGCAACTGTCTTCTTGCTGACTCGTAGTTATGCGCCGCAAGCACCAATTGCCGCAGGCGGTTAATGCAGTCGCTCCGCCGGGCCGCCTCGCGTGCCGCTTGAATCGCCGGCAACAAGAGCGCCACCAGGATGCCGATGATCGCAATCACCACCAACAGCTCGACCAACGTGAAACCATGTTGCGTGCGGGTCTTTCGATGTTGTGCGAGGGTCTCCCGACCCCGCACGGTCCCGGCCCCTACCTCGCGAAAACCAGACGGTGCACCAACATGGCCGACCGGCACCCTCCGCCCGGACGACATCGCGCCAGCTTGTCGATTAAAGTCCATTTTGCAAAACCTCTTGCTCTCTTGAAGCGAGCGCAGGCCCTTACCGCCCGGCGTCGTAAACATCCTCCGACGCACGGCTGGCCATCCTCAGTAGAACCTGCTCCACGTCCGTGTCGTCGCTCAAAAACTTCGCCGAGCCATCGCACATCGCCACGTGCGTTCCGCCAGGGTGATTGCTGCCCAGGCTCGTTTCTGTGAGCGGTGCATAGTCTGAGTCGGCGCGGTCGGGATCCTGACCAGCCGGGAGATTCCCGTCCTCATCGCGATATTTCTTGCGATTGATCGCGTAGCGAACATTCTTGACGTTGTAGGCGACACCGTTGGCCGCGCAGCTTTTCGCCGTAGTTATCCGTTCCCGTAGTCGTCGTGCTGCCGACGATCCATGGTTCCTGAGGGCCGACGTCCCACGACATTTCGCCGAACATCATGGTCTTGCTGGAACCATCCGTAATCTCCGCCATTCTCACTCCCTTCCCGCAGAGAATGGCGCCGTTGATCGCAGTACCGCCAGACGTCCAACCGGAAGTTGACTTCGAGCACGCGAATTGCAAGTAGGTGTCGAACGGTGGGGAAAACGTATTGCCGCGCCCGCCCGGGCAACCGTCGAAGGGAGGTGTCTCCGAAATTCCCGCTGGCGGCGGCATCTTCACCGGGCCAGGGCGCGCACCCAGGATGCCGACGTAGTGGCTGCGCAAATTGTTTTGTTCCGACACACCGCCGTCGCGGGCATTCATAAACGTTAATTCAATCGCCTTGCCGCTCGGGCAGCGTAGAAACGGCAACGGCGTGCGAAAGGGCGACTTCTTGTCAGGGAGATCGGCCGTTTGATCCCGCCAATGCTTGGTCTGGTCGACCAGATTGCGAACGTTTTCCTCCTCGACGTAGGGAAGCAGGCGACCAAACACGCTGATTCCGCCGGCTAGCGCACCATCCGAAAACCACACGTCGCCATTCGACGGCAGTCTCGATTTCGCCGATTCATGGCTGAGGGCGGCCAGGCTGATCTGCCGAATCCGATTGATGCAATCCGAGCGTCGTGCCGCTTCGCGCGCCGCTTGGATCGCCGGCAGCAAGAGCGCCACAAGGATGCCGATGATCGCAATCACCACCAGCAGCTCGACCAGTGTAAAACCACGTTGCGTGCGTCGTTGTGCGCTGGTCTGCATTAGTTCTGCGCAGGTCTCCCAACCCCGCACCGCGCCGACCCCAACATGGCGGAAGACCGCCTCCCGTCGCGCCCGAAGCCCCGGCGCGGCACTCGTCCTCTTCCCCATCGACGTCGATTCATCCATTGTGCGTCCTCGGATCCGTGCCGTCGCATTGCGCTTTGGCGCAAATGAACCTGCAATTAGCCGAACTAGTAAATGTTGGAAAAGTCACCCGCCGAGCGCTGCTACGCCGGCGTCCACCGCCGCCACCTGTGTGACGAGTCTCACCCACCACCCGAGCCGGCTCGCGCCTGTGGCGGCTTCCCGCCGAGCACGACCTGGTGCGACGGAATGTCCATCGGCCATCTAGCCGCCGCCGCATTCCAATCGACGCAAAAAATTATCGATCTCCCAACGGCACGGCCACCACGCCGTACATGCTGCGTTCGACGTCGACCGCCGGCAGGGCGAATTTTTCGTTGCCCAGCGCCCCCAGGACGACGGTCGTCGGCTCCGTGACGTCGCGACGCCACACGCTGCACGTGTGGTCGATGCTTTCGCCCGGCCCGATGCCAGTGGCGATGATCCGATCGTCGTAGCCTTCGTCGGAGCCGACGTCCCAATGTGTGTCCACAAAATCGCGCTTCAGCCAGGCCGGCGGCGGCACGCGATCGTCGAAAAGCACGTACAGCGACGCCGGGTGGCTTAGCCCGACCGCGATCTCAAATTCCGTGACGATCTTGTCGTCGTTGTAAGTCATCACGTAGTCGCCGCCCACCAAGAACGGCGGCAAGCCCCGCTGGTCGACGCCGTTCCATTCGTGGAACCGATCGACGTAGGCCCGACAATCCTCGCGGAAGCCGCCGGGTATGACCCGATAGTATTTCGTCGTCTCCAGCGATCGCACGTTGTCGCTCACCGACGTGATGACCGGCTCCGCGCGACCACCGGCCGCCCGCACCTGCGGCGGCTCCAAGAACTTCGTGCTCTCGACCGTCGTGATGCGGCTCAGCTCGCCCAGGCGGCTGACGCTCAGCGCTTCGCCGCGCTCCAGACGACGACGGGCCGGTGCGTTGTTGCCCAGTACGTCGAGATCCACCATCCCCTCGTAGACGACGACGTCGGTACGATTGTTCTCGTCCACCGACAGACCGAACGCCGTGCCGCGGTCGATCACGTTGGCATGGGGCGTCTCGATGCTAAACCCGATCGCGCTGGGACTGACGCGGGCGGCCAATTTGCCTTTGCGGGCGAATATTTTTTTCAACGACACGAAGTCGACGTCGGCCGGCCCCTCGATCAGAAGCTCCGCACCGTTGTCGAAAAACAAGTTCACCAGCCCCCGTTCGATCCGCAGCGTGTCGCCCGGCTCGACAAAGGACCATTCGTCGTATTGCTTGGCGCCACTGGACCACTCGACGTTGGAAATGTTGACGACGCGCGCCGACCGGCCGTTTGGCTCGCGGACGGCATCGGCCACGGCGCGTTGGGACGCTTTCCACCAAACCGCTCCGGCTACGGCCAGCAAGATGCAGGCCGCCGCCGTCGGCGCCGCCCACAGCCGACAGGTCTTCTCCCACCTCGCGAACAGCGAAGCGGGCGTACGGCTCCCGGCCGGGGCGCCGGACCCCGCTTCGGCCGCAGCATCGGCGACCCCCTCACACGGCTCGCACACTTGTCCGGATTGATCCTCTTGAGACGAAGCCGAAGCCCGCAACGTCAACGAGTCCTCGACGACGCGCAAGTACCAGCTGATGGCCTGCGGATTGTCGGACAACAACCTTTCCAGCCGCGCACGCTCCTCCTCGGTCGCGTCGTCGCGTTGGTAGGCCAACGTGAGCTCGAGCACTTCGTTGATCAAATCCGAATCGTCCATTCCCATGTAAACCCTTAGCCGCGCGATTCCACGCGCATGGTCCGCTCGACACAATCCAACAAAACCTTGCGTATTCTGAACAACGACTGCCGCAACGCATTGGGCGTCATCGACAGCCTGGCCGCCAGCGTTTCCGACGATTGTCTCTCCGACGAATAGTAGGCGTGTACCATTTCGCGTTTGTGATCGTCGAGCTTTTCGAGGCAGCCGACCAGGACGTCGCGCCGCTCGTTGGCGCGTTCCAGGTGTTTTTCGTATTCGCCGCTGACCGCCTCGAGAATCCGTTCCGCAAAGAATTCTCGCTGTCGGCTTTTCTCTTTGCGATAGGCCAGCACCAGGTAGTAAGCGATCGCGCGGGCCCAGGCGTCGAACGGCTTGTCCGGCTCATACTGGTCGAACTGCTGCCAGATCCGAATCCGCAGCCGCTGCATCACCTCTTCCGCGTCCTGCCAGCCCGGAGCCAGCGCGTACACGTAGGTAAACAGGCTCCGTTCGTGGGCCCCCAGCAGCCGGAGGAATTCCTCAGTTTTTGGACCGCGTTCCTTGGGGCACGATTCGCTGGGGCCTGCTTCGCCGGGGGTCCGCTCGTCCTTCGACAAATTGTCCGCATCCGAGTCGTCCAAGGGGCTTTCCTTGCGCGAGTTTACTACTATGGGCGGGTGAAAGCATAGTCTCAACCAGAGTACTGTAAGCACCAAAAGGGCATCCTGTTACGCATTTTCCCCGATTAACATTGGGATTTCCGCGAATTTGTCCGATCGTCCCCCCTCGGTTCGCGACTAGAACACACTGATCGCCTGAGCGATCCGCCCCCGCGGACGCCGCTTGCTGGATTCGCTCTCCGGCAGTCGCTAGAGTGAGGTGGTTGACGGCGCGGCTCGACGATTGCCGTCGACGATTCGAACCAGAGATCGAGCACGGCGCGAGGGCTCGCGCGCGTTTCGTAGCGTCGCGGTGCGCAAGGGGCGGGGTTCTTCGGTAAGGAACAGGATCATGGCGGTGCGCCCGCGTGGCATGTGCGACGACTGCGGCCGCAAAGAGCGACGGCGACTGCGATTCGAACGGCTCGAGGACCGGCGGCTTCTCAGCCTGACGCATCTCTACACGTTCAACGACTCGCTGGCCAACGACTGGATCGGTTCGGCGCACGCCACGCTTTTCAATGGCGCCCAAGTCGCAGGCGGCCAGCTCGTGCTCGCCAACACGGGCGTCAGCAGCGGCCAGGCGTCGGTGGTACAGTACGCTCGACTACCGGCCGGCGCCCTGCCCGACGGCGATGCGACCGTCGAAGTCTGGTTCACCGCGGCGGACTTGCCCGATGGGACTCGCGTGTTCGACGTCGGCAATCAGAGCGGCGCGGGCGGCGATAGCTATTTGTCTTACACGCCGCAAAGCTCGTTCGGCGATTCGCGCGGCGTACTGCGGCCCAGCGGAGCCGACGAGCGCGTGGCCGGTGGCGCCACCACCGCCGACGGCGTCGAGCACGTGGCCGCAATCGTCGTCGACACCTCGGCCGGCCTGCTGCGTTTGTACGTCGATGGCACCGAGACCGGTACATCGCCGCTCGACGGTGCGAACGCCGGATCGGTCAATGATTCGCTGGCCTATCTTGGTCGATCGCTGTTTGACGCCGCTCCGGGCTTCACCGGTTCGATCAACGAGCTACGGATTTATGATGACGCCCGCGGCCCGGCCGACGTTGCCAAAGATGCAGCCGACGGCCCCTCGACGCTCACCCGTTCGCCGCTGGTGCGGCAAATGGAATATCTCGATCGCGGCATGGTCGTCGTCCGCCGCTCGTCGACCCAGGCCTACGTCGGCTGGCGCCTGCTGGGCACCGATCCGGCCGACGTTGCTTTCAACCTCTATCGCTCCGCCGGCGGCGGGGCCCCGGTCAAGCTCAACGCGACGCCGCTCACGCAAACCACCGACTTCGTCGATTCGACGGCAAATTTCAGCGTCAGCAACAGCTATTTCGTGCGGCCCGTCGTGAGCGGCGTCGAGCAAGACGCCAGCCCTGACTTCACGCTCGCGGCCGCCGCGCCGGTGCAGCAGTATCTGAACGTCCCCCTGCAAATCCCGCCGGGCGGCACCACACCGAGCGGCGAGAGTTACACCTACATCGCCAACGACGCCAGCGTCGGCGACCTCGATGGCGACGGCCAGTACGAAATTATCGTCAAATGGGATCCTTCCAACTCGAAGGACAACTCGCAGAGCGGCTATACGGGCAATACGTACATTGACGCCTACAAGCTCGATGGAACGCGCCTTTGGCGCATCGACTTGGGACGAAATATCCGCTCCGGCGCCCACTACACACAATTCATCGTTTACGATCTCGACGGCGACGGCAAAGCCGAGGTCGCCATGCGGACTGCCCCCGGAACGGTCGATGGCCAGGGCAACGACGTGCTGCTTCCGCACGACAGTGCCCGCGCCGACTATCGCAATTCCAGCGGCTACAATCTCACCAGTCCGGAATACCTCACGATCTTCGACGGATGGACGGGCGCCGAACGCGTTTCCGTGCCTTATCTACCCGACCGGGGAAATGTCTCCCAGTGGGGCGACAGCTACGGCAATCGCGTCGATCGGTTCCTGATGGCCGTCGCTTACCTCGACGGCGTGCATCCCAGCCTGGTGTTGGGACGAGGGATCTTTGGTCCGCAGAATGGATTTGCCGCCCGCAACGAGTTAACCGCGTGGGATTTCAACGGCAACGACTTGACCCTGCGGTGGTGGTTCAAGGCGGGCCTGGGAATCAACGGCAATATCAACAGCCAGTACGTCGCCCAAGGTGTCTATAACATGATCCCCGCCGACGTCGACGGCGACGGCAAGGACGAGATCATCTACGGAGCCATGGCCGTCGACGACGATGGCACGCCACTTTACTCGACCGGCCTCGGCCACGGCGACGCGCTGCACGTTTCCGACATGGATCCAAGCCGACCGGGCCTGGAAGTGTTCATGCCACATGAGACGCCCAGCGCCTACGGCCCGGCCGGGGGCGAATTTCGCGACGCACGGACCGGCGAACTGCTGTTTGGCATCCCGGCGACTGGCGACGTCGGACGTGGCGTCGCAGGTGATATTTGGGCAGGAAGCCCTGGTTACGAAGCGTGGGCATCCGGAGGCGGCGCAACATCCGCGCTGTTCGCAAGCGATGGAAGCGTCGTCGGCCGCCGGCCAAGCACGTCCAATTTTCTCATCTGGTGGGACGCCGATTTGACGCGCGAACTGTTCGATGGTCAAAACAGCGGAGCAGGAACGCCGCGCATCGACAAATACGGGCTCTCCGGCGACACTCGGTTACTCAATCTTTCGGGTGCATCCACGAACAACGGCACGAAGGCAACGCCCTCTTTGGTGGCCGACCTCTTTGGCGATTGGCGTGAAGAGGTGATCGTGCGGACCAGCGACAATACCGCACTTCGCATCTACACCACCACGATTGCCGCGACCAGTCGCCTCTACACGTTAATGCACGATTCGCAATATCGTGAGGCGATTGCCTGGCAGAACGTCGGCTACAACCAGCCGCCCAATCCCAGCTTCTTCCTGGGTGCCGGCATGGCGCCGCCGCCGACGCCGCAGATTTATACCGTGCAAGCCGCCCCCACCCTCCCGGGCGACTACAACGGCGACCACGTCGTCGATGCCGCCGATTACACCGTGTGGCGCGACACGCTCGGCTCGGGCAGCGACCTCCGCGCCGACGGCGACGGCGACCAGGTGATCGGCGCGGGTGACTATACCGTCTGGAGGCAGAACTTCGGCGCGATAAGTAGCGGTGTGGTCATTACGTCGGTCCCCGGCGGCGGTTCCGCCAGCGGGCAATCGGCCAATGGGTCTGACGCCACCCCAGACGTGGCCCTCCGGGAGCAATCGAACGCGCTCTTGTCGTTGTCACCCGCCGACATCGTCCCCCAGACGAATATCGCGGGCCGGAAGTCGCTTGCCCGGAGTACCAATCTGGCTCGCCGTATGTCGACGCGCTCTGCCGACCAGATCCTCGCGCTGCTCGACGCGCGGCCCAGGTCCAGTCGACGTTTCACAGCTGCCGACGGCGATGCCAAGGTTGGCATGGACCAGGCTGCAACGGGTCCGCTGGCCGACGTTTGGGCCGATCTCGATTGTTCACTGCCGCGGCTTGCCATCACGGGCATTTAGTCGGCCACGTCGGTGAGAGCTTGCGAAGCCGTCTGCCGGCAACGACTTGCGGCGGCAATTTGGCACGAATTCGCCGCAATCGTAGGCGGGGCTTCGATTCTTCCGAGCAACCGGTGAGCGCACTGTTCCGGGTGCCCCGGTGGCCGACGGATTTCTCGGCATTATCGGAAAAAAGTGCTGGACAATTCTGTCGTTCCGAATTAGAATCGACGTTTAGGCAAGTAGTTTAACACGTGTTGAAGTAGTAAAACTCGGCCGTGGCGCTACTTGCTGAGTCTTATCCATCGCAGGGCGGCAGGTTTTTCGAGTTTGTATCGGCGGTGCAGGCGCGTATGGCGCCCGCAGAAGAGTCTGATTCTTTTTCTTTTGGTCCAGGTTTCGTTCCCAGCGTCGTCCCCAGCGCTTACGAAATGTGCGACACCGGAGAGGCAGTTTGGGGATTGACATCCAGGGTGTGATTCACAGGAGAGCTCTAATGAAGTGTACAGAATTTCGGTGGTTGATGATGGTCGCAGTGGCGGTCGTCAGTGCATTTGCCGCGAGTTCGGCGCTTGCCGCTCCGTTTTCGCCAAGCGTGGCAGACATCCAGGCCCTGACCGATGCAACGAGCGGTTTCTCGCAGGGGAATCAGCTGAGCACGATTGACGCGATGCACACGGCTCCAGACGGCCTTCACCTCGACGTCACCTGGCGAACTGGCCAGATGGATAGCAGCTTCAGTCCGTTTTTTGGCGAGACCTTTACGCGCGTCGTGCTGCAGGGATTCCAGAATGGTGAAGACGGCGGCACGGGTCGTCTGCTCTTTCCGGGGTACGACGGCATCAAGTGGTGCGTGATGTCCGATCTCCCCGTAACGGCTCAGCCGTTTGAACAGCCCGCCCCAAACTGGACCTACTATCAACCGACGACCGATACCCAGGTCCCGGGCGACATGAGCAACACGATGGCTGTCATTTCCTTCAACAGTACGCTGCAAAACGGCAGTATTGCCTTGGATAGCAACGGCGAAATCCGCAGCAATGCTTTTGGCTTGCAGTTCTTTGGTCCCTCGCCTCCACTTGGTGAGGAGGTGCACGGTCACATCTGGGTCTCGCGCTGGGTTCCAGAGCCGAGTTCGGCGGTGCTTCTACTGATGGGCGTCGCGGGGTTGGCGGGCCGGGCCCGAGGACGGAAGTAGACTGAGCGAATGACTCGGCGAGTGGATGACCGTCGATTCGAGATCGGCGGTGCAATGATCGCCGTCGTTAATTTGGAAGAATTGGTGCTGGCCCGGCCTGCGAGCCGATGCCGGGCCAGCGTCTCTAGGTCGGCACGTTCGATCGGTGGAACGCGGCAGCGATTTGCCGGCGACCGTTCCTTGAGTCACACGGTGCGGTACGGATATCGACTAAGTGGTCTTCGACGTTCAAGGCCGCTCGTTCCAATTCCGTTACGTCCGGCAGCTGATGCCGGTCCATGAATTGTGTGAGCGACAGTTTACGGAGAGAGGGTAAGTGGTATGCGAATCACACGATGGATAGGATTGACGGCCATGTCGTTGGGTGTTTTGCTGGCGGCCTTGACTTCGGTCGTGCGCGCTCAGACGACTCAGCTGGCGACCTGGGATACTGGCCCCACTGGCAGCGTGTTTCCCGGTGGCGATTTCGACCCCACGCTCGACAACACGCTGACATGCTCCGGGTGCTGGACCGGCCGTACTGCCGGCACGGTGACCTACTCTCGGGCGACCACGAACGGCGTCACTCAAGGGACCGGCGCGCTACAAGCCAACATCGTTGGCAAAGGAGCCGGCGGTGAGTATTCTGTGCCGATCAATGGTGTCGACGTGCAACTTGACACCCACTTCGACTACCCGCTGGTGGCGACGTACACGAACGTTGCCGGCGCGAATGGCGGCGTCGTCGATCCCCGCTTTACCGCGATTGATACGGCCGTCAATGGGGACCAGGGTCTTTACACGATCGACTTCGACATTACGTACGACGTCGAGCAAATGCGTTCGATTCCCTGGCAGGCGCCGGAAGAAACCGTCGATCCCGAGAACAATGGGCAGTTTCCGCAGCGATATTTCTGGGTCGGCATGTGGGGCGGCTCCAACGGTGCGCCCGGTTCATTCAAGTTTACAGGCTTCGATCAAAACACCATCGCCCCATTTGACGCTCAATACGACAACGACCCGTTTCCCGAATTCCATGCTTCCTTTCCCTTGGCCGACTTTGGGTTCGTACCTAACTCGGGTGTCACCGAATATCGACTTGGCATCTTGTACAATAGCGTGTTTGGGACTTTACCAGCCCCTTCCAATACAACAGCGGTCCATATTTATTTCGACAACCTCAGGCTCACGCAGCTGATTCCGGCAGAGCACATCGACTACAATGGCAATGGCAGTGCCGACCCGGAAGACTGGAGCCTGTTCATGGCACAGTTTCTGGTCAACGATCCACCCGCCCCGGTCGGCAATCCTGGGATCTCGTTTGACCTGGTTGGCGATTTTGGCGCCGGCGGCACCAACGGCGTCGTAGATTTTCACGATCTGCAGAAGTTCCAAGATTTTTATCGTCTCGCCAATCCAGCCGGCGCCGCGGCGCTATTCGGTAGCGTCCCCGAGCCGAGTGGCTTAGTGTTGCTGGCGATCGTATCGATTGGCGTGGTCTTGACCCGCAGCAGACGATTCGCGCTGCCGCTCACGATGATTGGCGTGGGGGTGTTGGTTTTGACACTACAGCGATCGGCCGAGGCCCAACTCGTGGAAGGTTGGGAAACGCTCGGCAATTGGACGATCGGCAACAGTTTTGCCCAAGGCGCCAATCCGGCAGTTGCGCTCGAATCGACGAAGGGCGTCACCCAAGGAACGCATAGTTTCAAAGTGACTCAGGAAGTCGTGATCACGGGATCTGGTTTTAGCTGGAACGCTGGGACAAACCCCACCTGGGTGCCGATGAATGTTCCGTTTGACACCCTCGCCGCTGCGGTCAGAACCGGTGCCGAACACTACAACCTCTTGCTCGACTATTACTTCGATCCCGCCGACCTGCCGGGAATCAGCGAAGCAAATATCACGCTGGGCCTGAATTTCGTCGGCCAGACGGTTGGTACCTATGCCGGCGAGACGGAAGTGGTCCAGGGCACGGCCACAATTCCGCTGGAGTCGTTTGGACTCGGAGATGTAGTAGACCAGGGGGTGACAAGCTATTCCGCACAGCTGGGAGTCACGGCGACCGGAGACGTTGATCCTTTTAGCTTTTACGTCGACAACCTCCGCTTGGAGCAAATCTCGACGCCTGACTTGCTGACGCTCCAAATCGATCGCAGCAACGGCACAGGCACGTTGAAGAATCTCTCGACAAATCCCATTTCTTGGAACTATTTCGACATTAAAAGTGCTGGCGGTTCGCTCAGCCCTTCCGGCTGGAGCAGTCTCGACGACCAGAACATCGACGGGGCAAACACCTGGATCAAAGCAGGTGGGGCCAGCGGCAACGGACTCGCTGAGGCCTCTCTTTTAGGCAGCCACACGATGATGCCCAACGAGTCCATTCCGCTGGGGAGTCTCTATAACAATGGAATCAATGCTGAAGACCTGAACTTTGTGATCCGCAGAGCGGACGGTCCGACCAATCGCACCTTCGATCAAATCGTGACGTACGTCGGCGTGGCGCCGGTCGGATTGATCGGCGACTACAATGGCAATCACGTCGTCGATGCGGCCGACTATACCATCTGGCGAGACAACCTCGGTGCTCCCGGCTCGGTTTTGGGTGCGAATCGTGATCCTGCCAACGGATCTGGAGTTGTTGGACCGGCGGACTATACTTCTTGGAAAGCCCATTTTGGCCAAACAGGTGGTGCCGGTTCCGGGGGATTGGCCGCCAACAACGTACCGGAGCCCGCCGCAATCCTACTCGGATTATTTGCCGCTCTGGGAGTCTGCATCCGTCGACGCACCAGTACCAATTGAATTCGTGCCGGGGGCAACTACAGTTCGATTTGTCGGATCAGCGGCTGGACAGGGAAACAAACTGGATACAGGCAATCGCTGCTGGCTCTTTGGTCCAGCACCCGATGTCGGCGGGATTCGAACGTGCCGCGGTGAGCGGCCGTTCCCGCGAGTTTCGCGTTCTTGAGATTATTCCAAGCCAATGGAACCGGGCCGGAAGAGCATGCGGTCGGCGGTCGTCTACATCGTCGAGGACGCTGAGTTTTTCGAAATGATGACTGGACTTGTTTCGCACTCTTCACTATGATTGGTTCAAGTGCTTTACCACGGCGTTTAGCGCCAAGCTTTTCTAAGCAGGACGGAGAGTTTTGCTATGTGTGACCATCGCAGGCGCTCGTCGGTCGGTTTCACCCTCGTCGAATTGCTGGTCGTGATTGCGATCATCGGCATTTTGGTGGCGCTACTCTTGCCGGCGATCCAAGCGGCGCGAGAAGCGGCCAGACGAACGCAGTGCCAGGACAACATGAAAAACCTGGGCATGGCGCTGTTGAACTACGAGCAGTCGAAGAAGTCTTTTCCTCCGGCGTTTCTGACCGAGCCACGCGACGCAGCCGGCTATTCCGATCGGATTTACGCTGCGTCCGACGGAACCAGGTTGTATCGGAGTTGGGCGACGATGATTCTGCCGTATCTCGAAGAACAGGCTCTCTACGATTCCTTTGTTTTCCAAAGACCGGATGGACGCCAGCAGACTCTGACGACTGACAATCTCTCGGCGACGGCCCTGGGAAGCAGTGGCAAGGCTCCGAATGCGAATCTCGTCGCGCGGACCACGGAACTAGCGGTCATGCTCTGCCCTTCGGACGATGGCCGCGGCAGGCCCTATAATGGTCCCAGCGGAGTTTGGCGCGTGGCAATTACGGCTACCAGTTTGGGCTGGCATTTCCGCCCAGCAATCGCAGTCTCGACGCGAATATTCCCTCGGTCTGGAGTCGGACGTTTGTCGACCCGAGTACCAATGAAATCATCACTTGTGGTCGCGGGTTGGGGGGAGCCGACGTCGGAATGACGTTGGCTCAAGTCACGGACGGTACTTCCAAGTCGATTGCAATTGCCGAGCTTCGCACGGGGCGGTCGAATAACGACCGGCGTGGTGTTTGGGCGATGGGCATGATCGGTTCCAATCTTCTCGGTCAACACGGTTCAAACTACGCTTTTGGCCCCAATACTTGCCAGGAAGGGGTCGACGACTTGCGCGACAACCTCGCAATCATTGCCGAAGCCGGCGAGGACTATTTGAAATCGGAATGTATGTTGCCCTATCCCAGTGATTCCTGGAATCATAGCGTGCAAACCTCGGTTCGCAGCCAGCACACCGGCGGTGTCTTCGCAGCGATGTGTGACGGAAGCGTCCAGTTCATTTCTGATTTCGTGGACGTTGGAAACGAATTAGCGGGACTCAGCTGCAAGCCCGAAAACTTCGGCGTCTGGCAACGGTATCAGTGTCCCGACGATGGCGAAGTCATCGACGACAAGAATTAGTCCGAGGCATGCGTAACGCGAAATCGTCCGGTGAAGTGCTTTCGTTGGAAAGTCGTACCTGTATGAAGATACCCGTGCCGCAGCTGTTGTTTGTCGTTGCTTTGCTGACGCTTGTGCAGGTTGGATGCGGCGGAACTGGAAGTCCTTTTGAATCCGTTCCCGTCAGCGGAAAAGTCACCTACGAGGATGGCAGCCCGATTCCCGTCGCCGGAATGACCCTCTACTTCTTCTGCCAGGAGCCACCGCAGAAGGGCATGCATCCGCGACCCGCCTCGGTCGGCGTCGGTAGCGACGGAACGTTTAAGAATGTGACGACCTATAAATATGCCGATGGACTTGTCCTCGGCAAACATAAGGTCGCGATTGTTTGTCAGGAAAACGGCAAGCCCTCCTCAAAGATTCCCAAGGGATACGGAGTCGCGACTCCAGACCCCACTCACCGTGGAGGTCACCAAATCAGGTCAGTTCCTGGAAATCAAAGTGCCCAAGCCGTAGCGGTACATCGGCAAGGATACGGTAGCCAGAGCGTGCCGTTGAAGATGTAAACCCGCCGCTATCCCGCCGCCCGCTGCACCGCGTCCCACAACCATTGCGGCTGGGCGAAGAGCAACAGCGTCGCGGCCGTGCAGGCCAGGCCGCCGAGCCAGGCCGCGACGTCGACCGGCCGCGGGTGGCGGTCCGCCGCCGGCTCCAGGTACATCACCGCCACCAGCCGTAGATAGTAGAAGGCCGCGATCGCCGCGTTGAGCGCCAAGAGTCCGGCGAGCCAGTGGCCCACGGCGGTCGTTTCGCCCCAGGCCGCCAGGAACAAGTTGAGCTTGCCGAGGAAGCCGGCCGTCGGCGGCAGGCCGGTCAGGCTCAAGAGCGACACCGCCAAGAGCAGCGCCGTCGACGGATGGGTGTAGCTCAGGCCGCGGAGGTCGTCGATCGTCTCGAGCGACTGCCCTTCGCTGCTGGCGCCGCGCAACAGGGCGAACACGCCGATCGTCATCAGTCCGTAGGACGCGAGGTAGAACAGCACCGCGCTGGTGCCGCCGACCGCCCCCACGTTCCCCACCGCCAGGCCGACCAGCATGTAGCCGGCGTGGGCGATGCTCGAATAGGCCATCAGCCGAAACAGGTTCGTCTGCCGCAGGGCCATCAAGTTGCCGACGAACATGGTGGCCACCGCCAGAATCGACAGCAGCATCCGGGCCGACTCGTCCGGCAGCCAGAGCTGCGCGGTGATCGTCGCCCCGGTGAGCGGCAACAGCCGCACCAGCGCCACGAATCCGACCACCTTCGGGATGAACGAGAGCAGGGCCGCGTTGGAGGCCGGCACCCCCTGGAACACGTCCGGTGCATAGAAATGGAACGGCACGGCGGTGATCCGAAATGCCAGGCCGGCGACCAGCAGCACCAGCGCCAAATGGCGAATCACGTTTTCGCCGGCGCCCGACTGCGAGAGCGCGGCGGCGATCCCGGTCAGGTTCGTCGTGCCCGTCGCCCCGTAGAGCCAGGCCATGCCGTAGAGCACCAGCGCCGAGGAAAACACGCTCAGCAGGAAATACTTGATGGTCGCCTCGCGGGTCGACCGGCCGCGGCCGACGATGAACAACAGCACGTAGGTCGGGATGCTCACCAGTTCCAGCGCCAGGAACAACTCCACCAAGTCGTTCGACGCCGCGACCAGATTCGTCCCCGCGACGATCGACAGCAGGCAGGCGTGGGCCTCTGCCGCATGCGCATCATCGATCTGATTCCAGAGCAGGAGCACCAGCACGCCGCCAAACGTGAGCGAGAGCCCGCGGGCAAACCAGGCCAGCGCGTCGGCCGTAAACGGACCGCCCGTCGCGCTCAGTGGCGCGTGGTTGAACCAAATCAGCCAGGCAGCGCCCAAGGCCGCCAGCGCCAGGCCGGCCCAGCGGTGCCGCACGCCCGACGCCGCGTACCCGGTCGGGCTCACCAACAGCGGCCCCACCAGGAACATCACGCAGACCGTCGCCAACAGCACGATCTCCGGTACGATCAGCGCGGCCGCTTGATTCAATTGTTCAATCGTCACGTCCATACTTATTCACTCACCAATTTGGTCACGTCGCCGACGCCCACCGACGCCGTCTCGACGTTCGCCTCACCAGTACAGCGCCGCCACCGCCGCCACGTCCGGCCGGATCACGTCCACCAGCGGTTGCGGTCGCACGCCGATCCACAGGCACAACGCACAGATCGGCGCCAGCGCCAGGGCCTCGCGGAGGTTCAAGTCGCCCACGTGATGTCCAGCCATGATGCGGCTCCACCAGCGGACCGAACAGCAGCGTCTGGAGCATCGTGAGCAGATACCACGCCCCGAGCACGAGCCCCGTCGCTCCCAGCACCGCGTAGAGCGGGTGCCGCGCGAACATCCCGGCCAGCGACAGAATCTCGCCCACGAAGCCGTTGAGCCCCGGCAAGCCGATGCTCGAGAGCGAAATGAAGACCAACGCCACCGCGATCATCGGCAGCCGCGCCGCCAGCCCGCCCAAGTCGTCGAGCTCACGCGTATGGTACCGCTCGTAAATCATGCCGACGATCAAGAACAGCCCACCGGTCGAGAGCCCGTGGTTGATCATCTGCAGCACGCCGCCGGTGATGCCGGCCACGTTCAGCGCGAACAAACCGAGCACGCAGAAGCCGAGATGGGCGACGCTGGAATAAGCGACGAGCTTCTTAATGTCGCGCTGGGCCAACGCACAGAACGAACCGTAAATAATTCCTCCGACCGCCAGCCAACCCAGCATTGGCAGCCCCACGGCCAAACACGCCGCGGGCAGCAGCGGCATGCACAGCCGCAGAAAGCCGAACGTGCCGAGCTTCAACAGCACACCGGCCAACAGCACGCTGCCGGCCGTCGGCGCTTCGACGTGTGCCAGCGGCAGCCAGGTGTGGAGCGGGATCACCGGCACCTTGACCAGGAACCCGGCCGAGAGCGCCAGGAACAGGGCGATCTGCGTCTCGCGCGGCAGCGGATTGGCCGCCAGCCAATGGGCAAGCGCCGGCAACGAACAAGGCGTGCTGAGTCCTCCCGCCGACACGGTCAGAACCAACGCCACCAGCCCCACCAGCGTGATCAGACTGCCGGCCAGCGTGTAAAGGAAGAACTTCACCGCCGCGTACCGCCGTTTCGGCCCGCCCCAGATGCCGATCATGAAAAACAGCGGAATCAGCGTAAACTCGAACGCCACGTAGAACAGCATCAGGTCGAACGCCGCGAATACGGCCACCAGCCCCGTCTCCAGCGCCAGCAGCGACGTGTAAAACTCTGCTTCCCGTTCCGCGATCGATTCCCACGAGATGAGCACGCAGGAGACCGTCAGCACCGTCGTGAGCAAGATCAACACGACGCCGATGCCGTCGAGTCCCAAGAGAAAATCGAACTGGAAGCCCTCGTCGCCGGTCGCACTTGCCGGGGTCGCCCCATAGCTAAACCAGTGGAAGCTCTGTTCGAATCGCGGCTGGATCGGAAACTCGCCCTGGCCAGCCGGCCGCCGCAGGCACCGCCGGCGGCAATTCGCGAAATCGCTGCGCCAGCGAGATCGACACCAAGAGCGTCGCCACCGTCGCCACCAGCGCCACCCACCGCGGCGTGTACGGCAGACATCGACCGCCGAAACGCCAACAGCAGCACCGCCGCCCCCGCCGGAATCGACATCGTCAGTAGCAGCAAAACAAGCATGTAGTGACCTTATCACGAATTTAGCGGCGGAGCTTGCTCCGCGCAGCTATCCACCACTCACATCACCATCCTCAACACCAACAACAAACACCCCACCGCCCCGGCGAGCATCACCAGCGAATACGTCGACACCAGCCCATTGTGCACGTACACGGGCACGCGGCTCAGCGCGATGGGCAGGTGCCCCATCCCGTCCACGATCTGATCCACGACCTTGGCGTCGAACCAGTTCGCGATCCACGCCACTGCCCGCAGCGGCGCGACCAGCAGCCAAATGAAAAACTCATCGAGATAAAACTTGTTCAGCGACAGTTCGTAGAGCGGAGCGAGCACGCGCGCGAGCGTCGCGGGAATTGCCGGCGAACGGACGTAGAACCACCAGGCCAGCACGATTCCCACCAGCCCGACGCACGAGCTGGTGATCATGATGTCCCAGTGCAGGCCGTGATGCTCGACCGCCACGTGTCCCGGTGTGTGGTGCAGATAGTCGGCAAACAAATGCGTCGGCCCAAACACGATTCCCACGCCGAGCGAGCAGACGGCCAGGATCCGCAGCGGCCAGGCCATCACCGGCGTCGCCTCGTGCGGATGGTGCCCCGCTTCCTCGGGAAACCGCTCCTCGCCCCAGAACGTCAGGAAGTACGCCCGGAACGTGTAGAACGCCGTGAGGAACGCCGCGGCCATCGCCACGAGTTGAATCACGCCGTAGAACGTGGCGTGGGGAGATTCTTCGCCCGCCGCGGCCAGCACGGCTAAGATTTCGTCCTTGCTCCAGAACCCCGATAGCGGCGGCACGCCCGCCAAGGCCACCGCGCCGCAGAGAAACGTCCAGTGGGTGATCGGCAGCGCCCGCCGCAGGCCGCCGAACCGCCGCATGTCGATCACGTCGCCCATCGCATGCATCACGCTGCCGGCCGACAGGAACAACAGGGCCTTGAAAAACGCGTGGGTGAACAGGTGGAACATGCCCGCGGTCGCCGCCTCGGTCGCTGCCTCGGCTCCACCGACGCCGGCCCCCAGCGCCATGAACATGTAGCCCAGCTGGCTCACCGTCGAGTAGGCCAGCACGCGTTTCAGATCGTTCTGCGTCAGTGCCGTCAGCGCCGCGATCAGCGCGGTCGTCGCCCCGATCGCCGGCGACGACCATCTGCGCGTCTGGCGCGAGCATGAACAGCGGCGTCGCCCGGGCCAGCAAATAGACGCCCGCGGTGACCATCGTCGCCGCGTGAATCAGGGCGCTCACCGGCGTGGGGCCTTCCATCGCATCCGGGAGCCAGACCATCAGCGGGAACTGGGCGCTTTTGCCCATCGCCCCCAGGAACAACAGCAGGCAGATCGTCGTGACGGTCGCCGTCGGCAGCGCCGCCAAGCGGGCCGGGTCGCCCAGCACGTCCTTGAAATCGAGCGAGCCGAACGTCGTCCAAATCAGGAAGATCGCCAGCACGAAACCGAAGTCGCCGATCCGGTTGACGACGAACGCCTTCTTCGCCGCCGCGGCCGCGCTCGGCCGGCGGAACCAGAAGCCGATCAGCAGATAGCTGCACAGCCCCACCGCCTCCCAGAACACGAACATCAACAGGAAATTCCCCGCCAGCACCAGCATGCACATCGAGAACACGAACAGCGAAATCTCGGCGAAGAACCGCGCGAAGCCGGGATCGCCCTTCATGTAACCGGCCCCGAACACGGCCACCAGGAAGCTCACGAACGTGACCATCGAGAGCATGATCGCGACAATCGCGTCCGCTTGAATGTCGACGCGCACGTTGATCCCGCCGATCTCGAGGAACTGATAGCCGCTGGCGACGACTGCAGTGCCCGACTGCTCCGTGAACCCGTTGGGCACGATCGACACCAGCAGCACGAACGAGCAAATCGTCGCGATCGCCAGCGCCAGCCAGCAGGGCCACTGGCTCCGCTCGCGCAGCAGCTTCGGCCCGATGAGTGCCGTCACGATCGCCGCCACCAGCGGCGCGGCGGGGATCAGCCACATCACCAAATGTTGATTCGCTTCGGTCATCGACATTCAAGTCAGTGCTTCATCATCGTCTCGCTCAAGCCGGCGGTCGTCGCCCCGTTCGTGCGAGATTTCCGGCTCCCGCCCGGCCGGCGTCAAATGCGGGAAACGCTGCTTCTCCGGCAGCCGCAGCGGCGGCTCCTCGCGGTCCTCTTCGACCATCGGCGGCGGCAGGTCCGGCTCGCGCAGGTTCGTCCAGACTTCCACGTCCAGC
Source organism: uncultured Planctomycetota bacterium (assembly GCA_963808175.1). Classification (GTDB taxonomy): domain Bacteria; phylum Planctomycetota; class Planctomycetia; order Pirellulales; family Lacipirellulaceae; genus DASYDU01. The sequence continues at coordinate 310,896 of CAWEEU010000006.1, read as the reverse complement.
GTCTTCGACGTCTGATACAGCGCGAGGATCAGCGCCAGCGCCAGCCCCGCTTCGCAGGCCGCCACCGTCAGGATGAATATCGTGAACGCCTGGCCTTCGAGGCTATGGTACATCCGGCCGAAGGTCACCAGCGTGAGCGACACGCCGTGCAGCATCAGCTCGGCCGAGAGCACCATCAAAATCAAGTTGCGGCGCGTGAGGAAGCCCAACGCCCCGAGCACGAATAGCGCCGCTCCGACAGCCAGGTATCGTTCGACTTCCGGCATCAGAGCGTCCCCTCGGCCCGCCGCGGCGCCATCGCGATCGCCCCGATCGCCGCGATCATCAACAGCGTGCCACCCAGCTCGACGGCAAACAGGTAGTCTCCAAACAGTGACCGGCCGAGCGAATGCATCGTGCCGATCGGCTCGTCTGCCGCCGGCCGGCTCAACTCGTTCGCCGTGATTGCGGGCCGCGCCTCATTGGCCGCGGCCACGGCCCGGTGAGCGTCCCAAATCTTCATCGTGTACAGCAGCGCCCCCAACAGCACGAAGGCGACGATCGTCGCCAACAGCGGCTGCCGCGCTCGTTGATCGTAAATCGTCGCCCCCGCCTGCTGGGCGAGCATCATCACGAACAAGAAGGTCACGATGATCGCCCCGGCGTAGACGATGATCGTCGCCGCCGCCAGAAACGGCGCCGACTGCAGCAAAAACAGCCCGCACGTGCTGAGCGTCACCAGCGCGAACCAAAGCGCCGCGTACACGGGCTTGCGGCTGGTGATCATCAACACCGCACACGTCAGCGCCCCGAGCGCGAAAACCCAGAACAAAATCGACTCGGCCGGCGGCCCCGTCGCCACGTGCAGCCGCGCGGCCAGCAGGCCGCCACCCACCACGGCCAGCAGCCAGCCCCCGGCTCGCGACCGCGGCCAGCTCGACGGCATCAGCCACCACACGCCGAGGCCCATCAGCACCAGCGAGATCAGCAGCATCAAGTTTTGCGTGATCCAGTCCATGTGAAAGTCTTCAGTTCTCAGTCATCAGTTGTCAGTGACGAGCCAGCTTCCACTGAAAACTGACGACTGACAACTGACGACTTTTTTTCACTCCCCATACCGATCCGGCGGCGCCTTGCCGATTACGCCAGGCGACTCGATCCGCGCCGCGCGGTCCTTGTCCTCGACCTCGGTCGCCGGGCCCACCGCCGGCAAGCTGCTGAACTCCGAAGCCGGTCCCAGGCGTCCGCGGCCGGTTCGCACTGGATCCAGCGGGTTCGTCTTCGTCTCGTCGTAAACCGCCAGCAGCTTGTCTTTATTGAACAACATTTCGTCGCGCGACGTGGCCGTCAGGTCGTAGATATGCGTCAGCTCGATCGCGTCGACCGGGCAAGCCTCCTCGCACATGCCGCAGTAGATGCATCGCAGCTCGTCCAGCACGAACGTCGCCGGGAACTTGTCGCGGTCGGGCCAGTCGGGCGGCGCGGCGCCGCCTCGATCGCGATGCAGTTGGCCGGGCAGGCCGTCGCACAGAGCATGCAGGCGACGCACTTCACGCGGCCCTGCTCGTCGCGGTTCAGCCGGTGCACGCCGCGATAGTGCAGCGGCAGCTCGGGCTTCACTTCCGGGATACTGCTGCGTCACCGGCTTGTTGAGCTTGATGTGGTCGATCGTCGTCCGCAATCCGGCCGCGATCGCCGGCAGGAACGTCGCCTCCCAGAAGCCAAACTCCGGCTCCTCGACCCAGGTCACGTCTTGATGTGCAATTGGCATGGTGTTGCTAAATGAACCTAAATCGTCGGCCGTCCCAGACTAGGAGACAAGGAGAGGGGGCGACAAGGAGAAGATGCTTAAATGGTGCAATCTCCTTGTCTCCTTGTCTCCCAGTCTCCTTGTCTTGCCTGTCATGTCACACGCTCATTTCTACTACTAAGTTGCAAACGCCGCTGGTCGATTCGCCCGCGGCCGTCGCCGGATTTCTGCCCGCTTCGCGTTCACGCCCATCACGCCGGCCGCCAGGAAGAACACCAGCGAAATCACCGGCAGCCACCAATGGTTCCAATCAAACTGCAAAACGGTCATCACCAGCACGACGTTCGCCAGCGCCAACGGTATCAGCACCTTCCAGGCCAGGCCCATCAGCTGATCGAAGCGGAACCGCGGGATCGTCCAGCGGATCAGCATAATGAAGACGATCACCGCCGCCACCTTGGCCAGCAACACCCCGATTTTCACCAGCCATGCGCCAATGTACGCGCTCTCGGGCGTGGCGATCCAGGGAAAATTCCAACCGCCGAAGAACAAAATCGAAAGCAAGAAGCTGACCGTCACGACGTGCACGTATTCGCCGAGGAAAAACATCACGAAGCGGAAGCCGCCGTACTCGGTGTGATAGCCGCCCACCAGTTCCTGCTCACACTCGGGCAAGTCGAACGGCAGCCGGTTCGACTCGGCCAGTGCGCTGGTGAAGAAGATCAGGCAGGCCACCGGCTGGTACCAAAAGTTCCAGTGCCAAAAACCGCCCTCGGCCTGCTGCGAGAGAATCCGCTCCAAATTCAGCGAGCCCGCCAACAGCGCGACGCCGAGCACGCTCATCCCCAGGGGAATCTCGTAGCTCACCACCTGGGCGCTGGCTCGCAGCGAACCGAGCATGCTGTACTTGTTGTTCGACGCCCAGCCGCCGAGGATCACGCCATACACCGCCAGGCTCGTGATCGCAAAGATGAACACGATGCCGACGTCGGTGTTCGGTGCAATAATGAATCGCATGAACGAGGGCGCCTGCCCCACCGGGCCGAATGGCACCACCGCAAACGCCAACAGCGTTGTGAACACCGAGATCATCGGCGCGATGCGGAACAATAGTTTGTCGACGTGGGCCGGCGATGGGTCTTCCTTGAGCAGGATCTTCAGCCCGTCAGCCACCGGCTGCAACAAGCCCCATGGCCCGACGCGGTTCGGCCCAATCCGGTCCTGCATCCGCGCGGAAATCTTCCGCTCCAGCAGAATCAGGTAGGCGCACGTGCCGAGCACCGCGCCGAACACGACGGCAATCGTAATCAGGGTTTGAATCGAGCTCGTTCATGCTGGCTAGCCGCCGCTCCTTCGACCGCCAGGCGGACGCCCTGTGGACCAATCTCGCCGGTCGCCAGCGCCGCCGAGCGCCGGGATCGCCTCGGCCATCTCGCGTCGGAGCGCTGCCAGATTGAACAGTCCGCGCCGGCCCGTGAGCTCCCACAGGATGCGCCCGTCCGGACGCGAACCACCGGGGCCGCGCACCGCCCGCTGGATGCCCTGGGCGAGGCCGCGCGTGGTTGACGAACGTGCCGTCGCGCTCGGCGAACGAGCCGCCGGGGAGCACCGCCGTCGCCTGCCGTGTCGCCGCTGAAGCAAAAATATCCTGCACGATCACCGCTTGCGGTTTAGCTAACGCCGCGGCCTGCTCCTCGCTGATCCAACCGCGGGGATCGCCGCCCACGCAGTAGACCGCGGCCAGGTCCCCGCTGGCGGCTCGTCCCAGTACGTCGCCCCAGGGCGTCACGCTGCCGGCAAAGTGCTTCAAGATGATTTCCACGCCGCGGCGGTTGGGGCACTTCTCGGCGCGGATCGTGAACTTTGCCGGCTCGATCGGCGTGGCCGTGGACGTCTTTCGGGTAGTTGTCGTCGTCGCCGACGACGCGAACGGGGCCCAGCGCGAGCATTGCGTCTGGCTGAGAGCGACTTCACGTAGCTTGCCAGCAGATAGGCTTCCTCGAGCGTCATCCAAGGTGAGAGGATCGCGGCAATGCCCTGGTCGCGTGCCGATTCCAATCCCGATCGCACGCCGGCCAGCACCGCGTCCCAATCGCGCGACACCAGGCTGCCGTCGCGCCGCTTGAGCTCCGGCACCGTGAGCCGCTCCTCGGCGTGCAGATACTTCCAGCCGAAGCGGCCCTCGTCGCACATGAAGTGGCCCTGCGCCTGCGGATTCGGCCGCGGCCGCAAGCGATAGACGCGGTCCTCGTTCTGGTCGACGTGGATGCTGCAGCCGGTGCTGCAATCGGGGCAGACGCTGTTGGCACTCTTGAGCCACCACACCCGCTGCTTGTAGAGAAAATCCTTGCTGCACAGGGCTCCGACCGGGCAGATGTCGACCACGTTGCCCGGCGAGCTTGTTGTTGCAGGGCTGGCCCGGGAAGACGTCGATCTCTTCGTCCGTGCCGCGGCCGACGACCTGCAGCTCCGCCGTGCCGCTAATCTCCCGCGTGAACCGCACACACCGGCTGCACATGATGCAGCGGTCGGTAAACAGCGTGATCTGGTCGCCGATGTGATCCTTGTCCGGCTTGATGTTCTTCGGCTCCTGCGAGCCGGCTGTAGCCGCGGCCGTAGTGGTAACTGTAGTCCTGCAGGTAGCACTCGCCCGCCTGGTCGCACGTCGGGCAGTCGAGCGGGTGATTCAACAGCAAGTATTCGAGCGTCGCCTTCTGGGCGGCCCGCACCTTTTCGCTGTCGGCCACCACTACCGTGCCGTCTTTGACCAGTTGCTGGCAACCCGGCACCAGCTTGCCTTCCATCACGATCTGTCCGTCCGGCTTCTTTTGGCCGATCTCGACCAGGCACATCCGGCAGCTGGCCACCACCGACAGCGCCGGATGCCAACAATACGACGGAATCTCAAAGCCGATCCGCTGCGCAGCCTGAATACAATTCAGCCGCTCATCCTCGGCGAACTCGACCGGCTGATTGTTAACGATTGCGGTTGGCACTGGACAATTCCGTGGTTTCGGGCGTTTTCGGTACTCTTCTTGCGCAAAGTCGCAGAGGGGCAAAGATCGCAAAGAAATCAAAGGCAAGGAAGAAATTAGTGAAGGGATCGCATCCGAGTTTCTAATTCTCACGTCTTCTTGGCGTCCTTTGCTCCTTTGCGTCTTTGCGCTAATTTGTGTTCGATTGTTGTTAGTTAATGCACTGCCATCAATTCGTCGGCCGGCGTGATCGAGCGGCGGCCGCTGGTGATGTACTCTTCGAACTCGCCGCGGAACTTTTTGATCGCGTTCTTTACCGGCCACGCCGCCCCATCCGACAGGCCGCAGATCGTCGTACCGGGGATGATCCCCATCGACGCGGCGACTTCGTAGAGCAGGTCGAGGTCCTCGATCTTGCCCGCCCCGCTGCGTATCCGCGCGAGAATCTTCGTCATCCAGGCCGTCCCTTCGCGGCAGGGCGTGCACTGCCCGCACGATTCGTGCGACATGAATCGGCAGCAGTTGTACAAAACGTCGACCATGCTCGTCTGGTCGTCGACCACCACCACCGCCGCGGTCCCCAGCCCTAAACACCCCGCCTTCCCCGGCCCCGCGAAATCGAGCGGCGTGTCAATTTCTTCGGCCGACAAAAAGCCCATGCTGATTCCGCCCGGTACGATCGCCTTCGCCCGTCGGCCTTTCCACACACCGCCCGCATGCTCGTCGATCAACTCACGGGCCGTCACCCCGAGTGGCAGCTCGACGCAGCCCGGCTTGTTCACGTGCCCGCTGATACAGTACAGCTTCGGCCCGAAGCTGCCCTGGTCGCGCGGATTGTTCGGATCGGGCGGCACGCCGATCGATTTGAACCAGTCGACGCCGCGCTCCAGGATGTGCTTCACGCAACAGAGCGTCTCGACGTTGTTGACGATCGTCGGCTTGCGGAAGAGTCCCTCGATCGCCGGAAACGGAGGCTTGATCCGCGGCCAGGCCCGTTTGCCCTCGAGGCTTTCGATCAACCCCGTCTCTTCACCGCAGATGTACGCCCCGGCGCCGCGATGGAGATACACATCGAGATCGAAACCGCTACCGAAAATGTTTTTACCGAGAATGCCCGCCGCATAACACTCCTCGATCGCGGCCTTGAGCACGCGGTAGCTCTTGCCGTATTCGTAGCGGAGATAGATGTACGCCGTGTGCGAGCGGATCGCGTGGCAGGCGATGGCGATGCCTTCGAGCAACTGATGCGGGTCGAGCTCCATCAGGATCCGGTTGTTGAACGTCCCTGGCTCGCTCTCGTCGGCGTTCACGCAGAGATAAATCGGCCCCGGATGGTTCTTGGGCAGAAACGTCCACTTCAGCCCCGCCGAGAACCCGGCCCCACCCCGCCCGCGCAAGCCCGCATCCTTCACGAGCGTCGTGACCGCGTCCGGCTCCATCGAGAGTGTCTTCTTGAAGGTCTCGTACCCACCGTCGGCGCGATACCCGGCCAGCGCCGCGCTATCGGGCTTGTTGATGCGAGCCAACAGAACTGGTTCAAACTTCGGCATAACCATTTAGCGGGCGAGCTTGCTCGCCGCATCTTCTACGGTAACTGCTCCAACAACGTCGCCGCCGACTCTTCATCCAAATTCATGTGACAATCTTCATCCACCAACATGCACGGCGCCCCTTCGCATGCCCCCAAGCATTCGGCAAACTCGAGCGTCATCTTGCCATCGGCCGTGTTGTGCCCCGGCTTCACGTTGAATCGCTCCGATAACTTGCAGAGCAGCTCCTCGCTCCCCCGCAGCGATGCAGGAGATGCTCCGGCAGACCCACACGCGATGCTTCGCCAGCGCGTGCCCTTCCTCCTTGAAGAACTGGTAGAACGTCATCGTGTCGGACACTTCCGACGGATGCAGCTCCAACAGCTCCGCGATCTCGACCATCGCCGCCGGCGTCACCTCGCGGTGCGCACCGTGAACGATGTGCAGCGCCGGCAGCGTCACCGCGCGCTTGTCCGGATACTTCGGGAATTCGGAGCGAATCCGCTCCCGCAACTCGTCACTCAGCACTGGCATGACTTAAAACTCCCTAAAAATCATTTAGCGGGCAATTCATCGCGCGTCGAAGTCGCGTTTCAAGGAGCAAAGATCGCCAAGAACACGGCTAGCCGTAGTGAAATTTTTCACAATCTATCTCAAAAAATTTTCTTCCCCGTCTTTCTTTGCGTTCTTTGCCCCTTTGCGTCTTTGCGCACATCTTGGTCTCGGTCTACCTGTTCCTCACCGATCCAGCTCCGCCGCGATGATGTTGATGCTCCCCAGCACCGCCACCACATCGCTCAATTGATACCCGCGAATGATATGAGGAAACAAGCCGAAATGGACGTAGGAGGGCGGTCGCGTCCGGGCCCGATAGGCCCGCGTCGTGCCGTCGCCGACGATGTAAAAGCCCAGCTCGCCATTGGGCGATTCGGTTGCCGCGTAGATCTCCTCGTGCGGCACGTCGTAGCCCCGGTTGGGCATCAGCACCTCGAAATGCTGGATCAGCCCCTCGATGCTGCGGTAGACCGGCGGTTTGGCCGGCAGCACCACGTCGGTCACCGACTCGACGTTGACCGGCCCGCCCGGCAGCTTGTCGATCGCCTGCTGGATGATTTTGACGCTCTCCTCCATCTCCCGCATCCTGCACAGATACCGGGCATAGCAGTCGCCGCCGGTCGAGCAGACGACCTGGAAATCCAGGTCGGGATAAGCCAGGTACGGCTCGTCCTTGCGCAAATCGCGGACCACGCCGCTGGCCCGCGCCACCGGCCCAGTCGCGCCGAAGCTGATCGCGTCCTCGCGCGACAGCACACCAATCCCCTTGGTGCGGTCGATGAAAATCCGGTTCCGCGTCAGCAGCTTGTCGATCTCGCGGTACGTCGGCGGGAACTCCCGCAGAAACTTCTTGACCCGCGCGACCCATTCGTCGTTCACGTCCAGCATCACGCCGCCGACACGGGTATAGCTGGTGTGGAACCGCTGGCCGGAGGCGTACTCGACGATGTCGTAAATCTTCTCGCGCTGCTCGAAGCCGTAGAGAAACGCCGTGAACGCCCCCAGGTCGAGCGCCGTGGTGCCGACGTTGAGCAAGTGATCGTGCAGCCGCATCAGCTCGGCAAGAATCGTCCGCAGATAGGTGCACCGCGGCGTCAGCTCGATCCCCAGCAGCTTCTCGACCGCGTGGTGCCAGGCGATTTCGTTCGCCAGCGGCGAAACGTAGTTCATCCGGTCGACGATCGTCACATACTGGTTGAAATCCAGGTGCTCGCCCAGCTTCTCGAATCCGCTGTGCAAGTAGCCGATGTGCGGCACCGCATCGACGACCCGCTCGCCGTCGAGCGTGAGCACCAGCCGCAGCGTGGTATGCGTCGCCGGATGCTGCGGACCGAAATTGAGGGTCCACAGATACTCCCGCTCAGTCGAGTCGGCAGGCAATGTATCGGCGAGGGTTAGGGGCATAGCAAAGTCGAGAATTCTTGGAAGAAAATGCAAATTGGTCAATGTAAAAGGCCTTGTCGAACTATTCGCATGTTCAGTTCGTAAATCAGGGGAGAAATGGATTCCCCCTCACACTGAAGGAGCGCGTGAATGGTTGCCAAGGCGAAAACGAGCTACAAGATTACCAATTGGAGAAAATATAACGAGTCGCTGGTGCAGCGGGGCTCGATTACGTTCTGGTTTAGCGACGACGTGATCGACGCGTGGGAACATACCAACGAGGCCACGAAGGTCGGGCACCCGTTTGTTTACAGCGATACGGCCGTTGAAAGCCTGCTGATGTTGCGGGAGTTGTTTCGGCTTCCCTATCGGCAGACCGAAGGTTTGGGGCGTTCGCTGGCACAGTTGATGCAGGTGGACGTGGCGATTCCCGACTTCACGTCTCTGGCCAAACGGGCGGCCAAGCTGGAAATCGCCTTGGACGTTGCGGACCGCCAGGGACCGATCGACGTGGTCGTCGACAGCACCGGCTTGAAGGTGTTTGGCGAAGGCGAATGGAAAACTCGCAAGCACGGTGTGAGCAAACGACGCACGTGGCGGAAGTTGCACTTGGCCGTGAACCCGGATACGCAGGAGATCGAAGCGGAAGTGCTGACGGAAAACTGTGGGCACGACGCGGACCAAGTGGAGGAATTGCTGGAGCAGATTGATTCGCCCATCAATTCGTTTGCCGGCGATGGGGCCTATGATCAGTGGAAAGTGTACGAAACGCTCGGCGCCGACGAGATAGAGCCGATCATTCCTCCGCGTCGCAATGCCAAAATCAAGCAACACGGCAACTCGAGCCAGCCGCCTTTGGAGCGTGACGAAGCGATCCGCGAGATTCGCCGAGTTGTCGGAAACGGTGGAAGGAAGACGTGGGATATCATCGACGCAGCCTGGCGGAAACCGCCATGTATCGCATGAAGTGTTGTTTCGGAGGAAATGTGAAAAACAGGATTCTCGAAAACCAACAGGCCGAAGCCCGTCTGAGATGCAAAATCTTAAACCGTTTCACCCACCTCGGGCTGCCTCAGTTCGAGTGGAATTAGTCAACAAGGCCAATGTAAAATGCAAAATTCAACGCAGTGTTTTCTCCCTCCGCATTTCTCATTTTGCATTTAACATTTTGCATTTTGCATTCTCTGCCCAATTGCTTCAGCTTTCCGCTCGCGTGATCACCGGAAAATTATGCCGCTCCCCGCGACCCTTCAGCGGGTAGTCCTTCCGCAGCGGGAACGCCGTGAACTCCTCCGGCATCAGGATTCGCCGCAAGTCCGGGTGGCCAGTGAACACGATCCCGAACATGTCGAACACCTCGCGCTCCAGCCAATCGGCGACTTTCCAGAGCGGATACGCGCTCGGCACGTCCAGCTCCGGCGGATTCAAAAACGTCTTGATGATCACCCGCTCGCCCGTGGCGGTATTGAGGAGCACGTAGACCAGCCCGAATCGGTCGGTCGCGCCTTCGTATTCCAGGTAGTCGACCGCCGTCATCTCGGCCAGCATGTCGAAGCCGCCCCGCTTCAAAAACTCCAGCACGCTATAGATTCGCGCCAGTGGGACGACGAACCGCCGGTTGTCGCGAAACGACGACTCCGCAATCTCGCCTCCAAAACGCTGCTGCAGCGTGGCCAATTCGAGCATCCGACTCGTCCTAATTTCTTTCCGGGATCGCCGGGTACCGACTCATCGGCTTGCCGGCGTCGACGTCGACCGTCGGCGGCACATACACTTCGAGCCCTTCCACCGGCGCCGCCTCGCGGAATCGGCGAATCTCGTCCGGGTCGAACTTCGCGCGGGCCGGTCGGCGTCGTCCGCTCCAAGAACTCCCGGCCCTTAAACGTGCCGGTCTTCATGATCTTGCTCTGCATCTCGATCAGGGCAGCCAGCAGCTGCTCCGGCCGCGGCGGGCAACCCGGCACGTAGATGTCGACCGGAATGAATCGGTCGACCCCCTGCACCACGGCGTACGTGTCGAACACGCCCCCCGTGCAGGCACAGGCCCCCATCGACATGCACCATTTCGGCTCGGGCATCTGCAGCCAAATCCGCTGCAGCACCGGCAGCATCTTCATCACGACGCGGCCGGCGACGATCAACAGGTCGCACTGCCGCGGGCTGAACCGCATCACCTCGGCCCCGAACCGGGCGATGTCGTGCCGCGACGCGGCGGTCGCCATCAGCTCGATCCCGCAGCAGGCGGTGGCGAACGGCATCGGCCAGAGGCTGTTCGAGCGGGCCCAGTTGGCCGCCGCGTCGAGCTTGGTGAGAAAGACGTTCTCCGGCAGGCCTACCGCCATCGGAAGACTCCCTTCCGCCAGGCATAGATGTAGGCAATCGCCAACGTCGCCATGAACACGAGCATCAACACGAACACCGTGTCGCGGAGCGGTGCGGGAATCCCCGCGTCGCTATAGGCGCTCACCGCCCAGGGGTAGAGAAACAACAGCTCGACGTCGAACACCAGGAACAAAATCGCCACCAGGTAGAACCGCACGTCGAACGCCTGCCGGGCGTCGCCGATCGGGTCCATGCCCGATTCGTAGGGCATCTCCTTGACGGCTGTCTTCTTCTTCGGCCCGGCAACCCGAGCCAGAACGAGGTTCGTCGCCACAAACCCAAGCAACACCAGGGCATAGATAAACAGCGGCGGGAAGTCGGGAATCGTCATCGAGCAAGCTCAATCCTGGCTTGGCCGCCGTGGCATCGTTGGCGACCGCGTGGCGGGGGGCAACACTCCGTGATGGCCACCGAATCCAAGGCGGGTGATCATGCGAATTTTAGTCTTTTCGCCGCCTGCCCACAAGCGGGAACATCATGCCATGACACGACTTCAACCGCCTACGACCCGTCAATTCGCCTGTCGCTGGTAGGACTCCCAGTCGCGTTGGGCTTCGTCCGCCAGAGGATGCTTGGCCGCCATGTACGCCTCGGCCCGCAGCCTCAGAACGTCCCCGATCCAGGGCGGATCCGGCTCCACCGCCGCCAGGGCCGCGAGCATCTCCGCCGCGCCCAGGTTTTCGGCCAACTGCAGCCGAATCAGCGTCCGTTGATACTCGAACCGATTGCCGGCCAGCGGCTTGGCCAACAGCTCAAAATAGCGCCGCCCTTCCCCCGAGTCCTGGTTCCCTATTTCCATCGCCAGATTCAACGCCGACTCGACAAACGCCGCAATCGTCAAAGGATTCTCCGCGAGCGACTCGCAGACGCCGCCCACGGCGGCAGCGGCCTGTGCCTGATCCTTCCGTTTCCAATAATAGACTGCGCGGATGGCAGCTGTTTCGGCCGGATACTGCGACGCGATGGGTGCGATCAGGTCCAAGCATTGTGCCTCGCCCAGTTCTGCGTGCGCGCGGCCTTGCACCAAGCGATCGACGTCGCTCAGCGGAGCTGGCGGGAGTTCCGCCCACTTGTCGAGCGCCGCGCGATAGTTCCCCCCGACGAATGAGGAATAACCGTCGGCGAGTGTCCGCAACTCCCCTTTGGCGGTCGGTGCGACCGTCAGCTCGCCGCCGAACAGCCAGTTGAATTGAAGCCGGCGTTTGTCGACCAGGTCCCAATCGACCGCACCGTCGGCCAACGGAGGCCGATGCTTGTCCGCCGCGACGGCCGCTTCGCGGAGTGCCGCATTCGAGAATCCGGTGCTCAGTCCTACCGTCTTGGCGAATCCGTATTCGAGAAAGTTGCGGTCGTCCGTGTTGGGCACAAGCACCTCGGCCTGCACCTGCTGGTCGACAAACTCGGCACTGCCCAGAAAACGGGCCAAGAACCCTTCCAGATCGGTCACTCTCCAACTAACGCGGAGCGCTTCTTTCATTACCGGCTCCTCAATCCGCCCGCGGAGCCGCGTCACCGAATACTCGGTCGGCTGTTCGGAACAGACGACCTGCAGATCACCGGGAATCGTCTGCCAGATTTCGACGTGTTTGAACACGCTCCGCGCCGTGGCCAGCACGGTGCTCACCGTGAACCCGTCCACCTCGTAGGCTTGCACCCACTGCACGAACACTCCGTGCGGCGTCAACCGGTCGCGGACCGCGCGGTAGAACTCCTGGGTGTAGAGCGACGCCACGCCGGCCCGGTAGGGGTTCGACGGCTCCGAGAGGATCACGTCGTACTGTTGGTCGGTCGTCAAAACGTGTTCGCGCCCGTCATTGTAGATGCGGCGAACTTTCGGATGGTGGAGCACGTCGCGGTTCAGCGTGCTCGAGCGCCGGGCCATCTCGTCGATCGCCGGCTCGAGCTCCACCACGTCCACCCGCTCGACGCCGGGCATCGAGGCCAGCCAGCCGGCCGACTCCCCCGTGCCCAGCCCGATGACCAGGCCTGATTTCGGTGCATCCTGGAGCATTGCCCCGAGGATCGCCACGCCGATTTGTGTGCCGGCGTCGCCGATCGCATTGCCGTCGTTTTTGCCGTTGACCACGAACGACAGGCCGTCCGGCGCCGTGATGCCGATGCTCGATTCGATCCCGTCGGCTTCCCACTGCAAGTTGCGGCGCTGCGCGTTGCACCACAACTTCGTGGCGTTGACTTCGTCGGCCGGCGGCAACGACGCGCGACCGGCACCGATCCCACTGTGCCGCCAGACCGCCGTCGGACCAGTTTGTACGACGCAGAAGATCGCCACCAGCAACAGCGATGCGACGACCAGCGCGGCCCGAGGTCCCTCGCGCCATGATCGCATAAGAAGTACGAGAGCGAGCACGACCAATAACAATGACGCCGCGCACGAGCGCCCGGCGCCGTGAGCAGCGGCAAGGCGCCAAAACCGCCGACCAGCGACCCGGCAATTGCGCCAAGTGTATTCCATGCATACGCAGTTCCCAATTGCCGGCTCACGGCGGTCCGGCCCCGGCCCAACAGCGCCACCAGCAGCGGAAACTGCAGTCCGCTCACCAGCGCCACCGGCAGCACCACGATCGACATCACGACGATCCAGCCGGCCTCCACCTGGTAGAAGGTCCGTGACGTCATGAACCAGCGTCCCGCCAGCAGCGCCAATCGATCCCCAGCGCCAGCGGCAACGCCGCCAGTGCTGCTTCGGCCGCGCAGGTGATCGACAACAGGGACCAACTCGGCCGCACCCAGCGGAATACCAGGTGATACGCCGCGCCGCCCAGCCCGATCCCCAAGAGCGCCACGCAGAGGATCAGGCCAAAGGTAAAGGTCGTGCCACCGAGGATCGGCGCGAGCATGCGGTACCAAACCAGCTCAAGGATAAAAAACGTGAAACCGAGCACGGCCGCCGTCGCATAGAGGAGCGCACCGCCATCGTGGCGCGATCCCGCAGCGACTTCGCCCTCCGGCGTTGTGCGAACTTCCAGCGCCGGCATCCGCCGCGCGAGCGATATCGCCGACACACCCACCAGCAAATTCATCGCGCAGCCGAACCAGAGGGTCGCGCGGGTTCCGAGAAACTCCAGCGCAAAAAACGTGGCGAAGTACGCGCCACAGACGGCCCCCAACGTGTTGACGCCATAGAGCAAGGCCAATGCCCGCCGCCGCACGTCGCCCGTCGCGGTCATCGAGCGAGCGGCGGCCGGCATTGTGCCCCCCATCAAAAACGTCGGCAGCCTCAGCACCGCCACCGCCAGCGCGAGCCGCGCGAGCGTCGCCCCGCCGATCCCCAGCGACTCCTGCCCTCCCAGGCGAAAGTAAAGCGCCGCCGCAAGCTGCACCAGATGCGGGCTTGCCGCCACCGCCAGCGCGACCGCCGTCTCCAATTGGCCGTACATCCGCAGCGGATTGGCCGACCGATCGGCACGCCGCCCGAGCACCACACTGCCGACCCCCAGGCCCCCCATGAAGATCGCCAATACGGCCGCGACGGCCGCGGTCGTCGCCCCGACGACCAGTCGCAGCTCGCGCATCCAGCTGACCTGAAACACCAGGGCCGAGCTGCCCGAGACGAACAGCATCAAGGCCACCACGCCCAGGCCCGGAGCCTGCGGCGGTGCGGCCGCCGATGGCTCGTTCCGCCCCGCGGGGTGACGATTCTTTCACTTCGTCGCTCGCAATGGCTGCCGTCGACCGCCCAGATGAGACCTCCCGCCGAACCCTCGTGCGCAATTCCTGGAAAGTTTGTCGATCGCCGGCCCGTCCGCTAGTATAGTGCTTTCGACCCCTTGTCGCATTCACCAACCTGGCCCAGGCGGAGATTTCATCATGAGCGGCCGTCCCCGCGAGTTTGTCCTGATCGTGACCTGTTGTGTGCTCGAATTGTTTTCGGCAACCGCTTACTCCGCCGACGTCCTCGAGGCCAAGGCCGTCGTCCACGGCGAGCAAGGATGGCGGCATGATCAGCCGCAATCTTTACGGCCAGTTCGCCGAGAACCTCGGCCGCTGCATCTACGATGGCATCTGGGTCGGCGAGGATTCGAGTATTCCCAATACGCGCGGGATGCGGAACGACGTCATCGAGGCTCTCAAGGCGATCGAGATTCCCAACCTCCGCTGGCCCGGCGGCTGCTATGCCGACGACTACCACTGGCGCAACGGCATCGGTCCCCGCGCCGACCGGCCCTACACCGTCAACGTGCACTGGGGCCAGGTCGTCGACACCAACGCCTTCGGCACCCACGAGTTCCTCGATTTCTGCGAGCTGATCGGCGCCGAGCCCTACATCGCCGGCAACGTCGGCAGCGGCACGCCCGAAGAACTCCGCGACTGGATCGAGTACATGACCTACGACGGCGACAGCGAACTAGCCAACCTCCGCCGCAAAAACGGCCGCGACAAGCCCTGGAAGATCAAGTACGTCGGCGTCGGCAACGAGAACTGGGGCTGCGGCGGCAACATGCGGCCCGAATACTACGCCGACCTCTTCCGCCGCTACGCCAGCTTCTGTCGCGACTTCGGCGACAACAAGCTGGTCCGCGTCGCCTGCGGTCCCGGCGGATTCGACCAGGACTGGACCCGCGTCGTGATGGACCGCGCCGGCCGCCAGATGCAGGCGCTCTCGCTCCACTTCTACACCGTCTGGCCCGAGTGGAGCAACAAAACGCCCGCCACCGGCTTCGGCGAAAAGGAGTGGTTCGACATGCTCCGCGAGTGCCGCAACATGGAGCGGGCACTCAACGAGACCGAACAGATCATGGACCGCGTCGACCCGGATAAAAAGATCGAGCTTTACGCCGACGAATGGGGCTCCTGGTACCGCGTCGAGCCGGGCCACCCCGGTTACGGACTCTACCAGCAGAATTCGCTCCGCGACGCGGTGCTCGCCGGCCTCACGTTTCACATCTTCCACGAGCACAACGACCGGGTGAAGATGGCCAACATCGCTCAGCTCGTGAACGTGCTGCAGGCGATGATTCTCACCGACGAGGATCGCATGCTGCTCACGCCGACCTATTGGGTCTTCGAGATGTACAAGGTCCACCACGACGCGACCCGGCTGCCCGTGCGATTGGCGTCGCCCGACTACGAGTTCGACGGCCAGAAGATACCGGCCCTCTCGCTGTCCGCCTCCCGCGACCAGGAGGGAGTCGTTCACGCCTCGATCGTCAATGCCCACGCCACCGCGCCGGTCAAACTCGATTGCACGCTCGCGGGCGTCGAGGCGTCAAAAGTTGCCGGCCGTATCCTTACGGCCGACAATCTTGACGCCCATAACACGTTCGACGATCCGAACGTGGTACAGCCCACGTCATTCGACGGCGCGAAACTCGTCGGCGACAAGCTCACCGCCGAGATCCCGCCCCACTCGGTCGTGGTACTAACCTTCGAAAAATAACGCCCGACTTTCGGCGCGAAACTCATGCACCCCACGCTTGCCGTTTAGCAATTGTTCGGCAGCCCCGGGGTGGCACGCCTCACTCGACCGTCCACAGCGCCACGTGGTCCTCATCCTTCGTGAAGATCCGCTTCCCCGAGAGCACCGGATAGGCGTACGTCGCCGATTCGGCCACCTTGTACCGCGCGAGTTCTTTGAACTCCGTCGCACTCGGCTCGAAGACCACCAATTCCATCGCCGGCGTGAGCGCCACGAGCACCGACCCGGCGTCGACGATCGAGCCGTAACCGCCACCCCCGCCGCCACCCCCGCCGCCGCGTCGACGTCCGCCCGGACCGCCGGCCCCGCGCCGCTGGCCGTCGCCGCGCATCTGACCGCCGCGACGTTGATCGTCGCCTTGCGGCTGCGCGCTGGTGCCGCCCTGTCCTGCCGCGGCCGGTTGCTCCGTGGCCTGGGCCAAGAGCCCCGTCATCGAAACGAAGCGGACGATCCCGGTGAGTCGCGGCGCGACGTCGGCCCGATCGGCCGGTCGCTCTTCACCGCGCAGCCGTCACCGTTCGCCCGGTCCGCCGGGTCCTAACGGCCCGCCGGCCGGCGGCTCGGCGCCGCCCAACGCCTGGCTCCACAACGTCTCGTGGGTGTCGGTGTTGATGCAGAAAATCGCATTGCTGTTCGACAGACCGTAGAGCAAGCCGTCTTTCAGCACCGGCGTGTTGAACCGCCCCGTGTTATCGGTGTTCTTCCACAGCTCCTCTTCCTTGAGCTGGCCGTCCTCCATTTTCAGCCCGATCGCGGTCAGCCCGCTCCCCGGCCCGGAGACGATCAACGTCTGGCCGTCGACGATCGGCGTCGCCGTCGTGCCGCGGCCTTGCTCGTAGGGAATCTTCCAAACTTCCTTGCCGTCGGTCGTCAGGCCGACCAGGCTCTTGTCCGTCGGGGCGATGACGACCTTCGTATTGCCAAATGTCATCACGACCGGCGACCCGTTCGACGGACCTTCGCCGGTCCACCGCCACCGTTCCTCGCCGCTTGCCAGGTCGTAGGCCACGATGCCGCCGTCGTCGCGCCCGCCCAGCTGAGCGATGCACATGCCGTCAACGATGATCGGCGAGCTCGACGTGAAGAACATCGGCCACTTGCCCTGGAAATCATCCTTTCGCCACGCCAGTTTGCCGGTCGCCGCGTCGAGGCAGGACAGAATCCCCCGCACGCCGAGCGTCACCACTTTGCCCTCGGCGACGGTCGGCGTCGACCGCGGCCCGGGAAAACCGCCGGCCGGGCCCGTCGCCCCTTCCGTTTCGTACGAGTCCTTCCAAATCTCCGCGCCGGTCGCCGCGTCGAGCGCGCGAATCACCTCACTGTCATCCTGCCGCGAAAACGTGTAGAGCCGGTCGCCCACCAACGAGGGTGTTGCCGCGCCGTTGCCGATCTCGATCTCCCATTTCTTGGTCAGTTCCTTCGGCCAGGTCGCCGGCGCCGAGAATTCCGCGACCTTTGCGTCGCGGTGGTCGCCCCGCCACTGCGACCAATCTTGCCCCGCCGCGATGTCCACGACGAGAACCGCCGCCAAGAGTCCGATCAACACCTTCGCTGCGCTATTCATACGAAGCTCCTATGGTTTGTCCCAGCCGACACGGGCAATGATACCCGACCCCCCACAGGATCAAAAGACTCTTCGCGCGGCGGAACTGCGACTTTCCTGGTCGCGCGGCCGAAGCGGCGATATTTTGAACGATGCCCTCGAACCTGCGGCTGCGACAACATGCCTCATCCATCACAATCAGCTCCCACCAATCGACCCACGCTCGTTTACGACGGCGACTGCGCGTTTTGCCGCGCCGCGGTCGACCGCTGGCGCGCCGCCGTCGGGGAGCAGATCGAATTCGCGCCGTATCAAGCCGCGGCGCCCCGCTTTCCCGAGGTGGACGCCAAGGAATTTCAGCGCGCCGTCCATTTTGTCGACGCCGACGGACACGTCTCGCGCGGTGCCGAGGCCGTGTTTCGCGCCGCGAGCCATTGCGGTCGCAAACGCTGGCTCCTCTGGCTCTACACGCGTCTCGCCGCCGCTCGCCGTTGCGGCGGAACTGGTCTACCGCCTGATCGCCGCCAACCGCACGCCGATCGCCAAAGTGCTACACGTCTGGCGCGGCCGCGAATTGAAGCCGCCGACCTACCACGTCGCCACCGCCCTCTTCCTCCGCCTGCTCGGCCTGGTCTATCTGATCGCTTTCGTGTCGCTCTGGACGCAGATCGACGGCCTGGTGGGCGATCATGGAATCCTGCCGGCCAGTAGCTACCTCGACGCCGTCAAGCTCCACTGCACGCAGGCGCAACCCCCGCTCTCGCCTGTTTGGCAACTGCCGACGCTGGCCTGGATCAGCCCGCACGACGCCTTTCTCAATCTCCTCTGCGCCGCGGGCACGATCCTCTCCTGCTTGCTCATCGTCGGCGTGCTGCCGCTTCCGGCGCTGGTTCTGCTCTGGATCAGCTACCTGTCGCTGTTTCACGTCGGACAAGACTTCCTGAGCTTTCAATGGGACATCCTCTTGTTGGAAACCGGGTTCGTCGCCATCTTCCTCGCGCCCTTTGCCTGGCGGTCGCGGCTGCGGACCGATCCGCATCCGCCGCGGCTGGCGATCTGGCTCGTCTGGTGGCTGTTGTTTCGGCTGATGTTCGAATCGGGCGCCGTGAAGCTCACCTGGAACCACGGCCTGGCGGGTCCCGACGGCCTGCCCGTTCCCAACACCTGGCAGCTGCTCACCGCGCTCGATTTCCACTACTGGACCCAGCCGCTGCCGATCTGGACCAGCTGGTACGCCGCGAAGCTGCCCCATTGGTTTCAAGCGCTATCGGTCGTGGCGGTGCTCGGCGTCGAATTGGTGCTGCCCTGGTTCATCGTTGGCCCACGCTATTTGCGCTACGTTGCGTGCGCCGGCTTCACGCTCCTGATGCTGCTGATCTCCGCTACCGGCAACTACAACTTCTTCAATCTGCTCACCATCGCTTTGGCGCTCACGCTCGTCGACGATCGCGCCTGGCCGCGATGGATGCAGACGCGAATTTCCGGCGATGATGCCCCCTGGCTCTTCTCACCGACCCGCTGGCGGAGCGTGCTGCTCGTGCCGTTTTTCGCGCTCTCGATCGCAATCGGCACCCAGCAGGTCATCGAAGCGGCTTTCCCCGCCGCTGAGCCCACCGAGTCGCTTGCCTCTCGCCTCGACGTCCGGCAATTCTGCCTGGTGAACGACTACGGCCTGTTCCGCCGCATGACCGAGACCCGCCCCGAGATCATCCTCGAGGGGAGCAACGACGGCACGGATTGGAAGCCCTACCAGTTCCGCTGGAAGCCCGGCGACCTCGACCAGCCGCCGCGCTTCAACATGCCCCACCAACCCCGCCTCGACTGGCAGATGTGGTTCGAAGCCCTCCGGCTCGAACAAGTGGTCGCCGCCACCGGCTCGATCGACCCCCGCTACCTGAGCCCCTGGTTCCGCTCTTCCTGTCGCGACTGTTCGAAGGCGAGCCAAAAGTGCTCGCGCTACTGGCCGAAGACCCCTTCCCGAACGCACCCCCAAAATTCCTCCGCATCGCCCTCTATCAATACCGCTTCACCGACGCGAAAGAACGGCTGGCCACCGGCGACTGGTGGCACCGCGAACTCGTCGCCACAAGTACCCCGTGGTCCCTCGAAAAGTAGCCGTCTGAAAGTCGTGCCGCCCCGACCGCGCGTTATCAACCTGCCAACCCCGATACCACCCGTCCTGTACCACAACTTAGCCGCGTCGCTCGCGACGCGGGTTCTCTTCTCCCCTATCACGCGCATTACGCGCAACCACCGATTCCCCAAATTCATTCACGAGTCGCCGAGGCAACCGATGTTCGCAGCGACAATCCGCCGCACCGACGTCTCGTACCCAGCCACGCCGGACCACGGGGCCGCCGCTGAGCGAGCGACCGTTTCTCTCCCCAACCCGCTTGAATGTGGTTACAACTCAACCGTGGACGCCAGTTGATTCCCCCCGGCCCCAATCCAATACAGCGTTCGACTAGTTTGCCGCGGGAACTCGGATCGTTATAATCGCGGCTATTGCGATCCTGCATCTGTGCCAGTTTCAGTCCTTCGAGAATTCATCTATCGAATTGGAGGGCGTCTCATGAGTCGTTTCTTGTTGACCGGCATTGTTGGCGTGCTCGCAACAGCGTTGCTCCTGATTTGTCCACTGCCTCGGCTGTTCGCCGGCAACGTATTCGTCACCGGACATGATCCCGATTTTCACGGTGTGCTAGGTGCCAACGCGGTGGGTGCTCGAAACATCGTTTCCGCAGGCCTTGATTTTGCCCGTAATGGGAACTCTGCCCCAATTCTTTACATCCAAACGAGCACCGCCAACAACGCCCTTGGCGACCATACCGATTCAGAGGCAGTGCTGCCGCTCGTCGGATACACCCCAGCCAACACGCCCGGCGATCATTATGTCAAGGTAGATGCAGCGCAGTTTGCCTCCGCGACGCTCGCCGATTACAGCGCAATCTTTGTTCCATCGGATCATGGTGGATCGCTGACCGGTGACGACTTGGCCGCTCTCAATGCACGGGCCCTCGATATTCAGGCCTATGCCAACGCTGGTGGCGGAATCGTCGCCCTCAGCGAGGACGGCTTTCGGCAACCGGCGACGGCCGGACCGCAACCCGTTGATTTCGCTTTTCTACCTTTCGTCGTATCGGCTGCCGCGCTCAGTCAAGGCGAAAGCGGATTCACAGTCACTCCTTTCGGCAGCAGTCTGGGAATCACCGCTGCCGACGTTAACGGCAACTTCTCCCACTCCGTGTTCACGTCGATTGGACCGTTCCAGGTTGTCGATCGCGACGCGGCAGGGCAGGTCGTCACGATTGCTTTGAGCGGTTCCCTGCCGGAGCCAAGCGCCCTCGTAATGTCGATTGCCGGCCTGATCGGAGTTTGCGTGCGGCGAAGCGATCGGAAAGAAGAGAGGGGGTAGTCTGCCAACGCCCTTTTAGCTGGGCATGCCTCATGCCTGCCTCCCACCGTGTCTACGTCGGCGGCCTGATCTTCGGCTGGCTCTACAATTGGCTCGCCACCAGAAATGAAGCCGAGGCCAAGCAGAGATAATACGGTAGGTCAGGCTGTGCCTGACTTCACCCTCGTCGAGCTACGCAACGAATGTCAGGCACAGCCTGACCTACTTGCTGCTCGTTCGGCGAAGCGGAATTGACGGCCTTGCGGCGCAGCAGCGATCGCAGCCGATCCTACGACAACACCGCGTGGCGAGACCGCGCTGCTCGCTAACTCGACCTGGAAACAACCCGACAACCGTGTGGACGACCGAACAAACAGTTCCTGACACCTTTGTATGCCTTCAATGAGTCGTAGCAATGGACCGTGAGTTCTCCGCAAAGTTAGAGCCCCCCTTCAAAGTCGATCTTGTAGGAGAAGTACGCCGGTACCTCGTCCATGTGCAGATCGAACGAGCGAACATCCTTCGGTTTGAAGTTGAGAATTGTAAAATCTCCTGTGTCGATGAGGACTCCATCGCTGTCGTAGAGACTCAGCTTAAAATTGGCCATCTGATACTTTTGCCCAGAGAGATTCTCCATCTCTCCAATAAAGTGTCGCTCCGTCATCCGGACACTAAAATTTTTGAAACGGAACGAAGCGTTATTGACTTTTCCGCTCGTTTGATACGAATGGTAATTCGTCTTTCCAGACTTTGGTGGTGGTGCGGGATGCTTTGCCATCCACTCTTCAAGTGTCGGAGCATTTGAAGTGGGATCATCTCTCACTCCGGTGATGAACACCGTTCCGCCCTCACAAGCAATCGGCGTCATCCAGAGCTTTTGACCATCTTTCTGCACGGTGAACCGATCATCTTCATCTCCGGTTCCGACTCCAATCTGTATGCCGCGTCCAAACCATCGACCAATTTCTTCTTCCGACCATCCGGAAAACCGCGAAAAAATAGTTGCCATCAACGCGATTCGCGTCAATGCGTCCGCGTCCACCATTCCTTCTGAGACACTGAAGTTGAAGCTGATCTCATTGAGATTATCCGGATTCCCATCAACGATAATCATTACCAGATGAAGGTCATTGCTGAGCAACTGAAAATTGACGGTTCCCTCATCCCGAGTAGTCTCAGAGACGACTTTCCAGTGCTCACCTACCATCAACTCTTTGATGAGGCCCAGTGAAACTCCGAGGCCCCCCAGATTCTTTACTTTCCGATCAACTGTTTCGCCCGACGTATCGACTGCAACCGGCTCCGTTTCAGTATCAGCGACCGCGATAGCCTGTGAGCTGGGCTTGAAAGCCAGATAGCCAATTGTACCGATCGTTAGCAAAGCCGCTGCGACACACGCAACAATGATCGCAGCACTCGATCCTCTGCTGTTGCCCTCGATAGCTCGCTGAATGTCGTCTTGACTGACTTGCACCACGGCCGACGTGTCGAGTTCGCGAGGCGTTTCGATTGTGATCGAACTTCCACACTTGGGACATTGCAGAGTGTGGCCAGCCGCGCGTTCAAGTGCTGTGAATTGAGACTGGCACGTCGAGCATCGAACTGCGATCGACATCAGAACCTATTTGTCGGACGCCATCGTCTTTTCCGCCGATTGGCTGGCTGTTTGGTGCGAAGAGATGCAACTACTTTTGAACGTCGGGGGGTCTGAATCCCGTAAGCATACAACGCCGCGACGTGAGACGGAATCCCCGGCCCGCTACGGCCCGGCTGTGCTCTCTTGTAGGACCTCAGGCTCCGTTCGTGGCGTAGGACGCCGGATTTTATGCGTCCTTTTCGCGCGTTCGGTAGAAGGTCAATGGAGGGACATGCCTATTGCTGCAAAGGCATGTCACGCTGTCTTGCGTCGGCAAATCGGCCGGGGCGAGACTTCTTTCGTAAACCACTCTACCGCGTGTTCGCCTGGGCGGAAATTGAGCCGATCTACGGCCAGCCTTGGGCAGATTCGGTAAAGAAAGCAGCTAAGGCTCGCAAGGCAGCCGCCAGGAGGCGGTAGGTGATGGTTGTGGGGCACCTAGGATGGTGCGACCGTGTCACAGGCAACCGCTTACAGTCAACTCTTCGCCAATATCAAACGAATGTTGTACAATCGCCCAGGATGGCTAGTAACTGCTCAATTCAGAAACCCACTTAAGACCACCTGTTGGACGAATCGCTAATCATTAGGCTAATCAAATGAAAAGGCTTTTTGTAGTTGCCGCAGTCTTCCTCTTGGCTCATTCCGCAGCTTGGCAAACTGTATGCGGTGCTAACACACTAGGTTCTGATACCGTAGTGGTTCGCGTCCAGGGTGAGTTCGGTCGCTTCAACGACCAGATCAGCAATCTGCCGTTCAATACTTACCCATTTCCACAGCTCATTGGTGGCTCGTTTCACGGTGAGTTCTCATACAGAAGTGACGCGGTTCGTTTTCTGGATCGTCGATTCCCTTTCGAGCATGTAAATGTCTCGATATACGACAAGAACGGTAGTTTTTTGCACAGTATAGATTCTGGCCCGAATGGCATCTCCGCTGGATACGGCGAAATAGCTTTCAACTTTGGGGAAAGTTTCGGAGTAGAAGCAATCAACGTTCCCGAAGACTTGCGAATCAGGTTTTCAGGAATGTTCTCAGCGGATGACGAGCACCCCCCAACAATCCAAACACTTTCGCCGGCGAGATTTCAGCCATTTTATAGTTTCATCGAAGTTGATGGAGCAGAACCTTTCACATTTTGGGATGTGGATGTTGTATCCGCTGAAATTACAGCCGTCCCCGAGCCCGATCTGCTAGCCGTTTTAGCAAGCACGTTGGTAATCTCAATTGCCCTGCACCAGAGAATGAATTGGCGACGATAGAAACACTTGTATCAAGAACATCACGTCGAACGTTCCGTTTACCTAAAGTGTTTTGAACTTACTTCCCAAGATACCTTCATCCCGCCCCCGTTTCCTCGCGCCGAATGGTGCCGTGGTCACTCCCGCGGCGAATGTCGAACAGTGGACCGACAAACGTTTTGGAATCCCGCGTAGCCCGAAGACTGGACCATCCCTCACGCGACTTGCTAGGATTTGTGCTGTGAATCCGAGTAAGTGCAATGTCTCCACAAGTACTTGAAATCCTGCAACGGCGTCGTGGCGAGCTTGAGGCCGTCCGGGCCAACTACGCCAATTGGTCAAAGATCGTGGACTGGCATTCCGCTACGCGTCCGGTCATGGCCAAACACTTCGCCGACCAATTGACTGCGTTCGATGAATTTCTGTGGGTGAACTGGACTGTCTCGCCGCGAGCGATGATTGGCGGTGATTCTGTCACACCGGATGCAGAGTTGCGTGACCTAAGTCACCTTTGTCTGGCGGCTCGGGCCAGCCAAGGGCCACGACCCGGCTTCGGCGACTTCGGTCCCTTGCTCGTCGCAGCACAAGCCTGCGCTGGAGTGAGAGCGGTAGCTGCCGACGCCGGATTCGACAGCGAAGCCAACCACGAGTTGGCCCGCGACGAGTTGGGGGTTCAGTCGCTGATGCCGGCCGAGCATGGCCGACCCGGCCGCGGCGAACCGGCGGGCCGCTATCGCCGACAAATGAAACGCCATCTGCACGAAAGTCGTTACGGACAACGTTGGCAGGTGGAAACCGTCTACTCGATGATCAAACGCCTCAGCGGGGAAGTCGTCAACGCTCGCACCTATTGGCGCCGCTGCCGACTGCTACTCCTGAAAGTTCTCACTCACAACATCACGATCCTCAAACGACAGATAGGTTTTCTACTGAGCAGGACATTCTACATTTCTCTTTCTCGAAAAGTAGAATGTCCCCTTTTCCGGCCCCATGTCAATCGCCGATTTTTGAACACGCGGTCAGGCGCGATCAGCGGACGGACGACGTATATCTCAACCTGAGTCGCTCATCGACTGGACACATCGGAACGACCGCTGACTACTCATCGGCCAGGTAAAGCGGAGAGCGGAGAGCCAGGCCGCGGCAGGCATGCGGGCATCACCTTCTTTCCCCCGACGTCAACTCCCTGCTCTCTGCTCCTTTCCTCCGTGTCCCCTGTGACAATTGAAAACGCCATCGGCGATTAGCGGTCAGCCATCGGCCACTGACGGCTGAAGGCTGAAAGCTCGCGGCACCGCCGCGCGTGGCCAAAAACAGTTGTTGATTTCGCCCGCGCCGGCGGATATATACGCATATACACCATCGTGTGAGAGCGATGAGCGATGAGCCGTCAGCCGTCAGCACTGAAAACTGAGGACCGAAGACTGAAAACTAATCATTAAGCGCTGATCGATAAGCGATAGGCGCTCGTTCACGCTGCGCTATCCAGCATCGAGCATCCAGCATCCGGACACCATGTTTTTTGGAACTTGACCCATGAGGGGCGAATTCGAGCATTTTTGGAACACGCTGTCCGCGGATTCGCCCGTTTTTTTGGCCTGTCAACGAACCAGGTGTGACAATGAACGTGATTTTTGGAACACCGAATCGAGTTTCGCAGAGGTGTTCCAAAAATCCAAAATTCCCATTCCCCAGTCGCCAATCCCCAGTCCCCAGCCCCCAAAAAACCTGGCGAGTTCGAGCGAAACCTGGCGAGTTCGAAAAAACACGCCGCTATTCGTCGTCGACAACCTGGCGAATTCGAGATCCCCGCGATTTTTACGAAATCGCAGACTCCCAACCCTCAACTCTCAACCCTCAACCCTCTGCTACCACTGCCACCGCGACAAAACATGATTGCCGTTGACCACTGGGCCCAGCCTCCTATAATCCCGCCGCGCTTTTTCCGTTGGCACTCGCCGATAGCACTTGTCTTTGGCGCGGCGAATTTTCGCCTTTGGTCCGCTGGTAACGAATCGGTAAACGTTGATGCCCCCATTTGCCGAACAATTGATCAAAGGACCCTATCTGTCAAACTCGCTTTCGCCCGTTTCGCTGCGCCCCGCAATTCGCGCAAACGGCCTTCGGGGGACACATTTGCCATGAAGAACCAATCACTCCGCATTCTGTGCGCAACCTTGGTGGCGATCTCGGCGGTCGGCTGCCAATCCGGACCGCGCTGGGCTCACCTTCCGCAGCAGCTGGCCTGGTGGAAGAAGGACACTGCGTCGACCGATAACTCGCTCATTGCCCGTTCGGCCGATGGCGTGACGCCCGCCGAACCCGCGCCGCCGGTGCTCCCTTCGACGGTTGCTACGCCGCATTCGCTGACCGCGGCTGCCACGCCGCCGTCTGCCAACTCGGTCGCCGCGACGACGCCAGCGGCGAACGCCGGGATGCCAACGGCGGCCGCCACTGTACCGGCGTATGCGCCGCCCGTCGCGAGCATTCCGGCCACGTCTGCTGGCACGATCGCCGCGGCCCCGACCGCGACGTACCCGTCCACTACTTACCCGTCGACGATGGCCGCCCAACCGGCTCCGGCCGCAGCCCCGGTGGCGACGCCGGCTGCTTCGCCACTGGCCGCGACGTCGCCAATGCCTGCGGCACCACCCGCCGCTGCGATGCCGACCGCTGGCGCGGCCCAGCCCGGTCCGTACAATCCGTCGGCCTACCAGGCCCAAGTCGCTGCCGCGGCGCCGGCGGCGTCGGTCGCTCCAGCCGACTCGCTGGAGAGCGACCGCTATGCCACCGCTGCTGATGCGCCGAGCGACGATCGTTATGCCATGAATGCCATGAACATGAATACGTCGGCAGCTGCGACGGACAAGAGTGCGCCCAGCTATTCGCCGCCGGGGAGCGACGATCGTTACGGCATCACGCCGAGTGGCCGGCCGCTGCGGTCGCTCAGCCTGCCGCCCGCGCGACCGCGCCCACCGCTCCGAGTACGCCGTCGTTTGCACCTCCTGCGATCACGCCGGTGGGTCCACAGTCGAATGCGTTACCCGATAGCGCCGCAACGATGGCAGCCTCGACGGTGCGAATTGATTCACCAGCGGGCCAATATCGCCCCGGCGGCACGTCGACGTATACCGGTACTGCGCCGACTTCGATTGAAATCGCGTCGCGGCCGACGAGTGTGACACCGCAGCCGCCCGCCGCACCGTTGCCCAGCAACGTGCCGATCTATCCAGCCGGCAATACGACGTTGCGGACTTACTGAGGACTACGCTTCGAGATGAGTCGTGCAGGCCTCGCAGCCTGACGCCAAGACGTGATGAGCGTTACCAGCCCATCACCATGTTCGATTCGACGATCTTCCGCGCCTGCTCGAGATCGACGCCGGTCTCGTGCATGTAGAGCCGGATCGCGTGAATTTTGTCTCCCTCGGCCTTCGAGAGGCAATCGCGGGCCGTCGTGCAGGGATCCATTTTGCCCGAGATCCCCAGCGCGTTTTTGGAGATCACCCACGTATTGCGCGGTCGCTTCGTGAGTCGTACGACACTTTCCTGGGGATAGGCATCGAGGACGACGGCCGACGCGGCGTCGCCGTCCTTGGCCCAGGTGATCAAAATGTGATTCTCCGTCTCGACTTCAAATAGCGGCATCTCGCTCTCCTTTCATTCCGGCGCCCCGCAAAATCGTCCTGCTCGCGGCGGCAAGCCCGGTACCTAGCGACGCCTGGTGTTCGCTCCTTTGTTGATCGTAAGAGAGACCACAACCCGGCGTCAACTCGACACGGCAAGTTGCCCATCGAGTCGCAAATGGAAGTCCGGGATGCCACCCCTCTATCGCGGGCGAGCCGTCGCCGGCCGGCACCGCCCTACGTCGCCATGCCTGCTAATTCGCTTGTCGGCGCCGACGTGCCCGGCGCTTCGATGGCGGTCGAAGCGAGCGTCGGAATCGGCGGCAGGACAGTGGCCGGCAGCGCGGGCTCGGCAACGGTCGGCGCGCCGGGGCGGTGCTCGCGGATCTGGGCGCCGGAATGGACGAATTGTCGATTTCCTCCCGCCGCCTTCGCGCTATAGAGTGCCGAATCGGCCCGCGCCAACAACGATTTCCCGTCGTCCCCGTCCCGATATTGCGCTATGCCGCAGCTGACCGTAAGCGCCATCCGCGCGGCGACCGTCGCACGCAGTCGCTCGCCGAATGAACAGGCCCCGGTGAGCTTTGTTTGCGGCATGACCACGACAAACTCGTCGTCACCGTACGCGCGACGAAGTCGCTGTCGCGCATGCAGGCCCGGATCAGCCGCGCGAGCTCCGACAGTTGCGCCGTCTGACCGGTGCGAACTTGCTCTCCGCCACGGCTGGAATCGCGGTCCACGCTGACCAGCGCGAGCGAAAACTCGGCGCCTCCGCGGCGCTTTGCGCCGACGAGCACGTCGAGTTTCTCGTCCAGAGCTCGGCTGTTGCCCACCCCGGTGAGAGGATCGATGCGGGACTGGGTGAATGTCTCGAGCGCCTCCGACTGCTGGCGGATCGCCTCGTACGCCATCGACAGTTGTTCCGCCAACTGCATCGTCGACGGGAGAATTTTCTCCGCTTCGCTGCAAAGCTGCTTCCACGTCTGTTCGTCGTTCGACGCCTCGGCCTCGACGAGCAGTCGGCGGAACTCGGCGAACCGGCCGTGTTGGCTGTCGAGATCCTGTCGGAGCGTGTCGGTAATCGAGTCGAGATCGTGAGCGATCACCGCGGCCCGCTCAAGTTCCCGTTGCCGTTGGATGTTTTGGGGCCCGAGGACCGTCGATCGAGGCCGCTCGCCAAAGCAATAGATCAACAGCACGACTGCCGTCAGCGCCACCCACAACGCGACTCCCACGGTGAAGATCGGGCTCCACGTCCAAGCCAGCGGCGCCCACGCAAATGGAGCAAGTGCGACTGTCATCCAAAGCGTCGCCATGGTCGTTCTCGCTTAATACTTGCTGCGCGATCCGTAGCCGAGCATGCAGAGGAACCCAAGCACCGAAACCACCGCCAGCACGACGACCCACTCTTCGCGCGTGAGCTGGCTGAACCAGTCCCAGAGGTCGCCGCGAACCTGGAAAGTCTGGCTGACGACTCGAGTGAACAATTCGGACATCGGGTTGCTCCGGGAGTTGGCGGCGTTCCACTTAAATCTAGGCTACGCCGCGGCGATTCGCGTCGGTCCCCGGGGCCGATTGAGCGGCCTGTGCGGAATGTGAGCCGTAGCGTCCGGCGGGCGGACGTCGACTCAGACAGCACAGGCCCTGGCTTGTCGCTTCTTAAGGGCCTTGCTATAGTTATCCACTTGCCAAGCGACGGCGTTTTTCGGCCTTTGGGGCCGGATTTCTGCGGTTCAGCCACGGCGCGGTAGCTCAATTGGTTAGAGTCCCGGACTGTCGATCCGGTGGTTGCGGGTTCGAGTCCCGTCCGCGTCGCTCGTATCATGCTCTTGGCAGGTGGCTGATTGGCCGGCCAACTGCGCGATCTAAGACGCCGCCGCGCGATCACGGGGCGGCTAAACTCGCCGCCGCCCGATCCATTTGCGGTTTTCCGGTGGTTTCGCGACTTTTGGACATGCGGATATCCGGAAGTCTTTTGCAACAAAAAATGCTTGGCCGATTTTTCCTCGGCAACTAGCATGAAATTGGCGGCGGATTCCTCTTGGTCTTAATGACGGCCGGCGTTCGCCGCCCACGGCGGTCAGCATTGCCGTGCTGGCGGACTTTTCCGATTCTCGTGAGATCGCTCCTCTGGGCGGTGTGTAAAGGAGAAAGCTAATGATGTCGCGTCTGTGTACCCCCAAACTCTTGGCGGCCGCCATGTCTTTGGCCGCCGCGCTTTGTGTGGCGGTGCCGATGAGCTTCGGCAACGTGATACTTCTCGATGACAGCTATGAAGACGGTACGTTTCTTGGCACAAGTGAGTCTCCCAACCTGCCGGACGAAACGGTCTTCTGGTACGGGACTCCAGACAATGCGACGGAAGGAATTGCCGGCGTCGCGCGGATCGAGCCGCGCTCAGGCACTTCCGACAAAGGTTGGTGGAACTTTGCATCCGATGGGCAGTATTCGCCGCTAGGAAACGGCGACACGTTGACCGCTCAGATCGACCTGACTCCCCAACTGCTCATGTCGACTACCGACAGCCGCAGTTTGCGGATGGGCTTGTTCCATGATCCAACCGATCCAGTCGTTGAGCAACATACGAATTCGGACGGTGGTGGCAGCGGCAATCCGTATGAGGATGTTGAGGGTTACAGCGTCTTCTTGGGCCAGAACAGCACGTCCAATACATCGAGTCCGATTCAGGCCGGTAAGCGAATCGGCGGCTCGACCAGTCTGTTGGGTTCCAGCGGTGCTCATACGAATTCGACCGGCGGTGACCCAATTGTTTGGCAGGTCGGCAACGAATATCGCCTGGAGCAAATCGTGAACCGCGTATCCGATGCGCTGACCACCTACACCGTCAACATTTACGACTTGGGTGGCGGACATGGTGGTGGCGCCGGCGCATTGCTTTCGACGTACACGGTGAACGATAATGGGACAGACCTTGGCGCGACGGCTGCCGCCAATAAGTTCAGCTTCATCGGCTGGCGGACGTCGAATTCGGAACAGACTGCGTTCCGTTACGACATTGATCGGGTTTACGTAGAAGGTCCAGCGTTGGTTCCAGAACCGGCTACGATCGCGCTGCTGGGTTTGGGCGGTCTCGGGCTGCTCGGCTGGCGTCGCCGTAGCTAGCAGTCATCTAATGCGTGACGACGGGAAATGATTGCGGCACTCCGGTAACGGAGTGCCGCTTTCTTTAGGGTTTGCCTTGAAAGGGAGGACGAGGCGCCTGTCAGCCAAACGCCGACTCCCAATTTATTCTCGGCCAGAGCCTTGTCCTCCCACGCGTGCCGGTCGAACTCCGCTCTAGTATTCATCCGCCACCGCGCGACCGCTGATACTCTCGCGGGCTCGAGCCGAATTCCTGGCTGAACGCCATCGAGAATTGCTTGGCCGACGAGAAGCCGGTCTGCTGGGCGATTTCGTAGATTTTCACCCGCGTGTCTTTCTCCAGCATCCGCTGAGCCAGCTTGAGCCGGCGGCGGCGAATGTATTGATAGGGACTCTGGCCTAAGGCCTCGCGAAAGGCGTACTCCATCCACCGCCGCGAGACACCGACGTGCGACGCCAACTCTTGCACGCCCAGCGGGGCCGCCAGATTTGCGTTCAAATAGTCGATCGCGTCACACAATCTCGGGTCCTGGAAGGCGACCGTCTCGGTCGATTCCCGGGCCACCACGCCCACCGGCGGAATCGTCTCTTCCATGCTCGGCAGTGGTTTATGACGAAAGAGTAGATCCAGCATTGCGGCCGCATGATAGCCTTCGAGCCGATTGTTGCGGGCCACGCTCGAGAGTTTCGGCTGCACGTGGGCACAGATTACCTCTTCGTTGTCGACACCGATCACGGCCACTTGTTGCGGCACCCGCAGGCCGATCTGCCGGCAGGTGTCCAGCACTTGTCGGGCTCTATAGTCGGTCACCGCGAACAGGCCAACCGGCATTGGCAATCGGCCGACCCACTGCACGAGCTTGCGGAGCTGTTCGCGCCATTGCTGGCTGCGGACACGATAGGTGGGCGGCATCAACAGCGACACGCTGCGAAACCCCGACTTGGCCAGCCGGCCGTCGAAGCCCTCCTGTCGCACGGCCGAATAGGCCACGCTCCGCAGGCCATAGTAAGCGAATTGCTGAAATCCCCGCTCGATCAAATGATCGGCCGCGAACTCCCCGACGACCCGGCTATCGACGCTCACCCGCGGCACGGGCGTCTTGGCGAGTGTTGCAGAAATGTTGACGATCGGCAGCGACAGCGTCTTGGCACAACTGGCCTCAGCCGGCGTGTTCAAGGCGGCGATGATCCCGTCACCGTGCCACCCCTTCAGGTCGAGCACCGAGAGGGCCAGCGACTCGGGGGCCGTGATGTAGGTCCAGTTGCAGCCATGCTCCGAGGCATAGCGCAACACGCCGTTGATGAGCTCTTCCTGGTGAGCTCCGCGGGGAAAGGCCAGGGCGATTTCTTTCGCCTGTTTCATGGCAGATTCTCGCCGTGTCGCAAATTGAGGGGTGTTGCGTGTTTCCGGTCTATTATTGCAAGAATTGCCGCTTGGACGCAAATCCTTTTCTGACTAAAATTTCGTAACGGCTGTCGAAGGCAGGCTTTGCCGGGTAGCGCATGGCAAGACTGCGGGTGGCGGCCGAGGCGGCGGCGAGAGGCAGCAGCGACAAGATTGGGGCGACAAGATTGGGGACAGTGGACCCGTCTTGGGTGGCGGGCAAAAGAACTGTCCCGGCGGCAGGGCTTGTTACGGAACTGGGCTGACGAGTTGGGCGGTTGACTTTTCTGATCGTTTCCTCGGTCATGCGCAAATCGGCGCCGGATTCTGGCAGCGTGGATAAAATAACAGATGTCGGCCTTCGGCCGACGGTGATGGAAAAAAGGAACGGTGGCATCATGGCGGGATTAAGAGCAGACGGTAGGCGACGGGCGTTTACGCTTGTCGAACTCTTGGTTGTCATCGCGATCATTGGCATCCTGGTAGCGCTGCTGCTGCCGGCGATCCAAGCGGCACGAGAAGCCGCGCGGCGGGCCCAGTGCTCAAATAATCTCAAGCAACAGGGACTAGCTACCCACAATTATCACGACAGTCGACGGGAGCTTCCCCCCGCGCGGATTGTCGACCATCAGGCGACTTGGCTCTACTTGATTCTGCCATACATGGAGGATGTTCAATTCGGTTCATTGTGGGATATTTCGAAAGGCGACTTCTTCGATCAGTCTTATCAAGTTCGGATGGCCGTCATCCCCTCTTACATTTGCCCGTCGCAACAGCATGACACACTGGCAGTTTTGCGAGATCTGAGTAATGTTGGCGGGCATTCCCACCCTGCAGGCGATGAGGGAAATGGATTCTACGGCTCCATCGCGGACTACATGGCCTCGATGTCGTCGTCGTGCGCAACGACTCGTCCGTTTGTGTTCCCTCGCTTCTGGGAAATGGCACTAAGCAAATCGGCGATGGCGGGAGTACAGCAACGCAGGCATATCAAGTTGACGGTGCAATCGTCCCGGTAAAGAGAGGTAAATATACCGGGAACCCGAATGCCGGTGGCTCAGCCAACTATCCGCAAGGCATTGCGACCTACCATTCACAAACGTCGATTGCCAAAATCACCGATGGTACGAGCAAGACGCTGATGTATGGCGAGATCAGTGCGGCCCGGGCCAATCAATTTCAGGCCTTTAATGGAGATAACACGCCCGCGTTGCTCGCCGGCGAGCTCATTCCGTTCGCTCCAAATCCTGATCCAGACCCGCGACCGAACGGATACTTAAAGACGCTGTCGAAATACACAGAGAACACGGTCAGTTTTGGTGGTTCGCATTCAGGTATCGTGCAGTTTGTGATGGTCGACGGAAGTGTCCAGGGCATCAGTCGGGACATTGATCCTAAGGTTTTGGATCGCATGGCACAGAGGAACGACGGCGAGTCGTACGACGTCAATGGGACTATGAATTCTTGTCTCGAGTCTGCGGGAGGAGGCGGGCCCCCAGTGCTGTGAGTGGTGCAGAGCTGCTTGTCGAATCAGCCGCGGGCTTCCCGCCTTTCTGATGATTTCTTTGGGGTAATTGCTGTCGGTATTGTATCGTGCGCGTTGATTGAACAGGGGACGATTTCGTCCGCAGGGCGTCGCGTTTTTGCGGCTGATAGTACTTGCGGTGGAGGAAATTGCGATGAACTTTAGCAACAGGTGGATGAAACGGACAGCTGGCGTGGCTGCCTTGATCTGTTTGTCGAGTGCAACGAATTCGGCATTAGCAGGCGTCTCGTGGCAGATGGTCGCGACGACTCCTAATGCTACGGCGAATTTCGAAGACGCCGCAAACTGGACTGCGCCAAATTACACGCCGGTACCAACGGTTGGGCCTGAACTAACGCCTCCCGGCTTTGACAGCACCTGGTTTATCGAAGGTGCTGCCGACAATCCAGATACAACTGGTGTAGACGAAACTCGAGCGGGATTCGATGGGACGATATTTCTTACCCAAGATCGTGACGGTAGCGATGAGAATCATCCAAAATTGGGCGCCGGGGCCATCGGTGGCGGAACCGGAAATGAAATGACCCGTTTGGTAATCGACGCCAATGTTACGTTTACTGGAATCGAGCGGGACAGCGCGGGCGACTATAGCGCGACGACCCGACAAGTTCGGATTGGCCAGTCTGATCGAACTCCTGGCGACGACAACTTCCCCTGGGGCATCGTCGAGCAACGCTCGGGCCACGTCGCTTTGGAGATGGCAAACGACCCGACTCGCGGGGACCTATTAATTACAAATGACAAGCCTGACTCTGGGGGTGGCATTTGGGAGGTTGGTGGCACTGCGTCGCTCGATTTCCCATCCGACATGCAACTGGGTGCCAAGGGTAGCGTCCGGTCTCCGGGCGGAATCTTTCGCGTTCGAGGATCCAGTGTCGGGCCGATCACTACCGGATCAAGATTTCAAGTTCGCAGCCAGACGGCCGTTTGGGATGCGGACGAGGTGGATCTCGGGGGCGGCTATCGCCACCGGTTCAATCGCGGTAAATCCGTTGTCGAGTTTGTCTTGGATTCGGGAGGAGTCGGCCCTATTTCGGTGGGTGCGAACTTGGATCTCGGGTCCAATGTTGTCATCTCGACACCAAACCTGGGAGAGACGATCGGGATCGCCCCGGCTTTTCTGCGAGTGAAGCTTTCCCAGCCGACGATGGTTGGTCAGGGAGTCTATAATCCAGATGATCCAGGCGCTGGCGACGTGATTGTGCTGTTTGATGCCGACCGGATGTCGGCCGATGCGTTGACGTCTGTCCCCGCAGGTGCGGAAGAACTTCAGCAAGGTCGTTTCTTTGATCCTGATCACACCAATGACTCGGGTACTTCTCCCCATCGAGCGCTCTTGAACGGCTTTAGGATCAACTCAGACTATGCGGGAGCGGTCTATAGTTGGATCGTCAACTATGCGGACATTTCCGGGCGACGGGCGACGGACTGGTGACGCCGGCCGTGGTTCTCAGCGAACTGCAAATCAGCGGCACGCCCGGAGATCTCAATGGAGACGGCTCGCTGAACGAGGCCGACCGGACTGCCTTGATGAATGCGATCGCTGCGCCACCGGTATCGAACTACGACCTGCTTGGTGGCCCACAGAATTCATTCGACCTGAATGCCGATGATGCGATCGACAGCCTTGATCTGACGACCTTCAACACGTTTTTCCTGCCGCCGGTCGGGCTGGCTGGCGACTTCAACGGCGACCACGTCGTCGATGCCGCCGACTATACTGTTTGGCGCGACCATTTGGGGGCGGCCGACGAATCGAGCCTCAATGGCAACGGCGACGGCATGAATGGCGTCGATGCCGGCGACTACAGCCTCTGGAAAACGAGTTTCGGCACGCATAGCGGTGCGGGAGCCGGTGGGTTGGCGGCCGGGGCCGTGCCCGAGCCGGGGACTGTCTTGTTGGGTGTCTTCAGCTTGCTGGGGTTGGTTGGGCTGCGGCGTCGGGGTGTTTGAGCGCGCGGCTCAAGCAGCAACTTGTGTGGGGGTTTTATCGCGGCAGTCAGTTGCGAAGCTGGCTGCCGCGTTTATTGTTGGTTGGACGAACGCTGTCCGATGAATGATCCCATGCGGGAGGTGATGACCATGCGTCCGGTCCTATCAGTCGGACTCATCGTGGCCGTGTCATCCAGGCTAATTCTGTTGCAAATTGCTATATTGCCGCCGACACGGTCGGCTGGGACGCCGTTCCTGGCATCCTCGCCCAGATCAAGCCGCCGACGTTTCCGGATCGCGATTTTTCCGTCACCGACTATGGCGCCGTGGGCGACGGCACCGACCGACTGCCGGCCGGCCTTCGACCAGGCGATCGCCGCCTGCAGCAAGGCCGGCGGCGGGCGCGTCGTCGTGCCGGCGGGCGACTGGCTCGTCAACGGCCCGATCCACCTCAAGTCGAATGTCAACCTGCACGTCGAGGCGGGCGCGACCGTCCGCTTCAGCACCGAGCCGGCCGACTATCTGCCGGTCGTGCTGGCCCGCTTCGAAGGCAACGAAGTGATGAACTACTCGCCGCTTCATCTATGCGATCGACGCGAGAACATCGCCATCACCGGCGCCGGCACCTTCGACGGCCAGGCCGGGCCGAAGAACTGGTGGGCGTGGAAGGGCTCCAGCACCGATGCCAACGCGCTGCGGCAAATGGGCGAGGACAACGTGCCGGCGGCCGAGCGCGTCTTCGGCGCGGGCCACCAGCTCCGGCCCAACTTCGTCCAGCCCCAGCGCTGCAAAAACCTCCTGATCGAGGGCGTCACGTTCACCAACTCGCCGATGTGGATCATCACGCCCACGCTCTGCGAAAACGTGACCGTCCGCGGCGTGACGGTCAACAGCCACGGCCCGAACAACGACGGCTGCGATCCCGAGTCGTGCCGCAACGTGCTCATCGAGAACTGCACCTTCGACACCGGCGACGACTGCATCGCCATCAAGAGTGGCCGCAACGCCGACGGCCGGCGGATCGGCGTGCCGAGCGAGAACATCATCATTCGCGGCTGCACGATGAAGGACGGCCACGGCGGCGTCGTCCTGGGCAGCGAAATGAGCGGCGGCATCCGCAACGTGTTCGTCGAGGATTGCGACATGGACAGCCCCCATCTGGAGCGGGCGATCCGGCTCAAGTCGAACACGATGCGCGGCGGCTACCTCGAGAACCTGTTCGTCCGCAACGTCCGCGTGGGCCAGGTCGCCGACGCGGTCGTCCGCATCAATCTCAACTACGACAAGGACCGCGGCCACGCCAACCCCACGGTCCGCAACATCTTCATCGAGGGCGTCACGAGCGAGCGGAGCAAATACCCGCTCTACTTTGCCGGGCTCGACGACTCGAAGATCCAGAACGTCGTGCTCGAAAACTGCACGTTCAAGAACGCGGCCAAGGCCAGCGTGATCGTCAACGTCGACGAGATTACGCTCCGCAACTTCCAGCTGGTGCCGAAGGACGGGATCGACGGGAATTGAGTCGTCAGGCGGCGCGGGCAATGACGTTGGCCTCGCCCCGATCGGCACTGCGCCACGATTTCCTCCGCCCGCTCCGGCACGACGATTCGCAGATAGTCCCGCGCCTCGCGGCCGTTGTCGCTCGAATGGATCACGTTGCAGTGCTCGGCCGCCGGGTGATCTGCGTTGAAGGCGTCGCGGATCGCGTCTTTCGCCAGTAGCCGGGCGTTGGCGAGATACGGAAACCGCCGCCGCTGGTGGCGCGTCGGCCGTAGCGGCGCGGGATCGAAGGCGACGATCGCGGCGACCGGCTCGCCGCCCGATTTTGGCCAAGGACCGTGGTCCCCAGTTGCCGCCGCGGATGCTGCGGGCGACGGTCGCGCTGCGGGCCGGATCGAGCTGAATCGTTTCGACAATTTGGAAGCCCTGCTCGGCAATCAGTGCGGCCGCCCGCGTCACCCCGCCGCGAGCCAGCGCTTCGCGCCGGACGAGGAACACGGCCAGACCCGCGTCGGGGTCGTCCACTCGCGGTTGCCTTACGAGCGTGCGTAGCCACTTGTTCTTGCGCCAGGCGGACGAGCATGTCGTGTGGCGGCCGCCAGCCCTGCGCGTCGAGCCAGGCGTCCAGCTCGGCCAGCGCGATCGGCACCGCGACGCCAAGCTGGTTGGCCAACTCCGCCAGAATCGTCGCGTAATCGTGCTCCGGCCGCTTCGTGGCAGCATTCGCCCCGGCCGCCGGCGGCAAGCCCGACGCCAGCCCTTTGTGGTACACCGCATGATACGCGAGGCTCAAAAAATGATCGCGGTGCGAGGGGACGCGGCACAAATCTCTGTGCGAGACGGACCGCGTCAGCAGTTCGTCAGCCAGATACGGCGGATAATAGGGCAACTTCCGGTAGTCGGCCCCCGGCGCCCCGCCAACGCTGTACAAATCGACGGCCTGGATTCCGGGCCCGCTTTCGACGAGCTGGCGCACGGCGGCCAGTGAGTCGTCGTCCACCAATAGGTCGAGGTCTTCCCCGGCTCTCACTTGAGGCAACCGCTCGAACCAGCGGAGCACCGCGTGCCGCACGCCGGCCGCTTGCAGTTGCCGAAAGAACCCTTCAATTCCCAGGCTGTGCGGGATGAATCTCCGCGTGGCCGTGTGCGGCCTGGGGCGGCGAACGCGGAACGACACGAACCGGCGCCCGACCGACGCGGACCGTCCGCGGCCACGCCAGCCGCCCCAAGAGAAACTGGGCGAGCCAAAAGAGAATCGTCCACACGGCGAGCGGCCCGTTGCGCAGCGGACAGGCGACATACTTCACGTGGCGAAAGTCGCGGTATCGTCCCAAGTGTGCCGCCGTGCCGCCGCCCAGCACGAGCACGTCCGCGTTGTTCTGCCGAACGACGTCCTTCGATCGGCAGACCACCAGACTGTTCGCCAGCTTCGCACGTCGATTTGCCAGCCGGTCCCACTGCGGTTCGCTGGTGACGACACCCAAGTAACGGAAACCGGCCGCTATCAGCGATTCACCCACCGCGGCGTCGCGGACCCCGAACTCGATGATCCGGGCGGCCTCTGGCCAGACGTCCGTAGCAGGGTTCGACTTCATCAACTCGCTTCGCTCACAAGCGTTTTGAACTTTTTCGTATTCAGCGCCACTGAGTGATCGCAGTGGCCTGGCCGCCACCGCCAACGACCGCGTGCCGGGGCAATATCGATCGGCCACCGAAGTTGCTGTACGGCTCTAGGCCGCGGCGGGCTCGCTTCGCATCTTCGCGGTACGCTGAGCCTCGGCAAAGTCGATCGTGGTTTCCTCGGCGTCGCCCGACGCGAGCCGCTCGGCTTCCGGGTCTCTTTGCGGAACCGCGTCCCGCAGCTCCCACAGCTTGGCCTGCTTGAGGAACGAATAGAATGCGGTGAACATGCAGACCTGCAGCCCCGGGATGCCGTCCAAAAAGCCGAGCCGCAGCAAGTAGAGCTGCAAAAACCGCAGCGGTGCCCGCGTGAGCATCGGCAGGAACCCGGCTGTCTTGCGCCCCTTCTCATCGCGGAAATTGAGCGCGCCCCAGGCGGCATAGCGGTTCATTTTCTTCAGGTAGTCGTCCGTGCTCCAAGTGGTGTAGTGGAGAAAGGCCGTTTTGAGCCGGCGGGTGCGGCTGTCCTCGATCTCCACCTCGGCGTGGACCCATCGCGTCTGGTAGTGGCCCGCGTCGCGGCGGAAAAGCCGCAGCACGTCGTCCGTGTTCCAGCCGCAGTGGCGGATCCGGTGCCCGAGATAGTGGTTGTCGCGGCCGATCCAGTATCCGTCGATTCCCGCTCGGCGGATCGGCGAGCACCTGGCGGATTTCCTCGGCCAGCTGCGGCGGCACCCGCTCGTCCGCGTCGACCACAAGCACCCAGGGATGCTGTGCCTGTGGGATCGCCCAATTCTTGAAGTCGGCCGAGTTAACATACTCTCGCTCGATGATCCGGCATTCGCACTCCAGCTCGCCCACCATTTCGCGGACGATCTGGAGCGTGCCGTCGGTCGAACCGGAATCGGCGATCAAGAGTTCATCGGCGATGCCGCTCACCGCTTCGATGCACGGACGGATGTTGAGCCGCTCATCTTTGCAGGGAATGAGCACAGTGAGTTTAGCAGACATGAAATCCCCCCGATGCCGAACGACGAGACGAGGGCGGCGAATCGCCGCTTCTTGGAATATCGGCAATCTGAGGGAAAGAAATTGGTCGTAACCGATTTGACGCCGCTAGTATCAGCGAGCCTGCTATCGTTGCCTGCACGCTCGCGCACGAGCTATTCGGCGATGAATGCTTCGTAGGCCTTTTCGACGTTGCCTTCTTGAGGGTCGCCGGTGTGAAACAGCACCCGATAGTGGAGCGGCAGCTGCTGGCCCTTGGCGATCGTCGTCGGCCCCTGCTTCGGCTGGCTCGCGTCTTTGGGAAAATCACCTTCGCCGAAGGGATTTGCGGCCAGCAGCCCGTAGGTGCGGGCGTGCCACCGCGTCGGATGGCGGAAATTGTCGGGATGGCTGAAGATCGCGATGCCGACCGTCTCGCCATCGACCGGCCCATAGTCGTCGATCCAATTGGCAAACATGCCCCAGGCTTTGCCGTCCTGCATGCCGCGGTCGTTGACGAGGTGGGCCCCTTGCTTCGCATCGACCGTCAGCGGAGCGCTCGCCCGCACGCCGAACGAGCCCTCCTTCGTTTCGCCAAATGTCACGTCCCCTTCCGTGGCCTGGAGCGTTACGAGAAAGTCGATGTAACGGCCGAACTCGTCCTCGCCGAATACCAGCGTCCGTTCGTCTTCCAGAACTTTCGTGCCGTCGTTGAGCCAATCGTTGCGGGTCACGATTTTGCCCGTGTCGCCGCTCTCGGTCGTCACGAATTCGCGGTGGCGAATCTCGGTATTCTGATGCGACTGCTGGTGGTTGGTCCAAAAGTCGTGGCCGTTGACGTTCCCGTGCGTGAACCACAGCGAGCGATGATGCGGATGATCGTTCGTTTCTCCCGGCAACTGCGGACCGAGCGGGTAGGATCGCGTCATCGCCTGGCCGGTCGGGCCGATAATCGGCCAGACGGCCGGCTGGTGCCCGGAGCGCGTGAGATATTCCGCGAACGGCTTGGCCGTCGATCTTTACGACGGCCCCCTTCTCCGATCGCTCGACCGTCACTTCCGCCGTCGCCCGTTGCCCAGCTTACCAGCATCGCCATTGCCGATAGAACCAGTACACCCCGGGAGCAAATCTTTCGCATCGATGCCTCTTGGAACTACTAGCGTTACGAAGAATCGGTTACGCAATCTGCGGGACGACAAACGGCTTGCGATCCTTACGATGGACAAGCTGATTCGCCGCTGGATTGTTGACGAATTGCTCGCTCTCGTTGTCGAAATCCAGCAGCGGGCCGAGCGTCACCGTGGCCGCGTCGACGTCGATCTCGTTTGCGCGCAAATGCTCCAAGAGCCGGCCGACCGACTCGGCGAACATCGGTTTGCCGGCGACTGCGGCCTTGATGTCCGACGCGGTCCGCGGTTCACCCAGCCGGTGAGACACGTTGGCCATGTGGCACAGCGCGCTCGACAGGTGCCCTTCGAGGATCTCAGCGTTGAGCTCCTCGCGGCGGCCCGATTCCACGGCGTCGAGAAAGTTTTTGAAATGGTCGCCTCCGCCGCGGAACTGCTTGATCTGTTCGCCGGCCGGATTGAAGACCTCAACCGTCCGATAGCTTGCCGACGAGGAGACATAGCCCCCTTCGCACTCGACGATCACGCCGATCTGCGAGCCCTTGTAATCGTCCATCGAGTTGGCCCAGTTGCCCTGGGCGGCTTTGGATTTCGGCAATCCGCGGGTCTCGAAAATCAGCGGCGCCGCCGCATAGTCCAACAGCACCGTCTGCGAATTGGGCGTGTTGCCCGCGTCTTCGTAGCCGAGCCGGCCGCCGACGCTGATCACCCGCGGCGGGAGCTGCTGCTCGCCCAGGTACCAGCGGGCCACGTCCATCTGGTGCAAGCCCTTGGTTGCCGATGTCGCCGCAGCCCGTGTTGAAATCCCAATGCCAATCGTAGTGCAAATGGGGGCGGTAGAGATCGACCTTCGCAGCCGGGCCGCACCACAAGTCGTAATCCACCGACGCGGGGATCGCGAGCGGTTTGTCAAGTTTGCCGATGCTCGGCCGCGGCTTGAAACAGGTGCCCACGACGCACTTGATCTTGCCCAATTCGCCGCTGCGAACGTACTCGACCGCCTGCTGATTGCACTTGCTGGAGCGCGCCTGCGTGCCACACTGGATCAACCGGTCGTACCGCCGCGCCGCGTTGACGATCTGGCGGCCTTCCCACAGGCACTGGCTGACCGGTTTCTCGCAATAGACGTGCTTGCCCGCCTCGGCCGCGGCGATCGCGATCAAGGCGTGCGTGTGATTCGGCGTGGCGATCGAGATCGCGTCAATGTCTTTGCGATCCAGACAGCTCGCGGAAGTCGACGACTTGATCGAGCTTGCGTCGCTGCCTTTGCTCAAATTCAGCGGCCCGCTGGCCGAGCACGCTTCGATCGCAATCACAGATAGCCACCAGATGCGAACCAAACCCATCGAGATGACTCTTTCCGCGGCCGTTCAGGCCGATCGTGGCCATGCGAATCTGACTGTTGACGTCGGCCCGCGCCACCTTCGGCAAGACCGAAAGGGCCACCGCGCCCGCGGCCCCCTGCATGAATCGCCGTCGGTTATACTGAATCATGTTTCATCCCCCTGAAGTATTTGGAAGCCAACCGTCGGAACATGGGACCGACTGGACAAGCGGCCAGAGGCCAAATTCAATGTAAAGCCTGCTCGCGCGGCGCGAAAGATAGGTTCGACGATTTGTACGCTCGCAGAGTCCAAAAGTTCGAGCCGCCGCGGAGCGAAAATCGGAATATTTATGAGGAATTCCCGTAACAAGATCGCTCGCCGTGTTCGGTCATGTCACGCACAAATCTCGCCGGGCGGCGCGCCTGTTGCTGACTCCGATGGCAGATGCGAACTGCTGCCATTTCATTGTCGCTGGATCGCGGGCTCTGCTCCTGCTCGTCGCGCTGTTCGCCGCGGCGCGGTCAGCGGACGCCGAGCCGATCGACCGGCATTCTCTGGTCTCGCGCCACGACCCGGTGGTCGAACGGTTCGATCCAGAGTCGCCGTTCTCCGTGGGCAACGGCGAGTTTGCATTCACTGCCGACGTAACTGGACTGCAGACGTTTCCCGAGGCCTACGAAACGACCATTCCGCTCGGAACCCTTTCGCATTGGGGCTGGCACTCGGCTCCCAATCCCAACGGCTGGTCGATCGATAAGTACCACTTCACCGAGTTCGACGCACACGGCCGCATGGTCGGCTACGCGGATATTCCCGGCGATCGACGCACGCCGGAGATCGAATGGCTGCGTGCGAATCCGCACCGGCTCCATTTGGGCCGCGTCGGTTTTCGCCTCACGAAGTCAAATGGCGAGCCGGCGACCCCCGCCGACCTGACAGACATTCGCCAAACGCTGCGCTTGTGGGACGGCGTGCTTGTGAGCCATTTCCGCTTCGATGGGCGAACCGGTCGACGTCGAAACCGTCTGCCATCCGACGCTCGATTTGCTGGCGGTTAGGGTGACGTCGCCGCTGGTGGCCAAGGGGCAGCTGGCGATCGAGCTGAAGTTTCCCGTACGGCACCGGCGCGGTGAAAACGGCGGACTGGGACCATCCCGATGCGCATCAGACGACGCTACGGAAGACGTCACCTATGACCGCGGAATTCACCCGCCGGCTGGATGGCGACTCGTACAGCGTCGCCGCTCGTTGGTCGCATGGCGGCAAAGCCGAGGAGGTTGCAAAGCACGATTTCGTATTCACCTCAGACAAGGTCAGCTCGGCGCTAGAATTAGCACTTCTATTCTCGCCGCAGCCCGCCGCCGGCGAACTCATCGACTTCGATGCGACCGCCGCCGCAGCCCGCCAACATTGGCACGACTTCTGGACCACCGGCGGCGCGATCGATCTCTCGGCTAGCCGCGACCCGCGCTGGAAAGAGCTGGAGCGCCGCATCGTGCTCTCGCAATATCTCACCGCCATCCAATGCGCTGGCGATCTGCCACCGGCGGAAACCGGTCTCACCTACAACAGCTGGGAGGGCAAGTTCCATCTCGAGATGCATTGGTGGCACGCGGTTCATTTCGCTCTCTGGAACCGCTGGCCGATGTTCGAGCGGAGTCTCGATTACTATCGCCGGATCCTTCCCGTAGCGGAAGCAACCGCCAAACGCCAAGGATATGCCGGAGCCCGCTGGCCGAAGATGACCAGCCCCAGCGGTGCGGAGTCGCCCTCGACCATCGGCCCGTTTCTCATTTGGCAACAGCCGCATCCAATCTACTACGCCGAGCTCGCGTATCGTCAAAATCCCGACCGCGCGACGCTCGAAAAATATCGCGACGTCGTCTTCGCCACCGCGGAGTTCATGATGTCGTACGCCGCTTGGGACGCGGACGCCGATTGCTACGTGCTGGGCCCCGTGCTGCAGTGTGCCCAGGAGCGATTTCCAAAAACGGCCACGCTCAATCCCACGTTCGAGCTCACCTACTGGCGATGGGGCCTCGAAACGGCGCAGAAATGGCGCGAGCGGCTCGGATTGCCGCGCGATCCCGAGTGGGACCGCGTGCTGGAAAAACTCGCCAAGCCGTTGGTCGTCGACGGCAAATACGCCTTCACCGAAACCACGCCCGACAGCTACTCCAACCCGCGTTGGAATGACGACCACCCGGCCGTGCTTGCGCGCTGGGCATGCTCCCCGGACCGGGCATCGACCGCGCCACAATGCGCATCACGTTCGATTGGGTCTGGAAGAATTGGAACTGGCCGAACACGTGGGGCTGGGACTATCCGCTCACCGCAATGTGCGCCGCCCGCCTCGGCGAACCGGCCCGCGCCGTCGACGCCCTGCTGCTCGACACGCCGAAGAATCACTACCGCGTCAACGGCCACAACCACCAGCGGCCCGGCCTGACGATTTACCTGCCCGGCAACGGCGGCCTGCTCACCGCCACCGCGATGATGGCCGCCGGCTGGGACGGCGCCCCTGACCGCAACGCCCCCGGCTTTCCCGAATGACGGCAGCTGGACCGTCCGCTGGGAGAACCTGCGGCGGATGCCGTGACCGAGCACGCAATTGCGTCGATCTGAGGTTTCAAGTACTCCCCAAAGGCATCATGTGAGCGGGTAATGATTGCTGCTACACCTATCATTACAGTCCGTTGTCTCGGTCAATGCTCGCCCCGAAAAGATCGGAAGAATACGATGCTGCTTCGCAATACCATCGGTTTGTGTCTGTTCGTTGTCGCGGCATGTGTTTGCACTCGAACTTGGGCCGACAATCCCGTCACTTGGCAAGTGTCTCTCTATACA
Source organism: uncultured Planctomycetota bacterium (assembly GCA_963808175.1). Classification (GTDB taxonomy): domain Bacteria; phylum Planctomycetota; class Planctomycetia; order Pirellulales; family Lacipirellulaceae; genus DASYDU01. Next base: position 266,097 of record CAWEEU010000006.1, on the reverse strand, counting down.
GAAGGGGAAGATGCGTCTTGGACCTCTCCCACCTCATTGACTCCAGGCCTCCCCAAGTACGATTGGTCGTATGAGATCACCAGGTTGACGGCTGTCGAATCGTTCTTCGGTGGTCAGGACTTGCGAGGGGGCCTTGGTGCTAGCGCCTCCGGCTCCGGCACCGGAACCGATTTGCCGCTCGTGTTCGTCGATCAGATGTTAAACGAGCCAAGCACCGGCACATCGGCAATACTTGACCTCGGCATCGACGCCAGCGGAGTCGGTCGCGCGTCGGCAACGGATATCACTTTGGGTACAGTGTTTGGACTACCGATTACCCGGATCGAACTCGAGGCGACCATTTCCGTGATCGGTGTGCCCACAGGAGACTACAATCGCGATGGCAGCGTCGAATCTGCCGACTACGAATTGTGGCGGAGCAGCTTCGGTTCAACGGAGGAACTTGGCGCGGACGGAAACGACGACGGCGTCGTCGACTCGGCCGACTACACGATATGGCGAGATGCCCTTGGGGCCGGCGCCGGCGGTGGACGTTTTGCGGTTTCCCCCGAACCGTCGTCCATCGACATCGCGCTGGTTGGCATTCTGATGTTGAGTGCTTGCGCACTGGGACAATTTTGTGAAACTCTTGGAATTTGTTGAAATCGGATTGATTTCGCAGCGACTAAAGTTGAAACTCGGTCCATGATTGCGCGAACGAGGAAGAGGCAATGGCTTTGAATTCGCAGCGGAAGGCCGCTCCGGCCGACGATCCGGCCGCTGGGTCGATCGCTATGGGGATGCTCTGCTCCGGTTCGCCCTGGCGCGGGTGGGTCGGCAGGAAGTCGCGGAGGATTTGGTTCAGGAGACGTTTCTCGCGGCTTGGAAGGCACGAATGTCGTTTGACGGACGGTCGTCGCTGGGAACCTGGCTCGGCGGCATCCTGCGACGCAAAGTCGCCGATCACTTTCGCCGCCTCGGCCGCGAGAAGGTCATCTGCGAAGTGGAGGCGCTCGACCAGGGCGTGGAGTTTTTCAGCCGCCGCGGCAAGTGGATCGAACGAGTGACCCCCTGGAAAGAATCGCCCGAGAAACTCGTGGAGAACGGCGAATTCTGGACGGTCATGGCGCAATGCCTGGGAGGTTTGCCCGTCCACCTGGCCGAGGCGTTTCAACTCCGCGAGTTGCGCCGGGCGAGCATGGAAGAGGTGTGTGCAGCAACGGGCGTCACGCCCAAAAACTTATCGGTCCGGCTGCATCGTGCGCGGCTCCTGCTTGCGACGCTGCCTGGACCAAAATTGGTTTCGAGGCGGCGCTTGAACCGTGCGCCAAGTGGGATGCTAATGGCACTACGCGAAGTTACGATGTTGGTCAATCTCTCGTGCGAGGAGGCCTCGCGCTTGGCGTCCGAGTCGCTCGACCGCGAGCTCTCACGAAGCGAGCGGTGGGCGCTGCGCGTGCACACGTTTCTCTGCCGCAGTTGCCGGCGACTCGTCGCGCAGCTGAAGACGCTTCGCACCCTGGCGTCGAAGATGCCGGAATCGGCCCACGAGCAACTCCGTACGGCCCTGCCGCAGCTTTCCGCCGACCGCAAGCAACATATCAAGCAGCTGCTCGCTGACGCGCGCTGCGCGGATCAAAGTTGATCTCAAATCAGCAGTACGACGAAACGTCTTGCTGCATTCTTCAGTTTTTCCTGTAGTCGATCCCCGCTGGGCGCGACTAAGGGGTTGCTTGCCGCTGTCGATTTGATGCGGCAAAGCCTGGCGTGCTAGCTGCGTCGCGGCGCGCTTCCCCCCTGCAACCGTGAATGAGGAATCCAGGATGAAGAGCTGTTTGACTAGTTTGCTTGCGGCCACGTTCTTTGCTGCGACGGTGTTGACCGCACCCGCGGCCCGGGCCGTCGACGTCCGTGTGTCGATCACCAATCTCAGCGCCGCCGACAGCATCGCGTTTTCCCCGGTCGTCGTCGCGGCCCATAACGGCTCGGTGGACCTGTTCGATAGCGGCAGCGCGGCGAGCGCCGGCGTCGAAAACACGGCCGAGCTCGGCGGCGTCGCCACGGCAATGGGCGAGGTGACCGCCATGCAGGCGTCGGCAGTCACCAGCCCCGTCATCGCCAACATGGGCGGCTTCGGGCCCGGCATCCACATCCCCGGTTCGTCTGGCTCGTTGGTGCTTTCGCTGGACCCCGTGGCTAACCGCTACTTCAGCTTTCTTTCGATGGTCGTGCCCAGCAACGATGCCTTTGTCGGTAACGACGACCCGCTGGTGCATGAATTGTTCGATGCGGGCGGCAATTTCGTCGGCCAGAATTTCACGCTCATTGGCGACAACATCTGGGACGCCGGCACCGAGGTCAACGGGCTGACCGGCGCTCTGTACGTCGTCGGCCAAGACGGCTCGCTCAGCCCAGAGGAAGGTGGCGTCGTGCACGCCGAGGATCTCGGCACGTTCCAAAGCGCATTCGTCGGCGCGTCGACTCCCGCGGGCGCGACCTTCAACACCGTCCCCGTGGCCGACACGCCAATCCTGTCGTTTTCCTTCCAGGTTGTGCCGGAACCGGCTACGGTTGCTCTGGCGGGATTGGGAATGATCGGAGTGCTCGGAATCTTCGGCAAGCGAAAGCTGCGCCGCTAATTGACGAACAAGTGAAAGCCCCCCCGTGCTGAAGCGAAGCGGGGTGCGCCGAGCGCGTCCCGCTTCCCGAATATGCGGCGCTACGATTGCGACTTTTGTGCGTCGACGAATTCCTGCCCGTGGGCGTACTCAGTGTTGACCGGCACGCCCGCTTTGCAGAGCGGACACTCGGCCGCAGGCCAATTGGAGATGTCGTATTCGAGCAGGTAGGAGTACTTCGGCACGCCGATCCCCGCGGCGTCGACGTTGCCACGATGCACCAAGCACGCCGCGGCCACGACGTCGCCGCCGTCGGCCCGCACCGCCTCGACCGTCTGCCGCACCGAGAGGCCCGTGTTCACCACGTCGTCGACCACCAGCACCCGCTTGCCGCGCACGAGCTGGTCGTAGCCGCGGTGCAAGCCGAATCGGCCACGGATTTCGCTCTTTTTGTGTGCCGGGTCATGCTCCGCGAACACCGCCGGCAGGCCCAGCTCGACGGCGGTCCACTGCGCGACGATCAGCCCGCCGGTCGCCGGCCCGCAGAGAATCTCGGCATCAAATTGCTTCACGACGCCTGCCAGCAGCTGCCCCAGCCGCCGCACCCGCGCCAGCTCGACAAAGATCACGTCCTTGGCCACCCAGCCACTGCCGTGATCGCCCGAGATGTAGACGAAATGGTCGTCGGCCAACAGGGCACGGCACTCGTCGAGGATTTCGCGAGTTTCCGATGCAACAAGATCCATGGGACTCGACTTCGTCATTCGCTTGATCGCAACTGGAAGACAGTCAACTTGGGAACATAGCTGGAGCAAACGCGGATCAGGCGCGCTCGAAATTGACGCCAATACTCATTCCGCCGCGACCGCCAGTACGAGCACCACCAGCATCGGCCAGCCGACGTATTTCTCGGCGCGGGGAAATTTCGCGGCGAAGGTCGCGTCCGGGGCATGCTCCGAGAGTTCGATTAGACGGAATCCACTGCGAATCGCCGCCATCACCATTTCCGAGAGCGAATGGTTGACGCTGCCGGGCGAAATCACTTCGCCCGACGTCGGATCGGTGAATCTCGCCTGGCTGTTGCGCAAGAACATCGCCGGATGCATTGCCGAAACGACGGCGCGGCCGCCCGCTCGGAGCACCCGCCGCGCCTCGCCAAAGAACGTCGCCAAATCGCCAAGATGTTCCAGCACCAGCCCACTGACCACAAGGTCGAACGAGCCGTCAGCCAAGGGCATCGGTTGGTGCAGGTCGTGCTCGACGAATTGCACGTCATCGGCGCCAGGTTTTCGCCGAGCTTCGGCCAGCATCCCCGCCGAGAAGTCGAGGGCCGTCACCTGCGCACCCTGACTCGCCAGCCACAACGCGTGCCGTCCCGTGCCGCAACCGAGGTCAACCGCCGCCAACCCGCGCACGTCCGCCACTAACCGTCTTACGGCCGACTCTTCGAGTGCCATCAGCGGATTGCAGTCGTGATCGTACACAGCCGACCAACGGTCGTAGCGCGGTCGGACGTCTGAAAGCTTGGACATGACCTGAAATTGTACCGAACTTCGTCCGCTCCGTACGATTCGGCCCCGTCGGGCGGCCTACGACTCACGTCTCTGAATTCGGATCTGTCGGTTGGAACCGCATTGGTCCCAGCCTGTCCCGGCTTTTGCAGCCCTAAACCCCAATCAGCGTTCCACTTCCGCCGACAAACGCCGCTTGCCCACCAACCCCAAAGCATGGTAAAAAGACAGGCTTAACGCTCGCCGCCAGCGTAGCTTCAATCGGCAGAGCACCGCATTCGTAATGCGGGGGTTGTCGGTTCGACTCCGACCGCTGGCTCTTGAAAAAGCTTCGAGTCGAGAGTCAAGAGTCCAGGGCCAGAACACGACCAGTTTTCCGGCTCTCGACTCTGGACTCTTGACTCTGGACTCCATCCAAAGGAGTTTCCACATGAGTATCGGCCTCGACACGGACTTGAAACAATTGATCGTTTCCACCTCGGCGTTTGGGCCGCGGGAGATTGACGAGATCACCCGCGCGATCGCCAACAATTACGCCCGCTATCGCGACCTCCGCGATTCCGTGCAGGAGCTCGAAGCTCAGCCGAATCGCAGCCCGGCGATGAACGCCCGGCTTGGCGTTTGCTATTACTTGCTCGGCCGCTATAGCGACGCGGTCGACACGCTCTCCCACAGCGACGGCGGGGCGCTGACCCACTTCTATCTCGGCAAGGCCTACCTGGCACTCGACAAGTACGACGATGCGCTCGTGGCCTACCAGTCGGCCGAAAGGGCGGGCTACACCCGCGACGCGGTCGTGCTCGCCAAGGCCGAGGCCCAGCGCTACGCCGGCCAGCCGCAGGCGGCGCTCGACACGCTCAACAGCCTGTCGGGAGCCGTCGAGCAATCGTCCGAGTATCTCTACCAGCGGGCGGCCACCGTCTCCGCTCTGGGCGGCAATCCAGAAGAAGTGGTCGCTCTGCTGGAGCGGGCCGTGGCGGCGGATGAGAATCACGCCGGAGCCTTGTTCGGGCTGGCGCTCGAAAATGATCGGCACGGTAACGACGGCTATGCCCGCGAGCTCTACGAACGGGCCGGCAACCAGTTCCCCACGCACGTCGGCACGCTGTTGAACCTGGGCGTGCTGTACGAGGACATGCAGTTCTACGACAAGGCCCGCCAATGCTACCAGCGGATTCTGGACGTCTTTCCGAACCACGCCCGGGCCCGGCTGTTCTTCAAGGATGCCGACGCCTCGCGCGACATGTACTACGACGAGGAAGCCCGCCGCCGCCAGGACCGGCTCAGCCAGGTGCTCAGCATCCCGGTCACCGATTTCGAGCTCTCGGTCCGCAGCCGCAACTGCCTGCAAAAAATGGGCATCATGACGCTCGGCGACCTCACGCAGACGACCGAGCAGGAGCTGCTGGCGAGCAAGAATTTCGGCGAGACGTCGCTGGTGGAAATCCGCGAGATGCTAGTTTCGAAAGGGCTCGAGCTCGGCCAGTTCGCCACCGAGCGCCCCGAGGAAGAGCCCCAGTACGACCCCGAGTCCCTCTCGCCTAACGAGCGGGCGATGCTCGACCGGCCGATTTCCGACCTCAATCTCTCGGTGCGGGCCCGCAAGTGCATGGTCCGGCTCGGAATCTCGACGATCGGCGAGTTGGTTCGCCGCACCGGCGACGACCTGTTGGAGTGCAAGAACTTCGGCGTCACCAGCCTCAACGAAGTCCGCGAGAAGCTCACCCTGCAGAGCCTCAAACTCCGCGGCGACTGAGAACAAAGGGGGAAGGGGGAAGGTGGAGGGAGGAAGGTTACATTCCCCCTTCCGACGTCCTCATTCCCCCTGATCGATGGCCTTTCAGTTCAAGCTTATTCATCAGGACTCCGGATCGTCGGCGCGCCTAAGTCGCTTCACCACGCCGCATGGACCGGTCGACATGCCGGCGTTCATGCCCGTCGGCACCCAGGCCACCGTCAAAGGCGTCGATGCCGGCCGGCTCCGCGACACCGGCGCGCAGCTGGTTCTTGCCAATACGTATCATCTGCTCCTGCGGCCGGGGCCCGAGACCGTGGCGGCGCTGGGCGGACTCCACGCATTGATGGGTTGGGAGGGCCCGATCCTGACCGACAGCGGCGGCTTCCAGATTTTCAGTCTCGCCGAGCGGGCCACGATCGACGAGCAAGGCGCCGTCTTCCGCTCGCACGTCGACGGCGCGCCAGTCGAGCTGACGCCCGAACAAGCCGTCGCCGTTCAAGAGCAGCTCGGCAGCGACGTCGCCATGCAGCTCGACCACGTCGTGGCGCTGCCCAACGATCGCCAGGTCATTGCCGACGCCATGCGGCGGAGCATCCGCTGGGCCGAGCGGTGCCGCGCCGCGGCCAAACGCCCGGACCAGGCGCAGTTCGCCATCGTGCAAGGCGGTCTCGACGCCGAGCTGCGGGCCGAATCGGCCGAGCGGCTGGTGGCAATGGATTTTGCCGGCTACGCGATCGGCGGCCTGAGCGTCGGCGAGACGCCGGACGAAATGTATCAGACGCTCTCCGCAACGCTGCCCCACCTGCCGCGCGAGCGGCCACGCTACTTGATGGGGGTCGGCCGGCCGATCGACCTCTTGGAAGCGATTCGACAGGGCGTCGACCTGTTCGATTGCGTGATGCCGACCCGCAACGGCCGCAACGCACTGGCCTTCACGGATCGCGGCCCGCTAAGGCTCCGCAACCAACAATTCGCGCTCGACCGCGAGCCGCTCGAGGCGGACTGTCCCTGCCCCGCTTGCCGCCACAGCCGCGGCTACCTCCGCCACCTCTTCCAAACCAATGAAATGCTGGGCCCAATCCTGCTGTCGATCCACAACCTCACCTATTACCAGCGGCTCCTGGCCCGGGCGCGAGAGGCCATCGCGCAAGATCGTTTTACGTCGTTCTACGAGGAGCGAAAACGAGGCTGGGTGGAGGAGAAGTCAACGGTCGCAGACCAGACGCCAGATTGATCCAGATTCAGAGCCTGCTCAGCAGCGCGAAGTGCCTTTTTGTTCCGCCCGCCGGCCCTTCGGCCTCTGGTCCCACCCGCCCTTGTCCCTTGTGGCGCTTCACCTTATGATAGCGAGCTTAATTGCCAGGCGCGACCCGGCCCCGGCGAGATTTTGTCTGTGTGCCGGGTGTCCGCCGGCGCGGCCCGAGCGTCGGGCCGTTTCTGTTCGTCGACCCTAACGCGGACCTTCCTCGATCGGATCTCCCTTCGTGCTCGCATTCGTCCAACAAGTGTGGCTCCTGGCTCAAGACGCCAATGCGGCTCAGCCGGCGGAGGACCCCAACGGCTTCTTGCGAATGCTGCTGCCGCTGGTCATCATCTTCGGATTGTTCTATTTCATCATGTTGCGTCCTCAAAAGAAGAAGGAGGACGAGTTCCGCAAGCTGGTTGAGAACCTCAAGGAAAACGACCACATCATCACCGTCGGCGGGATCCATGGCGTGGTCACCAACGTCCAACGCGACGCCGATCGCGTCACGATCCGGGTCGACGACTCGACGGGCACCAAGCTCCGTATTAACACGTCGGCGATTTCTCGCGTGATCACCGACGACGATTCGAACGGAGTCGCCGCGGGCGGCAAATCAAAATAAACCACCTCGCGCCGGATTTGGCGAGCGGCAAACGATTGCCAGCCGCCTCACGGCGTAAGAACGCAAAAGACATCATGAGCACAACTGGAAGTTGTCAATCGGGCGCGGCCAGCGGAAGTTCGTGCCGAAACATGTGCGTACTCGGCCTGGCGGTGGCGATGCTGCTCGCTTGGCCGCTCGCAACGGCATTTGCCCAGCCGACCGACGCGGACGCCACCAAAGCAGCGAACCCGCCGGCCGCTACCGCACCGGCCGACAACAGTCGCGCGACCGAACCGGCGACAAGCGAGCCGGCAACGGGTGAATCGGCGGCGGACGCCTCAAATTCAGAAAACTCCAATTCCAACTCTCAGCCGGCGTCAGAGGCTCCCGCCGAAACCGCTCCTCAGCCGCCGACCACCGACGCCGCGAAAGCCGACGCCCCAACGCCGAAGGCGAATGACGCGGCAGCCGGCACGCCAACAGCCGCCGCCAAAACCACGTCGGCCAGCGACGCTTATTCCCGGCCGATCATTTATGGCCTGGTAATCGTTGGCTTGTTCGTGCTGCCGGTCATCTTCGGCAACATGTTCGCCAAGTGGCTGCGGATGCCCGACTACGGCTGGAAGATTAGCTTGGTGCTCGGCACGCTGGCCGCGTCGATCGTCGTCATCTCGATGGGGAATTTGAAGTTCGGTCCCGACTTGGCGGGCGGCATCACCCTGATTTATGAAATCGAGGAACCTCCCAAAGCCGAGGAGCCCAACGCCGCGGTTGCCCCCCGATCAGCCCAAAGCCAATTTGCAGGAAGCGATCGCCATCTTGAAACGCCGGATCGACCCGACCGGTACCCGCGAGGTGACCATCCGCGAATACGGCCCGGCGATCGAGATCATCATCCCCAACACAGGTCCCGACGCGCTGGAGTACGTCAAACAGCGGATCACCCAGTTGGGTCAGTTGGAGTTCCGGATCACCGCCGATCCGACGCAGCCCAATTCTCAGGAAAAAGAAATCATTCGGCTCGCCGAGGAGCTGCCACCGAGTCAGAAGGAAGTGAAGCTGGGCAACCGTGTCGTCGCGCAATGGTTGCCCTATGCGGTCGAAGAATTTGGCCCGGTCGATAAGCAAGATTCGCGGAACATCGTCAAACGAATGGCCGGCGACACGCCGGAAGCGCTGCTGCTCATCGAGCCGGACGCGGTGAGCGTCACCGGCGACTATCTGCGGTCGGTTTCCAAGGGGGTCGACGAGCGGGGCGGTCCGGCGGTGAATTTCACCTTCGACACGCAGGGGGCCAGACGGTTCCAGCAGCTCACCAGCAAGAATCGCCCGAACGCCGCCACCGGTGCCCGCCGCTACCTGGGCATCGTCCTCGACAAGCGGCTTCTGTCGGCCCCGAGCATCGAAACCACGATTTATGCCAGCGGCCAGATCAGCGGCCGCAGCATGACCGAAAAAGAAGTCGACAACGTCGTCTCGATCTTGCGCGAAGGCAAGCTGCCAATTCAATTGAGCAAGGAACCGATCAGCGAAGAGATCGTCAGCCCGACGCTCGGCAAAGTGACGATCGACAAGGGCAAGCAAGCGATCTTCTGGTCGTTCATCGCCACGATCGTGTTCATGCTGGTGTACTATCGCTTTGCCGGTTTCGTGGCTTGCATGGCTTTGCTCTTCAATCTGCTGCTCGTGGTGGCCTTGATGATCTTGATTCAGGCCTCGCTCACCTTGCCTGGCCTGGCCGGTTTGGTGCTCACCATCGGCATGAGCGTCGACGCCAACGTGCTGATTTTCGAGCGGATGCGAGAAGAATTGCGGAGCGGTGCCGCCTTCCGCATGGTGATTCGCAACGGCTTCGACCGCGCGATGTCCGCGATCGTCGACTCGAACGTGACCACGATCATCTCCGGGTTGGCGCTCTATTTCTTCGCCACCGACCAGGTCAAGGGTTTTGCCGTCACGTTGATCCTCGGCATTCTGACCAGCATGTATACGGCCATTTTCTGCTCGCGCCTGATCTTCGAGGTCGCCGAGCGTAAGGGCTGGGTCAAGTCGGTCCGCATGTTGCGGCTGATGACCACGACCAACATCGATTTTCTCCGCCCCCGCTACGTCGCTTTGGCCGGTTCTGCGCTGCTGATTGGCATCGGCATGGTCGCCGCGTACGGCCGCGGCGAGAAACTGCTGGACATCGACTTTACCGGCGGAACCTCGGTCTCGTTCGCACTAAATCGCGCCGACAAAATGCCGATCGCTCAGGTGCGGCGGACGTTAGCCAGTACCGAGCTGGATACCAAGAACCTATTGGTCGTCGAGCAAGGCACTTCGCAGACGCGCTACCAAATCGACACCAGCGAACAATCGGTCGATCGCGTCAAGGAAGTCATCCGCGAGGCGTTTGCCGGCAAATTGCAGATGTATTCCGTCGAACTGGGCGCGACCAAACCCTTCGACGACCGCGGCGTTACCGGGACTGAGGCGCAAGTCAAAGTGAACGATTCGCCGGAGTATGAGCCCGAGGACGGCGTGAGCCACGACGCGCTCGTGGAAATGATCCAGGCGGCGCTCACGTCCGAAGGCGTGAGCGACGTGACCGTCGCGGTCGACAGCCAGAACTATCGCGCCGGCAGCGCCGTTCGGCTGAAGGATTGGACCGTCCACCTGGTCGGTGCCGACGATCAAACGGCCCGCCGCGTGTTGGGCAGCATGGAAAGCGTGTTGGAGCAGACGCCGATGTTCCCCATGGCGAGCAAGATCGGCGGCCGAGTTTCTGCAAACATGCAGATCACCGCGCTCGAGGCGATTTTCTTCAGCCTGGTCGGTACGACGATCTATCTTTGGCTGAGATTTCAGAAGGCGGTTTACGGACTCGCGGCAGCCGCGGCCCTGATTCACGACGTCTTTTTCACCATTGGAATGATCGCACTCAGCGCGTACATCGTCAGCGCGGTACCCGCGCTGGCATCGCTGTTGCAGATCGATTCCTTCCAGATCAATTTGACCATTGTCGCCGCCATCCTGACGATCATGGGCTTCTCGCTCAACGACACGATCGTCATTTTCGACCGCATCCGAGAGGTCCGCGGCAAGCGACCTTACATCACCGCCGAAATCGTCAACACCAGCATCAATCAGACACTCAGTCGCACGATCCTGACTTCGTTGACCGTGTTCATCGTCGTCGTGATTCTGTATTTCTTCGGCGGCGACGGAATTCATGGTTTCGCCTATTCGTTCATGGTTGGGGTCGTCACCGGTACCTACAGCACGATCTACATCGCCACTCCGATCTTGCTCTGGCTGAGCGGCGCGTCGGCCGACGCGACTGCCTCCGGTGTCACGTCGTCGGTGACGCAGCGTGCGGGATGAGTATTCGGCGCCTGCGGTAAACTTTGCCGGATCGGCAGGGTTTCGCCCATCGTGCGCCGCGACCGCCAAGCGGCCAGATTCTGGCGCTCCACGGCGCTTGCTCTCGAACCGCCGGCCCATTCGCGACGAACAATAGTGTAGGCTGCGCGGCCCATCGTCCGCGCCGCCCGGACAGTTCACGGACGAACCAGTCGCAAGTGGGACGCACGCGCCTGCCATGCCGGCGGCCGAGCGTCACAACTTTCTCAGAGAGGTTCCCGTGACCAGGTCGCGTAAGTTGCTCATCGCGTCGGTGCTGCTCGCAGGAGGATACGGGACAGCATCGCTCCTTAGCGGATTGACCGGACTATTGCCGTCGCGCGTCGCCGCATCTGTCGATCGACCCGGCTGGCTGGCGACCCTGGCAGGAGTGGTTTCGCACCGCGATCAGGTCGTCGTGACGAGTGAACTGGTGCCGGAGATGGAATTCGCCTCGCGCGCAGTCAGGATTCCTGGCCGTCCGTCCCGCGTTCCTCAGGCCAGCCGACGTGGCTCACGACCGCGACCGAGGCCAGCTTGGCATCAGCGGTTGCCAATCAACCCGCCCGCGCCGCGGCGGCTCAAACGGACACAGTTCGACCGATCGAAATGCTGTGCGACCGACCCGACCGCGACGACTCTCCGCAAACGAATCCGCGGGCCCGGATCACGGACGTGACGGTGGCCGCTGCCGCGTCGCCGCCGCGCGATGCGGCGTCTTGGGACCGCTGGCCTCGGTGGGATGCAAGCGATTCGGCAACGGATCGCGGGCCGGTGACCGCGAGTTTTCAGGACGAGACTTCGGTCCAGATCAAACCGCTCCCAGCCACGTTCAACGAAAGCGACGTGGTCCGCAAGAATTCTCCCCCGCGCGATCCGGGACCGTCGACCGCCGGCAATAGCTCTCGTACGCACATCGTCGTCGACGGCGATTCATTGTCTCGACTCGCCGAACGATATCTCGACGATGCCGCGCTCGGCGACGAAATCTACCGCCTCAACCGCGACGTGCTGGCCGACCCCGAATTGTTGCCGATCGGCGTCGAACTAAGAATTCCCGACAAGAGGATGGCGGACGCAACTGTCGGCCTGCCCGCAATGCGCAACCTGGACCCGCCGCGGCCGCAGGTTTCCAGCGGCATGGTGCCCGTCGAATGGAGCCCGCGCACGTTCGATCGCACTCCGCAGGTCGAGCTCCTCTCGCCGGTCTCGGCCGAGCAGAATGACTGATCGGCAGCCACACGTGGGTGCCACTGGCTTCGCCAGTGCCAGTGAAGATTGCCAGCTTGTGATCGCAAACGAGCATTCACGGGCGGGCGGCAAGCTCGTGGCAAAGCGTATGCGCCGGCCTTTCCGCCGCACAAGTCCAAATCAGCACTGGCAGAGCCAGTGGCACCCAGCGACTGATGGGTCGCGGTCCGCCGGGCCCGGCCCGACTACGTCCAGTTAATCCAGCCGATTTCGGCGTTTCGACCAGGGGAGGTCCTGGTCGGCGACCTGGATCGTGAGGAAATCGACGATGCTGGCTTCGATCGGCTGGCCGATCTGACTCACCAGCGCGCTGCCTTCGAGTGCCGTCTTCATTGGCACGTCTGCCAGGCTGCGGGGCGGGGCTTGTGCCGTTTCCGGTTCCGGATGATAGCGTTCCAGCTGACGATAAATCCGCCGCGCGTCGGCCGCCTGGTCGGGATCCTGCTCACCGTAGATCAGCATCCAGGCGGCGCCTTTCTTAAGAGCGGCAAGTCGCAGTGCCTGGTTCAGCATGATCCCGCGATACTTCCATTGGGGAGAGATCAGCACCAGCGCCTTGACGTCCTGACCCTGCTTGCCGATCAATAGCGGCGGCGCGCTCCAGTCTTTCTCCGCCCAGTTGACCGCCACCGTCGCGCCGAAGCCGACGCCCACCAGGCAGAGCTTGTTGAGGTTCAATTCGCCGGCGTCGTTCTTGCCGACCAGGAAGCCGCGGACCGCCTCCATGTCCAGCGACATGGCCAGGATGTCGTTGCGATTGAGCTTGGCCGCGTCGAGTTGGCGGGTTTGACCGTTGGGAGCCGTCTGGCGCGTGCTCGCGCCATGTCCGCGGAGATCGACGGTCATCACGGCAAACGACGGTTCGTTCGGTTTTTGACCTGCCGACTGGAGTGCCGCTGCCAGCGAGGAGAACATTCCCTGCGTGTCCTTCTCATCGTGGAGCAAAACCACCGGCGTTACCTGCTTGCCGAGTGTCGGGTCTTTGGCATTCGGGCTGGGATAATACGTCGCCGAGAGTTCGACGCCGTCCCGAGTTTGCACTTTCACCGGCTCGGTCCGTCCGGCCCGTCCGCGTTGGGCGACCGCCGCCGGGACGACCGTTGCGAACACGACTACCACCCACACCAACGACCCGAATCGGCTCCTCATCGCACCCTTCCTCGCCGTCTCAGCCTGCTGGAAAAAAACTGCCGCGCGCCCGCAAATATCTCCATTGTAACCGAAACCGCCCGCCGGCAACCGGGTTTTTACTAGGGGTGACACGGTTGCTCAAACCGAAGCCGCAACCGAAAATGGCGATAGGGCGGCACACGGCCGCTCCTCGGGCGCAGCACTCTTCCGGAACCGTGCGGGGCGATCGAACGTGGCCACAACCAGCAAATTGCGCCAATGGTGGCAGTTTCGTACCGGCTGCGAGGAGACGCCGCTCGATGGTGGTGCGCCGGCCTGGCTCTTCAGTTTTGCGGTTCACGTCGCAGCTCTGTTCGCCCTGGCCGCTGCGACGATGCTGCTGCCGGCGCCACGCCGCGACGTGTTGCTCGCTGCCCGATCGGTCGAAGCTGAGGCCGAACCGGTCCTCGACGCGTTTCATTTTGCCGCCGAGCGGAGTGAGACGGTCGGAGCTCTCAGCCAGCGCGGCCATGGTGACGCCCTGCCCCAATCGCTGGTCGAAGCCCCCAATGACGACCTGGCGTACGAGGTCGACGCGCTCACGCCCGTCGGCAATCTCCAGGTGCTCGACGTCGACCACACCATTCTCCAAGGTCGCAACGCCACCGAAAACCTGCTCATCAAGGGCGCCGGAAGTACCGGCACTACCGGTGCCGCCGGGGCGATCGACCGCATCACCAACGAGATCCTGCTGTCGCTCGACGAGCGGCCTACGCTCGTCGTCTGGCTCTTCGACCAATCGGGTAGCCTCAAGGCGCAGCGCGAGTCGATCGCCCAGCGGTTCGATCATGTGTACGACGAGCTCGGCGTCATCGAGGCTTCCGGCAATCCGTTGTTTCGCCGCCGCGACGACAAGCCCTTGCTGACGGTGGTGGCCTCGTTCGGCGAATCGCATCAACCTGTTGACGAAGAAGCCGACCGACGACGTCGATGCGGTCAAGGAGGCAGTTCGTGCGGTGGCCGACGATCCGTCCGGCCGCGAGAACGTCTTCCAATCGGTCCGCTTTCTTGCCGACGCGTATCGCCATTATCGGCTGCAGACGCCGCGGCGAAACGTAATGATCGTGGTCTTCACCGACGAAGCGGGGGACGACGTCGAGCAGCTCGATGCTACGATCGAGACCTGCCGCAAATTTGCCATGCCGGTGTTCGTCGTCGGCGTGCCCGCGCCGTTCGGCCGCGAAAACGCCTTTGTGAAATACGTCGACCCCGATCCGAATTTCGATCAGTCGGTCCAATGGCTGCCAGTGCACCAGGGGCCCGAGTCGCTGCTGCCCGAGCGGCTCAAGCTGAATTTCACCGGCCAGAGCCAGTACGACGAGCAGATCGACTCCGGTTTCGGGCCGTACGGACTCTGCCGGCTGACATCGGAAAGCGGCGGACTCTATTTCATGGTCCACTCGGCTCGCAACCAGAGTGGCGCTTCGTTCGACGAACGCACCATGCGCAGTTACCGGCCGGATTACGTGACCGTGGATCAGTACTACGAGCTGTTGGCCAAGAACCGGGCCTGCGGGGCGCTGGCCAAAGCGGCGTCTCTCTCCTGGACGACGCCGATGGAAAACGTTCGCCGCCGTTTTCCCAAAGTTGACGATGCCCGACTCGCCCGCGACCTCTCGGTCGCCCAGCGTGCCGCCGCCAAACTCGAGCCGCGGATCGACGAGCTCGTGGCCATCCTGCGACAGGGCGAACCCGATCGGCCGAAGCTTACCAAGCCGCGCTGGCAGGCCGGATTCGACCTGGCCATCGGCCGGGCGCTGGCCGTCCAGGTCCGCACGGCCGGTTACAATGCGATGCTGGCCGCGGCCAAGCAAGGTCTCCAATTCAAGGACCCGCGCGATGACACGTGGATCCTGCGACCGTCGCGCGAGGTGACGGTCAACAGCGCCCTGGCGAAGGACGCGGCCACCGCGACGGCCTATCTGCAGCGGGTCGTCGAAGAGCACCCCGGAACGCCCTGGGCGCTGGATGCCCAACGTGAACTCGACGAACCGCTGGGCTGGCAGTGGCGCGAGCGGTTCACAAACGTGGCCGCCCGTGCCGCTCAAAGAATGGCCCAAAACGGCAACCGCCGCCGACCGCCACCTGCCGGCCCGCCGCCAAAGCCCCACCGCGACCCGCCGGCGCTGTAGTTTTCTCGACGTGGCGCCGTCAATCTACACGATTCGAGTGAGTCGGATATACTTGAAGGTGTCCCGGGCAACGATGCAAGGATTCTTGATGAACGATTCACCCATCGACGCAGTGTTCGAAAACGGCCTGTTCCAACCGCTGGCGCCGGTGCATTTGTCCGTCCGCGAGGGGGAACGCGTCCGCCTGCGAATTGAGGAGTCGCGTGGAGAAACGTCGCTGGATCAGGCCTGCCACGTCTACGACGGCCTGTTACCTGCGGAGATCGACGAGGTCGAGCGAATCGCGTTGCAGCGGAATGAATTCTTTGGGACGAAGCCGCCAAATTAATGATACCGATGACGCTGCTTGACTCAGACGTCCTCTCCGCTCTGATGCGGAGTGATGCCGCGGCGGTGGAACGGGCTCGCGCGTATCTCGAATCCCACGCTCAACTGGCTTTCTCGCTCATCACTCGCTACGAGATTCTACGAGGATTGAAGGCCCGAAAAGCGATGGCGCAATTGGCCCGATTTGAAGCGTTCTGTGAAACGTGTCAGGTAATCGCGGTGTCCGATGAAATTGTAGTTCGGGCGAGCGACATTTACGCCGACTTGCACCAATAGGGCGCCCTCATCGGAGATGCCGACATACTGATCGCGGCCACGGCTCTGACTCACGATCTGGCTCTATCCACTAACAACGGCGCTCATTTTCAACGGATCGAGGGGCTACAAATCGTAAACTGGTTGAAGTGAATGAACGTCGATCGAGGACGCGCATGACATTGATGGCGTGCGCGGCCTAGCGGTTCGCCAGCGCGTCGATGGCGAACGCGCTATTCGCGTCGTGCTTGTAGAAATGCTCGGCAATCCGCGTGGCCACGACGTTGACGAATTCACGCTCGAATTGCTGTTCCGGCTTGTCCTGAGCCGGGATGCCGCTGTTGGTGGGAAACAGGATCTCGCCCAGGTGGCGGTCCCAAGCCAACCGGCCGTTGTTCTTCATGTCGTAGATCGTGACCGATACGTCGGCGTGTCCCTGATAGAGCGTCTTGCCTTTGAACAGGTCGAAGTCGTTCATCTCGATGTAGACGACTTTCTCGGCGTGCACGGCCTTGGCGAGCTCTTTGTAGTCGCTCCAATCGCTTTCGTCGATCCAATTATCGACTTCGCGCGGGTTGACCACGTCGACGTTCCGCACGTGGTCGACGAGCAACTCGCTGACTCGCTGCGAAACCGCCCGCGATGCGCCTGCGTGGCGATATTCGTTGGACGAAGGTGGACGGCAGACGACGACCACCCGCTGGCCCTTGAGGCCGTCGAATTCGGCCGGCACCATGTTGCCGCCTTGAATCACGTACATGCTGGTGGCCAGCACTGATCCGCAGCCACCACAGGTGACCAGCGTCGACGCGGCAAACAACGCGAGCGCAACTGAACAAACGGCCAACGGGCCAGTGCGAGAACCTTCCATCGTTTCTCCTCGACCCGTCTCTGCGGGCGCGTGCCGACGACTGGGGCACCTAGATGAGATCGCCAACAAGTGTGGGGAATTCCGACCGATGAGTGGCGGGAGATTAGCGAGAAGCGCCGCGGACGGCAAGCGCGATTGGCCGCCCAGCCGACGCCGTGTTCAGCGATCTGCTAGCGGCACAATAGTAAAGGCCGCTACCCGTCGCGCTCCAACGCGACGAGCAGCGGCCCCAGAGGCGCCGGTGAGAGTCGAACTCACGATGACGGATTTGCAATCCGTTGCCTTAGCCACTTGGCGACGGCGCCACGTGCTGCATGCGGTCGGCGATTCGTTGATGGCGGCCGATCGCTGCTAGCAAACGCCCGCGGCCGACCACGAATTTCGCCTACTATTTGTCGACGTTTATCCACTCGTTCTTGCTTCAAAGTTAAGCGATTAGCCAAGCTGGGTCAAGTTCGCATGAGTCTGCCGCAGGCGTCATCTATTGCGTCAAGTGCCCGCCGCCGGGCCGCGACGCGGTCCAGCCCTGCTGCGCCGGTTCGTCGGCGTAGCGGTAGTAAACTTCCAAGCACATCGCGGCAATGGCGGTCGAATAGACTTTCCCGCCGTAGCCGCCCCAAATGCAGTTCGGCTCCCAGCAGCCGGCGTCCGGCCCATCGGCGATCTGCGAGTTCACCAGCGCCAGCGTCAAGGCCGTGTTCCACGACTGCCAAGCCGCTTCCGCTTCGGCGTCGAACGCTTGCCGGTGGTGGAGGCCGAGCGTCCCATAATACCAATAGTAAAGATTCACGCGCTCAGGTTCGGGCGGCACCGCCGCCAGTGCCGCCGTCGCCTCTGCGGCGGCCTGAGGATCCGCCTCGCCGCCCAGCGCGTCGGCGACGATTTCGCGGCAATACAGGGCCTCCGCGGTCATCGGAGTGCTCGCCGGTCCGTCCGGACGGTAGCTTGCCAACCCGCCGACCCGGCCGCGGCGTACGCTCCGCAGGAACCGTTCCGCACCCGTCCATGTCTGCGGTGGAATGTCGATCCCCGCGCGCTGGGCGCTCCACAGCGACATCATCTGCCAACCAAGCTGGCTCGTGTCGCCCTCGTCGCCCGGCCGATAGCGCCAGCCGCCGGTCGATGGGTGCTGTGCGCGAAGCGAATACCCGACGGCCCGCCGCACCGCCGGCTCCAGCCGCTTGTCGCCCGTCATCGCCAGCGCCTCGGCCAGCGCAAACGTTGCCATCGAGTGACAATACATCCGGGCGTAAAAACTCGTTTGGCTGGCCAGCTGACCGTCGGCAGCCTGGCCGCGCATCAGGAAATCCAGCCCGCGGGCGACGGTCGGTTGATAATCGCCCGCGACGTGCGATTGCCCGGCGCCCATCATGGCCAACAGTGCCAGCGCCGTGATTCCGCAATCCGCGTCGGCCCCGGCACCACCGCGATCCTGTCCCAGAACTGCCCGTTCGATCCCCGCGCCGAAGCGGCTCGCATCCCAGCGGCCGTCGGCGGACTGCGCTTGAGCCAGCCAGCGAATCGCCGCCGCCACAGCCGCTTCCGTCTCGACGCTACCGCCATGCCGCTCCGCGTATTCGAGCCGATCGGGCGCGGTGCGATGTGCGTACGGGCTCGTCGCCGGCGGCACATTGCTGGCAACTTCGGTTACCGCGGACGATTCGGCAGCGCGAATGGATGGTGCGACCACATCCGGCCCACTCTGGATCGGAGTAACCGGTGCCGGCTCGGCGGGCTTCTCCACTGCCAAGTCCGCTGCCGGGGGTGCGACCGCCTCGTCGATCACGATCTTTTTTTCCGCGACCGGTTCCGGCGGGGCCAATAACGGCGGCGACTCGAGCGGCTCCGCGTCCGCCGCCACGGCCTCCTCGTCGCTTGCCGGTTTAGCTGACGCTGGGGTCTCCTCCTCGATCAACAGCGGCGGCGCCGCCAGCGCAATCGGCCCTTCGCTCTGTATGTCGTCGACCAGTTTCACGTAGATCGGCGGCCCCGCCCCTGCTCCGCCGTCGCCGACCACCAGCCGCACCATCATCGTCAAGCCGACCAATAGCACATGCACCAGCAGCGATGCCACCGCGCAGCGGTAGATGGCGCTTCTGCGTCCCCAGCGGCTCCGCATCAGCACGACCAGCACGCCGCTCAGCACCGCCAGTCCGCACCACAGCGCCAGATACAACGGCCGGACCGCCGCCACGTTTTGAAAGAAGCCGGCCAACAGCAACGGTGCGGTCATGTCTACCGCCTCCGGCCTATCGTGGCACCGGACCGCCGGTCGCGGCGATCCGCACGGTGATGCCGAGCTCCGAAATGTTCGCGCTCTTGCAGGCCGCCAGCGCCGCCGCCACGTTCTGGAACGCACACTGGGCGTCGCCGCGGATCACGACCGTCGGCTGCCCGAGCCGTTCGCGGGCCTCGACCAGCCGCGAAGTCAGCTCCTCGAGCGTTACCGGCTGGCTGTCGAGGTCGAGCGTCCCATCGGCGAACACGTTGATCACCAGCGGCTTTGCCGGACGCACCGAGTCGCCCGCCTCGGCCACCTCCGGCACCTTCAGCTCCATGTTCCGCTCGAGATCGCCAAACGTCGTGGCGACCATGAAGAAGATGATCAGCAGGAACAACACGTCGATCATCGGCGTGAGATTCAATTGCAGCGGCTCATCCTGTTGCACCTTCAGCGGCATCGCACATTTATCCATCACCACCCATTTAGCTGCGTCGGGCACTGAGCACGATGCTCGCCGCCGACGCGCTCAATAATCTCACGCCGCCTTCCGCCGAAACACCGCCGACCGCCCCGTCTTCCGTTCCTCGAGCGCCTCGGCCGAGATCAGATTCACCAGCTCCTGCCCGTGCGAGTCGATCTCCATGACCAGGCTGTCCACCCGCCCGACGAAGAACATGTACAGCACCATCGCCGGGATCGCCACCATCAACCCGGACGCCGTCGTCACCAGCGCCACGCTGATCCCGCCGGCGAGCATTTCGGCCCGGCCCATCGCCGAGTTCGTGGCGATCACGTTGAACGCGTTCATCATGCCCCACACCGTGCCGGCCAGCCCCAGCAGCGGCGAGACGGTCGAGATCCCGTTCATCACCCGCAGGTACTTCCGCAGCACGTTCGACACCCGTTCGCCCTCGTCCAGCACGGCCTGCTCGACCTCCACCGCCGACTTGCCCCATTTCCGCAAGGCCGCCGCGAACACCTGGGCGATGTAGCTCGGCTCCTCGTCGCATTTCTTCAGGGCCTCGTTGCGATCGAGCGCCCCTTCCCGCAGCTGCAGCAAAAACCGCTCGACGAACAACCGCGGCACCACCCGCCGCCGCCGCAGACTGATCAGCCGCTCGAACGTCACCAATACTAGCACGAACGAAGCCAGCAGGATCGGGATCATCAACGGCCCGCCCGCCAGGAGCATCTCGAACAGATTGTGCGGCGCCGCAAACCCCGCCGCTGCATCCGCGAATATCGCTGTCATGTTCACCATCCCGCGCGACCGCCGCTTTGGCCGCGTTGCTCGCCGACGCGCGTTTTCTCCCAGTATCTACAAAGACAAGGAGACAAGGAGAAGGGGAGACAAGGAGCAACGCGTGGACGGCCGGTCCAGTGCATCTCCTTGTCTCCGTGTCTCCAAGTCTCCTTGTCTCTCGACACTCCGTGCCCGTGATTTCTCCGCCTGTCGGGACCACTCTAGAACTGGGCCCCGGCTCCCGTGTCCACGTTCCCCACCATGTGCAAGTGGTTGTGGTCGATATAGATGACTTCCTGGGTGTCGTCGTCCTTGATCGTGTATGGCACCGGCCAGCCGATCCGGCGGACGTCTTCCCAGTAGATGATGCACTTGTAGTGGGCGTGGTGTTGCTGGGCCGGGCCAACCAGCGGATACACCCGCGGCGGATCGACGTAGTCCGCGATCTTATACTTCACAATCTTCACGTTGTTGCGGTTCCGCTCGTAAAGAAACGGCACGCCGCCCTCCACCGGTCGGGCTTTTTCCAGTGCCCGCATCACTTCATCGTCGCTCGGCGGATCGAGCGCGACCGGCGGCCCGCCCGACGTGATCGGACCCAAGATCGGCACGCGGTCGTAGCGCTCCTTTTCCCACGCCTGGTCTTCCTTCCGTTCCTGGAAGTACGGACTGATCGGAATCGGAATCGCCAAGACGGGGCCCAAGCTCGGTCCTTGCGATCGCCAAGACCCCAACCGCAGCCGGTCACCAGCAGTGTGACGAGTACCAGGGCGAATCCTTGCCCGAGGTGCTTTGATCGTGCCATCGTTGATCCTTTGTGCTGCCGAGGTCTGATCTTTTTTTCGCTCACTCGATTCGGCCCTGCCAAATCGCACTCAGGCGAATCATCGGACCTGACCCACTTCGCGGTTGGGACTTGCCAGCTTGGTCCCAGGTGACCCGCGGCCCAACCACCAGCGCGACGCCGCCGCTCCGCGAGGCCCAGCATCCGCTTGGAACTTGTTATCGTGTGAGTCTGGAGAAAACTTGCGGGTTTTTCCGATTGTGACGAAAATTCCGCCCGCCGCACGCTGGCGTTGCCAGCGCCGCCACCGGCGACTGCATTCGGATACACGTCGTTGCGAGCATGCGGTGGGGTGGGCTGGCCCAGTTCGGCATGCAAGACGTTCCGCTACTACTCCGCCTTAAGCTTCTGGGAGAAGAACTCCACGACCATCCGCCTGCTTTCCGGGCTGTGGAACTGGGGACCTTCGTGCCCCGCGCCGTGCACCGTCTTCATCGTCACCTCGACGCCGGCATCGATCAGAGCCTTCGCCAAGATCGTGCTCTGTCCCAGCGGGACGACGCGGTCCGCGTCGCCGTGCATGATCAAAAACGGCGGATCGTCCTGGTCGATGTAGGTGAGCGGATTCGCCGTGCGAGCCAGCTCGCGCCTTTCGTGTACCGGGCCGCCCAGCAGACGCGACTCGGGCGAGTTGGGGGCATCGTGCTGGATTACGCTGTCGGATCGCGATTGCTGCCCTATCACGATCAGATCGGTCGGCCCAAACCAATCCAGCACCGCCTGCACCCGGCTCGAAACGCCGGGGTTCCCCAGCTCGCCTTCCAGCTCCTTCAGGTCGCCGCTCGTGCCGATCATCGCCGCCAGATGACCGCCCGCCGAATCGCCGCCGACGCCGAAATGATCCGCGTCGAGGTGATACTTGGCTGCGTTGGCGCGGAGAAATCGCACGGCCGCCTTGCAATCGAAAATCTGCGCCGGCCAGCTGGCGTCCTGCGAAAGCCGATAGTCGATGCTGGCCACCGCAAAGCCCTCGCGCACAAGATACATCACCTGTGGATTGGCCCGGCCGCCGCCCATCCAAGCCCCGCCATGAATCCAAATCACCAGCGGCCATGGCTTCTCCGACGTTCGATCAGGCAGATACAGGTCCAGAACCTGCCGACCGTGTCCGTTCTCGACGTACGGAACTCCCAGCTCCGACTTGACGCCAGGAGTCACTTCCGCGGCGATCGCCTGCGTCGTCAACCAGAAAGCCGCGTTCGCCAGAACCAAATGCATTCCAAGTTGAGCTTTGAGCAGAACAAGTCGAAAGAACATGGCGTGGTCCCCCGGTGGTTGCGGCGTAGCTAGTTTAGCAGAAGTTTCCAAACCGACCGGGCCTGTCCCCCCTCACCGCTCCTTGCTCCAGTCTTCCCCCTTCCCCCGTCGTCGCATTGCCCGCAACCGCTCCCAGAAGCCGACGACTGACACCGGACACCCGACACCTTCCGCAATTCCCGCTTCCAGCTTCGACTGCCCCTCGACCCTCGACTCTCATTTCTCTGCGCCCCGCAGGGGCTAAAGATCATAGCCCGGGGTAAGATTCCGCGAGATCGAAGAGCGGGATCGCCACCCCGGGTTGGCTGATGTCACGACATATGAAGTTGCAAACGCCCCCGACGAGCGGGTGTCGTGCTCTGGCAGTACTCAGCGCGAGCATTCTACCTGGGCGTTACGGCATGGTAAACTTCTTGCATGCCCGGCAAACAGCCCAGCCTGACTGCACGTGGAGCAGCGGAACATCGAGCGGCCCACCAGACTCTCGAGCGCGGGATCATTTTCTCCGACCCATTCGCCTGCCGCATTCTCGGGGAAGAACCGCAAGCGATCGCCGACAGGCACGCCGCCCAGCCGGGCAAGCGCGGGATGCGACTTTACGTCGCAGCCCGAAGCCGGTTTGCCGAGGATGCATTGGCTGTGGCAGTCGCCCGGGGAGTCCGGCAACTCGTGATTCTCGGAGCGGGCTACGATACGTTCGGGTTGCGGAATCCACATGCGACGCTCGGGCTTAAGGTCTTTGAAGTCGATCATCCGGACACTCAGCTCTGGAAGCGCGACCAGCTCAGCGCGATGGGCATCTCCGTTCCGGGCTGGGTATCGTTCGTGCCCGTCGACTTCGAGCGTGAGCAGATTCTCGAGCGGCTCGTTGCAACAGGACTTGATCCGAATCAAGACGTCTTTTTCATCTGGCTTGGGGTGGTGCCTTATCTGACGACCGAAGCGGTTTGGGACGTCTTGCGCTCGATCGCCGGGCTCCAGGCGGCGGAGGTCGTGTTCGACTACCCCGAGCCCATCGAGCACCTCTCGCCCGAGCGGCGGGCTTTGGCCGAAGAACTCAGGACGAAGGTGGCGTCGGTCGGAGAGCCGTTCATCAGCGCGTTCAATCCTGCGATGCTCGAACAAGCCTTGGCCGAATTTGGATTCGAGGAAATCGAGGACGTCCACGTGGTGCCCGTAATCACCCGGTACCTCGGAATCCGGAACGTCCCGTCGGAACGAGGTGGAGCGCACCTCGTGCGCGCGCGGACGGCAAAATAGTTTCTCTAACGGCGACGAAGCCAGTCTTTCCCGGAAAAAATCCCAGCTCTCAGTGCGGGCGCACCGAGACGACACCCAACCCGACACTAATACACCGCCAGTAAACCCATTGCGACGGTTGTCTCAACCGGTTACTATGATTGGAGTTATACACGCCGCCCACGTAGCACAGGGGGATAGAGCAACGGTTTCCTAAGGCGACCCTCGCCGAACACCGAAGCGACGAAAGACACGGTTAAATCCCGGCCGAAACGAACCTTGCGGCGGCGGCGTACACCTTACATATCCCCAGTCACACCCGCTTGCATGTGCCGCGACACCCGGGGCGTGAACGATCGTACCCCCGAAGTATTAGCGGCCCTGGCAGATCCGGGTGATCCATCTGCTGCTGTTCTTCCTTTCTCAGGACGGTTTGGTCGGCGAGGGGCGAGTGCCTCGGGCAGCTCATATAATGGCGTAGGTTCCACTCTCCGGGAACAAAAGCACTCCGGCGATCGTCACACTTCCTATTGATTGTGGTGGCGGAGCGGTAATCGAGTAGACCGGTCGCCTGGGCTGATGATTTTGGCTGCCGATATGGTGACAAAGCAGGTAGCGATATGGGTATGAGAAGCTGGCGACATCCGCTTTCCTGGTTGCGGTTGCTTTCGGCCGGAGCCATTGTTGCTGCGGCATGGTGTGCGAGCGATTTGTGGTCTGCCTACGCGATGCCAAATGCGGTGACCAGTTGGGCGGCGTCGACGAAAGAGAAGGTGGCGCCGGCCGTGACTCTCCAGGCGGAGCCGTTCCCGCTCCAGAACGTGCGGCTGCTGGATCGTCCTTTCCGTCACGCGATGGAGCTTGACCACCAGTATCTTCTGTCGCTCGAGCCGGACCGGCTTCTTCACAGCTTTCGTCTGAACGCCGGCCTGCGTTCGGTGGCCAAGCCGTACGGCGGCTGGATGACGCCGGGCCGCGTGAGCTGCGCGGAGTTCGTCGGCCACTACCTGTCGGCTTGCGCGTTGATGTATGCCAGCACCGCCGACGAGCGGCTCAGGCAAAACGCCAACCAGGTGGTCGCTGGCTTTGGGGAGTGCCAGGAAAAGCTGGGCACCGGCTACCTACACACCAAGCCAGACCGGTTCACGACCAATGGCGAAGCACCGTTGGGGTTGTGGTACCAAATCCACAAGATTCTGGCCGGCCTCATGGATATGTACGTGTATTGTGGCAACCGGCAGGCCCTCGACATCGCCCGCAAGCTCGCCGACTGGGCAAAGGCCGGGACCGACCCGCTCAGCGACGACCAGATGCAGCAGATGCTTGCTGTCGAACATGGCGGCATCAATGAGGCGCTGGCGAATCTGTATGCACTGACGGGTGAGAAGAAGTATCTCCGACTGGCGATGCGCTTCAATCACATGGAGGTGATCGGCCCGGCTTCCAACCGTGTGGATAACCTGACCGGCAAGCACGCCAACACCCAAATACCGAAGTTTGTCGGCACGGCACGCGAATACGAATTGACCGGTGACCAGCAGCTCAAAACGGCCTCCACCTTCTTCTGGGACACCGTCGTCCACGAACGTTCATACGTCAATGGCGGCAACAGCATCGGCGAGTTCTTCTCCCCGAAAGAGACGTTGTCCCAAGCGCTCGGTCCGAATACTTGTGAGACATGCAACACCTACAACATGCTCAAGCTGACGCGGCATCTCTTCCGGTGGGATCCGCGGGCGGAGTACGCCGACTACTACGAACGGGCCCTCTACAACCACATCCTCGCCTCTCAGAACCCGTACAACGGCATGATGTGCTACTTCCTTCCTTTGGCAGGCGGTTCGAAGGAGTACTGCACGGGCGAGGATAGTTTCTGGTGCTGCACTGGCACTGGAGTGGAGAACCACGCGGAATACGGCAATAGCATCTACTTTCACCCTGGGCTAACGGACATATATGTGAATCTGTTCATCGCCTCGGAACTGCGTTGGCCCGACGTCGGCGTCACGTTGCGACAGGAGACTAGGTACCCAGACGAAGGCCGCACTCGACTGCTCTTTCGCTGCGAACGACCGATCGAACTCGGTCTCCGCATCCGGCATCCCTATTGGGCTACGGCGGGTTTCGAGATCCAAATTAATGGCGCGACGCAATCGGACAAGAGCGGGCCCGGGAGCTACGCCGTGGTGACGCGGAAATGGGAAAGCGGCGACGTCGTGGACGTAGTGATGCCGTTCAGCCTTCGGACCGAAGGTTTTCGCGACAATCCGAGCCGCGTCGCGGTGATGTACGGCCCCTTGGTGCTTTGCGCGGAAACGGACCCGGGCAGTCACAGTGACGCGCCCTACCCGGCCATTATCGCCGAGCACGGCAGCCTGATGTCCAATGTAGAGCCTGTGCCGGGCACGCCGTGCACATTCAGCGCCTCATCGAAGATTGTTCGGCTGGACGATGCCGACGATCGCGGTGCGACATTCGAACCGCTCTACAGCATACACGGTAACCGCTCGTACGTCGTCTATTGGAATGCGTTCACTCCGAGGGAGTGGCGCATCGAGGCGGCAAAACTGAGCGCGCTCAAGGCGCACACCGTTGATCGCGTCCTTCCGGGCAACGAGCTGAACGAGCACGAACACAACCTGCAGGGCGAACGTACTGACACGGACGGCAAAAGCTGTCGCCACGCGGTCGACGGCGGCTGGTTCTCCTGGGACCTGAAGGTGCTTCCACGTCGCCCGCAGGAATTACGCGTCAAGTATTGGGGCGGCGACTCCGGCGGGCGGGAGTTCGACATCCTCGTGGATGGTCAGGAGCTGACCACGGTGACGTTGCACAACAACAAACCAGGTCAGTATTTTGAGCAGGCATACGCGATTCCGGAACGACTCACACAGAGGAAAGCGACAGTGACAGTCACGTTTCGAGCGCGTCCGGGCAAGATGGCCGGCGGAGTGTTTGGCTGCGCTGTCCTTTCTCGCGTTTCATCGGACGGCGACCACGCTGCCCGATAGATCATCCCGCTTCCTGGCTGGGTATTGGGCGATGTGTTGATGGGCGCACCCCTCCTGCGTCCGCTCAAATACTCATTCATCCATTGCGACGATGGCCGCATTAGTTACGCTAATTGGCGTTAGACGGCGCGGCCCTAGTAACTCAGAGGATAGAGCAGCGGCGTTCTAAACCGAGTGTCGCAGATTCGAATCTTGCCGGGAGCGCTTACTTAGATGCTGTTCAGCAAAGCCTTTAGCTTTTTGACCTCTGCGGGGATCAGTCGACTAATCAAACGGGTCAGGACCCGTCTGATTGGGCCGGACAAGCTTTGGCCGAAAATATATTCGAAGAAATCGAGGATGTCCACGTGGTGCCCGTCATCACCCTGTACCTCGGAATCCGGAACGTCCCGGCTGAGAGAGGTGGTGCGCATCTCGTGCGTGCGCGGATCGGTTGCAGGCCAAAGTGAACTAAAACTTGGTTCTCTGTCACCGCTTGACGCACGACCGAGATGATCTTTCGCGCGTACAATCGTTTTCAATGTATGCCGGGTGGCCCTGGCTCTGGCAGCAAGTTCCGCGTCCAAATCCGATCAACCGCCCGCCGGTAAGCCGTGAACGAACGACAGCCCGGCGCAGCGCGAAGGCTGCAAGCTGAGCGCCAGCCACTGTCGGCTGACGGCTGAAAGCTGACGGCTCCTGTCTTCACCGCGCCTGGCCAAGAATAATCGTTGAATCCCGCCCACAGTTCGGGTACAACAGTGCCTGTACAAACCGGCAGGTACGCAAGCCGCGTTGAGGCGTTTTCCTCCGCCGCCGGCCTGCCGACCGCTGTTTGGCATCTCGAAATTCGTCCGAACGCCGAGAGTTTGTCCTCTCGGCGAGCGGTCGCGGTGCGCCGCCACGTGAGTCGCGGCCGACTGCGCTTGAAGTGCGCGCCGGGCGCGGCAATTTGGACCGCTCGCCGCCGCACACGTCCCCACTGAAAACCTGGCGAGTTCGAGAAAACCACGGGGATTTGCCAAGTCGCCAATCCAGCATCCCGCATCCAGACAACGTGGTTTTTGGAACTAGGAGTGAAGTCGTGAATTCGCTGGTTTTTGTCGCACCACCGGAGCGATTTCCCCTAGATTTACCGCCCTTTGCCGCGGCAGGAGGTGACAAAGGAAGCGATTTTTGGAACGCTGAATCGAGTTTTTCCGCGCGCTCCAAAAATCCAAAATTCCAGTCGCCAGACGGCATGTCGAAAGTTGCCCGCCTAGCCGAGCCTGCCCAATCCAGCATCGCGTATCCAGCATCCAGCATCATTCTTCAATGAACAATCATCACACATCAATCCACTGCTCGACCGTCCACCCTTCCCAACGCAAAACCCCTGCTGCGATTCGGTTCGCAGCAGGGGCTCGCAGGGTAAACAATCGATTGCGGACGCAACTGAGCAACTGCACCTAGTGGTTCGAGCCGCAATCGCTGAAGTCGAGGAACCACCAGCCGTCGTCCCATTCGAGGCAGACCTTCCTCCAGCCGAGCGGAACCTGCGGATAGGGATAGAACGGGCCGATGTACGGCCAGGCCGACGGCGAATACTGTTGCGGATAGGTCAGCGCCGCGTAGTTCGGGTACGAGGCGTAGCTCGGCCAGGAGTAGCCCGGCATCTGGGCGTTGTCGTAGTTAACGGCGCCCGATTGGCCGCCCGGCACGTAGCCCATCGCGGCCGGCGGGCCGCCCATCATGCCGCCGCCACCCATGCCGCCCGGACCACAATTGCAGCCGGCCTGCATCGCCTGCATCCGCTGTTGCTGCTGTTGGGCCATCATGGCCTGCTGCACTTGCGGCCGACCCATCGGCATCGGCATGTTACCGCGTCCCTGGGCCGGTATCCGGGCGGTGTTCATCGGCCCTTGAGGCCGCGGGCCCATCGGCCCCATGTTCGGGTTCATCCCCTGCTGAGGAATCATCCGACCGTTCATGCCTTGGCCGTTCATGGCCGACTGATTCATTGGTTGTCGAAACATTGGCTGGCTGCCGGTTTGCTGATACGAAGTCGGCGTGGCCAGCTCCTTACGCGAGCTGGGCGGCGTGTACGTCGCCTCGGCCGCGAGCTTCGTGGCCGGCTTTGCCAGCCCGGGATTCGGATGGGCAATCGTCAGGTTGTTGACCACCTGGTCGACGCCGTTCATTTGCTGCGTGAGCCGTACCGCGGTTACCAGCTGCTGGCGATTGGCCACGGATCCCGACAGCGCGGCGATCCCGTCCTTATACTTCACGCCGATGCGATAGTCGTGCAGCTGACCGCTGGATTTGAGCTGGTTGCCGATGTCGAGCGCGATGGCTTTGTCTTGGGCCGATTGGGCCGCAACGTGTGTGGTCGGAACCAGCGCCGCCAACACGAGCGAGGCCGCGAAAATCGTTGTCCGCATTGTTTCCCCCCTAAGTCAGTGAAGAGATCGAAGGTGAGCCTCAGGATCCAATCGCGTAGATCGAACCTGGCCTCTGACCTGCGAACCCTGGTCTCTGAGGATTTGTTTCGGCTGACGGTAGTGCCGAAAGGGAGTATTTTTCCGGTTTTGCCGGTCCTTCAGCCGCGCCGCGAGGAGGATGCGGAACTTGCGCAGGGTTTGCGGCCAGGACTGGCCGCGGATGCGTCGCGCGAAGTGCTAGCGATGCAGCGCGAACGAATGCCCAGGGACTGGTTCGTGGGTCCGGCGGAGGTCGGTCACCGCGACCAGCACCATGGCGATCAGCGTCGCCCCGGAGGGAATGCCGATCCCGAGGTCCGCCGTGTGACAGTACCAGGTCGCCAGCCCGACCGCCCCCAAGGCCGGCAGGAACAGCGACTGGAACAGCAGCTCGTAGCGGGATCCGGAGGCCACTCGCGTGCCGACCGCGCAGACGATAGCGCCCAAGTGAAGCGAAAGAAACCCGGCGACGTGCCAAGCGGGGAGAGCGTTCATCCTTGGCTCCTTCCAAGGTTAGGGTCGATTGCGGGGGGAAAGTCGGCGCTGGTAGATCCAATCCTTTGGATACGAAGCCACTCGGCTGGTTGATCGTGCAGAGCGACTTGTGTGCCGTTGATGGGGCTGGGACTATCAGTCGGCTCGAATCGGCGGAAAGACGCTGGGTTGTGGTGGTTGTGAGCGGGGATGGGTGGGTAAGCAGCGAGAATCAGCCACTTGCCGACGCTGGCAAAATGGACCGATGTTGCAGACTTTACAGGCCACGTTCCGACGTGTCGACGGCATTCTGGCACACATCTTGCCTAGTTTTACTGCTTGGTCGGAGCCGCGCAACTGGTTTGCGCTCCGGCTGTACGTGCGCCCTAAAGCTTGGTGCTGAAACATCTTGCGCCCATCGTGACGCAAACACAATTCCATCGACTTCTGCTCGGCGACCTCGTTCCTGGGGACCGTTGGCGGCGACGTCCTCGCTGTTGGCGGCCAGTCGCTGGTCACGTGTGACAATTTTCTCCGGGACGAGCATCCAATTTCAACGGCGCCAGCGGAATGCCCGCAAAACGGCGACATATGTCTCCGAAGATACGGAGAGGGCGAACTTCACGCAGCAGATACGGAGAGGGCGAACTTCACGCAGCGTAGTTGCGCAGGCGGTTGCCGCTGCGCATTTCACCAAGATGGTGAAACGCGTTCACTCGTTTGGTGTCAACACGCTATCTCAAGGTGGCGCAAGCCCCTGTGGCGTCTCCCGCAAGCGTCGCTCACACCGGAGAGGATGATCTTCGGCCGCGAGATTCTTCGCAGATGCTTGGACGCGTTCAAGTTGCGACAATTCTCCCGCGATTCACAACGACAGGGAAGCCAAACAAGGCGTCTCGCCAAATCGTGCGGCAATTCGCGGCCGAAAAGCCGCCTTCGACTCAGTGGCCAATGCTGCAGGACTCGACGTGTTCTGCTTCGATTCGAGTTTCGGCGCACGGGTTGCACCCCCAGCGGACCCATAGCATTCGGTGCCAGTCACATATCCAAAACAGGTGCTACTGACAGCAACACGCTGGGAGGAAAGTCATGCGGTCCCGAATCGTTCATCTGGAACTGGTTGGCGACGAAGTCGACAGCCATGCTTTCGCCGATCGCTCTGAATCGAACCACAAGCGATACGCTCGTGTCCGCTCCGCGCGGAGTCCGCGCCGGCGAACGTCGCGTTCAGCGGGCGCCAACGTCCCGCTGGGGATCTCCGCCCGCCGCAATCGCCGCTGGGCCTGGTAGACTTGGTGGTCGCGAAACGAAACTGCTAACGAGTCGGCAGCGTTCTCGCGCCTTGCGCCGTCGCCGTTCCGAGCAAGCGTTTCAACTCGCCTTCCAAATTGGCGACGAAGATGTTGTCGGCGACGACGGTCCCTTTCTGGTCCACGAGGATCATCATGGGCAGCGTCATCACGCCCAATTGATTGGCCAACTCGCCGTCGAAGCCGCCCGGCTCGTGAACTTGCGCCCAAAGATAGTTCTTCTGACTCAGGAATTGCTGCATCGTCGTTCGATCTCGATCGAGGCAAACGCCGATGATTTCGAATCCCCCGCGGCCGCCGTACTTAGCGTAGAGCTCCTTGAGGGCATCCATGTCTTCCTGGCAGCGATCATCCACGGTTCCCCAGTACTGAATCAATACGACCCGGCCTCGGTACGGCGGCACCGTGATATCGAGCTGGCGACCCTTGACGTCTTTGGCGCGAAATCGCAGCGGCTGTCCGATCGAGCTGAGCCGGCGCAAGACACCCGTCGCTTTCTTGGCTTGAGAGCTATCAGGGAAATCCTTTACGAGCCTTTGATACCACTGCTTTGCCTTGTCCGTCGCACCGGCGAACTCGTGCGACATTCCCAATTGCAGCATCGCTTCGGCCGCCTCCGGACTTTGGGGATTATCGGTGACAAAGGCCTCCAGATCGGTGAGCCACTTTTCCTGGATTTGTGCGAAATTGGCGTTCGGCGCTTGTTGGCTCAGGGCGTAGTCGGCGTACATCCTCCGGAACTTGACGTAGCCTACGAGCGGATCGTTCGCATCCTTGGCTGCCAGGTCTGTCGCCAGTTGATCCAACTGTTCGAGGCCTTTCGCATATCCGTCATCCGGATCTTGCGCGGCGCTGCTGAGCATGTCGACCCACTGATGGATCCATTCGGACCGCATGTCGTCGTCGGTCGCCGACGCCGCCAGCTGTTTAAGAATTTCGGCGCGGCGTTCGGTGAGCGGCGCCTGCTGGCTGGGAGCAGCCTGGCCAGCTTGCTGATCGAGTTTTTCGAGTTCGGCCATCAACTTCTGCATCTCGTCGGATGGGCCGCCCGCGACCGGCGCCTGCGCCGCGGGATTGGCGAGGTTGGGCGTCAGCATGCCGGGCGGCATCGGTTGGTTGTCTGTGCCGATAATCGGCGCGTCGAGCAGTTTCCACGTGTCGCCAACCGCCACCAACGTGCCCAGATAAAGTTGGTCGTGCTTGTCGCCCGTGGTGACCAGCGCCGAAGCGTTGTCGTAGATCGTGACGTCCTTGGTCGAGCCATCGGTGCCGGCCGGAATTGTCGCCGGGCGGGTGCGGTAGAAGTCGGCAAATTCGCTCTGGGGTGTGAACACCTTCTGTTCCGCCGCGAGTTTGGCAAAGGCTGCCGGGGCAGCGGCGATGGTCGCCTCGAGCCGTTCCTGCTGTTGTGGATCAAAGCCCACGTCGGCGAGTTCCTGTGGCGTCATGAGCAGCCGCTGAAACCCAGCCTGGTCCCGATTCTTCAAGGCGAAGACCAGTTCCTCGGCCACTTCTGGCGCGGAGATCACCTTCCACGAATCAATCCGGCCGTCTTCGTTTTTGTCGATTCCCCAGCGTGTTCCGCTCGTTTGAAACCAACGGTATTGATCCGCCTTCTGATTAAAGTCGGAGTCGATGTCGCGATACGACTCGAGACCGCCGTCGAAATAACACCACAGGTCGACGACGTTGTCGCCATTGGTATCGGCGAAACGGCGGAGCGTCTCGCCACGATTGTTGCGGACAACCCAGGCAGTCGCGCCATTTTGCTTTTCGGCGCGAATCGTACACTCGGCAATTTCGGCCTTGGTCGGCTGGGAATATTCCACGTTCGGCTGGATTGGTTTAAAGCTCAAGGCCTGCTCGACGGTCGGCGCGGCCACAGCCAGTTCAGTTGCCAGGCACGATAATAAGCACGCGCCCATTGCGATCGCCGTGTACTGAAGTCGTTTCACTTGCATCCAACGTGCTCCTCGTGAGGTAGATCGAATCGGCTGCCGACGCCGCCGGCGGGCGGTCCGGCCGCGACTATAGGCGATCGCCAAACTTCCATGAATGGCAGCTTGACTGGCCCCTCGGCAGGGTCGGCGGGCGGACCGATCCACCTTGTTTTCGGCTGCGTTTGACAGCGAACCCACAAAACCTAAAATGGTCTGTTCTTTGCGGATGCTATCAACGTGGGGATGCAGGAAATAGAATTCGGGATTGCGGGACGTATGGGGTTTAGGCGAATTTCGCGGCTCGGACCGAGACCATTTGTCGACGGGGAGATTTCCTCTTTCCCAGCATCCTGGCTTCCGAATCCTTCTTCTTCGCCGGGCGCGTAGCTCAGTTGGTTAGAGCGCAGCCCTGATAAGGCTGAGGTCCCAAGTTCGAGTCTTGGCGCGCCCACTTGAGGTTAGCTGTTAGCTTTTGGCCATTAGCCATTAGCCAGAGGTGGGTTCTCTGGCCAACGGCTAACGGCTAATAGCTAATAGCTCTCCTGGGGCCGTAGCTCAGTTGGGAGAGCGCTAGCTTTGCAAGCTAGATGTCGAGGGTTCGAGTCCCTTCGGCTCCACTATACGCAGTAAGGACTTACGTCAACGGAGAAGAGTCGATCCTGGCCCGTCAAGGCAATCGGACACGTGTCCGGCGAATCCCTCAACCAAAAAGAGGGTTTTCCGGTACTCGTAGTGTGTCCGGTCGCTAGATGTCATCCAGGATCAACTCCAATGGCCAAGTCCGCAAAATCGAAGCAACTCCGACAATCCACTCTGAAGGTCAGAAACCGCAACGGCCGCGATTACTTCTACGCCAATATCAAAGGCACGCAGTACGTTTTTGGCTATGTGTCGCGGGACGATGCTGAGCGGCTGTTTGCCGCCAAGCAGAACGAAGTGCTGAACACTCGGCAGGAGTCGCCACAACGGCTGCTGCCGCCTCTGACCGTTCAGCACGTGCTGGCCCGATTCATTGAATGGATCGACCTGGACCCCGATAAGGTCGATGACACGAAGGATTTCTACCGGCGGCCGATCATCGGCCTGACGAAGTCGGAAAAGCCATCGAAACGCAAGGTAAAGCCGTTTGTCCCCTTCGTCGAATGGCTTGACCAGAAACACCCCGGATTGCCCGTCAGCCACTTCGGGCCGATGTACGTCCTGCAATGGATTAAGGATCATTTCGACGGGTGTAAGCTGAACTACCGCATATCGCTCATGCGGCCTATCAAAGCGGCTTTCAATTGGGCCGTTGAGCAGCCCGAGTTTGACTCTCGACTGCCGAAGAATCCGTTGAAAGCGTTGAAAATTGCCAAGGGCGAGGCGCGGAAGCAATTTGTTACCGATGAACAATGGGCGCAAGTCAAAGCGACGGCGACTGGCTCGTTTCTGGACCTAATCACGGTCCTGGAATCGAGCGGCGCGCGGCCACAAGAATTGCGAGCCGCGACGGCCGCCAATCTGAACCATGAATTGCGCTGCCTGTACTTCGACGATCAAGTCAAAGAAACCGGCAACACTGACCCGCGCGTGATTTTCCTAGACGACGTTTCGTTTGCGATTTGCAAGCGACTCGCCGAACAATACCCAACCGGGCCACTCTTCCGCAACAAACGTGGCAAGCCGTGGGAGAAAGACGCGATTGGCTGCCAGTGCTGTAGGCTGCGCAAAAACTTGGCTTTCCGTTCAGCGTCTACCTATTGCGTCATCGCTTCTGCCAAAAGGAACTGGAGCGCGGAACACCGGAGACAGAATTGCAGCACCTAATGGGCCACAAAGACGGTCGCATGATTGCGACAACGTACAACAAATGGGCGAGCCGTGCCAAACAGCTACGCGAGTCATTCGACAAGCGGCGCTCAGCGTAACGCAAAAAGCCAGGCTTACTGCCTGGCTTTTTTCATGCGCTCTTCGATTTCGCGGCGGCGTCGGTAGACGGTCGCCCGCGAAAGGCCAAGTTGCTCGCCAATCTCGACATCGGTCAAACCTTCCAGCCTGAGATTAACAATTGCTTTTTCGTCGTCGGTTCTACAGCAGCCGAGAATCTCGCTGAGAAGTTCGGATTGCGATGTGTCACCCTGACTGGGAATGAGTTCTTCGGCATTCCTATGGACATTGCCTGCAATCCTCACGATGCGTTTGTTTACGCGAAGATGTGCCGCTTGCTTGTTGTCGGATTCATCAAAATGCCCGACAGGTCAGAATGGGTTGGAACTAAAGTTGAGTACGAAACGGGCACCATTCAACCTCGCCACTACCACTTACCGGGTCTGTTCGGTCAGTACCTAATGGACCGTGCTACGAATATGCAAGCGCTGCAAGACAGCTTATCAGACAAACAAAAGAGCAAGATTGGTGAAGCGATTGCCACCGATCCCGATAGGGTCGCAAATTCCGAAAGTTTTTCGCGATGGAATGCGACGTGCGATTGTTCGGCCGGTCAGCGTTCTCGGATCATAAAGACTCCGAATGAATCAACGAAAACGCCCGGCCGTTTCCAGCCGGGCGTTTGCAGCGGTGAGTTTTGAGTTAGGCGTCAGGCCGATTGAAATTGGCCAATTCGACCAATCGAGTCATAGAACTGTGCCGCTTGCTGTTCAAGAGAAGAGACAAGAACTAGCGGCACGGCCTCCCCGCGACTCGCGTAGGGCATCGCCATTATGTAAAGCTCGTGGTATTTGGCCAGTTTGTGCGCTGCGTCCAGGAAAAGAAAATCATCTCGCAGCGTTTCCGGTCCCATGCCGTCGCGGATATATGCCGCGAGCCGCGCCGGATCGGTTGCCAGTAACACAGCGTCGGCCAATGGAATTTGCTGGCTCCAATTGTGCTCGCGCGTAGTCGCCGAACAATTTGCGGCTGCTATTTAGGTCGGAGTTCAGTTCAGATTCGGTCACAGTAGTTTCCTCAGTGGTGAATGGAGTCAGTGATTCAGGTGGGTTTCAGCGTGGCAAGCTCGGCTTTAGTCAACTCGCTTATCAGCAGTTGGTTACCAGCAACGCTCGCAATTAGCTGATTCGTTCGTGACAGAATCGAGTTGCCGGCTTTGTGCTGGTCCATTGCAACCAGACTGGATGCGAATATCGCCAATTGATCGACGTAGCGCGGCGCTTCGCTGACCGGGGCAAAGTTTTCTGTCTCTGCCCATTGATCGGTGAGCCAATTCGGGTGATTGCGACGGCCGCGATACAATGCGACGGCGCGGTGGAATGATTCACGGACTGATTCTTGCGGGTTGTCGAGTAGGTCGGTCACAGTAGTTTTCCTCAAGGGTGAAAAGTTGCCCGGCCGACCATTTGGTCGATGACACTGGACGTTGGCATGGCAGCTACGTCGCTGGTCCGAGACGCTGGCGGACGGCGCGGGCAGTATTGGTCTAATACGAGTACCGGAAAATTTCCGCCTTGGTTGCAGATTGCTCGGCTCACTCGACAAGTCGCGAAGAATTCGCGCCGTTAGAATCGGCGCAAGTGGACTAACGATGGCGCGTCATCTAGCGGCGCGGACAGACATTCGCAATTGACGCGGAATGTCGGATCGCTGGATTGCATCGGACACGTGTCCGACACGCGAAACCACCAAACGCAACCGATGGCAACCTAACTTGAATCCGATGCGTCGGTGTGATATGCTTGACTTGTATGATTTGCCTTGACGTGTAGGGTCTTCTCTTCACCGTTGGCCGGTCTTTGCAAGCTAGATGTCGGGGGTTCGAGTCCCTTCGGCTCCACTATCGTTCGGTCGCCGTGCAGGGGGGTAAGCCGCTCCTGATTTTCGCGGGGCGACCAGCGTCTCACGTTATTGCCAGGCAACTGGTCTCTGCCTGACCTCCCACCACTCGGTGGTGCTGCATTCTACGATGACCTTTGTGACATCTGTAGTGACGTCGTTCGCTGCAACCGTTGCATTCGGCCACGGCACCCCTGCTAGGGGAGGGTGAGCTCAAGAGCCCGACGTGATTCGGCGTAATTACGCCGTTGACATCGAACCTGCGCAACGTAGGTTTGCGTGATTTAATGCAAAACCGCAAAGACGGTCGGCAAAAACTGCGCCACGGGCAGGGGCAGCTCGGTTTGCGCCGACTCGGCGGACTCGCTCCGCCCCATTCCCCCAAACATTCAGGTTTCTCTGATGATGCTCGCAGAAATTGCGTCCCTGAGCACGCTGCTCACGCTGAACCTGCTATTCGCCGCAGCGGCCCTGATCGTGGGCTTCGGCTTGGGCGTCTGGCTATTCGGTCTGGGCACCTCCAGCTCGAAGAACGACGCGGAGTCCAAGCGGCAAGACAGTGAGCTGCAGCGCGCCGCGGAGCGGGCCATGATGGCCTCGCAGCGAATTCAGGATCTCGCCAAGAACATGGTCTGTGACGTCGACGAGCACGCCGTCAAAGTAGAAGGGATCAACACCGAATTGCTGGCGATTGCAGAAGAAACGACGCACGAAGAGTCGGACGCGGTTTTCCACACGATCGGCCGCATGATCGACGCCAACAACGAGTTGCAGACGCGGCTGGCGCAAGCGGAAAAGCAGATTGCCGCCCAAGCGGCCGACCTGCGCAGCTACGAGACCGAAGCCCGCACCGACTCTCTCACCAACCTCGCCAATCGCCGCGCATTCGACGATGAAATGGCCCGCCGTTTCGCCGAGTGGCAGCGCCGCCATACGCCGTTCACATTGATGATCCTCGACATCGATCACTTCAAGCAATTCAACGATTCCCACGGCCATCCGGCAGGCGACGAAGTGCTCCGCAACGTGGGCAAAGTGCTGGTCAAAACGGCCCGCCAAATGGACTTGCCGTGCCGTTACGGCGGCGAAGAGTTCGCCGCGATCCTGCCGTCGACAGAGATTCAAGAAGCCCGTGTTGCCGCCGAGCGGTTCCGCAAGGCAATCGAATCGGCAGTCGTTAAATTCGAAGGACAGTCGTTGTCGATCACCGCCAGTGTTGGCGTAGCCAGCGTCGGCGCCACCGACGACGAACCAACGCGGCTTATTCGCAGGGCGGATGAAGCACTATACAAATCCAAAGAGGCGGGCCGAAACTGCGGCCATTGGCACAATGGCACGGAGTGTTTGCCGGTTGTGAGCACGCTGCCGATGTCCGTGCCGCAGGCCGACGGCGCCAACGGAGTGAAGATGATCGACTGCGTCGCCACGAAATCAACCTTCGTCGACGTGCTGCACCGCCGCGTGAACGAGAGCCATCGCTTTGGAATTCCGCTGTCGATCATGCATCTGCAAATTGACGACTACCCAGCGATTCGCCAGCAATACGGCAAGTCGGTGGCCCATTTGACTCTCGATTCGGTTGCCCTGTTTACTCAGTCCGCACTGCGTGAAATGGACCTGTTGGCTCGGCTCGACGACGGAGAATTCATCGTGCTCTTGCCGGGAAGCACCCTCTCGGAGGCAAATCAAATCGCCAAGCGGTTGCAGACCGCGGCGACCAACTGCGTCTTCCCTCTGCAGAACGAAAAGACGCAGTTGCGCGTAACCCACGGCATCGCCGAGCTGCGGCCCAACGAGACCGCGGCCATTCTCATGGCACGTGCCAAAGCAATGGTCGAGACGGAAGGCGCGCAAAAGACCTTGATCAGCCGCTAGCCGACGGTTGGCTGGCCGCGGTCGCAGACGTCGTGGTAGGATCGTGCTTCTTGCACGGCCCGGGAACGGAGCACGCGCAATGTCGAGCCCAATCGCACCACGGCGGTTTCAATTCAGCCTGCGCGGGTTGTTGGTCGCAATAACTCTGGTCGCGATCGCATTTGGCGCAACGGTAGTCTTCGGAGGGCCGTTGTTTGGCTTGTTGGCGGTCACGATTTACCTCCTGTACGCCACACCGCTGGTCATTGTCGTCATCTATTCAAAGGGGGCACCACGTGCATTTTCAATTGGCGCACTGCTGCCCTGGATAGTGATATGGCCCAAAGGACCGCCGCAAAGTACCGACCTGTTGAATCTCATCGTTTTTCTAGTTTGGTTGTTGATTTTCGGCGGGGGGTGCGGACTGGTGGCGGCGGCGACGTACCGTTGGGTCGTTCGCTCCGTCAACAGGGACCGAGAATAGGGCAATTTGCCTGGGGCGGGGCCGTTCACAACTCTGGCCATAGATTGCCTATTCTAACGCCATCGGCAGTAGCGGATTGCCGCCAAAATTCGGCGGAAATGGCCCCTTGTCCGGCCAACCGATTGGCGTAGAATCGTTTTCGCAGCGTTTGACAGGGTTTTGCGGACCCGCTATATTCTGCGTTTCCCCCGAAGGGGTCTAGTCTCAGGAATGGGGCGGCTCATCGGGGGATTGCCACGTCGGACTGGTATTAGGTTTGCCAGTGCTCGGTTCGAACGAGTGGCCAGAGGCTGGTAAGGCAGCCGATTCCAGGAGGGATTGACTCTGCCTTGCCGGCCTCTGTCCATTCACACCGTTTGGTTCGACGGAACTAGTTCGGTGGGAATAGCCAGGCCGGTAGATTGTGACCGGGGCGAGTGCACGGTGTTTTGAGACGCAGCTGCTCGCCGGTTTGATCTTTGACAATTTGGAAGTTGTAAGAGTGGCATCTTAATGGAGCATGCCGCCGGATAGCTTCGCGCAAGCGGGGCCCGAAGGTGTCATGCGT
The DNA here is from genome assembly GCA_963808175.1 of uncultured Planctomycetota bacterium. Taxonomy (GTDB): domain Bacteria; phylum Planctomycetota; class Planctomycetia; order Pirellulales; family Lacipirellulaceae; genus DASYDU01. Next base: position 226,381 of record CAWEEU010000006.1, on the reverse strand, counting down.
CCGCTAAGACTCCAATGATTTGTCCTTAGATTGAACGTTTGAAAAATCGTTACTCCCAGCCTTAACCTTCGCCGGTGGGCTGGGATTGAGAGTAGCAGCAAGTATCGACAATCTCAGAAATGAGAGCGTTCGATAAATGTGGCCAAGCTACTAAGGGCGTATGGGGGATGTCTTGGCATCAGGAGGCGATGAAGGGCGTGGAAGTCTGCGATAAGCTCGGGGGAGTTGACAAACAAGTGATGATCCCGAGATTCCCGAATTAGCTCATGGTGAATTCATAACCATGAGTGGCCAACGTGGGGAACTGAAACATCTAAGTACCCACTGGAAAAGAAAGAAAACTCGATTTCGTCAGTAGCGGCGAGCGAAAGCGAAATAGCCCAAACCGCGGAGGTCTCCTCTGCGGGGTTGTAGGGCCTTTCACATGAGAGTTACAAAATCACTAGTTAGCAGAACCTTTTGGAAAATTGGACCGCAGAGGGTGACAGTCCCGTAAGCGTCAATTAGTGATCTCTCGAAGGGTACCTGAGTAGGCCGGGTCACGTGGAACCCCGGCTGAATCTACGAGGACCATCTCGTAAGGCTAAATACTCCCTGATGACCGATAGTGAACTCAGTATGGCGATTGAAAGATGAGAAGAACCCCTGTTAGGGGAGGAATGTGAACCTGAAACCATACGCCTACAAGCGGTCGGAGCACTATGCCCTTCGGGGAATGTGTGACGGCGTGCCTTTTGCATAATGATCCGGCGAGTTACCGTCCGCGGCTTGGTTAAGATCTTACGGATCGAAGCCTGAGGGAAACCGAGTCTGAATAGGGCGACTTATGTCGTTGGCGGTAGACGCGAAACTGAGTGATCTACCCATGAGCAGGTTGAAGCGCGGGTTATACCGCGTGGAGGACCGAACCCACTTGGGTTGAAAACCGAGGGGATGACTTGTGGGGAGGACTGAAAGTGTAATCAAACTCAGAGATACCTCGTTCTCTCCGAAATAGGTATTGGCCTAGCCTCGAGCAACTACGCACTAGGGGTAGAGATACTGAATTGGCTTGCGGCTTTTCACCAAGTACGCTGCTGAACCAAACTCCGAATACTAGTGCGATTATCTCGGGAGTAAGTCCACGGGGGATAAGCTTCGTGGTCGAGAGGGAAACAACCCAGACTGTCTGCTAAGGTCCCGAAGTGATGCTTAGTCACTAAGGAAGTTGATTTGCTGAGACAACCAGGATGTTGGCTTAGAAGCAGCCACCATTTAAAAAGTGCGTAACAGCTTACTGGTCGAGCAGATCTGCGCCCATAATGAACGGGAGTAAGCATCACACCGAAGCAACAGATGTAGTGATCCTTCGGGTGATCTACGTGGTAGGAGAGCGCTCTTGGTCAGATACAAGCCGTACCGTAAGGAGCGGTGGTGGGGCCAAGAGGTGATTATGCCGGAATGAGTAACGATAAGGCAGGTGAGAATCCTGCCCGCCGAAAGCCTAAGGTTTCCTGGGGAAGGTAAATCCGCCCAGGGTTAGCCGGTACCTTAGTCGAGGCCGAAAGGCGTAGACGATGGATAGCAGGTCAACATTCCTGCGCCGGTCGTGTGGACTGATGGAGGGACGATGTCCGAAAGGTGAGCGGTACGAATAGAAATGTCCGTGAATCCTGGCGAGATGGTGGGATTGGAAAATCCACCCACGTAATCCAAGCCAGGGGGCCGAGTGCGTTTATGTTCACGAAGTCACTGGCAGGATATCCAAGAAAAGCTTCTAAAGTTCGAAGCACGATCGACCGTACTAAAACCGACACAGGTAGGTGAGACGAGTAGTCTAAGGCGCTCGGGAGAATTCTGGTTAAGGAACTCTGCAAAATGACCCCGTAAGTTCGCGATAAGGGGTGCCCTGGATGGTTCACGCTGTCCGGGGCCACAGTAAATCGGCTTCTGCGACTGTTTATCAAAAACACAGGACTCTGCTAACACGCAAGTGGATGTATAGAGTCTGACGCCTGCCCGGTGTCGGTAGGTTAAGGGAGAGGGTTAGCCGCAAGGCGAAGCTCACGACCGAAGCCCCGATAAACGGCGGCCGTAACTATGAACCAATCGTAGTTGTAAAATTTGGCTATTTGCTGGAACACCTGAGTATCCGTTCGGTACTCGCTTCGTCCCTGACGCACGATTCGTCGTCGCGTTAAACAGGCAGTGACAATCCGACGGTGCAGGCAATCAGCAGGAAAGACCAAATCGCTGTGTTCGACGCAGATCAAGTATTAGATGCCATCGGGTACTACTTCGCCGGCTTTGTTGACGGAGAAGGTAGTTTTCACCTCACTTTTCGCCGCCGGCAGGATTACAAACTGCCGTGGAAAGTGTCTTTGTGCCTGAACGTGTCGCAAAAGGACAAGGTCATCCTGGCCTTGCTCAAGCGACATCTCCAATGTGGAGAGATCAGGTATAAGTCGGATGATGTGTGGATGTTTGAGGTCAACAACCTCAACGCGATCCGCGCGAACGTCATCCCTTTCTTTCGCCGCTTCGGCTTTCTGTCTGCTAAGAAGAAACGCGATTTCTCAATCTTCCAGCAGATGGCGGAGCTCATGGCCTCCGGTGCTCGTCTCTCACGAGATGGTATCGAATCGCTGTTGAAGTTGCGGACGTCGATGAATGATGGTGGCAAGCGCAAATACACCGATGCGATGATTTTGACTGCATTCAGTGATTTGGAATCCTCAGAGACTATATGCCAAACCTCCTCCACGAACTTGGTGGAAGAGGATGATATAGTCCGATCTGCGGTGCGAACCGTAGAGCCAGACAGAAATGATCTGGCCCAGTCGACTGACGAGTCCTCGGACTTCTAAGCGATTGTAAGTAACAGCAATGGACGGTCCTAAGGTAGCGAAGCTCCTTGTCGGGTAAGTTCCGACCTGCATGAAAGGCGCAACGACAGAAGCACTGTCTCAACCAGAAACCCGGTGAAATTGTAGTCGTGGTGAAGATGCCACGTTCCCGCAGCTAGACGGAAAGACCCCGTGAACCTTTACTGTAGGCTGATATTGGGCTCGTGTATAAACTGTGTAGGATAAGTGGGAGGCTTTGATCCCCGGCCGCTAGGTCGGGGGGAGCCGTCGGTGAAATACCACTCTTTTTATGCATAAGTTCTAACGTCGATTCCCGTGAAACCGGGCGACGAACAGTGTCAGTTGGGCAGTTTGACTGGGGCGGTCTCCTCCCAAAGAGTAACGGAGGAGCCCAATAGGTACCCTCAGCCTGGTTGGCAATCAGGCAACGAGCGCAATGGTAGAAGGGTGCTAAACTGCGAGACTCATAAGTCGAGCAGATACGAAAGTAGGGCATAGTGATCCGGTAGTCCCGTATGGAAGGGCTATCGCTCAACAGATAAAAGGTACTCCGGGGATAACAGGCTTATCGCTCCCGAGCGTCCATAGCGGCGGAGCGGTTTGGCACCTCGATGTCGGCTCATCACATCCTGGGGGTGGAGAAGCTCCCAAGGGTTCGGCTGTTCGCCGATGAAAGTGGTACGTGAGCTGGGTTCAGACCGTCGTGAGACAGGTCGGTCCCTATCTACTGTGGGCGCACGAGACTTGAGGAGGTTCTTCTTTAGTACGAGAGGATTTGGAAGGACGGCCCTCTGGTGTTCCAGTTATCGCGCTAGCGGTACGGCTGGGTAGCTATGGTCGGAACGGATAAACGCTGAAGGCATCTAAGCGTGAAGCCCGCTCCAAGATGAGGTCTCGTTGGCTAATAGCCGAAAGTCCCCTGGAAGACGACCAGGTTGATAGGCCGGATGTGTAAGCGCAGTAATGCGTTCAGCTAACCGGTACTAACGGACGATTGCTTGGCCACATTTATCAAACGCTCTTTGATATCTGAGGACAAATTTGCGGAATGGCAGCGAGCCGGGCCGTCCTCGGCCCCGGTTCCCCCCTGCCCCACTCTTACAACGCTTCCAAGTTAAGGTCGCCGCGGCCTACCGGTCCGGCGGTCTTCTTCTGGTGAACATACTGAAAAGGATACACCTGTCCCCATTCCGAACACAGTCGTTAAGCTTTTCAGGCCGATGATAGTGCCCACCAGCGCGAAAGTAGGTACCGCCAGATTTTATTTGTTGACTCGGTGATCGCCTGCCGGTCCGAACCGTCAGGTGACGGCTGACACCGCTTGCCGCGTCCGCAATGACAAACCCCGTGGGGATCTCCCCGCGGGGTTTTTGTTTTGCGCAGACAATTGTTGTTCTTCCGCCGTTTTAGACGCCGGTCCAAGGCAACGGTTATACTCAGGTGCGGCCGATGTTCTCTGTCATGCGTCGAGTGGGGAGCCTTTTGTCATGCCGCCCAGTTTTACGCGCCGGATTGTCTTTTCCTACTTGGCGCTGCTGAGCGTGTCGTTGCTCACGCCAGTCAGTATATGTGCCCAACCATCCGGCGGGCCTTACGGACCCGTTCAGCAAAATTACGAAACCCCTGGCGACGCGGCGCATCTGTACTACGTCGCACCCGACGGAAAGAGCGACTCGCTGGGCGCGTCGGTCGATTCTCCAACCACGCTTGAAGCGGCGATCGACCGGGTGGTCACTGGGGACGCGATCATTTTGCGCGGCGGAATCTACCGTACGGGGAACCTGCGGTTCAATCAGCAGCTGACGATGCAACCTTACAAGGATGAGCGACCAATCCTCAAAGGCACGAAAGTAGCCACGGCTTGGGAACGGCTTGGGAACGGTTTGTGGCGGACCCGCTGGACGACGCTCTTCCCTTCGGCACCCCAGGACTGGTGGCGGCGCGAGTATGAATCGGCTCGCACGCCCCTTTACAAATTCAACAACGACATGGTCTTTGTGGACGGCCGGCTGTTCGACGCGGTCGGCTGGGCCGGCGAAGTCAACGCGAATTCTTATTGGATCGACTACGAGCAGGGATACGTCTACATCGGCACCGACCCCCAGGGAAAAGTGGTCGAAATCACAGCGTTCGACAACGCCCTCACCAGGACCACCGGCGAAGTACACGGTAAGAAGTCGGACCGCAAAGGCCCGACGATCCGCGGCATCGCCTTCACGCAGTACGCCTATCGTGCCATCGAAATCGAAGGCAAGGACCCGGAAGGCGTGTCGCCCGAGTCGGAACATGGCAAGGACGTCGTCGGCTCGACCTTTGAGTATTGCACGATTTCGTTCTGTTCGCGGGTCGCCGGCTATTTCCGCGGTGACCACCTCACGATTCGCCACTGCCTCGTAAGCGACTCGGGCACCGAGGGCGTCTACATCCTCAGCTCGAACGACGTGCTTTTGGAGCGAAATGTCATCACGCGTACCAATATCGAGAATATTACGGGTTACTATGCCTCCGCTGTGAAGATCTTCAACCAGTGCTACCGCGTGACGTGTCGCGAAAACCTCATCATCGACAACGGCAACGGCTCCTGCGGCATCTGGTACGACGTCGGAGAGGTCGACGGCGTGTTCGTCAACAATTGGGTCGAGCGGACCGACAACGGGTTCTTCTTCGAGATCTCGAAGGGTGCAATTTGCGCCGGTAATGTGTTCGTCGATTGCGGCACGGGAATCAAGATTCTCAATAGCCGCGACGTGCGCGTCTACCAGAACACGCTGGTCAACAGCACTGCCTGGATCGAACGGACGCCGCGAAGCGCCGTCAACGACCATTTCGGCTGGCATCCAGCAACCGGCCCCGATGTGAACCAGCGCGAAGGACACGTCGTCGTTGGAAACTTGCTCGTGGCCGACGAGGAATTCCGTCGGCCGCTGCTGGTGTTCGCCCAGAGTTCGGTGCTGCGCGACCAACTCAAGCAGCCGCAAGTTACCGAGCTCGATTACAACGTTTACGTCCGCCAGTCGGGAACTGCTGGCAGAATGGATTCGACGTATGGCACGGCCACGGACTTCCAGTCTCCCGGCGAGTTGCAGGCTGAGAATTCGACGTACGAGGCCCACAGCCGCTCGTTCGACAATTACTTCGGGCCACTTTTCCAAGGGCGGCGATTGAACCGCTTCGACCTGTTGCCCGATTTTCCCGCTGCCACTTCCACCGCATCACTACCAGACGAAGTGCAGAAGCTGCTCGGCTGGACGGGCAAAGCCGCCACATTCCCCGGCGCATTCCCGGTCGCTAAGTAGAGTCGGCCGGCTTGGCGGATCGGTTACCGCGACGTCGGCCATGGATGAGACCGGCGACAGTCGTCGACCGGCGACCTTGGAACAAACGCGGTTGGCATCGCTCTGGGGCATCTCCAAAGATTGCCGGATGATTACAACCCCTTCGGCATCGGCGCGTGCAGGTCTTTGGCACGCGGTAGCGGTATGAGGGTTAGGTTGCGAAAGTCGATCGCCGTGCCCTCGGCCTGCAGCGCGATCATTCCGGCCGCCGGTGTCACTCCCGTCATTCGATTCACCTCGCGGCCGTTGACCCAGACGGTCAGCGTATCTCCTTCGGCAACAACCTCGAGCGCGTTCCATTCGCCAACGGGTTTCTCCGCCGATGGACCCTTCTGCGGCAACCGGCCGGTGCTATAGCCGGTGGGATTGCGGCTGACGATTTCTTCCTTGCTGCGGGCATCGACGTAGGACGCAAAATCGCCGGCCCGCCCGCTTGCCAGTTGACACTCGAATCCCTTCGGCCAAAGCATGTCGCCGTTGACCAGATGCAACAGGACGCCGCTGTTACCCGCTCCCTTCGGCCAGCGCCACTCCAGGCGGAGCCTGTAATCCGCGTACGGCATTGCGGTGCGAATGTATCCCTTGCCGACGCCTGTTGCTCGCAGTAAGCCATCTTCGACTTGCCACATCTTTGCAGCGTCGATCGCCTGATCCTCAGAGTAGACCTTGAGCCCGTCGAAATTCCGGCCGTTGAACAACTCAATCGACTCGATCGGCGGATCGGCCGGTGCCTGGGCCGTCGCCACGGACGCCAGCACCCAACCGGCAATCCCGAGTGTGATCCAAAATGTGCGATTCATCGTTTCTCCAGTTTTGTTAAGCTTCGTTGAAGAACTCGGAGAAGTTTGGACCGATTGTACGGAATCGGCTCGAGAATCGCAGTCTCGATCGGCCAGACTCGCGAATTCATTGACGCAGGCTGGATGGAGAAAGTACGGCGATCATTCCGCGGGCGAGCCAAGATTCTGCGACGACTGGCGAATACCTGCGTAGCCGGCCTGTTGCCGACCAGCGCGTCTTTCGCAGAAATCTGCACAAAAAGGAGGAAGTTATGTCCCCAATCCGCTCGTTTGCTGCCCGCCGGGCCGGGGTGCTCGGCGCCTATGCGGCGGTGCTGCTCTATGCCAGCGCCTCGGCTACGTATGCTCAGGACGCCGCACCCCAGTCCGCCGCCGAGCTAGGCCGCATCGAATTCGATCAAGCCGGCTCGGCCAAGAAGTTTGTGGAAGTCAACCTCAGCCCCGCCATGTTTGGCGACCTGTTCGGCATCGGCGACGCGGCGTTGTCGGGCGTCGTGGACGCGCTGCAGAACTCGCCTCAAGCTAAGGAAGGTTCCAAGGCCATCGAGATGGCGGCCGAGAAAGCGGCGGCCGGCCGCGAATTTGTGGCGATTGCCAAAAACGTGGTCAAGAGCGTCCGCCTGCGGGCGTACGACGGTCTGGAGAATCCGGCCCAGGAGCAGGCGAAAATGATCGCCCATTACGACCGGCAGCTGCAATCCGGAGGCTGGGAGAACGCCGTCCGCGCTCAGGATGGTGACAAGTCGCTGCAGGTCTCCGCCGTCCATGCCGACGGCTCGATCCGCGGTCTGTTCATCATCGCCAGCGAGCGCGACAAGCTGCTGTTGGTGAACGTGATCTGCGATATCTCGCCGGAAAACGCCAAGCGGCTCAGCACTGCGGCCGTGAAAGCCGGACTCGAGGCCGGCCTCGACAAGCAGATCGAAGCCGCCATGAAACACGTGAAATAGCCGCTGCGCCTCGCATCAGCGAGCCGGGTTCGAGTGATAGCACGGCATTGATGCGGCGATTGCGGGGCGAACTCGTCCGGCAATCGCCGCGTTTGCGCGTTTTGATCGCTCTGGGCTCGGTGACCGCAAAGTGCTACAAGTTTCCTCGGGAATGGGGCAGTTCATGTGACCAACGAGGAACCCACATGCCCAAAGCGTCCCTGCGGCTTTGCCTGACAGTGGTCGCTGCGCTCGGAGTGCTGCGCGCGGCGGCGGCTCAATCTCGCGAAGCGACGCCGCTGGAGCGGCAGTTCGCCAGGCTTGAATCACGTTACGATCCACCGGCCAGCAAAGTGCAGCAGGCGGCGTATGTCGAGTCGCCGCAGGCTCAGACTGCCCCGACTCCAGGTTCCTATCCGACGCCAGTCCTTCCGGCACCGACCGTGATTCCGCCAGCGAACGGTCCGACGCTCTACCCACCGCCGGAGGGAATGGCTGACCGCGTCGTCACTCCGTCAAGCGACTCTTGGTGTATACCGCCACAGCAGCCCGGAAGAACTAGCAGTTGGACGGCAGCGGTCGAACTCATTCCGTCGCAGACCTATGTCACGGACGGCCAATTCGGCCCTTGGGACGACAACGGCACACTCGCCCTGAGGCTGTTGCTGGGCTATGAAGACCCCGAGGGACTTGGCGTCCGCGCTAGATTTTGGGGCCTCTCGCGCGAGGCGGAAACTCAGGCCGACGACATTGAACTCAACATGTTCAAATTCGACGTCGACTTGTACAAGCGCATCTGGCTCGAACACGGCGACCTTGCGATTGGCGCCGGACCGTCCAGTGGCGACGTTGAGTTCTTGCTCTCTGACCACACACATTCGTATTTCGAAGGCGCAGGCGGTGTGATCTTCGTCGACGGCTATTACACGCTGGTCGACTTCGACAGGTCGGAACTTGGCGCCATTGTCCGCGCCCGCCATTCCATTCTCTTAGGAGACTGGCGCGACACCACGGGCGGCCTCATCGTGCCGCGGACGAACAACGATACGATGTCAGTCACGGAGCTGGCCTGGGGGCTGGAATACCGCCGTCGATTTGGCAGCTGCGACGATCACAGCTGGTTTCTTGGCCTGCTGGCCGAATATCAACGCTGGCAGAGCGATTGGCTTTCGAACCTGGCCGGCACCTCGATCGGCGTGAGCGGACTCGATATCTACACCGGCCTCAACTGGTGATATCAGCGCCGGCATGCTAACGCCGGGCGCTCCTCTTTCTGGCGAAGTGCCGCCGCAAAATTTCGGCAAGAGTGCGACCAACTGTCGCGATTTCTGGACGAAGTGGCCTGACTCTGCGGGCCGGGTAATCTCTACCTCGCGGCAAAACTGCTCCGGTTGCGGGGAGCTGGCGGATTGTTTCACGCGGGCCAAAGTAAGCGGTCAACCTCACCGATTCGATGGTAGGGGCTTGAGTTCAACGGATTTCCCGACTGGGCACAGCCAAGCCCAACTTGGGACAGCCAAGCGGTATCCGCCGATCGTTTGCCACACAAAATCGACGCAAGGAAAATCGAAATGTATCGCTCACCCGGAATGATCCGAACGGTTTCGCCACTCGTTGCTTTCGCACTAATCGCGCTGGGCGAACAGACAATCGCTCGAGCCGAGGACGGACTTCAGCTGCGCGTTCCACAAAGCTTCTCTAGTGCCTTGTCGGCCAGTCAAGCGAAAGAGCCGACTCTCGCTAATGAACCGACGCCAGCCTACGACGAAGTCGAGGTCATTCGCGAGCGCTATCCGGACGGCAAAGTGAAGATCGAGCGGCAAGTCACGTTGGACTCCGACGGCAACTACGTCAACCACGGTCCCTGGAGGCTGTACTCGCCCAACGAAGTGATCGTCGCCGAGGGACAGTACGACATGGGTCAGCGCGTCGGCAGTTGGACCCGCTGGCTTGGCAAGAACGACTCGAAGGTGTTCGGCGAGTACCCCTTGAATCGCTTCAAGCCCCCCTTCGCCTCGCAGGCCATGTTTAGCAATGGCCAGATGGACGGCGAATGGCTTGTCGTCGACGCCGACAACAACAAAATGATGCAAATCTCGCTCACGGCCGGCCAGCGCAACGGCCTGGTGATCACCTACCTGCCCAACGGCAAGGTCTATCAGCAAGCCAGCTACGATCACGGTGTGCCTGTCGGCGACGTGCTCCAAGCCGATAACAAAACCGGCGAACTGAAGCGCATCGCCACTTACCTCGATGGCCGTCGCATCGTCACCAAAACGGCCCACTATAAGCGCACGAACAGAAGTCGGAGGGGCGACGAACTGAAGAAGTCGGAGGAAATGTTCCTCGCCGCGACGACCGTCCAAAAGACCCCCGATAGCTTTTGGAACGTGACGCTCGCCGAATACGAGTCGCAAGGAACCGACCTGCACCACGGACCGTCGAAGATGTGGTTCGAGAGTGGTCAAGTCCAAGTCGAAGGGTTCTATCAACAAGACAAGCGGTCCGGCACGTTTACCTACTGGTATGCGAACGGCCAGATCGCCGCGACCGGCGAATTCGTCGACGACCTGCCGAACGACGTTTGGGTCTGGTGGCACGAAAACGGCCAGAAGGCCGCCGTCGGCAAGTACGACGCCGGCAAACTGGTCGACGATTGGCGGTGGTGGAATGAAGACGGCAAGCTCGCCCAGGAGCGGACCTACAACGGCAACGAAGCCACCGCCTCCAACCCGAAGGAAGTTCTCGAACTCGGCAAAGCGCCCGACGACAAAAACGTCGCCGCTCGCCAAACCAGCGGCGAGCAGTCGCGGTAGCATACCGCCCGGGCAAAACTCTCGAGAGTCGACGTCATTGCCCCACTGGTCACGCTGGCCGGTGGGGCAATTGAGTGTGCCACTTGTCGACGAGGTCGGATAAAAAACTTACGGGCGAGGTCCCGCGAGCTGCACCGTGATGCCGTCTGGGTCCGGGAAATAGACGCGGTTGCCTTCGCGGCGCGGCCGCAAGCCGGCGGCGGCCAGACGTTGCATCACCTCGTCCGCGTCGTACTTCTCGATCGTATAGCAATAGTGATTGATTCCCGGCCGCTCGGCTCGGAAAAACGTCAGAAAGAAATCGCGGTCCGCTCCGAGGAACGACGCGTTGTCGTCGCCGCGAATCACGTGCAGACCCAAGTGCTTGCCGTAAAACTCGTTCGAGCGGGCGACGTCGGTCACGTCGAGCGCGATGTGGTTGAGCCCCTGGGCCTGAAACGTCGGCTTGGCGGCCGCGGCTCTCTGCCCTGCCGCTTCCTGGGCCCAACCCGTGCCGGGAAACGTCGCCAGGGCGGCCCCAAGACCGATCAGCCGGGCGACCAACTGTCGCCGCGACAACCGACCTTGCTCAAAGTCCTCGATCAATTGTTCCGCCAGTTCGGCACTCATCGCTCGCCTCCTCTGACTTCTCGTGAAAATTCGACATCGACCATCCGCTTCACCCGCGCTACTGAGCCTATGCGACCGGGGTGGGGCTGGCAATCCGGTCTCCTCCGGACGCCGAATTCGCGAAGTTTTGCGGGTCCGCCGCGTGCGCATGCCACAAGCTATGCTTGTCGAGACCCTTCACGAAGAGCGAGGCAATGACCACCCAAAACACCTGGAAAGTGACGTTTACTGGCTGGCCGACCAATGTTGCCCACCGCGGAATCGTCCTCACGTCCCTCAACGAGTCGATCCCCTTCAAGGGATTCATGATCAAGGACGACTTGCTGCTCTTGGAGCGGGCCAACCCCGATTCGCTCGGGGCCCGCTTCATCCTGATCGGCTTCGACGGGATCCACTCGGTGCGATTTACCGACCCGATCAAGGAATCGATCTTCACTGCTGCCGGCTTCACGGGCAAGCTTTCTCAGCATTAGCCACTGGCGTTGCGGGCGGAAAATTTCGCCAGATTCGGCTGGAGCAGCCCAGCACGAATGCTAAAATCGTCGTTTGGGCTGGCCGCCGTCTGGCGGCACGAACACTCGGTGACTCATCTTCCCAATTTCACGAAAGAGGTCTTCTATGTACGGCGGACGAGCGATCGCGACGGCAGTGTTGGCGTCAATGGGCGTCTTGTTAGGAACGATCTTCTCTGGCACCGCTTTGGCGGAAGAGGCTGCTCCGGCGAAGGCCGCCGAGATCAATCCATCCGGATCGTGGAAGTGGGAGTACAACCTCAACGACAATCCGGCCGAATTCTCGCTCAAGCTTAATTGGGATGGCAAAAAACTCACCGGCAAGTACACCGCCTTCGACCACACGACCGACATCGAAGATGCGAAGTTTGAAGATAACAAGATTTCCTTTATTTCCAAGCGCGAATTCAACGGCAATGAGTTCACCGTGCACTTCGACGGCAAGGCCGAGCCGAACGACATCGTCGGTAAAGTGGGCGTCGACTTTGGCGATGGTCCGCGCGAGTTCGACTGGCACGCTGAGCGCGTCGTCGATTCAGCCAGCGTGCTGGGAACGTGGAAATTGAAGCTGGAAACGCCGCAGGGCGTCATCGAGCCCGAACTTACGATCACCAACGACGGCGACAAGCTCGTCGGCCACTACGTAAGCCCCTTTGGGGAACGCGAAGCGAAAGAGGTGGCGCTGAAAGACGGCGAGCTCACCTGGAAGATCGCCTCGGACGACAACGACCAGTTCGACTTTGAAGTCGTCTACCGCGGCAAACCGGATGGAAACAAGATTGCCGGCAGTACGGAATACGACTTTGGCGGCAATACCGGGACGATGGAGTTCAGCGGCGAACGGACTCCGCCCAAAGCAAAGGACGCGAAGCCTCAATCCGTGCAGGAACAACAACAGACCGCACCGCCAGCGGCACGAACCGCGGCCGAACAGCCGGCGGAGAATTAAGCAGCAGCACTCCGATTGCCTACCGTTTCACCGATTCAATCCGACGAACCGGTCAGCGGCTTCGTCAATTACGCGGGGCGGCGCCGGGCGTAAAGGCATCCTCCAAATGCGGCAAATATGCCAAGTGCAATGGCACCCGGCTCGGGCACCATAAAGAACACGTTTGCCTGGAGGTTCGTGATTGACGTGTTGCGGCGAATGACGTCGGAGAGCCGCGTCGACGTCAACCAGTCGACGTCTTCGGGCGAAAGATCCAAATCTCGCATGAACCAGAAGCGGTCGCCGTCGCGGATCCGCCGGAATTGTTCGGCCAGACCAGCCGTGATCAATGGACCGACCGCGGAGCCAGCCAGATGGTCCTCCGAGAGCGCACCGACCCAGGCGTCGATGCGGTCCACCGTGCCATACAGCGCTTGCAGCCCGGCTTGGACCTGCCGGATCGGAAGTGATGTCGGCAAACGATGCGGCGGCCGGTAGGCCGAACGCCACGCGGATTGAATTGTAATCCGGCAAACCATGGTCGCGGCCGCGCTGAATGTTGAGCGACGCCAGGTCGAAGCCGCCTGGAATCGGCTCGCCGAAGAGGAAATTGCGGACGTCGTCGACCATGTGCATGTCGACTTCCTGCTGTTGATCGGAGGCCAGCCCTTTCAGGAAGTGTTCCAGCTCACCACCGGAGGCCAGGTTCTGCGGCACGAAGAACGCATGCCGCAGTGGCATCGGTCCGCCCGGGGCTTCCGAGCCGTCGTTTTCCATCCGCATCAAATTGGGAGAGAGCATCGTATGGCCGACGCGATACAGCGCGGTGGAGAACTCGGTCAGCACGCTGGCATCCAGGCCGGGGTCGTAGACGCTGTTAATGCTCGGGGCGTAGCTACCCAATAGCGCCGGCAAGAACTCATTGTACGTGATGACCTGCACCTCTCCGCCGACCAGCTTCCGAGCTCGTTGATAGATTTGCTCGTCGGTCCAGCCGGGATTCTCGGCTGCGATCTGGTCGGCCAGCCGATTGTGCTCGCGGAGCATGAGGGTGTGGATGGCCGTCAGCCCGACTTGTTCGTTGGCCCGCACGTCGCCCGCCACGTAGAACTGCGTGGGGTCGGCCGGCCCGCCCGTGGCGTTGGGCAGTCCGAACGTGTTGAGCGGCAGCAAATTCCCGGCACTGATTTTCATGCGGCCGCCGCTGCCGGTTCGCAACGTGAGAGCCCGCGTCGCGTCCGAACCGTAGACCGTCGATGCGTCGAGTACGAAGTGATGTCGTTAATCTGCTGGCGAGGATTGGCGGCGCTGGTACCGGTCGCCGGATCGTATTTCGACCGCTGGAACGCCATGACTTGCGTTCCCGTGTTGCCCGGGTCGAAAATCGGGTCGCCCGCCGGAATCGGGATGTCGAAGTTCTCGACCGGGGATGCCAAATTGGTCAGATCGATGTCATGGTCGACGAATTGGCCCCATTGAAACACCCAATCGGTCATCGAATGAGTGTTTGGCAACATGATGGTCTGGGCGACGACCATGTTGCTGATTGCCCGCGGGTTGGGGAGCGTGGGATCGCTCGTGCCGCGCGGCGACGAAATCCCGTCGTCATATCCAACGCCGGCGATTCGCGGCAAATCAGTTCCCGCCGCTCCCCAAGCGGGATTCAGCAGGTTGTTTCCAGTGCCATCATACGAGCGGACTTCCGCAATCGTCGGCGCGGCAAAGAGCATTGAGACCAGACACACGCCAATTCTCAGACCATCAAGGTTGCGCATCATTGAATTCCAGCCTACGATTTATCCGACAACACAAATTCGCCGCTGCCGCCTGAGACAGAGATTCCGCAAGATACCGCGGAACGATTGCGAAGCGAAGATGTCAGACAGCTTGACTAGCCACACCGACAAAAAAAGACAGGGCGAACTGAAAGCTCAATCCGAACTGCTTCTAGAATGAGCGATCCCAGCCAAAATGTCAATAAATCTCGGCAAAAACGTGCAAAAATCGGCCCGTTTCGCCGTTCCCGAGAACCCAGCGATCCCGTCACAAAAGATACAATTGGGCAAATGTGAAGTAGATGATGATTCCCGTCACGTCGACGAATGTCGCCACGAACGGGCTCGACGCGTACCCCGGGTCGATTCCCAACCGCTTGAACACCAAAGGCAGCATCGAGCCGAGCAGCGTCCCCCACAGGCAGATGCACGCGACAGATTGGCTGACCACCAGCGCCAAGAGGACCGGATCGGTTCCTCGGAGCACGGAGGTCGGCGTGAGCCAGGCCCGCCCGAAGCCGATGATGCCCAGGGTGGAGCCCAGGGCCAGCCCCATCAAAAGTTCGTGGCGGACCACGCGCCACCAATCCCCCACCGTGACGTCGCCGACCGCAATCGCCCGCGTGATCAGCGTTGCAGCCTGCGATCCGGAGTTGCCGCCGGTCGAAATCACGAGCGGTAGAAACATGCCGAGCACGACGATGGCCTGCATCGCCGTTTCGAATTGAGTTAGCGCCGTGAACGTCAACAGCTCGGCGAGAAACAGGCAGGCGAGCCACACCGCTCGCTTTCGCCAAACGGTGACGAACGGCGCCTCCAGATAGCTTTCGGTAATCGCCGACACGCCGCCCAAATGCAGCGCGTCCTCCGTTGCCTCTTCCACGACCACGTCGATCGCGTCGTCGTGCGTAATGATGCCTACGAGCCGATGTTGATCGTCGATCACGGGGATCGCCAAGAAGTCGTACCGCTGCAGCAGTTTGACGACTTCTTCGCGGTCGGCATCCACGCGGACCGAGATCACTTCGGTCTGCATAATGTCAGCGACCTTGGCCGCCGGCTTGGCGAGAATCAATTTTCGCAGCGACACAAAACCCAGCATCCGCCGATTCTCGTCCAGCACGTAGATGTAATAGATCGTCTCTTTGTCGGACGCCTGCTTGCGGAGATCTTCGATCGCCTGAGCCACGGTCAAGTCGCGCGGCAGCCAGGCGTAATCCGTCGTCATCATGGCGCCGGCGCTGTCTTCCGGATACGACAGCAGCCGGCGAATGTCCTCGCGATCGGCCTTGGCCACCAGCGGCAACAGATCCTCAACCACGTCTGGATCAAGTTGCCGGATCAGCTCGACGCGATCGTCGTGCGGCATCGCCTCGAGCAGCTTCGAGATCAGGTGCCGACCCGCGCCGGTGACCATCTCGACCTGCTTCGTGGAGGGAAAGAACGCGAGGATTTCGGCTTGCCTGGCCACGGGCGCGTGGTCCAAGAGCTGCCAGGTCTCCTCGACCGACAAGCCTTCGCTGAATTCGGCAATCGTCGCCGGGTGCAGTTCGGTGACGACCTGGCTGAGCCCTGCGTCGTCGTGCTCGACGAGCATCTCGCGCAAATCAGGCAGCACCAATAGATTCGACATCACGCACCTCAGAGCACTTACAAAGATAGCTCAGTATGCCGGACTAGCGTGACCTAGGGAACCGGGGGCAATTGATCAGAAAACCGTGACCGGTGGTCGCGTTTTACTCGCCGGGAGAAGCCTGAAGCCGCGGCAGGTCGGCTTCCGTCACGCACAATCGCCGTACGCTCGTCGCGCGGCCGGTCGCCGTGTCGACGTCCACGATCGTGCCGCCGAGCCGCACGTCGCCGGTTGCCACGTCGAATTCTGTGGGGATGCCGGTCAGCGTGGTCTCGAGCACGCGGTCGATCCGTCGGCCGATGATGCTCTCGAACGGGCCGGTCATGCCGACGTCGCATTGAAACGCCGTGCCTTCTGGCAGAATGCACTCGTCCGCGGTGGGCACGTGCGTGTGCGTGCCGAGCACCGCGCTCACTCGGCCGTCGAGGTAGCGGCCCATTAGCTGCATGTCGCTCGTGGCCTCGGCGTGAAAGTCCACCAGCCGCACGCGGACGTCGCTCGGCATTTCGCCCAGCACGCGATCGGCGGCGTGCCACGGACTGTCGACCGGTTTCATGAACAGCCGACCCAACAGGCAGAAGATTCCCACTCGCTCGCCGTTGCGGGCGGTGACCACCGCCCAATTTCGGCCCACTGATTCGAGCGGCAAGTTGGCAGGTTTGACAATGTTGTTTTCACCTTCAAGCACCGTGTAAATCTCGCGGCGGCGATAGACATGGTCGCCGAGCGTAATCGCGTCGACTCCCGCCCGTACCAGCTCGCGGTAAATCGCCGGGGTGAGCCCGGAACCGCCCGCGGCATTCTCCGCGTTGGCGACCACCAGGTCGAGCTGCTCCTCGCGCACCAGGCCGGCGACCGACCGTTCGACGATCTGCCGTCCCGGCTTGCCCACAATGTCGCCGATGAACAGGATTCGCACTTGTCGTCCGTCGTCCGTTGTCCGTGGTCGGTTGTCCGTCGTCGAAGTCCTCGAAACACTGACAAGGGACCATGCACCAGGGACTACTTACGAATCTCCCTACTTTGCCGTTTCCGTAAAGCGGCTTTCGCGGATCATGGTCACTTTGATTTCGCCCGGATAAGTTAGTTGCTGTTCAAAAGCGTTGGCGATGTCGCGGCAAATCTTCGCCGCGGACTCGTCCGTCGTGTTGCGGGTGCTGGCGATCACCCGAACTTCGCGGCCGGCCTGGATCGCAAACGCCAGTTCCACGCCCTCAAACCCCGTGGCGATCGTTTCGAGTTCCTGCATCCGCTTGATATAGCGGTCCAGCGTCTCGCGTCTTGCCCCGGGCCGCGACGCGCTGCAGGCATCCGCCGCTGCGACGAGCACGGTATAGGGCATGTCCGGCCGGATGTCGTCGTGATGCCCAAGGGCCGCGTGGACGACTTCTGGTCCCTCACCGTACCGTTTCAGGAGGTCGGCACCGATCTGTGGATGCCCGCCCTCCATGTCGTGGTCGGCGGCTTTGCCGATATCGTGCAACAGCCCGGCCCGGCGGGCCAGATCGCCATTGTAGCCCATTTCTTCCGCCATCATGCTGGCGACGAACGCCACTTCGATCGAATGCCGCAGGACGTTCTGACTGTAACTGGTGCGATAGTGCAGCCGGCCCAGCAGTAGGACCACTTGCTCCTTCAGGCCATGCACCTGGGCCTCTTGGACCGCCTCCTGACCGTAGCGGCGAATCTGAGTGTCGATCTCCTTTTGCGTCTCGGTGACCAGCTCTTCGATCCGCGAAGGATGGATTCGGCCATCGGCGATCAGTTTGTTGAGCGCGATGCGGGCAATCTCGCGGCGGACCGGGTCGAATGCACTCACGATCACCACGCCCGGCGTATCGTCGATGATCACGTCGACGCCGGTCGCCTTCTCGAACGCCCGAATGTTGCGACCCTCGCGGCCGATGATCCGACCCTTCATTTCGTCGTTGGGAATGTCGACGGTGCTGGTTGTCGCTTCGGCTGTGTGGGCGGCGGCGAATCGCTGCAGGGCGGTGATCAACATTTCGCGGGCCTTCGCGTCGCATGTTTCCGCCAGCTCGCGCTCGCGTTTCATGATCAAGGCCCCCTGCTCGTTGGCCAGCTCGCGGTTGAGCCGTTCGAGCAGCATGTTTTTCGCCTCTTCTGGGCCCATGCCGCTGACCTTGTGCAGCGTCTGCCGCTGGATGTCGAGCAGATTGTCGAGCTCCGACTGGCGGCGATTGGCGTCTTCCAGCTTTTCGGCGAGCTTGCGCTGGTTGCTTTCAACCATCTTCTCTTGCTTTTGCAGCTGATCGCCGCGCTGAGCGACCATGTCCTGCTGTTTCTCCAGCTGCCGTTCCCGCTCGAAGATTTTCTGCTTGGCATCATTGAGCTGCTCTTCAATGCGGGCTTTTTCCCGCAGGGCCAGCTCCTTGGCCTCGACTTCCGCCTCCTTGCGGCGGGAATCGGCCTGCATCTCGGCCTTTTCCAGGATCAGCTGCGCCATTTTTTCCGCGTCGCGCTTCCGCAGATGCCCCAGCAGCTTGAAGAGCGCCATCCCCATCCCCGCCGAGACGCCGGCGACGATCATGATGATCCAGGGATTCGTGTCGCCGGGAGTCTGCGCAACAAACAGACAATCAACACAGGTGGGCACTGTTCTCTCTCCTGGCGAACTAGCACGCCGGCGTTCCCTAGGTGGTCACCGGGACGCCCGTGCGGCTCGCAATTTCTAGCGGTCGGCAATTCGTGAGCCGAGCAGAAGGCATCCCCGCCGGCGCAAACCGATCGGATGCTGCCTCGTCAGCGGCCAGAAGCCGCCAATCGCAGACGCGATCAAGAGAGATTCGAGAGTGAGCCATCGAGCGCAGCCGACCGCCGCGCTCAGCTTCGCCATTGTTTCACGCTTGACGCAGAAATCGATCTTGAAACCGGCAACGCGATGCTGTCCAGCAAGGCACTTCGCCGCTTCCAGCTCGATCGCCCGTGTCGACCTTGGTTCGCAAACTCCGCGTCGCACGCGCTGCCCCTCCGGCCCCAAAGGGTTGGCCCACCCGGAAGACAGCTTCGCACCACCGCAGCATTTGTCCGGGCTTCCGTCGCCCGGCCCAAAGCTCTGATCCGGCCCAGGTCTCAGCTCGGCCCAATCGACTCGCTCGGCCTCCATCAGCAAACCAGCGGCGGAATACGGCCGCCAATATCGCCCAGATCGCCAACAGGGAGTGAAACCCACGCATCTCAAGTGTGGTCAATGACTGACTTGAACTCATCCACAAACCATCTGCCGTCGCGCTGCATTCTGCCCGACAGCCCACTTCAGGCCGCCGATCAAAACACACCGAACAAAACACTAGCGCCGCCAGCGGCGCTCCAAACATGCCAGTCCAAACCTTTTGGTCCGGCTCAGCATTCGGCCGCGGCCCACGGGGGATTTCCCCGCAAGTAGTCGCTCGCCGTGATGAATAAAGATGAATAAGCCTATATAGTATCAAATGTCCATCGTGCCGCAACTGGAGCCTCAGCATGGGAGGCGGCTGATTGGTTGGCATGGTGCAGGGCTCCCGGCAGCGGCTTTCCCCGACTGTTTATTCCGTAGACTTCGCTCGCCTTGGCTGAACCAACATCCGATCGGAAATCGATCCATGGCCGCCGCACGCGCTAACCTGGAATCGACATTTTGTACGGCTTGGCCGGCCGACCAGTGGCGTGACGTGCACGTCGTGCTGGGCGTATCGGGCGGGGCCGACAGCGTGGCGATGCTCCGCCTGGCCAGCGCGGCAAAACTTCGGGCCGGCGGCACGGGACGGATGTACGTCGCCCATTTGAACCATCGTCTCCGCGGTCTCGAGGCCGACCAGGACGCGACTTGGCTGGCGGAGCTATGCCGGGAGTTTGAATTGCCCTGCGAAATTGGCTGTGCCGACGTGGCCGCTCTTGCCGGCCGCCAAGGGGACGGGCTGGAAGCTGCCGCGCGCAGCGCGCGCTACGACTTCTTCCGCGAGACGGCCCAGCGACTAGGAGCCCGCTTTGTCGCCGTGGCCCACACGGCCGACGACCAGATCGAAACGGTGCTCCAGCGGCTGCTGCGCGGCACCGGCGTGGCAGGCCTCGCAGGTATGCCGCCCGTGCGGCCGCTTTCGCCTGCGGTGCAACTGGTCCGTCCTATGTTGGGTGCACGACGGCGCGAGGTTTTGCAGTATTTGACCGAGATCGGACAGGATTTCCGCACCGACTCCTCCAATGCCGATCGCCGGCTGACCCGTAACCGATTGCGAGGCGAGCTGCTGCCATTCGTTCGGCGCGAGTTTAATGCCGAAGTCGACGAGGCAATCCTCCGGCTCGCGCAGCAAGCCCGCGGGACCCAGCAACTCGTCGCAAATCTTGCGGAAAAACTCGTCGAGCGAGCCATCATCGTCTCGCCGGAGCAGCTTCGTATCGATTGCCGCTGCCTGGCCAATGAGGCCCCGCTGCTGGTCCGGGAGGCCTGTAAAGCCGCCTGGACAGCGGCCGGCTGGCCGCTCCAAGACATGGGATTCAGCGAGTGGCAGCAGCTCCAATCGTTGATCAGTTCGGACGCATTGGCAGGCTCTCGGAACCTTCCCGGCGGATTTCGAGCAGAACGTCGAGCGGATCAGGCCTTGATTTCCAAGTCGACGTAAAGACCCCAAAGCTGCCTGCCCATTGTGGGTTGTCTTGTTGCTTCTTCTACGTCACTCTACGATACGCGACCTAAATTGCGACACGGCAGCATGTTAGGGCACGCGTTGGCACCGCACGAGTGGTGGGCCGGCGCCCCGCCGGGTATTGCGCGTACGCGTATGCGCCCGCCCGGTGACACAAGTCTGCTGCGCAGCTCGCACCTGACATTCCCGCCGACCGCCGCGAAGGATTCGCGCCATTTTCACTCGCTGCGTCAATTGTTGTTGGTCGCTCTTTCAATGGGCACTCGGCCTGTTCGTGGTGGCCGCGCTCGTGGTTGGCGGCTACGTCTATTGGCGACTCGACGACGAAATCGGGCGGCACGTGCAGCGGCTCTTCGCCAGTCACTACACACATCTGGTGGTGGAAGTTGGCTCGGCCCGCTTCGAACAGGGGAAAGGAGTGTTCATTAATCAGTTATCGCTCGCCGAGCCACGCGTGGGCGACCACCCGCTGCCGGTGCTCTCGATCGACGAACTGTTCCTGGCTTGCGACGCGGGAATCGAAGAATTGATGTCGGGCAAGCCGCACGTCACGCAAGTCGTCGTTCGCCGTCCGCGGCTGCGCGGTGCGACGAGCCGACGGAAGCTGGAACGTCGCAGCCCTGATGCCGCTGCCAAAATTCAGCGATGACACGCCCGAAATGCTGATTCAGGATGCCACGCTGATCCTCGAAGACGCTACCCGCCACACGGTTGCTCCCCTCTCACTGCGCGGTATCGATCTCAAACTCACCCCCAGCGAGGTCGCCTCGGCGAGCGGGCGATCGAATGCTCGCACGTTGACGGTCTCTGGCACCGCTAGCGGCACGCCCGCGCGCTCGTTGACCTTCACCGGCACGATCTCGCCCGACGATGGCATGCTCGATCTGGCGATTGAAATTGCCGGCCTCGAGATCTCGCCGGAGCTCCTCGCGGCTGTTCCCGGGCCCCTCACGAGCCAGCTCCACGGCGTCGAGCTTTACGCCGCGGCCGACGCCACCATTCATTTGTCGCGCTCATCGCCCGGCGACAGCCCACTCGTCTGGTCCGCCAATGTGTCGCTCACCCGTGGTCGCCTCGTCCACGAGCTGCTGCCCCAAGCGGTCACCGAGCTGGCGGCAACCGTCGCCGCCGATTCGGACAAACTCGTCGTCAAACAGCTCACTGGCAAGGTTGGTGCGGCCGACTTCGTGCTGGCCTGCAATCGCCAAGGTTGGGCTGCCAATGCTCCCCTCGGCCTCGCCGGGCGTATTCACGGCCTGGCGGTGAATGCCGATCTGCAATCGGCGCTTCCCGCGCGGCTCGAAAAGCTCTGGCAAAGGTTCCGTCCGCGCGGCTTGATCGATGCCGAAGTCCAGCTCACCTTTGACGGCCAACAGTGGCGGCCGAAGCTCAAAGCCGAGTGTCGCGGCCTCTCGCTCACCGACGCCGAAAAATTCCCCTATCCGCTGGAGGGCGCGACCGGAACCGTCGCGGTCCATCGCTCGCTCACCACGGGCGCGACCCAGCTTGAGCTGGACCTCGTCGGCATGGCCGTCGGACGCCCGATTCACATCACGGCTGGGATCGACCACCTTGCCATGCCGAGGATTCCGGTGGGCGAGGGGGCGGGTTCCGTGGCGTTCGATGATGTGCCGCTTAGCCCAACCGGCGTTCGACTCGCCAGCGCGACTAGCCCGGAGGCGAGGCCGCCCAAGCCAACCGGCTGGGTCGAAGTCTCCGGCACCGGCGTACCGATCCACGAACAGTTGCTCGCGGCACTGAAGCCGAAAGACCAGCCGTTTGTTCGTTCGCTGCGGCCGCAAGGACTGATCGACTTTCGTTGGCGTTGGGAGCGATCTGATCCTGCCGCTGCCAGCGGCGACACGTCGCTCGATCTAAAGCTGGTCGATCTGCGCGATTCAATTCGAACGGTTTCCCTATCCGCTGGAACAAATCGAAGGCGACGTCACCGCCCGCAACGGTCATTTCCAACTATCAAATCTGACTGGCCGCGACCGCCAGGGCTCCGCCCATGTTTCCTGTTCGGGCGAAGCTGAAGCCAGTGAAGCCGGGCTCGCGCTCGCCATGGCGTTGCGCGGCACGAACATTCCGCTGGATGAAAATCTCAAGCGAGCGCTCAAACCAAAGGCTCAGCAAATTTGGAACGACCTCCGCCCGCAAGGACGCATCAATTTCGTTGCCCAGGTCCACTGCCAGCCCGGTCGACGCGAGCCAATCATCCAGGTTGGAGTGGAGCCCTTCGAGCAAACGGTCTCCGTCGAGCCAGTGTTCTTCGACTATCGGTTCGAGCAAGTCGGCGGCCGGGCCACGATCACCGACGGACGCGTCGAGCTCGCGCAGCTCAAAGGCATCCACGGCCGCTCGCTGTTTACGGCCGCGCAAGGTATTATGGCAGGAAACGCCGAGTGGCGGCTGGCAATTGGTGTTGAGCGGCATGAATGCCGATCGACTGTCCTTCGAGCCGGATTTCCTCCGCGCCGTGCCACTGGGCGTCCAGAAGGTCATCGACCGCATCCGCCCGACCGGCAATTTCAACGCTTACAACTCGACGATGCGATTCGTCCGCGGAGCCAACTCGCCGCAGGTCGCCTCTCAGTGGGACATCCAGCTCGCCTGCCATCAGGCTTCGCTCCGCGGCGATTTGCCGCTGGACAATCTCACCGGCGGCATCCGGCTCCTGGGTTCGGCCGACGGCCCCAACGTCAGCTCCTACGGCGAGCTGGCGATCGACTCGCTGATTTGGAATGACATGCAATTTACGAACGTCCACGGCCCGTTCTGGAGCGATCCGACGATTTGTTACTTGGGCCAAGGGGCCACGACGAAGCTTTCGCAACCGCCGCGGCGAATCACGGCCGACGTGTTCGGCGGCACGATCGCTGCGGACGCCGCCGTTCAATATGCCGGTCAGGCCCGCTACAACACCGAAGTTTCGATCGGCGGCGTCGATCTTGGACGCATCGCCCGCGAGCGGATGGGCGGACCCAACGACATCAAAGGGACCGTTTCCGGCACGCTTTCGCTGGGCGGCACCGGCCGGTCCACTTACTCGCTGAGCGGGCGCGGCGAACTGCACGTCGTCGATGCGAGAATCTATCAATTGCCGCCGCTGGTCGCCCTGCTCAAAGTCCTCCGCAATCGCACGCCCGATAGCACCGCCTTTGACCGCTGCGACATGGTCTTCGACGTCGTCGGCGAGAACGTCCATTTTCGCCATCTTGACCTGCTTGGTGACGCGGTCAGCCTATATGGCGAAGGCCAGACAAATTTTGACCGCCGACTCGATTTGAAGTTCTATACTTTGGTGGGGCCCGCCGACTTGCCAATTCCGCTGTGGAAAACGGTGGCCGGCCACCTCAGTGAGCAGGGGCTGCAGATCAAGGTCGACGGCACCTGGGCCAATCCGCAGACCCATCGCGAGGCGCTTCCCGGCGTGACCCAAATGCTGGAACAACTTCGCGCTGGAGCCGAGCACGGTGCCGCGGTCGTCGCGCCGCCGGCGTCGGCGGCGATCCCGTGGATGACGCCCAACCGATAACAGGCATATCCAGTTCACAGGAGGTCGACAATGAGCGTCGGATCACTTGGTGGATTGATTGGTAGCGCCGCGGGCGTGCCCCTGTCGCAAACCGGCGGCAGCGAAACGGAACGCACGGGCCGCGACTCCGCCGCCCAGGAGCGGTCGACGGACGGAGCCGCCCGTTCCGAAAAGGCCGCCGGCATCGGCACGACCGAACAAGACCAGGAGGCCCAGGAACGCGACGCCGACGGCCGACGTCTCTGGGAAGCGCCGCCCGACGCAAACAAGAAAGAAAATAAGGACGAGCTGGTTGTCGAAGGCGAACACCAGAGCCGCGACCCGACCGGCCAATGCGGCACGCACCTCGACCTGACGGGTTGAAGGCGAACTCCCGCGACATTGCCTTGTCCTTATGAATGTCCAGCGATAGGGTGGTGTCCGTCGTCCGTTGTCCGTTGCGGCCAGCCGCGGACGACTGACCACGGACCATGGACCTTTCCCATGCACTTCACCAAGATGCACGGCGCGGGCAACGACTACATCTACGTCGATTGCTTCGCCGAGCCGATTCCGATCGATCCGGCGGCGCTGGCTCGCCGCATGTCCGACCGCCGCTTCGGCGTCGGCGGCGACGGACTGATCCTGATCTGCCCCACCGACCGGGCCGACGCCGAAATGCGGATGTACAACGCCGACGGCTCGCCCGCCGAGATGTGCGGCAACGGCATCCGCTGCGTCGCCAAGTACGTCCACGACCATGACCTCTCCCGCCGCAATCCGCTGCGAATCGAGTCGGCCGGCCGGATCTATTCGCTGGAGCTCAACGTCCAGCATGGTAGCGTCGATTCGGTCCGCGTCGACATGGGGGAACCGATCTTGACCCCGGCTGCGATTCCGACGACCCTTCGCTCGCCCCATGGGCCGGAGGAACCCGTCGTCGATCTGCCGATCACGGTCGACGGCCGCGACCTGCGCGTGACCACGGTCTCGATGGGGAACCCGCACTGCGTTGCGTTTGTCGAGCGACTCAGCGACGACTGGGTGCTCGGCATCGGGCCGAAGTTGGAAGTCGATCGCGCGATTTCCGGAGCGCGTCAATTGTGAGTTCGTCGAAGTGCTGGCTCCCACAGAGCTGCGGCAAAGAACTTGGGAACGAGGTTCGGGCGAGACTTTTGCCTGCGGGACGGGAGCGTGTGCCGTGTGCGTCGCCGGCGTCCTCACCGGTCGCAGCGAGCGGAACGTCGTTGTCCACCTGTTGGGCGGCGACCTGTCGATCGAATGGAATGAAGAAGACAATCACGTCTACATGACCGGGCCTGCCGTCGAAGTGTTTAGCGGCCGCTGGCCCGACTGAGTTTGGCCGCGTCGCTGTTTTATCGGAGACGAACAAGCCAGGCGACGCGCGTCGCAAGCGACGCGGCCAAGACGATCTCTGCACGGATGCGCACCCATGCCTCGCCGCAAGCGAAGAAAACGACGCTTCCCCCGCACGCGCGGCTTCTTCACGAAGCTCGGCGGCCTGCTCGCCGCCAAGGGCATTCAGGCCTGGATGCAGTCGCTCGACGCGCGCGCCGCGTTCTACGACCGCACGGTCGACCCGGTCGTTGGCATCGGGGGACCGCGAATCTACGTCTTCTGGCATGAATACCTCTTGCTTCCGCTGGCGCTTCGCGGTCATTGCCATCTGTCGATGCTCCTGAGCCAGCATCACGACGCCGACGTCCTGGCCCGCATCGCCCAGCATTTCGGCTTCGATTGCGTCCGCGGCTCGACCTATCGCGGCGGCGCGAAGGCCCTCTGGGAGCTGGAAGAACGCAGCGGTACGCACCATCTCACGATCACCCCCGACGGCCCCCGCGGCCCACGCCGCCGGCTGGCTCAAGGACCGATCTATCTCGCGTCGCGCCTGCAGATACCGATCGTCGCCATGGGCTTCGGCTACGACCGCCCCTGGCGAATCAACAGCTGGGACCACTTTGCCGTGCCGCGGATGTTTTCGCGGGCCCGTGCCGTCGTCGGACCGCCGGTGATGATCCCCGCCAACATCGACCGCGCCGGCCTCGAAGTCTGCCGCCTGCGCACGGAGCGGCTGCTGAACTGCCTCACGGCTGAAGCGGAAGCCTGGGCCGCGGCCGGTTCGCGGAAGATCGACGAAGTCGTCGTCAAACGTCAGTTTGCCTCCCCACCGCTCGGGCGTCCGCTCGAACAGGCCATCGCACCCTCACTCCGCCCTTCGCGGGCCGCGTGAATCGACGCCGCCATCCGTGCTTGGTATCTTGGCGTTTCTATGCCGACGCCGACCGTCATCGCCGCCCCGCCGACGCTTACTGTCTCCGAGCTCACCGCGCGGATCAAGGACCTGCTCGAAGGCGGCTTCCCGTCGGTGTGGGTCGCCGGCGAAGTCTCGAACTATTCGCGTCCGCAATCGGGGCATTGCTATTTCACGCTCAAAGACGACCAGGCCCAAATCCGCGCGGTGATGTGGCGTGGCACCGCATCGCGGCTCAAGTTCGCGCTGGCCGACGGCCTCGACGTCCTCTGCCGCGGCCATCTCGACGTGTACGCTCCACGCGGCAGCTACCAGCTGGTGGTCGACGAACTGCAGCCGAAGGGCGTCGGGGCGCTGGAACTCGCGCTGCGCAAGCTCCGCGAGAAGCTGTCGGCCGAAGGACTCTTCGATCCGGCTCGCAAGCGGCGCTTGCCTGTCTTCCCCAAGCGCATTGCCTTCGTGACGAGCCCAACCGGTGCGGCGGTCCGCGATTTTCTCGAAGTACTCCGGCGCCGCTGGCGCGGTGTCGACGTGCTGATCATCCCGGCGCGCGTTCAAGGCGAAGGGGCGGCGGCGGAAATCGTCGCCGGCATCCGCGCGGCCAATCGACTCAAACCCGCGCCCGACGTGCTGGTCGTCGGCCGCGGCGGCGGCAGCCTCGAAGATCTTTGGTCGTTCAACGAAGAGCCGGTCGTTCGGGCGGTCGCCGCCTCGCGGATCCCCACCGTCTCCGCGGTGGGGCACGAGATCGACGTGACGCTCTGTGACCTCGCGGCCGACGTCCGCGCGCTGACCCCCAGCGAAGCGGCCGAGCGTGTCGTCCCTGCCGCGGAAGAACTTACGGCCCGCCTGCGCCACCACCGCGAGCGGCTTCGCATCGCCAGCCTCCGCTACCTCGCACTTGCCCGCTCGCGGCTCGAAGGATTGGCCGCGCAGCGACCATTCCGCCGGCCGTTCGACATGATCCACGACCGCAGCCGCCGGCTCGACGAGCTTGCCTTCCGTTCCGCGGCTGGGCTTCGCAGTTTGTTGCACGACCGCCAACGCCGCTTCGCCAACCTGGCGGGCAAATTGCAATCGCTCAGTCCGCTTGCCGTCCTGGAACGCGGCTACACAATCACCGAAGACGCAAAAACTGGTAAGATAGTCCGCAGCGTCCACCAAGTCCGCGCCGGCCAAACCATTTGCAGCAGATTCACGGACGGTACCATTACGAGCCGCGTCGAACAGATCGACCGCGCCAGCTTAGGAGAGGAGGACTGACTCGTGGCCAAGAAGAAACCAAATGAAGCCGACCGCGAGGCTCCTTCGTTTGAAAAGTCGCTCGGCGAGCTTGAAACGATTGTCGGCGAACTGGAGAGCGGCAAGTTGGGCCTGTCCGACGCGCTCGCCCGCTACGAAGAGGGCGTCAAGCACCTCAAATCGTGCCACCAACTGCTCGAGCGCGTGGAACGGAAGATCGAGCTGCTCTCCGGGATGGACGCCGAGGGCAACCCGATTACCGAGCCCTTCGACGAGCAGGAGCACGGTTCGCTCGAAGAAAAGGCCGCTGCCCGCGGCCGACGTCGCACTAGCGGCACAACCGCCGTAACCGGCAAACGCAAGCCCGCCGAGGACGACATAGACGACGCACAGCGGCTGTTTTAGAATAGGTAGTTTGGGACCCAGCAATTCCTGCTGCGACGACGCTTGATCTTCCTCCCCGCTTCCCAAACACACAACGTGGCCACGCTGCACACCGCCGAAGCTACCACCGCCACAGCCGACCGGCTCTCTGCGCGGATTGACGCGGCACTTGACCGGTATTCGCAGTTTGACGACGGTTGCCCGCTCGGAACTTGGCGAGGCCATTCGCTATGCGCTGCTCGCCCCGGGGAAACGATTGCGGCCGCGTTTGGTGCTTTTGGCCAGCGAAGCTTGTGGCGGGGAAATCGACGAGGCCATGCCGGCGGCGTGTGCCGTCGAGATGATTCATGCCTACTCGCTGGTGCACGACGACCTGCCGGCGATGGATGATGACGACCTCCGCCGCGGTCGACCGACTTGTCACAAGGTGTTCGGCGAAGCGATCGCGATCCTGGTCGGCGACGCGCTGTTGGCTCGGGCTTTCGAGATCATGGCCGCCGACGTGAAGCCCGCCGACCGTGCTGCCCGATGTTGTGCCGCGCTTGGCCGCGCGGCGGGTGCAACGGCTCTGGTGGGAGGTCAGGCCGCCGATCTCGCGGGTGGCGTCGCCGGAGTTGACGTTCCATCACTTGAAGCGATCCACCGCCGCAAGACGGGCGCATTGATCGCCGCCGCGCTCGAGCTCGGCGGCATCGTCGCCGGAGCTACCAGCGAACAGCTCGCCGCCCTCAAACAGTTCGGCCAGCGCGTCGGCCTGGCGTTTCAAATTACCGACGACCTGCTCGACGTGTCCGGTTCCCAGGCCGCAGTCGGCAAGCGAACGGCCAAAGACGCCGACCGCGGCAAAGCAACGTACCCACAGTTGCTGGGCGTCCAAGCGAGCCGCGTCCGCGCCGCCGAGCTGGTCGACGAGGCCTGTGCGGCAGTGTCGGTGTTCGGCGATACCGCCGAACCGCTCGTCGCCTTGGCCAACTTCGTCCGCGACCGAAACCGTTAAACCGGACGCTCGATTACGGTTCAAACTGATAGAAATGAATACTCCCGCCATCCTGCCGACGATTCATTCGCCTCGCGATCTCGATCAGCTTTCGCTGCCGAAGCTAGAGCGGCTCGCGGCGGAGATGCGTGACGTACTCTGCAATTTGATCTCCAGCCGCAGCGCCCATTTCGCGTCGAACCTGGGGGTGGTTGAGCTCTGTCTCGCTTTGCATCAATCGTTCGACTTTCTTCACGATCGATTGATTTGGGACACGGGCCATCAGATTTACCCTCACAAGCTAATCACTGGCCGCTTCCCGCAGTTCGGCACGATTCGCACCAAGGGCGGCCTGATGGGCTACCCCAACCCGGAGGAGAGCGACTACGACCTATTCGTCACCGGCCACGCCGGCTCGAGCGTGTCGACGGCGATCGGCCTGGCGAGCGGCGACGCGCTGGTCCGCCCCGACGAGGATCGCTGGAGCGTCGCGGTGATTGGCGACGGTGCGTTCCCCTCCGGCATCGTCTACGAAGCGATGAACAACGCCGGCCGATTTGGCCGTCGCCTGCTGGTAATCCTCAATGACAACAAGATGTCGATCTGCCCGCGCGTCGGTGGCATGGCCGACTACCTGGACCGGCTCCGCATGAACCGGATGTATTCCGGCCTCAAGGAAGAAGTGGTAAACGTGTTGGGCAAGGTACCGCTCTTGGGCGACCCGGTCGAACGATTCCTCGCCCAGTTGAAGGAGGCGGCTAAGGCCGGCATCCACGGCGGCATGTTCTTCGAGGACCTCGGCTTCCGCTATTTCGGCCCCATCGACGGCCACAACATCGGTCTGTTGCGAAAGTATCTGCGAATGGCCAAAGCGACCGATGGGCCGATCCTACTGCACGTCGTCACGGAAAAGGGCCACGGGTTTAAACCGGCCGCCGAGGATCCCGTGCTGTTCCACGCCCCGCCCCAATTCGAGCGGCAAGCCGATGAGGTCGTCCGCATGACCTCGGGCGGCGGACGCACCTTCACGCACGTCGCTGCCCAGGCGATTTTCGATCAGATGCAGGCTGACCCGCGTGTGACCGTGATCACCGCCGCGATGTGCCAGGGCAACAAGCTGGAAGCGGTCCGCGACGCTTTTCCCGACCGCTTCTTCGACACGGGCATCTGCGAGGGACACGCTGTTGCATTTGCTGCCGGCCAGGCGAAAGTCGGCTTGCGGCCGATCGTCGACGTCTACAGCACCTTCCTGCAGCGATCCTACGATCAGATCTTCCAGGAAGTCGCACTGCAGAATCTGCCCGTCACCTTCATGATGGACCGCGGCGGACTTTCCGGGCCCGACGGTCCAACGCACCACGGCGTGTTCGACCTGGGTTACTTGCGTGTTTTCCCGAATCTCGCGGTGATGGTGCCGGGCGACGAGGCCGATCTCCAGCAGATGCTCGCACTAGCGCTGGAGCGTGAGGGGCCCACGGCCATCCGCTATCCAAAGGCAGCTGCCAGTACGATTGCTGGCGACCGCACGCCCGTCGAGTTCGGCAAGAGCGAAGTGCTCTCCTGGGGCGAAGACGGCATGCTCATCAGCGGCGGGGCGCTGCTGGGCGAATGCCTCGACGCGGCGAACCGTCTCCGCGGCGAAGGCCTCTCGGTCGGTGTGATCAACGCCCGTTTTGTCAAACCGCTCGACGCCGAAACGATCCTCCGCGCGGTTCGCGAATGCGGCTTCGTCGTGACGGTCGAAGAGGCGGCCCTGATGGGCGGCTTTGGTTCGGCCGTGCTGGAGGCGGCCTCGGAGGCTGGCCTCGACGCCGGCCACGTCCGTCGCCTGGGCATTCCCGATCACTTCGTCGAGCATGGCGAACGGGGTGAACTGCTGGCGGACCTTGGCCTCGACGCCGCCGGTATTGCCGCTGCTTGTCGTGCCCTGGTTCCGCCCCCTCTCTCTCCGATGGCCCCTCATGGCAAGCGACCCAACAGCGCGTGCGCTAATCCTGGCCGACGGCGCGCGCCCCCAGATGCGAGCCACCGTCGAACGGTTTCGACCCGTGATCGAGAAGCACCTGGCAATCGCCGGCATTTCGTATGATTTCGCGACTCAGCTGGACATGACGAACGTCGAGCTGGCGATCGTCTTCGGCGGCGACGGCTCGATCCTCCGTGCTGCCCGCCAGATGGGACACGAGCAGCGGCCGGTGCTGGGAGTGAATCTGGGCCGGCTCGGTTTCCTTGCGGCGCTGCAGCCGGAGCAGCTCGAAACGGCGCTGCCAGAAATCGTCGCCAACCGCCACCGCGTCATTGAGCACCTGATGTTCGAGTGCACGCACTTGCGAGCGGGCGCAGCCGCTTTGCCAGGTGCTCGGCCTCAATGAAGCCGAAGTGCTAGCAGGCCCACCCTTCACGCTGCTCGACGTCCAGCTCTACGTTGACGGCGAATTGGTCACTACCTATAGTTGCGACGGCCTGATCGTCAGCACGCCGATCGGCTCGACCGCGCACAACCTGTCGGCCGGCGGACCCATTCTCCGCAACAACCTGCAGGCGTTCGTCGTCTCGCCGATCAGCCCCCACACGCTCACGAACCGGCCGGTGGTCGACTCGGCCGACCGCACCATCGAGATTGCCGTGCCGCGGCCGAACCCAGGTACGGCGCTGGTGGTCGACGGCTGCGTGGTCGGCACGCTCGAGCCGGACGACCGCGTGCGAGTCGTGCGATCGGCCGCCATGTTCCAAACTGTCGAAGTCCGAGGCCAAAGCTACTATCGCACCCTCCGTGAAAAACTCGGCTGGGGCGGCCAACTAAAACTCAGTTAAGCGCGCCCGCCCCGCAACTGCCGCTTGCGGTTTAGCTCACGTCAATTTCAAAAATCATCCGGCAAGAAGCAAGGAAGCTACCATGCCGCAAATCCTCTCGCGTCGGTTCGTCACCATCCTGTCCCTCACGACACTGACGTTGGCCGGCTCCCGAGTTATGCGCCGCCGACGCCCCGAAGGTCGACCTCCAGTACAAGCTCACCACCGGCACGGTCCTCCGCTATTCGATCGACCACCGCGCCTCGATCCGCAGCACGATCGACGAGACCACGCAGGAAGCCCAGACCAAGACCGAGTCGGTCAAAGCCTGGAAGGTGACCGACGTGCTCCCTTCGGGCGAAATCGAGTTCATGAACGTGGTCGAGCGCGTCCACATGCTCAACCACCTTCCCGATCGCGCTCCATCGTGAATACGACAGCGTGAAAGACAAGACCCCGCCGCCCGGCTACGAAGACACGGCCCGCGCGATCGGCGTGCCGCTGTCGATTGTCCGCATGACGCCGCGCGGCAAGATCACCAGCCGCAACGTCAAGCTCATGCAGCCCAATGCCGACAAAGACGAGCAGGTTGTGATCCGCCTGCCGGACGAACCCGTCGCCGTCGGCACCACCTGGGACGAGCCGTTCGACGTCACCGTGAAAATCGACACCGGCGGTACCAAGAGCGTCCAGACCCGTCGTCACTACGAACTTCTCTCGGTCGAACATGGCATCGCCACGATCGAAGTCACCTACCAGGTCCTCTCGCCGATCGACGCCAAAATCGAATCGCAGCTGGTGCAAAAGCTCATGAAGGGGACGGTCCGGTTCGACGTCGACGCCGGCCGCGTGGACAGCCAGCTCTTCGAGGTCGACAAGCGCGTGCTCGGTTTCGCCGGCCCAACCAGCAGCATGCACTACGTGATGCGGATGGAAGAGAAATTCAGCGAAGCGAAGCTCGCCGCCCGGGAGCCGATTCACGAAACTTCGCTGCTTAAAAAGCAGACGGTGCTCGATTCGCCGGAAGCCACAGCACCGCCAAAGGTCGCCGATGCGCCCCAGGCACAAGCGAAAACTGATTCAAAGACCGACGTCGCCCGTAAGTCGACATCCACCCGCCGTCCGCCACAGCGCTCGGCCAACCGCTCCAGCTTCGGCAAACCGACGCACTACCGTTAACCGGACCTGAGGGAGGACCCTCCGAGGCCGATTGCGCTTCTTCGCGCGAATCATGCGATCCCTTCGACTTCGTGGACCAGCACGACGTCGTGCACGCCGGCGGCCATTTCGTCGCCGGCCGCTCCCGCCGTCAGGTGCGAGCCGCCGACGATCACGATCCGGTCGCCCTTCTTCGCGCAGCCTACACGGCAAGCCCAGGCGTCGGTGTACTTGATGAGCTCCTGCACGTCGTTCGCCGGGGCGTTGCGAAGAGGCGTCACGCCCCAGTACAGGCACATCTGCCGCAGCGTTTCTTCACGTTGGCTCACACCGACGGTCGGCACGTAGCTGCGGTGTTGCGAGACGCCCAGCGCCGTCCGCCCCGAATGGCTGGCCACGACGACCAGCTTGGCCTTCAGATCGTAGGCCATCTCGCCGGCTCCGCGAACCACCGCCCGCGTGATTGGATTGAGGCCGATCGCGGAATTGCTGCCGGCCTCGGGCTCGCGCGGCTTGCGGTCCTGCACACTGGCTTCCGTCGCCAGGGCGATGCGATTCATCATCTCGACTGCTTCGCGGGGAAAGTCGCCGACGGCGGTTTCGCCGGAGAGCATGCACGCGTCGGCCCCGTCGAGGATCGCGTTGGCAACGTCGGTCACCTCGGCCCGAGTCGGTCGCGGCGAATCGTGCATGCTGTCAAGCATCTGCGTGGCGATAATCACCGGCCGTTGATGCTTCTGGCAGGTGCGAATGATCCGCTTTTGCTCGACCGGCATCTGGGCAACGTCGATCTCGACGCCCAAGTCGCCGCGCGCGACCATCACCGCGTCGGCCGCCTGCACGACCTCATCGAGCCGTTCCAGCGCCTCGCGTTTTTCGATCTTCGCGACGACGCGGGCACTCGAGCCGGCCGAGCGCACGATGTCTTTCAATGCCCGCACTTCGTCCGGCGCCGGACGAAGCTCAAGCTTACGAAGTCGACGCCGGCCTGTGCGGCCCAGATCGCATGTTGATGATCGTGAACGCTGATCGCCGGCACGCTCAACTTCGCGCCCGGCAAGTTGATTCCCTGCCGGCTGCGGATCGTTCCCCGCTGCACCACTTTGGCGAACGCCCGCCCTGGCTCCTTGCGTATCACAGCCATGCTCACCGTGCCGTCGGCCAGCATGATCAGGTCGCCGACCGAGAGTTCCTTCACCAGTGGAGCGTAGGTCGACGTGAGCTCGTGCGATCCGCTGGCGGTTTGGCCGGAGACGAACGCATACTCATCATCCGTCTCGCAGAAGATGCGATCGTCCGGCAGCTCGCCGAGCCGAATCTTCGGCCCGGCAAGGTCCACCAGAATCGCGATCGGCTCGCCCAGCTCGTGGCTCAGGTGGCGGATGTTGTCGACGTGCCCCTGCTGCACTTCCGGCTCGGCGTGGGCCATGTTCAGCCGAAACACGTCGACGCCGGCCTGGGCCAGCACACGGAGCTGATCCGGAGCACTACAGGCGGGGCCGACCGTGGCGACGATTTTCGTGCGGGCCCGCCGTCGTATGTCTTTAGGCGAATACATCGCTGGTAGTAGGGCTATCTCCGTACGCGTCGCCTGATCCATCAACATCAATCCAGCCATAGATTGTTGCCGAAGCTATGCTTGGTGGGAATACGTGCCGGAAAATGGACTGCACAACGCACCGCGCAGCCCACCAGCGCTTGATCTACCAGGCGCTGATCAACCATACTTCCTGGCGACCCTGGTGCGTTTCAGCAGGAAACGGCTGTGCGGCTGGGGCACGATCTGGCGATCAATTCCGCAGCCCACCAACCGGCATAGCCGGACCAATATGACCAAATCAAATCATGAAATGACTGGCCGCGAATAACGGCACTCCCCGGCCCGTCGCCCGCCCGGGATTCCGAATCCCACCGTGGGCGGTCGCCGTATTGGTGCTGCTGGGGCTTGCGCTGGGCGCGGCGCTCGCCCTTGAGCTGTTCGTCGTTGAGCGGTTGCCGCCGCTCACGGTTGAAAATCTCGAAGCAGCCGAAACGCTCTGGAGAGCCAAAGGGCCCAAGAGTTATGACCTGGACCTCACGATCGAGGGCGCCCAGCCGGGAATCGTCCATGTCGAAGTCCGCGACGGAGTGACCACCGCCATGCAGCGCGACGGCGTCACACCCAAACAGCAGCGCGTCTGGGAAGTGTGGTCGGTGCCCGGGATGTTCACGACCATCGAGCAGGAACTCCAGCTGGCTGCGGATCCGCACCACGAAATGGGGCTGGCGACCGGCGCCAGCGTGGACCTCCGCGGCGAATTCGATCCCCAATACGGCTACCCCGCCCGTTTTCACCGCATCGTCTTCGGCGGCGGCCCCGAAGTTTTTTGGAAGGTCACCAAGTTTACCGCCCAAACCGACGGCAACTAGCAAGGGACATTTGGCCGCGTCGCTGTATTGTCGGAGACGAACAAGACGGCGACGCGCGGAATGCAATCTCATATGTCCTACTGGGAGAACAAACGCGCACTGATCCTCGGCGGTTCCTCAGGCCTTGGCCGCGCGCTGGCGGAAGTGCTCCTCGATCGCGGCGCGCGCGTGGCGATCGCAGCCCGCGGCCAGGCCGCCCTCAGCAAAGCCGCGGCAGCCCTCGCCACTCACGGCAGCGAGGTCGTACCCCTGCAAGCGGACGTCACCAGCGCCGCCGACGTCGAGCGGCTGGCGATCGCACTGAACGAGCGCTGGCATGGCATCGATCTGGTGGCCCATTGTGCCGGACGCTCGATGCGCGGCGACGCGATCACGACGCCGCCGAGTAAATTCCACGAGCTTTGGGAGCTCAACTTCCTCTCCGCCGTCCGCGTCGCCCAGGCATTCACGCCAGCCCTGCTCCGCAGCCGTGGCCACGTGGTGCTGGTCAGCTCACTGGCCGGCAAATGCGCCCCGCGGTATCTGGGGGCATACCCTGCCAGCAAATTCCCGCTCACCGCCTTCGCTCAACAACTGCGGATGGAGCTTGGCCCTCGGGGCGTGCACACGCTGCTTGTTTCTCCCGGCCCCATTGCTCGCACTGCAGGCGGCGCCTCCGGTTCCGAGTCCATCCCCAATCGCTACGCCGACCAGACCGGTGATCTGCCCGAGTCTGCCACACGCCCCGGCGGCGGCGCCCGCCTCAAAGCGATCGACCCGTTGGTGCTGGCCCAGAGGATTCTCGCCGCCTGCGAGGGCCGCCGCTCCGAGCTGGTCGTCCCGGCGAAAACCAAGCTCCTTTTTGCGCTCGCGGAACTCTGGCCGACGCTCGGCGACAGGATTCTGCGCAGGAATTCGTCCGGTGATTGATTGATATTCGGGTTGTCGTCCATGCTTCCAAATTCTCCGGTCACTAGACGCGAATCGCTCACCATGAATGAGCCCGCTCAGCCGTGCCGCTGGTACCAACAGCGGATCGATGACTGCCAACAGCAGCTCGCTGTCCGACGGCGTCAAGACGATCGCTTTGCGCGAGCGCGTGTGGTCACGTTTTTGCCGGCCCTCGCGCTGGCGATCTATGGTTGCTTTTGGTCGGCCGTCGGCTGGCCGTGGCTCACAGCCGCGGGAATCCTCCTCTGTGGCGTTCATCCTCGTCGTTCGAGCCCACGAGAAAATCCTCCGCGACGCGGACGAATTGCAGCAACGGCTTCGCATGAATGAGATTCAGCGCGCGCGCATCGAGCGTCGCTGGGAGAGCATTCCGAACGTCGACGTGTCGGTTCCGGAGGAACATGAAGCCGTCGCCAACGATTTGGATCTGTTCGGATCGGAGTCGTTGTATCAGCTGATCTCGCTCGCCCACACGTCGTTTGGACATGCGACGTTGCGCGACTGGTTGCTCTCGCCCACGTCGCCGGCGGAAATCGTCGACCGACAACAGGCAGTCTCCCATCTGGCGTCGGCCGCCGCGCTGCGCGAAGAACTTGATCTGCGCGGCAGGATGCTCGGGGGATCGCGCGACGGAACGCTCGCCTTCGTCGAGTGGGCAGAGTCCGGGCCCTATTATTGCTCGCGCCGTTGGCTCGTGTGGCTGACGCGGTTGGCGACGCTTGCTTTCGTGACTGTATCGGTTGCTGGCCTTGTTGGAGCCGTGTCGGCGGAATCCGCTTTCCTGACGATCGTCGCCATCTCGTGCGTCAACTTGCTGTTGAACGGGTTTTATGCCGGCAGGATCCAGGACATTCTCGGCCGCGTGACGTCGCGGAGTCACGACTTGCGCCAGTATCGTCCCTTGCTCGCTGCCATCGCCGAATTGCCTGTCAACGTGCCACTCTTCGCCAAACTTCATTCCCACATGGGACCCGCGCCGCGTGAGCCGCTGATCGAGCTGGATGCCTTGACTCGATTGGTTCGCTTTGCCAATCTACGACGCGATGGTTTGCTCGGGGTGCCCTACTACCTATCGCAGCTATTTCTACTCACCGATTTCCACCTGGTCGGCATGATGGAGCGTTGGCAGCGTCGCCACGGCCCGCTCGTCCGCAGGTGGCTCGAGGCGGTCGGGCAGGTCGAAGCCGTTTCTTCGCTGGCTACGCTGGCCCACGACAATCCACGCTGGACGATTCCGCACATTGACCCGTCGGAACAAGTCGTGACCGCCAGGCAACTCGGCCACCCCCTGCTCGCCGAGGCCATTTGTATTCCGAACGACGTGGTCGTCGGCCCGCCGGGATCGGTCGTGCTGGTCACCGGCTCGAACATGTCGGGCAAGAGCACGTTGTTGCGTGCCGTCGGATTGAACGTGACACTGGCCCAGGCCGGTGGGCCGGTCTGCGCGAGTGAGCTTTGCCTGCCGCTGGTCGAATTGGAAACTTGCATCCGAATTCGCGACTCGTTGGCCGACGGAGTTTCTTTCTACCTGGCCGAGTTGCGCCGCCTCAAACAAATCGTCGATCGTTCACGCGATTGTCCGATCGAACGCTCGCGGCGGCTGCTGTTCCTGCTCGACGAAGTCCTGCAGGGTACCAATTCCGTCGAGCGTCACATCGCGGTGGCCCGCGTGGTGGGCCGGCTGGTCGAAAGCGGTTCGATTGGCATGGTCTCGACGCACGACTTGGAACTCGCCCGCAGTCCGGAATTGCGGGAGGCTTGTCGCCTCGTCCATTTCCGCGAATCGTTTGTCGGCCGCGATGGCGAGCAGCAAATGACGTTTGATTACTTGCTGCGGCCGGGCCTGGCACCGACGACCAATGCCCTCAAACTGTTGGAATTCGTCGGCTTGGGCGATTAGTGTCTATTTTCGGTCGCTGTCCTCGTTTTGATTGACGCAGGTCCGCGCCGCGGACGGGACTCTGCATATCGGCGTGTTGGCGAGTGATCGGTTTGGAGACATTTTCCACGATTGAGCGCCGTCGCGAACATTTCACGGTAATCATCTGAAATTATTGCCAAGTTCGTCGTTCTGCCGGCGAACAGACACTCGAAATCGGCATTCCGACCCTGTTGGCGAGCGGCGAGCGGCAATTTGACGGCTCCGCTGCCGGCTGTCAGAATTTTGCCTGGTCGTGCTGTCACCCGGCAATCGGTCCCACGGTTCGAATTCCCGTCTTCGCTTACCTTCGCTCCGCACACCACCTACTTGGAGATCCGCTAATGCACGCGACGACACGCCAAACGACGCTGATGATCGGCCTCATTGCCGTCACCTCGCTGGCGGCAACGTCTGCCTGGGCATTTGTCGAAAAGCAGTTTACGTTCGCGCAGGACGGATATGCGGAAGGAGCCGCTGTCACTGGTTTCTTCTCCGGCGTCGACTTGGACAACAACGGACTTCTCGTGTATTTTCCTGGCAACTTGCCGCCTGCCGAGTTCGAGCATCTCGAGCTCACCGCGTTCGCCATGCACTTCAGCGGAAATTCCCTATCTCCAGCCTTCGATCTCTCGCTCGATGACTTATTTGGCTTCGTGTTTGAAATCGACACGGATGGCATCGGCGACGACCCGGCGTTCGACCCGACGCTTAACCAAAACCTGATCGAAGGCATCGGCGCGATTGGCGCCGCCCACTTCTACACGTCCGGACTGGGGCCCAATGGCTTCATCGGCGGCTACGTTGGTGGCCAGATCGGCGTCTTCCCTGGCAGCACCGAGCTCGCCGACAATGCCTTGGATTCCTCCGAGAATCTCGTCCGGGTCACACAGGTTCCCGAGCCGGGCGCGTGGCTGCTCGTGCTTTCGGCCGCGGTCGGCTGGGCGTTCGACGGCACAAGACGCCGTTCACGGTAACCAGTTGTCAGCCGACCGACTTTTCGCCTCCCTGTAAGAGGCCACCAACGAAGTTTACGTGACGATCAGGCCAGGTCGAAGCGATCGAGGTTCATCACCTTGTTCCAGGCCGCGACGAAGTCGTGCACAAACTTCTCCTTCGCGTCGGAGCTGCCATACACTTCCGCCAGGGCCCGCAGTTGCGAGTTCGAGCCAAACACGACGTCCACCCGTGTGCCGGTCCATTTCAACGCGCCGGTTTTGCGATCGCGGCCCTCGAATAAATCCGCATCCTTCGACGTCGGCTTCCACTCGGTGCCCATGTCGAGGAGATTCACGAAGAAATCGTTCGTGAGCGCATCGGGCCGCTTGGTGAACACGCCGTGCTTCGTCCCGTCCGCGTTCGTGCCGAGCATCCGCATCCCGCCGACAAGTACGGTCATCTCGGGCGCGGTGAGCGTCAACAGCTGGGCCTTGTCGACCAGCAGTGCTTCGGCCGGGATTGTGTACTTGCCCTTCAGATAATTCCGGAACCCGTCCGCGATTGGCTCGAGCACGTCGAACGCCTCGACGTCGGTCTGCTCCGCCGACGCATCCATCCGTCCCGGCGCGAAGGGGACCGCTACCGCAACCCCGGCATTCTTCGCCGCCTGCTCGACGCCGGCGCACCCCGCCAGCACGATCAGATCCGCGAGCGAAATCTTCTTCCCGGCGGCCGCCGTCTTGTTAAACTCGCTCTGGATGCCATGCGAGCGATTTGAGCACCTTCACTATTTGAGCTGGCTGATTGACTTCCCAATCCTTTTGCGGCGCCAAGCGAATCCGTGCGCCGTTCGCTCCGCCGCGCTTGTCGGAGCCGCGGAACGTCGACGCACTCGCCCACGCCGTTGCCACCAACTGCGACACACTTAGCCCCGACGCCAACACCTTGGTCTTCAGCGCCGCCACATCCTTCGCATCGACCAGCGGATGATTCGACCGCGGGGATCGGATCCTGCCAGATCAGCTCTTCCTGCGGCACCTCCGGACCGAGATACCGCGCCCGCGGGCCCATGTCGCGGTGCGTCAGCTTGAACCACGCCCGGGCGAATGCGTCGGCGAACTCTTGCGGGTTCGCCATGAAGCGACGACAAATCTTCTCGTATGCCGGATCAATCCGCAGCGAGAGGTCGGTCGTCAACATCGTCGGCAGCCGTTTCTTCGACGAATCGGCTGGGTCGGGGACCGTCGCCTCGGCCCCCTTGGCGACCCACTGATGCGCCCCCGCCGGGCTCTTCGTCAGCTCCCACTCGTGCCCGAACAGGCTCTCGAAAAAGCCAGCGCCCCATTTCGTCGGCGTCGTGGTCCATGTCACTTCGATTCCGCTGGTGATCGCGTCGCGGCCGACGCCGGTGCCAAAACTGTTCTTCCAGCCGAGGCCCTGCTGCTCGATCGGCGCATCTTCGGGGCCGGGCCCCACGGCCGTCGCGGGGCCGGCGCCGTGCGTCTTGCCGAAGGTGTGGCCGCCGGCGATGAGCGCGACCGTCTCCTCGTCGTTCATGGCCATCCGCTTGAACGTCTCGCGGATATCCACCGCCGCCGCCACGGGGTCCGGATTCCCATCCGGCCCTTCGGGATTCACATAGATCAGCCCCATCTGCACCGCGGCCAGCGGATTCTCGAGCCGGCGGCTGTGGACATCGCCGTCCGCATCGTCGTCCGACACGAGCACGGCATCGTCCTTCGGCTTGTCGACGCCCTCGGAACCTTCGGCATAACGGACGTCGCCGCCGAGCCACGTCTTCTCCGAGCCCCAATACACGTCGTTGTCCGGCTCCCACACGTCTTCGCGTCCGCCGCCGAACCCAAACGTCTTGAAGCCCATCGTCTCGAGCGCCACGTTGCCGGTGAGAACGATCAGGTCGGCCCAGGAAATCTTCCGGCCATACTTCTGCTTGATCGGCCAGAGCAGCCGCCGCGCTTTGTCCAGGCTGACGTTGTCCGGCCAACTGTTGACCGGCGCGAATCGCTGCTGGCCCCGGCCCCCGCCGCCGCGGCCGTCCCCGATGCGGTAGGTGCCGGCGCTGTGCCACGCCATGCGGATGAACAACGGGCCGTAGTGGCCGAAGTCCGCCGGCCACCACGTCCTGCGAGTCGGTCATCAGGGCCGCGAGATCTTTCTTCACCGCCGCCAGGTCGAGGCTCAGGAATTCTTTGCGGTAGTCGAATTCCGGGTCCATCGGGTTGGACTTCGACGAGTGCTGGGCCAACAAATCGAGCCGCAACTGATTCGGCCACCAGTCCCGATTCGTCGTCCCGCCGCCGGCCACGGGCATCAAGGGGGCCTTGGTTGCATTGGTCATGATTATTTCCTCCACGCGCGGTCCGCGACAAAAATTCAAGTGAAGCGACCAATTGTCGGCCCCCGGAGACGATTGATCAATGCCCGGCTCGCATTGCCGCCAATCGGCGGCCCCTAGGAGAAGGCACGGTCAACATGCCCGCTCAATCAGCCACGGCTCTACGGTGAAGGCACCTCTTTTTTGCCCTCCTGCGCCCCTTCCGCTATACTCACCTCCCGCCGCACCCAACGCACGCGGCTCTCAATGCAGTGGACGCACGACCGCACCATTCAGACTCGCAGCTGACCGATCTCCCAAGAATGGGCCCGTTTCCCGCAACTGATTCTTCTTCCCTAACGGAGCGAGACCCCATGCAAGCGACCCCGTGTCACCACGCGTTCCCCCGCTCCCTCCTCCAGCTCGCCGGCTCAACGCTGCTGCTGCTCGCGCCGGCCCCCGCCGGCGCCACCATCCTCCTCTTCGACCAGGAGCGCGACGCGGCGACGCAGTCGATCGTGGGCCCGACCTCCAGCGGCGGCCGCCTCCCCGCCGACTACGGCGACCGCGTAACCGCCGCGGTGACGCCCGTTCCCGGTGGCGCCTTCACCTACGGTGAAGCGGGCGAAGGATTCACGCCCGACGTCTCGCTCGACGTCTTCTCCGCCGCGGCGACCGCCAACGATCCGCGGGTCAATCTCTGGAAGACCGGATACGGCGACCTCGTCAATGTCATCTTCGCCGAAGGCCCTGGCACTGCCGGCGCGCCGCTCTTGAGCGTGCGGCTCACGGCAGACACCGGCCACGTGGTCGATCTTTT
This sequence comes from uncultured Planctomycetota bacterium, assembly GCA_963808175.1. Classification (GTDB taxonomy): domain Bacteria; phylum Planctomycetota; class Planctomycetia; order Pirellulales; family Lacipirellulaceae; genus DASYDU01. The sequence continues at coordinate 183,862 of CAWEEU010000006.1, read as the reverse complement.
CGGTTTCGATCTGGCCGGCTTCGGGGCGGACTACACCATCGCAGGCGTCTCCGTATTCGCCGGAGCGACGACTCTCTTCTCCCAGGCCGGCGTACTCGTCGAGGGCGACCTGTCGGGTCCGCGCCACACGACCTTTGCCTTCGACACACCCCTTTCGGCACCCGAGCTGCTTCTCGAGCTGGACCTCTCGAACCTGCCAGAGGGCATCCAAGACAACATCGGCCTCGACAACCTCCGCTTCGGCCAGAATCCGCCCGGCGTCCCGGAACCCGCGACGCTGCTGCTCGCCGTACTTACCGGTCTGCTCATCCTTTACCGACGCGAGAGGAGCACGGTGAGATAGCAGTCCGAGAACCACTGGTTGCCCCAACCGCCTTTGCGGCGCAAAACAAAGCATTCAATGGCGCAGCACATGAGGCACGGGAACGAGCGCTGCCTCCACGGGACTGTCCGCTATCCGCGACCGTCCCCACAATCGAAGAATCCGCCAAACGCTCAAAAAAACGCTGGCTCACCAACGTCTACAACGAGCGGCCCACTGGCTCGACTTGGCCCACATAAGACTCGACGAATCCGTCTTCGCCGCCTGCGGCTGGAAGCCAGACATGACGGACGACGACCTGCTCGCCCTAAACCTCGAACGAGTCGCCGCACAATGACACCTCTGGAGTCACCGATTCAATCATTCAATTCTTTGGAATAATTCCGCATGCCCGTCCAACACGCCCTTTGGCAAATTGGCCAGCCACCGACACTGCTTACGACCTGCAAGCTCGCCAACGAGCAATTGCTCGAAGAGATGATCGTTGCCGATCCGCGCATTCTTTCTGACGAATGGATGCTCATCGGCCGCCAGGAGAATACGCCCTTCGGCGGCCGCATCGATCTCTTGGCCATCGCGCCGGATGCATCCCTAGTGCTCGTCGAGCTCAAGCGCAATTGCACGCCCCGCGAAATCGTGGCCCAGGCCATCGACTACGCCGCCTGGATCGCCGAGCTGCCCGAGGATAAGATTGCCCAGATTTATCAGCGCTTCAGCAACGGCGGCAACCTTGCTGATGCTTTTCTCGAGCGCTTCGGCGAGCCACTCGATGAAGAGACGCTCAATGAATCGCATCAGATCATCCTCGTCGCCGCGGAACTCGACGACTCAACAGAGAGAATAATTAGTTATCTAAACGCGCGTGATATCCCCATCAATGTCATCTTCTTTCAGGTGTTTCAGCACTGCAAACATCAGATATTGAGTCGGGCCTGGCTTATCGATCCAATTCAAACCCAAGCAAACGTCGTGACGTCGACCGAATCCAAAGGCAAACGTGAGCCTTGGAACGGTGAGTTCTACGCGTCGTTCGGAGAGGGCGAAGGTCGGAACTGGGATGACGCTCGAAAGTACGGATTTATCGGTGCCGGTGGCGGCAGTTGGTACAGCAAAACGCTCAAGTTACTCTCGCCAGGCGATCGAGTCTGGGTCAAAATCCCCGGCTGCGGTTACGTCGGCGTTGGCCGAGTGGTCGACTCTGTCCAGCGGGTGACAGAATTCATGGTTCCAACGCCACAAGGAGATAAGCCTTCTCTGGAAGTGCTTTCCACTGCCAATCGACTACGCAAGAATGCAAGCGACCCCGAAAAGGCAGAGCACTTTGTCCGAGTCCAGTGGCTTGACGCAGTTCCTAAAAAGGATGCGTACAACGAGGTTGGGTTCTTTGGGAACCAAAACAGCGTCTGTCAGCCAACAACTCCAAAATGGCGACATACCGTCGAACAGCTCAAGAAAAGATTCCCTAATTGGGATGCGATACCCGCGCAACTCGAACGGCATCGCCCGCAATCGCCCATCCTGTGACTCCCGACCGCGCAAATCATTTCGGTCCATCCCCGGGGCGAACTTGGCGGTTCCAACTCTCTCTGCCCTCGGTGTCCTCAGTGGCAATGGAAAAAAATCGTCAGCCATCGGCCGTTGACGGCTGAAGGCTGATTCCTAAAGGCTGGCGGCCCGGCCGCGGGTGGCCAAAAATAGTTGTTGAAATCCGTCGCCAAGTTTGATAGTGTACGGATGGATATACAAGAAGCATAGGGCGGAGAACGACGCAGAAAGCGTTCAGCCATCAGCCGTCAGCCAATCAAGGCCGAACGGTCCTCGTTCACGCTGCGCCATCCAGCATCGAGCGTCTAGCATCCAGACAACCTGAATTTTGGAACTTCACCCATCAGGCGCGAATTCGAGCATTTTTGGAGCATGCCGTGGGCGGAATTGCCTGGTTGTTTCAGGCCTGCCGTGAAAGGAGGTGGGACAATGAACGTGATTTTTGGAGCACCGAATCGTGTTTCGCGAACGTGTTCCAAATATCCAAAAATCGAAATGCCGAGCAGTCGAGGTCGAAAGACATGGGTCGAGAGATAATCGTCAGCCGTCAGCCGGGCAAAGCGGAGAGTGGAGGGCCAAGGGCGGAGAGCCAATCCGCGGCAGCCACTCGGCCATCGCGCCCTTTCTCCCCTGACACCCGATACCCGACACCTGTTTTTTTCCTGGCGAGTTCGAGCGAAACTTGGCGAGTTCGAAAAAACACCGGGGTTTTCCCAACTCGCCAATCACCAGTCACGTCAGCCGGCAACAAAACCCATGCGAATTTTGATCGTCATGAGGGCCAGATGCGCCGACGCGTCGCGCCGTGTGGCGACTGCCGGCAATCAAAACTCAGATGTTTTGTTTCACGTTTTATGGGACCCCTGTGGGCGCGACAATTGCAAGCCCCGGCAGCCACACGAGTTACGCCGAACGCGTCGCGAGTTTTGTCGACAAAACGCAAAATCTCGCGCCAAAGACCCACGTTTTGCCCACCACTGCATCGACCAACGAACAACAGCGGACTACACGCTTCCATTCGGCAACCATCGAGTCCTGCTGCCAGCGATTTGTCCCAGCCATCCGGACAAAACTCACGGGCAAACCCTGGCAAAGACTCTGTCTGTCTGAATCCGGTCAGGCGACTTCCTCCAATCCGTAACGACATACGACCTATGCACCGAACAATAGAGCCAGCCCTACTCGTTCAAAACGAGTTTCGGAAGCATTCACGATCGGGAAGGATACGCCGGTGCGTGCTGGTGGCATCCCCGATTGACCGGCTAAGCGGCCAGCGGCGGGTGCAAACTGAAAAGCGAAAAGATTTCTTCGCGGGAAAGGCCCTGCTTTGCCGGCGCGGTTTGTTGGAGAAACGTCGAAGCGGAGAAGACGCGGTCAAAGAGTTCGCGCTTTTCTGCCAATATCTCGTTGATGCGTTGTTCGATCGTGCCAAGGGTCAGAAATCTTGTGACGGTGACGGGGCCGGCGGCGCCGATGCGGTGGGCGCGGTTGATGGCCTGGTCTTCGACAGCCGGATTCCACCAGCGGTCGAAGAGGAACACGTAACTGGCGAATTGCAGATTCAGGCCCGACGCTGCCGGCGCCGTAGCTCATCAGCATCACGCTGCAGCTCTTGTCGTTGCGGAAGCGTTCGATCGCGGCGTCGCGGCGGCGGGGCGGGACCTGGCCGTGGAATTCCTCGGGCGAGAAGCGGGCGAGCCGAGTCTTGAGCTCGGTGAGAGTTTCGACCCATTGGCTGAAGACGATGGCCTTGCGGCCGCTGGCGGCGCATTCTTCAAGGTCCGCTTCGAGCCGCTCGAATTTGCTGCTCTCGCCGGTCGCCGGGTCGAAGTTGCAGATCTGCTTGAGCCGCAGCACGAGCTCGAAAACGTGCTGGATCGTGACGAGGTTTTTCATCTCGCGGAGCTTGATGACGCCCTCGTCTTCGGCGAGCTGGTAAGCGGCCGCTTGGGTGGGGGTGAGCTCCAACTCGGCGTCGCGGTAGAGCTTGGGCGGCAGTTCGGTGAGCACCTGCTCCTTGGTGCGGCGGAGCACGTAGTCGCTCACCGCCCGGCCGATCGCCCGTGGCTTCATCCCCGAGTCGATTTGGCCGGGGGCGACGAACTCGAAAATGCCGACCAGGTCCTCGATGCTGTTTTCGATCGGGGTGCCGGTGAGGGCCCAGCTGCGGCTGCGTGGGATGGAACGAATGACCTGGTTCGTGACGTTGACCCGGTTCTTGATCCGCTGCGATTCGTCGAGGATGACCAGGTCGTAAACGTTCGCGTCGTCGCAGACACGGTCGGCGTCGCGGATCACGGACTCGTAATTGGCGATCGTCACCAGCTCGCGGACTGTTCTGCCACAGCCACTCGCGTCGCTCGGCGCCGCCCTCGATCACGACCAGCGGGAGCTCCGGGGCCCAGAGTGCGAATTCACGCTGCCAGTTGGTCACCAGCGGCTTGGGGCAGACGAGCAGCAGCCGCCGGAGATAGCCGTGGTGCGCGAGCAAGCGAACGGCCGTGATCGCTTGCATTGTCTTCCCCAGCCCCATCTCGTCGGCCAGCACCGCTTCGGTGCGGGGATAAAGGAACGCGATGCCGTCGAGCTGGAACGGAAACGGCGTGTGAGGGAACCGCAGAGCGTGGGCCGCGAGCAGCGTTTCCAGCGGCGGCTCGAGCAGCATGCGGAGTCGGTCAGCCAGCTTCACGACGTCTCGCGGCGGGCGGATGCGGGTCGCGCGTTGGTTTCGCGACGCAATGCGTGTCTGCGACGTCGGCGGTATCCGCGGAGGCGCCTCGTCGCGCCGCGTATCGGAAAAAACGCAGCCCACCGTCTCGATCCGGGGGCATGAGAACGCCGACGACACGACGCCGCTCGCTGCGGCCGAGAGATCGAGCAAATGAACGCAGGGTATGTCATCGACCGCCAGCGCGTCGGTCGTGAGTGACCAGCTGCCGTCGGTCGAATTACAGGAGTCACGCTGCCTCGGCATGGGCTTCTTGTCCTCGTCCGCCAATCCGTTGTGCTTCGCGAATCGCCTCGTGGATGCGATCGAACGGCTCGGGTAGATCGACGTGGTTGCCGAGCGTCGAGAGCAGGGCGATCACCTCGTCGCGGTCGGCTTCACACCCGGGTGGGAGCTCAAAGCGGTGGCCAGCGACGATGAGTCCAACTGTTGGCAGGTTTTCGGATGAAGCGTCGCTGCCTGCAGGAGCGAGATAAACGATTGGCACGCCGACGCTCGCACGGTGGCAAAGTGCGGCAGACAGGTCGGTTAGGACGATCTGCGGCTTTGCCTGCGACTTTGCTAGCAGCGTGCCGGCGATTTGCTCGCCGAGCAAATAGGGCCGCAGCGTTGGGCCGTAGAGAATTTCCTGGGCTCGGGAGGGCCGGATCGGGGCGGTGCAATGGAATTCGAGCGGCCGGCCCAGCGACGAAATGAGCAGGTAGCCGCCGAAAAAGCCGTGATCGGCAGTCTCGACGGCAGACAAATAGCCGAAAGTGGGTACCCCAGTTGGGCTTTGGTGGATCATCATGGTGGGTCTGTTTGGGAGTTCGCCCAGCGGTGAATCTGCAGGTCGTGGCGGCCGACGACGGGGCCGCCGACCATCGAGTAATCAATCCATCGGGGTCGCTGCACGAGGGACTTTAGCAGTCGTGACGGGCGGGAATCGCTTCGAGGGAAATATGGCGGTGCAGTGATTTCGGTTCCAGCGTGCCAAAAAAACCGCTGCCTGGTGGTCCATAAAGAAAGTGGTTCCGATTCTGGAATTCGGCTTAAGTTTCCGTTAAACTGAGAGAGCGACGAAGGGGATTCTCGTTGGGACCGGGTTCTCCAGGGAATGTCGGCTAGCAGCTTGCGGCGGCGGTGGCTGCGTTCCACACGATATTCGGGTGGAAGCGCGGCGGTCGGAAGTCTGGGGACGACAACTCGCAGTCGGTCACGAGGTGGATCGAACCGATCCCCTCGCAAAGGCATTTCAGGTTGCAGGGGCAGAGTTGCATTCGCCCGCGCGACCTACATACATACCAAGGAACTGACGTTACATGTCCAGTACTCGACACTCGGCGCCGCAGCTGTATTCGCAAGTGGAAGTCTCGCCGGGCTCGCAGCCGCGATCGATTTCCTCGCGGGATGATCAGATCGATTTGCTCCGCGACGTCTTGAATGCGCAAGAACGGACGAACGAGCTGCTCGAGGACCTGGTGGCGACGATGGCCACGCAGCAGAAGCAGCGGGCGAGCGAGTTGCATCAATGGCGTAATGCCCATCCAAAGCTTGCCGCCGCGTGCCGCGAGGCAGCCGAGGCGCTGAGCCGCGTGCAAATCGAGTATCTCGATCGGATGACCGACGACATCAACGACCAGAGCGACGACATGGTCGACGGCGAGTTCGTGCTGAACGAATTCATCGATCGCTATGGCCCGCGGCTGGCGCATCTGAATGGCGTGATCCAAGTGCTCGCGCAGCTCTCGAGCGTGCCGAACCCGGCCAACACGCAGAGCTAGGCGGCTGGCGGCGGTTGATTCGACCGCACACCGTTGCGGCAACGGATTTCGGTCCCGCCCGGGCGGGGCCTTTTTTGTGCGCACATGACGATTGTCCAACCAGCATGATGATGGACGAGAACGACGCATGCCGGCAGCGACCCAGCCTTGGCTCCAAGTGCAGGGCTCGCGCCACTTTCTCGATTGGCTGGCCGAGCTGCGGATCAGTCTGGCATTTAGCACCTACCAGACGGGCAAACTGTTTTTCGTCGGCCGCAAACTCGATTCCGGCCTCGCCGTCTTTGAGCGGACGTTCAACCACGCGATGGGTTTGTGGGCGTCGCCGGACGCCAGGACGCTCTGGCTCAGCTCGAAGTTTCAACTCTGGCGGTTCGAGCAGGCGCCGGCTGCGGTCGTTCCCTACCAATCGGCGGCGGCCGAAGGCGATGATGCCGGCATCCCCGCCTGGGCCGAACGCGGGTACGACGTCGCCTACGTACCGCGGGTCGGGTACACGACGGGCGACGTCGACTTGCACGACATCGCCGTGGACTCAAACGGTCGCGTGATCTTTGTTTGCACACTGTTCGGCTGCTTGGCGACGCTCAGCGAGCGAGCCAGTTTTCAGCCGTTGTGGCGGCCGCCGTTCCTGAGCGCGCTGGTGCCCGAGGACCGCTCGCATCTCAACGGGCTGGCGATGCGCGATGGCCGCGCCGCTTTCGTCACGGCCGTGGCCGATAGCGATGTCGTGGACGGCTGGCGCGATCGGCGGCAGGACGGCGGTTGTGTCGTCGACGTGGCCTCGGGCGAGATCGTGGCCCGCGGGCTCTCGATGCCGCATTCGCCGCGGTGGTATCGCGACCGACTGTGGCTGGTGAACTCCGGCACGGGTGAGTTTGGCTCGGTCGACCTGGCGACCGGCGAATTCGAGCCGATCGCGTTCTGTCCCGGTTATCTGCGTGGCCTGGCGTTCATCGGCGACTACGCGGTGGTCACGCTCTCCAAACCGCGTCACGTCACGTTTCACGGCCTGGCACTCGACGAGCGGATGAAAGAGCGCGGGGCCGAGCCGCAGTGTGGCCTGCACATCATTGATGTGCGTACGGGCACAGTCGCACACTGGCTGCGAATGGATGGGTCGCTGGTGACGGAACTCTACGATGCGGTGGTGCTGGCGGATGTACGCCAACCGATGGCCCTGGGCTTCAAGACCAACGAGATCGAGCGTTTGCTGCTGGTCGATGAAGTGGGCAAACTTTGAGTGGTCTCTCGACCAATTTCTGGGCGATTTAGTCTCAACATGGTTGCGGCTTGAATCGCGTCCCCACGACCGCAATCTCCTTGCGGCACCAGAATTGCGACTCTCCGCGCAGTTTTTGTTTGACTTGAGCATTGGCGCAGGGCTATGCTCACCACTGCACAACTACTCTGAGAAACTGTCCGGAAAAGAGTTCCCTGGTTTTTCAAGGTTTGCTGCAACTGGCGTTTGCCGCTGACTCCTATTTTTCTAGTGCGGACGCCAGACGCCGATATTTCTAGCGGCGAGATTCACGAGAATAACCCAAGCTAGTACGCGGACAGTTTCTGAGCCCCCCTGCACAAGAGGTGCACCATGCTGCGAGTCGATTGGCTAGCCCGGATATTTCATACGACGTTGCTGCGTGCTTGATTCTGGCGGAGAGACTGTTTTTGCGGTGGGCTGGTGCCGAATGCGTGGCCAAGAGCGCAAGACCCCCTTTCCCCCATGGGGGCCGTGGTGGCTCGAATTGGCCGCGGATCATCCGGGTCGGAGATGAACCGACTTCGCGATCCGCTGGAAGAGCGCCTGGTAAGGATACGAACTGGCCAAATGAAACACGATTCGGCGTACCGACACGACGACGCGAGCGGCCACTTTGAAGAGTTTCAAACGAATCGTGCTCACCTGCGCTTTCCAATTTCGTACCAGCCAAGTGGTGCTGACGAAGATGGGAAGTGAGGACGTACGCAAAGCTGGATAACAGCAGGCGGAATTGGTTCGCCTCGAAGTCGTGGCAGCTCGTGCGATCGGCAAACAGCATCAGTTGCTGCTCTTTGATCCGGTTCTCCATGTCGCCGCGCTTCACGTAGTTCTCGTCATACAGTGCCTGGTGACGGCCTTTGAGGTTGGTCACGATAAAACGGCTGTTGGGACCAGCCGGCAGACGTTCGGCCTTCATGATTACACGCCGCTCGTGATCCCACGTCTCCGCTGTGTATTTGATTTCACCAAACAGCCGCTGCTTATCCCCCGTCGCTTCAAAGGCCGCCTCCGCCTTCTCCATGAGCCGCTCTATCCGTCGTTCCAATACCTGATTGCGGGCCAGCCCCAAAATGTAAGAAACCCCGTGTTTTTCGCACCATCGCATCAACCGCCAGCGGCAGAAGCCGCTGTCTCCACGAATCGTGATTTTCACATCCGGCCACCTCTGGCGAATATAGTCGACCAGCAGCTTCGTGATGGCTCTGGAATGCTTGGCCGCGTCGATGTTGCTGGGGCGGAGGTAGGCACACAGCAGGTGCTCGCCACAAAACACGTAGAGTGGCAGGAAGCAATAGTGGTTGTAATAGCCCTGAAAGAAACGCCGCTCTTGATTGCCGTGAACCGGATCGTCGGTGGCGTCAAAATCGAGCGTGATTTCTTTCGGTGGCTTCTGGTGAGACGCCAGAAACGTATCGACCAGCACCTTGGACATCCTTACCAACGCTTTGCGATTCACGCGATTTTCCAGCCGGCAGAGCGTCGGCGGTGAAGCCAACGGGGATTCCTCTTCTGGCTCACAGCCAACAGCCGTTTGCAGAGCAGGATCAGCTCGCATCGTCTGCTGGTCGTTGAGATCCTCATAACCCAACGTGATGGAGAAGATGCGTTGGGCCAGCATCGAGCGTTGCTGGTGAACGATTAGGAGCGGCTCACGAGGATCAGGCAGGCATTCGTTGATCGCATCAATGAACCCCAGTCGTCTGTCGACTTCACGCAGCAAGAGAATTCCAGCGTCCGAGGTCAACCGACCACCGTTGAAATCCGCGACAACCTTGCGTCGCTCGTGCCCTGTAAACTCCATGACGTCCGTGCTACACTCTGTCATGCGAATGGCCTTGGTCTTGGTGATGGGAATTCGTCGTTGAAACCCCTTATTTACCAGGACTAAGGCCATCGCGCTATAGGCATCAGCGCTTCGGCGTATGAAATATCCGGGCTAGGCGGACTTCGATCTACCCTGAGCCGTGCACCGCGGCGGCGAGTTCGCCGAACGAAGCGGCGGCAACTGTCAGTCCGCAACGCTACGTTTGAGGTGTTGGAGGACCGGCGGCTGTTGGCGGTCGACTTCGGCGACGCGCCGGACACGGCCCTCGGGACGGGCATCGGCAACTACAACACGCTCTCCACCGACAACGGGCGCAGCACACGATCGTCGTCGGGCTGAAGATGGGTGCCAACATCGACGGCGACGGCGGTGCGTTGCAGAACGCAGCAGCGAATGCGGACGACGTCAACGGTGCCTTGCCCGATGATGAAGACGGATTGGTGAATCCGGCGGCGGACCTGGTGTTGACGATCGGCGCAGCCCACAATCAATGTGCGCGTAACCAACACGACGGGCGCGGCGGCGATGCTCTATGGTTGGATCGATTACAACGCCAATGGCGTGTTTGACAACGCCACGGAACGGGCGTCGGTGGCGGTGCCAAACGGAACGAACAATCTTATCAAGACGTTCACGTTCCCGGTCGTACCTTTGGGTTTCACCGGCACGACGTTCGCACGGTTCCGGTTGAGTACCGACGCGGCCGCGGCGAATCCTACAGGCGCGGCGACGGACGGCGAGGTGGAAGACTATTGGGTGACGATCACCAAGCCTAGCAACGGCACGGCCGACAGCGAGAAGACCACCAAGATCGCCAGCGGCACAAACGGTGGGCCGACGCTGGCGGACTACGACGCGTTTGGCCATTCGGTGGCTTCCTTGGGTGATCTGGACGGGGATGGAGTGACCGAGCTGGCCGTCGGTGCCTATCGCGATGACACGGGTGGCACGTCTCGTGGCGCCGTACACGTGCTGTTCCTGAACGCCGATGGCACCGTGAAGAACACCATGAAAATCGCCAGCTCAACCAACGGCGGGCCGGTCCTGGCGTTCTACGACTTATTTGGCAGCTCGGTGGCCTCCTTAGGTGACCTGGATGGGGATGGGGTGACGGATTTAGTTGTCGGAGCCCCTGGCGACAGCACGGGTGGCACGTCTCGTGGCGCCGTACACGTGTTGTTCCTGAATGCCAATGGGACCGTGAAAAACACCCTCAAGATTGCCAGCTCTATCAACGGCGGGCCGAATCTCGCGAATGGCGATGACTTTGGCCGTTCTGTGGCTACTTTGGGTGATCTGGATGGCGATGGGGTGATTGATCTGGCCGTCGGGGCCTCTCTCGATGACACCGGCGGCGCCAATCGTGGCGCGGTGTACGTCCTGTTCCTGAACGCCATTGGGACCGTGAAAAACAAAGTGAAGATTGCCAGTTCGATCAACGGCGGACCGATCTTGGCGAACGTCGACAGATTGGGCAGTTCGGTGGCTTCCTTGGGTGATCTGGATGGGGATTGGGTGACGGACCTGGCTGTCGGAGCCGCAGTCGATGATACCGGTGGGCCGAATCGCGGCGCGGTGCACGTGCTGTTCCTGAACGCCAATGGGACGGTGAAGAACACCCTGAAGATCGCCAGCTCTACCAACGGCGGGCCGATACTGGCGGATGTCGATTTATTCGGCAGTTCGGTCGCTTCCTTGGGTGATCTGGATGGGGATGGGGTGACCGACCTAGCCGTCGGAAGCCGTGGCGATGAAAATGGCGGGCCTTTTGGTTCTGATAGTGGTGCGATGCACGTCCTGTTCCTGAATGCCAATGGCAGCGTGAAGAACATGCAGAAGATCGCCAGCGACACGAACGGCGGGCCGGTCCTTTTGCCCGGCGACAATTTTGGCAACTCAGTGGCTTCGTTGGGTGATCTGGATGGGGATGGGATTACCGACTTGGCTGTTGGGGCCCATGGGGACGACACTGGTGCCGTCAGCGGCACCAATCGTGGTGCGGTGCACGTGCTGTTCCTGAAACCGCTGAGCGCCGCAAGTTTGCCGGGCGATTACAATCAGGACAGCGTCGTCAACGCCGCCGACTACACAGTCTGGCGTGATACGCTGGGCAGCATGACTGATCTGCGGGCCAATGGCGACAACACGGGCGCCAGCGCTGGCGTGATCGATGAAGCCGATTATGATTTTTGGAAGGCCCATTTCGGCGAGATGCTGCCGGGTATGGGGAGTGGGGCACTCGCGGCAGTCAGCACTGCTGGACAAGCCAGTAGTGGCACCAAAATAGCAGCATTGACAAAGTCTGTCTCACACGGAGTTCAGCCACAATTATCGCCAGCCGGAGCAGTCGTGCAAGCGGACAGGCCGCCGAACAACATTTTGCGTCGGGCAATGTATGATCGCGCCGCAGTCGCTGCGTCGCAAGATAATGCATTGGCTGCTTGGTTGGCATCGCGACCGCAAGGCGCCTCGGCAAATGGCCGGCGTTTGACGTCGGAGACTTGCGGAGTGATCACGAAATTCTCGACGCCCCTCGTCGAATCATCTGCGCTCTCGAATTTGCTTTCGATTCACTCGGCGTTTGGTGGGTGCCGGATCCGGCGAACACGCAGAGCTGATCGGTTGTGCCTCAGTTTTGAACGATCAGGACTTGCCGCGGTCGGCTTTTTATTGGCGTTTGCCGCCAACCAATCTGGTTTGCGGAGCGTATTGCAGGGGAATCAGCGTTGTCTGACGATGCGCGCCGGGATATCGTCAGAGTTGGATGGGAATCGAGTGTGGGAAGCCTCTCCGAGGCCGATTGAGGCTGCATCGACAATGGACACCCAAACCAACCAATTGCGGCTCGAGCTAACAACGCGCAATCGGCGTCGGAGACGCCTCCCACAGTAGAAGAGAGTAATTCCCGCCGATGTCGAATACCGCTTCCGCCGATGCCGTCCGCCGGGCCCGCGAGGCGCTCGACGCCCACGTGGTCGAGACGGTCGCCTGGCATTTTCACGAGTCGACCGGCTGCCCGTTCTGGCTCGATTTCCGGCGGAAGCTGAAGTTCGACCCGCTCAAGGAAGTCCGCACGTTCGACGATCTGAAGAAGTTTCCGCCGTTCGAGGACGAGTGGCTGCGGGGCGGGCCGGTGCGGCGGTGGGTGCCGAAGGCGCTTGCCGACAAGCCGATCTACGTGTTCGAGACCGGCGGCACGACCGGCGTGCCCAAGAGCCGCGTGGCGATCGAGGACTTTCGCATCGACTACTCGCTGTTCAGCGACACGCTGCCGGACAAGTATTTTCCGCACGGCGCCAACTGGCTGATGCTCGGCCCCTCCGGTCCGCGGCGGTTGCGGCTGGCGGTCGAGCACCTGGCGCAGTATCGCGGCGGCATCTGCTTCTGCATCGATCTCGATCCGCGGTGGGTGATCAAGCTGATCAAGAAGGGCTGGATGGAGCAGCTCGAAGCGTACAAGCAGCACTGCATCGACCAGGCGATCACGATCCTCGGCGCCGGGCACGACATCAAGTGCATGTTCACCACGCCGAAGCTGCTCGAGTCGCTGTGCCTGGCGCTCGAAGAGCGCGGCAGCAGCCTGGCTCGAAACGGGCATCACGGGCATCTTTTCGGGCGGCACCGAGTTCACGCCGCAGTGGACGCGGTTCTGCATCGAGGAGCTGTTTGGCGGCCCGCCGGAGGTGAGCGGGATCTACATGACGCCGACCTACGGCAACACGCTGATGGGGCTGGCCTGCTCGAAGCCGGTCACCGCGGCCGAGGGCTACAAGATCAGCTACTACGCGCCGCAGCCGCGGGCCGTGGTCGAAGTGGTCGACTTCGACGACCCGAACAACGTCGTCGGCTACGGCGAGACGGGCCGGGCGAAGCTGACGACGCTGACCAAGGAGTTTTTCATGCCGGGCTTTCTGGAACGCGACGAAGGCGAGCGCGAGCCGCCCTGCGAGCAGTATCCCTGGGACGGCATCAGCGGCACGCGGCCGTTCCGGAGATTGGCCGAGGCCACGACGGTGGGAGTGTATTGAGCGAAAGCGAAGCACATGCTCAAACTACCTGTCATCCGCTGGGGCCAGCCGTACGATTCGCTGGAAGTGGCCGACGTGATTCACTTCGCGACCGGCGAGCCGATCGCCACGGTCTGCCAGGCCGGTGGCGGGATCATCAAGCGCGACATGCGGACCGCGCAGCAGGCCCGCGATGCGCTGCGGCAGATTCCCTGCCGACGAGCTGATCGCGATGCTCGGCAAGGCGGCCGACCTGTATGAAAACGGCACGCTGCCGATGGGCGACGGCACGCAGTCGCCCGATGACTTTGTGCATCAGCAGTCGGCCAGCACGGGCTTGCCCGAGCACATGTGCCGGGCGAACATGGCGAAGAATTCGTTCGTGCTGAAGAACATGGAGCAGATTCTCGACTGCCTGACGCGCGGGCTCGATCTCGACATTTTGAGCCGCGGCTATGGCGAAGAGAGCCGCGGCGTGACGGTCAGCTACCAGGCCCAGTCGCCGGTGCTCTCGGCGGTGCTGCCGTCGAACTCGCCGGGCGTGCACACGCTGTGGCTGCCGGCGATTCCGTTGCAATTGGGGCTGGTGCTCAAGCCCGGTCCGCAGGAGCCGTGGACGCCCTATCGCATCTTCGCGGCGTTCACCGAGGCGGGCGTGCCGCGGGCGGCGTTTTCGCTTTATCCTGGCGAGGCGGAGGCGGGGGCCGCCGTGCTCGAAGCCTGCGAGCGGGCGATGATCTTCGGCGGCACGGCCACGGTCGATCGTTACCGCGGCAACCCGAAGGTGCAGGCCCACGGCCCGGGCTTCTCGAAAATCCTGCTGGGCGACGACGTCGTCGACGATTGGGAAAAGTACCTCGACCTGATGGCCGAGAGCATCTTCATCAACAGCGGCCGCGGCTGCATCAATTGCTCGGGCGTCTGGGCGTCGCGGCACACGCAGGAGATTGCCGAGGCGCTCGCCGAGCGGCTGGGGCCCGTCGAGGCCCTGCCGCCGACCGATCCGCAGGCCGGCCTGGCCGCGTTTACGGTGCCCGGCCAGGGCGCCGCCGTGTGGAAGCAAGTCGAGAACGACCTCGAAGCGGCGGGCGTGACGCACGCCACCGAGAAATACGGGCCGCGACTGGTCGAGCAGGAGCGGGCCAGCTATCTGCGGCCGATGATCGTGCATTGCGAGTCGCCCGAGCCGGCCATCGCGCGGACCGAGTTCATGTTCCCGTTTACGTCGGTCGTCGAGTGTCCGCAGGCGGAGATGCTCAAGCAAATCGGCCCGACGCTGGTGGGCACCGTGATCTCGAACGACGAATCGTTTCGCAAGGCAGCCGCCGACGCCACGCACATCGATCGGCTGAACCTCGGCCCGATCCCCACCACGAAGCTCAATTGGCTCCAACCGCACGAAGGCAACTTGTTCGAGTTCCTGTATCGCAATCGGGCATTGCAGATGTGCCCCCTTGCCCTGCCCTGCTTCGAAATCTCCCGCCGCGATGCAGCCGTTTGACTTTCAATTGCCGACGCAGATCATCTTTGGGCCGGGCACGTTGTCGGAGCTCGGCGAGGTCGCGGCGAGCCTGGGAGCCGGCCGGGTGCTGGTGGTGAGCGATCCGGGAATCTCGCGGCCGGGCACACGCCGCGCGGGATCGTTTCGCTCGAGCAGGCGGGACTCACCGTCGAGCTGTTCGACGGCGTGGCGCGAGAATCCGACGACGCAGCACGTCGACGCGGGGCTCTTGGCCGCCCAGGAGTTTCAGCCCGACTTGATCGTCGGCATCGGCGGCGGCAGCTCGATGGACTGCGCGAAGGGAATCAATTTTCTCTATTCCTGCGGCGGGCGGATGCAGGACTATTGGGGCCAAGGCAAAGCGACCGGCCCGCTGCTGCCGATGATCGCCGTGCCGACGACCGCCGGCACCGGCAGCGAAACGCAGTCGTACGCGCTGATCGCCGATGCCGAGACGCAAGTCAAAATGGCCTGCGGCGACAAGCGGGCCGCGTTTCGCGCGGCGATTCTCGATCCGGAACTGACGCTCACGCAGCCGCCGCGCGTGACGGCGCTGACCGGCATCGACGCGATTTCGCACGCGCTGGAAACCTACGTCACAACGCGGCGCAATCCGATGTCGCTCGTGTTCAGCCGCGAGGCCTGGCGGCATCTGTCGGCGAATTTCGGCCGCGTGCTGGCGGAGCCGATCGATCTCGAGGCCCGCGCGGAAATGCAGCTCGGGGCGGCGCTGGCCGGGCTGGCGATCGAGAACTCGATGCTCGGCGCGGCCCACGCGTTGGCCAACCCGCTCACCGCGCGATTATGGCATTGTCCACGGCGAAGCGATCGCCCTGATGTTGCCGCACGTGATCCGCCACAACGGCCGCACGATCGGCCCGTGGTACGCCGAGCTGCTCGACGGCAGCACGCGAATGAACGGGGCCGTCGAAGAGCGGGAGCGCAGCGGAACGCTGGCCGACGTTCGTCACTCAATTGTCGCGCCAGGCGGGGCTCGCGGCATCTCGCCGAGGCGGCGTCCCGTCGAAGGAGTTCCGCGACTGGCCGCGGCCGCCACCGGGCAATGGACCGGCACGTTCAATCCCGTTCCGATGACCTTGAGCGATTTCCAGACGATTTATGAAGCGGCACTTTAAATCATCCGTGAATTGGCTGCCGCTGGCGGTGGCGGCGGCGCTGTTCGTGTCGTCCTCCGCAACGGCCGACGACTGGCCGTTCGTCCGCCGCGACACGGCGAGCACCGGCGTCGCCGAGAGGCCGCTCCCGAAGCAGCTCGAAGTGCTGTGGACCTATCATGCCCGCGACAAGATGATGCGACGCGGAGGATGCCGGTTCGAGGCCACGGCGGTCGTCAACAACGACATCATCTACGTTGGCGACAACAACGGCACGTTCCACGGTTCTTGCTCGACGACGGCCGGGGATTTGGAAACAGAGTTTCCCGACACGGCGTTCCTTGCCGGCGCGGCCTGGGAGGATGGCACGCTCTACGTCGGCGATGCCAACGGCATGGTCAGCGCGATCTCGATCGAGGACGGCCACGAAATCTGGAACACCGAGGGCGACGGCGAAGTTTACGCCGGGCCGACGGTCCGCGACGACACGCTGTTCGTGACCTGCGAAGCAGGTTCGCTGACCGCGTACGACAAAGCGGAGGGCAAGAAGCGCTGGGAATTCAAGATCGAGGCGCCGCTGCGCTGCACGCCGACGCTCGCGGCCGGGCATATCCTGCTGGCCGGCTGCGATAGCAAGCTGCACATCATCGACGCAGCGACGGGCAAGGAAACGAACAAGGTGGCCATCGACGCGCCGACCGGAGCGACCGCGGCCTTCGTCGAGATCATGTCTATTTCGGCACCGAAGGGGGCACGTTCTTCGCGATCGACATGCGTTCGTCCGGGAACGAAGGACCGAAGGTTGCGTGGACGTTTCGCGACCCGGAGCGCGGCCAGCCGATCCGCTCGGCCGCCAGCGTGACCGACAAGCTGGTCGTCTTCGGTTCGCAGGGAAAGGCGATTTACGGGCTCGACCGCGCGACGGGCGAGATAAAATGGAAAGTGCCGACCCGCAGCCGCGTCGATAGCTCGCCGGTGATCGCCGGCGACCAGGTCGTCGCCGCGACCGAGCGGGGCATGCTGTATGTGCTCGACGCGACACCGGCGCGATCAACTGGCAATTCGACGCCGGCGGCAGCTTCACGGCGTCGCCGATCGTCGTCGACGGCAAAATCATCATCGGCAACACCGACGGCACGCTGTATTGCTTTGGCGCACCGCCAGAAGAAGAAAGAATTAACCACAGAGGGCACAGAGGACAGCGGAGAAGAAGTATGGACATTGAGTATCTTGGTTTGCGACTTTCTCCGTGAACTCCGTGCTCTCTGTGGTGAAAATGGGTTTGATTGATGTCGACCAGCAGCACCAAAACTGAAGTCGGTAGTTACTTCATCAGCAACTACCCGCCGTTTTCGGCCTGGTCGGCCGAGGAGCTCGACGCGGTCCACGGGGCGCTCGCAGGCCGGCCGGCCGACGTGCCGCTGGGGCTCTATCTGCACATTCCGTTCTGCCGCAAGCGGTGCAAGTTCTGTTACTTCAAGGTGTTCACGGATAAGAACTCCGCCGAGGTGGAGCGCTATCTGGCGGCCCTGGCGCGGGAGATCGAGCTGGTGAGCAAGCTGCCGGTGATGGGCGGCCGGCCGTTTCGGTTCGTCTATTTCGGCGGCGGCACGCCGTCGTTCTTGAGCTCGCGGCAGCTGGAGCGGTTGGTCGACCGGCTGCGGGCCAATGTCTCTTGGGACGCGGCGGAGGAAGTCACCTTCGAGTGCGAGCCGGGCACGCTCTCCGAAGCCAAGGTGAAAACGCTCCGCGAGATCGGCGTCACGCGGCTGAGCCTGGGCGTCGAGCATTTCGACGACGAGATTCTGCGGGAGAACGGCCGGGCCCACGAGTCGCCGGAAATCTACAGGGCCTGGCCCTGGATCACGGCGGCCGGCTTCACCAATACCAACATCGACTTGATCGCCGGCATGGTCGGCGACACCACTGAGAAATGGCGCGAGGCCGTCCGCCGCACGATCGAGCTGGAGCCCGACAGCGTCACGATCTACCAGATGGAGCTGCCGTTCAACACGGTCTATTCGAAGGACATCCTGGGCGGCGTGATCGAAACGCCCGTCGCCGATTGGCCGACCAAGCGCGGCTGGGTCGACTACGCCTTCGACGAACTTGCGGCCGCCGGCTACAGCGTGTCGAGCGCCTACACGATGGTCAAGCATCCCGAGCGCGTGAATTTCAGCTACCGCGACAATCTGTGGCAGGGCAGCGATCTGCTGGCCACCGGCATCGCCAGCTTCGGCCACATTTCGGGCGTTCACTATCAGAATCATCCCGAGTGGGAGCAGTACTGCGGCACGCTCGAAGCGGGCGAGCTGCCCTGAACCGTGCGCTGGGCATCACGCCGCACCAGCACCTGGTCCGTGAGATGATTCTGCAGCTGAAGAAGGGCTATCTGCGGATCGACTATTTCCGCGATAAATTCGGAGTCGACATCGTCGATCGCTGGCAAGAAGTCTGGAGCGACTACGAAACGGACGGGCTGGCGAAGCATGTGCCGCATCGCGATCGCATTGAGCTGACGCGGCAGGGCCTGTTGCAGGTCGACTCGCTGCTGCCGGCCTTCTTCGAGCCGGAGCATCAGGGAGTCCGCTACACATGAGCAGACGCCCCCACTCGCGGACGCTCGCTGTCCGCTGGGCCCTGCTTTTGGTGGTGCTCGCCCTGGCCGTGTTGAATGACGGATGTTTGCTGTTTGCCGAGACCACCGGCACGTTCATCGACCGCGGGCGCCGACCGATTTGCGGTTTGTTACCTACAACATCTATCAGGACTCGATCTTCGCGGACACGAATTCCACCCAGGCGGCCAAATTCGCGCGGGTCGTCCAGGCACTACAGCCCGACGTCTTGAACCTACAGGAAATCTACAATCACTCGGCAAGTCAGACGGCGAGTTTGATGAATGCCATCTTGCCGCTGGATAACGGGGCCACGTGGTACGCCTTCCAGTCGTTCGACAATATTCTGGTCAGCAAGTACCCGCTAATGATGACTGCCGCGGATACGATTCCGGAGCCGAACTCAACAAGCTATGCCATGGCTTTGGTGAATTTGCCCGATGCACAGTTTGCCACGGATTTCTATTTCATGGATGCGCACTTCAAGTGCTGCGGTAATACGGGTAGCACGGAAGACGTCCAGCGACAGCGACAGGCAGATGCGCTGGCGAACTGGATGCGCGACGCACGCAGTCCGGGCGGCCACGTCAATTTGCCGGCGGGCACTCCCATGGTCGTCGCCGGCGACCTGAATCTCGTCGGAAGTCCCCAACCACTCGACACATTGCTGACTGGGAATATCATCAACGAGGGGACCTACGGCATGGATTCGCCTCCGGATTGGGACGGAACGGACCTCGCCGATGCACATCCACTGCAAAACGCTTCCGGCCCAGACGACTACACGTGGCGCAACGACCCCAGCGGCTATTCCCGCAGCCGACTGGACTATGTCCTGTACACCGACAGCGTCGTTGACATCGCGAACTATTTCGTACTTAACACGGTATCGATGACTTCCACTGAGCGAACGGCAACCGGCCTGCAAACGAACGACGTCACCCTCACGAGTTCGAACTACGACCATTTGCCGGTGGTCGTCGATTTCCGCTTCCCTTCAGAGCCTGGGGACTACAATTCCGACGGCAAAGTGAATGGGGCGGACTACGACGTCTGGAAGCTCACGTTCGGCAGCAACAGTGCGGCGGCTGATGGCAATGGCGACGGGGTCGTCGACGCCGCCGACTACACGGTGTGGCGGGATAGATTCCTTGCCAGTGAGGCCGGAAACGGCAGCACGATTGCGGTGCCAGAACCGGCCGACGTGGCAGCGTTCGCCGTGACTCTGTGCAGTGGCGTGTGCTGCTGGCGGCGCCGGAGGGTCTGCGAAGGAGGATTTCAGACTTTTGAGGCAGGCGTTTCGTACGTCCGCAGCGAACGACACCCGTTGGAGGGAGTCTCGCTGCCGTTTCGGGCGTTCGCCAACGCGATCTCGTAGAGCCGCTGGCCGTGAACCGTCGGGTACTCGCCGGTGATGCAAGCGCGACAAAGTTCGCTGGGCGGGCGGTCGACCGCCCGGCCGATCGATTCCACCGGTAGATAGCGGAGCGAATCGGCGCCCAGGTCGCGGGCCATCTCTGAGAATGTCTCCTCGGGCGGTTGGCCATCCCGGATGAACCGCGGCGCAAACAGCTCGGAGATCGTCGACATGTCGATACCGTAGAAACAGGGCGCGACGATCGGCGGACAGGCCACGCGGACGTGAATCTCGCGCGCTTTGCCGACCTCACGGATTCGCGAGATCAGCACCCGCATTGTGGTGGAGCGGACGATCGAATCTTCGACCAACAACACCCGTTTTCCTTCGAGTACCTCGCGCAGCGGCGTGTACTTCGATTGTGCCTTGGACATCCGGTTGTCGCCGCCTTCGATGAACGTGCGGCCGGTGTAGCGGTTGCGGATCAAGCCCTCGACGCACGGCACGCCGA
The DNA here is from genome assembly GCA_963808175.1 of uncultured Planctomycetota bacterium. Taxonomy (GTDB): domain Bacteria; phylum Planctomycetota; class Planctomycetia; order Pirellulales; family Lacipirellulaceae; genus DASYDU01. The sequence goes on along the minus strand of CAWEEU010000006.1, from coordinate 163,310 downwards.
GCTGGTAGGCCATCGCGTCCGCTGCACACTTGCTCGTGTCGGGCACAGGGACGACCACCGTGTTCTCGTCGACGGGCACCGTTTCCAGCCGGGCCAGTTCTTCGCCGAGTACCTTGCGGGAGAGGTAGACGCTGCGGCCGTCGAGCGTGCTGGCGACGTTGGCAAAGTAGATCCACTCGAAGAAACAGTGAGCCCGCCGCGGGCTGTCGATAAATTGCTCGATGCGAAATTCCCGGCCGTCGGAGTAGATCATCTCACCCGGCTCGAGCGAGCGGATACTGCGATTCGAGAAGCCGAGATTCAACAGGGCGACGCTCTCGCTGGCCGCCGCCAGGAGCGGGCCTTCAATGGCATAGGAGAGCGGCCTCAGGCCGAGCGGATCGCGGGCGATGACCATCTCGCCGAGCGCGTTGATGAAGGAAATGCAATAGGCCCCGTCGAAACGCTGAGCCACGTTGTGCATCACCTCGACCAGCGTCGGCCGGCGGTCGCCCGAAAGCTCGCGGCTGATCTCGTGCATGATGATTTCCGTGTCATTGGCACGCGAGAGATGGTGGTCGTCGTCGGCCAACAGCTTGTCGCGAAGTTCCGCATAGTTGGCGAGCTGGCCGTTGAAGCCGAAGCAGAACCACTTGTGCTTCTGCAGGTGTGGGCGCTCGAACGGCTGGGCGTAACTGAGGTCGTCCTTGCCGCAGGTGGCATAGCGGACGTGGCCAATCGCGGCCCGGCCCGCACAATTGGCCATAATGCTCTCTGCCTTGCCGCGATGACTGAGGCGAAAGACCTCGCTGACGCTACCCAACCCCAAGTGCCGCTCCAACAGGTGCTGTCGGTCGGGGTTGTAACTCGCGATACCAGCCGATAGCTGGCCGCGGTTCTGCACGTCGAGCAACATCCGCGGGATCAGCCGCGAGACTTGATCGGGGCCTTGGCTCGGGCAGAGCGGGTTTGTCTCGCCGCCCGTCAGGTGGTAAACGGCGGCGATCCCGCACTCGTGATACAAGTCGGACATGAACGCGGCGAAACCGAAGGTGGGACGGGGCAACTCCTCAAGCATTCTACGCCTTCGCAGCACGTCCCTCAACGGCCCGCAATTTGGCCGCGACTCTCTGACGCGCTGTGGCTGCAAGGCCGACTGCGAATCGGCGGTCGGCGGGGCTTGAGCGACGTCCAGCTCGATCACGCCGCCTCCAGCAAGCTCGACGACGCGGGCGCGGGCTTCGGCCACGTTCAGATTCAACAGCGCTAGGTGGTCGTTGTAGGAATGGACCAGGTCGTTCCGCTCGTCGATCAACAGGCGTCGGCGGGCCTGGGCGTCGGCCAGGCAGAGTCTCGCGTTGCGATACTCGAGCGCGGGCTGCTGACCGTAGGCGAATGCATGAAACGGCCCGAACCGCTTCAGCTGGCTCTGCATCGTCCGCACCTCCTCGTCGGCCACGCGGATCGCGGCGTCGAGTTCGCGCTTTTCACAGCGGTATTCGACCTGCGAATAGAGCCGCGCTTCGATCTTTGCCGCCGCCAGCGCGCCGAGCCACCGCGAGCTCGTCCGGATGGGCGTCCGTTTGGGCGGATGCGGCGGTCGCGGCAAGAAGGGCGAAGAGCCCGGCGAGATTGTTGGAGAGTAAGAAACTTCGCATGGGGGCCTCGATGCGAACCGGATGCGGCGAAAGGACCAAGTCGGACACCAGCGCAGCCGACGAGCGTCTGACGCGATTGACGCTGCCTAGCCTCCACCCTAGTTGGCCCCTCGTGCCGGCCGCAAATTCACGTTGCCAATTCGCAACACGCGCCATCTGGGACGAGAAACTCGGCGGTTTCGCGAACCGCCGAAGCGAATTGAGCGTCATCAATCCCACCCGGTCGACTACGCGGGGAGGACCTTAGGCTATGGATTTGCTGGACTTACCAGAGCGATTCGAAACGGAGCGGATGCTACTCCGTTGGCCGACCGATGCAGACGCTGATGAGATCTTCGCACGCTACGCGAGCGACCCGATCGTAACGCGCTATTTGCTTTGGCCGCCACATCGAACGGTTGACGAGACCCGCGAGCATCTGCAAAAGAGGGCAGCCGACCGAGAAAAGACCGGTGGCGCGAGTTGGCTGCTGATTTCAAAACTCGGCGGAGTCTTGCTGGGAATGATTGGCTGCCGTCGTGTTGAGCCGCACGTGCTGCAATTTGGATACTGTTTGGCTCAAGACTCCTGGGGTCAAGGCTACGCGACGGAAGCGACGCGAGCCATGGTGGAGATCTGGTTGTCGATCCCGTCGATCTTCCGCGTGCAAGCGTTCTGCGATCCGGAGAATGTGGCGTCGGCGAAGGTCTTGAAGCGGGCGGGCCTGGTCCACGAAGGTACGTTGCGCAAGTACGTACAGTCGCCCAATCTTTACAATGAATTGCGTGACGCCCACCTGTACGCTCAAGTGAGAGACCGTTAGCTGCACTAACGCGGCCAACGTGGAGCGCGCGACAATGCTGCCCGTCGAATTTGCCACTTCGACCAGGTCGACCAGTTCGTGGATATTTCCCGTCACCGATGCGCAGGAGAACTGGCCGTCCGCCGTGTGAACGATCATCGGCACGCCGTTGGTGGGTACGAGCATCGTCGATTCGACGTGGGCGCTGACGTTTGCACCTTCGACGACGGTGAGTCGATAGCGCGACAGGATCTGCCGCAGCGCAACCCGCATGATCACCAGTGCCAACGGGCCGCCGATGCACATCCGCGCTCCGGCGCCGAACGGGTGGTAGGCATAAGGCGAAGGCCGCAGCGTGAGCCAGCGGTCCGGCAAGAAGCGGTTCGGCTCGGCGTACACTTCAGGCAGCCGGTGGGTCACGAGCGGCGTAAATACGATTCCCGTGCCGCGCGGCAACCGATACGGCCCGAGTTCGACGGCCTCGACATTGATTCGCTGCGAATACGCGGACGCGGGCAGCACCCGCATGCTTTCCTTAATTACGCGGTCCAGGAGCGAGAACGACTCCTCGCCTTCGACATTGGAGTCGGCATCGCCCCAGGCCGAACCTTCCGCAACCTGGTCGATTCCTGGATGACCGTGCTCAATGCCCTCCTGTTGCCACTCGTCCCAAAGGCGTTGCATTTGCATGGGGTGCTCGCCCAGCAGGAACAGCGTCCAGCAGAGCGAATGGGCCGTCGTCATGTGAGCGGCGGAAAATAGCACCGCCGCTTGACCGACCAGCTCTTCGTCCGTGAGCCCGCCCTCTTCGTCGTGCATGCGGACCAGGATCGAAAGCACGTCCGAGCCGAACTCGGTCGACTCGCGGCGGCGGCGGATCATGCGCAGGATCTCGGCCTCGAGCTTCTCGGCGTACGTGAGCAGTTCTTCATAGCGTTTGCTGAAAGTTTCATTGGGCACGAGCGCGCCGGCGCCGAGCTCGTCGTTCATCCCAACCCACTCGGCGATCATGTCGCCCAGTCGCAGTGCGAGCTCCGGCTCGTCGAGGCCAAAGAGCAGCGTGCTCGTGACTTGCAGCATGTACCGCCGCATCTCCTCGGCGACGTCGCGGACCTCGCCCGGCTTCCAAGTGTCGAGCATCTCGTCGGTAAGCCGCTCGATCGTTTTTGTGTACGTCGAAATGGCGCGGCGGCTGAATGGCTCCTTGACCATCCGCCGGTTGCGGCGGTGCCGCTGGCCGTTCATCGAGAGCAAGCCGCCGGTGAGCCGCCGCTGGGCGGAGTTCTTGGGCCCGCGGATGGCAAAAAAGCGGGCCTGGTAGCGGTTCGTGTCGCTCAACACCTGCTGGTTGAGCTCGGGGCTGAATAAGAAGGCGACTCGCTGGCCGCCGTCTTGAATGACTCCTAGCGGACCATACTTGTCGTGAAGATTGCAAATCTCGTGGAGCAGATCGCGGGAGAATTCTCCCAGATTAACTTGCGCAACCGGCGGCTCGGTCCGCGGAGCATCGGGCACGGAGTGGTCGTCGAATCGCACTGAGCGAGGGGAAGCATTCGCGTATTCGCCGGCAAAGGGGGTCTTCGCCTGCTCGGCCACACGTCCGCCCAGGCCCTGGCCCAACGGTGGCAATGGGGGGGACGGCGGGCATCTCCAAGCCCGCCAGCCATCCGAAGCTTCCTAAATATAGCACATTATCTAGACGATGCATTTTATCTAATCCCTAGCGGTGAGGGCAAGATTGTCGCGGTGGATCACTTCGTCGTAGGGCCGATGACCCAGAACCGCCGTGATCCGGTCCTTGGGCAATCCGGCGATTCGCCGTAGGTCGTCGGACCCATAGTTCGTCAAACCGCGGCCGATCTCTACGCCGTCCAAACGGCACATTGCGACGACGTCCCCCTTGCGGAACTCCCCAACCACCGATGAGATGCCCACCGCCAACAGGCTGCGGCCCTGCTTCTCGATCGCGTTTTGAGCCCCGGCGTCGAGCAGCAGCTTGCCTGTCGGATGGGCTGTGAGGCCGATCCATCGCTTGCGGGAGGCGACGGACGGTCCTTGGGCCAGGAACAGCGTGCCGATCTGGGCTCCTGCCGCGATATCCATCAGCACATTCGATCGCCGGCCGTTGGCGATAATCACGTTTTCGCCGGCGGACGTCGCCAGCCGGGCGGCTTCGAGCTTGCTCGCCATGCCGCCCTTGCTGAGGTGGTTCGGTCCCGATTCGACCGACGGCTGTGTCTGAAACGCGCGGATCGCCTCGTCGATGTTTTCGACGGTCGAAATCAGCTGCGATTCGGGTCGACTGGGGTGGCCGTCGAAGAGGCCTTCCACGTCGGACAGAAGCACCAACAGCGATGCCCGCAAGAGGTTGGTGACCATCGCCGCGAGCCGGTCGTTGTCGCCGACGCTGCGTTCCAACTCGTCGACCCGCACGGTGTCGTTTTCGTTGATGATGGGGATTGCTTCGTATTGAAACGCTGCCAGCAGCGTGTTCCGCACGTTGAGATAGCGCGTCCGGTCGTTGAGGTCGTCGACCGTTAGCAGGATCTGGGCGGCGTGCCGACCGTGGGGCTCCAATGCGCGATTGTAGGCCTCGATCAGTCGGCTCTGCCCGACGGCTGCAACTGCCTGCAAATGGCCAAGGTCTGTAGGCCGCCGTCGCAGCCCAAGCCGCCCGATCCCCGCTCCCACCGCCCCGCTGGAGACGAGCACGACCTGTCGCTGCTCTTCGATCAGCCAAACGAGCTGCTCGGCGATGGCGGTCACGCGTTCGTTGTCGAGGGACCCATCTTCGTGCGTGAGCACGCGGGTTCCGACTTTGACCACGATAGTGCGAGACGTTGTCGCGACTTCTTGCCGAACCGGATCGAGCATAAGGAAAGTGATTTAAAAAGCAGCGTGAAGTTGGCGTCGGCGGCCACGCCGAACCGACAGTCGGAAATCGCCGCCTGCCGCGCCTTCCCCCATCATAATCAAGCCGGCTCCAGCACGCGGATCGAAACCCCCAGAACCATGTCTTTTACCGTGCGGCGATATCGGGCCATGTGGGGAGCCTCCAGGTGGGTGCGAAGTGCCTCGACGCTCTGCCACTTTTCGATCACCGTGACCACATTCTCCCGGGGCGCCGGCTGATCGCCGATCGAAGTGGCCAGATCGACGGCCGGGCCATATTCGATGCATCCCTGTTCGGCCTGGACGTCGGGCACGAGCTCGGCAAAAGCAGCCAGGAATTCGTCCCGCTTGCCCGGGGCCGTCTCGATCGTGGCGATTACGTGGATCATCGTGGATTCTTCCAATTCAGCCCATCTTTACTGTTTCGCCGCCCGTTGGGGGTAGCTTTCTCGTCTCACTACCATACTGGATCGCCGCCGACCGGGGTAGGGTTCGCACCGGTGCCGCTCGCGGCGGCGGGCGGTTGCCAATGGTCGGGCCTCCCGTCGGCGAACGCCGGTCGCTCACCGACTTTTTCAAAATACCTGTACGCCCGCTATTGACGATGTACGCACGTATATATAAGTTGGTAGACGAAGCAATGTTCCGTCGGCGGACCACCGCGGACTCGCATCCATCTCCGCAGATTTCTCTCTACCGACCCGATTTGATTTACGTCCAGGAGGGCGTTTCCATGAACTTGTCGCAATTGACCAGTCGCCAACGCGAAGTTTTCGAATTTGTCCGCGATCTGATCACCAATCGCGGCTACGGCCCGACGGTCCGCGAAATCGGCGATCAGTTCGGCATCAGCTCGCCGAACGGCGTGATGTGTCATCTGAAGGCCCTCGAAAAGAAGGGACTCATCACACGCGAACCGAACATGTCGCGGGCGATCCAAATCAACGAGGAATACAAGGAAGAGAGCGGGATGCCGCTGGTCGGCCAAATTGCGGCCGGCAATCTCAGCGAAGCGATCGAGCAGGGCGATCGGTTCGAGTTTGAAGATTGGTTCCCGCAGCGAAAAAACCAGTTCGCCCTCAAAGTGAAGGGCGAATCGATGATCGACGCACAAATTGCCGACGGCGACGTCGTCGTCTGTCGCAAGGCCCGCACGGCCCACAAGGGCGACATCGTCGTGGCGATGACCGACGACGGCGAGGCCACGCTTAAATATTGGTTTCCCGAGGCGAATCGCGTTCGCTTGCAGCCCGCCAACTCGTCGATGAAGCCGATCTACTCCCGCACCGCCCAGGTGATCGGAATTGTCACGGGCGTGGTCCGCCGCGTTTCTTGATTGAATTGCGGTATTTCGATCGAGTCGGCTACTGGTGCTTCGCGCAGCTATCCGCTAACCTTTAAGCGGGTGGCTGAGGTAGCGCGGGCAAGTTCCAGCTAGTGTTCTCTGTGGGCGATTTCATGTCCGTCGTCAACTATACAAAAGACGGCATTCTCACCATCTGCCTGACCGACGCGCGTCTGACCGACGAAGCCAAGCTCGAACAGCTCGGCGGCGAGCTGATCAAGCAGCTCAACGACACGACCGAGGAGCGCGTAATCCTCGACTTCCACAACGTGCAGTTCATGTCCTCCTCGATGCTCGGCAAACTGGTGCAGCTGCAAAAGAAGTGCAAAGAGTTCAAAGTCCACCTGAAGCTGGCGGCGATCTCGCCCGACATCCGGCAGGTGTTTAAAATCACCAAGCTCGATAAGCTCTTCGAAATCGAGGACGATGAGGCGTCGGCGCGCAAAGCCTTCATGCGTCGTGGCTGGTTCGGCTGAGCGGAATGCCTCGGAGCGAACGTGCCTCAGCACTTGGGCGGTCTGTTTGGCGTTTCAATTCCAGTTGGGCCCATTGGGCGCCGCGCTGTATAGTTTACATTGACAGTGTCCTGATGTGCGCTTTGCGTCAGCGGCGCCACCCTGCCCCGTTACGAATTCGCCCATGCGCGATCACCTATTGATTTACGTCAACGGTCAACGCCGCCAGGTGTTCGGCAGAGACGTGTTCCTCTCGTTGAGCGACTACCTGCGACTGCGACTCGGCCTGATGGGTACCAAAATCGTCTGCTCGGAAGGCGACTGCGGCTCGTGCACCGTGTTGGTCGGCCGTCCGAATGGTGACTGTCTTAACTATCGCCCGGTCGACTCTTGCATCCAGCGAATGTTCCAGTTGGACGGCACGCATGTCGTCACGGTCGAAGGGCTCTCAGGTGACGGCGCCGATTGTGAACTGAGTCCGACTCAGCAGGCAATGGTCGAGTGCCACGGATCACAATGTGGTTTTTGCACGCCTGGCTTCGTCGTCGCGATGACGGGGCTTCTTGAGGAGAACGCCACGCCGAATGAGGACGACTGGCGGACGGGGCTTACCGGCAACCTCTGCCGCTGCACCGGCTACGTGCCGATTCTTGAGGCGGGCCGGAGTGTCGATGCGGGTAGCGTGACGCGGCTGGACCAACAATACGACCACAAGGTCATCCTGGGCGATTGGGCGAATGCCACGCGAGAGCCAATCGAGATTTTGGTCTTCGACGGAGCTCGAACTCGGCAGTTCTACGGTCCGACGACGCTTCATGCAGCGCTCGAAATCCTGGGAATTCATCCGGCGGCGAAAGTCGTCGCCGGCGCGACGGACGTCGGCGTTCAGTTGAACAAGGGTGTCATTGATCCGGATATACTTCTCGATCTCAACCGCATACCGGAGCTCACCGGTATCGAGGTCGAATCGACCGCCGAGGGCGATACAATTGTCGCTGGTGCTCGCGCCACGTGGACTGAGATTGCAGAGCTCACCCGGGACGCTCTGCCGGAGTTTCACCGGATCGTGTCGATATTCGGAGCGCCGCAGATTCGGCACGTCGGCACGATTGGCGGCAACATCATCAACGCGTCGCCGATCGCCGACTCGCTGCCGCTGTTGATGGTTGCGGAAGCGGAGTTGGAATTGGCGGGCCATAGCGGCACGCGGACCGTGTCGATTCTGGATTTCTACCAAGGTTACAAAAAGTTTGATCTCCGATCCGGGGAGCTGCTGAGCCGAATTCGAATTCCCCTGCCGGCGCTCAGATGTTTTATTGCGATTGGTAAAAGTCTCGCGTCGCAGAGACCTTGACATCGCCACGTTTACGGCGGCGATTTGGCTCCGGCTCGATGGCGAGCGGATCGCCGAAGCCCGCATCGCCTTTGGTGCGTGTGGGCCGACGGTCTTTCGCGCCTGTCGCACCGAACAGTCCCTCGCAGGCCAACGCTTCGACGAGGACGCGATGCGGGCGGCGGGACAGATTGCCGCAGGTGAGATCTCGCCGATTAGTGACGTCCGGGGCAGCGCGGAGTTCCGCCGGCAACTGGCGCGCAACGTGTTGCTGAAGATCTATCTCGAACAGGCGGTCGCGACCGTATAATGCACATATCATGACGACCATCGGCTCGCCCATACCACACGATTCCGCCGCCGGCCACGTGACTGGCACGGCGCCGTACGTCGATGACCTGCCGCTGCGGTCCGACGAGCTGCTGGTCGGCATCGTTGGCAGCCCCGTTGCCTGCGGCCGCATCACGTCGCTTGAGCTGGACGCGGCCCGGCGAATTCCTGGGGTGGTTGGGCTGTACACTGCGGCGGACATACCTGGCGCCAAGATGTTTGGTCCGGTGCTGAACGATGAGCCAGTCCTTCCCGAGAATGATCTGTTGTACGTCGGCCAGCCGGTCGTCGTGGTAGCGGCGGAAACACGTGATGCCTTGCGCCGCCCAGCGGGCGGTCGTGGTAAACGCGACTCCGACCGAGCCGATCCTGTCAATCGAGCGGGCGATCGAGCTCGAGAGATTCATCGGACCTCTGCGGCGGATCGCCCGCGGCGACGCAGCCCGTGCGATCCAGTCCGCGCCGCTTCGTCTGCAGGGCGTGTTTCACATGCGCGGGCAAGAGCAGTTCTATCTCGAGTCGCAGGCGGCGATCGCCTACCCGGGCGAGGATGGGCAGATGCTGGTCCATTCGTCGACGCAAAACCCGACCGAGACTCAAGTCCTGGTCGCGGGGATGTTGGGCATCGGTCAGCATCAAGTCGTGAGCACGTGCAAGCGGATGGGTGGAGCATTCGGCGGCAAAGAGACGCAGGCGGCGCTGCCGGCCATGCTGGCCGCGCTGGTGGCGCACAAGACCGGCCGAGCGGCTCGGCTGATCTACGATAAGGACGAAGACATGCGTTCGACCGGCAAGCGGCATGCGTACCGCGTCGAATGGGAGGTCGGTTTCGACGGCGATGGCACCATCCGCGGCCTCAAGTCAAAGTTCTTTTCCGACGGCGGCATTTCGACCGACCTATCGCTCTCGGTGATGGAACGGACGATGCTCCACGCGGAGAACGCCTACTATGTCGCCGACGTTGATTTCGAGGGTCGCGTGTGCTACACGAATTATCCCTCGAACACGGCCTTCCGCGGCTTCGGTGGACCGCAGGGGATGGTGGCGATGGAAAACATCATCCACGAGATCGCCCGGCACCGCGGCCTCGACGCCTTGGAAGTGCAACGGCGAAATCTCTACGGCATGCAGGGACGAAATATCACGCCCTATGGTCAGATCTTCACTCGCAATCATCTGCCGGAGATCGTCGATCGACTGGTCGAGTCATCGAATTACGCCGATCGCCGGCGGGCGATCGAAGCGCAAAACACAGTCGACCGCCTGCGACTGCGCGGCATCGCGCTGATGCCGGTGAAATTCGGCATCTCCTTTACCAGTCGCTTCATGAACCAGGCGAGCGCGCTGGTGAACGTCTACTCCGACGGGACGGTTCAAGTGTCGACCGGCGGCACCGAGATGGGCCAAGGCCTGAACACGAAGATTCGGCAGCTCGTGGCCGATGAGTTTAGCATCGATTGGGAACGCGTGCTGGTGATGCCGACGTCGACGGAGAAAAACGCCAACACGTCGCCCACGGCCGCGTCGGCGAGCACCGACCTCAATGGCGCGGCGGCCGTCAACGCTTGCCGGCAAATCAAGGCGCGTCTCGCCGCGTATGCTGCGCGGCGCTTGGCCGACGCGGAACTCGGGCTCGCCGAATCGCCCGAGTCGATGGTGTTCGAGAACGGCCGCGTCGTCGACGGCCGAAATCCGAGCCGGCATGTCGAATTCGCGGCGTTTGCCGGCTGGCTCGGCACGACCGCATCAATCTGGGGGCGCATGGCTTTTTTGCCACGCCCGGCGTCGATTTCAACCGCGAGACTGGCCGCGGCAATCCGTTTTTCTACTACACGCAGGGAGCCGCCGTCGCCGAAGTCGAGATCGACCGCTTCACCGGCGACCTCACCGTGCCGCGCGTCGACCTGCTCATTGACATCGGCCGCTCGATCAATCCCGGCGTCGATCGCGGCCAGGTGATCGGCGGATTCATTCAGGGGATGGGCTGGGTGACGGCCGAGTGCCTGGTCTACAACGAGCGCGGCGAGCTGTTCAGCCATTCGCCGACGACGTACAAGATTCCGGCGATCACGGACGTGCCGCGGGTCTTCAATTGCGAATTCTTCCCGAACGACGACAACACGGAAAATGTCGCCCGCAGCAAGGCGGTTGGCGAGCCGCCGCTGATGCATGCGATTTGCGTCTGGTCGGCGGTGAAGCATGCCTTGCAGTGCGTTGCGCCAGAGCGGCGGATTGATTTGCGATTGCCGGCGACAGGCGAAGAAATCCTGCGGTGCCTGACGGAACTCGAGACGCACCCCGCTCCCCGCATGGCGTCGAGCGCGGTCTCGGTAAACGGCAATGGTGCTGCGGCGACGACTCGCCCCCTCACCTCGGACACCTGACCCCCTGCCCTTCCCCATGCCCACGCCACACGGGTTCATCGAAAAACTGGCCGAGCTTTCGCAGCGCGGCGGGCCCTTCGTCTCCGTGACGATGGTTGAGGCGATTGGCAGTACGCCGCAAGATGCTGGCACGAAGATGCTGGTCGATGGCAGCGGTCTGCTGTTCGGCACGGTCGGTGGCGGCCGGGTCGAGAAGCAGGCGATCGAGTTTGCCGGGCGGATGCTCGCCGAGAAGAATGCACCGACCAGTCGCTTGGTCGAGTGGAATCTGCAGCGCGACGTCGGCATGACCTGCGGCGGTGTCGTGAAGCTGTACTTCGAGGCGTACAACCATCGCGTCTGGCGGATCGTCATCTTTGGCGCCGGGCACGTCGCGCAAGCCCTCGTTCGCTGTCTGCTGGAGATGGAATGCCAGGTGGTCTGCATCGATCCGCGGCCTGAGTGGCTCGCCAGGCTGCCTCACTCTGGCAAGCTCGCCAAGATCCACACCGAGGACATGCCAGGCCCAAGTGGCCACGCTGAGAGACGACGACTTTGTTCTCTCGATGACGATGGGCCATCGCACCGACCGGCCGATTGTGGAGGCGATTTTCCGCCACGGTTTGCGGCCCGCGTATCTGGGCGTGATCGGCAGCCGGGCAAAACGGAAAGTCATGCTCCGCGAGCTCGTCGACGCCGGCATCCCGGCCGAAACAGCCGACCAATTCCGCTGCCCGATCGGACTGCCGATCGGACAAAACCAGCCGGGCGAAATTGCGATCAGTGTCGCTGCGGAGTTGATCCAGGCCCGCGATTCGCTCGCCGCGCCAGCAAGGAAAGACCCGTCGTCGTGATCATTAGAGACCACGCAGTCGCCGGTTCCGGGACGTTGCTCGACGACGTCGCTGTTACGGATCCAGTCCCGACTGCCGACACGGGGGCGATCTGCAACTCGGCCGATTCGCCAAAATTCTGCTTCCATATCTCATAGTCGCCGGCGCCGACGGACTGATCGCCGTCGGCGTCGGCCGCTAGCGCCGGTCCCATTTGTCCGAACGTGTCCCGCCAGACAGTGTAATCGGCGGCGTTCACGACGCCATCGCCATTATAGTCTCCGGGCAAATCGAGCTGCTGCTCGACCCAGGGGAGGGCGGCATCGTCAAGCGCTTGAATTGTCGAGTTTGGCGTCCCAAACAAGATGAATGTCGGATCTGAGTTCAGTTCTCCGTCCATGCGGTACCGCTCGGCGATCAGATAGATGCCGTCGGCCGGCGAGGTGGCACCGTCGCCATCGTTGTCCTCAAGGAAAAAGTAACGGTGGAAGTGAAGTGAGCCGTCGGCATGGGTCTCGCCAATATCGCCGCCGATCACAAGGGTGTCCGTTCCATCGGCGGAAAACTTCGCGTTCGATTTGTCGAACTCCGACAGCATATAGTCTGGCCCCGGCAATGGGCCGAAATCTACGTCGTCGGGCGTTGTGCCCGGCTGGCCATCCGATCGCAGCCCGTTCCAGTAGAACAGGTTTTGCGACAGGCCGTCGATGGTCATCGGCAGGAAGTCCCAGTTCAACGCGGTGCTGGCGGGAGGGGCCTGGCTGCCGACGGGTAAGTTTGGCGAGCCTGTGCCGAATGCGCCGTACCCCGGGCTGTTGGTTGCCCACTCGATGGGAAACTCGCCGCTGAACACGCGTTTGCCCAACGTCCATTGGCCGCTCCCATTGCAACAACCGGCGGTCACCAACCGACCGCCGGCCTGCTGCACGATGATGTCGTACGTGTGCTGGGCCCGGGCGATCCCAGGCCCAGCGCACGTGGCGAGGACGGCTCCTACCGCAAAGCAATTCCTGACAAGACTCATCGCGAGCATCTCCTCGCAGACAATCACCGCCGCCCGGTGGACGTGACGAGGGCAGCGCAGGCAAGGCCCAACAATGCAGCCGCGGACGGCTCCGGCACAGCCAGATTATCTCGCACATAATCCGCGGCGCCGTAGAAATAGCTGTAGTCCTTGCCGTTGAAGATAGGGTCGCCCGAATCGAGGCCGTCTTTCACCGCCTCGGCATCGTCCTCATTGGTGATCCCAGCGTCTGCCAGAAACAACATGTAATACGGTTTGGAATCGGCGAGGCCGACGACGCTCGCGGTCGGCGAAAGCAAGTACACCCCATCGGCCGGCACACCCACACCGCCATTGTCAAGCTCCCAGGCGGAATGCTGGTGGAGCGAGCCATCGACATGGGTCGTAGCAATCGGGTTGGGCACGAGCGACAAAGCGATGCCCGGCTGAGCCAGGGAAATCGGCTGGAAATCGACGGCCCCGGCTCCGTCCCAATAGAACAATGAGTCCGATTCCGCACCGACTGTGAACGAGGGGAATTGGATCGTCACCTGGGCGCTGCCGGGCAATGCCGACGCTCCTGGCGGAAGTGAAACGTTTCCACTATTGAGAGCAAAGAAACCAGGTTCGTCACCACCGTAATCGGCCGGATCGAATGGCGGAAAATCAGGGGTCATGATGCCCACAAACACGTTCGTCGTGAGATTAAAATTCTCGTCCGCGGTGCCCAGATCGTTCGCTGCGCCGATCACGACGTGGCCGTTGGCGCTGGCCAGCAGTACGTCGCTGTCGACCGCCCAAGCGAATTGAGGAAGCGATGCCGCGACGGCGACCATTACCACGATGCCTGTCGGCAAGTACAATCTACGGTTGCAATTCATTCTTCCAGACTCCTTGCTGCTGATGACGAAAGTAAAATGAAAACACTCAATTATTCGAAATCCGAAAAACAGCTGTTTCACTGCGGCGGAATGGCGAAGTTGATGCCGCTGTCGCACCATTCGGCGATTTGTTCGGCCGGGATCGTGTCCACGTGCCCGTCGGCGTAGAGGTAATTGGCGACTCCGCCTTGGTGGCGCGCGACGGCCACTTCGCCCGGCTTCTCATCTTCTTTGCCCGTCTCCTCGTCGGCGACCGCATCCCACACGGCGTGGTTAGGCGGCGTGTTGCGCTTGAGGTTATACGCGCTGAACCAATCCGGACATTCCACGTGATCTTTGGTAATCGCGACGCCCCGCCCGGCCTCGAACATGACGATCGTTCGATGGGATTCAGTAAGCATCGAAAACCTCGGGGCAAACCCCGGTGTGGGTCCGGCTGGATTGAAGCCTTCTTCGCGCAGATATCCGTTCATCGCGTAGCTCGTCGGCCGCACCTCGATCACGTTGCCCTGCTCATCCTTGTATGCCGGGGTCTCGATCCGTTCGTGATCCTCTGGACATAACCTGATCGCGTCGACGCTTTCCATGTAGGGCGCCAGCGCGTAGATCCACGTCTTTGGCACATCCTGTTCCTCGATATCGTGCCGCATCATGGGAAATTGTCCCTTGTGCGAGTCACAAAATTCGTGGATCGCCAGGCCGATTTGACGCATGTTATTGGCGCACTGCATTCGTCGCGCTGAACCGCGGGCGGCCTCGACCGCCGGTAAGAGCAGCGCAATCAGGATGCCCATGATCGCAATTACAACCAACAATTCGACCAGGGTGAAGGCGCGGCGTGGAACCATGGTATTGGCCTCGCAGAAACGTGCGCGGGTGACAGCGATTGGATCGCGACCTTGCGCAGGAACGATTGAAAACGCGCACACGAAAAAACCGCTGCGCTATGTCAGGCCGAGATTAGCCGACCAGCGCCGGTGGACCGCGAGGGACCGGCAGACCGAGAGTGGCCTGAGAAGTGGCGGCGGGGAGAGTGATGATCGCCCCGGCGACACAGGGCTGCCAAATGACGGGAACGGTTACTAGCGGCCGTTCACTGCGGATTTGCGCGAGAAAAACGCAAATGTCGCACTCGTGGGCGTCGCATAAACCGGCAGCGAACGGCTGCCCCGTTGCATGCTGGTCGTGATGCGTGCGGTCGGCGTGATCGTGGTGATGACAGGAATCCGCCAGATAGGCTGGCAGCGCATGGTGGTGTGCCGGGGCCAGCTCGTGCAGGCCGTAGCCGAGCAACGAAATGCCACCGTAGAGGGCGACAAGTCCTGCGGTCAGCAGTTTTCGGCCGGTGCTTCTCATCGAGAACTCGAGATCGCTGCCGCCAGCCTCAGAATCGACCGAAACTGACGATCATGCAAACTAGTTGCAAATTGTAGCTGGTTGCAGGTCGAATGGCAAGTTGGTTTCCGGCGATTCTCAGCGTTTGAGCCGCGAGGGATGGGCCCACAGGCCGGCCGAGGGCGTGGGGATGAAGTAATAACCGCTCGCCGTCGGCCGTGGTGTTCCAGCCTTGCTTGCACTCGTCGGGCCGGTAGCGGGCGACGGGCCTCGTCGATGTCGGCATAGCCGAAGTTGACGCCCTCGATCTCGCGCTGCGTGAGGTGGCCCGGAGCGTACGTGATCGTGAAGCGGCCCTCGCTCGAGCCGTGGATCAAGTGGGCCGTGGCGTGGGCCAGGTCCTGCATGTCGGGGTTCTGTCCGATAGGCGTCCATCACGCGGGGTGTGCCGACATAGCCGTACTTGCGAATGAAGGCGTCGACCTCCGGCTGCTCGCCGAACCGCTTCAGGCCCGGGGCGATGACGACCAGCTCGCCGCCGTCGGCCAAGGCCATCCGCGTGCGATAGATCGCCTTGTTGGCGACCCAGGTGCTGAAGAACTCGTCCCCCTGCATCACGCAGACGATTTTTTCGACCGGCTCGTCGAACACCGTGATGTTCTGTTCGCGCGACTGCCGGGCGGCGGCGAGATAGGTTTCCAGGTCGTCGCCGACGTAGACGCCGGTGTGCACCAGCTCGCCCGCTTCGTTGCGGGCCAGCACGACCTGCACGTACAGGTCGGGCAAGCTGCCGAGAAAATCGTCTTCGGCCTTGTTGAAGCAGGCCCGCACCGGCGTGATCGAGATTGCCGAGATTGTTCTCGATGCCGCAGCTGGCCGCCGCCATGTGGGCCGCGCAGATCAGGTCCTTGCCCCCCAGGCCGATGAAATAGTTCTTGTTGTGGTTGGCGAAGCCCAGCACCTCGTGCGGCACGACGTGGCCGACGTTGATCACCAGGTCCCAGGGCTCTTCCATCAGCATCTGGTTGAGCGACGATGGGAATCGCCCAGTCGGCGGCGCCGCCGGTGACGTCCTTGACGAAGTCGGCCGGCACCTCGCCCACCGCGCACGCAGCCGCCGCGCCAATCGTGGGCGTGGATCCGCTCGTTGGGAATCGAGCCGAACATCTGCCGGTTCTCTTCCGGCGTGTGCGGCACGTGCTGGCCGAGCGTGGGAATCACGTGCACCTCGGCCTCGGCCGCGAGCAGCTTGTAGAGCATCTCGGTGAGCCGGCCGGCGCCGGAGTGCATCCGCGTGATGTCGGGCGGCAGCAGCAGCACGCGCTTCGGCTTGGCGCAAATCCGCCGCCGAGCCTCGGCGACGGTTTGCTCCATCAACTGTTGAAGCCGGTCCCAAGAAATCTCATTGGCCTGTTCGGTGATCCAAGGCATGCAATCGATCCATCTTCAATTAGGGTCGAACGACTTTCAAATTGCGTTATTCGTTATAGCGATTCTGGCGTCATTCGGCCACGAACCGGGAGGCAAGGAGCAACGGGCGGGCAAGAATCGGCGGTTGGCAAATGTTGAACTTCGGCAGACGCGTTTTGTCTCAGCGGTTGGCGACGCCAGAGGACAATTGACGCTGGAGCTCGAGGATTTTCGCGTTTTGTCGGGCGGTGTATTTTGGGCCGGCTGGTAAGTCGTTGGCTGGCTTGACGATGCAACAGTCACTTTCAGCGAAAACTCGATTCGAGGTGACAAAACGGTTTGGTTTTGTCGCTTCCGCACACGGAGAATCGCTCGATACACCGCGTGCAGTGCGCCGGTCGACGGACAATATCGGCGGTTGTTTTGTCCGATTCTGTCGTTTTGCTCGAGTGCGCTCGTCTTGGCTTTAGGTCTCTCGCAGACACGCTGAGCGCAGAGAGAGCGGGCCCACCGGCGTCCCAGTGGCGGGGGAGCCGGCCTCGCTCACAGCTTGTCGATCGGTTGGCACATCGTCGTATCGCGTGATCTAGGGAAGAAGTCTTTTGGGCCTCGGCGCGAATACGTGTGGAGCAGAGTGATAGGAGCATTGAGCGCAATCGCGCCTGCTCTCCTTGCCCCCTGGCCCGAGCTCCTTGCTGATCGCGGAAGATGGCCTCGCACGCGATCGTGCGAAGTGTACGTTACAACAGTATGCGACTGAATTCAACTGGTATTCTTGGCCACCCCACTGCGTGGAGTTGGCCAGGTCTTGACGCTCGACGAAGTATTCTGCGATCGAAGAATCGCGGCTTGGAGAGAGTTCGGCGTGTGGAAGCCATCGGCAATAGGGAGGATTTGTGATCGAGGAATTCTCAACCAACGGGATCAGATGGGATGCCCGGCGGCACTCAGCATGCTCTTTAACGGCAATATTGCCGCTCCTTCGGTTCGCATAACGCTTATTGGATCGGTTGCTGGCCGCCCGCGGAAAGGACTTCCAACCCGCTCGTCTATCTAGTACCGTGGGCGTCGCCACTAGCGGCGAACAGGAGTCGTGTCGCCCTGCTTCCTCACCGCGGCGATCTGGTGACCAAACGTAGATCAGCACGAACGTCAATCGCTACATACGCATATGTCTCATGCCACCGATGGCGTTTCATGAATCGGTTTATGGTTTCTAAAATTGGATAGTACCGCGGATTTCGCCAGCATCGTCATCGTCGTTTTCAGTTTAATTGGCGTCGCTTCCTTCATCACGAACAGCAACTCCCGCTCTTCGCCCTCCTTGAGCGTGATTTCCTGTTTGTCGTCGTGTAACCGGTTCTCTCGACGGTGACCGACATCGGCTCGTCCGCAGTGCTCGGCCTGATCTCCACGCCCGTCTTGCTGATTTCGAAGTGTACGTTTCCGCCAGTTGTATAGACATCCAATTCATCGCCCGGTTGATCATTTGCGGTGTATTTGACAACGGGCGTGCAACCGTCGACGGGTCGACCTTGCTCGTCGACCGTCTTGACCAACACGATCGGCGCGACGTTGCGGATGTTTGAAAGTCGGTGACGTCGTTTTCAAGCGTCCCCAAATCAACGTTGCAACTACCGTGAGTGCCGCATGTCGCGCCATTCGCCAGCGTAGTGAACTGAGCTCGTTCGAAATGAGATCGAGGTGCGCTTGCTGCAAACCGAGTGGCGCCAGATTTCGAATTTGCCATCTGCGCCTGGTACCGAGCCCTCTTCGGCGTAGAAGTTGCCGTCCATGCGGCCAAACAACGTCGACTCGAATCCAGAGCGTGGCTTGCCCCAACTGTCGAACACCGTGCCGCGAATCACCACGTGCGGCACCGCAATCTCGAGCGATGCTGGCATTGCCGACCCGCCGAGGGAAAACTTCTGTCGCAAGAAAACTTGTTTCAATGGCGGCGGAGCGTAACTGTTGCTGGGTGAACGAACCTGCATTGTGTAGTCGCCATCGGGCAGCGGCAGCAGAGTAAATCGGCCATCGAGGCCGGACGTCGTCATTCGCCCGATTTGATTGGCCACCGCATCCGACCTGAGCAACTCATCGGGCAAATCGCCATCACCGCTGCTTCGTGCCTCGACCCGCACACCCGGTACTGGTTCGCCCTGCACGTCGAGAACCCGCCCGGAAACGGTCTTACCTGGTTGCATAGTTAGCGTTCCCCAATCACCGCGTCGATCGGCAATGCGGAGAGCCTGCGTGGCATATTTCTCGGGCTTGATCCACAGCACACCATCGCCGGGAGTGGCGGGTACGACGCGAAATTCGCCTTCGGCATTGGTCTTCGTCTTATCCCATGAGCCGCGAACGATGCCCGTGGCCCTATCGGACGCGGAGTACATTGATATTTCCGTGCCCGCCAGCGGTTCACCCTCCGGCGATACGACGGTACCGGTGATCACCTCGCCCGGCCAGAGTTTGATTTCGGAATACCAGGGCTCCTCACCCAGGCGAGATTCTTGCGAATCATCGTATGGGAATACCCTTCGCGGCTTTTGGCGGCGTACTGTGGATGATGCACTTCGGTTTCCAAATACAGGCTCGGTTGTGCTGCCTCTTCCGGCGGGATGACAAAGGTGTAGCTGCCGTCAGCTGCCGTTTCGTAAGTTTCCGAACCAAGTTCGTTCCAGCCGCCAGTTTTCGGATCGCGGCTTAACTTGCGGTACACGGTTACCTTCGCGCCCTGAACTGGTTTGTTCGTTTCCGCATCCAGGACGTGGCCGGTATAGGAAATGCTCTTGCCCGAGTCTTTCTCTCGGGCGAGTGGCGAAGCCCTTTCGGAGTTCGCCGGCTGTGGCGCTGTTTGCACTGGCTTGTCTGTGCTAGTGGTCACAACCGACGTCTCGGCACTCGGTTTTGCTTCGAGCCGAACGAGCGACATGAGGCTGCCAAGCAGGATCGCCGCTGCACTGATCATGAAACTTCGCGCCAGGGGGCAGGTGGGCCGCGGCGTGGGAGCGTTTAACAAATATGAAACTCGCTGCCTCAGCGCCGATCGCCGACCGCTGATACTGAGTGAAAGCGCGCGCGCGCCAGTTGGCGACGGCCAACTGGACGAGCAAGCGGCGTAGTCGGTGGCTGAGCCGCCTTGGTTGCAAGCGTCGGCGTCGGCCAGTTGGTCCATGCTTGCGGCCAGTCGATTTCTAGCCCACCAGAAGAGGGGCTGATCAATACGAAGAAATGCAGCAGCGTGGCGAGTTGCCAGAGCCGGTAATCACCTCGCTTCACATGGGCCAATTCGTGGCTAAGTAATAGCGGAGCTGCAACTTGTCGACCGTGCTCAGCGCCGCGCTGGGCAGAACAATCACCGGTTGCGCTCTCCCCCACATCACCGGGCTCGTCACCTCGTCGCTCGCCAGTAGTATGACGTGACTGCACTGCGTGGGCAATTCGGGCCAGCTCGGTGCGGATACGGCGGCACGTCGATCGCGCCGTATAAAATCTGCCTCAACCGGCGACGAGCGCGAATCCAACGGATCTAGAGAACCACGACGCCCAGCAGGTACGCCAAGCAGATGCGCGGCAATCACCAGCAATGCGATGTTTACTTGCCGATCGGCCGGTGCTTCGTCTCTGTCAATTCGTTGCAGCGAGTCGTGCGACTCGACTACGCAGGTTCCGATAGGGACTCGTTGGCGATTGCTGCACCGTCAAAGTGCCTGGAGTCGGTTTCGGTTGGAACATTGTCCGACGCGGCGTTCGACGTCGATCGCCGGAGTGCTGCAGGTGGCGCGTTGCACCGCGCCGACGACACCGAGTGACAACGGCGAGCGCAACGGGAGGTTGACCATCATCAGCGACAACAGTGTGGCCGTAAATGTCCACTAATGATGCGCAAGCGGTCCGCCGCTGCGAAAGATGAGGAGTGCAATTACCCGCATGCCAAGAGTGCGGTGCTGGCTAGCGCCGCGTTTACGAGCCACGTGAAGAGAATAAGCGAGATCATGGTCAAGTTTCCGTTTGCTGCGCGACGCCCGCACCTAATGTCGCACTATTTCCGTTTTTTCTTCTTGCGGGCGTCCTTGATGAGTTCATCCAATTCGTCGAGTAGCTCCGAATCGGCTCGCTCGGCCTTGAGCATGCTTAACACGAGCTGATCAAGTGAGCCGTCAAATACCTGCTGTAAGAACCGCAACGACTCTTGTTCGCGCGAGTAGAGCGCATGGTAAATCAGTGTGCGGCCCTTGCGGCGATGAGCGACCAGGCCCTTTCGGTCCATGATGCGCAGCTGCGTTTGCACCGTGTTGAAATGCAGTTCGCCTGAGGGGGCGAGCCGTTCGTGCACGGCGCGGACGCTTCCTTCGCCGATATCCCAGAGGACTTTCAGAATCTCGATTTCTCGGTCCGTGGGGTACACAAGTGCTCCTCGTCAAGGCCTAACCTAATAGTTTAGGTGTGTTGGCAACCGTGTCAAGCCGCTTTCTGCAAACCACTTTTGCCTCGTTTCGTGTGCGGTCTCCTGGAAAGCCTTCTCGCCGGCAGGTGGGGATTCGCACCACGCGCCACGACCCCGACCCATAACAACTCGTCCTCCTAAACCTAGGGATCGAATCTGACGGCGACTGTGCGACCCGAATCGTCAAGCGGGACGAGTATGGTCGAAACACGCTCGTACAGTGGCTCCGACCTCCAAATATTCCATCCTGTCTCACGACAGCCTATTTCACACGTGTGCCGATCCGGCCCGAGACGATCGAGGCCGCCTCATAGGTACCCATTGACTGGTCCAGCGGCGGCAACAGGCGATGAGCTCGTTGGCAGTGTGCGTGCGATGCACTCAGTTCTCACGCCCGTTACGATGCTCACCAAGTATCTAAGGACGGACCTTGCTGAAACGGACGTTCCGCCGTAGGCCACATTGTCGCCTCGACCGCAATGGATTAACCATTGGCCAATTCGAGATGCAATTGACTCGTTATCGTCGGCGGAAATTCGGGAGAGGTTTCCGTCGACGAATTCTCGGAGTCGGGATTTACTTGCCTGGGTTTGCGGGCGGCGGGATAATGGACGTTGCGAGGAATTGGTGCGTGAGCAGCGAATGGAAAACTGTCGTTGCCGGGTCGGCTGAGCCACACTTACCGGTGTTGCGGTTTGGGCTGAAGCAGCTTTTCTGGGGCGTCACCGGGCTGTGTTTCCTGTTCGTTGCCATGGTGGCCGCACCGGCGGGGATCGCCGCGGCGGCGCTGCTGCTGGCGGTGTCGGTCGTGGTGCTGCACGTGTTGAGCACGGCGATCGGCACGCGGCTGGGCCAACATGCGGATCAGTTGCGGACGTGGGAAAGTGGGCGCGAACCCGGCGAGCGGCAAGTAGCGGAGTCCTCGGGTACGGCATCCATCGAGCCGCACTCTCGTTCACCGCTGCATGGACACGATCAGCCACTGGCGCGGATGCGGCTCTGTCTGACGATTGGAGCGGCGTTGGGCGGATTACTTGGCGTGGTGGTGCTGAGCATCGCCATTGGTGATCGTACGACCGTCCCCGGAATCCTGGTCGGGGCGGCGTCGACGGCGGTTTTGGGGGGCTGGATCGCGTTTGTCTCGGCCAGCGCCTGGAGCATCTTTCACCGGGGTTGGCGCGACGCGGTGGCTCATGACCGGCGGGAGTAGGGCGGCGCGGAGCATCCGCTAAGCCGCAAGCGATAATCCAGCGCATTAGGAGAGTAATCGCCGCAAGAGCCGCCGGTCGATGCGGCCGCGGAAGCGGATCTTACCGTCGATTTCGACGACGGGGACGCACTCGCTGAATCGCTCGTGGAGGCTGATCGTCTGTGTCGACGTCGATGCAAATCGGGGCTCAGTCCTTGGTCGGCGAGTATTGCCGATCGCATCGTCGCAAAGGTGGCATCCTTGGCGGGTGTAAAGCACAACTCGCGGCGGCGGATCTATGGGAATTGAAGAACGCGATTTCATTGCCATCGAGGCACCCTGGGCAACCCGCGGAGCTTTCCCGCGGGAGGCCATTTGTCGCTAAATCGCCACGTGTTTAAGTTGTTATATTGTAACGACTTGCGCATTTTCTTGAACGGCTCTCTGGACCCTGCCTACGATGGATAGGAGGCCCGAACGGGTTTCCTGCCCTCCTAGAAGCGCCATTCGGACGTGGTAGACCGCCGGAACAGCCGACGTTGTGGGTCGGCCGCTTGTCACGGAACGGTTCTCAAGCGTTTTATCCCCGGCCAACAGGCCGATCGCTGTTTTGTGCTGCGCGAGACGAACGATGTATATCCGCCGCGATTATTCCGACAAGTCGCCGGCCCGCCAAGCCCGCCGCCGCAATACGGCGGTCGGTGGCGGCACTTCGCGCCAACAGCACAAGCAGGCCCGACGGGCGATCAGCGGCCGACCGAACGTCTGCGCTCCCTTGCGCCGCCCGAGGACTGGCACGAGTCGACCGACCTCGAGGGCTACCGGGTCGTAATCCAGGAACCGGGCGAGGGCTACAAGCACATTGTCACGGAGGTGCAGGTTCGGGATCGGCTCAAGCTCGTTCAGCCGAGTTTCCTGGATCAACTGGAAGTCGTGCAGCTCAGCCGGATGACCCGCAAAAAGCAGAGCTTTCCGTGCTATGGAATGCAGTGGGGCAACGCGATCTACCTCTATCCGCTGGAGGATTCGCTGGTCGAGCACTTCGATCAGCCGCCCCGGCCGGCCTTGATGAACGAAGCCAGAATGTATGGCGGCGTCTGGAGCGAGCCCGGACCCGGTGTGTGGACGCTCACTTGGAGCCAGCAGGCGGCCGAGGATTTTTACCTCAACAACATCCTGATCCACGAGCTGGGACACCTGGTCGACGAGAAGAACTCGACCTACATGGAGCGGGAACGGTACGCCGAATGGTTCTCCATCGAGCACGGCTACCGGGCCAGCGGGGGCGGGGCGGCCCGGCGACCAAACCAGGTCATACGCCGGCGGCATCACGCGAAATGAGATCGCGTCGCCCTCCGCACGCCGTCTGGGAGATTGCCCAGCCAAATAGCCTCAGCGTCTCGCCGCGGTCAGGCGGCCTGGCGCTCTTCGGCTGCTTCCTTCTCGAGCCGGGCCATCTTTTTGGCGATGCGGCTGCGGCGGCCGAGGTGCAAGAAGAAGTCAATCAGCCCGGGCGCCAGTCGCTTGATCGTCGTAAGCAGCTTGGCAAACGGTTCGACGACGACCAGCCGGCGGTTGCGTCGGATCGCCTTCACGGCGGCGCGGGCAACTTTTTCGGGCGTCGTGCAGAAAATCTTCGGTGGAACCTTCGGGCCCTTGGCCTGTTCCGGCAGCGGCGCCGACGCGAACAAGTTGGTCGAGACGAATCCGGGGCAGAGCGCGGTGACGCCCAATCCTTCGCGGCCGTATTCGGCACGGAGCGCTTCACTGAAGCCGACCATGGCGTACTTGCTCGTCGAGTAGGCGGCGAGCTTCGGCATCGCCACCAGGCCGAACATGCTGCAGACGTTGAGCACATGGGCCTCGCGGCGAGCCAGCAGCGATGGCAGCAGCTCGCGCGTGAACTGGACGTGAGAATGCAGGTTGATCTGCATGACGCGGTCCCAGTGCTCCGCCGACGACTCGTGAGTGCGGCCGTAATAGGTAATCCCGGCGTTGTTCACCAGAATGTCGACGCCGCCCCAGCTTTCGAGGATTGCGGCGACTGCGGCGGCGACCTCGCTCGGCTGGCTCACGTCGCAGCGGCGTTTGACCACCTCGACGCCGGACGCGCGGGCTTCGTCTGCAACCTTCGCTAAACCGCAAGCGTCGACGTCGACGAGAAACAAGTCGATGCCTTGTCGGGCGAACTCCAGCGTGATCGCCCGACCGATGCCGGAGGCCGCACCGCTCACGAGCGCCTTTTTGCCGTGTATTTCTCGCATGGGTGGAACACCTTGCGCAAAAGAGCCGGCGAAGTTATCGCCGGCTCTCTCTGATCGAGATTCACTTCGAGCAGCCGACGACCGCTCAGGCGGCCTTGCGGATCGGCGACATGGGCAGCGGCTCGCCGGCGGGAATGACGCGCGTGAACACGCCGGTTTCCAGGTCCGCGGGCGGGATCGCTCGACTGACGCGGTGGCGGTCCTCGCCGCGCAACAGCGCGACGCCCCAGCGGTCGAGATTGTACTTGCCGCCGTTGTAGACGCTGCGGTAGTACTTTTTGTTTGTGTAAGCTGGAACGTGCGTTCCGATTACTCGCAGGTTGAATGCCAGGCGGTGCTGGTCAGTCGTGTTCGGGCCGGAGCCGTGGATGCACCGCTCGGTGAAGATGATGAACTGACCGGCCTTGACGGGTAGAACGACACACGGCTGATCCGCCTCGTTGAAATCGAGCGTGTAGGCCGCTTCATAGAAGCCTTCCTCGCCGCCGAATTTGATCGTGCGAACGCGATCGTGCGTGCCGCAGGCGAATCGCATGCAGCCCTTTTCGGGTGTGGCATCATCGATCGCGACCCAGACCGTGAGCTGAAACACTTCGCTGCGATCGGGTGGAAAGATACCCGGATCCTGGTAATCCTCAACCATAAACGTGCTGGCCTGGTGCCACTGGATGGCCGGTGCCTTGGGGCCCTTGTAAAAGTATTGAGACCGCCAGCACAAGAGATCGGGTCCAAGGATTTGCGCGCACCGCTCGGTGATCGCGGGGTGCCGCATGTAGTTCCAAAGCCGGGGCGACTCGAAGTGCCGGTCGCGGGGTGTCACGAAGCCGTAGGTCTTCGATTTGGTTTTTTCCAGCGCCAGGACTTCCTTCTTGAAGTCCATCATTTCGTCATGCGTGAAGGCGTCGAACGGACCGAGAAAACCCTGCGTATAGAACTTGCGGATTTCGTCTTCGCTCAATTGGTATTTCGGTTCGACCTTGGCCTTGGGGGCGAATGAAGTCGGCATTTTGAAGTAGCAAGGTTGATCGATGTAGGCGCGGTTGAAACGCGACTTGAGCAGCACCCAGAACATTTCATGCTCCCAATTCGTAACGACACTTTTAAGGTCGCGTGGGAGGATGAAGCGGGGAAGGTGGAGTGCCTTGTAGGCCCACAGAATGGCGGTGCCGATCATTAGCGGCACGCGTTGCCAGAGCGGCCGCACCTTGGGACTCATGTTCATGTTCGTGACGTCCTTGTCAGTGAAATTCACGCGTGGAGACACGCGCAAGTTGGGAATTGTCTGTTGAGGCACCGCTGTCGCAGCACGTCATTGCCGCGACCAGGCAACCTTATCGGTTACAGCGGTTGCTACAGAATATCGGATCGTAGCGGCGTGGGCGCTCAGGTGGCAAGGCGGACTTTGTCGGTGGATGAGCCTTTTCGGGCCGCGGGAGCTAGCGACGCTGCCAGCGGGTCTCGCTCAAAACTAAGCCACGCCGTAGACTGAACTAGGCCGGCAATTAATGCCACGGCTCCTGGTATTTACCCGGGCCCCCTCACTTCCCGATGCTGCCCCATGATTCCTTTGGTCAATCCAGCCCTTGCCCGGCAGTCGACGCACGCCTCTCAGCCGTGGCTGCGCGGCGCGGTCCGCTGGATCGTCGTCGTGCTGGCGCTGATCGCGACGGTCGATGCGGCTTACCTCACATGGACGTCATTCGCGCATGGAGTGGTGGCGGGCTGCGACGTCGGCGGACACGGAGGCTGCGACGAAGTGCTCACCAGCCGCTGGTCGCGTGCCGCTGGATTGCCGGTGGCGCTGGGAGGACTGGCTTGCTATGGCACGATCCTGGCACTCGCACTGGCATCCGGTTCGCACACCTTCAACGACAACCGCTGGTTCGGGACAGCGCTGGCGACCGCGGCTTTGCTCGCGGCGGTCACTGGCGTGTGGTTTACGGCGCTGCAAGCCGTCGAGCTCGGCGCTTTTTGTTATTACTGCCTCGGGACGCACCTGTGCGGATTGGTGATCGCCGGGCTGGTGCTTTGGTCGGCACTTCGTATCAGCCGACAGGATACGGTCGTCATCGCGATCGCACGTCGCGATGGCGGCAATTCCCGGCGCCCGTCGCACGATGGGACCGCGGCGGCCGGAGGGACCGTCGTTGCTGACCGCGATGCCGTTGGCAGGTGGGCTGCTCGGCATGTTAATTGTGTTGCAGGTGGTGTTTCCGCCCAAGACATTTGAAGCCAGCAAACCGGAGCTTGCCGCGACGATCGACATGACCGCTGCCGCGAACAATGCAGCCGTGGACACGGACCAGCTGTCGCCCGATGCCGAAAAGCACGTCGTCAATCGGCCGTTGGATGATGATTCGGCCAGTAACGATGAGCGGACAGTTGAGGTCACGAATTCGAACGATGATCGAGACAGCGGAAGCGAAGCAGATTCATGGCCGGGCGAAATGACGATATGAACGCAGAGGAAAAAGCACCGAAGCTGTCGCGTGAAGTCAGTTTCCTGAATGGAAAGATGCGGCTCGACATGTATCAAGAGGCAGTGATCGGCTCACCGACTGCCAAATACGTCGTTGTGGAGATCATGGATTACACCTGCCCCCACTGCCGCAAGATGCACGCTCATTTGCGCAGAGGCGCGTGATCGCTATGGCGATCAACTGGCGATCGTGATTTTACCAATGCCATTGGAGTTGGACTGCAACAAGATGGTGGCGGCTACCGATCCGATGCATCGCGGCGCATGCAAGATCGCGCGGACTGCGCTGGCGGTTGCGGAAGTCGAACCATCCAAATTTGTCGACTTTCACAACTTTTTGATGGCCGATGAAGAGCATGTGCCGACGGCGTCGCAGGCTGTGTTCCGGGCCTTCCGAATGGTCGATCGCAAGGAGTTGTCCAAACGCAGCGGTAGCGAGGAAATCGAAGCGCGAATTCAAAAGAACATTCGACTCTATCAGGCCCTCTCCGCTCAGCACCGCGGCGACAAACCGTTCGGCCTGCCGGTGCAAATCGTGGGCGACACGGTCCTCACCGGTGGCGACGTCACTTCGGATGAATTGTTCGAGTCGTGGGAGAAAGCGATCGACATCAAACCGCTGAGAGCAACGGTCTTCTAGTTCCGTTTTCTAATGGTTGTGACCAATTTCGACCAGCCTATTGGCAATGAGGCTTGGGCGGTGGCGGCGTCGGTAACGACACTGCGAAACCAACTCAGCGACGTGGCTACGACAAACGGCAAAACGCAATGGCGCTGCGTCAACGCCTAGTTTTCGGGTTGCGATCGCTGAAAGGCCCAAGCTACTGAGAGAATAGGATTGGCCGCGTTCGCTTGCGACGCGCTTCGAACCGCGCGTCGCAAGCGAACGCGGCGAAATCGTATTCGGAACGCGAACCAGCCGGCAGGGGATACGTATGCGACCAACGCGATCCGTGTCGCAGAGCCGTGTCGCACATTTCCTTACCCGCCCAGAATCCGGTTTAGTGAATTGCGTATTCGACGAGTGGTCCCTAAACGGTAAACTGCACAGCACATACCCAGTTTTACTCGCCCGCCTCGTTTTCCTCGTCGACTTTTATCTAGCTGGGTTTCGGTCGGCTGACGCACAATGACATTGATCGGCATGACCGATACAGTATCCGGGTGGTGCACACCTGTCGCGGAGAAGGACGTGTCGAGACGACCGCTATAAAGTGAAATACCGGCGAAATATGCCCTGTTTTCGTGCTAAGCTCAATCATATTAAGGGTTGCATCGCACTCGGCAGATGCTTCTAATAGAAAGCTCCCAAAGAGCTTTCCCACCCGGCGTTTCCTATTCTCGCCGACGACGAAGATGGATACTGAGTCTTTGTTTCCGCGTGATTTTTTCGGCTGGCGACTGTCGTGCGCCGAAGAGCGAGCTAACGCACTTACGCACGGTCTCGGCCTGCTTTTGAGCATCGCCGGCGCCGTGCTGATGGCGATGAATGTCGTTGACGACGGCGACATATGGCGCGAAATCGGTTGCACGGTTTACGTGGCGAGCTTGATTGCCGTCTACGCGATGAGCACGCTTTCGCACGCTGCCACGACGCCGGAATGGCGGTCGTATTTTCGGGCTCTCGATCAAGGCTGCATTTACTTGCTGATCGCGGCGACCTACACGCCGTTCTCGCTGGTGTATCTGCGGACGGCACCGTGGTGGCTACTGTTGACTGCGATCTGGAGCGTAGCGCTGTGGGGATTTTTGTCGAAGGTCGTGTTTGCGCACCGAGTGGAAGCCGTGTCGATATGGCCGTGCATCGTATTAGGCTGGATGCCGACGATTTCGGTCCCCGCACTGGCGGGTATCGTACCGACAGCGGCGTTTTGGTGGATGCTGGTGGGCGGGCTGTGCTACACGTTTGGCACGATTTTCTTGCGATATGATGACAAAGTTCGGCACTTCCACGCCATTTGGCACATCCTGGTGATCGCCGGCAGCGCGTGCCATTTTCTGGCGATCTTCGCCTTCGTCGCCCGTGCATGAACGGCGCCGCCGGCGATTGGTGCGGCCATTCTCGTCGAACGCCCCATGTCGACGCCCTCTGAACTCGATCCGGCGACGCTCAATCGCCAGATTGCTCAACTTGAAACGGAAGCGGCACGCCTCGACATGGAGCGGAGGTCGCTGGCAAAATCAGTCGCCCAGCTCCGGCGACGCCGCCACTATCTCTGGTTGGCAGGCCGTGTTCGGCGCCCGCAGCATCGCTGGCAGCCTATCCGTTGCTGGTGTTGACGGTCGGGCCGGTCGCGCTCGCAGTGACGACACTCATACTTTTGAGTTTGCTGTTCGGTTCGTGGACTGCTTCGCTGGGCGGCTTTGTAATTGCGGCGGTCGCGGGACTGGCCATGCTTGTCTCGCTGTTGTTTCGCCCATCCGATGCCCTGTTATCAGCGGCGATTGCCGACGTGGAAGCGAAACTTGGCGTCGCAGTCCGAACGGCTTCATGAAACCGCCACTACCGCGATCGAGCTCAATCGTCAGCTGGCCGTGCTTCACGAGCAGCGGCGTGAGCTCACGAGGTCCGAGAAATTGCAGCGGGCAATGTTGCTGCAGCGAAACTGGAAATCGCTCCGCGGAAGTGAATGGGAGGATTACGTCGTCGAGGTCTGCCGGACGCTCGGTGCCAACGTCCAGCGCGGCGAGAAGAGCGGGGTGCCTCCGTCCGCACCCCATGCTCCCGCGACCGGCGCGCGAGGCGTGATCCGTCGCGAGGCCACCACGCTATTTGTCACGTTCAGCCCACGTCGCATCGCGGTTGCCGCGGTCTCAGAAGTCAATCCCTTTCATACCGCGGCCGTACGGCACGTGATCGACGACCTGGCCCAAACGGGTTGCGACGAATTGGGGATCATCACCAACTCGCGCCTCACGGCCGGCGGCAAGGAATATGCACGCAGTCGCCGCTGCACGCTCATCGGTCAAGAGGAGTTTCCCGACTTTGTGCTGGGAAACGTCCAACTGTGAGCCCAGCCTTTCGAAGCACTGGGCGACCTACGGTTTCACATGACTCTGTCGGTGGCCCAAGGATATCGACGGCCCGTTTTGAACTCTTTGTATTCTGAGTCGATCGGCAGGTGGATTCGCTCCGGATCGAACGGCGTGTCGAACGACCGTAGCACAGGCACGACGTCGGCATCGGGATAGCCGAGACCGCGCAGTTCAAAGTAGTCGCCGTTGACGTCGAACAGTCGGACCCATTCGGTCGACACTCGCACGACACGAAGCGTGCGAAGCTCGGAGCGAGTGCGGCGAAAGAAAGCGACGGCCGCGTCGAGGCCACCATCAGAGAACTCATGAGTTGCGAGCGGTTCGCTCATCGGACACACCGGAGAATCGTCCCAGTACGGCGCTACTCCGGAGCATCCGCCTCATCCCGCTCCTCGAAAGTCAATTGCGGATGCTTGGCTTCGTACTCGTCGGTCATCATCGACGGGCAGACCTCCTGCTCGCCACACTGATTGCAGACGATGTGGATCAGATCGGAGCTACCTAGCTTGAGATCGTGCTCCTGGCACAGGCGATAGAGCTGCTGCAAATGGACACACGTCATGGGGCACCTCCGCCCTGAGGGATTGTCGACGGCGAACGGAACACTCACTCGATCTTGATTTGATGTACGTCCAGCACCTCGTTGAGGCTCCCGGAACGGAAACCACCCGGATCGACGGAGACCGAAGCGAAGCCGAGCTGCAAGAATTCTTCGCTGAGCATGGCGTTGACTGCTGGTTCCAGAAGCTTGGCGACCGATTCCAACGGTACCTCGATTCGAGCGGCGTTGCCGGCTAGGTAACGCACGCGACAGACTTTGATGCCGAGCGAGCGGACGATTTGCTCCGCACGGTCGATCATTCCCAGCCGCTCCGGGGTGACAGTTTGACCATACGCGACGCGGCTCGATAGACAGGGAGAGGCCGGCTTGTTCGCGACGGGCAGATTCCAGGCCGCGGCGAGGGCTCGTACGTCGGCTTTGGTGATGCCGCAGTCGGCAAGCGGGTGGCGGACGCCGTAC
Source organism: uncultured Planctomycetota bacterium (assembly GCA_963808175.1). Classification (GTDB taxonomy): domain Bacteria; phylum Planctomycetota; class Planctomycetia; order Pirellulales; family Lacipirellulaceae; genus DASYDU01. The sequence goes on along the minus strand of CAWEEU010000006.1, from coordinate 132,270 downwards.
GCCGCGGCCGCGGCGAGGCCGGGCCGGTAGTCGCCTAAGTCGTCGAGGTTGGTGCCGCTGGCGATTTCCTGGATGCCGAGTCGAGCGGCCATGGCTCGCAGCTGCGTGTACAACTCCGTTTTACAGTGAAAGCAACGATCGGGAGCATTCGCGGAATAGGCCGGATTGGCCAGCTCTGCGGTAGGAATTAGCTCGTGGCGAATGCCAATTTGCCGGGCCAGTGCCGTGGCCCCTGTCGAGCTCACCTTCGGCCAGACTAGCGCTGACGCCAGTGGCCGCGACGGCCGCGTCGCCCAGCGCGACATGCGCGGCTTTTGCCACCACGGCGCTGTCGACGCCGCCGGAATATGCGACCGCACAACTCCCGTAACTCGCGATGAGCGTGAGCAGGCGTTCGCGTTTGGCAACGAGTTCGTCGGAGAGGGGCTTCATGACGCTGCACGCAACCGTTCTTCTGCGAATTATCCGCATGTGACACGATGATGACCAGCGGCGATCAACCCGACATGCCGGGAAGCGGCGGTGGTGGCGGGTTCTCCAGCCGGCGCAGATCGTCGCGCAGCCGGGCCGCGTCTTCGTAGCGCTCTTCGGTGATTGCACGGGCAAGCTCGTCGCGGACTCGCTTGATCGGATCAGGCGGAGCCGCAGCCGTCGGCTCGGTGGCCACGTCGGGACCAGCCAGGGTGCGGGGCGGATTCTTTTCGAGGATTTCCTGCTTCCAACGTTGCAGGAACGCCAATTCCCCGACTTGCCCGGCTTTTTCCCTTTGATTGTAGTCGGCCAAGAACTGCTCGATGCCGCGAATCCCGGCGTCGAGCACGTTGACCGCCGCGTCCCATTGTTCGAGCTCCACCAACGGTGTCGCCACGGCCCGGGCGTGCATCATCGTCACGTACGGCCGCCACTGGTCAAACTCCAGTCGGACTCGCTCGTCGCGGGCGTGTTCGCGGACAAAGGCGAATAGCCGCAAGTTGCGCTCCGTGTCACGGGCGCACAGCTCGTAGAGTGCCAGATGCCAGAAACTCAAGTAACGGTGATAGTATTGGACACCCTCTCGCAAAAGCTCCTGGCAGTCCTCGGGCTCGAGCAAATAAGGGGCGCTATCGGGGTTTGCCCGATCGTGTTCCTTCTGCCGGTGGGTGTGGATATTCGAACCATGACTCGCAATCGTGGATGCGACGACCATCGGGTCTCCCGTCGAATTCCATCTGCAGGATGCCAAGATCGAGTCGGAGCTGGATCTTTCGTCGCCCGTCCTGACCGTCGACGATTCTGACCGTGATTTCATCAGGTCGATAGGGCCAGTCGCCGAGGATGGGGGAGATGTCGTCGGACACGGAGCGGTCGCCTACCACGGGTGAGTGCGTCGTAGAAGCGCGCGGCGAAGCGGATCGCAGCAACGCTCCAGCCTAATGAAATCGGCTATTCGTGGAAACCGCGGTCGGCCGCCAATCGGAGGGCAAGAGGCCGTAATTCCGCGATTCTTTCGGCCTAGTGGGCCACGTCGCGTACGCGCGGTTCGAGCACTTTCGTGTTCCGCTCAACTGCGAGTATGATCGTACGCTGTTCCAGCCCGTCGGCCGAGCTGGCAATGACTGGAATCACCTGCCGGCGGTCGGCAAGGGACATCCGTACCGAAAAGCTGCCGTCCGGCCGGAGCGGCACGGGCTCGCCTTGCAGCGTGACATGGGCGCCAGGATCGCTCACTCCGAACACCAATAGCTCTGCGTCGACGGAAAACCGCAGTTTTTGCGCCGCCGACACCACCCGTGCCGCGCCGTCGCCGAAGCGAGTTTCCATCGGCGTGCCCATCGGCCGGCCGAGGCGTTCCTCGAGCAACTCTTGCAGTTCGAGGCTCGTGCCGCGCGAGCTGTAGCCGCCGCTCATGGCGAAGATTCGATCCGCATTGTCCGCGACGTCGGTCCAGTTCTCATCGACTGCGTCACTGGTGCCGGCCCGGGGAGTGGTGACCGAGTTGCTGCGGGCCAGGCTATAGAACTGACCGTTTGCCGCAAGGTAGCCGATTTCCAGGCGATATTCGCTCGGTGGCTCTTGAACGTCGACGTACCAGTGGCTCACGCCGCCGTGGATCGAAATATGCCGAACCAGCGCGCTCGTGCCGTCGGCGCCCATTTTATAGAGCCGCAACACGGGCACAGCGGCATGCCAATGAGGACCCATCGCCGACTGGGCACGGTCGATGCTCTGCCGGGTTAGTTCCCAGAAGACCTGCAGCCAATAAGGGTCCCGAACCATCACCACGAGCCGGTCGCGCTCGCCTCGGTTGGCCGACGCGGTGCCGGCGAAGCTGAGGTCCTTGGCGGCGGAGATCATCGGACGGCGATCGACCATCGGGTTCGCATCGTCGGCTCGGTTCTTGATGACGGACTTGCGTTCGGTGCCCATTTCCTGCAGCAGCCCCGCGACCGTCGTGCCATTGTGTCGTTGCGACTTGGCGCGTTTTAGCAAGGCCTGGACCAGTTCTTCCTTTCGCATCGCATGCCAGCCGACAACACCTTGCAGTTTGGCCATGCGGGCCAGGTCTTTGCACGAATAACTCTTCAAGGCGGCGGCAGTCATGTGAAGGGTGTCCCGCTGGGTATGACAGGAAGGGCCCGGTTGGAGGAAAACGCGGCCCGAAAAGAGACGCCTCGATACCGACTCATCGCGGCAGACGCCAACCCCCCGGCCAGCAAAGCGCAAATTCGCTAAATTCCCTCCTTTTAGTGTAACCACAACACCACGAAATGCAACGATTTGGTGGCAGGAACACGCCCGCTGGGCAGAGCCGAAGTGCTATCGTCGCCTGCATTTACGTCACCGCTGCCGCCCTGAAAAATGCCTCGGATACCAAGCTCTGCGTGGGGTGAGAAACTGGGCTTCCCGCTGCCGCAGGAAGCTGGTGGTCGAACCACGATATCGCCGTCTCGCGACTTTGTGAAAAAAAGCACGAATTCAACACTAAGGCGTTGACACCAAACACTTAGGTGCGATAAATTGCCCAGCCCACGAGTTGCTGGCGCACGTTTCGATACCGTCTCGGGCGCGGGCGATGCAGATCTCTCCAGGGCAACGGCTGGCCGGCGGCAGTGCTGCTTGCCGGGTGTTGATCATCGCGGCATTCAGGTGACCAGTTCCACCGACGACCGATCGCCGTCCGCCAAGGCATACCAATGGTCGACGCGAATCATGGTCGTGTCCCTGGAGATGGTCCTGCCGGGCCTGGCTGGCTACTGGTTGGACAAGCGGTTGGGGACCGTAGTGCTGTTGATGCTGATTGGGTTTGCCGTAGGCGCGACGTCGGCGGTAGTTCATCTGCTGCACATGGTCCGTAGCGACAACCAGGTACGCAGCGACGACGAGCAGTTGCCAACCGACTAGCGATCAAAAGGTAGCGGGGTATTCGATGACACGGCGTTTTGGCAAACTGGACGCGTCCGCAATCGACGTCTGATATTGTGAGATCATTGGGGCCATGAGCGGGACGAACGGCTCAAAATCCACCTGCACGGCGTTGTTGCGATCGGCGCTGGTGCTTGTCTGCGCTCTGATGACAGCTGCCCTGTTGTTGATGCCGTTCGCCATTGTTCGGGCCGGTAGTGGCGGACCGAACGGATTGCTGCTTGCGTTGGCCGTCTGCTTGGTAACCGGGTTGGCTACGGAAGTGCTGGGTTCGGCCCTGCATGACCGCGTGGCCCCGCTGGTGCTGATGCTGGTGGGCATGACGATCCGGATCGTTCCGCCGCTGGGCGTTTGCGTTTTCCTCGCGGCCCAGGGGCATGATGGCCGGGGGCATCTGGCCTTCATCGTCTATTTGCTGGCGTTCTATCTGGTGACACTCGCGTTGGAAACCTGGCTGACGGTCAGCCGAGTGGCAAACGCCGGTACCGCAAAGTCGCGTCCGATCGCGGAGTGAATTTTTGCAATGGCTGAGCACGCCGCGACCACCGAACATGCCGCGCACGGCGCCGTTGCGGAGAATCCGCTCGATCCGAAGGCGCTTTTCAGCCACGTCGAGGACTCGCCGGAGCTGCATTTGCCACGGTTCATGACGGCCGACGGATCTGGTCACTACAAGCTTCCCCAGCCGTTCAAGCTGGAAAAACCGCTGCTGAAGGTCCACACCGGCAACACGTTGATCGACAACACGATTAAGCCGTTCGATCTGAAGATTACCAAGTTCATGGTGATCGAGTTGGTGGTGGCCCTGCTGCTGTGTGTGTTTTTCATCGGCCTGGCGAAGGCGCTCCGCGGTGGGGCGCTGGCCCGCACTCGCTTTGGGAACATGCTCGAGGCCATGTTGTTGTATTTCCGCGATTACGTCGCGCGGCCCTGCATTGGCGGGCACGACGCCGACCGGTTCGTTCCGTTCCTGTGGACCATTTTTTTCTTCGTGCTGGGATGCAACCTGTTTGGGATGATTCCCTGGATGGGTTCGCCCACCGGCTCGCTGGCCGTGACCGGTGCCCTGGCATTGACGACGTTTCTGGTAGTGATCGGGGCCGGAGTGCAGAAATTGGGTCCCGCGGGCATGATCAAGTCGTTCGTGCCCCAAATGGATCTGTCGCCAGGGTTGAAGATTTTCCTGATCCCGATGATCTTTGTAATCGAAGTCTTTGGCATGCTGATCAAGCACTGCGTGCTGGCCGTTCGGTTGTTGGCGAACATGATGGGTGGGCACGTCGTGCTGGCAGTGATCATGGCGTTTATCGCCGCTAGCGCCCAATCGCTGTTGTGGTGGGTCGTGACGCCCACCAGCGTGTTCGGCGCCACCGCGCTGAGCATGCTCGAATTGTTCGTTGCATTTTTGCAGGCATATATTTTCACGTTTTTGTCGGCCCTGTTCATTGGCATGGCCGTTCATCCACACTAGTCGTCGAGCGACCAAAGGGTTTCCACAACGTTTCGTGAAAGGATAGATTCCCCATGCTTCGATTCTGTAAATTGACGATGCTCTGCTTGGCAGTGTTGTTGATTGCCGCTCCCGCCTTGGCGCAAGAGGCGCCGAGCCCCATGGAAGCTGCCGCCGCCCAACGTGCCGCCGCTCCGGGCGGTTTCATGAATCTGGGTGCCGCGGTCGGCGCCGGACTCGTAATCCTGGGCGCCGGTTTTGGCATCGGTCGGATCGGCGGGCAGGCCGTCGAGGGCATGTCGCGCCAACCCGAGGCGGCCGGCAACATTCAGACGGCGATGATCATCTCGGCCGCGCTGATCGAAGGTGCCACGTTCTTCGCGTTGATCGTTTGTATGTTGTTCAATTCGCCGCTCTGACCCCAGTTAGGCTCCGAGGCTGAATCATGCTGCGATTCGCATTGTGCATCGTGAGAGTTTGCGCGGTCCTCGCGCTGGCGACGTCGCTCTGGACGGGCATGGCGGCGACGCAGCCCGCGCTGGCCCAAGGCGTCCGGGCAGACGCCCGTCAGGCCGCCGTGGAAGCAGAAATCGAAGAAGAGGGCGGCGGCGGACCGAATCCGCTGGCGGTCGATCCCGACCTGGCGATCTGGACGTTGGTGGTCTTCGCGATTCTGTTTGCGATCCTGGCGAAGTTTGCCTGGCCGCAGATTGCGGCCGCGGTGGACGAACGCGAGCGAAAGATCGCCGCGACGATCGCCGCCGCCGAAGAAAAGCTCGACGAAGCGAAACGCGTGTTGGCCGAGCACGAGGCGAAGCTCGCAGCGACGGCCGGCGAGATTAAAGAAATGATCGACGAAGCCCGACGCGACGCGGAGATGACGAAGCGCCGAATCGAAGAGGATGGCCGCAAGGCCGCCGCCGCCGAGATCGAGCGCGGCAAGGTTGAAATCGGGCGGGCACGGGACGCGGCGGTCCAGGAGTTGGCGATCCGGGCGGCGAAGGCAGTTGTCGAGCTCGGTGAGCGCGTGGTCCGCGACCAATTGCAGATCTCTCCGGAGCATCAGCAGCGGATCGTCCGCGACGCGCTCGATAAATTGTCCGACGCCGCGGCGAGCCGCAATTAGGACAGAACAGCAACACGATGGCTGACACCGCGAAACACGAATCGGTGATGGACGTGACGGCCGAGCGGCTGGCGCACGTGTACGCCCAGGCATTCTGGGGCGCGGCGCTGAAGCAGGACGATCCGTCGGCGGCAGTCGAGGAGCTGAAGAGGGTGGTGACGGATGTGCTCGACGCCTACCCTGGTTTCGAGTCGATTCTCGATTCGGCGCTCGTGGCGCACGAAGAGAAGGTGAAGCTGCTCGATCGCGTGTTTGGCCAGCGGCTCGGCGGCGGTCGTGCTCAATTTCCTGAAGGTCCTTTCGCAGCACAATCGGCTCGATTTGCTGCGGTTGGTCGTCAAGGAATCACGCCAATTTTTGCAGAAACACCTGGGCCAGGCCGACGTCGATATTCGCGTGGCTGCCCCGCTGGACGAGAAGCTGGAAAGTGAATTGATCGAGCGGCTGCGGAAACACAGTTCGCTCGTGCCCATACTTCGTGTGACCGTCGATCCGGAGATCGTCGGCGGGATCATCATCAAGATCGGCGACCGCGTTTACGACGGCTCGTTGCGGACGCGGTTCGAAATGGCCAAGCGGTCGATCATCGAACGCGCCTCCGAATTGATCGAAACCAAGCCGGACCTGTTCATTCAGACCGCAAGTTAGCGAGACAATTAGCGGCGGGGCTTGCCCCGCCCTGACTAACCCCAATCCAAGCAACCACCACTCAACAGCGCATATCAAGGTCCCCTGGGGGACATGCGGAGAACCGCGATGAAGTTTAATAGCGACGAGATCGCCTCGGTCATTCAGCAGGAAATCGAGAATTACGCCTCGCAGATCGACGTCCGCGAAGTCGGTCGCGTGTTGGAGGTCGGCGACGGCATCGCCCGCGTTTACGGTCTCTCCAGCGTGATGGCCAACGAGATGGTCGAGTTCCCCAACGGCACGATCGGGTTGGCGTTCAATCTCGAAGAGAACTCGGTCGGCGTGATCATCTTGGGCGACTATCTCTCGATCTCCGAGGGCGACGAGGTCCGCAGCACCGGTCGGTTGCTCAGCGTGCCGGTTGGCGATGAATTGCTGGGCCGCGTGGTCGATCCGCTGGGTAATCCGCTCGACGGCAAGGGCCCGATCGTCACCAATCATCGCCGCCCGATGGAGGTGATTGCCACCGGAGTTGCCGAGCGGCAGCCCGTGTGCGAACCGCTGCAGACCGGCATCAAGGCGATCGACGCGATGACGCCGATCGGCCGGGGCCAGCGCGAGCTGATCATCGGCGATCGCAAGACCGGCAAGACCGCCGTGGCCATCGACACGATTATCAATCAGCGCGACTCCGAGGTGAAATGCTTCTACGTCGCCATCGGCCAGAAGGAGTCGACGGTGGCGGGTGTGATCGAAAAGCTCCGCGAGCACGGGGCAATGGACTACACTACGGTAGTCGTGTCAGGTGCGAGCTCCCCTGCCCCGCTGCAGTATGTCGCAGCGTACGCGGGCACCGCGATGGCCGAGCACTACATGTTCGGCGGCCAGCACGCGCTGATCGTGTACGACGACCTGAGCAAGCAGGCCGTGGCCTATCGGCAATTGTCGCTCTTGATGCGTCGTCCGCCGGGCCGCGAGGCGTTTCCCGGCGACGTGTTTTACTGTCACAGCCGGCTATTGGAGCGGTCGGCAAAACTCTCCGACGAGCTCGGTGCGGGTTCGCTCACGTCGCTGCCGATCGTCGAGACGCTCGAAGGCGAAGTGTCGGCGTACATTCCCACCAACGTGATTTCGATTACCGACGGTCAGATTTATTTGCAGCCGGACCTGTTCTTTGCCGGCGTGAAGCCGGCCATGAACGCCGGTATCTCGGTGTCGCGCGTCGGTGGCGCGGCCCAGATCAAAGCGATGAAAAAGGTCGCCGGCGGTTTGCGGCTCGACCTCGCCGCGTTCCGCGAGCTGGAAGCGTTTGCCCAGATGGGGACCGACGTCGACGCCGCCACTCAGGCTCGTCTCGATCGCGGCTACCGCATGGTCGAAATCCTCAAACAGGGGCAATATCAGCCGCTCAACGTGGTCGACCAGGTGCTCGTGATCTATGCCGGCACGCGCGGCCACCTCGACAAAATACCAACCAAAGACGTGGCTGTCTGGGAAAAGGCGTTCCTCGAGTTCATGCTCAACCAAAAGCCGGAAGTCCGCGAAGAGCTGGCTACCAAAAAAGACCTCAGCGACGACCTGGTCAAGAGGATTGAATCCTCGATCGCCGAATTTCAGGCCCAGTACGCCGCCGGCAACACGGCCGCAAAGAAACAGGAACGTGAAACCGTCACCGTGTAACTGCATTCCCTGATCGCTGACTCCCGACCCACTGTCATCCATGGCCAATCCTCGCCTTCTCGATAAACGACGCAAGTCGATCAAGAACATCCGCAAGATCACGCGGACGATGGAATTGATCGCGACCGCGCGGTTCAAGAAGGCGATGGATCGCGCGACCGCCGCCACGGCATACACCAACCGGATGACGAAGCTGGTGGGTGACCTGATGGCGAGCGGCCTCGAAGTTCGGCATCCGCTCCTGGAGGTCCGCGAGAAAGTACAAAACGCGACGCTCCTGGTGCTGACCGCCAACCGCGGTTTTTGCGCCGGTTTCAATGGCAACGTCGTGCGGGCGGCGGCGATTCGTTGGGAGGAGCTCAAGGCAGAAGTCCCCAATTGCCGGCTGGAAGTTGTCGGCAAGAAGGGCATTGCCGCGATGAAGTTTCGCTCGCTCGCCGTGCATCAATCGTACACCAATTTTGAAGACAAGCCTGCGTTCAGCGAAATCGACGTGATCGCCAGCCGCTATCTCGACGAATACTCGACCGGCAAGCTCGACCGGCTCGACGTGGTCTACACCCGGTTCGTCAGCATCGCCCGCCAACAAGTGGCAGTCGAAACCTTGCTGCCGCTCGGGGCGATCAGCGCGGAAGCGGCAACGGCGGGCGACTCGACGTCGGAGGTCGCCCGCAGCGCGATTTACGATTTCGTACCGTCGCCCGAAAGCATTTTGGAGGAGGTCGTGCCGGCGAGCTTCAAGATCAAGCTCTTCAAGTGCTTCCTCGACTCCGCGGTGAGCGAGCAGATCGCCCGCATGGTGGCGATGAAGAGCGCGACCGAAAATGCCCAGGATTTAATCCATCGATTGAGCATGCAATACAACCGCGCTCGACAAAGCCGAATCACCTCCGAATTGATGGACGTGATCGGCGGCGTCGAGGCGCTGAGTTAGCTGGCGTCGGCGGCAACGCCGAACCTGAATGAGAGAATTCGGCACTGCCGCCGACACGAACCCCGAACCCAAAAAAACTTTCCCATGGCAACAGCAACCGCACCCAAAACAGCCCAGAACATCGGCCGCATCACGCAGGTCATCGGCTCCACGTTCGACGTCGAATTCGAAGGAAGCCGCTTGCCGGCGATCTACAACGCCGTGAAGATCGTTTCCGATCACAAGGGCGTGAAGATCAATCTCACGGGCGAGGTCCAGCAGCACCTGGGCGGTGGCCGCGTCCGCTGCGTCGCCCTCGGCACGACCGACGGGTTGATCCGCGGCCAGGACGTGATCGATACCGGCGAACCGGTGAAGGTGCCGGTCGGCACGGCGACGCTTGGCCGAGTCTTCAACATCATTGGCGAGCCGGTCGACGGCCGCGGTCCGGTCGACGCCGACGAATACTGGCCGATCCACCGTGATCCGCCTCAGCTCCGCGACCTCTCGACCAAGACCGAGCTGTTCGAGACCGGCATCAAGGTGATCGATTTGCTCACGCCGTTCGTCCGCGGCGGCAAGGCCGGGTTGTTCGGCGGTGCCGGCCTCGGCAAGACGGTGATTCTCACCGAGCTGATCGCCCGCATCGCGTCGGCCCACGGCGGATACTCCGTTTTCGCGGGCGTCGGCGAGCGGACCCGCGAGGGCACTAGTCTCTGGCTCGAAATGCAGGAAGCCAAGATCGGCCAGACCGGCCGCAGCGTCATCGACCAGACGTGCATGGTGTTCGGCCAGATGAACGAGCCGCCCGGGGCCCGGCTGCGGGTCGCCCTGTCGGCGCTCACGATGGCTGAATACTTCCGCGACAAGACCGGCGCCGACACGCTGTTGTTCGTCGACAATATCTTCCGTTTCTCGCAGGCTGGGAGCGAAGTCTCCGCACTGTTGGGACGCATGCCGTCCGCCGTGGGTTACCAACCGACGCTCGCCACCGAAATGGGAGCGCTGCAGGAACGGATCGCGTCGACAAGCCAAGGTGCCATCACGTCGGTCCAGGCGGTCTACGTGCCGGCCGACGATCCGACCGACCCTGCCCCGGCGACGGCATTCGGTCAGCTCGACGCGTTCCTCTACCTGGAGCGCTCGATTTCGGAAAAGGGCATTTATCCCGGCCGTCGATCCGCTCGCCTCGAACAGCCGAATTCTCGATCCGCAGTACGTCGGCGAACGGCACTACGCGATCGCCCGCCGCGTGCAAATGATTTTGCAGCGCTATCGTGAGTTGCAGGATATCATCGCCATCATGGGCGTCGATGAACTGCCCGAGGAGGATCGCAAAGTCGTGCATCGCGCCCGCCGCATCGAGCGATTCTTGTCGCAACCGTTCTTGGTGGCGGAAGTATTTACCGGCAAGACGGGCGAGATCACTCCACTGGCCGAAACGATCCGCAGCTTCGAAGAACTCTGCGACGGCAAGTGGGACCACTTGCCGGAAGATGCCTTCATGTATGTCGGCGCGATCGAGCAAGCCGAAGAGCAGTGGAAGAAGTCGCAGAAGAAATGACCCGTCGCGCAGCGACCGCAGCTTAACGTCGGCGGCCACGCCGAATTCAACGACTCAATGCTGCATTCGAACACATGGCCGATCACCACCATTCACCGACTCACACCCTCCACGTCGTCGTTGTGACGCCGGAAGCGACCGTCGTCGAATCGCCGGCCGATTTCGTGGCGCTGCCGCTAGTGGATGGCGAATACGGCGTCGCCCCGCTCCACAGCCCGATGATCGGACGCCTCGGCTACGGCGAGCTGCGGATTCGCTCGGGCGGTCACACAACTCGCTACTATGCCGATGGCGGCTTTGTGCAGGTCAACAATAACGTCGTCTCGGTGCTCACCAATCGCGCCGTTCCCGCCGAGACACTCGATGCGGCGATTGCGTCGGAGCACTTGCGTACGGCGATCGGCCGCCGCGCCGCCGGTCCGGAAGAACTCGCCATCCGCGAGCGCCTCATCTCCCAGGCCCGCGGCCAGCTTCGCGTGGCATCGCGGACGGCGTGAGCGTGACGAGCCGGACTGCGACGCTGGTTCAGCTCCGAATTCTGCCTATAATGGGTTCGAGAGTAGCCGTTGGATTTGGCGGCCATATCGAGCGGCCTTCGTGCGCTGTGTTGTTTACTGGAGCCGACGCCAATGCGTTCCTTCTTCGCGGTAACAGCGGCACTTGTGATTGGCGGAGTAGTCGGGACCGCGCGGGCCGATTTGACTTCGCCCCGGGTGGGATGGCGGGCGGAGCTGAACGGGAACTTTCATGGAGTCGGCGGGACGGTCACGATCGTTGACGATGACACAGTCCAAGTCGATAGTTTCACGTACGACGGCGGCGGTATCAGCGTCTACTTCTACCTGGGTGAATCGGATTCCACGGCGTCGTTTGTTTCCGGTCTGCCGATTGGTCCGCAATTGGTTGGCACCGCGTACGATGGCAGCCAACCGCCGCTTCTCATCGATTTGCCGGTCGGGGAGACACTGGAAGGCTGGCATGCCATCAGCGTGTGGTGCGTTACTGCGAGGGCTAACTTCGGTTCCGGTTCTTTCGCTCGACTTCCGGGCGACTTCAACGACGACGGTCAAGTTGATGCGGCCGACTACACTGTTTGGCGCGACGGCTTGGGCTCCACTTTTGATCCAATCGACTATGACGCCTGGAAAGAGAATTTCGGGACATCGTGGTCTGGCACCGGCGCAAGCGGCGGCAATTCACAGATGCCGTTTCCTCTTGCGATTGTTCCCGAGCCGTCCGCGAAATCACTGTTAGTGATCGCGGTCGCAACAATCGGATGGATCGGATTCTCGCCGACCGGGAAGCGGGCTGGATTCCCAGGCTGACCTGACCCACCAACGGCAACCAGTTCCGGGGCAAGTTGGAATTCGCGGCGGGGTCACCAATTGGGATGGTTTGCCCAGCAGACGAAGCCCAGCCAAAGAACGCAATCTTTACACTGCCGATGCATTTGCATTAATGTACTCGACCGTATTAGCGGGGTTCCCAGACGTCCCTAAGCGCTTGGGACGCCTGGTAACGGATGCCCTCGTCGACCAGCACTTCTTCCGTGGCTTTCTTCAATTCGTCGTTGCGGAAGACGAACGATTCGCTACGGTCTGCCATCTCGAAGCGGATGAACTCGTCCTTGTTGTCGCGCAGTAGTTCGGCCAGCTGACGCAGATTCTTGATCTTGGTGCCGTTGACAGTGCCGATGACTCCAAACGGACGGTTGTCGTAACCCTTGGTGATCGGGTGGGGGAATAGCCGCGAGGAAATCACGACCAGTTGCTCACCCTCTTCTTCGGGCGGAACATAGAGCCGCCCGAGCAGCGGGCTGTCGAGCGCCATCAAGTACCTCGCCCAGGCGCTGCTCCCGGCGAGCGACCGCATCAGCTCCTGCGAGGCCGGCGAAAACACCAGCGGTCCGTAGATGAAGTACTCCGGATATTGATCTCGCAGGAAGGGGATCAAATACTTCCGCTCGGCGAAGACAGGCACTTGCACGACCTGCGATTTTCCCTCTCGCCAGATCGTCAGCTCGACTTTGCCGTCGGATTGCAGCTTCGGGACAAAGTAGTTGAACTTCATTCTCAGACCGTCGCGGACGTCGACAAAACCCTGGTTGTCAATGACGTGGGGACCTACCTGCGTGACCACGTCCCATTTCTTGAGCGGATAATCGTCATCCTTCCGCCAGGGCTCGCCAACCATGATGCCCGTGACGTCGTCTGGCAGCTTAAGAAACGCTCTCAGCGCGGCGTTTTCCGTCGTGTAGAGCAGATCGAACACCAGCAACTTGCCGTCGTAGTGGCCGTCGCTGACGTCGGTCAGAAATTCCTGGATTTCCTCGGTTGGAATCAGGTAGCCGATGTTGTCGGCTTCCACGATCTTGCTGAACACTAGCCCGGCGATCTTGCCATCCTGGATGGCAGGACCACCGCTGTTCCCCGGATTGAGCGCGGCATCGACTTGGATTCGCACGCCGACCGTCTCGAAGTAGTAGTCGGCGTATTCGATTCGTGACACGATTCCATCCGTGACGGACAGCTCGTCGCCGCCGGTGGGAAATCCGTACACACTGATGCTCGATTTCGGCTGCGGTAGCTTGTCCGCGAGCTCGAGCGGCTTGATCCCGTCCAGCTTGGACGGATCCTGCAGCTCGATGATCGCCAGATCGATGCCCGGAGCGATTGCCGAAACTTTCGCCCGCCACTTGTCGCCGCCCTGGCGAGGCTGCACCAGCACCTCACTGGCGAAACTCACCACGTGGGCATTGGTGAGAATTCGTCCTCCGTCGATAACGACTCCGGAGCCCGAGATCTCGTCGGGGCTCCCCTTGGTCCAGGGGCGGTAATAGTCCGGTCGACGTTGAGTCGTGATCACTTTCACGACGCTAGAATCGACGCCGGTCGCCAGTACGGCCGAGTTCCAGCCGTGCGCGAGTAGAGCACCGGCTAGAAATGCCAACCGTTGAGAAATGAGCCAAGAGCGGCTGCTTGTTGAGGCTGCGGAACCGAATGTCACCATTTCGAGATACTCACCGAAGAATGTAATGAATAGCCTTGAGGGATGGCCGAGGCACTCGCCAGTGGGCCGGGAGTTGCCATCGTACCACGTGGCGCTGGATCCTGCGCGAAGAGGCGGTCAGAATTCAACCGTGCCGCAACGGGCACGGCATGAGAGAATGGGCACGAACGAGCGACGATTAAATCGCCTCGCCGCCGCGTTCGCCGGTGCGAATGCGGATGCAGTCCTCAAGCGGAAGGACAAAGATTTTGCCGTCGCCAATTTCGCCAGCAGGGCCAGTGCGGCCGCCCTTAATGATTGCGCTGATCGTCGGCTCGACAAAGTGGTCGTTCACCGCGATCATCAGCTGCACCTTGCGGAGCAAATTCACGGAGATTTCCTTACCCCGGTAGACTTCCGTTTGCCCCTTTTGGCGGCCAAAGCCCTGGCAGTCCATGATCGTTAGTCGCACGACCTCGACGGCTGACAGGGCCGCCTTTACTTCCTCGAGCTTGCTGGGCTGGATGATGGCGATGATGAGCTTCATGGGGCGGGATACTGGATAGCTGAGAATTCGGGATGAGACAGGACGAATCTGGGCACTTCGGCTGCTGAGGCGCTGCGACAGGTGTCCTAACTCAGTATCCAGCATCCAGCTGATCCCGTATCCACCCTCATTTGGACGCCCCGGCTTGGGCAGATCAGGCGGTGACCCACCCAAGCCATTGGGGCATCCTTCTGGCTCCGATGGTCCTATGGATCAGTCACCAGCGCGGCACGAACGGCCGGCGAGCACCTAGGGTGTCAAAGAGAGAGAATGCCCTGGCTTGGGCGGGCCAGGCGGAAAACCCGCCCAAGCCTAGAAGGGGCATTCGGTTGGTCGCAAAAATCTCTGTTGAGCGGCGGGCTGGACGCGAGGTCGCGAAATGTGCTCCTGCACTTGTTCGACGCCAGCTTTGTTCGTCATCACCGGTGGGCAGGCGCCTCGCAAGCATCCATGCTCGGAAGGATGTCCCGGCTTGGGCGCTCCCAGGCGGAAAAGAGCGCCCAAGCCTTGTGGGGACATTCGGTTGGCTTCAAGTAAGTGGTTTCCAGTTTCCGTCGCGTGCGTTCGTGCCAGAGGAGCGAACGTCCCCGGCTTGGATGGGCCAGGCGGAAAACCCATCCAAGCCGCGGGGGACATGCTTCCTAAGTCTGGCAAGAAATCCTCTTATTCCTCTTCCTTTCCGGTCGACAACCAACGTTCAAACCGGCTGCAAATTGAATGGTTTCAAATTCTCCGCTGCCGCCGAGTCACACCTGATACCTGTCAGGACATTTCTCAGTGGCTAACGTCGGTGCCAGTAACGCAACGCCCGTGCCATTCACCGGCGGCACTCGCGGAAGATTCTACGAATTGTTGTAACTACTTTTCCAAGAGATGGTTACAGCTTGCTATCGCGGCGCAACATTGTTCGCGCCAAAAAAAGTCTGCCGGCCGCTGCCTCGCGAATAAGCAGGCTCATCCTTTCCTTTAGGCATCCGACGCGGTCGCAACCGGCGACCAAAGCCCTTTGACGACGCGGAGCCGGCACAAAAAAAATCCGGGGACCGATTCCAGGTGAAATCGGTCCCCGGTGGAGGGACGCTCTTACTTGCGAGGCGTTTCGAGGGTGCTAACTCAACAGGCGCGGGTTTCAGAGTTGCCGTTTCAAAAGACCAGCTCTTCCCAGGGGCCGAACTTAGAACGTGAAGACTCCGTCGATGGCGAACACCGTGTTGTTGAAGCCGTTGCCGACGGCTTCCTCGGCGGGGGTCCAGTTGTAGCGAATCTCAGGTCGCAGGACGAAGTTGGCGTGGGGCCGGTAGTTCACGCCGCCCGTGATTTCATAGAACGAGGTGCTCTCGCCGGTGATGGCGTTGCTCTTCCACCATTCCATGCGTCCACCGAGCTTCCAGCAATCGCTGAGCGTGTAGAACAAGTACTGGTTGATGCCGATCTCTTCGTCGTCGAAGTTCGGATCGCCATAGTAGCCATTGGTCGTGACCCAGTCGCTCTGCAAGACGTACTGGGTCTTGCAGGAGACGTCGGCCACGGCGACCACGGATTGGCTGTAACCACTCTCGCCGGCGCTGCGGAAGCCGAAGTTGCCGGCGGTCGAGATGTAGGTCACGGTGACGTTGTCGCCGAAGGTGTGGCTGACGCCGCCGAGCCAGTTGCTGCCACCGAAGGCCTGGTCGAAGCCGGTGTCCCAGCCCAGCGTCCAGCCGGCGTAGACCGTCGTGTCGTCGCTGGCCGAGTAGGTGCCCAGCACGCCGGTGTGGGTAAACGGCTCGCTGTTGTACATCGTGTAGGAATGGCTGTAGAAGAAGTTGCCGGTGTCCGGCACGACTTCGTAGCCGATCAGGGTCCAGAAGTGACCGGCTTTGATGCTCCAGTCACCGAAGGCCACCTCGGCGTAGGCCTGCGGGATGGCCCAGCCGTAGAAGCCGTGGTCGAACGAGTTGTCCCAGCTGCCGCTGTCGTTGCCGAAGGCCTGGGTCTTCTGGGCGTCGACGCCGTAGACGATGTCGGCCCGGTAACCCCAGCCGGCGGAGCAGCAGTCGGCTTTGGCGACCTTCTCGGCATAGAGCCAGACCTGGTCGAAGTTGAACATGTCCGGCTCGTCGAGGAAGGCGAGCAAGTCGCCCGGATCGGTCGAGAGCCGCTCGTTGTCGCTGTAGTAACCCATGCCGATCCAGCCGCCGACCGTATGATCACAGCAGCCGCAAGGATCGATGCAGCTATCGAGCGTCCAGGCATCGCCCAGGCAGCAATCGCCCAGCAGGCTGCAGCCGCTGTCGCAGCCGCACGACGAACAGCTGTCGCAACCGCAGCTGGCTTCACAGCCACAGCTGGATTCGCAGCCGCAGCCGGGCGCCGCGGCCGGCGCGGCCGCCGGGGCAGCGTCGTCGAACGAAGTTTGAGTGAGGTCACTTGACTGAGCGGCGAAGTAGCCGACGGGTTGGTCGCCGGGGGCAACGAGCTGCGGCTGTTGCAGGTTGTTTTGAGCCAACACGGTGGTCGCCGTGATGGTCCACGTTGCGAGCGCCGAGGTGAGCGTCATGGCGCGTTTCATGGTCGGGTCTCCAATGCGGGGAAGCGTGGCCGGTGCGGGCGTCGCCGCACGCGGTAACGGGGGGGTGGAACCGGCGCGGGTGCGCCCGAGCTCCGTGGTTGGTAGGAAGTGTCCGGGGTTGCAGACGGGGGCGCGCCGCCAATCACGCTCATCCGTCGTCGCGGAGTGCCGCGAACTGATGGTGCTATCGGACAGCTCGCCGCGGCAGCGTGAGGCGAACGGAGTTCCCAGCACAATTCTGGAGATTGCCGCCGCGAAGCTATGCGGCCCAAGAAAGGTGTGCCGATTGCGACGGTGGACGACAGGCCTGTCGAATCGCGCGTCATTCTATTTTGTCGCCCTCGGCCCCGATGTCCGTCAGGCCTGCGAACAGTGCATCCACGAATTCGTCGGCGTTGAAGGGCGTCAGGTCCTCGGGCTGCTCGCCGACGCCGAGGTATTTAACCGGCAGTCCGACCTGCTGTCGGATCGCCACGACCACGCCGCCCTTGGCCGTGCCGTCGAGCTTGGCGAGCACGATGCCGGTACATTTTACCGCTTCCGTAAATTTCAGCGCCTGGCTGATGCCGTTCTGGCCGGTCGTGGCGTCGAGAACCAGCAGCACCTCGTGCGGCGCTGCCGGGATCTGCTTGCGGATCGAGTCCTGGATCTTGGTGAGCTCGGCCATGAGGTTCTTCTGCGTCTGCAGTCGGCCAGCGGTGTCGATGATCGCTACGTCGGTGCCGTTATTGAGCGCTTGCTCGACGGTGCGATAGGCGACGCTGGCTGGGTGACTGCCCTGCTCGGCGGTGACGATGTCGACTCCCAGCCGCTCGCTCCAGATGGTGAGCTGCTGCACCGCGGCGGCGCGAAAGGTGTCCCCTGCCCCCAGCACGACGCTCTTGCCCTCGCCTTTGATCATGCGGGCCAGCTTGGCGATGCTGGTCGTCTTGCCGGTGCCGTTGACGCCGCAGACGAGGAGCACGGTTGGGCCGGTGGGGGCAAAATGGATCGGAGCATCATCCTGCTTCATGAGCGCGCGGAGCTTGTCCTTCCAGGTTTGGAGGATCTGCTCGAGCGTGACGACGCGGCCGCGAAAATTCTTGGCGACCTCGGCCACGATCTGCTCGACGGCGTCGTAGCCCATGTCGGTCTTGAAGAGGATCGCCCGCATCTCGTCGAGAAAATGCTCGTCGATCAGCCGGCCTTCGCTCTTGAACAGATCGCGGACGTCGGTCTTGAGCAGCTTGCCGGTCTTGGCAAGGCCTTGCTTGAGTTTGTCGAAGAAGCCCATGGGGGAGGAAGGTGTTGGGTGTCGGGTGTCAGTAAGGAAGGGTTTATTTTAGGGGACGATGGGTGCTGCGGAACCGCGGAGCGGACGGCCAAGTGGTTGGCAAAAGTTGTCGTTTTGTCGAAGCAATCATGTGGCTCCGTCGATGGGGACCGAAGTCTTTTGCTGGTGGAGGTTGCGGACGCGGGGCAGAAGGATGATCGAAGATGATTGACTGATGAATGTTGCTGGGACCCCTGCTATAACCAGCGGTATGCCGAATCAACGCGATGATGTGCAGGCGACCACTCCGCTCGTTTTGGCAAGCGCCTGGTGGCTGGTTGTGCCGCCAATTACCTTTGTGCGCTGGACGCGAGCCTGACACTCTACGGCCAAAGCAGAGTATTGGTCTGGCAACCATGCCGCGGTCAACGAGATGTCGCCTTCGTTCCAGGGGTACTTGGCGGTGCATCCGCTCGCGGCGGCCGCGGCGTTTTTGTTGTGGATCGGCATCTTTTCGGCCATAATCCTGTTGCTGCCGGAGCTGCTCGCCCTGGTAGTGTCGACGGCCATCGTGCTCGGGCATATGGGCGGAGCCGAGAGTTGGCTGGCGTTCCGCTTTCACCAGTACCAGGCATGCAATGTGGTATCCCTCCTAACCGCGGCCCTCGTCGTCGTCTCGTTCAAACGCGGCCAGAATTCGGACGGTCGCGCGGCCTTTGCCTGGTCGCGGACGGGATTACCAAGCTGGCTACGTTGGGTGCTGATTGGCGGGCTAACCGTGCTTCCCATTTGGTGGTTTCTGGTGCCGCGGTGAGCATTCAATCGACGATTCGTCACTGTAAATAGTCGCCCCTTCCGACCATTTTTCCCAGGTAAACCGGGCCATGAATCTCCTGTGTCGCGAGTGCCAAGCGTTTCGGGTGATTGCGGTGACTTTCGTCCTCGGACTGGTGGGCTGCAGCCAACAGATGTTGCTTGAGAAGTTCGCCCCGCCGGAGGACCAGGCGTTTGCCGAGTCTCAAATACAGCTGCTCCGGTCCCGCGATTTTGAGCCGATTGAAAAGGCGATGGAACCGAGACTCGTCGGGCCGAATTTTCGTGAGACGCTTTCGCAAATGGCCGACATGATACCCGCAGGCGATCCTGATTCGGTGAAGCTGGTGGGCGTCAACGTGTCGACGAATTATAGTTCGATGAAATCCAGCGAAACGTTTTCAAATATCACTTACGAATATTCCTATCCGAACAAGTGGCTGCTGATCAACGTCGCAACGCGAAAAACTTCGCGGGGAGTAACGATCGTCGGTTTTCGAGTTCAGCCCCTCGATCAATCGTTGGAGGATCAAAATCGCTTCACGCTCTCGGGTAAGTCTGTGCTGCAATATACCGTCCTCGGGCTGGCGATCGCGATTCCTTTGTTTTCGCTGTGCGTATTGGTCTTGTGCGTTCGAACTCCGCTGAAACGCCGAAAATGGTTGTGGATCGTATTCATTTTGCTCGGATTTGGTCGCTTGGCAGTGAATTGGACGACGGGCGAATGGCTAATCTCGCCGCTCTATATTCAGCTGCTCGGCGCTTCAGTGTTTGCTCCGTTATATGGCCCGTGGACAATTGCTGTCTCCGTCCCGCTGGGAGCAATTCTGTTTTTGATCAAACGGGATAAGCTGCGTGCCGTGAAAGAGGACGCCGAAGTCGCGCATGATCAGTCAGGAGCGTCCTCACGTCCCCGCCAAGCAGAATGAACTTTTTTAATTTATGGACCAAGAAGGCGATTGCCCGACTGGGCACACTGGGCGGTGATCGGCCGCAGCGGAGCGGGGCCACGGCACCGTCCAAAAACCGCGAGCCGGCGATTTGCTCGCCGGCTCGAGTGCGAGGGGTGAAAGGCGGCTCGAGGCCCCTCGATCATCTTGCTGGCTGACCCGCGACCAGAAATGTGCGGAGCAAGCTCCGCCGCTTGATGGCGGGTCAGCAGATGGAGACTATTTGCCGGACTGGGCGATCGTGCCGGCACTGGCCACGTACGGATTGATGATCACCAGTGGCTGCGGCTGGCGCTGGGTCGGCGTCGCGGACGCGGATTGATCCGCCTTCGCGGCCGGCGTCTGCTGCGTGCTTGGCACGTAGGGATTGATGATCTCGACCGGCTGCTCGTCGCCCATCACGACGTCCGGCGTCATCACGTAGGGCGGATAGGCGAATGGGCTGTAGCCGTACGTCCGCGGCACGGGGTAGCTGTAGTACACCGGCGGATGGGCGGCGAAATAGGGCACGTTGTAGTCGAGCGAATTGTAGAGGTAGCCGAGGTCGTAGCCCCAACCCCAACCACCGTTCGCACATTGTGCCGAGGCGGTCGGCGCGGCGGAGAGCACCGCCGCGATCATCACCAGCAGAATCATCAAGTAAGTCTTCATCGAGAGGTTCCTCGTGGATCAACAGGGCGGATCGTCGCCGAACGCGCCGGAAGTGTCTATCTCCAGCCTAATTACCGCCGCGCGGGGCTTCAACACGATTCCGCCCGCTACAATGGGCTCATGGATCGGGCTGCGGACGACGGCAATTTGACCGAGATGCTCAAACGGGAGGCCCTCCGGCTGGGTTTTTCGCTCGCGGGCGTGGCCCCGGCCGTGACGCCCGCCGGGGCGGCCCGGCTCGACGACTGGCTCGCCGCCGGCTACGCCGGCCAAATGCACTACCTGGCCGACCGGCGCGAGGCATACGAGCATCCGCAGCACGTGCTGGACGGGGCCCGCAGCATCGTCATGCTGGCGATGGAGTATCGCTCCGCCGATCCCGTGGCACCGGGATCGGGGCAGGGTCGCATTTCGCGCTACGCCTGGGGCGATACCGATTATCACGACGTGATTCGCGATCGCCTCCATCAGTTGGCCGACCAGCTCCGCGTCTGGCGGCCGGATGCTCTGGTCCGCGGCGTGGTCGACACGGCGCCGCTTTTGGAGCGCGAGTTCGCGCAGCTCGCAGGCCTCGGCTGGATTGGCAAGCACACGCTGCTGCTGAACCGGGAGCGCGGCAGCTGGTTCTTCCTGGCGGCGCTCGTGACCGACCTGGAACTTTGTTACGACCAGCCGTACGAAGCCGACCACTGCGGTACGTGCCGGGCCTGTCTTGATGCCTGTCCCACCAACGCGTTTCCCCAACCGTACGTGCTCGATGCGTCGCGCTGCATCAGCTACCTGACGATCGAGCTGAAGGAAGCGATTCCCGCGGAGCTGCGCGGCGGTTTGGGAGAGTGGCTGTTCGGCTGCGATGTTTGCCAGGAAGTCTGTCCCTGGAACTCACATGCTCGGCTAACTCGGCAAGCGTTGTTCGAGCCGCGTGCGGAGAACAATCCAGTGGATTTGATTCCGCTATTTGAACTGGACGAGGCGGCGTTTCGCGTGCGGTTTCGCCACACGCCGCTGTGGCGGCCAAAGCGGCGCGGAATCCTCCGCAATGCGGCGCTCGTGCTTGGCAACCGGCCGACGCTTGCGGCACTGCCTGCCTTGATCCGCGGGCTCAACGACGACGAACCGCTCGTGCGCGGCGCCGCGGCTTGGGCGCTGGGTCAGTTCGCAGAGCCCGCGGCCGCGACGGCACTCAAACAACGAATCGCGGTTGAAAACGATACCTACGTGCGTGGCGAGATCGAACGTGCACTCGGCTGCGGCGGCGTTGACGCATCCACCCGACCCGGGTCAGAATTGACGGCATGACGAAAAAGTTAAGCGAATTGCAGATCGGTCCCTTGCGGCTCGACTTTCCCGTCGTGCAGGCGGCGCTCTCCGGCTACAGCGACATGCCGATGCGGCTCTTGGCCCGCCGTCTCGGAGCGCCTTACACGATTTGCGAGGTGATGCTCGACAAGTTCATTATCGAGCTCAAAGCCCGCCGCCGCACCCGCCACATCCTCCACGTGGCCGACGAAGAGCATCCCACGGGCGGCCAGTTGATGGGCGCTGAGCCCGAACTATTCGGGCCGGCGGCCCGTCGACTCGTCGAAAACGGCTTCGACGTGATCGACGTCAACTTCGGCTGCCCGGTGAAAAAGGTCCTGGGACGCTGCCGCGGAGGATATCATCTCGGTCAGCCGGCCGTGGCATTGGAAATCATTCGCCGCGTCCGCGATGCCGTCCCGCCCCACGTCCCGGTCACCGTAAAAATGCGTCGCGGCATCGACGACGCTCCCGAGAGCCGCGACAAATTCTTCGAGATTTTCGACGGCGCGTATGCGGCGGGCGTGGCAGCGATCACGGTCCACGGCCGCACCGTGCGACAGCGGTACGACGGCCCCGCGCGGTGGGAATTTCTCCGTGAGTTGAAGCAGCACGCCGGCGAGCGCGTGGTACTCGGCAGCGGCGACTTGTTCTCGGCCCGGGCCTGCCTCGACATGATCGAGTATACGGGCGTCGACGGGGTAACGGTCGCCCGCGGGGCGATCGGCAATCCGTGGATCTTTGCCCAATGCCGGGCGCTGGCGGCGGGCCAGCCCCTCCCGGACCCGCCAAGACTTCGCGAGCAACGCGACGTGATCACGGAGCACTATCGCCTGGCGGAGGAACTCTACGGGCCAGAGCGGTGCCTTCCCGACATGCGGAAGTTTGCCATCAAGTATTCTCAGCTCCATCCGCAGCACGTGGACGTGCGGGCCGACTTCTGCGCGGTGAAGCAGCCCGGAGCGTGGCGCGACGTGCTTGCCAAGTGGTACTCGGCGGATGGCCCGGGCATTTACCCGTCGATCGAAGAGCCGAATCCGCGGTCGAGCGAGGCGGCACTCGTGGCTGCGGGTTAGCGCTTCCAGATCTCCCACCACCGACTGCCGACGCTCGGCGTTTCGCTCGGTTCGGTGCTGCCCGCGGGCGCCGCGTTTGGCTGGATGGGCGGCCGGGTGGCGATATTGTCGACCGCGGCGGGTGAGTACGCGTTCAAGAACCGCGGCCAGTATCCTTCGAGCCGTGCGCACACTCGGCAAATTCCTCGTTTGCAAGGGCATTGTCAGCGGCAGTTATCATTTGCACGAGTTTCAGCTTTTCAGGTTCGCTCAGTTCGTAGAAAGCGAATGGAAACAACAGGTCGAACAGCTGCACGTTGTCGATCCAGACTTCGCCGGGGCCGCGGAGCTCGAATTTGATCCGCATCTTGCCGTGCGAATCCATTGGCAGGTTCTCGCCCTGAAATGCATAGCCGCTTCCCCAGGCCGTGTTGAGCGGAGTCGCGCCTGGCCGGCTGCCGCCGAGCACTGTGAATTGACGAATCGGCGCGGACGCTGCATCGACTTCGAACTCAAGTCGCAATTCGCTGTCGGGAGCGACGTTCTGGCCGCGCACGAAGAGCCACATCACCAGTTGCCCTGTCGGCGGCGTGGCAAACGCTTCGCTTTCAATTGTGGCGACGCCTGGACCGGTGTTTTTCAAATAGAGACAGGTTCGACCCTCTTGCGGCATGGTCGCGTCGAGGTCGGCGGACACCTGTTGCGGGTCGCCGATAAGTTTCCAGCCAGGCAAGTGTTGGCCGGCGACGGGTTCGAAGCTGGAGTTTCGCAGCACGGCGTAGGGAGGCGTGGCCGTGAGATCGCGTTGCTTGAGCTCTTTGATCCGGGTAGCGAGCTCCTTTTGGCCAGCTTCGCTGATTCGGCAGCGGATCGTCTGGACGTCGACTCTTCCCCTGTTGAACCGCACGGCGTGGACGTCGTACGGAGCGAGCTCGAGTGACCACGTCTGGCGGCCCGCCTCGAAGTGTTCGTTCGAGAGCGAGCTGACACCGTCTTTCGCCTCGACCAGCGGCACGGCGTCGGTTGCGGCGGAGGCAACCACGTCGAGCGCCACGTCCGCGTGCCAGGGACACTCGTTGGCAATGACACAAATGGCCTGGCCACGGTCGACGTACGATCGCACCGTGACGTTGTGCTCGCGGCGCACGCTCAGGGCCGGACCGGGTGGCAACGACTTCACGATCGCGCGTAGATTGCGGACCGAGTCTTCCTGTCCGAGCGGCATGACGTCGCCGCCGTCGAGCACCAGTGTCGGATCACTCTCGGCGAACGCCGCCACGTATGCTTGCCGAGCCCTGGCCCCGTTTGCCGCCGACTGCGTCAATAACTGAGCGTGGGCTGCGAATGGACTCTGCGCGTCGAACGACGCAAACGTGTGTCGCTGCGGACGATGATAGAATAGGGCCGCCGCCGATGGTTTCGCAAGTGCGCTGAAGCCGTCATTGATCGACAGATCGAGTGCCCGGTCCACCAGTGGCGCCATCGAATCGACATAACGCGTCGGCAGGACAGTGACGCCGGGCAGTTTGCCGAGCGCCTGCCAGTCGACGCCCATGTCGAGCATTGCCCGGTCGAGCCGCGGCTTGGCAATGACGTTGGGCCGCACCTTGCTTGCGGCTTCCGAGCCCACGAGCAGGTCTTCGGTCGTGAGCACCAGCCGCCGCTTGCCGCCCGAGGCCGCGACGAGCTCTGCTAGTTGCCGATAGAACTGCGTGATCCGCGCCGCTCGCCAGGACCGCCATGGGTCGGCATACTTGCCCGTCAACAGCTGCTGCCGCAGCAGAAAGCGATCCGGCCCGTTGGCGGACAAATGCACGCCGGTGTCGCGCTCGAACCGCGCAATGGTTGTATCGTCCAGCCCCCAATCCAGATCGGGCAGTACGCCGTAGCCGCGGCCGGAAAGTCGCACGGCGAGCGAATCGAACGACGGGTGCCGGCCGTAGCGTTGGATCACTTCGCGCGCAACGTCGAGCAGCGCCTGTTGAACGCGGTCGTCGAGCAAGTTGTATCGAGCTGTGGTCGCAGGCTCCTCTGGATGCGCCGCAAGCCAGCTCTGGCCCCCCGGACCGACCAGCTCGATGCCGCCGGTCTGGGCGTCGGTTCGCTCGCGCAGCGACTCGAGTTCCGGCAACGAGGCGGTGAATTCGAGCGTCGGTATCAGGGCGAGTCCGGCTCGATCGAAGATCCGCAGTGCGAGCTCAAGGCCGTCGGCGGGAGCCAGGTCGGCATCCAGGTCGATCGGGCGGATGTCGGCGTGCCGCTCAGTGTGGAGCAGCTTGCGGGGCACGAGCGGACCACCGTCGGCAAACACGTTGATCGCGGCGGCATTGTAGCCGGCGTAGTTCAAGTATTCGGAGAGATGCAGGGCACCGTCGTAAAGTGTCAGCCAATCGTCGGCCGATTCGTTGTTCGCAGTGCCGGCGGCCGCGGTCGCGACCGCGGCCGGTTTCTGGCCGCGGACCGGACGAGCGAGATAGGCCGCGACGAGCCGACCCGACGGTGGCGTGGCGGACCAGGGCTCCGTGGCGATCGTGCTCGCGGTCCGCTTCAGCACCCGGATGTGCCCGAACCGCGCGGGCGCCGTCGGATGCAGATTTGTCACCAGCACCAACGGCGAGTTGGTGTGCGGCCAGAAAACCAGCCGATGTGTTTGCTTCTCGACCCGCTCCGAGGCCCCCAACCCTTCGACGTAGACGCCCGAGTCGCGGCCAATCGTGACAAATCGCCCGCCGGCGTCCGGCTCGACGATGCTAATACCGAGGTGTTGTTCCTGATCGTTGGGATAGTCGATTTCCAGTAGGTGGGGCGTGCCGAGCGACTCGATCGCCAGCGGGAAGGCCTGCCAGTGCGGCTCCCCCTGGGGCGGTGTGGGCGGCAGTTCCACATAGACGCCGGTTGGCAGCGTTACCGTCGAGGTGCGGACGTCGCCGATCGGCCGCCGCGACAATCCCAGGGGCAACCGCCGCAGTTGCGTCCAATCCGGCAGTCTCGTCGACCAGGCGGGGTTTGCAGGATCGATCTCCAGTACGCTCCGCCACGTGGCGTCCGGCGCGGCCGGCTTGGGCAGACGGTCGAGCACGACGACCTGGAACGAACGCTCCACCAGCGGCGCGCTGCCGCCGGGAAAGAACCGCTCGCGAAATCCCGGCGGCCGTCGTTACTGCCAGGTGGATTTCGTAAACGCCTTCCTCGGCAGGCATCGGCACGTGGAGCGTGGCGATCGCCGGACCGTCGACCGGCACCGGTAAGCGTTGTTGCGCGCTCCAAAGCATCGTGTGGCCGCGGGCCGACGTGAGCGTCGTGGCGATGTCGATCGTCGTGCTTGGATCGACGCCCGCCAGCAGGGGCTCGAGATCGAATGTAAATTGCTCGTGCGGCGCGAAGATCAGCGGGTCTCGGTTGGCGATGATGCGGAGCGAATCGGCCGGCGGCGCAGCGGGCTCGGGCGCAGCGAGCGACCACGCTCCTGCGAGCCAAACAAGGGCGGTAACCACCGCCGAAATTGTCGGACGTCCTTGTCCGATCATGATGGTGAGGCCTCGTCGAGGCCCACGAATATTTTTTGCGCCGCGCAAGGCGACCAGCTCAAGGATCGACGGGCGCGTGACACCGGCACTAAGTGACTGGCCCGCAACGCTTTTCGCGTAGCGAGCGGCGGGCGGATTCTAGCGACGCCAGCAGTCCCCGAACAGATCGAAATCCGCCGGCACACGAGCTTCAGCTGGCCGGCGGTGCGGCGATCCGTGCTAGCAACGACTCCACGACCTCCGGACACAAACTCGCCACGTCGTTCGCCTCCCAGCGATCATCCGGGCGCACGAACAGCTCTCTGCGGCAATGGTCGTCAAATCGCTTGCTCTCCGGCGACGGTGCAGCAACCAGGCTCCATTCGGCGGTCCGAATCGACCGTTGGCCGGCGGGACCGAACGCAGTTAACGCATCATGATCGGGGATGAGAGACTTGCCGTCCGAACACGCTAGAAGTGCTGGCCCAAGATCGGCGAGCGAAACCAGCTGCGTGTTGCGAGCGAGCCGGTCTCGACGATCGACAAATCGCCACAACATCGGCACGTGGAGCTGCTCCGAATAGAGTCGGCCGTCGACTCCGCCTACTTTGCCGTGTTCACCAAGTGGGAATCCACGCACGCCCAGGAACACGACGAGCCAGTGACGACCGCCCTTGTCCACGAGCGTCTGGCATAGTCCCTCCAGGCACGCATCCAGCGCCATCACCTGCGCTGCGTAGGCGCAACTCCAGCGAAACGCCGTGTCTGGATCGCTCGACTCATCGAGCCACAGATCCGGCGGCGCGAGCACGTCGTCGGGCGGTGGATCGCCCTCCTCGCGCGCGAGCAGCTCTTCCTGCAATTCGAGCGGTGCGTCCCACGCGCCATACATTCCGCGCGAGTGAATCCACACCAGATGGCGACCGCTCGCGCAGCGTGCGATCTGTTCACCGCCGGCCGCGAACAACGCGGCGAGCTCCGTCTCCGAGCACGTCGGCTCGCTCGCGTCGACATTGTCGGCGTAAGCTCGACGCATTCGTGGAAATCTGCGACGGCTTCAATTTCTGTGATGGATGGTTCGTCCGTCACCAGCCTCGTGGAATAACCGCGGTCGGCAAGCGATTTGAGCAGCGAGGCTTCTCCGCGCCACAGCGAGTGGTAGATCGTCGGCAGTTCGACGGCGTCGGCAAAGCACCAATCGAAAAGCAGCGACTCCGTCGCAAACTGATCAAGCGCCGGTGTCGAGTAGGCCGTGTTGCCGTAGGCGCCGAGAGCCGCGGCTCGTAATCCGTCGACCGCGACCACCAGAATGTTCTCGGCGCTCATGCCGCGAATATAGCGGTCGGGCCCGCGTCACGAATAGAGCCGCCGCCATTCGCGCCAGACGAGTTGCGGAAATTCCCAGGCGTCGCGGGCATAACGTCCGGCCAGCCGGCGCGGCTCGCTGGCGACGCGGTGTAGCCATTCGAGGCCGACGCGGCGCATCCAAACGGGCGAGCGGCGGCGATTGCCGGCCAGAAAGTCGATCGTCGCGCCCGCACAAACGGCGACCTTGGCCTCGAGCCGCTCCCGGTTCTGATGGACCCACAGCTCTTGCTTCGGTGCGCCGAAACCGACAACGAGCAAATCGGGCTGCGTTGCCGCGACAGCCGCCAGGATTCGCTCGTTTTCCGCGGGGTCATGTTCGAAGCCGAGGGGTGGAGAAAGTGTCCCCACGACGTCGGCGGCCGGCCACTGGCTGCGAATTCGCTCGGCCGCTACGTCGGCGACGCCCGGCGCCGCGCCGAGCAAGAACACGCGGAGCGGCTCGCCGCTGGCCAGCAGTTTCGGCACCAGGTCGCTCCCCGCCACGCGCTCCGGCAGCGAGCGGCGAAACAGCCGCGAGGCCACCACCAGCGGCAGTCCGTCCGCCAAGACCAGCGCAGCATCGGCATACGCCGCACGCAAATCGGCCCGGTGCTGAAACATGACGGCATGGTCGACGTTCGGCGTCACGATGTAGCGGCAAGCACATGTGCGTGGCTTGGTACACCACTGAAGCACACGGTCGATTGTGTCACGCATCGTGAGCCGCGCGATTCGCATGCCAAAGAGTTCGACGGTATCGTTCATAGCTTCCATCAATGGGACGCGGCAGGACGTATTGCGGTCGCGGCGACGCGCGCATTTTCGATGGCCACTTGCGGCACGCTCGCTGTGCCGAGCCGCAGGTTCATCGTCAGGCCCGCGATCAGAAACAGAATCCATTGCTGCGACGGGAGCAGCGTCAGGTCGTGAAACACGGCCGACGATAGGTACGTGACCAGCACCGCGAGCATCAACAGCCCTTGCGAGCGCTTCCATCCGGGCAGCTGCACGTCGCGGACCAGCGACCAGCCGCCGCGGGCCCAGGCGGCTAGGAGCCCAAGAAATGCTGCCAGCCCGAGCATGCCCGTCTCGGTCAGCAAGCTCAACAGCGTATTGTGGTGCTGCAAGTTGCGGAGCGATTCGAGCTCGAAATCCTGCGAACGATCCGAGAGGTAAGGCAGCTTCTGGTCATAGAAGCGGCCGAAGCCCACGCCAAACAGCGGATGGTCTTCAAACATCTTCCACGAGACGTATGCGAACGACTTGCGCTGGTCGACCGAGTGCTCCGACTCGCTGGCCGTGCCTTCGCGTTGGAGATCGACGACGCTTTGCCAGGTGGCCGCCACGAGCAGGAGTCCACCCAGGCCGGCTAGCAGAAACAGCGGCAGTCTCCAGCTCTTGGCCAGCTGCAAATAGCCGACGACGCCGGCGCTTGCCGCCAATCCGATCCAAGTCGACCGCGTGTACGTCGCGTAAACTCCCAGCGCCATCAGTGGCACGGCCGCGATCAGCATCAATTGCCAACCGCGTCGCACGTCCGGCCGCAACAGCCACGCGCACCAAAGACACACCGTCAAATACACGCCAAGGCTTGCGGCATTGAGCTCCGGCCCGCGCGCGCGGCCAAAGTGAATGCCGAGCGTCGGATCGGCAATGTAGCGGGGAAATACCAGTGCCCATTGGCCGCCGATCTCGGCGAGTCCGGTCACGGCGAGGTAGATTCCGAGTACCGACAGAGTCGCCAGCGATGCCTTCCACGCGCGGTGCGAGAGCGGCGCCTCGCGAGCGATCCAGTACAGGATTGCTGGCACTACGAAGCTCATCACCAGTCGCCATGTCGGCGAGAAGCCTTCCGCCGCGCGAACCTTGGGCGTTCCCGCCAGGAGCATGCTCGTCGTTAGAACTAGCAGTAGCACCGCGAGCAGCCAGTCGCTACCCGATAGTGGCTTCGCGTCGAGTCGGCCCCAGCGCCACTGGGCGACGAACGCCGCGACGAGCCCAACCAGCACGACGCGGTCGAGCGTCAGCGGCAACGGGCCGACGTGTTCATTCCAGAAATTGAAGCCAAAGACGTAGGCCACCACGATCAGCGCCGCTGCGCCGCACGGCAGCGACCCGCGGCAAGCGTAAATCGCCCCCCACACGAGTGCGGCGGCAAGCACGATCAGTGCGACGAGCGGCATGGAAAACTTCTCGACGAAATGAACGGAGGCGGCCACTTGGCCGCCTCCTCAAATTTAGGTCACAACAGGGCTTGGCCCGAACAATCGCAGCTATTTCGCCGGGCCGGCAACACGGTTCTCCGCCTGCCGAATCGCTTCGGCCAGCGTCATCCCGCGGAACAACCCGAATGATTCCGCCGGAGTTTTCTCGGCCTGATCAGCCGACGCGGCGGGTGCCGCCCCTTGTGGCTCGGCGACGTCGTACGCTGGCTCCATCACTGGGACCGGAGCGGCAAACAGGAACACGACTCCCAGGCCGAGGATCAAGCCGGCCAGGCCGCCCGCTGCGGTGATCGTCGTGCGTCCCGGTCCGACCGGCCGCACCCCGGCTTCGACGCCGTCGATCCGGCCAATGACGCTGGCCGTGTGTGCCCCGGCGTGCTTGGCGCGGGCATCGGCGAGGTTCTTGCGGGCGGCTTCGACGAGTTTTGTGTGATTCTCGACGGCCGCCATCAGATTGGCGTAATCGGCACGCGAACCAGCGAGCCGGGCGACCCGTTCGCGTCCCGCGGCACTCTTTGCGCCCAGGGCGGCGTCGCGGTCACCATTAAAGCTCAGATCGACTTCCAAGCCTTTGATCGCCAACGCCACCTCTTCCCGCAGCTGCTTTTCGATCAATGCTTCCGACTCGCGGGCACCGATCACGAACGGGTGGTCGTCGGCATAGGTGCCGAGTAAGTTAGCGGTGCGAATTTGGGCGTCGATCAGCGCGTCTTTCAGCCGGCTCAGCGCGGGCTGCGACTTGAGCAGCGTATTGGGCGTGGCAATCAGTTGGGCCGGGTTCGACTCGATGGCCTTCAAGAGCGTCAGCAATTGTTCGTTTTCGCGGCGCTGGGCGTCGTTGCTGCGGCGTTCGGCGGCAATGGCCTGGAGTTCCAACGCGACTTCGCTCTGGTTGCCCGAGGTGGCGTTGAGATTCCGCAATTCGGCCAGATCGGCACCGATGCGGGCTTCAAACTCCGCCAGCTTCGCGGTGCTGGCGTCGAGGTCTCGTTCTTCCATGCCGACCGTGTTTTCCAGCTCGGCCATCATGCTCTTGGCCCGGTCGTCGCGGAGCGATTGCATCCGCGCGTCGAGCTGGTCGATCAGCGCGGCGACCAAGGCCGAGGCCCGGTCGCGGTTGTGGTCGAGCACCGAGAGGTAAAATACTTCGGTCTGACCGAATTCGGCGCCGCCCGGCGGACGCATGTCGATCTGCTTGCGAAATTCTTCCACGTCGCGCAAGGTGGGATAGTTGTTCGACGCGGCAAACCAGCTCGGCGGCGGGCCGACCTTCTTGAGGGTCGCTTCAATCACGCTTTGACTCTTGGCAACTTCCAGCAGCGTCGCCTGCAGGACCTTCATCTCGGAAAGGTCTGAAAACTTTCCGAGCCGCTGCTCCGAGACGCTGGCCGCCTCGGGGCGAAGCGTGAGCGTCTGCGTCGCCCGCCAATCGCGCGGTGCGACGAGCGAATAGGCGGCCGCGAGTCGCGGCACAGGCGACGGCCGGAATCGCCCACCACTTCACGTGGCTGCGAAGCGTCTGGATCAAATCGGCCGGGTTCAAATGAAATTCGTCGTTGCGTGGCATGCAAAATCTCGTCGTGGGTGCGCCGGTGGTTGGTCGTGGAGGCGAGCGGGTGGCGAGGGGTTGAGGGCCAGTAGAGGCAAAGGACGTGCCCCCGACGCTGCCGTCGGCTCGGCGATCGCCGTAACTCGTTGTGGGACAACGCGCTACACCGCCCGTCGCCGACCGCCCAGTGGCACCGGCAAGTGCCGAAACGAGTGGCTTTTTCTCGACGTGTTGACTTCGCACCACAATGTGCCACTCGCTTCAAATCGCACAATCGCCATCACGCGCATGCAGCTCTTTTTGCCGCTTGCCTTTGCTGAGGGGTGGCACACAGTTGCGTAGCTCCCCGGGGCGGTCAGTCAGTTTTTTGAGTCCGTCCCTCACGTTCACTTTTTGTGGATCGGCAACTATGCTCACGACGCATCTGGTCACCGCGCGCACCGAGCTGGACGCGCTCGAAATGCCTTGGAACATTCTGGCCGCCGGCGAGCCGATGCGCTCCTGGAACTGGCTGGCCACCTGGTGGAAGCACTACGGTGACACCGAAGACCGCGAACTCCACGTGCTGGCGATCTACGACGAGCCGGACGGTGACGCTGGCGACGGTACGCTGCTCGGCATCGCGCCCTGGTACATCGAGCACAGGCCCCTGCACGGCAGCGTACTAAGGCCGCTCGGTGACGGCCACGTCTGCACCGATCACCTCTCGCTCCTCTGCCGCCCGGATAGCGTCGCCACCGTCGCCGCGACGATTGCCGACTACCTGACCGCCAACGACGACGCATGGGATCGATTGGAGCTGGTGTCGATCGACGACGGCGATGATGCGATCACCACGTTGGCCGGCGAGCTCGAAGCCCGCGACGCGCTGGTCTCCTGCAGTCGGGCGGGTAATTGCTGGGTCATCGATTTGCCGCAGTCGTGGGACGCCTACCTGGAGGAAGTATCCGCTTCGCACCGCCGGCAATTGCGCAAGGTCGTCGAACGAAAGATTGAGTCCGGCCGTAGCCGGGTACACCTGGTGACGAATCCGGCGGAGCTCGATGAAGCTTGGCAAATTCTGGTCGACTTGCACCAGCGGCGCCGCAAGGACCTGGGAGACGACGGTTGCTTCTCGTCGCCCCAATTCTCCCAGTTTCACCGCGAGTTGGTGGACCAGTTGCTCGCTGCGTGCCAGCTGCGGATGTCTTGGACCGAGCTGGACGGCAAACCCTTCACGGCCGAGTACCACTTCAGTGGTCCGGATACCGTTTACACCTATCAAAGCGGGATGGACACCGACCGTCTCGGCGAGGCGCCGGGCCGGCTGGCTTACGTGCTGACGATACGAAGGGCGATCGAGGATGGTTTCCAGCACCTCGACTTCCTGCGCGGCGACGAGCGGTACAAGTCTCACTTCCGGGCCCAGGCCCGAGGGACCTTTGACTACCACATCTTTCCGAACCGGCCCCTGGCGCGGCTCCGCGGCCACGTGTTGTTGGCGGCCGGCAGTTTGAAGAATTGGTTGAAACCAGGCAATTCGCTGGCAAAGACATAACGCCACATGCACCCACTCCGAGACGCGCTACTCGCCGGCTACTATCTTGCGACGTTGCCCCAGCGGCGGCGGGCGGCGACGGATCGTGCCGCGCGCTGCATGGAACCAGTGAGCGTACTGTTCTATCACCGCGTGGCCGACCAACACCCGAACGGCTGGACGATGCCGACCGCAATGTTCGCCAGGCAGATTCGCTGGCTCAAGGAGCGGTTCGACGTGGTCGATCTGGCCGAAGCCCAGCTTCGGATCGCATCAGGCCGCAATTCCAGGCCGACGGTTGCGATCACGTTCGACGACGGCTACTCGGAGAACATCGAGTTCGCTGTGCCGTTGCTGCTGACGGAAGAGCTGCCATTTACGTACTTTGTGTCGACGAACCACGTGTTCGGCAATCGTCCCTTTCCGCACGACGTCGATGCCGGTCGGCCGCTCGAGCCGAATTCACTCTCGCAGTTGCGCGAGCTGGCGGCTGCGGGCGTCGAGATTGGCGCGCACAATCGCAATCACGTACATCTGGGCGTCGTGTCAGTTGACGTCATGGAAGCCGAAATCGTCGGTTCAAAGCGTGATCTGGAACAAGCGTTGGAGTGCGAGGTGCGATACTTCGCGTTTCCCTACGGACAGCCGTCCGACTCTGAGCACCGCCGCATTTCAAATCGCCTACCGCGCCGGGTACCGGGGCGTCTGTTCGGCCTACGGCGGGTACAACTTCCCGGGCGACGATCCGTTTCACCTCCGGAGAATTCATGCGGATTGTGGGATGGTCCGCTTGAAGAACTGGATGACGGTCGATCCGCGCAAGCTTCGCCGGCCGCTCAATTTCCACCCGGGCGATTTCCGCCACGACGTGGCTCCGCCAGTTCTGTTGGATGAAAAGATTTTGAGCTCGATTTGAGAGTCATTTGATGAGCGCCGCTGTCTGCAAAACGATACCGCGAACCGACGAGCAACGTCTGGCGCCCGATTCGCTGGCGGCGAGCATATTCGTCCTGCTGGTGGTGAGTGTCGTGCAGCGCAGCGTGGGCTTCGGGCGCGGCATACTGTTCTGCCGCTGGCTCGCACCGGACGAGCTGGGCCAGTGGGACATGGCCTACAGTTTTTTGCTGCTCGCGGCCCCGTTGGTCGTGCTGGGCCTGCCCGGCTCGTTCGGCCGGTACCTCGAGCGCTATCGCCAGCGGCAACAGCTGCGCGTGTTTTTGAGTCGTGCGGCCGCCTGGACCGCCGCGTTTACCGGTGCCGCGGTCGGCATCATTGCCCTGTGGACGCCAAGCGTCTCGTCGCTGGTGTTTGGCCGGCCGGACCGGAAATCGCTCGTGATGCTGATGACTGGGAGCCTGGTCTCGGTGATCCTGCATCATTTTTTGGAATCACTGTTCGCCGCACTACGGAAGTTTCGCATCGTGTCGATGATGCAGTTCTGTCAGAGTCTGCTGTTTGCGGTGATATCGCTGGGCTTGCTTTGGTCGTGGCGGCAATCGGCGGCGAGCATCGTCATCGGCTACGGGGCGGCCTGCCTGATTTCGGCGGTGGGGGCGATTTTGTTCACGGGCCGCTCGCTCGCCGAGGTTGCTTCGCCCGGCACTACGGTGACACATCGAGAATTCTGGCCTCCCCTGGTGCGGTTTGCGGTTTGGATTTGGCTCACGAATTTGCTCTGCAACCTGTTTGCCGTGGTCGACCGCTACATGCTGCTCCACTACAGCGGCATGGACAACGACACGGCGCTGACGCAGGTCGGCTACTATCACAGCAGCCGCGTGGTGCCGTTGTTGTTGATTTCGCTGGCCGACATGCTGGCCGGCATCGTCATGCCTTATCTGAGCCACGACTGGGAACGCGGCGACCGGCAGCTGGTCTCCGATCGACTCAACTTGATTCTCAAGCTCACGGCGATCGGAATGCTGGCCGCGAGCGTGCTGATACTGCTTGGGGCGCCGCTGCTGTTCCACGTTGCCTTTGAGGGACGTTACAACGAAGGTCTCAGCGTGCTGCCGTGGACGCTCACGTATTGCGTCTGGTACGCGATCCTGATCATCGCTCAGAACTACATCTGGTGTGCCGAAAAGGCCAAACTGGGGTCGTTGCCGTTGGGGATCGGGCTGGCTGCGAACGTCGTACTGAATCTGATTCTGCTGCCGCTCTGGGGCCTTTACGGCGCGGTGCTCGCCACGACGACGTCGACGGGCCTCGCGCTGGGCCTGCTCTACTGGCTCAATCGTCGTGAGGGGATGGAACTGCATGGCGGACTGCTATTGTTGTCGTTCGCCCCGCTGGCGCTCGGCGGCGGCGCGTGGCTCGCCGCAACAGTTCTCGCCGTGATACTGATCGCGGCCCCGCTTTCGCGAAGTGCTGTTCACAAACGAAGAGCGCGGCGCTGCTGGGCGATTTTCTCCGGCGGCAGCTCGACAATGTCCTCACGCTGCGCTGGAAGCACCCGAAACGATTGGAACTGTCATGACTTATGAAACTGCTTTGCCGGCCTCGCCTGCTCCCAGGTTCAACCGCGTCGAGGAAGATGCGCCGCTGGAACTGCCGGGACCGCTCCGCGTGATGTTTTTGGTCACGAGCCTGCCGGTGGGCGGGGCGGAATCGCTGCTGGCCGAGCTGGTGCGGCGGATGGATCCCTGCCACTTCCTGACGGAGATTTGCTGCCTCAAGGATCGCGGCCTACTAGGTGAGCAGCTCGCCGAGGAACTGCCGGTGCACCATAACCTGCTTGCAGGCAAATACGATCTCCGAGTCTGGCCGCGGTTGGTCAGGTTGCTTCGCGAGCAACGGATTGACGCCGTGGTCACGGTCGGTGCCGGCGACAAGATGTTCTGGGGCCGGCTGGCGGCCAAGCAAGTCGGAGTGCCGGTCGTGCTCTCGGCGCTGCACAGCACCGGCTGGCCCGATGGCGTGGGCCGGCTCAACCGGCTACTAACCCCATTGACCGACGGATTTATCGCAGTGGCCGATTCCCATGGCGAGCACATGGTCGTGAACGAAGGTTTCCCCGCGGAAAAAGTGTTTGTCATCCCCAACGGCGTCGACACCAATCGCTTCGCGCCGCTGCCGGAAAGCGCGAGCCTCCGCCGAGAGATTGGAGTGGGCCCCGCCGACCCGGTCGTGACCTTCGTCGCTGCACTACGGCCGGAGAAGAATCATGAGCTGTTCCTTAAGGTGGCGTCGCGCGTCGTACCTCAATTTCCGGAGAGTAAATTTCTGATCGTCGGCGACGGTCCGCGCCGTGAACCACTTGGACAGTTGGCCGACCAGCTCGGTGTGACCGCGAACATTCGCTTCCTCGGCACGCGGAGCGACGTTCCGCAGCTGCTCTCGATGAGTGACGTGTTTGTCCTCACGTCCCACAACGAGGCGAATCCAGTTTCGATCCTTGAGGCAATGAGCGTCGGCAAGCCGATCGTGGCGACGGACGTCGGCTCGATCAGAGAGTCTGTCCGCGACGGTGAGACTGGATTCCTCGTGCCGGCGGGTGAAGCCACCGCGATGACCGAGCGGCTCGTCGAACTACTGCAGAACCCGCTCCGCGCTAAGAAAATGGGCGAGCTCGGCCGCGACTTGGTGCTCGAAAATTGGTCGGTCGAAGCGATGGTTCATCGCTACGAACGTCTGATCGCTTCGACCTATCTGCGCAAGCGTCCTGCCGACCAGAGCGGCCTGCCGACGGACGACGGCTCGATGAGCGACTTTTTCCTCGCCCAATGGCAGGGCGTCGGAACACTGGCCGAGGGCTAGTGCCAGAGACACAAACAATTTGCCTGTGGCCTCCCACACGTTTGCCGCACCATACCCTGCGGGAATCGCGCTCACGAGTTCGAGGACGTGGCACGAATACTCTGGATGACGCACTAAAGTTACGCCCTCGCACGGGTCGAGTTCGCGGTCCATAATAGAGAGGCCCGACAATCAATTGATGCCGCGCGGCGGCCAGGAACGGCGGGCCGGCCAGGCGCTTCGCTCTATGCTCACGGAGTTTTTGCTCACCGTCGGGGCCCGCTTCCTCAGCGGGGCCAGCGTCCGCTGGATCGATTGCCAGCCGGACACCTGCCAGCGGATCTATTTCGCCAACCACACCAGCCATTTAGACATGGTGCTGGTCTGGTCGGCGCTGCCCCAACCGATCCGTCGGCTGACCCGGCCGGTGGCCGCAAAGGACTATTGGGACCGCGGGGCGATCCGCCGCTACGTGGCCAAGACGTTCGACGCCCTGTTGGTGGACCGCAAGGAAATCAAGGTTCATCAGAGCCCGGTGGACATGATGCTCCGCGAGATCGGCACGACCCACTCGCTGATTTTGTTTCCCGAAGGGGGCCGGTCGACCGGCGAGCAGGTGGGCGAATTCAAGAGCGGACTGTATTATCTGAGCAAGAAACGCCCCGACCTGGAGCTGGTGCCCGTGCACATCGACAATATGAACCGAGTCCTGCCCCGCGGCGAATTCCTGCCAGTGCCGCTGCTTTCGTGCATCACGTTTGGGCCGCCGATGTGGCTCGAGACCGGCGAATCGAAAGTCGACTTCCTCGCGCGGGCCCGCGCCGCGGTCCAGCGGCTCAAGGAGATCGAATAGCACCCGCTTCGATCAATCATCCATGACAGGACAAGACTGGGCATTTTCCGGCATCGTGGTCAGCCTGCTGACGATCGCAACGGTCGTCGGCCAGGTGATCAAGCGCCAGCCGCACCTCGGGTTGCACGCGGCCGCGGTCGAGTCGTTCAACGGCCGGGTGCGGGCCTGGTGGATCATCTGCTCGCTGCTGGCGGTGGCGTTTTTGAACTTTGGGCTGACGGTGATCCTGTTCGGCTTCTTGAGCTTTTGGGCGTTGCGCGAGTTCATCACGCTCACGCCGACCCGCCTGGGCGACCACCGCGCGCTGTTCTGGGTGTTTTTCTTCTTCACGCCGCTGCAATACGTGCTGATCTGGATGGGGAGCGACAAGTACAGCCTCTACAGCATCATGATCCCGGTGTATGCGTTCCTGTTCATCCCGGCTCGGATCGCGCTCTCCGGCGACTACAAACGGTTCCTGGAGCGGGTGGCCAAGATTCAATCGGGGCTGTTGATCTGCGTCTATTGCCTGAGCTTCGCACCGGCACTCTTGTACTTGCCGACGGCCCCAGGCGAGGAGAGCCACAACGCGCGGCTGTTGTTCTTCTTCGTGACGATCGCATTGTTCTCCGAGGCGATGCAGTTTCTCTGGAGTCAGCTCTACGGCCAGCACGTGATCGCGCCGTCGATTAACGCCGCCCGCACCTGGGAAGGGCTCATCGGCGCGACTGTCAGCGCCGCACTGGCGGGAATCGTGCTCAAGTGGGCCACTCCTTACCACGAAGTCTGGGAAGCGGCACTGATGTCGATGGTCATCGCCGTAATGGGTTTCTTCGGCGGGATGACCATGTCCGCCATCAAACGCGACCGCGGCGTCCGCGATTACGGCACGTTGGTCGAAGGACACGGTGGCGTGCTGGACCGCATCGACTCGATCTGTTTCGCCGCACCTGTGTTCTACCTGCTCACGCGGCAGATTCTCGGCGTCGGGTGAGTGACAAGCTGGGCTATCGCCGCAGCACGCCGTTTGGCAGCGAGGCGTCATAGACGCTGCGGGCTGCGCTGGCGGCCACTGGCGGTTGCGTCTTCTCTTTGGCCCGAGCAGCCATCGCGGCGTAAATCGAGTCATGGCCCTGGGCACTCGCCGCGACCACCGGGGCGGGACCTGCGTCGCGGATCGGCGTAACGTCGTCATCCGGGCTTTGGCCGCGGACGATCGGCTCTTCGTGCGAAGCCAAGTGTGGCGATGCCACGATCGACCGGCGACAGCTGCGGTCGGCCCTGCTTCACCCAGTCGAGCCAGGAGTTTTGCAGTGCGTATAGATCGTGGTAGCCGTAATGTTTCTCGACCGCTCGCGGCCAGTTTTCGTCCTGGAGGCCGTCGGAGAGGAATGCCAAGAACGCCCGCTTCCCACGCTGCTCGATCAGCCATTCGGCCAGCGAATGCCCCTGCGAATAGAGTGGCATCACGTCGGCCGGGTATTCCTTCATGGCAAACATCTTTGAGAACGGGATGCCGTGCCCGGTCTTAAGGAAGTCGATCAGCATTCGCTCCTGCTTGGCAATCTCGCTGCGGTGCTCGACGGTAGTGCATGCGCCTTCGTCGGCCCAGCGGGGAAGCGGCTGGCGGAAGTAGGATGCGAAGATGGTGTGGGTGATTTCGTGTGGCAGCACGGAGTCCAGCACCCGCTCGCGCGAACCCTGAATCTTCATGTCCCAGTTGAAGACTTCGCCGCGGTCGAACACAAAGCTGGTCGCACCGCCAGCTCCTAATCCATAAGCGACTTTCGCGTTGATCGGGCAAGGCTTCGACCAAGGGCGGCATCGGTTCGCCGAGCCATTCGATGGCCAACTTGCGCCGCCAATACTCGGCGGTTTCGCCGATCTCTTTTTCGAGCGCGGGCGTCGGGGCGGAGACGGCGAAGTTCGTCGTGCGATAACCGGCCGCGAGTTGCCAGGGGAAGGACCAGCCGCCGGCCCAAGAGAATACGTCACTACCGCGAGGGCCATCCGCAAGATGGACCGCTGCCACCGAGCTTCCATGCTCTATCCTCCGAGTTCGACAATCCTTGTCGCATGAGTTCGCCGCGGCGGTCATCGCTGCGGGAACCAATGGGTCAGGGCGCTACAGCAAACGTCGAGCCAAACGAACGGTGATTTATCGTCGTGAATCGCTGAGACTCAATCCAGCCAACACATTCAGCTCGAATTATCCCCTACGCCGCGAGGACACGCCCGGTTTGTCTTGCCGGCGCGCTTTGTAAAACTTGCAGACTTTAGCATGCTGCAATAGGCAATGGCCAGACCGATTCGTGACCAGGCTCAGATGCTAGCAAACATCTTTTCGCGAGACGACCTAGCCGCAGTCCAAGGGTTTAGCCATCCATTTTTCCGACGGCGGTACGAGCTTGAAGTCTTTGAAGCGATTGCTCGGCGGCATTTCTTACGGCGGGTACTTGGTCGTGCTGAGCGCGTCGTAGGGCCATGTCGACCTCGGCTCCCGCCGCCCCGATTTCTCCCAGCGTGCGGGCCGCCAAGGCGCGGATGCTGGGCCGGCGGTCGGTGAGCTTGGCAACGAGTGTCGGCACCGCCCACGCGGCGTCCTTACCCATCCGGCCGATTTCGAGAAACACCGTGCCGTGGCCAGCCCGCAGCGAATCGAGCAGCACGGTTCGATAAGCTGTATTCTGTGGAGCGATGCGATGGATGGCCAGCGCCGCCTTGAGTCGTACCGAGACTTCGGGGTCGTCGAGCGCCTTTTCAAGTGCCGCCAGCGCCGCGCCATTGTTCTCGCCCTTATCACCGAGCGCTTCCATGGCGATTTCGCGTACCTCGACGTCGGCGTTGGTGCTGGCAACCGCCAGCGCCTCGATCAGCTTCGGCGACGAACCGCGGATGCTTGCCATGCCCCGTGCCGCCTCCAGACGCACCTTGGGATCGCTGTCGCCAAGCCGCGCGAGCAACGGGCCGATCGAGCGCCCGCCGCAACCGACCAGGCAGACCAGACAGATTCCAGCGACCCATCGGCGATTGATTCGACTACTGTGCGTCATCGTCGGTTTCGCCACCTGCCCGCGTGGTCCAGGCGACATAGACTGGAAGGGCGACTTCATCGGTGACGAATCGCACGGAGCCGTCACCGAATTGGTGCTGCGCCCCGCCTGCGTGCTCGCTCGAGGGGCCATATTGGGCGACGACTGAGCCCTCCTGGTAATACGGGCTGAAGTTCAGCGCGAGCTGGTTCTTGGCGTATGTTGGTGGCCGCGACCGGTCGAACGCCTGGGCCGCAACGCAGGCCGTCAGCCCGTCGAACCAGGCCGCCAGGACAGTTTCACGGGTCTCGGCGATGAACACGGTGTGCGACATCCCATCGGTGACGTCTTTCGGCGCCACGCCGCCGCCCGGAACGATGGCCCCATCCGGTTCGAGGTCGACGCCCCACAGGTTTCCTACCGCTGTGGCACCAAGTGCGACGTAGTTGCCGATGGAATATTTTCCTTGCACCCGGGTGTAACGCTGCGACGTGCTGAAGTCCGGCCCGGTGTAACTGGGGCAGCGATACAGCGGCATGATGGTCGCGGCGACGGCGCGGTTCGAGGCCGAGACGGCCTGCTCCGACCACTGGACCGCCTCCGCCAAGGCCGTGTCTTCAACGTATGGAAGAATGACGCTGGCCCAACTATGGCGAGTGGCAACGCGCGGATCGAAGAGCAGATCCATCTGCGTGTCCAGACTCTCCGAACAACTCGGCGGAAGCGTCTTCTTGGCCAACTGATAATTGGCGATCGCCAGGCCAATCTGCTTGAGGTTGTTGGCACACGCGCTACGGCGCGACGCTTCCCGCGCCGCCTGCACAGCCGGTAGCAACAGCGCGACCAGTACGCCGATTATGGCAATCACGACCAAGAGCTCGACCAGCGTGAACCCAACGCGCCGCCAGGCGAGGCATGTGCGCGTGTGCATTGGAGCGCCTTCCTCAAATTCTTGCCCCTTGGCCCGCGACCCATTCTGGCTGAACTCAGTCTATGACGATTGTGGCGAATCGGCAATGAGAAAGTGAACAACAGGAATCTTCCAGCTGGGGTTCGCTGTTTCACGTCTCTGTCACCACGGCGATGGCGAGTCCGTCGTAGCCCTTGGCACCGACGGTCTGTAGTGCCGTGGCGGAAACGCGCGGCTCGGCTGCCAGTCGCTCAAAGAAGCGGCGCACTCCCTGGACGGCGGCATCATTGCTGTCGGCGTCGATGACGGCGCCGTCTCGAACGACGTTGTCCACCACGATGACGCTGCCCACTCGCGCGAGCCGCAGCGCCCAGGAAAAATACTCCGCGGTGCTTGCCTTGTCGGCGTCGATGAAGATCAAATCGAACGGCCCAGCACGTTCGTCCGACAGCCGCGGCAGCGAATCTGCCGCAGGCCCCACGCGAAGCTCGATTTTGTCAGCCAGGCTGGCGCGTACAAAGCTGGCCCGAGCCACTTCGGCGTGCCGCGGATCAATTTCGAGCGTCACCAGTCGCCCGTCGTCCGGCAGAGCTCGCGCCAGCCAAATCGTGCTGTAACCGCCCAGCGTGCCGATTTCGAGGATGCGCCGGGCGCCGCACAATCGCGCGAGAAGCTGCAGCAGCTTGCCCTGATTGGGTGCCACGTTGATCGCAGGCAGCTGGGCCGCGGTGCTGGCAGCCAACGCCCCGTCCAGTGCCGCGTCGTTCGGAGCGAGCAGGTCGACCAGATCCAGCGGTCGACCGCGGTCCAAGTGTCCTGACTCATGAGTTTGTGCAACCGAAAGATCACGCCACGCCTGCCGGTGCAGCGTTCGCCGCTTTGATTCTATCGAGCATTCGGCCGGGTGAACCCATCATGTTGTAGCCGCCGTCGAGATGGAGGATTTCGCCCGTGATGCCGGACGACATGCCGGAGAGCAAGAACGCCCCACACCGGCCCGCCTCATCGTGGGTCACGTTGCGGCCGAGCGGAGCCATCGCTTCGTAGAGGCCGAGCATCTCGTCGACGCCGGCGCCGCGACCGGAGACAGTCTGCAGCGGGCCGGGACTCAGCGCGTTGATCCGCACGCCAATCGCCCCCAAGTCATAGGCCAGATATTTCACCACCGAATCGAGCGCCGCCTTGCAGATTCCCATCACGTTGTAGCCAGGCACGGCCCGCTCGCCGCCAAAATAGGTGAGCGTCAAAATGCTCGCCCCCTCCGAGAGCAAGGGACGTGCGGCGTTGGCCAGCGCGATCAGACTATACGCGCTGATCTCCATTGCCAACTTGAAGCCAGCCCGGCTGGTCTCGATCGTGTCCCGTTTCAAGTCCTCCGGCAGTGCAAACGCAATCGAGTGAAGCAAGAAATCGAGTCGTCCCAACTTGTCCTGGGCAACATGCATCAGCTCGGCGATATGCTCGTCATTGGTGACGTCCATCGGCTGCAGGAATTTCACTTGCGGGTTGCCGTCCGTGAGCTTCGAGAC
The DNA here is from genome assembly GCA_963808175.1 of uncultured Planctomycetota bacterium. Classification (GTDB taxonomy): domain Bacteria; phylum Planctomycetota; class Planctomycetia; order Pirellulales; family Lacipirellulaceae; genus DASYDU01. Next base: position 89,215 of record CAWEEU010000006.1, on the reverse strand, counting down.
GCGGCCGAGATTCTTCTTGCGCTCGTCGTCCGGTTTGTCGGGCATGTACGAGAAGCCGCATTCGCCCCCCTCGCTAAGAATCTGCTCGGCAATCGCCCAGGCGATCGACTGCTTATTGAAGACGCCGGTGATCAATCCCCGTTTTTGGGCAAACAATGGCTGCATGGAAGGCTCCTTGGAAGTCGTCGCGCGGCGTCATGCCGCGGAACGATCTGGGGGTAAAGGTGCGAAATCGGCGGCGCGAAAGCAAGGGGAGAATCAGTGGGTTGTCGCGGTTTTGATACAACAACGTGTTGCCTATTTGACAGCATATTGTATAATTGGTGTGTCACTTCTACACCTATCCCCACCGAAGCGTAACCGTATGTCCGCGACCGATATCGTAGCGAACTTGCTGCACCTGTCCAGCGAAGCTGCCGGGCCCCAGGAGCTGCTTGGGCCCGCGCTCGACGCAATTATGGAGATCACCGGCCTTGAGGCCGCGGCCGTCGCAGCGGCGACGCCTCCGAGCTGGTCGGTAGCGGCGACGCGCGGAATTGCCGCCAATGCCGTTCCGCTGGAACTTGCGGCCGAAGCCCTGGCCCGCGAGGCCCTTGTTCGCCGCGATCGTTGGCATGCCGCTCCCCTTACCGGGTCACGCGCTCTGTTGCTCCGCGGCAGCCAGTCCGATGCGGTTTGCTCCGCCATCGCTGCCGCGCTCGGCGATGCGCTTGAGATTGCGGATCAAAGGCATCGTTCTGCGCCGCCGGGCCGAACGCCTGGAGACAATCCTCGCCATTACCCGCCAATGGCAACAGACCAACGACATGGAGTCGCTGCTGGTGCGGATGGCCGAGGCCTCGACCAAGATGTTCGCTGCCGACCGAGCGAGCATCTTCTTGTGGGACAAAGCGAACCACTCGATCGTGGGCCGGCCGGCGCTCGGCGTCGAAGCGGGCGAGCTGCGGCTGAGAGATGATGCCGGCGTGGTCGGCCAGGTAATACAGTCCGGCGAATCACGGCGCGTCGTCGGTACCGAAGATGCTGCCGAGATCGATCGTTCCACCGACAAGAAAACCGGGTACCGAACCACGTCGATCCTCTGCGTGCCGCTGGAATCGCCCTCTGGAGTGCGGCTGGGAGCATTCGAGTTGTTGAATAAGCACAGCGGATCGTTCACCGCAGAGGATGAAGCAGGACTCACCGAACTTGCCGCGCATGCCGCGATCGCGCTCGAGAACACTCAACATTTTGAACGCTTGCTCGAGCGACAAGTCCAACTGGTCGAGCAGGCGGCACGAGACACGCTGTTGGTCGGGGAAAGTCCGGCGATTCAAGCCATTCGGTCGACGATTCGCCGCGTCGCCGACACCGAGCTGGCGATTCTCGTTCTCGGCGAAAATGGTACCGGCAAAGAGGTCGTGGCTCGAGCGATTCACTACGGCAGTCGCCGGCGCAACGAGCCGTTCATACCCGTCAACTGTGCATCACTCACCGAGACGCTGCTTGAGAGCGAACTCTTCGGCCACGAGAAGGGCGCGTTCACGGATGCCCACGAAGCGCGTGCTGGCAAGTTTGAGGCTGCCTCAGGTGGCACGCTCTTTCTCGACGAGATCGGCGACATGAGTATTTCGGGGCAGGCCAAGCTGCTCCGCGTACTGGAAGAAAAGAAGATTGTTCGGGTCGGCAGCAATCGTGAAATCCACACCGACGTACGCGTGTTGGCGGCCACAAATCAGAAGTTGGGGGAACTGGTACGGGCCAAGCGGTTTCGCGAGGACCTGTATTTTCGGCTCAACGTCGTGTCACTCGAGTTGCCGCCACTACGAGATCGCGGCGATGATATCCTGCATTTGGCGGAGCATTTTTTGCGGGAGTTCTGCCGCAAAGCCGGCCGGCGGACGCCGAAGCTCACCGCGGCTGCCCGCAAACGGCTTATCAGCCACACTTGGCCGGGCAATGTCCGCGAGCTGCGGAATCTCATGGAGCGGCTGGCCTATCTTTCCGCTGGCGACAAAATCGAGGCTGAGGACCTGGCCTTCATTCTTTCGCCCACCTCCGGCGTCCCTTCGATCGTCGATGCCGGGCTGACGCTCAATGACGCGACGGATCAGTTTCAGACGAACTACATCCGCCAATCCGTCGAGCGGGCCCGCGGCAACGTCAGCCTCGCCGCCAAAAACCTCGGCGTACACCGCTCAAACTTGTATCGCAAGATGCGCCAGCTCGGCATGTCGACCGACGATGATGAAGCTGGTTGACGCTGACGTCTCATTTTGCTCCAAAGTTCAGCTCAACAAATCGCCGCAGAAGCTGATTCGCCTCGGGCGTTTCACCACATGACTCAATGAAGGCGTCGGGCGATATGCCTGCGATCCTTTCCACATACTCGGGATACGCCTCGACGCGCTCCAAGATCGCGTTGCGGTCCAGCTCCGGATGAAACTGTGTGCAATAAATTGGCTTGCCGGCAAATCGAAATGCTTGATTGCGTACGCAATCGGAAGAGGCCAATAGTACGGCGTCGGACGGCAAATCGACCACATAATCCTCGTGCCCGGCCTGCCCTGTGAACCACGCTGGAAGCTTGCCAAACAGCGGATCGGCCAGCCCCGCGTCGGTCAGCCGCAGCTTGACGGTCCCCAACTCGGCGCACTTCTGTTCGCGGATGCAGCGGCCGCCCATTGCCCGGGCCATCGCCTGAAATCCCCAACAAGATGCGAAGGTTGGCTTCGCCATCTGGTGTAGACTTCGCAGGGCGTCGAGCGCCCGCTCCAGCCAGTCACCTTCTCCCGCGGCCGAATAATGACCACTGCCGCCCAACAGCACGACGTCGGCCGCGTTCAATTCCGTAGCCGTCGGCGCGCGGGTCAGAAAGTCAACGACGCCGATATCGACCGCCTCACAACCGAGCATGCTGGCAAAGCAGCGTACTTCTTGCGCGCGCATCGCGTCGTCAGAGTTCCGCGTCTGCAACAAGAGATAGTGCAGCCTGGCTCGCATTTCATCCAATCGGTCACGGTGTCAATCGCCGCGGACAGCGTGTCCATTAGCTGGTCGATCTCGGCGGTCGAGATCGCCAACGGCGGCATCACGTACAGCGTTTCCCCGAGCGGACGAATCCACACGCCGCGGGCGAGCGCCTCTCGGCAAACGCGCCACGCCCGGCGCTGTTCGGCGGGATAGGGTCTGCCGGCTGTTTTGTCCTCGACCAGTTCTAGCGCTGCGAGCATGCCGCGACCGCGAACCTGGCTGACGTGCGGGTGGGCTGCAAGGCGACCAGCTCGCTCAAGAAGCTGGCTTGCTTTGCTCTCCACGTCGGCCAATGTTTGCTCTTCATCAAAGACGTCCAGCGTGGCAAGCGCCGCGGCAGCGGCAAGTGGATTGCCACCATAGGTGTGACCATGATAGAGCGTACGGCCCGACGCCGCAGAGCCCAAGAACGCGCTGTAGACCTCGTCGTGGGTGATCGTCGCCGACATCGGCAAATATCCGCCGGTGAGTCCCTTGCCGAGGCACAGAAAATCCGGCACGACCTCTTCGTGCTCGCAGGCGAACATCTTGCCGGTGCGGCCCATCCCGACCGCGATTTCATCGGCGATCAAGAGCACATCGTACTTCCGCGTCAATTCGCGCACGCCCCGCAGGTAGCCGGGAGGGTGCATCACCATCCCCGCGGCACATTGCACGAGCGGCTCGATCACCATCGCGGCCAACTCATGTTGGTGTGCCGCGAGCAACGGCTCGAGCTCGCCGAGAAAATGCTGCACGGCGCCGTTTGTCGACGTTCCAGCCGGCAAACGCCGCGGATCGGGCAGCGGCGCCCGTACCACTTCGAACAATAGCGGTCCGAAGATTCCCTGAAACTGCGCGATTCCGCCGACGCTCGCGCTGCCGATGGTGTCGCCGTGATAGGCTTCCGCGAGTGCCAAATACTTGGTCCTTTCTGGTCGCGGATCCTCCCGCTGTCGCCAATACTGGAACGCCGCCTTGAGTGCGACCTCCACGGCCGAGGAGCCGTCACTGGAAAAAAAGACGTGCTCCAGATTGCCCGGCGCCAGCTCGGCCAGCCGCTTGGCAAGTCGCACCGTCGTGTCGCAACCCATGCCGAGCGAAGTCGCGTGGGCCACGCGATCGAGCTGCTGGCGGATCGCGGCGTCGATTCGCGGGTGGCGATGTCCGTGGACGTTGCACCACATGCTCGCGACGCCGTCGAGATACTCGCGTCCGTCAACGTCAATCAGCCGGCAGCCCTCCGCCCGCGCGATGATCAGCGGCTCGTACTGAGCCATTTGCGTGAAGGCGTGCCAATAGTGGCGGCGGTCCCAGTCGGCAAGCTCGGCGCGCGTCGGCTCGATTGTCATGATGCCAGCTGTTTGAAGCGAAAGACGCAAGCGGCCTACCCAGTCAACCTTACCAGGTGACGGCGACCGGCGCGCCGACCGTCACTCCCAGCATCATCGCCGCACTTTCGTCGACGATCGCCAGCTCCAAGCGTTCGCCCGACCCGACCAGTGCAATCAGCGTCATCGGCGGTTGATCGCTGTAGGTCTTGAAAATGCCCTGGGTCACGTGCTCGTCGCAAGTGACGGTCACCGATTCGTCGGTCGGCACGCCGGCAAGCATCTCGCGCGTGATGTTCGTCACGAGATTGCCGAACGAGTCGACTTCGATCACTTCTCCTGCGATGCGATTTGCCACTTTCTCTGCCTCGGGCCAGGCCAACGGTACCAGCGAATCGAGCGGCCGACCGAGCTCTTCGGGCGAGAGCCCCAGACTCAACCGCGCGGCGACCGGTGCCATGATGTCGCGTCCGTGGAAGGTGCTCGACACGTGCGGCAGCCAGAACCGCGGTTCGTCGAGACTGACTATCTTAGTCGGAGCCTCCGCCGCGGCCAAGCGACTTAATAGCCCGTTGTCGGGGGCGATGAACTGCTGTTGGCCGATGCGGGCGTAGACAATTCGCCGGCTCGTGCCTACGCCGGGGTCGATGACGGCGACGTGAATGGTCATCGGCGGGAACAGCGGCGCAGCCTCAGCAAGGACAATCGCACCCCGATGCACGTCCTGCGCAGGCACACTGTGCGATAGATCGAAGATCCGCGCTGTCGGATGAATCGACAGGATGACCCCCTTCATCGCCGCGACGTAGCGGCTTCCCTCGCCGAAATCGGTGGTGAGCGTGATGATGCCCGGCGGCTTGAGTTCGTCAGCCATCGGCATCTCCGATGTGATGAGCTGGGTCAACTTTCGGCGTTGATCAGCTGCAAGCAGATTTCGCGGACTCGATTGGGATCGATGTTGGGATTCGCTTTCTTGGCTTGTCCAACAAGTGCCCCTACCGCCTGCAATTTGCCGCTGCGGACGTCCGCCGCGATTTTCGGGCTCGCGGCCACAATCCGCTGGCAAAGCGCCTCCAACTCTGAGTCGTCCACGCTGGCAATTCCCAGGGCCTTCATCGCCGCCTCGACGTCGGCGCCCGATTCGGCCATCGCCTGGAACAGCTCGCGGGCGCGTGCCGTCGGCAGCTTGCCTGATTTAATTCTACCAATCATTTCCGCGATTGCCGCGCTCGAAACTGGCAATTCATCGATCGAAAGGTTTCGCTCCTTGAGGACGCGCAGCACATCCTGCGTAACCCAATTGCTCGCCGCTTTGCCGTCCTGGCAGGCGTCGGCGACCGCCAGGAAATAATCAACGACGGCCCGGCCCTGGTTCACGAGTACGTCGGCATCGTATGCCGGCAGACTGTAGTCCGACTCCAACCGTGCACGCAGTCGCGCCGGCAGCTCACCGAGAGACGCCTTGGCGGCCGCGATCTCGGTCGCTGAAAACGACACGGGCACCAGGTCGGGATCGGGAAAGTAGCGGTAATCGCTCGATTCTTCCTTACTCCGCTGAGCCCGCGTCACTCCCGCTCCATCATCCCAGCCACGCGTCTGCTTCGGCGCTTCACCAAGAATCCGGCCAGTTTCCTGCCATTCCTGGTATTGTCGTGGGGCTTCGTAATCGAGCGCCCGTTCCACCGCCCGGAAGCTGTTCATGTTCTTGATCTCGACGATCGGCGTGGCGACTTTGCCTTTCGGTGTGTCGATGTGAAGGTTGATGTTCGCGTCCACCCGCAGGCTGCCTTCCTGCATGTTGCAGTCGGAGACGGCGATGTACGTGAGCAGCAGCCGCAGTTCCTTGAGGAAAGTGACCGCCTCGAGCAGAGCTCCGCAGGTCGGGCTCCGTGACGATTTCCAGCAGCGGCGTGCCGGTACGGTTCAGATCGATGAGACTGTCCGCCTTGCCGGCTGCCTCGTCGTGCAGGCTCTTGCCCGCGTCTTCTTCGAGGTGGGCACGGATGATCCGGACCGTTTTCGCTGCGAAGCGGTCCTTGGCGTCGCTGATTTCCAGGCTCCCGCGCTGCGAAAGCGGCAGGTCGTACTGGCTGATCTGGTAGCCCTTCGGCAAATCGGGATAGTAATACTGCTTGCGGTCCCATTTCGTCCGCGGCGGGATTTCACAATTGAGGGCGACCGCTGTTTCGAGCGCGAGCTCGACCGCCCGTCGGTTCATCACCGGCAGAGCTCCCGGCATGCCGATGCAGACCGGGCAGGTCTGCGTGTTCGGCTCCGCTCCGAACCGCGTGCTGCACGTGCAGAACAGCTTGCTCGCCGTGGCCAGCTGCACGTGCACTTCCAGGCCGATGATCGTGGTGTAGGGCTCGCTCACAGCGGCGCTCGCAGCTTGTGCCAGTCGGTCGCTTGCTCGTACATGCGGGCACCGCGCAGCAATCGCTCTTCTTGCAGCGTCGGCGCTTGCAGCTGTAATCCGATCGGTAGGCCGGACTCGGATTGACCGCAGGGCAGGCAGAGGCCCGGAATGCCGGCCAGGTTCGCGCTTACGGTGTACAGGTCGACGAGGTACATGGCGAGCGGATCGTCGGCCATTTCCCCAAGCTTAAATGCCGGCGAGGCCGTGATCGGGCCGGCGATCAGGTCGACCTGCTCGAACGCGCGATCGTAGTCCTGGCGGATCAGCCGGCGGACTTTCAGCGCTTTGAGATAGTATGCATCGTAGTAGCCCGCACTGAGCGAATACGTGCCGAGCATGATCCGCCGCTTCACCTCGGGTCCAAACCCTTCGGCCCGCGTGCGGCGATACATCCGCACCAGCGCCGTGTCGAGGTCGTCGAGTCCGCGCTGGTCGCCGGCGACCTGCAGCTTCTTGCGTTCGGCCGCGAGCTCGGCCAGCATTTCCTGTTCGTTGGTGCGGTAGCCGTAGTGAGCGCCGTCGTAGCGGGCGAGATTGCTCGACGCCTCGCTCGGCGCGATCACATAGTAGGTGGCCACGCCATACTTGCCGTGCGGCAGCGAAATCTCCTGCGACCTCTGGCACCGAGCGATTCATACACTTTGATCGCGGCCCGCACCGCCTGCTCGACTTCCGCGATCGAGCCCCTCGGCAAAGTGTTCCTTGGCGATGCCGATTCGCAAGCCGGCGAGCGGCTGGTTCACCGTCGCGGAATACGCGGGCACCGGCTCATCAAGCGATGTCGAGTCGCGTGGATCGTGACCGGCGATCGTCTCTAACAACAGCGCCGCGTCTTCCACCGAGTGGGCCATTGGACCGACCTGGTCGAGACTGCTGGCGAACGCGACCAAACCATAGCGGCTCACGCGGCCGTAGGTCGGTTTCATTCCGACGATGCCGCAGAGCCCGGCCGGTTGGCGAATCGAGCCGCCGGTGTCGGTGCCAATCGCCAGCGGGACCATGCCGGCCGCCACCGATGCCGCCGAGCCGCCGCTCGAACCGCCGGGCGTCCGCTCGAGGTCCCAAGGATTATGCGTGATCTGAAAGGCCGAGTTCTCGGTCGAGCCGCCCATCGCGAACTCGTCCATGTTCGTGCGGCCCAGAAGCACGGCCCCTTCACTCTTGAGCTTGGCGACGACGGTCGAGTCGTAGGGGGGACGAAAGTCGGCCAGCATCCGCGAGGCACAAGTCGTGAGCTGGTCCGCGCTCGCAAAGCACGTCCTTCACCGCGACGGGCAGGCCACCCAAGCGTCCGACCGGCTGATTCTTCGCCCGCTTGGCGTCGATCGCTGCTGCTTGCGCAATCGCCCGCTTCTCGTCGACGCGCAAAAACGCACCGACGCGATCATCGGTTGCCGAAATCCGCTCCAGGCAGGCCGTGGTCAGTTCGACTGAGGAGATTTCGCCGGCTTCGAGGTGGCGCAGAAGTTCGCAAGCGTTGCGCTGAAGGATCGACATGAGCATCGAGGCCGCTCGAGGGCCGATCAATCACCTAATACGGCGGGAACCAAGTAGCCCTGCGAATCGTGGTGAGGAGCGTTCGCTAGCGCCTCTTCCCGCGGGAGGCTCGCCTCCACGCAGTCGTCGCGGAACACGTTCAGCTGCTCGATCGCGTGGGCCATCGGCTCCACGCCCTCGGTATCGACCTGAGCCAAATGATCGACGTAGCCGACGATCTTCGCCAGCTGATCCGACATCGTCGCCAGTTCGGCGTCCGAAAGCGAGAGTCGTCCAAGCAGGGCCACTTTCTCAACTTCTTGTCGCGTGATGGCCATCGGTCGCACCTGGGCCGAGAGTAATCTGGTGAGCTAACTTGCCTTCGACTTCGCCGGCTTTTGTGACAATTGGAACGGCGCCGCCCGCACGACCTTCGTCACCGCGCCGCTCTTGAGACATTGCGTGCAGACGTGGATCGCTTTGTTGCCCTTCGGTGTCGTCACGTTGACGCGTTGCAGATTCGGCTTGAACTTCCGCCGCGTGATGCCCGTGACCTTGGTACCGACGCCACCGAGATACTTTTGCTTGCCGCGAATCGTGACCTGATTGCCGATTTGTGGCCCTTTGCCACAGACGTCACATTGTCGAGCCATGGGGTACCCCGTTGCTGTTCGTTTGAGGTGTTCGATCCGGCATCGAGTCGGTGGCGACACAACCATGTACCGCCACCTGCGACGCCAAGGGAAAGACGCGCGGCGCGGGGGCGAAGTTCGCTCCGGCCGCCCACGCGCGAAACCGTAAGTATAGCGGGATTTTCCCCTGGGACAACGGCCAAAGGAGCATCCCTGCGCGTCGAATTCGCCCTGGAATCGGACGACTCGCAGCTCTAACGACCACGTATGATCGCCAGCACCTCATCGCTCACCAGGCCGTTGGTGGCGATCGACTCGCCGGCGTGGACGGTCGCTTTCCCGTGCCAGTCGGTGAATCGGCCGCCGGCCTCTTGGATCACAGTTTGCAACGGGGCGGCGTCCCACAAGTTCATCACCGGATCGATCATCACCTCGGCCCGGCCAGTGGCAATCATCAAATAGCCGTAACCATCGCCCCAGGTCCGAGCCAGTCGGGCAGCTTTCTGCAATTCCAGATAGGTTGGCAATGCGTCCTTCTTGCGACCGGTGCGGAAACTGGCCACTTCGCTCGTCAAGAGAAGCGATTCGCGCAGCTGACGGACGTTGGAAACGTGAGCCGCCGTGGGAGCCAGGTCTTCCTTGCTGCCGTCACAGTACCAACAACCGCCGCCGACCTTCGCGTAGACCATCTCTTGGCAGGCCGGCGCGTAGATCACGCCCAGCTGCGGCTGTTCGTTGGCGAGCACGGCAACCAGCGTCGTGTACAGCGGCACTCCATGGACGAACGACTTCGTGCCGTCGATCGGGTCGAGCACCCACTGGAAATCCGAGGTGCCGACCGCCGCCCCGAATTCCTCTCCCAGGATGCTGTCGTCGGGAAATCGCTCGGCGATCCGCCGTCGCAGCAGTTCCTCGGCAGCCCGGTCGGCAGCCGTCACCGGCGAGGAATCGGCCTTGAATTCGACCGCCAAGTCGCGTCGTCGGAAGAATTTCAGCGTCGAATCGCCCGCCTCGCGGCCGATTTTAACGGCCCAATCGAGCCGGCTCTGGATTGGGTCATCCTGGACATTTGCCATTTGTGGCTCCAGCTAGCGGCTCTGCGGCGGACTTGTGATCGGCCTGGCTCGGCGATAAACTCCGCCCGCCCAACGGCCGGTGGTGGTGAATAGCCGCTCGTAAATGGCGTTCTCGCAATAGTTTACTGGCCCGGTGGATCGGCTGAAAGACAACCTGCCGGGACCTCTGGCCACTCCCAATGGCGAGGTGCCGATCGTCGGGGGCTGGCAATTGCTGTAAATGCTGATTGGGGTGGGATTTAGCTTGAACCGGAAGGCGGTGCTTCTAGAATGGGAACTAGGAAGCGCCAAATTCCTCACACGTCCGCTCCGGCGGACAGTCATGGAGGAGGAACATGCGACGATCGCTCTTTGGCGCTGGGCTGGGAACCTTGCTGGTGCTCGGTTTGATCGCTGGCCAGTGCCTGTCCGAACAAGACGGCCTGGCGACGCTGCCGGCAGCGGTACAGCATCCACTGGTGTCCTACCAATCGGCCCCCGTGGCCCAGCCCGCCAACCAACCAACCGGCAACTTGATCACGCACGTCCTTCCCGCAGAGGGTGGGCCGCAGGCGGTCATCGTCGTGGATCCCAGCCAACGCGTGATGGCTGTGTATCATGTCGACAAGACCACCGGTGAAATTGCTCTGCGGAGCGTACGGAACATTACCTGGGATTTACAGATGATGGAGTTCAATAGCGGCGAACCGTTGCCGCAGGACATCCGCAACCTGCGCGGAGAACTCCAACGGTAACACAGCTTGGATTGCAAGAGGGGTGGCATGGCACAGAAGTTTGTCAGCCTGGATGAAGCGGCAACGCAGCTTGGCATCACGAAAGATCGGCTCAACGACTTGCGCGAGGACGGCAAAGTCCGCGCCTATCGCGATGGCGCCAGCTGGAAATTCCGCGCCGACGACGTCGAAAAGCTCCGTGCCGACGGGATTCCGTCGAGCGACGCCTCGAGTAGCGATCTGGCACTGAGTTTGGACGATGAACCTGCCGAGGCAACCGCCCCGCCCGCCGGCGAGAAGAGCGATCTCGAATTGGGCAGCGGCATTCAGCTCGATTTGGGCGACGAGGACGAGCTTCCCGGTCCCGCCGCGAGCGATCTCAGTCTTGACGATCTCGACGAGCCGACCGTTCCCGTCGAGAGTCCGGCCGAAGGCGAAGTGCTCACCGCCGATGACGGCGAGGGGAACGACGAGTTGTCGGACTCGATTCTGCTGAGCGAAAACGAGCTGGGTGAGTCGACCGATCGGCCCCCCAGCACGATCATCGGCAAAGCAGAAATGGCCGCCGATCTCGACTTGGAAATGGCTGGTAGCGAAAAAGACGCCGCGCAGAGCGACGTTCGCCTGGCCGAGCCGAGCACCTCGAATGTTTTTTCGCCGGGCTCTCACGACGCGATCCTCGACACCGAGCCCCCCAGCCTCTCCGACAATTTCGGTAATCTCGACGAGCTGGAAATCGATCTCGAAGCCGAATCGAGTCGCATCCTCTCTCCGGAGGACGTCTCCAAAGCACAGCAGGCGGCAAAACCGAAGTCCGACGCGCCGAAGGCAGCCGAGTTCAGCGACTTGGAGCTGGCAGCCTCCGATAGCGATGCCGGAGGTGTGATCGACGGCGGCTCCGGCAAATCCGACATCTCCCTCGGTGGGTTATCGGCTTTGGAGCTCGAAGGTGATGACGATGACGTGTTGGGCGATGGCAGCGACATCACGCTCTCGAGCGAATCGAGCGGGATCAACATCATCTCGCCCTCCGACAGCGGGCTGGCGCTCGACGACGTGAGCTCTGTCGATGGGGAGCGGCTCGCCGATCGCCTCGGGCCTCGATCTCGGGCCGCCGTCCGATGCCGAAGTCGGTCTGGAGCCGCTTGAAGTTGCCGAAGAAGGCGAAGGCGAGCCGTTCGCGCTGACACCCTTTGGCGAAGAAGCAAGCGAGGAGGAAGAGGACAGCTCACAGGTCATTCCGCTCGATGAGGTCTCCGAGGAAGAAGCGGGGCTGGGATCGCCGCGTTCGGCCGCGGTCGAGGCCATGAGCGACGATTTTGCCGCGATTCCCGCCGCCGGCATGATGCCCGTCGGCGAGCCGGTCGCCGAGACCGCGTTTCCCGGCTGGGTGATTGGGCTGATGAGCGTGTCGATGGTGATGCTCGTGATGTGCGGGATCATGGTCTTCGACTTGCTCCGCAACATGTGGAGCTGGGACCAGGTCTACACGCTCAACAGCGCTCTGATGGATGTTTTGACGCCGATCTTGGGCTAAGCCATTTCGTCAAAACAGCTGGCCGCCGCTTGGTTGAAGTGTGCGGAGCTGGAAATCTGCGGTACCGGTGGGTTGCCCAAGCGGTATAATTCGAGGTCTGGACTCACGCGGATGTCGGTGCCCAGCCGGCGGTCTCTTTCCCGTGGGCAGTTCGACCGCAACCATTCCCTCCCACCCGATGTGCATCGAATCCATGACGATTCGCCTTCTCGGTTATGCGATCGCCGCCGCGTGCGTGGCGGCGGTCGGATGTCGCAGAGCCGAACAAATCCATTCGTACAACGTGCCGAAGGAAGCGTCGCATCTCATGGCAGCCACGGCGGCGCCGCGCCGTCGGCAACCTCGTCGCCAGCCGCTTTGGAACGGATGCTTGCGGCGATCCTCCCCGACGGCGATCGGGCGTGGTTTTTCAAAGTGACGGGACCCGTGACGGAGGTCGATTCGCATGCCGACGAAATCGAGAAGTTCCTGGCGAGCGTCCGGCTCTCACCGGGCAAGCCCCATCCCGATTGGAAACTTCCCAAGGACTGGAAAGCAGAGCCGGGCTCCGCGATGCGAGCCGCAACGCTGCAGATTCCCACGGCAGCGAAACCGCTGGAACTCTCCGTCACTGCGCTGCCGTGGTCAGGTGGGCCGGAAGCCATGCTCAGCAACGTGAATCGCTGGCGCGGGCAGATGCAATTGCCCGCGACGGATCAACCAGGCCTCGCCGAGTGCACGCGTGAGATCAAAGCGGGCGACGCAACCCTGACGCTCGTCAACTTGCAGGGTCACATGTCGGGTGGCATGACGCCGCCATTCGCCGGCGGTGCGGTGGGTCAACCGGCGTCACCGGGCGCTCCAGCGCAGGCGGGCGACAGCAGCATGGGCAATCTTCCGCCGGGACATCCAGCCGTCGCGACGTCCGCTTCGCCCAGCAGTCCACCGTTTACGTTCGATACGCCGACTGATTGGCAACAGCAGCCCGCATCCGGGATCCGCAAGGCCGAATTCCACATCGAAGAGGGCGGCAAGAGTGCCATCGTCACCGCGATCGACTTCCCCGCCGATTCCCCGCCGATGATGTCCGACCCAGCGGCCAACGTGAATCGCTGGCGTGGCGAGGTCGGGCTGCTGCCGCTCGCCGCCGCAGAAGTCCAAAAGTCGCTCGAACCTCTCGAGATCGACGGTACGAAGGCGATGTGGGTCGACGCGGTGCCCAACGCCGACGAGCCCGCCCAGTCGCAAGCTGACCGGGGCACCCTGGCCGCCATGGTCACCCGCGGCAACAGCATCTGGTTTTTCAAGCTCACGGGCGATCGCGAACTCGTCTCTGCCCAGCGGGAGAATTTTCGGTCCTTTTTGAATTCGTTGCGATTTGCCGCGCCCGGAGCAAACGATGTCAACTAGTGGACTCGCGCGCTCGAAAGCCGGCGTTGCCGACGCGGCCTCGTGGCAACTCGGCGCCGAGAGTTTCTCGCTGTCGAAGGCACTCACCGCGCTGGCATCATTGCGGCTGACGGTCGTTCTGTTTTCGCTGGCCCTTTTTTTGGTGTTCGCGGGCACCTTGGCCCAGAAGGATCATGACGTCTGGTACGTCGTCGAGCACTCCTATTTCCGCGTGTGGATCGCGCAGATCGAATTCCAGGCGTTCGAAAGGCTCGTGCAAATGTTCGCGCCGGTGAACTGGCATCTTGCCGGCAGCTTTCCGTTCCCCGGCGGCAATCTCATCGGCCTCGCGCTGCTGGTCAATCTATTCGCGGCCCATGCCGTGCGATTCAAGGTCGCAACCAGCGGCCGACGGTTGCAGATCGGTTTGGGGGTGATCGGGTTGGGCATCCTGGCGACGGTACTGGCGATCCGCAGCGGCATGAACGACACACTTGCCAGCGAGCTCTCGCCGGCGTTCTGCCGAGGCTTATGGGACGTCCTGCGCGCGGTGCTCGCCGCGTTGGCTTTGCTCGGTGGCTACGCGTTGGCCCTGAATCGGCAACATACCGGCCGCATCGAGTGGAAAGTCTTGCTCGCCGTCGACGTCCTCCTGGCCGCGATCGCGCTCTTGTTGTTTTTCAATCCGGCGGCCCGGCTCGATGACTCCGGCCTGCGGATTCTCTGGCAGTTGATCAAGGGCGGCGTCGCGGGCGGCGTGCTGTTGGCTGGTTGTGTGATGGTCTTTCGCAAGCGGGCTGGCATCGTGCTGCTGCACGGCGGAGTGGCGCTGCTGATGTTTAGCGAACTCCTGACCGGCCTCGCTGCCGAAGAATCTCAGATGCGGATTGACGAAGGCGGCAGCGCAAATTATTCGTCCGATATCCGTACGACCGAACTCGCCGTCGTTGACAAATCCGGCACGAAGTCCGATCACGTGACCGTGGTTCCCGAACCGCTGCTAATTGACAACGTTGGCGGCGCGACTCGGATTGATGATGTCGACTTGCCGTTCGCGATTTCCGCGCTGCGCTGGCTGCCCAATTCACGGTTGACCGCGGTTGCGTCCGGGACTGCAAATCCAGCCACCGCGGGTACCGGACGGCAGTTCGTGGCCAACGAAGTGCGCGCCTCCACCGGCACCGATCGCGATCAAACGGTCGACTTCCCCAGTCTCTACGCGGAGTTATTCGACAAACACACGGGCAAATCCCTCGGCGTCTATCTGTTCTCGGCCCTCGACAACGAGCAGCCGATCGAAGTCGATGGCCGGCGGTATGACGTCGGATTACGCTTCAAACGACTCGAGTATCCGTTCTCGCTCCACCTGAAGGACTTTCGTTTCGACCGATACACCGGAACGAACACTGCCAAGAACTATTCGTCTCTGGTGCAGCTTGTCGATCCGGCGCATCACGTCGATCGCGAGCTGTTGATCCGAATGAACAACCCGCTTCGCTATGCGGGTTTGACGTTCTATCAGCAGTCCTTCGACGAAGCGACCGAACGGACGACGGTGTTGCAGGTGATGAAGAATCCGGGTTGGATGATGCCGTACGTGGCATGCATGTTGGTGGCGACCGGCATGTTGGCCCATTTCGGCGTCGTGCTGGTGCGGTTCCTCCGCCGCCGCGAAGAAGACGCGGCGCGAATTCGACCCCAGGCGAGCGGGCCCCAGTCCGCGGGCTCTGCCCGCTGGGGGCTGTTTGCCGCATATTTCCCCGTTTTGGTTGTCCTCGTCGCCGTCGGTTACGTCGCCTCAAAGGCCCGCATGCCCCTGTCGCCGCCGAGTGAAATGCAAATCTATGAGTTCGGCAAATTACCGCTCGCTTACCAGGGCCGCATCAAGCCTTACGACACCGTCGCCCGCAACGCCCTGCAAATCCTCTCCGGCCGGCAGGAAGTGATCGTTCTCGACGAGAAAGGTCGGGAGACCAGCCGGCTTCCCGCGATTCGCTGGTTCCTGGACTTGATCTCCGACGCACCGGATGCACTCAATCATCCGGTGTTTCGGATCGACAACCTCGACCTGCTCGAAACGCTGGGGCTCAAGCCGCGCGAAGGGTCGTTCCGCTATTCGTATGCGGAGATCGAACCAAAAGCAGCCGAACTCGACGCGCAAGTTCGGCTCGCCGATCAGCAGCCCGAAGCGGCGCGCTCGCTCTACCAGAACAAGGTTTTGGAACTGGCGAGCAAACGAAACCTGTTCATCATGTTGGCCCTGTCGTTCCGTTCGCCGCTCGTCTCGATGAAGCCCGACGAATTGCAGGACAACTTGCGGAAGGCGCAGGCGATCGTCGAACAATTGAGCGCGGCGCACGCGCCCCACTCGGTGCCCCCGACCGTGGCCGAAGGCCAGTGGCAGTCGCTCATGGAAGCAGAGATCGATTTGCTCCGTGCCCGCGTGCAGAATCAGTCGGGCAATCCGGCCACGGTCGCGTTGGCGACGCTGCTCGACGCCTACGCCCGCGGCGACGCGACCACCTTCAACCAACAGCTCGCGGCCTACCGCACCATCCTGGCCGGCTACGAAAATTCACTCGACGCGAATCGCGACCAGCTGGCGGCCGCCGGCCTCGCCAAATCCGAAATCCTCGCGCAAGGCACGGTCGATTTTGAAGCGTTTTACAATCAGTTCAGCCCGATCTACTATGCCGCGGTCTTGTATCTCTTTGCCTTCCTGTTGAGCGTGCTCTCTTGGATCGGCTGGACCGCGCCGCTGCGACGGGCGTCGATGTGGCTGCTGATGTTCACGTTTGTGTTGCATACGCTCGCGCTCGCCGGCCGGATCTACATTTCGGGCCGGCCGCCGGTCACGAATCTCTATTCCGCCGCCGTGTTCATCGGTTGGGGCTGCGTGCTGTTGGCGCTGGTGTTCGAGTGGGTCTACCGGCTGGGAATCGGCAACATCGTCGCTGCGGTGATCGGCTTCCTGACGCTCTTGGTGGCCCACTTCCTCTCGCTCGATGGCGACACGTTCACCGTGCTGCAGGCCGTGCTCGACACGCAGTTCTGGCTCGCCACGCATGTCGTTTGCATCGCGCTGGGCAATTCCACGACGTTCGTCGCCGGGATGTTCGGCATCATGTACATCCTCCTGGGCCAGGTGTTCGGCGTGCTGGATCAAAACGCCCGCCGCCAGCTCACGCGGATGATCTACGGCACCGTCTGCTTCGCCATCTTCTTCAGCTTCGTCGGTACGGTGCTCGGCGGTCTGTGGGCCGACGACTCCTGGGGCCGCTTCTGGGGCTGGGACCCGAAGGAGAACGGCGCGCTGATGATCGTGCTCTACAACGCGCTGGTGCTCCATGCCCGCTGGGGCGGAATGGTCAAGGAGCGCGGGCTGGCGCTGTTGGTCGTCGGCGGCAACATCGTCACCACCTGGTCGCTGTTCGGCGTCAACGCCTTTCGGCGTTGGTCTGCACGCTTACGGCGGCTCCGATCGCAGCACGTCGATGTGGTTGTTGACCTTCGCACTCTCGCAGGTCGTGATCATCGCGCTCGGGTTGGTGCCTACGCACTTCTGGAGACGCGCCGTAGCCGGCCAAGACGGCAGGGCCACATAGTCGACCCATCCTGAACGCGCGAATGTAATCATGCTTCAATTGATTCGTCGCGGTTGGTTCCCCTTGTTTCTCATCGTGTACGTGCTCTATGCTGCGGCGTTCATTTACCGCACGAGCACCGTCGTCCGCGGCGAGCGGTATTTTCTGCTGCTCGACGACGCGATGATCAGCATGACCTATGCGAGGAATCTGGCTCACGGCGCGGGCGCGGTCTGGTTCCCCGGCGGCGAATACGTCCAGGGCTATTCCAATCCGCTGTGGATGCTGCTGATGGCGGCCGTCCACTCTGCTGCCGCTCTCGCCGGCGAAAATGGCGCTGCCCATCCAATTGGCGGGCCTGGCGTCGATCGTTGCGGCACTCTATTTTGTCAAGCGAATCACCGAGCAGCTTGCCGCTGGACGAATCCGGCACGATGCAGCCGGTGAATTGTCATCGCCCGGTTGGAGCAGCTTCGCCTTGGCGCCTGCGCTGGCCGTTGCGCTCACGGCCAGCTATTTTCCGCTGAACAATTGGGCCTTGCGCGGCATGGAGGTCGGCACGTTGGCGCTGGGCAATGCGCTGGCGGTGTGGTGGGCGATTGAGTGCCGGGCAGGGGCGGCGAAGTCCTCTGGTGGTTGTTGCCCTGGCTGGGACTGCTAACCACGCTGCGACTCGACGCAGCCGTCGCCAGCGCGATTGTCGTGGTCTGGCTCGCTTGGGTGCTGCCGGCTCGGCGGTGGGCCGTCCTCGCAGCCGGGTTCGGTTGGATCGCGCTGCTAGTCGTCTCGCAGCTGGCAATTCAGCGGGTGTATTACGGCGACTGGTTGCCGAACACGTACTACTTGAAGCTCTCGGGCATCTCACTCGAACGACGCTCTCCTCTGGGGCGGATACGTACTCTGGTGCTTTCTCAAAGGGTTTGGCCTATGGCTGCTTGCATTGGCCGCGCTATCGTCGCCCGCGTTCGCTCGAAAGACGTCGCACTGCTGGTCGCCGTGCTAACGGGTCAAGCCGCTTATTCGATCTATGTCGGCGGCGATTCCTGGGAATGGTGGGGCGGCGCCAATCGGTATTTGAGCGTCGCCATGCCGCTCGCGTTTGTGCTGCTGGCACTTGCCGCGGCGATGTGCGGCGACTGGTTCGCGATGCTCCGCGCAGCCGGCAGCCCGGCCGTCGCCGGCGGCGTGACGCTGGCCATCGGGGCGATTTCGCTACTGCAAGTCAACGCCTACGAATTTTACAACTTTAACTCGCTCTCCCGCTGGGCGCTGGTCGAGGATCCGCCGCAGCTCAAGGAACATTTTGAAATGCTGGACACTGCGCTGCGGCTGAAAGATGCAACGACGCCCGATGCGCGGATCGCCGTCACCTGGGCCGGCATCATTCCCTATTTTTCCGAGCGGCCCGCCGTCGATCTGCTCGGCAAAGACGACCGGCACGTCGCCCGCGGGCCGGACCGGCCGATCGACCCGCCGCCGATGCGGATGTTCGAGCTGGCACCGGTCGCCTATTGCTGGCCCGGGCACTCCAAGCGCGACTTCGACTACTCGATCATCCAGCTCGAGCCCGACGTCGTCCAATTGTGGTACGACATGGCCGCTCTCGAGCCGACTTTTAACGACAAATATGAGCTGGCCGAGTTCGGTGCCCACCAGTTCTTCGTCAAGAAGGGCTCGCCGAACGTCAAGTCGTTCGTGAAGGCCGAGGATTGACGCGGCGCATGTTTCACTGCCTACGCGGTTCGCAGCGCAGCCTCGACGCGGCGGATCGCTTCTTCCACGCCGCACGTCTCGTGGCTGACGCCGATTTCAGCCTGCGTGCGAATCAGCTTCTCGAACCGCTGGTGGGCGGAAATCACCGTGCTGTGGCTCCGCCGGCCGAAGAATTCGCCGATCTCGCTCCAGGGGGCCCGCGTGTATTTGCGGGCCAGCCACATCGCCAGCATCCGCGGCTCGTGGATCGAGCGGCTCTTTCGCTCCGAGCGAAGTTGGGCGGGCTCCACGCCAAACACTGTGCACACGGCCTGCTCCACGTCCGACAAGCGTACGTTCCGCGTGCACTGCTGCGTGAGATCCGAGAGGGCCGAGAGCGCAAGCGACCGCGTGATCGGCTGGTCGAACGCGACGCTCGTCGCCTGCAGGCGGTGCAGGGCTCCGCGCAGTTCGCGGGCTCCGCTCGAAATTTGCGTTGCGACCAGTTCGGCCACGTCCTCTGCGAGCGCGACCCCGATCTCACGAGCCAGGCGCCGCACGATTTCCAATCGCATGGCAAAATCGGGGAGCTGGAGGTTGCAGACAAGCCCGCTCGCCAAGCGCGAGACCAGCTCTGTGCCCAGCACGTGCAACTCGCCCAATTGCCGATCGCTGGCGAGCACCAGCTGGCGCCCTTCCGCCAGAAGTACGTCGAGCGTGTGCAGCAATTCTTCGAGCGACGCCCGCTTGCCGGCAAAGAACTGGACGTCGTCCAGCAGCAGCAGGTCGGCTCCGCGGCACTTCTGCCGGAAGTTTGGCAGGCCGGTTCCGCGGAGCGCCTCGACGAAGCTCGTGATGAATTGTTCGGCGGAGAGATATACCGCCCGGGCCCGCGGATGCGAGTGGCGATACTCAGCCCGGATCGCTCGCAACAGGTGGGTCTTGCCGACTCCCGTGACGCCACAGAAGGTCACCGGCGAGGCCTGCTGCAGGCCGTGAGCGGTCACCTCAGCGGCTCGCACCGCGTATTCGTTGCTCGCGCCCACTACGAGCTCGGCCAGGGTCGGTTCGCGGCGCGGCGGCACCTGACGATGCCGCGCCGGGGAATACCCGTTGGCATGCGTCGAGGAAAGCTGTGCGGTCTGGGCCGGCGCTTTAGATCGCGGCCTTGGCGCAGATAACGTCGGAGTCGATTCCTCTGACGTGGCCTGATCCGCCGGCGAAGCGATCGACTCGTCGACGTCAAATTCGACACGCACGTCGCCTCCCATCACAACCTCGCACACTGCGCGAACACCTTCCGCGAAGTTTCGCCGCAACCAATCGCGCGTGAAGCTGCTCGCTGCGACGATCGTGAGGCAGCCATCGGCGAGGCGAAACCGCGTTTGGCCCCCAAACCACAACTCGTAGCGCTGCTGGCCGATCGCCTCGGCCAGGCGTGCCCGCAAGTCCGCCGCGACCTCGTTATCTTCCATGACCACTTCCTGTGTGCGCTGTCTTCCTTCGCGCTCCGACTTCCGTCGTACGCTTCCTAACGGCGCGCTGCGCAATCGGTCGCGGTCCGTCGGCGCGTACCCCGATCGTTCGGGCATTGCCTTCGTGACAAGACCCGGGCGACGCATCTGCGCCACCAAGTCATCGGAGAAACCAACGCGACCCAGAGAAAAGGCCGGCGCGACCGCCGAGCCCCCTACGACAAATCCAATCAGCGTGCCAATCTCATTCGTTCGAGTGATTCGCCAACACCGGCTGCGAGTCACCCGAGCCGACGATTTTACGCCTGCTAGCAGTCATGTCAAAGGGGTGGCGGTCGGCGCGGAAAAAGTTGTCGACGCGATGCGAATCGAGTGGAGTAACCGCGGGAATCGTCGCGTTTGTTGCGTCCGGCGACGTGGAAAAATTTTTCTGGCGTGCTTGCGCCGCAGCGTGGAAAAATTGTTCGCGGCATGCCGCGAAGAATTAGCGGCTGAAATTCACGGCGTTTTTTGCAACTGAGAATCCGCGCCCGCAAATCGCGCGAACACCGTGCGGCGGTCCCAAGCGGCGAATCCTGTTTCGTTGTACATCTTGATCGCGGGAATATTTTCGGCGTCGACCGCCAGCACGATCCGCTCCGCGCCCTCGGAGTGCGCCAGTCGCTGCGCGTGGCGTACGATTTCCTCGCCGAACTTACGTCCGCGGGCGTCCCGCACCACGCCCATGTAGAGCAGTTCCCAATGGCGCGCTTGGGGATGATCCGCCAGAAGGAGAACGCCGACGTCGCGCGCCGCCTCGCGCGCGATTAGCCAATTCTGCGGGCGAAATGTGCCCGTGGCGCGGTAGCCGTCGAGCACATCGTCCATCGAACGCTTGCCGCCGAGTGCGGTGCAGTCTTGCGTGGCCTCGTACGTCTTCTCGATCACAGTGACGAATCGATCACGTTCAAGTTCGCAGAAGGGCTCGAATTCCAGCGTGCCGCCCGATAGACTGGCAATCGGGGCAGTTTCCCAACTCAGGTACAACAGCTCGGCCAAGAACTCGAAGCCTGCAGCTGACAGCGTTCGAGCGAGCGGTTCGTCGCGATCGTGGAGCAATACTTGCGTCATGCGGATTCCCGCTGCATCGAGCACCGCCACAACTGCCGTCGCAAGTCGACGTTCGACCGCCATGTCGGCATTGCCTACCATACGCGGTGGCCAAAAGATTGCAGTGTTCCCTGGTTGACGCTGCCCCCAGGCGGCTCCGCGGAGCTGGTTGCCTTCGAGCGCGGCGACCAATCCTTCGACCGGCCCGTCACGAGCGACCGACACGTACTCGCGCCGCTGCTGAGGCGTGAGATCGGCCAGCGCCAGCGCCAGCGCATCGAGATTCAACGCCGGAGGACAAGGAACAACTTCGACTGTTCGGCCGCTCATGTCCAGCAGAATAGCCGATCGTCACCCGAGCGGGCAGATCAAGTGTCGACTTCAATTCGGCCAGCGATGCTCGAAGACTTGGTTGTGCTCCGATTGAGTGGCGGGCCGGAATTTGCCCACCAATCCCGGCTGGGCGTCGTCAGCGGATTTCTCGTCACCCGCGGCCTCCTCCTCGGCGGTCTTTGCCGGCGGAGGCGCCGCGGCTGGCGGGATCTCAAGTGGCGGTACGTCCGGCGTGAGCGGTCGATTCGATCCGGGGCGACCCAGCTCCAGCACCACGCCGATACTCCCTTGCGGTGATATTGCCAGCAGCACCGATTCGGGCTTCGTACGCAGCTCGCTGTAGACGCTGCTGCCGCTGCGGACCTGGTACAACTGCTCGCCGGCTGGCGCTTCCATGCGTTTTAGTTGATACGTCTGCGACAAGAATTGCACGAGCGGCGTCGTATCGGCGGTCCGACCGCAAAACGAGATACGCTCGACTTGGCCCTTGGCGTCGAACAGGTACGTGAGCGAGCCGGCCAGGTCGGTCCGCTGCGTGCCGGTGATCAGCGCGACGCGAATGCCGAAGTAGTCTGGGTCGCCCAGGCCGGTCGACTTGCGGTCCCAGTTCTGGTAGACCCACTCCTTGGTGACGTCGAAGCGGAACACCTCTCGGATGCTGTGAAATCGGACGGCGTCGGCAGGACGAAGATTCTCCAGGCTTGCGAGCGCGGCCGGGCGTCGCAGTGGTGGGGTAGGTCGGATACGCGGGTGACGGCGCCGGATACGTCGGCGACGCGGCGGGAGGTGCGGCTGCGGGCAACAGCGGCGGTGGCGATTCCGCCGAATTTGTCGTGCCATTCCACGCCGGCCAGGCCGTTGGCTGCGCCGCGATCGGCGCATCAGGAGTCGTCGAGGTCTGGCTCGAGCGCGAGACCACGTACGGCACGCCTATCGAGGCGCCGAGTAAAGTCGCTAACATGAGGGGGCGGCCGGCCACGTATTGGATCTCCAGATTGAACCATCATCGTTTTCGGCCGAAGAGCCGCCGCCACTTTGCCATTGCCGCAGTTCGCCTGACAAGCGCCCCATGTCGTTCCTTCGAATCCACTTTAGATGACCTGTTGCACCGAAATTGCCGATTACCGGTGGTTGACCGGCCCCGAAGCAGACCAGTTGCTCATCGACCTTGCCGGTCGTGCCGAGCCGCTTCATGCTGCAACGGCTCGGCTGCGTAAAGAGCTCTCGGCGAATCGGGTCCACCTGCTGCTGGAACAGGCGGAACTCCGCGTTCGGGCGGCCGCAAAGTTTGCGCGTCCGGAAGAAATGTTCTTCACCCGCCTCGGTCTTGAGCAGGCGACCGACCAGTGGGTCGCCGCGTACAAGGCAAGCCGCTTCGCCACGCTCGCCCGACGCGGCGCAATTGCTGATCTTTGCTGCGGAATCGGCGGCGACCTCTTAGCGCTGGGTGGCGTGGGTTCGGCAATCGGTGTCGACCGCGATCCGGTCGCCGCGTGTTTTGCGGCGGCCAACGTACGAGCCGCGGGAGTGAGCGAGCAAGTCACGCTCCGAGTTTGCGAAATCGACGCTTTCACGGCGGGCGAATTCGCGGCCTGGCACATCGACCCTGATCGTCGCCCGGGGGCAAACGCACGACGGCACTCCAGTGGAGTAGCCCCGGCGTCGACGCGATCGAGCGACTGCTAGCCACGTCGCCCGACGCTGCGGTCAAACTCGCGCCGGCCGCCGATGCGCCTGCCGATTGGTCCCAACGCTGCGAACTGGAGTGGATCAGCCGCGATCGCCAATGCCGGCAGCTCGTCGCCTGGCACGGTGAATTGGCTCGACAAGCGGGCCAGCGGCGGGCGACGATGCTGTCGCCCGGCGGCTCCGCGCTGCGAACGGTGGTTGGCGTGCCCAATCGGCCGCTCCCATTCGTGGCCGATTTGGACCAATACTTGTTCGAGCCGGATCCCGCCGTGCTCGCGGCACATCTCACCGGCGCGCTCGCGGCAGAACACGGCCTGTCTGCTTTCTCACCCGGCATCGCCTATCTCACTGGTCCTGCGGTCGTCGAGGATTCGGCACTGGCGTGCTTCGCCGTGGAAGAAATCATGCCGATCGATTTGCGTAAAGTTGCCGGGTTTTTACGCCAGCGCAACATCGGCCGGCTCGAAATCAAAAAACGCGGCGTCGAACACGACCCCACCACCGTTCGAAAGTCAGCTCCATCTCGCTGGCGACGAGGCGGCGACGTTGTTCCTCACCAAGCTCGGCAGCAAGCACGTCGCGATCGTCACCCACCGCACCCGTTGCAGCTCCCGGGAATTGACTCTCAACCCTCAACTCTGAACCCTCAACCCCATGCAACTTGCCTTCAGCTCCAACGCCTACCTCCGCTTCACGATCGAGGAGACGATCGCCCGCATCGCCGCGATCGGTTATCGCGGCATCGAGTTGTTGGCCGATGTGCCGCATGCGTGGCCGGCAGGATTGTTGTCATCGCAGGTGGACGCGATCCGCAAGTCGCTGCAAATTCACCGTCTCACGGTGTCAAACATCAACGCCTTCATGATGAACGCAATCGCCGACCCGCGGCAGCCGTATTGGCACCCCAGCTGGATCGACCCCGATCCGCATTATCGCGCGATCCGCCGCGAGCACACGAAGCGGGCCCTCAAACTCGCCAGCGAGCTCGGCGCACCCCACATTACGACCGAACCGGGCGGCCCGCTGTTCGCAGGGCAAAAATGGCAATCTGCGGCCGCAGTCTTTTACGAAGAGCTGATGCCGTGCGTTGAGCTGGCGGAATCGCTGGACTTGCCGATCCTAATCGAGCCTGAACCAGGACTACTCATCGAACGCTTCGACCAGTATTTGGAATTCGCCGACCGCTTGGATTCCCGCTATGTGCGGTTGAATTTCGACGTGGGACATGCCTACTGCGTCGGCGAGGATCCGCAGGATTGGATTCCGCGGATGGTAGAGCACACCTTTCACTACCACTTCGAGGACATCGCCGCCACGCGAGTGCATCAGCATCTCGTGCCCGGTCACGGAGCGATCGACTTTGCGGCCACCCTCGCCGCCATCCAAAAAACTGGCTACGACGGCTGGCTGACCGTCGAGCTTTATCCCTATCTGGATGATCCGGACGCGGCGGCGCGGGAGGCACGCGAGCATTTGTCGCAAGTTCTGGCCGGGTTGGTCAGCTAAACCGCAAGCGGAGGTGCAGCGCGTGTCGAGCAGATGGCGGGCGTATTTTGAGCTCTTGCGGTTCCCGGCGGTATTCACGGCCGTTGCCGACGTGATGATGGGATTTCTCGTCACACGAGGCAACCTCCATCCCCCGGCCGGATTCGTCATCTTGACGATCATCTCGGCGTGCCTGTACCTCGCCGGAATGGTGCTTAACGACGTGTTCGACGCGGAGGTTGACGCCAACGAGCGGCCCCAGCGCCCCATCCCATCCGGCCGAATCAGCCGCAAGTCGGCGGCCATCCTCGGCTGGTGCCTGATCGCGTTCGCTCTGGTGATCGCGGTCCACTTCTCGCAACACTCCGATCAGTGGCGGACGACGATTGTGGCCTTCGTACTTGCCGGCTGTGTCGCGCTCTACGATTCGCACGCGAAACACACGTTCGCCGGTCCGCTGGTGATGGGCGGCTGCCGGATGCTCAACGTTCTGTTGGGCATGAGCCTGGCCACGGATCCCGGCTCGCCGTCGCTGCGCGGGTGGAATCCGGCGGAGTGGACGATTGCTCTGGCGATCGGCCTCTACATTGCCGGCGTAACCTGGATCGCGCGCGGCGAGGCGAAATCGAGCTGGCGGAGGCGGGCAGTACGAATCGCCCTACGCTCAATCATCGTGATCGACGCCGCGATCGTGCTCGGCTTCTGCGGACCATATTGGGGGACGGCCGTGCTCGCGCTGCTCGTGCCGATGTTGCTTCTGGAGCGTTGGGCGAGCACGACCTGACGCGGTACTAACCGGGTTCTTGCATTTGCGTGCTGATCCATGCTTCCAGCTCATCCCAATTCACCGGGGGCAGCTTTGAGAGATCCGGCCGAAGTCGCATTGCGTCGCGGATGTAGATGTGCTCGATCTCGTTTTGTGCGCGGTCGGTGTTCCAATGCACGAGCACGCGAATGCACCGCGGCAGCGAACCGGGCACAGAGAGCTCATGGCTACACAAGAGCGGCACATCGAGCCACCCCAGCTGCCGGGCCGCCAGAGCAGGAAACTCGGCGTCGAGATCGGGCGTCGTGGTGAAGATCGGTCTGGCGCAGTCCTGACGGTCGATCCCGTTGCGGCGGACCATCAGGGCCAGCAACTGGCGCGTGGCGGCGAGGATTTCCTCGCGGTCGTTGTGCTCGACCGTGGTCGCCCCGCGGACGCCGCGACACGCCATTTTGGATTCTTGACGCGCTTCTGGCATGGTTCTTGACGCGAGAGAAGGATGATTTCGGCCATGAAAAGCTGCTATTAAGTTTTGTCGAACAAGTGGCGTTTTCCAGAGTGCGTCGCGTGAAAACTGCGGCTGCCACCATCGCGCCCGAGTGAAAACGCTGACGTGCCGACTAACTTGCCAGGTCCACGCGGAATCGACGGGGCGTCTTTCCGACCCGCTTGAGAAAAAACTGAATGAAGTAGGTGGTGGAGCCAAAACCGGCGATGCGGGCGATTCTCTCGACCGAGTAGGGAGTCTCGATCAGCAATCGCTTCGCCCGCTCCAGCCGCACCACCTGAATCTCCTCGTGAATCGAACGGCCGACCGACAAACGAAATCGCTTTTCGAGACTACGACGAGACGAATCAACCACTCGCACCACGTGGTTGACTGATATGTTTCGACCGTTGCGGTCGCGAATGAATTTTAGCGCCGTGGCGATCTCATCGTCTTCGGCGACGAATTCCGTGCTGCGGCGGGCGACCACGCCCATGGCCTCGACCCGAATACGGCGAGGTTTTCGCAGTCGTCCCCGCATCATGCCATCCAGGTGCTCGGCCGCACGATAACCTGCTGTCTCTGCGTTGAGTGCCACGCTCGAAAGTGGCGGATCCGACAATTCGCAAAACACGTGGTCGTTGTCGACACCCACGACGCCGATTTCGCCCGGGATCTGCAGCCCGGCCAGCGTACAGGCTTCCAAGACCTCGCGTCCTCGATCGTCGTCGCAGGCGAACAACCCCACTGGGGTGGGCAGCTCGCTGATCCAGCGCACCAGAAAATCCTGTTCTCGCTCCCAGACGCGGTCCTGAATGCGCTTCGGTTGTCGATACACGTAGGGCAGGACGCCACGCGTGGTCAAGTAGTCGTAAAACGCCACCTCGCGCCGCTTCGACCAGCCCCGATCCGCACTGCCTACGTAAGCGAAATTGGCGTAGCGCCGCTGCAGCAGATGTTCCGCCGCTAAACTGGCGACCTCGGTCGCGTCGGAACTCACCTCCGATAGCTTGGACAATGGGCTGCCGCGCAATAGCTGTTCGTCGGTGAGCCGCAAGGCGACCGTCGGCACTCGAGCTCGCAAGATTTCGGCGGCGACGCGGTTGTTCGGGATACGGGCAATGATTCCATTGCCGCCCCACTCACGAATCTTGGGGACCAGTTGCGAGTAGTCGCCAGGGGTGATGTGGAAGCTCCATGGCCCGTGCAACCGCGCATAGCGAGCGACGCCACTGAGAAACACGCGGCCGAAACCCCGAGCTGTTTCGACCAGCAAGACAACTTTGGGCAAATGGCGCATGAGTGTGGGGCCTTGCGAATCGCGATAATCGTGCACGCAAATATTGTAATCCCGCAATGGTAGCATTCCCAATATGGGGGTCGACCGAGGAACGCCGGAATCTTCGTTACCCTGCTCAATTCCGGCAAATCCGCCATAACCGACGCTGGCGAGGGGAGCCGACGAAAACGGAGAATCTTTTGGCTCAGGCCGTTGACGGCGAACAATCGATGGGTATGATTACCTCCGGTCTCAGTCGGGGGCGTCGCCCGCTAGGGTGTCAGCCGCCGAGTGAGATTTTTTGTTCTGGGGTTGCAGAACCTCGGAAAGGGCCTAGAATGCTAGGCTCGGAATTGCTCTTTGACAATTTGGTAAGTGACCTCCAATTTTTTTGTCAGCTAAAGACTGTACAGGCGGAGGTTGTACGGACGGATGGGTGTGTGCAAACACACGTGCTCCGGTCGTGGAACTTCCGACAACAAAAACTTCAGATGGCTCTTTAGCTCGCCGGCTTTAGCCGCGTCGCTTGCGACGCGCGCTAAGTGTTTTGCGAGTTGATGCATAAACCAATTGAAGGGTTTGATCCTGGCTCAGAATGAACGTTGGCGGCGTGGATTAGGCATGCAAGTCGAGCGGGTATAGCAATATATCAGCGGCGAAAGGGAGAGTAACGCGTAGCTACGTACCCCAGGGCCCGGAATAGCCAGCCGAAAGGCTGGGTAATGCCGGATGATGTCCCCGGACTAAAGGTGTGATTCCACCTTGGGAGCGGGCTGCGTTGTACTAGCTTGTTGGTAGGGTAATGGCCTACCAAGGCGATGATGCATACCGGGCGTGAGAGCGTGGCCCGGCTCACTGGGACTGAGACACTGCCCAGACACCTACGGGTGGCTGCAGTCGAGAATCTTCGGCAATGAGCGCAAGCTTGACCGAGCGACGCCGCGTGCGGGATGAAGGCCTTCGGGTTGTAAACCGCTTTCGGTAGGGAGGAAATCGCTAGGGGTTCTCCCCTAGTGTTGACCTATCTTCGGAAGAAGGACGGGCTAAGTTCGTGCCAGCAGCCGCGGTAATACGAACCGTCCAAACGTTATTCGGATTTATTGGGCTTAAAGGGTATGTAGGCGGCGCCATCAGTCGGGTGTGAAAGCCCTCGGCTCAACCGAGGAACTGCGCCCGATACTGTGGTGCTTGAGGGAGACAGAGGTAAGCGGAACTGATGGTGGAGCGGTGAAATGCGTTGATATCATCAGGAACACCAGTGGCGAAAGCGGCTTACTGGGTCTCTTCTGACGCTGAGATACGAAAGCTAGGGGAGCGAACGGGATTAGATACCCCGGTAGTCCTAGCTGTAAACGATGAGCACTTGATCGAGGGGCCCCCCATAGCCTCTCGGTCGCAGCGAAAGTGGTAAGTGCTCCGCCTGGGGAGTATGGTCGCAAGGCTGAAACTCAAAGGAATTGACGGGGGCTCACACAAGCGGTGGAGGATGTGGCTTAATTCGAGGCTACGCGAAGAACCTTATCCTAGTCTTGACATGCACGGATCAACCCGGTGAAAGCCGGGCCACGCCTTCGGGTGGAACGTGCACAGGTGCTGCATGGCTGTCGTCAGCTCGTGTCGTGAGATGTCGGGTTAAGTCCCTTAACGAGCGAAACCCTTGTCGCTAGTTGCCAGCGAGTCATGTCGGGGACTCTAGCGAGACCGCCGGCGTTAAGCCGGAGGAAGGTGGGGATGACGTCAAGTCCTCATGGCCTTTATGACTAGGGCTGCACACGTCCTACAATGCTGCGCACAAAGAGATGCAAAACCGCGAGGTCGAGCAAATCTCAGAAAACGCAGCTCAGTTCGGATTGCAGGCTGCAACTCGCCTGCATGAAGCCGGAATCGCTAGTAATCGTAGGTCAGCATACTACGGTGAATATGTTCCTGAGCCTTGTACACACCGCCCGTCAAGCCACGAAAGTGGGGGGGGCTTAAAGTCGCTACGCTAACCGTAAGGAAGCAGGCGCCTAGAGTCAACTCCGCGATTGGGACTAAGTCGTAACAAGGTAGCCGTAGGGGAACCTGCGGCTGGATCACCTCCTTTCTAAGGATTCTTAGAAACTGAAAGCTCGTCTTTCAAATGGACAATAGCATTCAGGTGAAAGCTGTCGATTAGCAATAATCGCTCAGCAGTAAATGGGGAGTCTGCGGCTGACAGTTGAAGGTCCGCTCGAGTGATGCAAATCGCCCGAACAGCTTGCCAAATTGAAAAGATAGACCCGGCGTGAGGCTGAGCCGCCTCACCGCCGGGTTTTTTATTGCGCTTACGGGAGAGTTACACTCGGATATAATTCTCGACGGCACCATGATTCAGGAGTCGTTTCACATGCGTCGCGCTGCCCCTTCTCGAATCGAATCGGTGGATGATTCGCTTGCGGATGTCCTGCGCGACAAATCTCCCGCCGAGAAAATTGAAATGGTGGCCGCAGCGAATCGGACCGCCAGGCTGCTGGCGGCCGCCGGCGTCCGCTACACCCACCCCGATTGGGAGGAAGCTCAAGTCCAAGCCGAAGTCATCCGGCGAGTTTGCGGTGGAACAAAGTGACCTGCTTAAATACGCCGCCTCCGTGCTAAATCGGCTTGGGATCAAGTATGCCGTCGTCGGTTCGTTTGCCAGCAGCGTTTGGGGCGAGTCGCGCCTGACTCAAGACATCGACATCGTTGTCGATCTGAAACTGGCTGATATCCCGCAGATTTGCGCAGCTTTTCCCGATCCTGAGTTCTACGTTTGTGCTTCGGCAGCACAAGAGGCCGTTGCCAATTCGAGCCAGTTCAACGTCATTAACCCTTCGTCAGGAAACAAAATTGACTTCATGGTGCCAGGCAAAAAGACGTGGGTCCTGGCCCAATTAGCCCGCGCAAAGAGACTTTCAATTTTCACTGACATTGAAGTCAACGTGGCAGCGCCGGAAGACGTGATCCTGGGTAAGTTGATTTATTACCGCGAGGGCGGATCGGAAAAGCACTTGCGCGACATAACCGGCATTCTTAAGACAAGTGCCGCTCTGATCGATCCGCAATATATTTCTCAACAGGCTCGAGAATTGGACGTTAAGGATCTTTGGGAATCGGTGCAAAACTGGAACGCTAACCAATAGCCGCGTGCCACGCGATCTCGATCTTCAAAAATGCTCCTCGGCTATATCACCAACGGCCTCGCAAATGTCGACCCATCCCAAGCGACCGACCTCCTGCATGTGATCGGCTACCGCGGAATTGGCTTCACACTAGATCATGGGATGTTAAATCCCTTCGAGGCTGACTTCAGCCACCAGCTCGAACGCACGGCCGAGCGGCTTCAAGAGCTGGGCATGCGCTCCGCCGTCGAGACCGGCGCGCGCTTCCTGCTCGACTCCCACGTCAAGCACGAGCCGACGCTCGTCACCGCCGACCCCGCCGGCCGGGCCCGCCGCATCGAGTTTCTTTGCCGCGCCGTCGATGCGGCCGCTGCCCTGGAGTCCGACTGTGTGTCCCTCTGGTCGGGCATCGTCCGCGACGGGGCGGGGGACCGCGAGGTGATGGACCGGTTGGTCGGCGGGCTGACTTCGGTCCTCGACTATGCTGCAGAGCGGTCGGTCACGCTCGCCTTCGAGCCGGAGCCCGGAATGTTCATCGACACGATGTCGCGGTTCGCCGACCTCCTCGAAGCGCTGCGGCAAGCGAGGGGCCTACGCCGAGCAGCTCCGGCTCACGATCGACGTCGGCCACCTCCATTGCCAGGGCGAGTTGCCGATTGCCGACCAGCTCCGCCAATGGTCCGACCGGCTAGTAAACGTTCACATCGAGGACATGCGGTCGGGGGTCCACGAGCACCTGATGTTCGGCGAGGGGGAAATCGATTTTCGGCCGGTGATCGAGGCCCTGGTCGAAATCAATTATTCTGGCATAATTGCGGTCGAATTATCGCGGCACGCCCACGTCGGCCCCCAGGCAGCCCGGCAGGCGTATAATTTTTTGCGGCCGATCTGTGATGCCGCCGAGGTGGGAGGGCGAGGCTCCCGCCGAGCTTGATCTATTGGCTGGCTCTGCTCAGCCGGAGCTTCGCCCTCTCGGAAAGACTCGATGCATCCACAAGTCGTCTTGCTCTCAATTCCTGGCCTCCGCGAGAGGGACATGTCGTCGATGCCGAACCTCAGCCGGCTGGCCCTCGGCGGGGGCTATGCGTCCCTGATCCCCAGCTTCCCGGCGGTCACCTGCCCGGTGCAGGCGAACATGATGACCGGCAAGCTGCCCCGCGAGCACGGCGTCGTGGCGAACGGGTTTTACTGGCGCGACCAGCGCCGCGTCGAAATGTGGACTTCCTGGAACGACTGCATCCAGCGGCCGCAAATCTGGGATATCCTCCACGAACGCGATCGCTCGATCACCTCGGCCGTTTGGTTTGCCCTTCACAGCCGAGGCTGCGGCGCGGACTATCTCTGCACGCCGGCGCCGGTTCACAATCCGGACGGCAGCGAGTCGCTCTGGTGCGAAACCAGGCCCGAGATGATTTACAGCGAGTTGGAGCCGAAGCTCGGGCATTTTCCGTTGCAGCACTTTTGGGGCCCGCTGGCCGGGATCCAGTCGACGGCCTGGATCGTGGCCTCGGCCGTACATACCGCTGAAAAGTACCGACCGAACTTCTTCTACATCTACCTCCCGCATTTGGACTACGCGGCCCAAAAGACCGGCCCCGACAGCACGGCCGCCAAGAAGGCACTGGTGGAGCTCGACGCGGAAATCGGCAAGCTGGTCGACGGCTTCGAAAACGCCTACCGCGAATCACCGCTTTGGCTGGTAGCCAGCGAATACGCGATCGTTCCGGTCGAGGACGTGACCTATCCGAACCGCGTGCTCCGCGAGGCCAAGTTGCTCAAGGTCATCGACAATGGCGAGGGCGAGACGATCGACTTCGCCGAAAGCCGCGCGTTTGCGCTGGCCGACCATCAGCTCTCTCACGTGTTCGTGAACGACGCCGATCCCAAGACGATCAAGCGCGTCGTGGGCCTGTTCAAGAAGCAGTCCGGCATTGCGGAAACGCTTACCGGCGAGGCGTTGGCCAAGTACGGCCTCGATCACTCTCGCAGCGGCGAGGTCGTGCTCGTCTCCGCGCCAAACAGTTGGCAGGCGTATTATTGGTGGGAAGACGACGCCCAGGCCCCCAAATTCGCGCGGACCGTCGACATCCACCGCAAACCGGGCTACGATCCCGTCGAGCTGTTTGTGGACAAAAAGACGAAAAGCATCCCGCTTGACGCGACGCTCGTGAAGGGCTCGCACGGCGCCCCTGCGGCTACGCCCTCCCAACGCGGCGTGCTGCTCTCCTCCGAAGCCGGCATCTTCCAGGGCCCGACCGTGAAAGATGTCGACATTGCCAGCATCGTCCTGCGGCAGTTCGACTGCTAGATTAATTGTCCGTGGATCGCGTCAATTCTCCGCAACAGTTGAATGTCCGAAACAGAGATTTTGTCTAGCGGGTCGATCGGGGAAATCCCCTTAAGCGATGTGACGTCGACGATTCGTCCCTTAATGCTTCGAAAAGTCTTGGACCGTCAAACTTCCGATTGGGTGGTTGAAAATAGACCCAGCCATTCGTCGGGTTCTTCGGATCGTCGATTGCGAAGTAGACTGGGTTGCAAACTTGCTTCGGAATTGCCCCGCCAGCTTTTCTTCTCATCACTCATGGCGATCTTTGAAGTAGGCAATGATCACGTATTTCCGAATCAAGTTCGGACCGTTCCCTATCGTTGAGCAGCTTGTAGAATGCTTGCCATTTGGACTTGGGAATTTGCACTTGGACTAATGCCCATCATCGTCTAAGAGACTCGCGGAGTTCGAACCCTTATCGCTGAAATTTTTGGCCCAGTTTGTGCTGATCGACGGACCAGTTATCGGCAGCAGATATCGGCCCACCGATTGTGCACTTCAGTTGCGTCGGGGAGACTCAATCGCCCATCGGCAATTCGATCCGCCGATTTTGCTATCGGTCAGCTTCGAATTCGGGATCATCAAGTCCTTCTCTTTGATTCTGGGAATCGGACGAGCTCCTGCCGGCGTCTCGCAGTCTTCTTCGCCGTAAGACCCGTTGGAAACCTCGACATCTTTCCGTGTCTCAGCGACGGCGAAACGCCGACCATAAGATTCAAACGCCGCTGCAAGCACACAGAACACAAAATGACGACTGATCACCTGACAAGATTACTTCATGGTCTGTGTCAAGTGCTAATGGCCTATCGGTGACACATCCCTGTCGGAGCTACTTCTGGCCGCTCAAACACAAACCCCCGGCTCTGCGCAGAAGAACTGCAACGGGTTTTCGTAGACCACGCGG
This sequence comes from uncultured Planctomycetota bacterium, assembly GCA_963808175.1. Classification (GTDB taxonomy): domain Bacteria; phylum Planctomycetota; class Planctomycetia; order Pirellulales; family Lacipirellulaceae; genus DASYDU01. The sequence continues at coordinate 55,444 of CAWEEU010000006.1, read as the reverse complement.
CGAATGAGGCTTTCCGCGTGGCCGCGGCGGCGCATTTCCATAATGAAGTCGGGCACGGCCGTCGGCTTCGACGGGCCCCAATCACCGGCCGAATTCACCAGGAGCCGTTCCGGGCCATACGTCTCGACGATGTTCGCCGCTCGCGCCGGCGTGCACTTGCTCACGGGGTAGAGCGTCATCCCGGCCCAGAAGCCTTCGTCGAGCACGTGACGCACCGTGTGTTCCTCGACGTGGTCCACCAGCACGCGCTCGCGCGTGACCCGCGAATCGTCGCAGAGCATGTCGAGAATCATCCGCGTGCCCTGGTATTTGTCCTCCAGGTGCGGCGTGTGGATGAGAATCTGCTCGTCGGTTTTCATCGCCAGATCGACGTGCTCTTGAAATACAATCGCCTCGTTCCGGGTGTTCTTGTTGAGCCCGATCTCGCCGATGCCCAAAACGCCGGGCCGATCGAGATATTCTGGAATCATGGCGATCACTTCCCGTGCCAGTCTGACGTTCTCCGCCTCTTTGGCGTTAATGCAGAGCCACGTGAAATGCTGAATGCCGTAGGCTTGCGAGCGTTTCGGCTCGAAGACCGTGAGCTGCTCGAAGTAATCGCGAAACCCGTCGACGCTGCCGCGATCGTAACCCGCCCAGAACGCCGGTTCACTGACCGCAACGCAGCCCATCTTGGCGAGCGTCTCGTAGTCGTCGGTCGTCCGCGAGACCATGTGGATGTGAGGGTCGATGTAGTACATAGGGCAAAGTTCGAATGTTTCGCTGACGAATGTCGTATGAACAACCGAAAAAGCGACGAACGCGGTCGTCATTCGTCGTTTGCCAATAGGAGAGTTTCCCGCCAATCGTCTTCGTAGGGCCTGCTGAAGATCAGCTGAATCTGTTCGGCCCGGTCGCAGCCCGACTCAAGCAGCGCTTCGATGGCGGCCCGAATCTTGGTGCCCCGCTGGTCGCGGCTTCCCAGAGCAGCTTCTCGCTCCAAGCGATCGAGCGCGGCACCGATCTCGAGAAGTTTCGCACGCAGCGGCAGGAATTCTTGTTCAATCAAGGGGACAGCTTGCACGATCGGCTTCCTGTCATTGCGGGTGGTTCTCGGCGGGCCGCCAGCGGGAATGCGAATTCTTCCGTCTGGGGAAACTGTGCGGCCCAAATCCCATTCTCTCACGATGCTGAGAGTTTGCAACGCGAATTGTTGGCCTCCAAGCGACCAGAAACGCGTCGGAACGGGCAAAATGCTGGGGCATGTCGAGAAGCGTCTGTCCTGGCCGTAGGCAGGTGGCCGATAAGGCAATTTGGGGCGACTTTGGCCCCTGGTATCGGTCAGACTGCGCAGCCATCCGGCCGATTCGGCCCCGCGGAGATTTGCTCGTGGTCGACGCGCTTGAGAAAACCATGTATCACCTGGCCCACACCCGCAACCAAGCGGCCGTGCCGGTATTGGCCTCTGCGCTGGCTTCCACACGACTTGAAATCCGGCTGGGGGCGATCCACGGGCTGGTGGTCCGCCGCAATCCGGAGGGACATGCCCAGATCTTGGCTCGGTTCCCCACGTTCAACGATCGGGAACTGGCCGAGCTGGCCAATTCGATCGTCCGTTCGCCTCACCGGATGCAAGCCACACTCCGCGACGTGGTCCTGTCGGAAGACCAACGCCTGTGCGACAGCGCTTGCCGCGTGATTCTGATGGGCCGCGTCTTCCAGTTGCTGCCGACTTTGGTTGAAGTGACCGAAGCTCCACACCATCGCCACTCGGCGCAGGCCGCAGCGACGCTAGTCCAACTGGCAAGCTACTTACACCAGGAAACGCTTGCCCGGCCGCAGGACCGAACTTGCGAACCCGCCCTGATGTATCGCCAGGTTCTGCCCGCGCTCGAACAATCCGTGCTACGTTACGACGAACACCAGCGGCTGGAGATCATTGACGCCTTCTTGTTGTTGGTCCCGCCGCACAACGACACCTTGCTCAAGATCTTGAAAGACTCCGCGCATGCCTGCCACCAGCCGGTGATCAATTCGTTGAGCACGAGTGCCGTGGTGCCGATCTTCGAGCTGTTGGCCCAGCTGCTTCACGACACGAACATCCCGACAGCGGCACTCAAGATCGTCGCCAACCGTCTGGATCGGAAATTTCTCGACTATCTGCTTCATAGCGTACGTACGCCGGTATCGCTGCGCGTCTTGGATAACCTGCGAAAACTCGACACCGTCCGCTGGCTCGGCGACGGGCGCGATGTGCTGTTGGACCTGGACGGGCGGGCCCAGGCGGTGGCCATCGAAGTGGCTAGATCGGGCTGCGTGGACCGCGCCACCTATTTGTCGTTGCTCAAATTTCTCCTGCAACAGGGCCAGCCGGAAGGCCGTCGGGCAAGCTGCGACGCACTGGCCGAATTCCACGACCGCTACCTCGATCAGCTGGTCGTCCGCACGCTCAACGACCCGGACCCGCGCGTCCAGGCAGCTGCCGTGCGGCAATTACGCCACCGCGGAATTCACGACGCGATGGAGCGGCTAGTGGTGCTCCTGGACCACCATGCCCCGGAGGTCCGCGACGCAGCCCGTTCATCGCTCGCCGAGTTCAACTTCTCCCGTTTTCGCGGTGCGTTTGACACGATGGATGATGACACACGCCAAAAGATTGGCCACCTGGTCGCCAAGGTCGACCCCACCGCGGTCACACGCCTCGCTGAACTATTGACTTCCCCGTCGCTCTCGACCAAGCTCCGCGCCTTGGAAATGGTCCAGGCGATGGACGTCGCCGACACGGTATTCGAGCGATTAGCCCAATTGCTCGATGATCCGGACGTAGGCGTGAGAGCCGACGCGGCCGCGGTCATGGGAGGCTGCCGCCGCTTCGAGGCCTTGCAGCTGCTCTACCAGGCCGAAGACGACCCGAGCCACAGCGTCCGGGAGGCGGCCAGCCGCAGCGTCGAACAAATTGCCGAGCGCGCTGCCGGAAACGACGGTCTGGGTGCCTCGTTTGCGGGAGACATATTCTGATGCGGCTCCTTTTCGAACCTGGCGTCCTGCTGGCTCGCACCCGCGATTTGCGGAGCATGAGCGAGGGCTTTCGCAGCGTCGGATTCGACGACAAGGCTGTTGAAACGCTGATCGTCGCGGCCGTGATCATCGCGATCTGCGTCACTCTGCTGTTGGTCGGACGCTATTTTCGCCGTTTCGAGCGGCTCAAATCGTACGACAGCCCGCCGGAGTTGTTTCGCGAGCTCTGCCGCGTTCATCGTCTCGATTGGTCCACGCGCCTGCTCTTGAAGCGACTGGCCGCCGAATGGGAGATGACCAGTCCAGCGCTGTTGTTCATCGAGCCTGAGAGGTTTAATACGTCGCGCTTACCCGCCGACTGGCAAGAGAAGTCCCAGCGTCTGGAGCAAATCCGTGAGCAATTGTTCGGCTCGCTGTAATTACGGCGAGAAGCGAAAATAGTTGCGTGGAGGCGTCCGCTCACCATCGGGCGTTCGATTGGGGGTCCGCGAACGAAACGCCGGCAGGGGTCGGCCATCGGCGTTCAGGCTGGATTCCGGCCTTGGCGGGAAGTCGGAAGCCCGCGCCCCAGGACCGAGCTTCACGATCCGATCGTCCGGCGAATAGCCGATCTGGTTGAGAAACTTGTCGAGTGTAATCACTTCCACGCCGTTGATTTGCGCGTCTTTGCTCAACTCGTCCCAACCCGCCTGCAGCGCTACGTCGCTCGGTTTTTCTGGATGATCACCGCGGACCAGGTAGCGCGTGTTGACCGTAATTTCTCCCTGCACCTTACCGTCGTCGCCGACGTACGCATCAACGGCACCACCGTTGAGCTCGATCAAGTCACGGGCCAGCTTCATGTCGTTCCGGCCGTCACCGTCGATGTCAACGATCCCCATCAATGCGAACCGCAGTTTCTTACCGCGATGCCAGACCTGGCTGTAGATTTGATCGCCGGTGAGAATCGGGTTGCGCGGATCGTCGTTGGTGACCCGCGCTTCGGCGATGTGATCGCCGAGAATCTTCGTGACTTCGAGGCTGCCTTTGGGATCGGTCTTGGCAGGATCCTGCGCGTCGGCGTCGAACACGCTAAAGGTAATCTGTGGCCGCAGCGAGTCGGCCGAACCAAGATTAACCCAAACCGTGCCATTCTGATTCACCCAGGAAACCCGGCCGTCGGGAATCTCGAAGCTTTCTGCTGACTTCGAGACTTCGGCGAGCAAATTCTCCTTGGCCCGCTCGCTCTTCGTCAAATTATCGGTGAGGTCTTTCAGCTGTTTGTTGATCTCCGCGAGTTTCGTTTCGTATTCGCTCTGTTGTTTTGCCAGGTTGTCCTGGAGCTCGCGCTTGGTCGTCTCCAACGCGTCGCGGTCCTTCTTGTGCTGGTCCCTTTCGGAGGCGGCGTCTTGTTGGGCAGCCTGCATCTGCGCTTGATACTCGGCGACCTTCTTGGCATTTTCGGCTTCGACGGCCAGCAAGCGATCCTTGAGGCTCTTCAGATCGGCCTTGGCGGACGCCTCACGAGCAGAAATCGCCTCGTTTTCGTGGGCCAGATAGTCTACCACTTTGCGATACGACTGCTGCTCCGGAGTAAAGGTCGCACCGTAGCGGTCCATGTCCTCCTTGAACGTTTTTTCCAAATCCTCGGGATTGTCGTTCTCCCCAACACCCAGCATTTTCCGAATGCGGATGTTCTCATCCGTCTTATTGGCTACTGCAGTGTCGGCCTCGCGCTTTTGGTTTTGCAGCTCGGCCACGTGCGTTTCCGAGTCGCTATAGCTTTTCCAGCCGACGTACGCCGCCACAAAAGCAATGATGAACAGAATCACAAACGCGATCAGGGTGAAGACGAGCCCTTGATCTTGCCGCGCAGCCATGGCGATACCTCTTTTCGTACGGCAGGCTATCAAGCCTGTTTGCAATCGAGATGTGAGCCAGGTGAGAACGCCTGGCATTCTTGGGGCGGGGAAGCGTTCCGGTTCTTCCCATCATTTCCATTATCGCGAGGACTAGCACCACGCAAACCGATGCGTCCCCGATTCGGTCGCATGGACCGACACTCCCGCCGGCGGCCGTGAGGTCGTCCGCCGATCGCGCGATATCGTCCTAAGTCCAGTTTAGTTAGGGGATTAACGCGTGTCAACGAACCGGTTACCATGGGGAAGTCCAAGCCGCTCCGCTGCTCACCGGATCCGTACTTCTGGTCCCCGATTCCCACGTCCAACACCATGCCTGTCGAAAACTACCAGCGATCCTTTACCGGCTGGAGCGACCAGGTGGCCGACGAAGCCGCCGAGGCTGCTGCGGAGGCCGATCCAGCAGGCGTTGCGACCCCCGTGCCGGCCGCCCAGTTGTCAGATACCCGCCAGCCCTCGATCGAGGGCTGGCGGGTCTACGTCGTCGACGCCCATTCGCTGATTTTCCAGGTGTTCCACGCGCTGCCCGACATGACGAGCCCGCGGGGCGAGCACGTCAACGCCGTTTACGGCTTCACGCGCGACATCCTGCAGATCATCGAGCAAAAGCAGCCGGACGCGATCATCTGCGCCCTCGACCCGCCGGGCCCGACGTTCCGCGACAAGATCTACGACCGTTACAAGGCCGACCGCGGCGAAATGCCCGAGGAGCTGGTCGGCCAGATTCCGAAGATCGAGCAGGTGCTCCACGCTTTGGCGATCCCCGTGATCTCGAGGATTGGTTACGAGGCGGACGATGTGCTCGCCACAGTCGCCCGACTCTGCGACGAGGGCGGAGCGCAGTGCTACCTGGTCAGTGGCGACAAGGACTGCCGCCAACTGATCACCGACCGCGTCGCCATCTACAACATTCGCAAGGACGAAGTGTTCGACGCCGAAGCGCTTGCCGACGACTGGGGCATCCGGCCTGAGCAGGTGGTCGATTTCCAGGCCCTCGTGGGCGACAAGGTCGACAATGTGCCGGGCGTGCCCACCATCGGCCCCAAGACGGCGCAAACCTGGCTCGAAAACTACGGAACGCTCGACAATCTCCTCGCCCACGCGACCGAGATTCCCGGAGCGAAGGGCAAGAAGCTCGTCGAAGGCCAGCAGCTCGCACTCCTGTCGCGGGAACTCGCTCGGCTCGACCGCAATGTGCCAATCGTCCCCGACTGGAACTCGGGCCGCGTCGGCGGCTTCGATCAGCAGCGGTTGGCGGAGCTATTCGCCGAATTCGGTTTCCGGTCCTTGGGCGAACGGTTCGCCAAATATGGCGGCGTGGCGGCCGAAGGAATTGACACGCCTGCTTGGGACGCCGACTATCAGATCGTCGACACGCCGGCGAAACTCGCCAAATTGGTGAAAACTCTCACGGGCACGTCGCTGATCTCCGTCGATACCGAAACGACGCACGTGATGCCCCGCTGGGCGGAAATCGTCGGCTACTCGTTCGCCTGGGCGCCCGGCCAAGCGGCATACGTCCCGGTCCGCGGTCCCACGGGCGAAGCTGTCATCGATCCGGCGGCTGCACTCGACGCGCTGCGGCCGATCTTCGAGAACCCCGCCATCGCCAAAATCGGCCAGAATCTCAAGTACGACATGATCGTGCTCCGCAACGTCGGCGTCCGGCTTGCCGGGGCGACGTTCGACACGATGGTCGCCAGCTACCTGCTCGACGCCGGCGAGCGCAACCACAACCTCGACGACCTCGCCAGCCGCTATCTCAACCACGCGAACATCAAGATCAGCGAGCTGATCGGCAAGGGGAAGAACCAAAAGCGGATGGACGAGGTGCCGATCGCTCAGGTCGCCCCGTATGCCGCCGAGGACGCCGACGTGCCGCTCCGGCTCAAACCGTTGCTCGACGCGCGGCTGGCCGAGATGGACCTCGAAAAGCTCAACGAAACGGTGGAGGTTCCGCTGATCGACGTGCTGGCCGACATGGAGTTCGCGGGCGTCCACGTCGATCCTGGGCGGCTCGCCGAGCTGAGCGAGCGTTATAGCCGGCGGCTCCAAGAGCTTGAGGTCGAGATCGAAGAGCTGGCCGGTCATCCGCTCAACATCGCCTCCCCCAAGCAGCTCGCCCAAGTGCTGTTCCAGGAACTGAAGCTGCCAGTCGTCAAGAAGACCAAGACCGGCCCCAGTACCGACGCCGACGTGCTCGAGCAGCTGGCGGAACAGCATCCGCTGCCGGCCAAGATCATCGAGCATCGCCAGTTTGCCAAGCTGAAGAATACCTATGTCGACGCCCTGCCGATGATGATTCATCCGACCACTGGCCGCGTTCATACGTCCTTCAACCAGATCGTGGCTGCCACCGGCCGCCTCAGCTCGAGCGACCCGAACCTGCAGAATATTCCCGATCCGCACGGAGGAAGGGCGCGAAATCCGCTCGGCCTTCGTCGCTGGCGAGAGGGGCTGGAAGCTGCTCGCGGCGGACTATTCACAGATCGAGCTGCGAATCCTGGCCCACTTTTCCGAAGATCCCGCATTATGCGAGGCTTTCGCCCGCGATGAAGATGTCCACACGCTGGTGGCCAGCCAGGTGTTCGGCGTCGGACAGAGCGGAAGTCACCGTCCGAGATGCGGCGCAAAGCCAAGGCCGTCAACTTCGGCATCATCTACGGCCAAAGCTCATTCGGCCTGGCCAAGTCGCTCGACATCTCGCAGGACGAGGCGGCCGCGTTTATCGACGCCTATTTCGCCCGCTACAGCGGCGTCGGCGACTTCTTTTCCGAAACCCTGGCCCAGTGCAACCGCCTCGGCTACGTGAGCACGATGCTCGGCCGCCGCCGGGCGATCCAGGGCGTTCGGATGGCCGACCCATTCCAGGAGGGGCCGCAGCTTTGGAGCCGCCGACCGCTGAACCTACCCGAGCGGACCGCCGTCAACACCGTGATCCAAGGCTCCGCGGCCGACATGATCAAGCTGGCGATGATCGCCATCGCCCGACAGCTCCGCGCGGAAAGCCGCCGCGCGAAAATGATCCTGCAAATTCACGACGAGCTGGTCTTCGAAGTGCCGGCCGAAGAACTCGACGCCATGGCGGCAACTGGTGACCCACGCCATGCAAACCGTGCTGCCGCTGCGGGTGCCGCTGAAAGTCGACGTAAAAACTGGCGACAACTGGGCGGAATGTGAACCATGGATCGCATGAAAACCATCGGACTGGTGGGCGGCGTGGCGAGCGGCAAGTCGGCCGTGGCGAAGCTGTTTCGCCGAGCTCGGCGCCGGCCTGTTGGATGCCGACCGGGCCGGACACGACGTGCTGGCAGAAGATGCCGTGGTGCAAGCGGCGCTGGTCGACCGCTGGGGGCCGTCGATCCTGGCGGCCGATGGTAGCATCGACCGGTCCGCGATCGCCCAGCGCGTTTTTGCCGCCGGCAGCCACGCCGACTCGGAACGCCATTTCCTCGAATCTCTGCTCCACGAGCGGATTCGACGGCGGTTGGAGGCCCAGCGGAACAAGTTCGCCTTGGAGGGTCGGCCGGCGGTCGTCCTCGATGCCCCCCTGTTGCTGGAAGCCGGTTGGGGGCCGTTGTGCGACGTCCTGGTCATGGTCGATTCGCCGCGTGACGATCGGTTGGCACGGGCCCGACAGCGCGGTTGGAGTAGCGACGACTTTGCCCGGCGCGAGTCCGCCCAATGGCCGGTTGATGAAAAACGGCGTGCGGCGCACGAGCTGATCGCCAACGACGGCACCTTGAATGATCTGCGCGACGCGGTCCGCGACGTCTGGCGACGGTATGTCGCGCCATCTGCTTAGACGGCGGCCGCTGGCATCAATATGAATTTTTGAAAAATTGCGGCGCACTTTCACTGGATTGCGCTTTTCAAAGTAGGGACGTCTAGAGCATAATAGGAACGAGAGAGGCATTCCCCACGACTCGGCCGGGTCCCGCCGCGGAACTTCTTCCGCCCCAGGACGCTCGTCGCCAAGTTAGAACGAGATCCCCTACCGCAGGCGCCATCCGCGCGCCAGCCGCTCTTCTCTTCCCTAGGAGCGTACAACTCATGTCAGACACCAGCAACCGTGACACGCGGCGTGGCCGGCCACGCCCCCTGCATCGCCGCGACGATGGCCACGATCGCGGCGGTCCGGACACCAGCCGAAATCGCAACGGCGACACCGCGATCGACCGCGAACTCCTGGCCGAGCTGGATCGCGAAGAACCGCTCTCGCTCGCCGAGGAACTCGACAAAGCCGCCGAGCGAGTCCGCCGCGTCGGCGCCGCGATCGCCCGCGACGATGCCCAGGATCGCAACATCCACATCGCCGAGCTCCAGCGGATGACGATGCCGGAGCTGATCAAGGCCGCCGAGCTCGAGCAGCTCACCGAAATCACCGGCCTCAAAAAGCAGGAGCTGATCTTCCGCATCCTCAAATCGCGGGTGAAGCTCAAGGGCCTGATGTACGGCGAGGGGACGCTCGAAATCCTCCCCGATGGCTTCGGCTTCCTCCGCAGCCCAGACTACCACTATCTGTCTTGCCCGGACGACATTTACGTTTCGCCGAGCCAGATCCGCCGCTTCGGCCTGCAGAACGGCAACACCGTGGCCGGCACGATCCGCCCACCCAAGGAGAACGAGCGCTACTTTGCTCTGCTCCGCGTCGAGGCGATCAATGGCGACGATCCCAATCTCTTGGCCAAGAAGATCTTCTTCGACGATCTCACGCCGGAACATCCCGACAAGCGGATCGTCATGGAGACCAAGACCGAGGACATCGAAACCCGCGTGGTCGACATGATCGTGCCGATCGGCTTCGGCCAGCGCGGTCTGATCGTCAGCCCGCCGCGGGCGGGCAAGACGATCCTCATGCAGAAGATGGCCAAGGCCGTGCTCGCCAACTACCCGGAAGCCTACGTGATCATGCTCCTGATCGACGAGCGGCCCGAGGAAGTCACCGACATGGAGCGGCAGATCAAAGGCCCCAACTGCGAGGTCATCAGCTCGACGTTCGACGAAACCTCGGCCCGGCACGTCCAGGTCTCCGAAATGGTCATCGAAAAGGCCAAGCGGATGGTCGAATACGGCCGCGACGTGATCATTTTCCTCGATTCGATCACCCGGCTGGCCCGCGCCTGGAACGCCGAGTGCCCCCACTCGGGCAAAATCCTCTCCGGCGGCATCGACGCCAACGCGATGCAGCGGCCGAAGCGATTCTTCGGCTCGGCCCGCCGCGTCCAAGAGGGCGGCTCGCTGACGATCATCGCCACGGCGCTGGTCGATACCGGCAGCCGCATGGATGAGGTGATCTTCGAGGAGTTCAAAGGCACCGGCAACCAGGAGATCGTGCTGGACCGCCGGCTGGTCGACCGCCGCATCTGGCCCGCGATCGACATTGGCCGCAGCGGCACCCGCAAGGAAGAGATGCTGATGGACCCCGAGGAGCATCGCCGCGTCTGCCTGCTGCGCCGCGTGATCAACGACATGAATCCACCCGATGCAATGGAGCTCTTGGTCAACCGCTTGCAGAAGACGAAGACCAACGCCGAGTTCCTGATGAGCGTGAAAGAGGATCGTTAAGGGAGCGCGGCGAGCCGGGGCATCCTCGCCCCCGTCATGAGAATTCGCAAGCGATGACGGCGCCGGTCGCGGGTAAGCTGCCAATCTTGCACAACACTACCGGTACACGGGGTCGAGGACGACCCGGCTCGCTCGCGCCGTCAACATGCCCCAAGTCTTTCCCATTGCCGAAGTGTCGCCAACCGACCGTGTGGCGATCGTCGTCTCGCGGTGGAACGAGTCCATCACGAAGAGACTGCTCGACGGCGCGGTGAGCACGCTCACCTCGCGCGGCATTCCCGACGAACAGATCGACGTCGCCTGGGTCCCCGGCGCGTGGGAGATTCCGCTGGTGGCCCAGCGGCTCGCCGACTCCGAGCGTTACCGCGCGATCCTCTGCCTCGGTGCCGTGATCCGCGGCGAGACGACCCACGACCAGCACATCAACCGCGCCGTCAGCACCGCGATCAGCGACGTCGGCCTCCAGGCGGGCCTGCCCGTGCTGTTCGGCATCCTGACGTGTGAGACCATGGAGCAAGCGATCCACCGCGCAGGGGGCAACGTCGGCAACAAGGGCAGCGAGTGCGCCGAAGCTGCCCTGGCGATGATCGGCCTGTTGAAAAACTTGCCGCCCACCTAGCCGCAACGTACATTTCTGTGATTTCCTTTCCGGCCCGCAACTCCTGACTCCCGATTCCTTTTCGCGATGTCCCGACCGTAGCCATGTCAAGACGCAGCCGAGCCCGCGAAGTCGCCCTCCAAATGCTGTTCGAAGACGACGTGAACCCGCGTCCGGCTGTCGAACAGACGAAGGAGTTTCTCCGCGCCCGGCTCCACAACGCCGACCTCGAGGAATTCTGCCTCTCGCTGATCCAAGGAGTCCGCCGCAACCAGGCCGAGCTCGACGCTCTGCTCGCCAAGACGGCCGACAACTGGAGCCTGGAGCGCATGGCCGCCACCGACCGCAACGTCCTGCGGCTCGGCGCCTACGAATTGCTCTACACCGACACGCCCGGGCGGGCCGCGATCAACGAAGCCGTCGAGCTCGCCAAACGCTATGGCAGCGCCAACAGCGCCCCGTTCGTCAACGGCATCCTCGACAAGTTCTTGAATCGCACGGGCGATTAGCGCCAATTCGCCAGGTTTCGGACGGCGAAAATCCGCGTCTGCGCCAATTCGCCAGGTTTCGGACGGCGAAAATCCGCGTGTCTTTTCGAACTCGCCAAGTTTCTCTCGATTTCGCCAGGTTTTCCGCGGGGGTCCTAATCCCAGTTCCCAAGTGGACGTTTCGGTTGTGCAGCCGCTTAGTTGCCCGAATGCGACGCCGCGATCAGTGTGCGGATTCGCCCGCGCAGCATCAGCGCCGTCGCCGAGGACCAACCCCAGCGAAACGCACGCGGCCGGTACGCAGCCAATGGGTACGGCCAGCCTCAAACTGCCCCAAGTCTAGCAGGCATAGGGTACAGATGTCAACTAGTAGAATTGGCCACCCTGACGAATGTTGATCAGCAAATTGAATAGCTGATTCTCACGTGGGCGGCGGCCACGGGTGCCGGCTGGACGTTCGCGAACCGCGCCCCGAGAGGCTCTGCCACAGTTGTCGCAGATTCGCGCAGATATGCGAGAAGGAAAGTAAGCAGTCCGACGATCTCCATCTGCGGTCATCTGCGCCATCTGTGGCGAGAAACTGAATGAGTCCGTCGCTGAATCGTCGATTTGATGCGTCAGGAGACAGATGTGCGTGGGCTCGCGCCCACGGCTAAGCCATGCCGCCGCTGTGCGGCTGAGCGGCGATGCCGGTAAACGTGGCTGATGGCGGGGTTGCCGGGTTGGTGAAGAAGATGGCGGTTCGTGTGTCGCGCTTCCAGCCCCCGGCGGAGCCGGGGGTTGACGGGCCGGTGAGCTGTGGCCGACGGCGCGGTCGGTTGCTGGTGGTAGCGGTGCTAGCCGAGGTTTGGGAATCGGTCTGGACACGACGGGCTGAGCCGCTAAGCTTTCGGCCCTACGTAGTTTCTCACTCTTCGCTTCGAGCGGCGGCGCTGCGACGCGCCGGAAAGGATGCCGCGGATGGAACGGACTCCTCCGAACAGACGTCGAGTTGTGTTCGCGCTGCGAGCCGTTACTGTGCTGGTGCTGGCCGGCTGCTCGAATCAGCAGATGTCGGCGTCGAATCCGTTTATGGCGCCGGACCGCGTGCCGCCGCCGGCGACGCGGACCATCGCCCCAGGGACCGCGGCGCCGTACTATCCAGGTGATCCGGTTCCTGCGGCACTGAACACGCCACCATCGCCGGCAATGGTCACCCAAGCCCAGCCACCCGTCGCGCCGGCGATTACAACGCCGGCGGTCCCGGCTTCGCCAAACTCGATTCCTGCCACGGCCACACCGCAGCCGCTGGCGTTCTCGAATGAACGCACGGTGGCGATTCCCTCCGATAACCAGGACCTGCGATTCGCGTTGCCTGCGCCGCCGCCGGTTCCGCCGTCGATTCCGCCGATTGGGCCGCAGCCGCTGGCGGCATCGCCAGTCGCGACTGCACCGGCGCCCGCGCAGCAAGTCGTGCCGGCGGCGTTCAACTCGCCGGTAGCGTCCCAGCCGACGCCCGCCGCAGCGCCGATCCCCACGGCGACGGACACGAGCGACACGAGCGGTCCCTGGCGGACGCCGCAAGTGCCGAATTCCGGTTCGCCGGTGATGCAGGCCCAGTACGTGCAGCCGCAAGCGGCGCAGCCGACGATGTTAGTCGCTCAGCAGCCCCAGCCGCAGCCCACCCCGACCGCTCCACCGATGCCGGTTCAATTGCAGCCAGTGCCCTCGCCCACGACGGTGCCGGCGACGATTCCGGCCGGGGCGGTCGATCCGACGCTCGCGCCGCCGCCGCGGATGCGATTTCCCCAGCTGGACCGAGCCGTCGACCTGGTTCACGCCGCAGCCGGCCGCGAGTTCGCCGCCGCCCGGATCGCAGCTGATCGGCTACATGGTGCCGGGGCCGAACGGGCAGCAGCAAATGATCTCGGTCGAGCAGTATCAGGCGATGGCGACGGGAGCGGCGCAAGGGGCCGTTTCGGTGGCGAGCGCGACGGATGGGTTTCGAGCGCGGGGTAGCGTGACGAGATAGGGTCGTCGCGATCTTGGCGTAACGGCCGACGCCGCTAACGTCGGACTTAGCGCGTGCCGAACTGTTTGGCGTAGGCCTTCTTGAGCACGGCGAGCAGGTCGTCTGCCGTGTAGATGCGTCCCGTAGGCAGGTTGAGGTCGGTGCCTTCGGGAGTTCCCGCCAACATCTGGCCCAAGTTGTGGCCGCTGTTGGTGGTCGCCAGGTAGGTGATGAACACGTCGCCGCCCTTGTCTCCGACCAATTGGCTCACGACCTGCTGGCCCTGTTTCAGTCGGCTGAGCCGATCGAGGCGGCTATAGGTGCCGGGACTCTGCGAGATCTTGCGCATGAATCGTTTGCCGTCCGGGGTAGCCAATTCGCCGACGAGAAATGAGTTGACCGGCAGCGCGATTTTGGTGATTTCCTTGGCGTCGGGGACTTCCCAGCCGACTTTGGCCAGCGCTTCGATCGCGCCGGCGACTTGTTGCTGATTCAACAAGTCGCCGCGCTGGAAGTCGGGCTGCGACTTGAAGTAGTCGGTCAGCGCGCGGACCACGAGGTCGAACGACGGCTGCCCAGCGGCCAGCGCGGTAGGGGCGGTCGCCGCGACAAGCAGTATCGAGGCAAGAAGTTGAACGGCGATGGAGCGAACCCGGCCGGTTCGCCGTGCGTCTTGGCGGCAGATCGCAATTGGTGTGCGGCGGCTGTTCATAGCAGATTCGGATACTTGAGTGTCAGGAAAATCGAAAACTACTGGTCCTTCTTTAACGATGCCAAGTTGTCGCCGCCGGCGTAAGTGGATCGCTGACAGCGGCTTAGTGGCTCACAGGAATATGCTTCGGCCGACACGCGGAAAGAAATGATTGATTCCGGTCCGCACCCCGCATATACTGGGTAGCCATACGCCTGGACCAAGTCGGGGGAAGTATCGCCGGTAGTAGGAGATACCGAAATGCCACGTAGCACGTACTTTGTGCAGGAATGCCCGACCTGCGGCCGCAATCTGCAAGTTCGCGTCGAATATCTCGGCAAGCAGGTTGTGTGTCAGCACTGCAGTGCCAAATTCGAGGCTTGCGAGCCCGGGTCGGAAGCATATTCCCACAACAACTCTAGCTTATCTTTGCTGGAAAGGGCGGAGCATTTGCTCACGGCCAGTGCCAGCGGAATCGGCCTGGCGGCCGAGGGGCCGGGCCGGCCACGCTGAATTTGCATGATTGCGAATTTCCGCAAATTCGGCGAATTACGCCCATGGTCGGGGTCCATCTGGATTGGTCTCGTGGACGACACCGCTAGCGGTCTTGCGTAATTGCCGCCAGCTCGCTGAAAAAGTTCGGATACGTCTTGGCGGTGCATTCGGGATTGTTGATCCGCACGCCCGGCTGCCGCAATCCGGCCAGCGCGAAGCTCATCGCCATGCGATGGTCGTCATACGTGGCGATGGTTGCTCCGTGGAGCGTGCCGGCGGAGATCACGAGCCCGTCCGACCGCTCTTCAACAGCTGCGCCAAGTTTCCGCAGCTCCGCGGCCAGCGCGGCGATGCGATCGGTTTCCTTGTGACGAATGTGGGCCACGTTGCGGATCGTCGTCGGCCCTGCGGCAAACAGGGCCACGACGGCGAGCGTTTGCACCGTGTCGCTGATCGCGTTCATGTCGGCGTCGATGCCGACCAGCGGTCGACCAATCACCGTAATCGAATCGCCGTCGCGGCGGACGTCGCAGCCCATCGCCGCCAGGCAATCGACGAACGCGACGTCGCCCTGCAGGCTGTGTGATGAGAGCCCGTCGACGGTCACTTCGCCGCCGGTGATGGCGGCCGCGGCCCAGAAGTAGCTCGCGGCCGAGGCGTCCGGTTCGATCGCGTATTCGCACGGCTGGTACGGCGTCGGCGCGGCAATGTGAAACTCGGTCAATGATTCATTCGTATCGAGGCGTACGCCAAAACGCTCCATCACCGAGAGCGTCATGCGGACGTAGGGCTGGGACACCAGCGGGCCCGTGATTCGCAGCACGACCGGCGCTACCGCCCGGGGCGACGCCATCAAGAGCCCGCTGAGGAACTGGCTCGAGACGTCGCCGCGGATCGTGGCGGTGCCGCCGGCGAGGCCGTTGGCATGGATGACCACGGGCGGGCAGCCGTTGGCGTTCTCACTGCGCGCGACGGCGCCCAGTTGATTGAGCGCATCGAGCAGATCGGCGATCGGCCGCTGGCGCATGCGTTCGACCCCGTCGAGTCGGAAATGCCCCGTGGCCTAGGGTGACCAGGGCCGTGAGAAAGCGAATGGTGGTGCCGCTATTGGCGCAGAACAGGTCGGCCTCGATGGCGGGAATCCGCCCGCTGGCAGCCTTCGACCACCAGCGTTTGCCCGGCGTCGTGGGTGGCGACGGCGATGCCCAATTCGCCCAACGCCGCGATCATCACCCGCGTGTCTTCGCTGTCGAGCGCACCGCGGAGCGTGGACGTCCCCTCGGCCAGCGCAGCGCAAACGAGGGCCCGATTCGTAATGCTCTTGGACCCCGGCGGCCGCACGTGGGCGCGAAGCGGTTTTGCAATCGGTTTGATTTCGATGGCATCCGACATCAAATGACGTCCGTGATCCGAGGTGACGAACGCGTTCCCGCTACAGGGCGAGCTTTCCGAGTCGCCCCGAAAGGGACGATCTGTTAACTTTAGCTTAGTCGCACGGAGCCCACTAGCGGCGCGAAGTTTTGCGGGAGTCACGGTTGAGGCGGCGCTCTCAATGAGAAAGACCAAACTCGGCGGCAGTTGGCCCGCCGTCTGGTACACCTGGCGCAAGGCGCGTGAGGCAGGCGGCGTCCTCAAGCTCTGGCGGGCGATGCGCACGAAGAACGCCTGCAAGACCTGCGCCCTGGGCATGGGCGGGCAGCGCGGCGGGATGGTCAACGAGATCGGCCACTTTCCCGAAGTCTGCAAGAAGAGCCTGCAGGCGATGGTCGCCGACATGCAGGGAGCGATTCGCGGCGACTTCTGGCAGCGCTATACGCCGCCGGAGCTGCAGCAGCTTTCGCCCCGCGAGCTCGAAGCTTGTGGCCGGCTCGTCGAACCGGTGCTGTATCACTCGCGTGACACTGGCCGCTACACGCCGATTTCGTGGGACGATGCGCTGGCGCGGATCACGCGAAAGCTGCTCGCCACGTCGCCCGATGAGACGTTCTGGTATTTCAGCGGCCGCAGCAGCAACGAGGCCGGCTTCCTGCTGCAGTTGTTCGCCCGGCTCTACGGGACGAACAACGTGAACAACTGCAGCTACTACTGCCACCAGGCCAGCGGCGTCGGCTTGTCGAGCGTCACCGGCAGCGGCACGGCGACGATCGAGCTGGAGGACCTCGACCAGGCGGATTTGATTTTCGTGATCGGCGGCAACCCGGCCAGCAACCACCCGCGATTGATGCGGACGCTGATGGGCGTGCGTCGGCGCGGTGGCAGCGTGATCGTCGTGAATCCGATCGTCGAGACGGGACTCGTGCGGTTTGGCGTGCCGAGCGATTGGCGGAGCCTGTTGTTCGGTAGTTCGATTGCGAGCCAATACGTGCAACCCCACATCGGCGGCGACCTGGCGATGCTCACCGGCGTGGCGAAACGCATTGTCGAAATGAACGCCCAAGACGAGCGGTTTTTGCTCGACCATTGCCTGGGCTGGGCCGAGCTCCGAGCGCGACTGGCGAGTGTCACGTGGGACGAAATCGTCTGCAAAGAGTGGCGTCTCGCGGCAGGAAATCGATTCGATCGCCGAGCGTTACGCCGCAGCGACGAATGTCGTTTTCAGCTGGACGATGGGCATCACACACCACGCCCACGGCGTGCAAAACGTTCAGGCGATCGCCAATCTCGCCCTGTTACGCGCGTATGGTCGGTCGCCGTGGCTGCGGGCTGCTGCCGATTCGCGGCCACTCGAACGTGCAGGGCATCGGCTCGATGGGCGTTACGCCCGCGCTCAAGAACGCAATCTTCAATCGACTGCAGGATTATTTTGGCGTTTCGCTCCCGACGATGCCCGGCCGCGACACGATGAGCTGCATCACGGGCGCTGCCGAAGGGGAACTGAAGGTTGGATTCTGCCTGGGGGGCAATCTCTACGGCTCGAATCCCGACTCCGCGTTTGCGGCCCAGGCGCTCGGCAAGCTGGAGATGCTGGTCTATCTGAGCACGACGCTTAACACGGGTCACGCCCATGCACTTGCCGATGAAACGATCATCCTGCCGGTGCTGGCCCGCGACGAAGAGCCGCAGGCGACGACGCAGGAGTCGATGTTCAACTACATTCGCATGAGCGACGGCGGCCCGCGCCGCCACGAGGGGCCGCGCTCCGAAGTCGAGGTGATCGCGTCAATCGCCGATGGCGTGCTCCAAGCGTCGACGCCGATCGACTGGTCCGCGATGCGGAGCACGTCGCAAATCCGGCAGGCGATCGCCCACATCGTGCCCGGCCACGAGAAGCTCGCCGCAATCGACCGAACAAAGGAGGAGTTTCACATCGCGGGTCGCACGTTCCATCAGCCGCACTTCGCCACGCCGGACGGAAAGGCTCGGCTGCACGTCCACGATCTGCCGGATTTACAGGGGTCGGCCGACGGCGAAATCCGCGTGATGACGATCCGCAGTGAGGGGCAGTTCAACACGGTCGTCTACGAGGAGGAAGACGTTTATCGCAACGTGGACCGCCGCGACGTGATCCTGCTCCACCCGGACGATCTTGCACGGCTGGGTCTTAAGGATGGCGACCGCGTCACGGTCCGCGGTCCGGCCGGTGCGATGCACGGGGTCCGCGCGACGGAATTCGCCACGATCAAACCCGGCAACGCCGCGATGTATTATCCCGAAGCCAACCGCCTGGTGAGCCGTACGCTCGACCCGCAGAGCAAGACGCCGGCGTTTAAGTGTGTGGTGGTGCGGTTGGAGCCAGAGCCAACTATCTCGTAGAATTTAGGGAAGATTGAGAATCGCTGTATAGTGAACTGATCTCTGGCAACTAAATGCGAGCCGTGAATCGAACCGACTTTCAGACACTGGCTGATGAGCGAATATGTGATGCAGAGTTGCTGCTCGCGGCAGGGCGTTGGTCTGGAGCCTACTACCTAGCTGGATACGCAGTAGAATGTGCGCTTAAAGCATGTATCGCCAAATTGACGCGACAATACGATTTTCCGGATAAAGCCTTCGCGCAAAAGTCGTACACGCATGACCTTGAGTCGCTGGTAATGCTCGCTGGATTGAAAAATACTTTGGACGGCGATGCGACGTCGAACCAAGATCTGAGCGTCAATTGGAGCAAGGTCAAGGATTGGAAAGAGGACACGCGATATCGTCGGATGGACGAAACAGATGCTCGCGAACTCTATAACGCAATTGCTGATCAAGTCAGTGGGGTAATGAAATGGATCAAAGCGCGCTGGTAGACGAGTGGCGAGAAGCGGGAAAGAAGTTCCTACTGGAGTTTGGCAAGACCTACCCTCTGAAAACCGCGTTCTGGCTGAAAGAGGGAGAGGATGGTCCGTGGTACCTCTACGTAGCGTCCGATAGCGTTACCGACAAAAACCGCGGGCAGGCTTATGCCGACGCCAGTCGGTCAGCACGGGGCGTCCACTTCGACCCATTTAGAGTAAAGATCATGCGCAGCAATGATCCCCTCATCAAACCGTGACTGTATTACAGCCGACGCAGCCAAGTCCATTCGGAACATTCTACGACGTTCCATTGCCGGGAGTGACCGGCACTGGCGGCGCATACTTTTACCCTCCGCTCGACATGGCTACGAACTAGTAGCGATCGATTTCGCGGGCTATACAAGCGTTTCTTTCACCCCGCCGTGTCCAAATACGGGTCCTGCCCCATCTGTCGCTGCATTTTCTGGCGCTCCTTTTCGTGGTAGAGCAGCACCTTGCGATCGTGGAAGTGGCGGCGCTCGACTTTGAGTTGGGCTTTGTAGAAGAGGGCCTCGAAGCCGGTGAGTGGGCCGTTGCCGCCGAGTGCCTGGCCGCGCTCTTTCCAGACGGCGGCTTTTTTCGGGTTGAAGCCGGTTTCAAGGATCTCATCATCGAGCGCGAGAAACTGGCGAAAGCTGCCGGGATCGCCTTGACGTCCGCAGCGGCCGATCAACTGGCGGTCGATTCGGCGCGACTCGTGAAGCTCGGTGCAGATGACGTGCAAGCCGCCGATTTCGGTCACGCCAGGGCCGAGGCGGATGTCGGTGCCGCGGCCGGCCATGTTGGTGGCGACGGTGACTTTGCCCGGTTGGCCGGCGGCGGCGACGATCTCCGCCTCCTGGGCAATGTGGCGGGCGTTGAGCACGACGTGCTCGACGTCGCGCGCCTCCAGCAAGCGGGAGAGGATTTCGCTCTTGTCAATCGACCGCGTGCCGACCAGCACCGGCCGGCCCAGCGCGTGCTGCTCGAGGATGTCGTCGATAATCGCCTGCCACTTCTCGTCGGCGGTGCCGAACACTAGCGTGGGCAGTTTTTCCCGAATGGGCGGCCGGTTGGTGGGTACAGGGATCACGCGGCACGAGTAAATCTTCCGCAGCTCGCCGGCGCTGGTGCTGGCGGTACCTGTCATTCCCGCCAGCCGGCTGTAGCGGAGGAAGAAATCCTGGACCGTGACCCGCGCCGCCTGCGACGTGGCAAACGTGATTTTAACGTCCTCCTGGGCCTCGACGGCTTGGTGGATGCCGGCCCGCCACTTGCGCCCCTCGCCGAGCCGGCCGGTGAACTCGTCGACGATCACGA
The DNA here is from genome assembly GCA_963808175.1 of uncultured Planctomycetota bacterium. Lineage (GTDB taxonomy): Bacteria > Planctomycetota > Planctomycetia > Pirellulales > Lacipirellulaceae > DASYDU01. The sequence goes on along the minus strand of CAWEEU010000006.1, from coordinate 35,164 downwards.
TCTCGCCGTCGCGGACTACGTACTGCCGGTCGAGAAACATCTCGCGTTTTACCTTGATCGCCCGTTCAACGTGTTCGTAAATCGTCGAGAGGGGCATACGGTCCATCGCGTCGGGCTTCTTGTACTCGCGAACGCGGCGGCGGCCAGAGAGCGTGAGCTCGACCGTCTTTTCCTTGTGGTCGTAATCGTAGTGCTCGTCTTCCTCGAAATCGGGAGCCACCTTGGCGGCCCAGCGGTAGGCCTCGGCCTCGCGCTCTTCGTCTTCGCTGGGCAGGGCGCTGATGATCAGCGGCGTACGGGCCTCGTCGATGAGAATGCTGTCCGCTTCGTCGACGAGCATGAAATTCAGCTCGCCCTGGACGGGTTCCTCGTGTCCGCTGCCGGCCCGGCCGAGCATCGCCCCGAATAGGTCGCGCTGCCCCTCGCTGATCCGCCGCTTGAGCAACCGGTCGCGCAAGAAATCGAAGCCCATTTCGTTCGCCGTGCCATAGGTGACGTCGCACTTATATTGTTTTGCGCGCTCGGGTTGGGGCATCTGGCTTTGGATGCAACCGACTTTCATGCCCAACAGCTCGTAGAGCGGCCGCAGCTGATCGGCGTCGCGCTGGGCGAGGTAGTCATTGACAGTGGCGAGATGGGCCCCCTTCCCTTCCAACGCCGCGAGATACAAGGGGAGCGTGGCGGTGAGCGTTTTGCCTTCGCCGGTTTGCATCTCGACGATCGAACTGAAATGGATCGCCGCCCCGCCCAACAACTGGACGTCGAAGTGGCGCAAGTTGAGCTTCCGCCGCCCGGCCTCGCGGACCAGCGCGAACGCTTCGACGAGCAATCGCTCGAGCGGCTCGCCGCTGCGGGCTCGATAGCGGAGCGAGAGGCTCAACTTCTTCAGCTCGTAGTCGCTCTGGGCCATGAGCCCTTCTTCGAGCGCGCCGATGCGTGGCACCAGGGTGGACCACTCGGTCAGCCGCCCGCGGACGGGTCCGCTCGCCAGGTAACGCAGACTTCTGACCTGGTCGCCAAAGGTCGACATGGATGTCATGGGTGGATTGCGAACGTGAGACCGAGGGTCGACCGAGTCGCCCATTCCCAGCGGAATCGCCGAGTTTCGGCCCTTCCTGGACTTCGTCAATTGTATGCTACACTCCAGCAGGGGTTTGCCGAAGTCCCGCGTTTTCGGTCGTCATTCACCGCTCTCCAACCTACCAGGTCAACGAGGTTACCATGAATGCCTTTGCGTCGCCGCCGGGTTCGTCACCATTTGCTCACGAGCTGCAATTACTTCAAAAGCACTGGTGCTGGTTCTTGGCACTCGGGATCGCCATGGTTGTGCTCGGCATGATCGCGATCGGAGATGCCGTCATCGCCACGGTAGCCGCGACCGTTTTGTTCGGCTTCCTGCTGCTGACGGGCGGCATCGCACAGATCGTCAGTTCGTTCTGGTCCGGCAAGTGGAGCGGCACGCTGCTGCATCTGCTGATCGGCATTTTGTATGTGATTGTCGGTTGGATGCTGATCGACCGCCCGGAAAGCAGCGCGATCCAGCTGACGTTGATTATCGCGTTCTTCTTGATCTTCAGCGGCATCTTTCGGATGGTCTATGCGATGAGTGAGCGGATCACCGGCTGGGGATGGGTGCTGTTGAACGGTGCGGTGTCGATGCTGCTTGGATTCTTGGTCTACAAGCAATGGCCCTATTCGGGCATGTGGATCATTGGCTTGTTTGTCGGCATCGAGCTGATCTTCAACGGCTGGGCGTGGGTCATGCTCTCACTCGCCCTGCGAAACGCGCCGGCCGGCGCTCAGACCAGCTGAGCGACCCGACCAATTGACTCAAGCAAGGGGCCGCTGTGCAAGTCGCACCGGCCCCTTTTTACGCGCGCTGATGCATGACCACCGATCGGCGGACATCCGGCGTGCTAGCGGACCACGGCGATCGACTTGACTACGACCGGCGGCACGGGCGTCTGGCTCAGATCCCCGCCCTGGTCGCGCGTCGCGGAGCGAGATATTTGGTCGGCTACGTCGAGCCCCTCCACTACCTCGCCGAACACGCAGTAGCCGTATGTGTCCGGCGTCTCGCCGCGGTGATCCAGGGAGGGCGCGTCGGCGAGGTTGATGAAAAACTGCGACGTTGCGCTATCGATGCCGGCCGAGACGTCGCGGGCCATGGCGATTGTGCCGCGTACATTTTTGAGCCCGTTGTGCGCCTCGTTGCGGAGGGTCGTGCTCGTTGGTTTCAGCTGACTGTCGACGGAGTACCCGCCGCCGAGGATCATCTTATTGGCATTGACGTAATGGATCAGCGTGTTCGCATAAAAGCCGTCGTCCACGTAGTTGAGAAAACTGCGAACCGTCGCCGGCGCGTTCTCCGCGTCCAGCCGAACTCGTATCTTACCGAACGTCGTCTCGATCTCGACGATCGGGTGTTGCGGATCGAGACTTTCGTCGTGTGACACAACGGGAGAGGACGATTCCCCCGCGGGGACTGCTGCCTTGCGCGCGTCGCTGCCACAGCCAGCGATCACGATGGTGCCAAGGGCGATCGAACACGCAATTGCGAACCGCCAACCAACAAAACGGATCGGTCGAACACAGCTCCAGATCATCCCATTCACCTTGTCACGCATTAGCGCTCAATCGCGGCCACGTATGCAGTTCTCACGTCAAGCCGACTACCCGGCCCTATCTTCTGAAGATCGGGACATTGATGCAACGCCGAACGCGGCACGTCAGGTCGTGGCGAGGAATCCAAGATTTTCGTACCGCTGGCGAAGATCTCAGACACCCGATCGCGTGGCCGACAGCAGCTGCAATCGGCCGCGCCAGCCAATTCGGGCGAAGAATTAGTGAAAACTTGCTGATTTTCGTGGCCGGGACCGACAGGCGCGGGTACACTAGAAACGTCCGTGCAGGCGTTACTTCCCGCACTCATGGAAGACTCAGCATGGGAAATCGAATCTTCGTGGCCGTCGTCTTGCTGCTATGGGCCTCGACTATGTCGTGGCTCGTGGTGGAGAAGATACTGCCCCCGTTCTTGGCGGGCGAACCGCCGACCCACGGAGCCCTCCAGGAAAGACAGCCGGATTGCTGGCAGATCGAATATGGCGGGCGTCGCGTTGGGTACGCGGTTCGCCAGGCGGTCCCGGGGCCCAATCGACGACCGAAATCCACAGCCGCGTGCTTCTGCAGGACATCCCGCTGCGGGAAATGGCCCCGCAGTGGATGAGCAGCATCGTCGACGATTTGGGACAGATTCGGCTCGACACGCGGACCCGGCTGGTGCTCGATTCGTTCGGCACGCTCTCCTCGTTCGACACCAAGGTGCAGCTGAACGATCTGCCGCTGGTGGTGAAGATTTATGGCAAGGTCGAAGGGGCCGAGCTGATTCTCAAGTTTATCGGCGGTGGAGTCTCGCACGAGGTGAGCTTTCCTTTTCCCAACACGGATCAGCTCAACGGCGAGTTGATCCCCGAGCCGAAGCTGCTGCAGATTTACGTCGGCCGCCGCTGGCAGGTCGAGATGTTCAGCCTGTTCCGGCCGCCGACCGACGCCTTGACGTTGCTGCAAGCCGAAGTCGTCGCCGAAGAGACGATTCACCAGGAAACGGCATGGTCCGCGCCAAGCTGATCGAGTATCGCGATCTTTCGTCGGCGGGAGTTGCGGCGGAACACACGCTGCGAGCTGCCGTTTGGGTCGCCGACGACGGCACGGTCGTGCGCCAGGACTTGTACCTGATGGACACCAAGCTCCGCTTCGAACGGCGCATGGATCCGCAAGCCATTCACATGGCCAGCAAGCTCTTGGACTTGGAAACCGTGGCCACGCTCACCACGCCACGTGCCGCACGCGATGATTGAATTCGACCAGGTCCGCCGCTCGTACGGCGACAAAGTGGCGGTTGACTGCTTGAATCTCCGGATCGCCGCGGGCGAGCTTTACTCGCTCTTGGGTCACAACGGCGCCGGCAAAACGACGACGCTCAAATTGCTCGTCGGCCTGCTGCGGCCCGAAGCGGGCACGGTCCGCGTCGGCGGATATGACGTCGTCGCGGAATCGCGGCTCGCCGCTTCGCTCGTCGGCTATGTTCCCGATCAGCCGTTCCTCTACGAGAAGCTCACCGGCCGCGAGTTCCTGCAGTTCGTCGCCCAGATGCACGGCCTCGACGCGACCCACGCCGACCGGGCGATCGACCGCGAAATCGAGCGGTTCGAGCTGGCCGAATTCGCCGACGAGCTCACCGAGCGCTATTCGCACGGCATGAAGCAACGGACGGTGTTCGCCTCGGCGATGCTCAATTCGCCGCGGGTCCTGGTGCTCGACGAGCCGCTGGTGGGCCTCGACCCGCACAGCATTCGGCTGGTGAAGGATCTGCTCGACGCCGAGAGTCACAGCGGCATGTGTGTGCTGATGTCGACCCACACGCTCGCCACCGCCGAGGAGATTTCGCATCGCGTGGGCATCATGAGCCACGGCAAGCTGCTGTTCGACGGCACGCTCGAGCAGCTGCGCGAGCGATTCCCCGGCGGACGCCAGTCGCTCGAAGCGATGTACCTGGCGATGACGGAGGCCTCGCCGCAGTTGCAGCCAGCGACCGAATCGCCCTGATCTGTCGGGCGGCATCTGCTAAACTGAAAGTGTCGCCTCGGTTCCTTCGCACGGCGACTTCCCCGATGAGCAACGCTTCCGCGACGACCTGGCCTGGCACGCTCGCGCCGGCGGAGCATCCCGTCGGCGCTGCCCTCGGAGGATTACGAAGCCCAGCTGTTCTGGCGGCTCCGCTATCGCATCGCGACCACCCGGCTGCGGCAATTGTTCACGACCGGACGGCTGCGGACGAGGCTGGTGATCGGCCTGAGCCTGTTCTTCTGGTTCGGCCTGTTCACGCTGTTCTACGAGGGCTTCCAGTTCGTCGTCGAGCACGTCGGCCCGCCGGGGGCGAGCTACCATGCTCAAACGGTCCGCTTCGTGTTCCACCTGTTCTTCGCGTCGCTCAACGTGATGCTCATGTTCTCGTCGGGGATCATTCTTTACACGGGACTGTACAATTCGCCCGAGACGGCGTTTCTGCTCACGCTGCCGGTCCGGCCGGAGCGGCTGGTGCTCTATAAGTTTCAGGAAGCCATCTTCTTCAGCAGTTGGGGCTTTTTCCTGTTGGCCAGCCCGATGATGATTGCCTACGGCATCGTGGTCGCGGCGCCGTGGTACTACTTCGGGCTGATCCTGCCGCTGATCATCGCGTTTGTTTACATCCCCAGCGGCGTCGGGGCGGTGGCTTGCCTGTTCATCATCTATCGGTTGCCGCGACTGCGGGTGTTGATCGTCGGGGCGGCGCTGCCGTGGCGGTGATCGCCGGCTGGTCGATCTGGCGGTCGGTGAGCGGGCCGCAAACGCGGCTGTTCGGCAGCCAATGGTTCCAGGAAACGCTGCTCCGCTTTCGCTTCACGCAGCAGGAGTGGCTGCCCAGCTCCTGGCTGACCGGCGGCCTGCTGGAAGCGGCGCGGCCCGCGGCCTCCAGGAGTCCCACGCCAACGTCTTCCAGGTGCCGTTCTTCCAAAGCTGCCTGTACCTGGCGCTGTTGATCTCCAACGCGATGATGTGCCACGTGCTCACCGTGTGGACGGCCAAACGCTGGTTCCGCGCCGGCTACAACGGATTTCTCTGCGGGCACCGACGCGCGCGGCACGCCGACAAGTCGCCCTTCGATCGCGCCATCGCAAGCCTGCTGGCGTTCGCCAACCGCATTCCCTCAAGCTGGCCAGCTGGTCCGACGGCATTGCAAATTCGCTCTTGGCCGCGTTTCCCACGCACATGCGGCTGCTGTTTCTGAAAGATTGGAAACTGCTCCGGCGCGACCCGGTGCAATGGTCGCAGTTCCTGATCTTCTTCGGACTGTTGGGGCTCTACTTTCTCAACGTCGATCGCTTCAACAACCCGCAGCGCGACATCAGCTACGTCACCTGGATCAACATGGTCAGCTTTCTCAATTTGGCCGTGGTCGGGCTGATCCTCTCGACGTTCACCACGCGGTTCATCTATCCGATGATCAGCCTCGAAGGACATTGCTTTTGGATTCTCGGCCTGATGCCGATGAAGCGCGACACCGTGCTGTGGAGCAAGTTTGTGTTCGCGGCGCTCGGCTCCTGGGTCCCGTGCGCGACGTTGATCCTGCTGAGCGACGTGATGCTGCACGTTTCGGGATGATCGTCGTGGTGCACCAATTCGTATGCATTCTGCTGTGCCTGGGGCTGTCGTCGATCGCGGTGGGCCTGGGGGCGATGATGCCGAATTTCCGCGAGACCTCGCCGTCGAAAATCTCGGCCGGCTTCGGCGGCACGCTGAACCTGGTGCTCAGCGCGCTGTACATCATCGTGATCGTCGTGCTCACCGCCCTGCCCTGCCATTTCTATCTGATCGCGGGCAACGCCCCCTGGCGGGAGTCGTTTTTGAACCCCAACTTCCTGCGGCTCTGGCTCTGGGGCGGCAGCACGACGGCCATCGTCGTCGGGATCTCGGCCACCGTCCTGCCGCTTTGGTGGGGACTCCACTCGTTTCGGCAGATGGAATTCAACTGAGCTCGCTCCCCGCGCCGCGATCTGCAATTTTGGATTTTTGGAACACCTCGGCAAAACACGATTCGGTGCTCCAAAAATCCCCACTTTTGTCACCCTCGCTTTGCAATCGGCTCGGCAAAACAAGGCGATTTCCTCCCAGTCTGTGTTCCAAAAATACTCGAATTCGCGCCTCATGGGCAAAGTTCCAAAATTCCAAATATCGGGAGTTCACAACTGCTCCCCACTTACGCGCACCTCGAGCGTAGTCTGCCGGGATGATTGTCGGCACGGCGCCACGCTGCACTCAGCGCGATTGGCTAAGTGCTAACAGAGAATGGCTGCTCTCCGATTCTCCAAATAGCTGCACCCGGGATTATCGCGAGGATAGGGTACGGATGTCAACTACCTAAAATTGGCCGCAGGGACCTCGATTTGGTCGCAGATGGCGAATCATCGCAGATGAATTCCAGAACTGCTTAGACATTGCGTTGCCTGAGGCGAAACTCGCTGCATGGAGTCGCGGTCACTCGCGGCCAATTGGGCGATCATCGCCTACCAGTGTGCCTCGACGTACAGATGGATCGCCAGCGTCCACAATTAGCAAGCGCCAGAACAATCACAGCAATGACGCCAACTGAATTTGGCTCCGGCACCGGAATAGCCATTGCAATTCCCCTTACGCCATTCGTGAGTTCGTAGACCAAGGCGAGATTTCCCGAGCCCCGAGGATCAAGTCCGTTCGCAAATCCAACGCGGTCAACAACCTGTCCGAAAAGCATATCTCCTGTCTTAATAACGGACATCAGGCCGATTTCATTGCCCACAAAGATTCCGGACCCGCCACTGAAAGCTCCGCGAAAGGCAACATTCGTGCCGCTAATCGCTGGGGAGCCAACTTCCGTCAATAAACCAGCCGGCGTCATGTCGCCTACACTGGCAATTTCTTTCAACCCCAGTGTGTCCTTCACGAATACTCCATTGGTCGTGCCATAGCGTCCCACGAAAGCGACGGAATCTCCGCTGATGGATGGGGTACTGAGGGTATTGAATGTACCTACCGGCGCAGTGTCGCCAACTTTGATGATCGTCGTAAGCGGTCCCCCATCTCCGACGAAGATGCCGTGTTTGCCACTGAAACCACCCACGAACGCAACACTGTTACTACTGATTGCCGGCGGTGAAGATGAAAAAATTTGGTTAAATGTTCCCTCAGGAGCTATGTCACCGCTCTTTACGATCGCGGAAAGTGAAGTCGCGTTTCCCAAGAAAATTCCGCTGCCTCCACTATAGGACGCGGGGAATGCCACCTTGCCATCGCTCAGCACCGGGTAACTGAACTGCAGTTCGCCAAGGATTACGGAGCCAGCTGAATCACCGGGTTTTACAACTGTTGCGGGGTCACCTCCATCACCAACAAAAATATGCACGCTGCTCAGGCCGCCAGAACCAAAGGCTCCCGAGAATGCGACCTGGCCATTGCTAATCGAGGGCGCAGCAGTTCCCAAGAAATTGAACACACCATTGGGCGCTGGATCTCCCGATTTCACGATTTTGGTTAGTGGGCCGCCACTTCCACGAAATATTCCGACGGTCGAACCACCCATCCCAGCTTGGAATGCCACGTCCCCACCATCGATTACGGGCGGGATGAGTATTCCTTTGATATCGCCGTCGGCGGTTGTGGTGTTCGTGTCGGCGATTTTTACAAAGCTGAAGTTTGCCAACGCCACAGCAGAGCTGAAACCAAATGCGACAGCGGCTTGTATGACAATGCGGTTTAGCAATCTGGAAAGTCTCATTCTGTCCACCAAAAAAATTAAATGAGTAAGCTGTCCAACTGACGTGTGATTATACCCCTCCATTTTGGTGGCCGCAAAAGGAATCTTGAGGTGAACGACCCATTTGGAGATCTGGTGGACTTCCGTTAAGAAAGTCGGCCATTTGCGTCGAAGTGGGCCCCGTCGAACGACGTTAGCCGGAAATCCTGCCAAATTTGTTGCGCCAATCAATACCGTTCATTTTTAGCAGTAGCGCGGCACCTTATCGCTCGCGCGTCGTTAAACACTTCGCAGAGGTATGATCCGATTCACGCAGCGTCGGATGGCCTGCACGGCTTCCCACAGATCGACGGTACGCTGCGCATTGCGCCAGAACTCGAGGGAATTGACGAAGAGGCGTGCCAGGTGGAGTGACGTCTCGGGGCTGACGGCACGGCGTCCCCGCAGCAGCTGATTGATTGACGCGAAACGCCGACGGCTTTGGCGAGCGAGGAAACACTCAGCCCATAATCGAGCATAAAGTCCTCGCAGAGCATTTCACCCCCCTGCGCCGGCCATCGTTTCATTGGGCTAGAGTTTGGAATGCTCATCAATTACGCCTCAATTGCATATAGCTTGGCTTAGTGACAATCGCAGAACTCGACGTCGGAGGCGTCGCCGTCGCTGAAGCGAAAGCAAATCCGCCACTGGTCGTCGACATGCGCTGGTACGCAACTTGTCATGTGAAAGTTGACAAATGGCGGTACGCGCCTCAGCGTCATCTGGATTCGGAGCCGATTCGCAAAGTTGGTTGTGTTGTAACTGGAAATCCATTGGCATGGTCCGCACATTACCCCCGGCAGAGCCAGGGGCTGAACTACTTACACGCCACGCATGCGAACACGCCCGTCAGCCCCCGGCTCTGCCGGGGGTTCGCCTTATGGACGCACAATCACCGCTTACGCGTGCGGGCGGTTAATGTTCGCGATGTGCCGGCGGTTATTCTGGTGGCGGCCCCGGCCTAGTGGCTGCGGCCAGAAACGTCTATAATTGCCGCGAAATCGGCGGTTGAATCAAGGAAGGCAGTCACTGCGATGCGAATTGGTGCCGTTAACTATCTCAACAGCAAGCCGCTGGTCTATGGACTGGAAGCCGCGGCGGCGGAATCGCGGGTCTTTTACGATTTGCCGAGCCGGCTGGCGGATTCGCTCGCGGCGGGGCGGCTCGACGTGGCGCTGGTGCCGATTGTCGAGTGGCTGCGGCAGCCGGGGCACGTCGTCGTGTCGGACGCGTGTGTGGCCTGCCGCGGTCCGGTGCTGAGCGTGAAGCTCTACTTTCGCGTGCCGCCGTCCGAGGTGAAAACGCTGGCGCTCGACGAGGGTTCGCGGACCAGCGCGGCGCTGGCGCTCGTGCTGCTCGATGAGCTGGCCGGTGTGCAGCCGACGTGCGAGCCGCTGCCGATCGGATGCGGGCTCGAAAGCACCGCGGCCGACGCGGTGCTGTTGATCGGCGATCGGGCGATATTGAGCAGGGAGCAGGAGCCGGGAGCGGGGAGTCAGGAGAATCGAATTTGAATTCTCCGGGTTCCTTCGTCACCGTCTGGGACCTGGGCGAGAAGTGGTTCGAGTGGACGGGGCTGCCGTTCGTGTTCGCGGCGTGGGTGGCTCGGCCCGACGTCGAGACGGCTCGGCTAGAAACGGTGCTCGGCGCCGCGCGAGATCGGGGCGCGGCCCATTTGGCGGAGATTGCTGCGGCCGAGGCGCCGCTACTGGGAATCGACGTCGAGCTGGCTCATCGTTATCTTCGCGACAACTTGCATTTTACGTTGGGAGAGCTGGAACTGGCCGGGCTCGAACTGTTCGCCCGCTACTCGGCGCGGAAGGGTTTGGTGCCGCAAGACGCGATCCGCGCGATCGCCCAATGGTCGAATCATGGTTGCACGAAACAATAATCACCAGCGGATTCTCGAAAAGGCGGTGGCCGGCGAGCGGCTCACGCCGGACGAGGGGCTTGCGCTGTTGGAGTCGCATGACGTTCGTCGGAGATACTCGCGTCGCTGGGCCGGGCTGCCGACGAAGTCACGCGGCGGCTCCATCCCGAGAACTATCGCACCTACAACATCGACCGCAACATCAACTACACGAACGTCTGCACGGCGGTCTGCGACTTCTGCGCGTTTTACCGCACGCCAAAATCGGCCGAGGGCTACGTCCTCGATCGGGCGGAGCTGCTCGAAAAGATTCAGGAAACGGTCGAGCTGGGCGGCGATCAGATTCTGATGCAGGGCGGGCTGCATCCGGACTTCCAGCTCGAGTGGTACGAAGAGCTGCTCGGCGACATCAAGAGCCGCTTCCCGCAGGTCAACGTCCACGGCTTCAGCCCGCCGGAAATCTATCACTTCACCAAAGTCTCGAAGCTGCCGCTGCGAACGGTGCTCGAGCGGCTCAAGGCGGCGGGCCTGGGGAGCCTGCCGGGCGGCGGCGCGGAGATCCTGGTCGACCGCGTCCGGGCGGCGATCACGCGCGGCAAGGTGATGACCGACGACTGGCTGGACGTGAACCGCGTCTGGCACGAGCTTGGGGGGCCGAGCACGGCGACGATGATGTTCGGCCACGTCGAGACGCTGGCCGAGCGGATCGAACACCTGGAACGATTGCGCCAGCTGCAGGACGAAACGGGCGGTTTTACCGCCTTTATCTGTTGGACGTTTCAGCCGGATCATACGGACATGGCCGACATCCCGCCGGCGGGCTCGTTCGAGTATCTCAAGACGAACGCGGTGGCCCGGCTGTACCTCGACAACTTCGCCAACATCCAGTCGAGCTGGGTCACGCAGGGCCTCAAGATCGGGCAATTGGCCCTGCTCTACGGGGCCAACGACATGGGCAGCCTGATGATCGAAGAAAACGTCGTCGCCGAGGCGGGCACGGTCCACTTCCTCACGCTGGACGACATCCGTGCCGCGATCCGCGAGCTGGGCTTCATTCCCCGCCAGCGCAACGTCTTCTACGAGCTGATCGACGATGCCGCCTTAGAACGTGCGGCAGAAGCCCGCACGACCGTGCCGGCCGCGGCAGACCGGTTGCCCGCGCTTCCGATCATAAGGTAAGCTGGTATAACCACTTACTGCGGCCGAGGACGGCACTTCGGCCACGCCACGGAAGCTGCGTCCCGGGTCGTGCGCACCATGATCGAAGCCCGCTGTCTCTCGAAGGCCTACTCCGATTTGCGGCGGGGGGAGGTCAAAGCGCTCGATGACGTGAGTTTCCGTGCCCTGCCGGGCCAGATCTATGGGCTGTTGGGCCCCAACGGGGCCGGCAAGACCACGGCGCTGCGTATCTTGAGCACGGTGCTCGAGCCGACCAGCGGCACCGCGATCGTCGGCGGCTTCGATTGCGTGACGCAGCCCGAGCTGGTGCGGCATCAGATCGGCTTCGTCTCGGCGAACACCGCCGTCTACGACCGCATGACGGCCTGGGAGATGGTCGAGTACTTCGGCCGCCTCTACGGCATGGGCGAAGAGGAACTCCGCGAGCGGATGGAGCTGTTGTTCGACCGCTTTGGGATGCAGGAAATCCGCGACGTGCTGGGGGCGAAGATGTCGACCGGCATGAAGCAAAAGGTCTCGATCGCCCGGGCGATCGTGCACGACCCGCCGGTGCTGATCTTCGACGAAGCGACGACGGGGCTCGACGTGCTGGTGGCCCGGGCGCTGTTGGAGGCGGTGGCCGAGCTCCGCGGCGAGGGCAAGTGCATCATCTTCTCGACGCACATCATGCGCGAGGCCGAGCGGCTCTGCGACCGGATCGCGATCATGCACCGCGGCCGGATCCTGGCCGAGGGCACGCTCGCAGAACTGCGCGACGCGCACGACGAACCGGACTTGGAAGAGCTGTTCTTCCGGTTGATTCGCAAACAGGAGGCGGAACACCCGGTCACGGTGTAAGCGAGTCGCAATGAGCTGGCGGAACGTCAAACTGATTTATGCCCGCGAGATTCGCGACCAGCTGCGCGATCGGCGCACGCTGTTCATGATCGCGGTGTTGCCGCTCTTGCTGTATCCGCTGTTGGGGATGAGCGTCTTTCAGCTCTCGCAGTTTTTGCGGAAGAACGAATCGCACGTCCTGCTGCTCGGGGCCGGGCAGGTTACCAGCGACCCGAAGTTTCCGGCTTTGGTGCAGGATGGCCAGTTCGCCGGGGAGCTGTTTGACGACCCGTCCGAGCAGGCCCGTTTGATGCTCGAAATCGACAAGGACACGCCGGTCACGGACCAGGTCCTGGAGGCCGCCCGCGCCCGGCTCAAGGCTGGCGACGTGCAGGTCGTGGTTTACTTTCCCACCGACTTCGGCGCACGGCTGGAAGAGCTCCGCGCCGCGGCCGAAGGGGACGACCGGCCGAACGACCGGCAGCCAGCGGAGTCGGTCAACGTACCGGAGCCGGAAATCCTGTTCAGCTCGGCCCGCGAAAAGTCGCGGATTGCCGACCGCGCCGTCGAGCGCGTGCTCAACAACTGGAAGGCGCAAGTCGTCCGACAGAATCTGCTCGCCGGTCGGGTGCCGGCCAACGTCGCCAAGCCGTTCCAGCTCAAACCGCGCGACGTCGCCGAGGTCCGGCAGCAGGAGGCGGCGGTGTGGGCGAAGATTGTGCCGTTTGTGCTGTTCATTTGGGCGCTGACCGGGGCGTTCTACCCGGCCGTCGACGTGTGTGCCGGCGAAAAGGAGCGCGGCACGCTGGAAACGCTGCTTTCGAGCCCGGCCTTGCGGAGCGAGATCGTGTGGGGCAAGCTGCTGACGGTGATGACCTTCAGCATCGCCACCGCATTCTTGAACCTCACGAGCCTCGGCATCACGGCGCAATATGTCGTGAATCAGATGCAATCGCTGATGCCGGGCGATTCGCTCGGCCGGCTGGGCTTCCCGCCGGTGGCCGTGTTGGTGTGCCTGGTCGCGGCATTGGTGCCGATGTCGGCACTGTTTAGCGCCTTGTGCCTGGCGTGCGCGGCGTTTGCCCGCAGCACGAAGGAAGGCCAGTACTACCTGATGCCGCTGTTGTTGGTCACGATGCCGCTGATGATGCTGCCGATGTCGCCCGGCACGGAGCTCAATCTCGGCAATAGCCTGATCCCGATCACCGGCGTGGTGCTGCTGTTGCGGACGCTGGTCGAAGGCAACTACGCCGACGCGTTGCGGTTCGTCGTGCCGGTGTGTGGCGTGACGCTGGTTTGCTGCCTGCTGGCGATTCGCTGGGCGATCTATCAATTCAATCAGGAGTCGGTCCTGTTCCGCGAGAGCGAGCGGCTCGATCTGCGCCGCTGGTTGGTGCACCTGGTGCGCGATCGCCGCGAGACGCCGTCGCTGGCGGAGGCGTTTTTCTGCGTCGCGCTCGTCTATTTCATTCAGTTTTTCACGCGGCTGGCGATTTCCGCGCACGTGCCTGCGAACCCCGATTTCCGTTTCTTTACGCTGCTGCTGTTCATCAGCCAGGTCGTGTGTATCGCCCTGCCGGCATTGTTGATGACGCTGCTATTCACCCGCGCGCGTGCGAAGACGTTGCTGCTGGACCGGCCGCCGCAATTGGCCGCTTGCGTGGCCGCGGTGGCACTTGCCGTCACGCTGCATCCGCTTGGTCAACAGCTCGTGATCGGCATCCAGAAGCTCTACCCGCTCCAAGAGGGAATCCAGGCGGAAACGCAGTCGATGGAGCGGATGATCGCGTCGGCACCTTTTTTCTGGCTGCCGTTTCTGCTGATGGCGGTGCTTCCGGCAATCTGCGAGGAGCTGGCCTTTCGCGGGTTCATCCTGTCCGGGCTGCGGCACGTCGGGCACAAATGGTGGGCGATCGGGTTGTCGGCCCTGTTCTTCGGCATGGCCCACACCGTCGTGCAGCAATCGCTGGCGGCCGTGGCGCTGGGATTGGTGATCGGTTACCTGGCGGTGCAGACGACGAGTCTCGTGCCGGGAATCTTGTTCCACGCCAGTTACAACAGCATCATGCTGGGGTTGGCGCTGGCGCCGCAGCGATTGAGCCAATTCGCCGAGCGCTGGCCGGCGCTACAGTCACTGGTTTCGCAGCCCGGCCCCGAGGGACTTACCTATCGCCTGCCCGTGTTGATCGTCGCGGGTCTGCTCTCGGTGGCAATCCTGGTCTGGTTCCATCGACTTCCCTACCAAGCGACGGATGAGGAAGAATTGAGCGACGCCCGGGCGCTGCAAGCGCAGCAACTGGTGGGCAGCGAATAGCTTCGATCGAATCTGCCATGTCGATTTCTCTGCGAGCGCGCCTGGTTTGTCCCGTCGATCGCCCGCCGATCGCCGACGGAGTGGTGACGATCGACGGCGAGCGGATCGTCGCGGTCACTCCAACGTCGCGTGCCGACGGCCCGAGCCGCGATTTGGGAGACGTCGCGCTGGTGCCGAGTTTCGTCAATGCTCACACGCACCTGGAGTTCAGCCATTTGCGCGAGCCACTCGGCCAGCCGGGGATGCGGCTCGTCGACTGGCTGCCGCTGGCGATTGCCGAGCGGCAAAGTCGTCGGCGATGAGATCGAGGCCTCGATTGCGCTGGGCATTCAAGAGAGTCTGCTCGCGGGAACCTCGGCGATCGGCGAAATCGCCACCGCGGAACTCGATGCCTACCCGGCCAGACGCGCGAGTCTTGCTGACGGTGTCTTGTCGAAGTCATCGGCTTCTCGCGGGCCCGGGCCGACTCGGCATTCGCCGCCGTCGAAGCGACGCGCCGCAAAAAGGGGACGCAGCTCTTTTATCAAAAAGAGCTGCGTCCCCTTTTCTGTCGGCATCAGCCCCCATGCGCCGTACACCGTTTCGCCTGAGCTGATCGACAAGACTTGTGAATCTAGCCCGGCAGGAAAGCCTGCCGGTGGCGATGCATCTGGCCGAGAGCGCCGACGAGCTCGACTTTCTCGCCACTGGCAAGGGCCCGTTTCAGGAGCTGCTCGACGGCGGAGCATGTGGGACCCGGCGGCGATGCCTCGCGGCACGCGCCCGCTCGATTATTTGCGGCGGCTTGCCGACGCTCCGCGAGCGCTGGTGATCCACGGCAACTATCTCGCGCGCGAGGAGCAAGAATTCCTGGCCGCCCACGCCGAGCGGATGACGTTGGTCTACTGCCCGCGGACGCACGCCTATTTCGCTCATCCGCGATATCCGCTGGCCGAATTGCTCGCCGCCGGCGTGCGCGTCGCGCTGGGTACCGACAGCCGGGCGTCGAATCCGGACCTCGGCATGCTCGGCGAATTTCGGCATGCAGCCACGGCACACCGTGACGTGCCGATCGACACAATCCTGGAGATGGCAACGCTCCGTGCGGCAGAAGCGGTTGGCTGCGCGAATCAGTGCGGGAGCATTTCGCCGGGAAAGCTTGCCAATCTTGTGGCACTGCCGCTCGAGACTGATTCGCTGGAAGACGTCGCGGCGGACAACTCGACACCCGTGGTCGTCTGGCATCGCGGCCGGGAATTCTAACTACCTGTGCGAATACTTGCCGTAGCCGCGCAGCGTGTCGACGGGCACGGCAACTTCCGCCCAAACGCTGCGCCCACCGACGCCGCCCGTCACACCAATTGGGGGCGATTCGGGAAATTGCGGTACGATCGGGCCGCCGATCACCTGCCCCAGCACTGCCTCCAGCTGCCGCCGCATCAACTCGCTGTATCCGTGAGGACTGAAATACAATCGCCAGGCACCATCCACCGCCAGCATTTTCGCCGACTCACCGAGCTCCGCAGGGGCGGCGGCCGGCGCGGACGGCTTGACGATGGCATTGATCACGTCGGCAACCTGGGGTTCGGTGGCCGCCGCCAGCAGCACCGTTTCGTCGTCGACTGGCACAAAGAACAGGCGGAACTTGCCACCCGGGCCAAACATTTTTTCCATCGAAGCTTTGATCTCGGGGATCGCCGGCACGCCGACGGCCGCGATCATGTCGATCGCGTATTGGGTGCCCTGACGACCAGCCACGGTGACCGGCGTCGAATCAAGCACCAGCAGCTTCGCGCCTTCCGTCTTGCCTACCATCGAATTCCACAGCTCGACCAATTCGGCAGAACGCCGCAAGAATTCGGCGGGCGCGGCGACGCGCAGCGCAAGAAAATTATTGGTAAATACGCCGTCGGCGCCTGAGCCGGGCCGCGTCAGGACGGAGAATGCCGACACGTCGGCCACCACTTGCTCGACCTTTTGGCGAAAACTGGCGAGCTGGTCCGGCGGCACGCGGGTGCCGAATTGTGTCGCCAATTCGTCGGTTACTTGCCGCATATACGGAGCGATGGCCGGCACCGCCCAGCGCGGCGACACCCGCCCGGAACCAGTCACGACGAATTGGCCGCCCTGATACAGGCGGGGTGCCGCGTGCGCGGCATCGGCTGCCGCGTTGGCTCGCGCCGATGGGAATGCATCGCGTGGAAACGCGACACGGACTCCCGCCAGTGCGTTTCCCGCCTCGTCGATTCGAATTCCAACGGCGGCACCGTCCGCCTCGACCGCCCAGCGGCTCAATTCCGGCACGTCGGCGAGCGTCGAGCGAATCCATTGTCGCACGGCCGGCCACCCTACGGCCGGCGGCGGCGATTGGCGTCGCCGGTCCGAATAAATCGTCGTTGTTGGCGGTACCCGCCACAGCAGGGGCCGCGGAAACAAGCAAGCCATTCTCCGCAGCCAGGCTCCAAAGCGACCGCATCCCGGACGGAAGGGCGACGACCGCGACGTCATTCGATTGGATCCACTCCGCCCATTGATCCAATTGCTGCGGACGCGAAGCGGTGCCGTCGCGGAGGCGCTCGAGCCGGTCTGCGCTGATCCGGGTCCATCACCACCGCCCAATCACCTTGCCGCACGACGAGCAAATCCTCTCCGGCGATCGTCACGGCTGCGATACGCCGGCCCGGGTCGCCGTCGAGCGATTGCACCAGCGCGTCGTAGTCGCTCACCGGCAGCCACACGGCCAGGTGAAACTGGCGAGAATCGTTCTCCGGCGGCAGGAGCACGACCAGCAGGTCGCGCCGCAAGTCGAGCCCGGCATCCAAGCCGGCGATCGACTTCAAAAACGCCAACGGCCCCGGCAGCCGAGAGCCGAGCGCGCCCAGCACTTTGCCGGCGTCGGCGTCGGCCTGCGAAAGATTGCGGACGACCGCGATGCCCAGCGCGTCGTGGGGCACCTCGTCGAGCACGTCGGCTCCGCGCGCTATCGGTGAGAGCGCGAGTAGCGCGATCGGCAACAAACGGACCAGAAATCGGTTTCGTTCCATGTCGAGCCGGCGCCGGTCAAAGAGATACCGCAGCAAATAATCGGGACGGAACTGCAGGGCCCTGGCACCGCCGTAACCCCAGTCATTATCCCATGCCGCTCGGAGATCGACAAGCAAAGTCGCAACAGAGCCGCTAGCGGCCCAATTGCTTGTTGGCCTTGGCGACGACCGCCGCGGCCGTAACGCCACGGTGCTCGTAGACTTTCTGGTACGGAGCCGAAGCGCCGAACGTATCGAGACCGACAAACGCGCCGCCGGCGCCGATGTATTTGTCCCAGCCTTGCCGGATGCCGGCCTCAACGCCGACGCGGGCCGTGACCGTGGGCGGAAGCACTTCGTCGCGATACTTTTGCGGCTGATCGTCGAAGATCTCGAACGACGGCAGGCTCACCACGCGGCTGGCAATGCCCGCGGCGGTCAGCTCTTCGTGGGCGGCGACCGCTAGCTGCAATTCGCTGCCGGTCGCGATGAGGATCACCGCCGGCTTGCCACCCTTTGCGTCGGCGAGGATGTAACCGCCGCGAGTGACGCCTTCGGCCGACGCGTACTTCGTGCGATCGAGGGTCGGCAGGTTCTGCCGCGTCAAGGCAATCGCCACGGGCCGCGTCTTTTGCTGGAGGATCACCTTCCAGGCGACGGCCGTCTCATTGGCGTCGCCCGGACGGAGCACGGCAAGATTCGGAATCGCCCGGCAGGCGGCCAGCTGCTCGACGGGCTGGTGCGTCGGCCCGTCTTCGCCGACGCCGATCGAGTCGTGCGTGAATACGAAGATGCTGGGGATCTTCATAATCGCCGCCAACCGCAGCGACGGCCGGCAGTAGTCCGAGAAGACGAAGAACGTCGCGCCGAACGCTCGCAGGTCGGAGAGGACCATGCCGTTGACGGCGGCCGCCATGCCATGCTCGCGGATGCCAAAGTGCATGTTCCGCCCGCCGGGATTGTCGGGCTCCAAGGCGCCGCCCGCCTCGTCAAACGTGAGCAGCGTTTTGGTCGAAGGAGCGAGGTCGGCCGAACCGCCGAGCAGCCAGGGAATTTTCTTGGCGAATTCGTTGAGCGACTTGCCGCCGGAGTTGCGCGTGGCGTCGCCCTTTTCGCTCGCGGGAAACTCGGGCTGAGAGCTTTCCCAACCGTCGGGCAGCTCGTGGGCCCACATCATGTTCAGCTCCGCAGCGAGCTCGGGGAATTTCTTCTGGTAATCCGCCCAGAGCTTTTCCCAGGCCGCGCGCTTCTCCTGCGCCGCGCTTGCCGAGCGTCGCTTGGAAGTGTTCCGGCACTTCCGGCGGCACGAGAAACTTGGCGTCGGCCGGCCAGCCGTAGAATTCTTTCGTCTTGACGATCTCCTCGTCGCCGAGCGGTTCGCCGTGGGCCTTCGACGTGCCGGCCTTGGTCGGCGCGCCGTAGCCGATGACGCTCCGCACGATGATCATCGTCGGCCCGTCGTTGTACGACAAGAATCCTTGGTAGGCGTGGTCGATCGCCGCCAGGTCGTTCGCATCCTGGACCGCCAGCACGTGCCAACCCAGGCCGCGGAACCGCGTCGCTACGTCTTCGCTGAACGCCAGGTCGGTCTTGCCTTCGATCGTGATGTGGTTGTTGTCGTAGATCCAGCAGAGGTTCGCGAGCTTCAAGTGCCCGGCGAGCGAGGCGGCCTCGTTGGTGATGCCTTCCATCAAGTCACCGTCGCTGCACTGCGTCCAGATGTTGTAGTCGAACAGCGTGTAGCCCGGCTTGTTGAATCGTGCGGCGAGCCAGCGCTGGGCGATCGCCATGCCGACGCTGTTGCCGCAGCCTTGACCGAGCGGGCCGGTCGTGGTCTCGACGCCGGTGGTGTGACCGTGCTCGGGATGGCCCGGCGTGCGGCTGCCCCATTGGCGGAAGTTCTTAATGTCTTCCAGGGAGACGGCCGGCTCCTTGGTCACCTTGCCGTCGGCGTCGACCTGGCGAATTCCGGCCAGGTGAATCAGCGAATAGAGCAGCATCGAGGCGTGGCCGCAGGAGAGGACGTAACGATCGCGGTTCGGCCAGTGGGGATGCGTGGGATCGTATCGCAAATACTTGGTCCAGAGATGGTACGACAGGGGGGCCAGGGCCATCGGCGTGCCGGGATGGCCCGACTTGGCGGCCTGGACCGCGTCCATCGCCAGCGTGCGAATCGTGTTAATTCCAGTCAGGTCAAGGTCTTGCGCGGTAGTCGGCATCGATAGCTCGCGGGGGTTCCGGAGGTCGGGCAATTCCAGAGGAGGGCCGTTGAAGCGGCCGACCGACGATTTTAGTGGGCTTATTTTCGGCGGTCAACGTACGGCGTGCGGCCCCGCGAGCAACCGGACTCTTAATACGATCACCGGCTTGACCCGCGGCCGGAAATGGCGTACAGTATATCTGTACAAGTTCCCGAGATCGCGGTCCGCCATGATTAAAACCAATTACAGTCAAGCCCGTGAGAAATTCGCGTCGCTGCTGAGTCAAGTGACGGACGACCGCGAAATCGCGATCATTACGCGGCGCGGTGCGGAAGATGTGGCGATGGTGGCCGCCGACGAGCTGGCCGGGCTGCTGGAAACGGCCCATTTGTTGCGCTCGCCAGCCAACGCAAAGCGCTTGCTGACGGCATTGCGTCGAGCACAAACCAAGAATTTGCCCACGTCGGCGCTCGCAGACCTTCGGCGCAAGTTGAACTTCGATGGCCAAGGGTAAACCCGGGAAACAACGCGATGCCGTCTTTCACCCGGAGTTCATCGACGATCTGCAATATTGGGTCCGCACCGATCGGCGCACGGCTGCTCGGGCTCTTGACCTGGTGGCAGCCGTGCTCGCCGATCCGTTTGCCGGCATCGGCAAACCGGAGCCGCTCAAATACCTGGCTCCGAATACCTGGTCGCGTCGGCTAACCCAAGAACATCGCGTCGTCTATTTGGTAAAAGACGAGCGCGTCGAATTCCTGCAGGCACGCTATCACTATGGGTAACAGCGCCGCACTGATCGACAACAGCCGAGCGATTCAGCTCAGCCGAATCCGATGCCCTTGGAGATAGCTTTCCTGGGCCTTGTTGACGATCGTCAGGGCCTGGAAGGCGTCTTCGAGACTGGCGGTTTTGAGCACCAGGCTGCTGACCTGGCGATGAAAGTGCAACAGCGATTGCTCGCCGACGGGGCGGTCGTGGTCCAAGAGTTCCGAGTGCTGCCCCGCGTCATCGAACCAGACGACCGTGTGGGGCAGATCCAAGAAAGCGATGCCGCGCTGGCAGACGACCTGCAAATCGGCGGGCCGGCGAAATGCCGCCGCTTCTTGCCATTGCGGGGCGACATAGCTGCCGCACGCGATTTGCGCGACGGCGCCGGTGCCGATCTCGCCCTCGGGCGAGAAGTCGAGCGTCATGACCAGATAATCTTTCGAGGGACGTTCCGCCGGATCGTGGCAACCGGCCGCCTGCGACGCATGCGCCGCACCGACAACGCTCGAAGCCTCGTCGCCCACCACGTCGCGACACCAATCGACCATCTCGATGAGTTGGCGCATGTCGGACGTGTAGCTCGGGCCGCCATCCTTGCGCGACGTATGGCGGCGATTACAGAACAACAGCCGCGGCCTGCCGAGCCGAGTCGCCATCAGCTCTTTGAGTCGCAAGGTGGCAGGAGCCAGCCGGCAGGGGAACTCGGCCATGAACGCAACGCCGGCGTCGCGGACCCGCTGTCGCACCTCGTCGGCCGAATCGGTGTCGAGATCGAGCGCCGCGGCACAATAGATCGCCTTGCCGGCATCGCAGGCGGCCAGGATCGGCAGCGCCCCGTACCAACGGGCGGACAGAAGCATCACCGCGTCGATGTCTTCGCTTTCGGCCAGCGCGCGGAAACCGTCGCAGGTCCGCGCCGGCCAACGCTGAGCGACTTCCGCGGCACGGTGTGCGACCGGATCGCAAAACGCCCGCACCTCGAAACGATCGGCCAAGGCCTTGAGCGCCGGCGCATGCCGGCTTTCCCAGGCCTTGCCAATTCCCACGACCCCAACGCGAAGTTTCATGCAAAGCTCGTGACGACCAAAAGCCGGGAAGGCAATCCCACCCTCTCTCAACTGTCGCGTTTTCCACAGCGATCGGCAAGATGAATTTGGACGGTCCGTCTGACATTCCGCGGGCGTTTTACCGGCCCGCCGCGGCAACATCCGCCAACATTTCGGCCAGCAACTCCAGCGGCAGTCCAACCACGTTGGATTCGCTCCCCGATTCGACGCGGACCCAGCCCAATCGGTCCTGGTATCCAAACGCCCCCGCTTTGCCTTGCCATTGGCCGGTCGCCAGGTAATCTTCCAGAGCGGCGTCCGACAGCTCGTCCATTACCAGTTGCGTCACCGCGACGCGGAGCAGCGGTTCGGGCTGATCGAGCGGCCATACGCACAGTCCCGTCAGGACCCGATGCCGCCGACCGCGCAGCTCGCCGCAGCATGGACCGGGCGTGCGATTCATCGCGGGGCTTGCCGAGCACAAAGCCGTCACATTCTGCCACCGTGTCGGCCGCGACAAGGATTCGATCTTGCGGCGTCGGCAATTGCCGCCGAACCGCCACCGCCTTGCGAAATGCCAAGTCCGTCACCAGTCCCGCCGGGCCGTTTTGACTGCACACGCCGCATTCGACGTCTTCGCCGGGTGCGATGACGTCGAATTGGTAGCCGGCCTCGGTGAGGAGTTGGCGGCGGCGGGGCGAGCGGCTGGCAAGGATCAGCGGTGGACGGCGCATCGGCACATTTTACCGCGATCGCTACCGTATTCGCCACCGCCAGCAGAAGCTACCTGCAAATCATAACGTTATTGGACCGCGTCGAGAGCTAAATGCTAGCCGCGCGGACGCGTCGTGACGAAACCAGCGCCGCGCACATTGCGCCGGTGACGATAATCCACATCGTGGTAGGCTCGGGCACGCTCGCCAAGCTACCAGCACCGAGGATGCCTTCGCCAAGATGGTCTCGCCAAATGGTGTAATCTCCGGCGTCGACCACACCGTTGTGATTGCCATCTGCATCTAGGTTGGTCGTCGAACCAAACATCGCCTTCCACACGGCGTAATCAGCCGTTTCGACACGTCCATTCCCGTCGTAGTCGCCAGGCGGACGGCCGGCATTGATCGTCGAATTGCCGAACACGAGGTCGAAGTAAAAGCCGGCCCCGACGTCGTTCGTCATGAGCGTCGTCGTGAATACCAAATCGAGATTACCGCTCACATTCAACGGGCCGTTCGACCCCAAATTCAAGACTTTGCCGTCGAGAAAGTTGACCGCGTCGGCCACCGTGGAAAACATCTGATTGACAACCATCACTCCTTCGCGGGTGATCTGAAACGTGAGGGAATCAAATCCGTTACCTTCGGTATTGGTGTCGAGCAGCCCGACGAGCAAGTCCTGCCGCGGGTTGACCAGTGCCGTCAGATCAATCGAGTAGGTGGCAGAGCTTGTAAACGTCCGATTGGCGGCCGAACCACCTTCGGTGTTCGAGCCACCAAAGGTTGCCAGGCCGAAGATGTCGCTAGTCGCCCCTGGCGCGGAATCGTTGGCAATGTTGAAGTGATTCTTGATGTTTCCATTGCCAGCAAACATACTCAGCGCCTGGGCATCGGTGGGAAGTCCGGTGGTGAACGCCGCAGCTTCGAGCCCCGACGCGCTGGTGGCATCCATGGGGTCAAGTGCGATGCCCGCGCGGGCCGACGCGCGGCTGAGTCCGCTGACCGGAGAAGTCGCGTGCGCTTCCAAATTGGTAATGAGTCCGCCCGCAGAAAGTGCGTTGGCGGTGGCGTTGCCGGAGGTGCCCATGGCGCTCGCCAAGGCGATGCCGCTGCCGAAGATGCTGCGTTGCGATCCATTGCCACCGTCGGCGGTAGCGGTTGCGTTGGCGGCGGCGCTGCCAACGCTCATCGCCGTGGCCATCGTGTTTCCCCCCAGGCCGCCGGGACCGGAGCTGGCGTTTCCGCCGTTGCCCCCGACCGCGGAGGCCGTCGACGAAACCGAACCAACGCCCGTCGAAGTCGCCATCGCGGAGGCATTCGCCAGGCCGCCGCTGCTGCCCGCTCCAAAACTGCCGGCACCAATCGAGCCACCGTTACCACCGTTGGCATTGGCCGTGGCGGTGACCGCTGCCGCGCCGGTAAGGGACAACGTCGACATTGAACTTGCCCCGGTTCCAGGTATCCCACCCAGGGTGGCATTGGCACCGTTGCCGCCGGTGGCCGTGGTTGTCCCCGTCGTCGTGAGGCCGCTGGCGCGCATCAAGGACAATGTGGAAGTCGCTCCGCCACCGCTCCCGCCGTTGCCGCCAGCGCCGATTCCCCCATTGCCTCCCACTGCGGTTTGATTCAAGGTCGCTGTCCCCGCGGTCGTCGCGGAGACGACGTCGGCGAGCGTCGCCATACCGCCGTTGCCCCCGGCTGCATTGTCGTTTCCCGCGCCGCCATTTCCGCCCGTGGCGTTGGCCGTGGCCGTCACGTTGCCGCCGGCTGAAACGGCGGAGACCGGATCGATGAAGGCGTTTCCTCCCGCACCGCTCGTGTTTCCAGCGCCCCGCCCGACGCCGCCGTTGCCACCCGTGGCGCCGACGGTTATTCCGACGGTGCTTAAACCAGTCGAAGTTGCGGAGCTGCTGGCCGTGGCCGTGCCGCCAGCGCCGCCATCGCCCGTGGAGCCGGCGGAAATCGCGCCGCCATTTCCGCCAGTGGCATTTTCGGTCCCCGTGACGTTGGCTGCCCCCGTGAGCGCGAGGTGCGTCATTGCCGTGCCACCGGCACCTGGGGCACCGCCGCCGCTTCCGGCACCGCCGTTGCCGCCGGCTGCGTTGACGGTCGCGGAAGTCGTTCCCCCGCTGGCGCGAGAGAAATTGAGCGTCGACGTCGCGTTACCAGCCGCACCGCCGCCGGCGCCGACACCGTTTCCGCCGTTTCCGCCCGTGGCCGATTGAGTCATCGTCACGTTGCCGGAGGTAGTTCCCGAGACTTTATCGGCGAGCGACGCGCTGCCGCCGGCACCACCGGCGGCATTGTCGTTGCCAGCCCCGCCGTTTCCACCGGTGCCATTGGCAGTCACCGTTACGTTTCCGCTGGTCGAAACGACCGAGACCGGATTCACGGTGGGGACGCCGCCGGTGCCGCCAGAGAAGCCGCCGCCCCGCCCGATCCCGCCGTTGCCGCCGGTGGTATTCGCGGTCGCAGAAGTAGTACCAGTCGCAGTGGAGGTGGATGAGCCACCGGTGGTCGCTGCGCCGCCGGCCCCACCGTTTCCGAGCGAGCTGGCTGCGATCGCGCCGCCGTTACCGCCGGTAGCGGTTTGCGTACCGGTCACGTTGGCAGCGCCGGTCAACACCAGATTCGTGCTCGAGTCCGCTCCGGGTGCGGCAGTTCCACCGCCGGACGCACCGCCGCCGTTGCCACCCGTGGAATTGAGCGTGGCGGTAGTTGTTCCGCCGCTGGCGCGTGCAAAGGTGAGCGCTGAATTGGCGGTGCCGGCCGCGCCGCCGCTTGCCGCGGTCGCGCTGCCGCCGTTGCCGCCGGTGGCCGACTGCGTAAGGGTTACATTGCCGTCGGTTGCGCCACTTACGACATTGACGAGCGATGATGCTCCGCCGGCGCCGCCGGTGGCACTGTCGTTCCCTGCCGCCCCGTTGCCGCCCGTCGCGTTGGCGGTGACAGTTACATTGCTGCTAGGTGACACGGCCGCGACGGACGTAATCGTGCCGACGCCACCGGCACCGCTGCTGTTGCCGCCGCCGCGTCCGACGCCGCCGTTGCCGCCGGTGGCTGTGACCGTAGTGCTGACGTTTCCAACGCCGGTCGAAGTAATGGTTCCACCGGCCGTTGAGTTACCGCCTGTCGCGCCGGGGCCGGTCGAGGCGGCAGAGATCGCGCCCCCATTGCCGCCGGTCGCCGTTTGCGTTCCAGTCACTGCCGCATTGCCGGTCAGAATCAAGTTTGTGTTCGCCATGCCGCCGGCGGCTGCCAGGCCTCCGCCGCTACCGCCTCCGCCGTTGCCGCCGGTGGCATTGAGGGTCGCGGTCGTGGTCCCACCACTCGGTCGCGAAAAGTTAAGCGTCGACGTTGCATTGCCCGCGGCACCGCCTCCGGCACCGGTTCCGAGACCACCATTTCCGCCGGTTGCGGATTGAGTCAGCGTTGCATTCCCGGACGTCGTCCCCATCACTTTGTTGACGAGGGAAGCCCCGCCGCCGGCGCCGCCGGTGGCATTGTCGTTCCCGGCGCCGCCGTTGCCGCCCGTGGCATTGGCCGTAGCGGTCACATTGCCGCCGGCCGAAGTGACCGAGATTGGATTCATGGTCGCGGCCCCTCCAGTCCCACCGGCAAACCCACCGCCGCGACCGACGCCGCCGTTGCCGCCCGTGGCCGTGGCCGTGGCCGACGTGGCGCTTGCGCCGGTCGAGGTGGCGGTGGCGCCGCCGATCGCTGCCGCACCGACCCCGCCATTGCCGGGAAAGCTTGCGTTGATCGAGCCGCCGTTGCCGCCGGTCGCGTTCTGGGTCGCCGTGACGTTCGCCGCACCGGTCAGCGTGAGGCTCGTCGTCGCCGCGCCGCCAACTCCAGCTGCACCGCCGCTGGCATTACCGCCGTTACCGCCAGTGGCGTTGAGGGTCGAAGTGGTGTTTGTCCCGGTGGCCCGCATGAAGGTGAGCGCTGAGCTGGCGCTGCCGCCCGAGCCGGCCGCCGCCGCTCCGGCGCTGGTGCCGCCGTTGCCGCCCGTGGCCGACTGGCTCAGAGTGACCGTACCGTTGGTCGAACCGGTGACCGCGTTGGTGAGCGTGGAATTGGCGCCTTGCCCGCCGGTCGCGCCGAAGTTTCCGGCGCCACCGTTGCCACCCGTGACATTGGCGGTGGCCGTCACGTTACCGTCGACCGACGTAGATGACGACGAAGAAGTCGCCGTGCCGCCATTGCCACCCGCGCCGCCGGCGTCCCGACCGTTGCCGCCGTTGCCACCCGTGGCCGAGGCGGTTGCGGTTGCGGTGCTTGTCGCGGTCGACGTGGAAGTCGAAGTCGAGTTGGCAGTTCCGCCCGCACCACCTGTACTTCCCGCGCCGGGAGTTCCACCGGCGCCTGGGGGACCCGCACTGCCGCCAGCGCCACCGTTGCCTCCGGTCGAGTTGGCGGTCGCCGTCGCGTTTCCAGCCGGTGGAGTGGATCCGGCGGTCGACGCCGCGTCCCCGCCGCCGCCGCCTGGGCCGCCTGCGCCGCCGTTGGCTCCGGCCGTGTTGCCGGCACCGCCATTGCCGCCGTTGCCGCCGTTGCCGCCCGTCGACGTGGCAGTATTGGCGGCGTCGGTTGTCGTGGCACTGGCAGTTACGTCTTGACCGTCCCCGCCCGTTCCGCCGTCGACTCCCGGATTACCAGCCGCGCCGTTGGCACCATTGGTTCCATTCGTGCCGGTTTGAGTATCGGTTGCGGCCCGCGAATCCCGGGCCGCGAGCGTACCGACCGCCAGCAATATGCCGATAACAAGCGACCGCAGGCAACACGCACCCAGTTTCCCGCGAATTTGTCGGGAACCAGAGCCACCGAGCCCAACACTGCTGCGGATTAGACCCATGACTGAACCTCCCAGAATAGCGAGTTGCAGAGGTTCGCAAGCGCGTCCCCCGATGTGGAAAATGGCGGGAGATGATCCTAGTCCTTTCCGAATAAAATTGTCAACGAAATATGAGGGTATTTGCCGAATTACGTCGCGCGATTTGCCAGTCCGGACCGTGGCTTTAACCGGTTATTCCGGCTCTCCTCGTTCGTACTGCCGCGAGTTGCCGCGTCAGACTGTCGGTTTTTGTTGGCTACTTGGCGAAGCGCTCGCCATCGGCGAAAACGGCAGGATGGCCGCCATTACCCCTACCGCGATTCAAGCGCTGGTCAATGACGTTTACCGGGCGGAATCGCGGCGTGTGTTGGCCACGCTCATTCGGGTACTGGGCGACTTCGATCTCGCAGAAGAGGCACTCCACGATGCTTTTGCGGCGGCGATCGAGCAGTGGCAGCGGGACGGTGTGCCGGCCAACCCGCGGGCTTGGCTGGTATCGGCCGGCCGCTTCAAAGCAATCGACGCGATTCGCCGCCGGGCCCGCTTCGACTCGTCTCTCGCCGAGCTGGCCCAGCGCGTCGAGACGCACAGCCATGCGCAAGATTTGGTCGACGAAGGCGTTGAAGATGACCGTCTGCGGTTGATCTTCACATGTTGTCACCCGGCGCTTTCTGCCGAGGCGCAAGTTGCGCTGACTCTGCGCGAAGTCTGCGGGCTGACGACCGAGGAAATCGCCAGCGCTTTCCTCACGTCGCCCCCCACGCTTGCGCAGCGGATCGTGCGGGCCAAAGCGAAGATTCGCGACGCCAGCATCCCTTACCAGGTGCCCGCGCGGGAAGAGCTGCCGGTGCGGCTCGATTCGGTGCTACAGATGGTCTACCTCGTGTTCAATGAGGGCTACGCCGCGTCGTCTGGTGAGTCGGTCACGCGGGCGGACCTGTCGAGTGAGGCGATCCGACTGGGGCGATTGCTCGTCGAACTATTGCCGGACGCCGAAGTTTTGGGACTGCTCGCCCTGATGCTGCTTCACGAGTCGCGGCGCGCGGCGCGGTCCTCGCCGTCCGGCGACATAATCCTGCTCGCGGACAGGATCGCTCGCTCTGGAATCGCGAGCAAATCGACGAAGGCCGGGCACTGGTGACAAAGGCACTGGCGTCGCCGCAATACGGGCCCTATACGTTGCAGGCCGCGATCTCGGCGGTCCACGCCGGCGCGGAGAGAGCTGATGAGACCGATTGGGATCAAATCGTGAGGTTCTACGATCTGCTACTGGCCGCCAACCCGTCGCCCGTCGTCGAGCTCAACCGAGCCGTCGCTGTGGCGATGCGCGACGGGTCGGAAATCGGCCTGGCGCTAGTGGACGCGATCTTGGCCCGCGGCGTTTTGACGGACTACCACCTGGCTCACGCCACTCGGGCGGACTTATGTCGGCGGCTGGGACGGATCGTCGAGGCCCGCGACGCGTATCAACGAGCCCTGGACTTGGCCCGCCAGGAGCCGGAACGACGGTTTTTAGAGAATCGAATCGCCAATTTGTCCTGAAATTTTTTTTTGGGCCGTTGTCGATTTTGGCGATCGCGGTTCGACCAGATAGTGTTCGCTCGACAATCCCTCGTCGATTTTCACGGAATCTTCAAACGATTGAGGTCCAATCATGCCGGCGATTATGCCTTGCCTGTGGTTCGATTCGGAGGCGCTCGAAGCCGCGAAGTTTTACGTGTCCGTGTTCAAGAATTCGAAGCTCGGGAAAGTGAGCTATTACGGCGACGGGGCCCCGCTCCCCAAGGGTACGGTGCTCACCGTGACGTTCGAGCTCGACGGCCAACAGTTTATGGCGCTCAACGGTGGGCCAGTGTACCAATTCACCGAGGCGGTGTCGTTCATGGTCAATTGCGAGACGCAGGCCGAGATCGACGAGTACTGGGCGAAACTCACGGCCGACGGCGGCAAGGAAGTCCAATGTGGCTGGCTAAAGGACAAGTATGGCCTGTCATGGCAAATTGTCCCGACCGCGATCATCAAGATGCTGTCCGATCCGGATTCGACCAAGACCAATCGCATGATGCAGGCCCTGATGCAGATGGTGAAGCTCGACGTCAAGAAACTCGAAGAAGCCTTCAACGCGTAAGAAAAGTTGGCGGCCGACCGCCTCCGGCTCCGCCGGGGGTTCGATGCGATCGAGAGCGATCGCTTGATTCGACCCCGGCAGAGCTGGGGGCTGAGTGCGTGTTCAAATCCGGAACAAACATGTTTTCACATATCCTACAGGGAGAATTCCAATGCGATTCATGGTCCTTGTCAAAGCCAGCAAAGAATCGGAAGCCGGCGTGATGCCGTCGCAGGAGATGCTCACCGAGATGGGCCGATTCAATGAAGAACTCGTGAAAGCGGGGGTGATGCTCGCCGGCGAAGGACTCGCTCCCACTTCGCAGGGGGCACGAGTCAAGTTCACAGGTAAGAAGACGTCGGTGATCGACGGCCCTTTCGCCGAGACCAAGGAGCTGGTGGCCGGCTACTGGGTTTGGAAATGCAAGTCGCTCGACGAGGCGATCGGTTGGCTCAAGAAGGCACCGTTCCAGGACACCGAAGTCGAGATCCGCCGGATCTTTGAATTCGAGGATTTCGGACCCGAGTTGACGCCCGAACTCCGCGACCAGGAGAATCGGTTGCGCAAGGAAGTCGAAGCGAAGTAATCGCCGAAGCGGGAGATTTTTCTGTGCGAGTGTCGAATCCGCAACGTGCCGAACGACTAATCCATGAAACAACAAGTTGGTGAGCCTCAAGCTCAAACGAAGTCTTAAAAGGAGAAAGCCATGAACCCCGCCAACTGCATCCTGGATTGGTCGATTCGCAACGATTTGGAGCGCGTCGTCGAACCGCTGGCCAACTACATTTGTGCCACGGATAAGCCGCAAACAGCCTTGTTTTCAGCCTTGGCCGTCTTGTGCCGCCAGGTGGACGCAACGAACGGCACGGCGCTGAATCACTTCCGCAATTTCGTGCATACCCGCTAAAATGGCGCGAGAAATTCGAATCGCCCTACCATCTGGAGCCCGCTATGAAGTACATGCTGCTGATCTACACGGATGAAAAGTCGTATTCCGACGGCGAACGTGAGCGGTGCTACGTCGAGTCGACGGAGTTGACGCACGATCTGGCGGCCCACGGCCAATACGTGGCGGCAGCACCGCTCGAACCGGTCGCCACTGCCAGGAGCGTTCGCTTCCGGGAGGGCAAGCCGCTCGTGACCAGCGGGCCCTTTGCCGAAACGCGCGAGCAACTGGGTGGTTACTTCCTGGTCGAGGCCAAGGACCTGAACGAAGCGATTGCGATCGCGGCTCGCATCCCGGGTGCCCGCAAGGGGACGGTCGAAGTCCGGCCGGTGCTGAAGATCCCGGGCCTGCCGCAGAAATAGCCACGGAGCGTTCCCACAGACGTCTTTTTGCGCGTGTCGGTTGGGCCATTTGCCGTTCGACTAACAGGCGGAGGCAAAGAATATGCGATACATGCTGCTGTGCTACGACGATGAGTCCGCCTGGGAAAAGGCGGGCGAGGCGGTGCTGCGAGAGGCGATGGAGGAAGCCGTCGCGCTCACCCACGAGCTCGACCGGAAGGGGCAGTACGTGCTGGCGTCCCCCCTGCACTCCTCGAGCACGGCCACCTGCGTTCGGGTGCGAGATGGCCGGCCGGCCGTTACCGCCGGGCCATTTGCCGAAACGCGCGAGGTACTGGGAGGCTTTTACATCATCGACGTCGACGACCTGGACCAGGCGCTCGCCGTCGCCGCCCGCCACCCGGGGGCCCGGCTGGGAGCGGTCGAGGTCCGCCCGATTTTGGAGATTCCGGGGCTGCCGGGCGGTTGAGGGCGGAGGAAAATCTTTTTCCTGACTCTCCTTGCACGCCGAATCTTCCGATTAGTATACTTGTGTTCACATTCCCCATTCGCCCGCTCTCTCTCAACCAATAGGAACCTACCATGAATGTTCAACCCTATCTGATGTTTGACGGCCGCTGTGAAGAAGCGCTCGAGTTTTACCACAAGACGCTTGGTGCCGAGGTGGTAATGAAGATGCGGTTCAGCGAGAGCCCGGAGCCGTGCGATCCGCAGACGATGCCGCCCGGCTACGAAAACAAGATCATGCACTCGACATTCCGCGTGGGCGACTCGACGCTGATGGCGTCCGACGGCCGCTGCAGCGGGGCGCCTAAATTCGACGGGATTTCACTTTCGCTGACGGTGCCCAACGCGGAGGCGGCCGCGAAAGCGTTTGCGGCGCTGGGCGACGGCGGCCAGGTGCAGATGCCGCTGACCAAGACATTTTTCTCTCCGAGCTTCGGCATGGTTGCCGACCGCTTCGGCGTGTCGTGGATGGTCTACGTGGCGCCCAAGACCCCAGTCTGATTTGTGATTGATGACTCGGCGATTGTCCAATAGCGAAGTGAGAGATGTACGATGGAACCCCACGTTGAATCGGCCCAGCCTTCCAAAGCGGCGTTCTGGATCGGATGGCTCCTTTCGATTCTGCCGGCGCTGATGCTGCTCGTGAGTGGCGTGATGAAGATCCTCCAGCCGCCGGCGGCAGTCGAGGGCTTTGCCCATCTTGGCTGGCCGTTGAACGTGGCGATCTTGCTCGCCGTACTCGAGCTCGGCAGCATGGTCCTCTACTTGATACCTCGAACGGCCGTGCTCGGGGCGATTCTGCTGACTGGCTATCTCGGGGGCGCAATCGCCACGCATGTTCGCATCGGCGAATACTCGCAGGCGGTGATTCCGATCGTGCTCGGCATCGTAATCTGGTTGGGGCTGTATTTGCGTGACCCGCGTCTGCGAGCGCTGATTCCGCTGCGCTGCTGACGTCGGGCTCAAGTTTGACAAAGGACGTTTGCATCGTTTACCGCCGGTCGCTGGAGTTCTTATCTCGGGGCCGGCACAATCTCAGGAGACTTCCATGAATCTGAAGAAGTATTGGACGCCAGCGCTGCTGGCCGCGGCCGGCCTGGCCGCACTCGTGGGTTCGATCGCGGTCGCGGCGACTGACACGCCGGCCGGCGGCCAGGCGGAGATGCAGCTGCCGCCCGGTTGGACGGCAGAAGACATGCAAGCCATGATGGAGGCGGCCACTCCCGGCAAGATGCAGGCCCTGCTCACCCAGGACGCCGGCACCTGGAGGTGCAAGTCCACCTATTGGGCAAGCGCCGACAGCGAGCCAGTGATGAGCGACGGGACAAGCACGGTGACGCCGCTGATGGACGGCCGCTACATTCAGATTGAAATGTCGGGCGAGATGCCCGGCTTGGGCCCTTACAACGGCCTGGGCATTTACGGCTATGACAACGTGTCGAAGCAATTCGTCTCGAGCTGGATCGACAATCACGGCACGGGCATCTCGAACGGCATCGGCAAGCTGTCGGACGACGGCAAGACGCTCACTTGGAATTTCACGGCCAATTGCCCGATCACTAAGCGGCTAATGACGCTCCGCGAGGTTGACACGATCACTGGACCGAATACGAAGCGGCTGGAGATGTTCGGCACCTCGCCCAAAGGCGGCCCCGAGTTCAAAATGATGAGCATCGAGATGACGCGCGAGTAGATGTCCCTAATTGCCGGGAGGGCGAGGCTCCCGCCGAGCCGTGGGCCGCGTGCGAAGTGGCTCACGAGGAGCTTCGCCCTCCCAGTTTTGTGTGTTCTCTAGACAAGGGTGTATCACGTGAGCAAAGTTCGACTGTTGGTTGGTACTCGCAAGGGCGGATTCATTCTCACATCCGACGGCAAGCGCGAGCGCTGGAACGTCAGCGGGCCCCACTTCGCGGGCTGGGAGATTTATCACTTGAAGGGCTCGCCCGTCGATCCGGAGCGAATCTACGCCTCGCAGTCGAGCGGCTGGTTCGGGCAGGTCGTCCAGCGCTCCGATGACGGCGGTGCAACCTGGACCACGCCGGGAAGCGCGCCGAGGAACTCACCTCTCCGGACGGCATGCCCAAAGGCGAGAGCAACAAGTTCGTGTACAACACGTCGAGCGGGGACGGCAAGCCTCTTACCACGCACCTCTGGTACGACGGCACGCAGCATCCGTGGGAGTTCAAGCGGGTCTGGCACATCGAGCCGTCGCTCGACGATCCCGACATCGCGTACGCCGGCGTGGAAGACGCGGCGATGTTTCGCACGACCGACGGCGGTAAATCGTGGCACGAACTGGCCGCGCTGCGCGGCCACGGTACCGGGGCGAAATGGCAGCCCGGCGCAGGGGGCATGTGCCTGCATACGATCCTCTTCGATCCGACCAATCCCCAGCGGATCTATGTCGCCATCTCCGCCGCGGGCGCATTCCGCACCGACGACGGCGGGGCGAGTTGGAAACCGATCAACCGCGGGCTGAAGTCGCCGTACCTGCCCGAACCGACGCCCGAGATCGGCTTTTGCGTCCATCGCCTGGCGCTGCACCCCTCGCGCCGGAAGTCGTCTTCATGCAGCTGCACCAGGGAGGCGGCGTTTACCGCAGCGAAAACGCGGGCGACGACTGGGTCGAAGTGAACGGGAACCTACCGACCGACTTTGGTTTCCCGATCGACGTTCACGCACATGAAGCCGATACGGTTTACTCCGTGCCGATGGACCCCCACTTGCGAGTTCCGCCCGAGGGAAAGCTCCGCGTCTATCGCAGCCGCAGCGGCGGCAACCAGTGGGAGCCGCTTTCGCGCGGCCTGCCGCAGGAGAACTGCTACGTGAACGTGCTCCGCGACGCGATGTGCGTCGACGCGCTCGACCCGTGCGGCGTGTACTTCGGCACTTCCGGCGGGCAAGTCTACGGCTCCGCCGACGGCGGCGATAGCTGGACGCCGATCGTCCGCGATCTGCCGTACGTGCTCTCGGTCGAGGCCCAGACGTTAAAGTAATCTAGCGCAAACGGTCCGAAGCCCGCAGCGCAAGCAAGGTGAAATTGTCATGGAGATAAGACCCGCCTTGCTTGCGCTGTGGGCTCCGGTCTACGTTGAGAGTTGGGTGATGCCATGATCCGCGTCGTGCTTCCCTATCATCTGCGGATGCTGGCCAGGATCGGCGGCGAAGTGACGCTCGACGTAGCGGGCACAGCCACGGTGGGCTCGGTGCTCGACGCGCTCGAGGCCCGCTATCCGATGCTCCGCGGAACGATCCGCGACCACGTCACGCTCGTGCGCCGCCCCTTCATCCGCTTCTACGTCTGCGAGCAGGACTGGTCGAACGACTCGCCGGACGTGCCGCTGCCGGAAGCCGTCACTTCGGGCGCCGAGCCGCTACTGGTGATTGGCGCGATTGCCGGAGGATGAATCCCCCGTCGGGCGGCGCGGCGCGACGATCAGAGCTGGAATCGCCCTTGCGCCACCGCGGCAGCTGCCATTACGAACAATAGAATTGCCGGCGGCTCGGGGATCGGAGCGCCGGCCGCCTGCCCGCTGCCCGCACCGATTCCCGACTTGCCGAAATTGTTCCGCCAGATCACGTAGTCGGCCTCGTCGATCACTCCGGCGCTACCCCGGATGTTATTGCCATTGGCCCGAAGGTCCGTCGTCGAGCCGAGCGTGTCGCGCCAGATCGTGTAGTCGGCGGCGTCGACGACGCCATTGTGGTTGTAGTCGCCCAAGGGGCTATTGACCGCGCGGATCGGCCACCCGTCGGGAGTCCAATAGAACTCCTCGATGGCAAGTTTGGCTTTTCCGCCATCGGCACCGTCATAGTAATGGTAGCTAAAATAGTCGTGGCCGTTCTCCGAGAAGTCAGAGAAATGGCCCGGACCGATGAAATTCCCTTCGCTGCCCAGGAAGAGAGTTCCGCCGCCGCTGAGCATCGCGACGCCATCTTTGTCGACAAACGGACCAGTTGGGCTCGTAGCTCGGCCGACGCGGATGTTGTAGGTGCTGCTCGTACCCTGGCAGCAGCTGTCCCAATTCACAAACAGATAGTAGTAGCCGTCGTGCGCGGTCAAGTAGGAAGCTTCGATCGCGCTACCCTCGCCTGTGGCCCGGCGGGCGACGTTCATCGTGGGCGAGTCGGGCGTGATTCGCTTGC
>CAWEEU010000005.1:0-166491 GCA_963808175.1 uncultured Planctomycetota bacterium | reverse complement strand
CGCTGGTGAGATTGCGGCGGAGGTAGGCGGCGCGTTCGATGTTGCGGTCGGACGTATCGAGCTCCATGCCGGTGATTTTTTGCAGGTGGGCCGGCTGGGTGTGGATGAAGAGCTTGTTGACCGTGGGGATTTCGAGGTCGTTGATCAGCCCGAGGTTGACGCCCATCCGCACGCTCGAGAGCAGGTGCATGGTCTCTTCGCAGCTGATCGTCTGGGCCGTGCGGAGGATGCCGTAGGCGCGGCTCACGCGGTCGTGGAGCGTTTCCTGGCTCTCGCGGATCAGGAAATCGCGGGCCTGGCGTTCGTAGTCGATCAGTACCGGCACGACGTCGGCCACTTTCTTCGTGAGCTCTTCCTCGCTCATGCCGAGCGTGATCTGGTTGCTGATCTGGTAGAAGTCGCCCATCGCCTGCGAGCCTTCGCCGTAGAGGCCGCGGACGGCGAGATTGATTTTCTGCAGGCTGCGGAAGACCTTGTCGATTTGCCGCGTGATCACCAGGGCCGGCAGGTGCAGCATCACGCTCACGCGGATTCCGGTGCCGACGTTGGTGGGGCAGGCGGTCAGATAGCCGAAGCGATCGCTGTAGGCGTAGGTGACGCGGGCCTCGATCAGGTCGTCGAGCTCGTTGATGGTCTCCCAGGCCGCGGTCAGGTCGAGGCCGCTCTTCATCACCTGGATCCGCAGATGGTCCTCTTCGTTGATCATCACGCTGACCTGTTCGTGCGGATCGATGGCGACGCCGCGGGCACCTTCCGCGTCGGCATGTTCGCGGCTGATCAATTGGCGCTCGACGAGGAACCGGCGATCGACCTCCTCGAGCGCACGCACGTCGACGTAGATCAGTTGTCCGGAGAATTGGCCGGCGCCGTGCAAGCGTCGCCACGCGCTCGCGGAGGATGCGTCCCACTTCGTCGCGATCGCTATCGGTGGCGCGGGCGATGAACGGGAAGTCGGCCAGGTTCCGCGCCAGCCGGATGCGGCTGGAGATCACGATGTCGGACTGCGGGCCGGAGCCTCGCAACCATTCACCGCTCGTTTTCGCTAATTCGGTCAGGTCCATGGACGCTACGACTTGCTCGGCTCCCGTGTCGATTCGATCTGTCGTATCTCGTCGCGGAGCTTGGAGGCCTTTTCATATTCTTCCG
Source organism: uncultured Planctomycetota bacterium (assembly GCA_963808175.1). Lineage (GTDB taxonomy): Bacteria > Planctomycetota > Planctomycetia > Pirellulales > Lacipirellulaceae > DASYDU01. The sequence continues at coordinate 165,345 of CAWEEU010000005.1, read as the reverse complement.
AGGCGATGGCTTCTTTCATCTGCCGGCGCAGCATGATCAACTGCGTCTGCTGTTCGGCGTTGTTGGCACCGCGTTTGGGTACTTTGCCGACATGCCGTGTCTCGCCGTGAATATTCAATAGCAGCGGCTCGAGCTCCGCGCCGAAGCAGACGTAGTCGTGCGGGCAGCCGAGCCGCCCTTGTTTGCGGAATTCGAGAAACGTGATGCCACAGACCGGGCAAGTCCGCTCGTCGAGCCGGGCGAGTTCTTCGGCCGTCTCGCCGACGGCCAGGTGTTGTGCCAGCAAGCCCGCCATCGTGGGCAGGGTCTCGTCCGCTTCCTGCACCTCAGGAGCGAGGAACTTGTGCGCGCAGTCTTCGCAGAGATGCAGCTCGTTCGGCTTGCCGTCGACCAGGTCGGTGATGTGAAACGTGGCCGGCTTTTCGCACTTTTGGCATTTCATCCGCAGCATCCTCCGTCGCGCGAACCGGCTCGGGCCGAGGCCCCACCTTTCAAGATAGTCAAAGAGCGCGACGCGCAAAACAGTGCCGCGTTCTGGCAAGCCACACGTCTGGCAAGCTCGCACGTTGCTCAAGGTCGTAAAGCTGCTGCGCGGGGGCTCGGGAACACGGCTAATGGGATTCTAGCTGGGGCCAGTTGAGTGTCAAGATGGAGTGGCGCACAGCCGTCCGGCAAGGCGGATTCGCGAGTTGGACTGCAATGTGGTAGCGTGCCGTGGTACGATAATTGCCACGCACGTCGTCTGCATCTCGACAAACTTTCCGGACCGCCGATGGCCCACTTTCCCGACTTCGCGACTTTCTCGAAACTGGCGTCAACGTCCGACTACGTGCCCGTCTATCGCCGCGTGCTGAGCGACGTGCTCACGCCGGTCAGCGCTTTTCACAAGATCGACGATGGCGGAAGTGCCTGTTTGTTCGAGAGCGTCATCGGCGGCGAGAAGGTGGGCCGCTACAGCTTCCTGGCGGCGGAGCCGTTTCTTTCGCTCGAAGCCCACGGCGAAGCGGGTCACGATAACTTGCGAAGGCGAATCGGAGCAGCTCGAAACCGATAATCCGCTCGAAGTCTTGCGCGAGCGGGTGCAAGCAGTCCGCGTGGCGAAGCTCGACGGCCTGCCGCCATTCACGGGTGGCGCGGTCGGCTACGCGGGCTACGATACCGTCCGCTACGTCGAGCACCTGCCGAACGCGCCGCAGGACGACCGCCGCCTGGCCGACCTGTCGTTCGCATTCTACGACCACATGGTCGTGTTCGACAACGTCCAGAAAACGGCGATCGTCGTGGCGCTGGCCAAGGTGACCGGCGAGGTCACGTCAGCGAGCTCTCTGCGGAGTGCCTACGAAGATGCCTGCGGGCGAGTCGATCGTCTGGTCGAGATGCTCTCTGCGCCGAAAGGCAACTTGCAGCCGGTCGACATCGAGACCGGCGGGGCGCCGACACTGAAGTACAAATCGAACTTCACTCAGGAGGAGTACGAAGCGGGCGTTCGCAAGTGCGTCGATTACATCCGGGCCGGCGACATCTTTCAGGTTGTCTTCAGCCAACGGCTGGCCGCGCCGCTTTCGGTCGATCCATTCGAGGTCTACCGCACGCTCCGGGTGGTGAACCCCAGCCCGTTCATGTTCTTCCTGCGGACGCCCGAGTGCACGCTGGTGGGCAGCTCGCCCGAGATCATGGTCCGCGTGGTGGACGGCAAAGTGACGGTGCGTCCGTTGGCCGGCACGCGCCGCCGCGGCGCGACCGAAGAAGAGGACCAGCGACTGGCCGAGGAATTGCTGGCCGACCCGAAGGAACGGGCCGAGCACGTGATGCTCGTGGACCTCGGCCGCAACGACGTCGGCCGCGTCGCCCAATACGGCACGGTCGAAATCTCCGACGTGATGGTCATCGAGCGGTACAGCCACGTGATGCACATCACCAGCAACGTGACGGGCCAGCTGCCGCCGGACCGCGACGCGTTCGATGCGCTCGCCGCGTGCCTGCCAGCGGGCACTGTGTCGGGCGCTCCGAAAGTGCGCGCGATGGAGATCATCGACGAGCTGGAGCCCCATCGCCGCGGTCCCTACGCCGGCGCGGTCGGCTACATCGATTTCGCCGGCAACATGGACACGTGCATCGCGCTGCGAACGATCGTCATTCAGAACGGCACAGCCTACGTCCAGGCGGGAGCGGGGATCGTCGCCGACAGCGTTCCCGCAACCGAGTACGAAGAAACGCTCAACAAAGCCCGCGGGCTCTTGAAGGCGATTGAGATCACGGAAGAGCGGCGAGGATCGTAATTCCGCGTGTCACGGCAGAATTACTTGACCGTCGCGCCCAACGCGGGGTACGCTTAGGTAGTGAGGAACCTGGATGGCGATTTCAATTTTACTGCCGCAACCCCTCGAGGACGGCCTCCGCGCGCGGATCGCAAATTTGGATGCTACGGCAACGGAAGCTGCCTTAGTGGAACTCTACCGACTCGGCCATCTGTCGCACGGGCAATTCGCGGACGGACTCGGCGTTTCACGTGATGAGGCAAACGAAGTGCTCAAACGTCATTCGGTTACGGAAGACCTCATCACGCTCGAGGAGTTTGACGAACAGATTGCTGCGGCTCGCAAACATCTCGGCCAATGATCGTAGTTGCGGACACTTCGCCGCTGAACTACTTGATTCTCATCGATCAAGTGCAGGTTCTCCCGCAATTGTATCGTCGCGTGGCTGCCCCTCCGGCCGTTATTGCGGAGCTGCTACATCCGGGAAGTCCCGAGTCAGTCCAACGCTGGGCGGCGGCTCCGCCCTCTTGGCTTGAAGTGGTCGCTCCGTCAGCGCTCGGTCCGCGTCTCGATCTTGGGGCCGGCGAATCCGCAGCGATCGCCGTCGCCCGGGAGTTGGCCGCGGACTTCGTACTCATTGACGAACGCAAGGCTTCAATCGCCGCAGCTCACGCAGGCATTTCCGTCATTGGGACATTAGGTGTACTCGAACTTGCCGCACAGCGGCGGCTTCTCAACTTTCCTTTGGCAATCGCTGCTCTTCAGCAAACGACCTTTCGCTATCCCATGGAACTCGTGGACGAACTGCTGCGCCGCGATGCGGAGAGGCGGTCGGAGTGAAGCCGTCGATTGCCGAATATGACGGAGGATCTCCTACGCTGGCCGCGTGCCTGCCGGCGGGCACCGTAAAGCTCTGCGAACGATCGTGATTCAAGACGGCACCGCCTATGTGCAGGCCGGAACGGGCATCGTCGCCGACAGCGTGCCGGCGACGAAGACGCGGGCGTCGACTGGCTCAGTCGTTATCGCTGATCAGCACCGCCAGCGAGCGGCCTTTGACATTAAATGACGAACCGGCAGCGGGGGCTTCCGTTTGCCAATTGGGGAGGTCGGCTAAGTCGTGGTCGTCGCCGAACCAGGAGCGGGCCAGAATTCGCCAGTCGCCCTGGGACCAATCGGCGAGATTGCCGACCGTCAGCTGGGCCGGAGCTTCGTTGTAAATAACCATCAGGTCCGGTTCGCCGCTTTGGCCCCACCAGACGACCGCCAGCTGTGTCGGCTGCCCGTCGGAGGGCCCTTCGAACGAATAGGTGAACTTGCCGTCGTTTGCCGTCCCGGCGCCTGCGCCGCCATTGGACGCGTCGGCGGCGTAGCGGGCAAAGTCGTCGCGGCGGAAGTGGGTCCATTGCTTGCGGAGCGCGACGAGGTCGCGCGTCCAGTGGAAGAGCTCCTTGCCATAGGTGGGCCCCTGCGGCGATTGGCTGTTGTCGCCATCCTTGAGCCGCCAGTCGATCCAGGGGATGCGATTGACGGACATGTCGCCGGTGGTGGACTCGCTGCGATAGGAGTTGTGCGCCTCTTCCTGGGTGGGCGCGGCAGCCTGGGTGCGACCGAACTCGTCGCCCTGAAGGATCATGGGCACACCCTGCGACGTGAGCAGGATGCCAAGCATGAGCTTTTCGCGCTCCCGGCGGAGATTCTCGTCGCCGCCGCTATCCCAGCAGTTGTGTGAGCCGCCATCGTCCTGGTAGTACACCGCGTCGCGGAGCGTATAGCCGTCGTGGGCGGCGAGAAAATTGACGCTTCGCCACGGCCTGCTCGAGGCGACGGCCCCGTTGCCGGTCTCGCCGTGCCCTTCGATGAGATGCTTGAACGACGATCGATGGTTGAGTGTGGACTTGGAGAAGTTGCGGACCTTGTCGCGATACTGGCCGAGCCACTTGGTCCAACGATTGTCGTTGGCGTCGTAAGGCCCGCTGTCCATGAAGTCCCACCACACGCCGGCGTTGTCCCAGGGCTCCGCATGGAGGTGGGCTGGGGCGAAATCCACGTCGTTATCGACCCAATCGGCGGCGTCGCTCGATCCGTCCGCCAACATGCGGGCCAGGTCAAAACGGAAGCCGTCGATGCCGTAGGCCGAGTACCACAACCCCAACGAGTCGGTCGTCAGACGTTTGGGATAGGTGCCGTCGGGACCGGAAAAATCGATATCGTTGCCAGTGCCACTGTCGTTGCGATAGTATTTGTCGCCGGGCGTGGGCTTGAAGACGGTCGTGTTCGCCAGGCCCATCAGGTTGTAGTAGTTGGCGGCGAGCCGGCCGTGGTCGACCCAGGGACTGCCTTCGCCCGTGTGGTTGTAGACGACGTCGAGGAACACGGCGATGCCTCGATCGTGGAAGGCCTTGACAAGCTGCTTAAGCTCGACGATCGCTGCGCCCGGCTCGGAAGCGTAGCGCTGTTCCGGGGCGAAGAAATTGGTGGTCATGTAGCCCCAGTGGTTGAGCCGGCCGGCAAGGTGGGCGGTTTCCTGGTCGTATTCCATCACCGGCATCAGCTCCACAGCGTTGACGCCCAATTCGACCAGGTGATCGATCCCGGCCGGCAGTCCGCCGGGAGTCTTGAGACCGGGCTCGGCCAGGCCGAGATAGGTGCCGCGCTTGCCGGCGTCGAGGCCGTCGACGAGCGCCGTGTAATCCTGGACGTGCATTTCATAGACGATCAGATCCTGGCGGCGGATCGAGACGTGGCCGGGATCGAGATCGTGGCTGTGGTCGTAAACAATGCTTTTGCCGCCGCAGGCGTAGATCGGCGAGTTGGCGTCCGTGTAGGGCGTGCCGGTGAAGATTCTCGAATGGGAAACGTCCTGCGTCTTCTCGGCGTAGGGATCACCGAGTGGATAGTTTTCGTTGAACATGTGTCCGAACTGATCGTCCGGGGTGACGTCGTTCGGTCCGCGGGCGCGATAAAGGTAATGGAGGCCTGGTCCGATGCCGGCGCCGCGGATCGCAAGTCGCCAGTCGCTCCCGTGCCGGTGCATGGGCAGCGTATGCGCCGGTGAGGTGGCGTCCGGGTCGTCGTAGAGTAAGATGTCGACGCCCGTCGCAGCGGGGGCAAAGACGCCGAACTGGACCCAACCGCCGTCGGCAAGATGCGAACCGTAGCGTTGGTCCGTCGAATCGGCGGCATCGTCGACCGTGATGGATGCCGCGGCGCACATAGCAGCGACGGCACAATGGACGATCACCAGATAAGCAACACAAGCGACCACTCGTCAGGTGGCAAGTCATGGCGAAGTCCTCGGCTCGCTAGGTGAAAGAAGCGGTTGGTACCGATTAGCAACATACCAGGGTCCGCAGCGGAATGACCCGGGCGAACGCCAGAATCGAGATCGAATTCGCCAAAGGATGCACGCACTCGCCCGATTCGTTACACTACCGCAGCGGGGTAAAGATACAAGCAGGCTGTCGGTAAAAAGTTTTGCTTAGTGTAAACGCCCCAAGCTCTTGGAAGATGCGTCACCGGGTTCGTGATTCGGGTGGAGGGTTGATCGTGCATTACTACTTGGTCTGGATCGGCATTCTCGCCAATTCTGGATTGGTTGGCGAACTACTTGCGGCCGAGACGGTCGGCGGTTGGACGGCATCTCCGGCGGCCATTGAGCGGGCGTCGCGGAGCAAGCCGAGTACGAATTTCGATGAAGCGAAGGTTGGCGATTACACGCTCGCCGATCCGTTGGTCGCCGAGGATGGCTCGCTGGTTACGCGGGAAACTTGGCCCGCGCGGCGAGCGGAGCTGCTCAATATCTTTACGAACGAAATGTTCGGCCGCGCACCCGTGGGGCGGCCGGAGAATCTGGCATTTCGCGTCGCTGAACTAGATCGGCACGCGCTCGATGGCAAGGCGACGCGGAAGCTGGTCGAAGTATCGTTCGACACGCCACACGCCGGCCGGTATACCTTTCCGCTACAGCTCTATGTTCCCAACGAAGCGAAAGGGCCAGTGCCCGTGCTCGTGCTGCTCGCGTTCGAGGGTCTTACCGATCCAGCGATGCCGCGAGTCATCGAACGCGGTTGGGGCTTGGCGATTCTTGATCGGACGAAGCTCGCGGCGGACGATCCCAATACGTTTCGCGCCGGCGTGATTAACGCGTTCTCTGGCCCAGGCGAGCTCGCCCCCGATACGTGGCAGGCGTTCGGCGCCTGGGCCTGGGGTGCCAGCCGGGTGATGGACTATCTCGCAACCGACCCGGCCGTCGATGCCCAGCGGGTGGCGGTCGTCGGTTTCTCGCGGATGGGAAAGACGGCTCTCTGGGCCGGGGCGAACGACGAGCGGTTCGCCGCCGTGATCTCGAACGAGTCGGGCGCGGGCGGGGCGGCCCTGTCGAGTCGGAAATATGGCGAGACGATCGAAGATCTCAATGCCCGCTTCCCGCATTGGTTTGCCAGGATTTACTGCAAATACAACGGCCGCGAAGGCAGCTTGCCGTTCGACGACCATGAGCTGCTGGCCCTGATCGCGCCGCGGCCGCTCTACGTGGGCAGCGCCGACGAAGACCTCTGGTCCGATCCGCGCGGCGAATTCCTCTCCTGCGTCGCCGCGTCGGCGGTCTACGAGTTACTCGGCGCGAAGGGCCTGGGCACCGACCAGATGCCGCCGCTCGAAACGCCAGTGGCCACCGGCCGGATCGGCTACCACATCCGCCGCGGTCCCCATGCCTTCACCGATTACGACTGGCAGCGGTATCTCGACCTTCTCGACCGCCAACTGCCGGCCGCGGCAGCCTCGGCGAATTGACGGATTTACTATTTGGCGCGCCGCTTGCAGGAGACTCTTGCGTCGAAACCCGCAAAGCACGACCAATGGAGACATTCCATGATTCGCAAGCTCGCCTCGGGCGAATACCGGCTGTATTCGCGCAAAAAGAACCCCAAGACCGGCAAGCGACGCAATCTCGGCACGTTCAAAACGCGCTCCGCCGCCGAAAAACACGAGCGCGACGTGCAGTACTTCAAGCGGCATGGCTGAAGCACTCGGCCCGATGCGAACCGCCCGGCGTTCACTTGGCCAGATCGGCGATCAGCGACGCGATGTCGGCGTCGGTCAAGTGCCGCGGTTCGGTCCGCAACATTTTTTCGAAGTGAACTCGGCTATCGGGCTCGCCCGGGTAACCGATGTTGCCATTTGGTCCGTCGCTGGTGATGAGCGGCTTGCCGTCGGCATCGAGGAAAACGAACCAGGGAATGCCGCCTTGCTGCGTGGGGTGAACCCGCTCTATGACAGCGTCTCCATTTTCGAGTCGCGGGTCCAGCTTCAAGTACACAAACTCTTTGTGAAAAAGGTCGGCATGGTCGTCGACGAAGCGCGACAGCACGGTACACCAGCCGCAGCGTGGGCCGCTGCACTGGACAAACACGCGCTTGTTTTCCCGCGCCGCCTGGGCGAGCGCGTCGACATAGAGCTTTTCGGCGTCCGGCAAGGAGGGAGCATGCAAGTTGAGGAATGCCGCCAGCTTGGCTTTGTCCAGGGCCCCATCGCTCGATAGCTCGTCGCCGTGCGCGGTGCCAAGTTGCTTGCCGGCCTTGTCAAATGCCGCTACGGTCACGTCACCGGTCGCGGGCAGCGGGATGTTATTCGACGCCAGCTGACTTTCGAGATCGGGAATACGATCGGGCTCTACGGTTGAGAGCGGCAAAAAGAGATAGTTCATCGTGGGACTGCTAATCGAACCATCGAAATCCTGCTCGAACACCTGCTGGACAAGCGAGCTTGCCGGGTCACCCACGACCAGCAGCACGTTCTGATAGCCGAAGCCGGCATCGCGCGCGGGCGGCGAGCCGTTCTTCAATCGTGCGACTGTCCTTGAACCGCTGCGCTACCCGCTCGGCGGTGGTCGGCTCTCGGTAGGGTGGCTTGACGCGCACGTCACCCATCTCGGCGACCGCTGTGCTTGTGGGAGTTACCTTCCCGGCCGATGTCCAGCTGCGGGGCGATCCGTCGGCGGCCATCTCGGTAACCGCCTCCAACACGTGCTCCTGGCCGACAACCAGCCCGTCGATCGTGAGCTCGCCGTTTGCGTCGGTTGTCGCCGTACCACCGAATCGCCAGGAAAAAGTGCCATCGTCGAAGTCGATCCAGATACCGTAGTCGACCTGGCGATTTGCGAGCGGCGCATTCGTTTTCTCGTCCACGAGGCGCGCGTGGGCCGACGAAGTGGGCGCTACGGGGATGGTGACTTGCTGGTCGTCGGGGCCGATATTGACGACTCCGGCCAGCTTGCGATCGGGCGTCGTCGCGAAGACCACCATTTCGGCTGGGCCGCGTTCCGCCGAAAATCGGCCGTCCGTCCCGCTGGTTGCTTGCAGACGCCGCATCCGCGAATTCTTGGCGACGCCCTCGACGCCTACGCCGCCAACCCCATGTCCTGGGTCATCCTGCAGCACGACGCGGCCCGTAATCGGCACCCGGTCGGGGCGCTCGGCGTGCAGATTGACTTCGATCGATGGCTGCTCGGACAGTTCGAATTTGGGCGGATCCACGCCGTTAGGACCGGACATGCAGTACTTGCCGCGTCCGACAAAGAACTCGAACTGACCGTCGCCATCCGTTTGTCCGCCCCAGACGATCAACGGCTGGATCGCCAAGTTGCTATCGGTCGGATTTGGAAGCCGTTCGGACTCAGGCAATTCGTAGTAGTCGACCGCATTCTTTTGATAGAGCTGCACATATTGGCCGGAGACCGGTTTGTGGTCAGGGCCGATCGTGACGCGGCCATGCACTCGTTTGGCCGGCTCGAGTTTCAACTCGACGCCCGTCACGGGCTTGCCTTGCAACACTATTTGGTTGACCGGTGCGGAGGCCCACTCGCGGTTGCCGGCCGCAAATTGGCAATATTGATCCGGATCGACTTCCATGGTGAATTTGCCGGCCGCGTCAGTGGTCGCCCTGCCGCGGAAACGATCCATCGAATAGCCAGCTCCCGCTCCCGTGACTTCAATACCGGGGGCCGGTCGGCCATCGGCGAATTTTACCATACCCGACACCGCTACCAGCGGCAGCAGTTTGACGGCGAGTTCGGCGTCGCCGTCCGACGGCTTGTATTGTAGGCGCTCGCCGCGAAACCCCTGCACATTCACCCAAAAGGTTACGCCGCGCTCGTTGTCTACCGGGATGACGTCGAACGTGGCAACACCCGCCTCGTCCGTCTCGGCCGAAAACTCCTGCAGCCCGGAAAGATTGAGCCGGTCGCCCTTGCCAGGTTTGTTGATCAGCCAGGGATATACTTTCGTGCCGACGATTGGCTTGTCTTGGTCGCCGGTAACGCGGACGGTGATGTGTCGAGTGCCGTTAAGTTCGAATTCCAGCGGCTGGGAGTAATCCGGAGCGAGCTTGTAGGGATCGCTCGTCGGCTCCTTCTCGCCGCGAAATAGAACGTAGTCGACGCCCACGCCGGGCTTGATCGCAATCACCGAGGACAACTCCGCGTCGGCGGGCACGCTCAAATTCGCGCGGCCGTCGCCGTCGGTGGTCGCACCGGCGATTTTCTGATAGTTGGACACCACGATCGCGATAGCGCCTGCGACCGGCTGCTGCTTGTCGTCCATCACGGTGATCGACAGCTCGCGCGGGCGCAGCACCAGTTCGACGGGTCCTACTGGTGCATCTGGCATGAGTTCCCAGGCTAGCCGCGTAAAGGCGAGCGTCCTGCCGTCGTCGTGCGATGCTTGTATGGTCAGGCCGGCCAAAGCCCGCGGCGAATCGAGTTGGAAGTGGCCGTTGGCATCGCTGGTGGTAGAAAGTTTGACCTTCGTATCGCCCGGCGGCTGCGGCACGAAGACTTTGGCTCCCGCAACCGGCCTTGATTCGGCATCGACAACGCGGCCTTCAATTCGCCAGACCTTGCCGCTCTCTTCCGCGGCCCAGGTGAATGCGGCCGAGAGAGAAATTACGACTACGGCAATCGAAAGTCGAAGAATCGAACGCATCGGAACCGCCTTTCTGGACAAAGGAAGTTTGCCAAGCAAGCGACCGCGCCAAACCCGAAGTCTAGCCGATCCGCCGACTACTTACCAGCATCGAACTACCCGGCAGCAGGGCGGACTGCTACCACAATTCGCCGGCTGAGGATAAAATTATTGCTGTCGGTTGGCGAATGACCGGATGACCGTGGAGTCTCGCCGACTTTTTCCCTGCCTGGCCGCGTCCCATGCACGACCAATCCCTCGCTGGACATTTCCTGGTAGCCTCGCGTTATCTGCGTGACCCGAACTTTGCGCGGTCGGTCGTGCTGATGATTCAACACGATGGCGAGGGGGCGGTCGGCGTGGTGATCAATCGGCCGTCCGACAAGAGTGTCCGCGAGGTGTGGGAGACGCTGGAATTCGACCCGTGCAATCGCGAGGATTTGATCTACGTCGGCGGTCCGGTGCCGGGGCCGCTCGTGGCGGTGCACACGCTCGAGCCGTTTTCCGAACGGGAAATCTTGTCGGGGGTGCACGTGGCGATGCACCGCGATGCGATCGACGTGATCGTGCGCAAGAAGGACGTGCAGCTGCGCCTCTACAGCGGACACGCCGGCTGGGGCAGCGGCCAGCTCGAAGGGGAACTCGAGGCCGGCGGCTGGCTCACGACCGAAGCCACGTCCGACGAAATCTTCGCCGACCCGGACTCGATCTGGAAGAGCGTGACCGAGCGGATCGGCCTGGAGATCATGGCGCCCGACATCGACGAAAAGCTGGTGCCGCCCGATCCGTCGCTGAATTGATTCGGCTCGACGTTTGCCGCAGTTCTCAAGAGATATCGGCAAGGTCTTCTACTCTCGACGGCGGTCGCGGCGTGTCTCAACGTCGCGCGATCCGCGCGACCGATACAATTTCCTAGCCGGAAGCGCCGATTTTGATCGGTCAAAAATTATCTCTCGCGCAGTCGCAGCGTCACGTCCGATGAAGACAATGATTGGAAGCCTGACCCAAGCATAGACGCGAGCTCATCATGCGCCTCCACAGCGCACTGTTTTTGTCGATCGTGGTGGCCGCCGCGCTCGTGGGCAGTGGCCAGCTCGTCCGAGCGGGCAATGGCCCGGGGACGTTGATGCAATGGGGTTACGGCCCCCGTGTGGACGGCGGCCCGGACCTCAACGAACCGCTCGTGACGGACCGGCCCGATTTCACCGAGTCACCCGTCACCGTGGGCTTGGGCGTCGTGCAGGTCGAGGGTGGCTACACCTTCACTCACGACGACGACGATCAGGGCAGCTCAAACGAGCACTCGTTTCCCGAAACTCTGTTTCGGATTGGCACGATCGCCGAATGGTTCGAGCTGCGGATCGGTTGGAACTACGGCGCTGGCGCCGAAACGGTATTTGGCGCTCCCGACGACAATCTCGCCGGGGCCGAGGACTTGTACGTCGGTGGAAAGATCGCGCTCACGCCGCAAAGCAACTGCCTGCCGGAAACCGGCGTAATTCTGCAGATGACCGTGCCCACAGGGTCGAAAGATTTCACCGCGGGCGAGGTCCTGCCGGGCGTGAATTTCGTCTACGACTGGGACCTTTCCGATACATTTTCGCTAGGCGGCGGCACGCAGGCAAACCGGGCTCTCGACGACAACGGGGACGATTTTTACGTCGAGTTCGCCCAATCGATCACGACCGACTACAGCTGGACGGACAAGCTCAGCAGCTTCCACGAATGGTACATGTTCGCGCCGTGCGGCGCGGTTACGAGCCATGAGCAACAGTACTTCAACGCCGGGTTCATGTACCTGATCACTGACAACATTCAGTGGGACATCCGGGCCGGCGTCGGCCTCAACCAGGCAGCCGACAACTTTTTCGCGGGCTCGGGCCTCTCGGTGCGGATGTACTAACGTACGCACCGGTCTTGTGCGGCGGTCCCAGTCACCCGCAGCGAGCGAGTTCTCCTGATCGAGCGACGCCTCGGCAAACGACTCGTCGGTTTCCCAGACGACAACCTTGGTGGCTGTGACGCCGGTTTCGGCCAGCAGCCGCGGGCAGACTTCGGTGAGCAAGTAGGTTGCCATGTTCTCGGCCGTCGGGTTGTTCGGCAGCAGGTAATATTTGCACGGATCGACCAGCTTGATGGCGCGGATGCCATTCTCGTCGGCTTCGTTGAGCACGAAGCCGTGGTCCCAGTGCTCGTCGAGCCAGCCCTTGAAGAGCCGCTTCAGGTCGGCGAAGTCGATCACTCGGCCGACGTCGTCCACTTCGTCGGCAGTGACGTAAAAATCGGCGACGTAGTTGTGGCCGTGAAAAAACTCACACTTGCCGCCGTGGTGATGCAGCCGGTGCCCGGCGCAAAACTTCACGCGGCGCATGATCGTGAGACTCATCGGATTGGTGGCTCCTTCAAGACAGCTGATGCCGGCAGAACCCTCGCGGCAATTTATCCATTTTCTCCAGGTCACGCCGGTTGGGGAAGGCACAATTCTGGATTGGCGCTGAGCCATTAGCACGATCAAGTTCTTAAGCGTTAAGGAGTTTAAGACGCAGGGCACGTGGGCGGGCGGTATCGACACTTTATCCCCCGTTTGGCTCAGTTTGGGCTGTCCTTGCCGACTATTCCGGCGGCAGCGAGGCCGAAAGCGCGATTGTTTTTGCCGGCGGCCGGGCCACCTCCTGTTGCGGTCGCTTCTTGGCGGGTAGATTAATGTCTCCTGAAGGTCCCGTTTCCCAAAGCGAACGGCGTGGAGGGAGTTACCATGATGTTCGTTGAGACGGTCGACGATCGTCGGCGCGCGATACGAGAGAGCGCAAATTCTACTTTCGTCCAGCGGGAAGAGTTTTGCAGCCTGCTCGTGAGCACGCGCCGGCTGGTCCGCTCGGATGAACCCCGCCTTGGCGTTCGCGGACTGCTGGATGTAGAAACCGGCACGCGCTTCCTGATCGAACAGGAAAAACTCTTCGCCAAGTGAGGTCGCGCGAGAGCGTGAGTGCACTCGGCACCAATTTCTATCGCCGGCACGCTCGTTCGTCGTCGGCCGGAGCCGAGTATGTGGCGTCGACCATTCAAAGCGGGTGACCTCGTGGTGTTTCGACGCAGCAAACACACGACCCATCCAGGACGGCGGGCTCAAGACGTCGAGGCCACGCCCCACGGCGACTTGTACAGCTACTTCGTCGAGAAGTCGTGGATCGTCGAAAGGGTGCAGGACGACGGCAAGCTGCTGTTGAGAACCCGCCGCGGCAAGACGCACGTGGTCGAACCGAACGACCCCAACCTGCGGCACGCCACGCTCTGGGATCGGGTCCGCTATCGGGCCCGATTTGCCGAATTAAAGGGGAAGAGCGGCAGCTAGCACCTGGCCGTCCGCAGAAAGGCCGGGCGATTTGTCGCTCCTCACAGTATCTTCATTTGGATTGTGGACACTGGCGACGAAGAAATCTTCATCTCACACCCCCACAGCTACCGGCGTCGAGCTCGTATGCATACTACATTGCGAGTGTGGCCGATCGGGATCAGCCTGTTGACGATCGCATCGTGCTCGGTCGCATCGAAGCCGACTGCTCAGACGGGCCAAGAACTGAAGCGGTATCGACGCCCCGGAAGCGACGCAAGCCGTAGCGGTCGACGAGAGGCATTTCTATGCGATCGGCAATCGCGCCATCGGCAAATACGATAAACAGACGGGCCAACGAGAAAAGATCTGGACGGCATCTGCCGAGCTGCCGCTGGAACATCTGGATTCCGGCGTCGTGCTCGACGGAAAACTGTACTGCGCCCATTCCAACTTTCCACACTTTCCGGAAGCCAGCTCCGTCGAGACGTGGGACACTGCCACGCTCGAACACGTCGGCACGCACAGCTTCGGCATCTACGAGGGATCATTGACCTGGATCGACTGGCACGACGACGCCTGGTGGGCAGTGTTCGCTCACTACACCGAGAAGGTCAATGACGATCCGCACGCCAAGGACGCGAGCTGGACCGCGCTGGTGCGGTTCGATCACGACTGGCGGCGGACCGGAGGCTGGGCGTTTCCCCAAGAAGTGATCGCCCGTTTCGAGCCGGACAGTTGTTCGGGCGGCTCCTGGGGCGCCGACGGCATGCTCTACTGCACCGGCCACGACCGCGGCGAGCTCTACGCTCTCAATCTTCCCCGCGCGGGCCCGGTGCTGCGACTGGTGCAGACGATCGGCGTGCCATTCACCGGCCAGGGATTCGCCTGGGACCGCAGTGAGCCGGGAGTCCTCTACGGAATCGATCGGCCGCACCAACAGGTGATTGTCGTGCGATTGTTGAGTGCTGGTGCTGCCGTCGCCAAGAAGCCAGAATAGTTGCGCGATGACGCACGATGGCCAACTCTCACTCGATCGCTTCCACGCGCTGGTGCCCGGGACGTCCGTATCTGTCGCGGGCTCCGGCAGCGGGCCGCTCGCCGGGCTGTCGTTCGCAGTGAAAGACGCGATCGACCTGGCAGGCTATCCGGACCGGCGCCGGCAATCCTGATTGGCTCCGCACGCACGGGCCCGCTGAGAGCAACGCCTGGGCAGTTAAGGCCCTGCTCGATGCCGGGGCAAACATGGTCGGTAAAGCGATCACCGACGAGCTCACCTACAGCCTCAACGGAGAAAACATTCATTACGGCACGCCGGTGAATCCCAAGGCCCCGGGTCGGATTCCCGGCGGATCGTCGAGCGGTTCGGCGGTCGCCGTCGCGGGAGAGCTAGCGGACTTCGCGCTCGGGACGGATTGCGGCGGGTCGGTGCGGGCCCCGGCGAGTTTCTGCGGCATCTATGGCATGCGGCCCTCTCACGGTCGGATTTCCACCGCCGGCGTCTTTCGCCTCGCACCGAGATTCGACACAGTCGGTTGGTTTGCCCGCGATGGGCGGTTGCTGGAGCTGCGTGGGCCGGGTGCTGTTGGCTGATGACACGACTCGACCGCGATTTCGCCGCCTGCTCGTCGCGTCCGACGCCTTTACCTGGTGTGGCGACGAGGTAACCAGCGCGTTGCAGACGGGAGTCGACCGCCTGGTGAAAATCGTGGGGCCGGCCGAACCTGTGACTGTTGCACCGGACGGACTTGAACCGTGGCTACTCGCGTTCCGTATGTTGCAGGGTGCCGAGATCTGGGCGGAGCTTGGTAGGTGGATTCGCGCGGAGAAGCCGAATCTCGCACCCGACATTCGTCAGCGATTCGAGTGGACGTCGACCATAACAGAGGCTGACGTAGCGGTCTCGCAACCGGTGCGTAAAGCGGTCGCCAATCGCCTGAGCCAATTGCTCGGCGACGATGCCGTCCTCTGCCTGCCGACGACGCCCGGCATCGCGCCGCTGCTCGGCATGGCGGCCGAGTCGCTCGTCGAGTTTCGCAACTTGGCGCTGAGCCTGTTGTGCATTGCCGGACTGGCCCGGCTGCCGCAGATCAACTTGCCGGTTGGCACGCTCGACGGCTGCCCCTGCGGTCTGTCGATCGTCGGGCCCCATGGAAGCGACGTGGCGTTACTGCAACTCGCCGCCGATTTGGCCGATTATTAGCCTTTCTTTTCCGTCGGGTGTAACCGCTGCGCTCCCGCCGTGCCACTGTCTTGGCTGACGGGCCGTCCGACGTCCATCACAACCCTCGGAACTCTTGCTGGAGAAAATCATGAAAACCAACACGATTGGAATCTGTTTGCTCGCCGCGGCGCTCGCCTGCGGCATGGGGCAGACGGGATATGCCGCCCCAGGTCCGCTGGGCGACGAGATGCCAGAGGCCCGGCCGGTGCGGATGCTGTTGAGCGGGCAATTGGGCCGGTTGCTCGAGTTGCGCTCGGAATTGGATCTCACGGCCGACCAGCGGACGCAAATCCGCGACGTCGTGAAGAGCCATCGGCGGGAGATCGCAGACGCGATCCGCCCGCTGGTCGAAAAGCGGCGTGCACTGCGCGACGCGACGCTGGCCGAGAACGCCAACGAAGCGACGATCCGCGCTGCGGCTGACGAGCTCGGCAAGGCGATCGGCGACGCGGCGGTGGTCGGCTCGCACGTGAAGGCGGAGATTCACAAGGTGCTCACCCCCGAGCAGCAGCAAAAGATCGCGGATTTCCGCGGCGAGTCGCAATCGGCGGTCGACAAGTTCCTTGATAAAATGTTGGACGCTCAATGACAGCGACCACGACCGGTAACATCGCGGCCGCACCCGCGCTGGCGTGGGTGCGGCCGGCTTGGTTGGCAATGGCTGACGCGGCGATGGCGAAATTGATCGGCGGCGTGAAGGAGACCCGGCGAGTGGCCCAAGCGGACGAGGCGATGCTGGCCGACGTGCGGGCCGCGGCCGGGGGTGACGGCGACGCGTACCAGACGAATCATCGGCAAGTATCAGAACTTGATCGCTCGCCGCATGACGCGATTCACGCGCGACGAGCGGATGCTTGAGGAGTTGGTGCACGACGTGTTCGTCGAAGCCTATTTCAGCCTGGACGGTTACCGTGGCGACGCGCCCTTCGAGCACTGGCTGCAACGAATCGCCACGCGGGTCGGTTATCGCTATTGGACACGCCGCGGACGCGAACCGGCGACGGTCGGACGTGCATCTTGCATGAGCCCGAATCGCAGGCAAAGAACGATCAGCAAGAAGACATGGAAGAGGTGGCCGCGGCTCTCGAACAACTCGCACCGCGCGACCGGCTGGTACTGACGCTGCTGTACCTCGAATCGCGGAGCGTCGCGGAGGCGGCCGACCTGGCGGGCTGGTCGGAAACGATGGTCAAAGTGCAGGCCCACCGAGCTCGCAAGAGATTTCGCAAACTGCTCGAGCTCAAGGAGCAATGCGATGGATGAGATTGGACGATTGCGTCGCTATGCCGCTCAGTCGGCCGCATTGACCCCGCCGAAGCTGGACGTGACGGCCCGCGTGCTCGAAACGATTCGCCGCGACCGGCAACAGCCGGATTGGCTCTCGGGCTCGGTTCGTCCGATGGTGTTTGCCGCAGCGGCGAGTCTGCTCGTGGCGGTTGCACTGGGTTTCCTGGCCCAACATTCGCTCTCCGAGATGCAGGATCCGCTCACGGCCTTGTTCACGCCCTTTTTGGTGACTCTCTCATGAACGTGGAAACCACATCGCCGTTGCCGTCGCCGGTGCGCGGCGGCCGCCGCTGGCCCGCGCTGCTGTTGGCGCTGTTCGTCTTCATCGCGGGTATGGCCAGCGGGGCGGCGCTGACGGTCCACTTGGCGATCAACCGGCTGCAGTTCGCGATCCATCACCCGGAAGTTGCGCCGGCGCGGATCGCCGCGACGATCCAACGGCGCTTGCGGCTGAGCGACGAACAGGCGGCCCAGGTCGAACGGATCGTGGCGAAGCACCAAGTCGAAATCGCGGCCGTCCGCCGCAAATTTCAGCCGGAAATCGTCGAGCAGCTCTCGGCGGTGCGCGATGACGTCGCCGCGGTGCTGACCGAATCTCAACGTGAGCGCTGGACGGCGTTGTTCGACCAGTTCGAGGATCGCTGGCTCCCGCCGGCGCCGCCCAAGCAGGAATAGTCGCCGGCGACCGACTACAAGATCGCCAGCGGATTGCGGCGTTCTTCGAGCGTGCCGCGAGTGACGCCGACGCGATTCGAGGCCTTGAGACGCTTCCAGACATGTTTGGCCGAGATGCGCTCGTCCAAAAGAGCACGATAGAGATCGACGAGAGTGCGAATCTCTTCTGCCGCGTGCGTCAGGAGCTCGATGCGGAAGTCGCGGAGCCCGCAGGCGAGCAGCTGCGGCACGGCTTCGGCGGCGCTCTGCGGCACGGCGTTGTAAAGCGTGTTGCGGCAGCCGATGTCGGCGGTGAGCACGTGTTCCATGCCGATGCGGTCGCGGAGCTTCACTTGGTGCACGTCGCAGGGCCGGCCGCAATTGGTTTTGTCGGTGCCAGGCGAGAGCACGGCGCAAAACACGCAGTGCTCCATGTGGAACATCGGCATGTGCTGGTGGATCACCAACTCGAGCCAGCAGGGCGGCACCGCATCGACGAGCTCCAACAACTGGTCGCGATTGAGGTCGTATGACACCATGACCCGCTCCGCGCCAAGCGAGCGCAGATAGTCGACCGTCCACTGGTTGGCGGCATTGAGCGAGAAATCAGCTACGAACGGGATGCCGTGCTCGCGGCAATAGGCGGCCGCCGCGAGATTGCGGACCAGCCAGCCGTCCGCACCATGTTTGGCCAGCGCGTGAAAGAGGCCCATCTCATCGGGTTTCTGGATGCGGAGCGTGGCAAGATAAATTTCGGCGCCGCGCGACTTCGCCAGCTCGACCGCCGGGCGGTATTCGCGGATGTCCTGAAATTCTGCGATCACGCTTGAGACGTTACAGTCGAGGACGGTTTGTAACTGGTCGAGCGTCCGGCAGAGCAGGCGAAGTTGCGGCGTGCGGGCCGCGATGGTCTCTCGCGGCGGTTCGACGAGGCCTGCTTCGGCACGCGACCGGATGCGGCGTGGCGGTCGAGCCAGTGCGGACGCGTCCAACTGAGCAATGAGCTCGTGTCGCAGGGTGCTGAGCACGCTTAGCGGCACCATCGGCCCGCCAATGATCCTTGCCGAGAGAGATCGCAGCTGGTACACCGTGCCTCCGAGCCGGCCGAGTTGCTGCTCAAGCACGGCCTGCGTCAAGGCATGCTTGTTCGCCTGCGCGAGCTTGTCCGTCGACGTAACCGAACAGGATGCACCGTTCTCAGCGCGGCCAGAGATACGCAGTTGCTCTCCGACGAGCGCCGTCACTTCAAGGTCGAGGGACACTCGGCGCAGCGGCTTCCCGCCAGTGAATGTCTTGCGTAGCCGCGACGTGAGCTGCGGATCGTCGGTTTTCCAGATCGCCTGGCCGGGTTCGAGCCGCGTGAAATCGATCGCGTCGCGGCCGAAGCCGAGCTCAAGATCACCGCCGTGTTCGACGACTTCGTAAACGCGGCTGCCTTGCTCCTCACCATGCTCGCGGTCGCCCGCGAAGACGATGCCGTCGCCGGGTGCGACCGGCCCGCGCGGCGCGATGAGCACGCGCCGGCCGCGAATCGCTTTCACTTCGCCGAGGAGTACTCCCCGTTTCGCAGAGCTGATGCCGGGCACGAGCATCTTGTGGTCGCAGCCGTGGAGCCAACCCGGCGAGAAACCGCGCGAGAAGGAGAGCTCCATCTCGGTCACGTCATCCGTAGTGAAATCAAGCGGCCGATTCGCGTGCGCCGCGTCGATCGCCCGGCGATAGTGCCGGGTGATGTTGGCGACGTACTCGGGCGTCTTGAGGCGACCTTCAATCTTGAACGAGACGACCCCGGCGTCGATCAGCTCGGGGACGAGATGGAAGGCCGCGAGGTCTTGCGGGCTCAGCAGATACTTGACGTTGCCGAGGTCGACGTCGCGACCGTCGCATACCAGATCGAAGGGCAAGCGGCAGGCCTGGGCGCATTGGCCGCGGTTGGCGCTGCGGCCACCGAGCGATTCGCTGGTGAGGCACTGGCCCGAGTAGGCGACACAGAGCGCTCCGTGGACGAATGCTTCCAGCTCGACGGTCGTATGAGCGTGAATTTTGCGAATCTCGTCGACCGAGAGCTCGCGGGCCAGCACTACTCGTTCGATGCCGAGCTCTTCAACCGCGCGAATACACTCGGCGCTGGTGAGCGTCATCTGCGTCGAAGCGTGAATCGACAGATCGGGGCTTACGGCGCGAATTAATCGGACGAGGCCCAAATCTTGCACGAGCACCGCGTCGACCCCGGCCTCGGTGAGGCACACTACGGTCCGCTCGACCGCGTCGAGCTCGGAAGGAAACACGAGCGTGTTGAGCGTCACGTAGCCCTTGACGCCGCGACCGTGCAAATAGGCCATCACCTCCGGCAGTTGGTCGAGGTGTAGATTGGCGGCCCGAGCGCGGGCGTTGAACCCGCACTCGAGCCCGAAATAGACGGCGTCGGCGCCGTTCTCGACGGCTGCGGTGACGCACAGCCGATTGCCGGCGGGGGCAAGCAACTCAAGTTGCCGGCGGACAATTTCCTGGCTAGTGACGTTCGACGATGACATGAGAGTCAAGATACCAGGGCGGCGATTGGCTTGCCATTGACACGGCAACGCCATTAGCCAACGAACATCGGATCGGACTGCCTATTCCGTTTGACCCTCCGGCATAGCTAAGGTAGAGTCGCTGGACAATTGGCCGATAGAAGCGGTATTGGCGTCTGAATATCTATAGGAGGCCGGTATGAGAGACGACGTCGATGAGCTGAAAGCAACGATCAAGAGATGGACGCTCGTGCTAGGAGTGCTGCAAATCACGGTCGGCTGCTTGATTGGGTTGGTTCCTCCGGCCGCGGTGCCGTGGTTTCGCGGGATCGTGATGGCCCACATCGAGTTCACTGCCAATGGCGTGTTAGTGGCTGTGTTCGGCCTGCTGGTTCCCGAGTTGCGGCTTGGGGCGGCGGCGCTGTGGGTTTGGTTCGCGGCACTGCAAGTCGGCAGCTGGACCAATGGTGCGGCCGGCGTGGCAGCCGCGATCAGCGGGTCCGCTTCGCGACTCATGCCGACGCTCAACGAAAAGTTCCCGCCGCCAGGCGGCACGGACAGTCCGCTGGTTACCGGGCTGCTCTATACATGCGCCGTGACCATCTTGTTGGCGCTGTTCATGACGCTCTTCGGCCTGCTACGCTCCAAAGCACCAGCGCGGGGCGGTGGTGAGTGACCGCGGCGAATCAGTATTTCTCCGGTACAAATTTCCGCCCAGCAAGCGTAGCCTGGTCGTCGTAGGCTCCTTTCTTCGAGCGCGCGGGCAATTTGATTTTCGGCTGCGGGAGCTTTTTGTAGGGAATCTGTTCGAGCAGGTGGGTGATGCAATTGAGGCGGGCTCGTTTCTTGTCGTCGGAACGTAAAATGTGCCACGGGGCGTGTTCGCTATCGGTGGCCGAGAGCATTTCGTCGCGGGCGCGGGAGTAGTCGTACCAGCGGGAGCGCGACGGGAGGTCCATGGGACTGAGCTTCCATTGTCGCACGGGATCGTTGATGCGGGCAAGAAATCGCCGCTGTTGCTCTTCGTTGCTGACTTCGAGCCAGTACTTGAGCAAGACGATGCCACCTTCGACGATGTACTTTTCGATTTCCGGGCAGAGCTCCAGGAACCGCCGATGCTCCACGTCGGTGCAGAAGCCCATCACGTGTTCGACGCCAGCCCGGTTGTACCAACTGCGGTCGAAGATGACGACCTCGCCGGCGGCCGGAAAATGTTGCATATACCGCTGAATGTACATCTGCGTTTTTTCTCGGTCGGAGGGGGCGGGGAGTGCCACCGTGCGAAACACGCGGGGGCTGACCCGCTCGGTGATGGCCCGGATCGTACCTCCCTTACCGGCGCCGTCGCGGCCTTCGAAGACGACGATGATGCGGAGCCCTTTGGCCTTGACCCAAGCCTGCAGCGTGCAGAGTTCCGCCTGCAAGCGGCGGAGCTCCTGCTCGTAGTCGCGCCGCTTCAGCTTGGAGCCGGCGGCAGCTTCATGTTTTTTCTTGGACATCGCTCGCCTGCTGCTGTTGAAATTCGCGGCAAGTTGTCTCGTTGAGGAAGTAATACGTCTTGCCGTCCCGTTCGAGCGTTGCGCCGGCGGCGTACTTGGGAAGCAGCACCTTGGCGACCGGATCTTCGACCATGTGATCCTTCAAATAGTACTGGTTCTCATGGAGGGCCAGGTAGGTCTTGACGAAGTCGATGATCCGATCGTCGAACCAGCGGGCGAGGGCCGCCTTGTCGACCGCCTCGAGCGGAAATTCGATTTCGCTGTGCTTCTCGAACTTCATCAAGATCGGCAAGATGTCCAGATCGTAGCTGACGATGAGCTTGCGAACATCTGGATCGGGAGCGACCGAAAAGCAGAGATTGATCCGCGCCAGCTCGGATTGAAAATTGAAAGTCGCGCTCCGCCGGCCGGGCTCGATTTTGGGTTCCACTTTGACGCGTTCGCCGAATTTTTTGGCGAGTTCTTGCAGCGGCGGCCGCCAAATGTCGGGGAGTTGCTTCAGCGTTTGGTCGAACAATTCCAGGCGGCGGTGGCGCTCCTGATACTCCTGCGCCTGCTGGGCCAGGAATTGCTTCTCGCGGTGGTCGGCCGCGGCGAATTCCGCTTCGATCCGCTCCGCCAGGCTCCTATCCGTTGACATGGGTCACCTCCTGACGCGAATCGTCGCCGCTAAACAGCCGCCTTCCAGCCGTACTTGACGTACTGATGCTCGAACGAACCGTCGTCGTACAAGTCGATCACCGCGTAGCCTTCGTCGCAGTCCTTGTGGCGGCCCTTCCACCAATTGCCGGAAACGGCCCCGTTGCAGAGATACGTCACGCCGTTGTAATCGACGCGGTCGAGGAGGTGCAGGTGGCCGCTGAGGCAAAGCTTGACGTTTGGGTGCTGGGCGAAAAGGTCTTTCAACTCGAGACAGTCCTTGTGCATCAGCGCCGGCTCACGCGGAAGTCGTCGTTGGGCCTTTCCGCCCAGAGCAAGGCCGACGCGCTGAGGATCGGAATGTGGGACAGCACGAGCACCGGCGTGTCGGCCGCCGTGTCCCGGAGGGTTCGCTTCAGCCAATCGAACTGCGCCTCGTCGAGCTGGCCAATGTAAAATTCTTGTCCGGGCACGTCGTGGATGCTGTCGAGCACGATGAACTGCCAACCGGCCTGGGAAAATGTGTAATACCGCTGGCCGAGCTGGAGCATTTCGGTCGCGCGGCGCTTCCCCCAGTTCGGCTCTTGGCCGGTCGTCTTGCTCTTCGATTTCGCCCAGCCCCACACGTCGTGGTTGCCGATGCACGAATGGCTGGGGATATCGCATTCCTTCTTGAGCACCGTGTTCCACAAATTCCATTGCAGCGCGGTACGGGCATCGTCGGCTTCGAAGCTGTCCATGACGTGGTCACCGCCCGTAATGATCAGCTCTGGTCTGTCGGAAAGTTTCTGGACGTGCTCCAAGCAGGCGGCCAGGCCTTCGCCGGCGCGGAGCTCGGGCTGGACGTGGACGTCGGTCAGATGGGCCACGCGCAGCGAGCGCTTCCGAGCGGAAACGGCTGCCTCCGCGTCGCCGAGCGCGGAGTCGCGCCCCAAGCGAGCGCTCCGGCCGCGGCGGCGCCCAGGGCAATCATCGAATCGCGTCGCGTGATGTTTAACTCTGGCATGGCACCCCCCTTGGCTTCGCTCACGTTGGTATTTGCGCATGGCACGAACATATTTTCTGACGGCTGGGCGGCACGGTCAAGCGGCAGAACGAATGTGAAGAATCCGTCGACGCCGATCGAAATATTATGGTTGCGAAGACCGGCCAAGCGTGTCCTAATGGGCGAAACCAATACTTGTACAATTGCCCGCGCCATGATCAGCAAATTCCCGTTCATCTATTTGGCCCGCCACGGCGAAACGGCCTGGAGCCTGACAGGCCAGCACACCGGCACCACCGATCTGCCGCTCACCGAGTGTGGTGAAGAAAATGCACGCCGGCTTGGCAAGCGGCTCGGCGGACAGAGGTTTGACCGCGTGTTTACCAGCCCGCTGTTACGTGCGCGCCGCACTTGCGAACTCTCCGGCTATGGAGACGTGGCCGAGGTGGATCCCGACCTCGTGGAATGGAACTATGGCGACTACGAAGGCCGCCGAACCGCGGAGATCCACGCTGAGCGCCCTGGTTGGCTATTGTTTCGCGATGGTTGCCCAAACGGCGAATCGCCGACTGACGTCGCCGCCCGAGCGGACCGCGTCGTGGAGAGAATCCGTGCGATCGATGGCGACGTCCTGCTCTTTTCGAGCGGACACTTCCTGCGGACGCTGGTGGCCCGCTGGCTGAGCCTGCCGACGCTCGCCGGGAGCTACTTCCTGCTCAATACGGCAAGCCTGAGCATTTTGGGCTATGAACATTCGCTCGCCGAGCCGGTCATCCGCCTGTGGAACGATGATGAGCACGTCGTGAATCCGGCGAAGCCGCATTAAGTACCTTGGCGACGGCGGTGAACAAATAGCCAACCTCCCGCGATGGCTCTCAATCGGCGAAAATCCACAAGCGGTCCGGCAAGCCGCGTCGCCGACGTCCCACGGCCCCGTTCGAAAGGAAACGCACATGACTTCCTCCGCTGCCCCAGCTGCTCCCGCGCTCACTGCCCGCCCGGCTTGGCAGGCTCTCGCCAATCATTACCGCGCGATCGAGTCGCTCCATCTTCGGCAGCTCTTTGCCGACGATCCCGCGCGGAGCGAACGCATGAGCTGCGAGGCGGCCGGACTGTTCCTCGACTATTCGAAGCATCGCATCACGGAGGAGACGCTCCGACTGTTATTGAGTCTCGCCAACGAATGCCATCTCCGCGAGCGGATCGAAGCGATGTTCAGCGGCGAGCGGATCAACATCACCGAGAATCGCTCGGTGCTCCACATCGCACTTCGCGCGCCGAAGAACGAAGTCATCAAGGTCGACGGCAAAAACGTCGTACCGGAAGTCCACGCCGTCCTCGATAAGATGGCCGCTTTTGCCGACCGCGTCCGCAGTGGCGCGTGGGTCGGACACACCGGCAAAAGAATCAAAAACGTGATCAACATTGGGATCGGCGGCTCGGACCTCGGGCCCGTGATGGCATACGAAGCCCTCCGCCACTACAACGACCGCAGTCTCACGTTCCGCTTCGTGTCAAACGTCGACGGCACCGACTTCGCCGAGGCCACGCACGACCTCGACCCCGCGGAAACACTATTCATCGTCGCCTCGAAGACGTTTACGACGCTCGAAACGATGACCAACGCCGGGACTGCGCGGGACTGGTCGCTCGCAGGGCTGGGCGGCGACAAGGCGGCCGTGGCGAAGCATTTCGTCGCCGTCTCGACCAACGCCGAGAAGGTTTCCGCCTTCGGCATCGACACGGCCAATATGTTCGGATTCTGGGACTGGGTCGGGGGACGCTACTCGATGGACTCCGCGATCGGGCTCTCGACAATGATCGCCATCGGGCCGGAGAACTTTCGCCAGATGCTCGCCGGGTTCCACGAGATGGATGAGCATTTCCGCACCGCGCCGTTCGAGAAGAACTTGCCCGTGCTGATGGGCTTGTTGAGCATCTGGTACAACAACTTCTTCGGCGCAGACGGTCGCAGTGCTGCCGTACGATCAATACCTCAGACGGTTTCCCGCGTATCTGCAGCAGCTGACGATGGAGAGCAACGGAAAGCACACGACGCTCGACGGCCAGCACGTCGACTATCAGACGGGCCCGATTTTTTGGGGCGAGCCAGGCACCAACGGCCAGCACTCGTTCTACCAACTGATCCACCAGGGCACGAAGCTGATACCCGTGCGACTTCATTGCGTTCGGCCAATCGCTCAACCCGCTCGGCCCCCACCACGACATGCTCGCGGCGAATGTCTTCGCCCAGGCCGAGGCGCTGGCCTTCGGCAAAACCGCCGACGAAGTCAAAAAGGAGGGCACGGCCGACTGGCTTGTGCCCCACCGTGTGTTCGAAGGCAATCGCCCATCGAACACGATCCTCATCGATCGGCTCACTCCCTCGGTGCTCGGCAAATTGGTCGCGCTGTACGAACACAGCGTGTTCACGCAAGGCATCGTTTGGAACATCGACTCGTTCGACCAGTGGGGCGTCGAATTAGGCAAGGTACTCGCGCAGCGGATCATCCCGGAATTGTCAGCGGCGTCGGAGCCGCAATTGAGGCATGACAGCTCGACGAACCAACTCATTCGGCGCTACCGAAAGCTCAAGGCGACTGGAAAATGAAATCAACGTTTGACGTCCGTCTCTGGACATGTATGATCGCGCTGTTTACCACGATGGCCGCGAACGCGTTCGCAGCGGAGCCGCCTGCCGGGTTTGTCAGTTTGTTCAACGGCAAGGACCTCAGCGGCTGGCAAGGCCTGGCGGCCGATCCGAATCGGCGGGCCAAGATGTCGCCGGACGCGTTGGCCCAGGCTCAAAAAGCGGCCGACCAGCGGATGCGGGCCCACTGGACAGCGAAGGACGGAGTGCTCGAATTCGACGGCCAGGGGGACAACCTCTGCACCGCGAAGTCCTACGGCGACTTCGAGCTCTACGTCGATTGGAAAATCACGCCGGCGGCCGACAGCGGCATCTACCTCCGCGGCACACCTCAGGTGCAAATCTGGGACCCGACGAATGAAGCGGCCTGGCAACACGGTGCCGACAAGGGTTCGGGCGGGCTCTGGAACAACAAGAACCACGAGCGGTTTCCATTGGTGAAGGCAGACCACCCGGTCGGCCAGTGGAACACGATGTACATCAAGATGATCGGCGACCGCGTGACGGTGAAGCTCAACGATCAGCTGGTCGTCGACAACATCGTAATGGAAAACTACTGGGCGCCTAACAAGCCAATCGCGCCCACCGGATCGATCGAGCTACAAAACCACGGCAACAAACTGTGGTTCCGGAATATCTACATCCGCGAGTTGGAGCGGTAAGTTTGGATTCGGGATGCCCGATTCCAAGCGACGTCAGGCAGGAACGCTGCGTCAGGACGAATCGGCCGGTGGCTGAACTGGGCACTTGCGTCTTGTCTTGCGAGGGCGAACGGCCGAGATGGACACGGCCCCAACGAGCATGATGCAGGCCGTCGCGGGTTCCGGAACCGGTGGCGACAAACCGCCGTTCGACGCATTCCAGCCGTAGGCGTTTCGCCAATCCAGGTAGTCGCTTGCATCATACTTGCCGCCAAGATTGTCCCTCCAAATCGGTGTAGTCCGCGGCGTCGACTACCAGGTTGCCGTCGAAGTCGCCTGGAACCGTCGCTGTGAGGGAGATGGTCAGTGTTTGGGCGAAATTCCAGTCCGTAAAATACGATGGCCGATCATTGGAAATGTAAAGCAACAATGGTGACCCATCGGCCAGCGTCCCCTGGAGTGCCACACTGTTGTTGGTGTCTTCCCAATTCAGATGGATGGTCGAGCCGGGTGAGAGGCCGTCGACCGGTTTACCACCAAATCGAAAATCGAGGCCAGTCAGATGCAGCTGGCCTCCTTCCTCCAGCCGAAGCATCCCGCCACGAAATTCACCCGCGATCGTATCGCCCAGTGTTCCGCCGGTGATCTGAACGCTCCCGCCAGTGCGGACGGTGATTTCGGGGACGGTGCCGCCAGAGATGTTCACGACGCTTCCACGATGGGCCTCAAAGCCGTAGTCGATTGTGCCACCGCGGACGTTGAATTCAGTGCCGAACAAGGCGTCCGCGTTTTGGCCAATTGCCCCTTTGAGCAAATTGACCTGGGCCCCGACGGCTTCCAGATTATTGCCAATCTGGCCTCCGGCGATGTTGAGCTGACTGCCCCATCCGGCAGTAAAATTTGAGCCGGACTGTTCGCCAGTAGCGAGGATACGTCTTTCTCCCGGCCGCAGCCCGATCGGCGGCGAATACGGCTGCAGCGGGAGACGGTCGCCTGGCAAGCGGAAATTGATCACTGTAGAAACTTGCAGCGTGCCCGGCGCAAAGAATCACCATCGCTGGAGGTGAATGCGAACGGTATTCCGCCGGCGAACACGCCGCTCAAGACGCTCCTGGCCGGAAGATCGACATTGGCGGTCGCGCCCCAGGGGTCTAGGAGTATCGGAACTCCATCGATGCGGAAGTCAGAACCTCTCAGAGTCACTCGTCCCCCTTCGCCGACGAACAAACCGTCGCCCAACCGACCTCCCCTGAGTTCCACTTGTGAATTGGCGTTGGTGTAGATCGGGCCGAAGGTCTCGCCGCCTTCCATTGTCAGCGAACTGTCGTAGAGATTGACATCTTGAGTAACCGTGCCTCCGCAGATGTTGAGCGAGCTCTGGTTAATGACGTAACTGTAGCCACCGAGTGTGCCCCCGGAGATATTGACCTGGCCTCCGTCATAAGCGTCCACGCCGCCCTTGATCTCGCCTGCCGACAGGTTGACGATTGCTCCGCGGCGAGCGGTCACTTGATAATCGACGCTGCCACCCTGCAGATTGACGACCGAACCCATTAAAGCGTTGATGCTTTTGATCACACCTCCGGTGACGTTCACTAAGCTACCAACCGCTTGAAAGCGTTGGCCGATGCGACCTCCGCTCATTCGCACGATGCTGCCCCAGTCGGCAGTGAAATGGTCGCCGATTTCTCCGCCGTCAGCCAACAGCAGGGTCTGCCCAAATCGGAGGCCTCTGGGCACAGGGTCGCTGGGTAGACGGATCAAGGCCGGTCCGGCCGTAAGAACATCCGTAGCTTTTAGAGTCAACGTCCCTGGAGCGAACCATTGGTCCCCGCTACTGAACGCGAAGGACGATCCATCGCTCAGTGTGCCGCTCAAAACACCGAATTCTGGCAGGTCGGTTTGTTGCACAACTCCGGGGCTGGCCAGGGCGGCGATCGGAGCGCCATTGATTTTGAAATCGCCGCCTTCGACTTGAAATGAGCTGTCGGGGCTGACTTGGAAATAGGGATCGATCCTTCCTCCAGAGTAGACCACCTGACTGCCGGGATGAGCAACGAAGACGGCGCCCAGCGAGCCGCCGCGAATCTCCAGACGGCTCCCCGGAGCAGCCTCGAAATTGCTACCGACTTCGCCGTCCAAAACTTGCAGCGTCGTACCTCGGTAGATCGAAGACTGCTCGCCGATGCTTCCGGCCGAAAGCGTGACCATTGCGCCGGTGGCTTCAAACCCGCGATCGATCGACCCGCCGTCAATGGAGACATTGCTGCCGGGTAGAGCCGTGAAGTTAGCCGGTGCGACGGCGCCGGCACGGAGCACTAACGACTGACCCGGTCGGAGCCCCAAGGGAATCGCATCGCCCGGTGCATCAAACTCGCGCGGTTCAGTCGGCAGGCACCGGCGCCTACCGGAGCGAGATGCGATTGTCGGCGAAATCGTCGTGCAGATAACCGATTCGATTCGCCAGCGACACGGGCGATCCATCCGTAAGAACTCCTGTCAAGACGCTGCCCGAGGGAAAGTCGACGCTCTGTGCACTGGCGTTCAGGCCCTCGATCGGCGTACCGTCCAGTCGAAACTCGCCGACGACGAGTGTGGCCACGCTGCTGGTGAACGTGTTGACTGGGCCAAATCTCCCGCCGGCGATGTCTACCTGGCCGTTCGAACTAACTCGAAGTCCACCGTCGATCTGACCACCGGTGATGCTCGCGAAACTGTCGTCGACCGCAAAGTCGCTCTTGATAAGGCCGCCGGACATCAAAAAGACTGAACCGCCGGTTGCCCCAGTGCCGGGGTAATAACTCCAAAAGTCCGAACCGACGACTCCGCCAGACATCTGGACCATGCTACCGTTGTCGGCCGAGAGGCCGCCGAAGATCCGCCCGCCTGTCACGACGGCCAGCGATCCGTCGGTCACGTGGAGGCCGCCGCTCATCGTGGCGCCACTCATCGTAACGAGCGCACCGCCATTTCCCACGAGATTGCCCCCGAAGTTTCCCGCAACGAGATTGACGGTCACATTCGTCGTGGCCGTCCGGTAGCCGCCGGTATACAGAGTAGCGAATGGGTTGTTCTCGCTGCCGATGGTGCCTCCCAAGAGATTGATTTCGATGTTGTCGCCTGGTTCAGGGCCGATCTCAAAAAACGGCGACAGTACGCCACCGGGATAAAGATTGAGTTGCGTGTTCGAGGCGATGCGGTACAGTCCCTCGGTGTCGGCCGGCGGGGAATCAATGATCGTCGCGAATTCCGCTCGGACCAATCCACACAGGAGCCAGGCTTGGATGAGCGCGGTGGCGGCGACGACAGGCGGTCCGTTGCGCCGTGACGATGGGGATGGTGAGCGGACGTCACGAAATGACTCTGACGCTTGGCGTTTCGCGCTCGTGGCAATCATGATGGAAAGCGGCGGAGGGAACTTGCGGATCAGGCGTGGGCGGGGAGGCGAATGGTAACCGAATGCCCCCCGCCGGGCAGCCCCAAAATCAGGGTTGCTAGCAACGAGCGGTTATTCCGAGCAGTTTGTCGCCTCAATCCGATCGAGAGCTGCGGCCACGGCGAAGGACAGTGAGGGCTCGGCCGTATACTCGCCGAGCGAGTTGCCCGCTATGAGAGTTAGCTGGCCCTGCAGCTAAATTAAATGGCGACCTGGCAACCTGAGAACATGCACGTGGTGCCGTGTCGAGTTCGCCCCAAACGCTCGCAAAAGAGTTATTGTGCCAAGTGAAAATCGCGCGATTTCGCCAATTCGTCACGAAAGCGGAGGGCATGGGACTCGAACCCACAACCGGTTTCACGGCACCACATTTCCAGTCCGTTGCTTCGTTCACACGTCAAGGCGATTCTTCTCAGGGTGACGCTCGGGTGACGGACGATCCCGAATTGATCCGAGTGAACGAGGCGTGGTCCAAGCTTCCACCCGATTTGAAGTGCTCCATTCTCGCGATCGTCAATCTCGCCGACTGATCTCGCCCGCCGCGCCGCCCGCAACTACTCTTTGCACCGCGCCCTGACCCGGGGGGCGGGTGTTTTTCTGGCGCCGGCGCGCCCACGCCGTCGCCCCCAGCGCATATTTTGTCGCGAGTTTTGAGGGGGGGAGGGTGTCTGGTTCAAGGAAACTTCCCGATGGCGAAAACTCGGCAATGTAATCGGTGTTTGGCCGGCCTGATGGTCGTGAAGTCGTCGCGGCGGGTGAACGATTCGCAGGTTCGCCGGCGGGAATGTTCCAAGTGTGGAGCCGTGGATTACCAAACCGTTCCCCGCGATTCGATCTTCACCCGTGAGAAAAAATCTCCCATAGACAAGCACAAACCGCAAATCGCCGCCCGCATCGCTAAGATGAAAAAGAGGCCCGCTGGATGAACGACGGCACGGTCATTGACGAGCTGCTGGTTTGCCTCAGATCGGTCAGCGACGGCGACCTGGACGGCCTGCAACACCTGGTCGCCTGCAACGAAGTCGTCGACAACTGCAGCCCGTCGCTCGCAGCCTGGCTCACCCAACTGGTGAACGCCGAGCGGAACCGCCGCGAGACCGGCGGCGACGACGTGTACCCGATCGCGGAGTTTGAAAACTGGCCCGCGCGGCTGCTGATGCAGAACGCAAACTTGTCCCTGGTATTCATCGAATCGGCGATCATCGCGGGCGCCCCGCCGGCGATCATGCAATTCGTACTGCGACTCGCACAACTGCTGGTCGGCCTCGCCGGCCTCGCACTCATCCAAGCTACGGAACCAGCCCCATGAAACGCCGACGCCTCACGCTCGCCGAAGATTTGCTGTCCGTGTTCGACGTGGCGGAGCTGGTCGGACGCAGCGTATCGACGGTCTACGATTGGCACGAGCGCGGGCTCATCCCCGCCGCGATCGAATTCGGCGGCCGGTACCGCTGGCGCAAGACTGACATCATTGAATGGGCCGAAGCGGGTTTTCCGCAACGGGAGCCGGAACAGAAACGATCAAAGGCAAAAGCATGACCACCCAAGAGTTGCTTCTGAAGCGTAAAGAGCTGGCCAAAAAGATCACCACGATCGCCACGGCGTTCAAGGCCAACGGCAACAAGTTCGCCAGCGACCAGGCCAAGGCCGAGTTCGAGTCGACCAGCGCCGAATATGACGAGATCACGGACGCGATCAACGTCGACAAGCGGGACCGCGAACTCAACGAGCCGGACAACCCGCGCGGCATCGGCCTCGACGACGCCGGCGACGGCCTTGTCGGCGGTAGGCCCGTGGGCACCGACCTCGATGCCGAATGGCGAGATCTGTTCCGCCGCGACGGCCGCAACGCCGCCAAGCCGGAATTCGTCGTCAACGACCGGGGCGAAAAGCAACGCGTATTGCGCCGCGGCGATTCGATGGCCCGCGAACTGGCGACCGCCCGCCCCGAGCTGCTGGAAGCGGCGTACGGCGTCGACCTGGGGAGCTACCTGCGAGCGATGGTCGTCGGCGGCAAGACGAGCGCCGAGCGGGCCGCGCTGACCAGCACGGGCGGTTCAACGGGCGGCTACACCATTCCCGACATCTTAAGCGCCGAGCTGATCGACACCTTGCGGGCCAAGAGCGTCGTCATGTCGGCCGGCGCCGCGACGATCCGGATGGATGCCGGCGAAGTGAAGTACGCCCGGCTCACCGGCGATCCAACGCCGTCGTGGAGGGCCGAGTCGCAAGAGATCACCGAATCGACGCCCACCTTCGGTCAGTTCCGATTCACGGCCGAATCGCTCGGCGTCCTGGTCAAGGCTCCGCGCGAGCTGCTGGAAGATTCGGTCAACATTCGCACGAAGTTGCCCGACATCATCGCCAGTTCACTGACAGCCGAGCTGGATCGCGTCGCGCTAGTGGGCACGGGCATCGGCGTTGAGCCGCTGGGCGTCGACAACTACGAGGGCATCAACGTCGTCGACATGGGCACCAACGGCGCCGCGATCGCCGACTACTCGCCGCTCTTGGATGCGATCGAGGCGATCGAGACGGACAACGCCGACACGCCCACGGTGGCCGTCATGGCACCCCGGACGGCACGGGCCTTTGCCGGTCTGCAGGATACGACCGATCAACCGATGCGCCGGCCCGACGCGCTGTCGAACATGCGGTTCCTCACGACGACCAAAGTCTCCGTCGACCAGGTCCAGGGCAGCGCGAACGACGCCAGCTCGATCTTTGTCGGCGGTTTCGAGAACCTGGTCATCGCCGTCCGCAGCCAAATCACCTTGCAAATCTTGCAGGAGCGCTACGGCGAGTTCAACCAGGTTGATTTCCTAGCAACGCTCCGAGCCGACACCGGCTACTGGTATAGCGAAGCCTTCGCCAAGATCGTCGGCATCATCCCGACCTGATCGTCGTCTGGAGTCTACGAGCGGCTGGTCGCTCTCGCCCCCGCGCTTCGATCCGCGAGCGGGAGCGGCTGCCGCGGGATTCGATCTGACGATTCTCAATTGCGGCCGATCCGTCTCAACAACGATCGCACAGGATGGCGTCTAACGAGCGCGGGCGGGTCGGCTCGACTCCAAGTACCTGGTCAAATGGCAGGCGGCACAGGGCGGCTGAACCATCGCGCCGCAGCTGGGGCAGCGTCGATATCCCTGGTCCGGCAAGTCGTCGCGAAGTCTGACGATCGTGTCTTCCATAACGCCGGTGTCCCGCGCGATTTGAAACGGCGAGCGACCCGCCACCAACAGGCGACGCACCCGCTGGACCAGCCGGTACGGCAAACCCGCGCAGCCGTGAGAACGGTACCGTCGTCGTGTTCGCATTGGCGACATTCTACTCCGCGATTCCGCCTTTTCACGATGCTACTTGCAGCCGAGCGCCACGGCCGGCGTGGGCGGCCGCCCACGTCGCCCGCGCATTTGACGCCACCCGGTTTGTGGCTTAACATTTATATCAATCAGACCGTCGAGTAACGGCGGGCGGTGCCCGGCGCTAAACGACGTTGGCAGATTTTGGAGCAAGACGATCATGGATCACGAAGAGCTATACGAAGCGATCCGCGGCAAGCAGCCGTGGGTACCGGTACGGATCACGCTTTCCAACGGCGCGACGTACGACGTGACGCACCCCGAGGGCATCATGTTGACGGAAAGCATGGCCGCGATCAGCGTCGGGAACCGGATCGCGCTGGTGGCGCTTGCACACATCAACGAAGTGCTGCCCCAGCCGACCGTCTCCGCGGGAGATAACAGGTGAAAACCGCCAAGCAAACGATTCGCGGCCGAATGCCGGCCGCGATGAAACAGCGCTGGCAAGCGGCGCTCGACGCCGCAACGACCGACCAGGATGCGATCGACGCGCAGGCCCGCGCCGTGTTCGCCGCCTACGACTCGACGCGGGAAGTCGTCGCCCGGCTCAAAGCGGAGCGGGAGCGGCGCGGCCTGAGCCTTGGGGATATGTTGCAGCGAACCGGCATGAGCCGCGAGGTGCTGTGCCGTCTAGAGAACAACCGCAGCCCGAATCCGACCGTCCGCACGCTGGCCCGCTACGCCGCGGCGGTGGGCCTCGAATTGCACTTGGGCGCTGTGCGGCCGCGGGGATAGATTTGCAGACACGCCGAGGCAACGCGGGAGTAATTACCCGCGGGACCGCGGCTCGATAGAGCGGGAAATCCTCAATCGCCCGCTCGATCGAGCCAAGGACCGCCTGGCGAGAAAGGATTGAGGAAATGGCCGGGAAGGCACGATCGGGCGGAGGCGAGGCTCAGCGACCTTGACGGATGGGCGATCCGCCATTTCCCTGCGACGACGCCGGCGAGCTGAGCGGCTGGACCGCGCCGATCGGCGATTTTGATGCGATCACAATTGACGACATCAAAGCCGCTTATTCCTTTGCCCGCGAGTTTTTGGAAGCACTCATTAGCTTCCGCGGGTTTCTTCACAACTGGCGTTGAGGAAGTCGAACTCTGGCGGATGCTCACGAAGCCCATGCCGGGCGAAGTCGTGTCCCAATTCACACCCGGCCTGGACGACATCTACCAGCGGCTGTCGGCGATCGAGTCCGCCGCGCCAAACGACTCAGCGACCAACTGCTCTTGCTGGTCGAGGTCGCAAATCACGGCCGGGACACGGCAGTCGCGATTTATGATGATGAGCACGCTTCAATGTTTCGAGCGGTACGTGGTCTGACTCGCGACATCGTGACCGTCGCGGCGGGAGCGTGGTTTTCGGCCAAGAACAATGATGGGACGAAACAACTTCGATCGCGGATTGCCGGTCATAGAAAAACGATCGAGTACGTTGACCGCTGGTTCGACGAGAATCTGCCTATACTGAAGCGGTGCGAATCGCGGCTCAGTCACGAATTCCGCAACGCCGTCGCCTGGGTGCGATCGCAGCGGCCGAGCGACCCGGCGACGGAGGATGCGCACAGCGACGACTTTCGGTCCGTTCGCTGGCAGGGACAAACCTACAGTTTCACGGCCAAGCAGGCGCCGGCGATCAAACTGCTCTGGGAGCATCGGGAGAAGGGGACCACCGACGTAGCGGACGAAACACTTCTGTTGGCGATCGACGAACAGGCCCCACCGGCCAATTTGCGCACTCTTTTCCGCGGCCATCCAGCCTGGAGCACCATGATCGTCGCCGGTGGCTCCAAGGGAACCCATCGGCTCGCCTAGCCGAAAAAAATGTCCCCGTGCGCGAAATTGCGCGCGTAGCTACACGCCTAGCGCGCGCTCCGGTGTGATAGGGTGCCGCCATGCGCGACCCTGCCCCACCCGCTGCCCTGCTCAGCCTCGCGCGTATCGCGCGCCGCCTGGGCGTGACGCAGCGCTGGCTGTGCGACGAGGCGGATGCCGGCCGCGTCCCCTGTTTGCGCGCCGACAAGCGGTATCTCTTTGCACCGACGGCGGTCGAACGGATGATCGCGGAGCGCGCCGCGGCAACGCCAAAGCAAACGGCCGGCGAGGGACGCCGGCCGCCATCATCGACCCACCGCTCAAGGAAGGACGGCGATGCAGGACCAATTTAGCGATACGGAAGCGCGAAAATCAACCCGTAGCGATCAAGTCCGGCTGCCGTTCGACGCGGATCGGAACGAGCGGAAGGCGCTGGTCAACGCCGTCCACTTCAGTCGTACGGGCCTCAACGAGGATCAGTGGGGCCACTGTCAGGAGGTCCTGACGTACATGGTCCACGTCGCGTCGGACCGCGGCATCTTCCCGAGCATCGCCGCAATCGCCAAGGGCTGCGGCATGTCGCAACGGAACGTCAGTCGGGCGATCACCGATGCCAAAAAGTTGGGAGTACTCTCGCAGCGACGCCGCGGGCAAAAATCCGCTCGCTACGAAATCCATTTTGGAGCGATCGCAACTCTCGGGGTTTCGGTCGATTACGCAGGCTCTGACCCGCCAACTGACCCGCCAGACCCGCCATCCGACCCGCCAAACGTGCGCGTTGTGCGCACGATTTGGCGGGTCTGCATTAAGAGGATTGAACCAAGAACCAACCAAGAACCAACCAACCACCACTATGGCCGATCGGCCAGACACGCCAGCCGACGACTGGCAGGCGGTGGTAGTGGAGGTTCGTCAGTGCGGACTAAACCAGGCAAAGCACGCCGTCGAGATTGCCAAGCTCCAAGGCGCGACGCCCGACGACGTGCGAGCGATCCTCCTCGAGTGGCGGACGCGCCGCGTCGGCTGGCAGTACGCCCCGCAGAATCATTATCGCCGGCTGCTGCAATTCGATCCGCAGCAGTCTCCCAGCGACGGCTGGTCGCCGTTCGATCCGGACTACCAGGCACGACTCGATCGCGACGCGGCCGCCGCGGAGGCCCACGCCCACAACCGCGCCGCCTGGCGCCGCCAGCTCGCAGCGCGCCGAGCACGGCGGCGGAGCCGCTACCAGACTGAGGTCGAGAGCGTCTATGGCCGTACGTTCGCGGAGCTGATCGCCGAGGCCTTCCCCGCACTCGCGGAGGGCGTGGCCGCGGCCCGCAATCGCCGCGAGATCGAGGCCCGGCAGTTCGAGCGGCAGCGCGACATTCGCCGCGAAATTGAAAACGCCGACGGCGCTGAGCGCGAAGCGATCTTGGCCGAGCGGCAAACCGCCCGGCGGCTGCGCGTCGATGAGCTAACCGCGCAATTTGATTTGCATGAGCCGCGGCCGCCATAGCGTGGCTGGCGGGCACGGGGAGCGAGACAGACCGAATTTAAGGCTGGACTGAGTGATGATTCAACAGAGCACATTTTGGGACGCAAGCGGCCAGATCCATGTTGATGCCGGACCCGTCGACACGCGGGCCGCGGCGCTAGCGTCGATCCAGTGTTCGCGGAAGAGCGATTTGCGGACCGTGTTGGAGTTTTTCCGCGAGCGTGGCGAGCACGGCGCGATCGACGCGGAGGTCGAGGCGCTCGGCGTGAGTGTCGGCAAACGCGAGAGTACGTTTCGAGCCCGCCGCGTCGAGCTGTTCCAAGCCGGAGTGCTCGTCAACTCCGGCCGCACCCGCAAAACCAAAAGCGCACGACAAGCCATCGTGTGGAGGATCAACGAATGAGCACGACGATCGAACGACAACCGCTCAAATGGCATGGCGGTAAATCCTACTTGGCCAAGTGGATCATCGGGCTCATGCCGCCGCGGGTCCGCAATTCCAACGACCCCGCGGCCGACGACGACGGCTGGTGTCACTACGTCGAGCCTTACTTCGGCGGCGGCGCCGTGCTGTTGGCGCTCGACCCGGCCGGCATCGGCGAAGTGGTGAACGACCGACACGGCGAGCTGACAAATTTCTGGCGGCTGCTTCAGTCGCCGAAGCAATTCGCCGCGCTGCGCCGCCGGCTCGACGCGACGCCTTGCTCGCAAGTCGAGTTTGAGCGGGCGGCAATCGCCGGAGGTAACGCCGTCGAGCGGGCCGCCCGGTTTTTCATCCGTAACCGGCAGTCGCGGCAAGCGCTGGGGCGGGACTTCGCCACGCTGGCTCGCAACCGAACGCGCAGCGGGATGAATGAGCTGCCGTCCGCCTGGCTCTCGGCGATCGAGGGCTTGCCGGCGGTCCACGCGCGGTTGCGGCGGGTGGTCATCGTGAACGACGACGCCGTGAAGATCATCGGCCGGGGGGACGGGCCGCGGACGTTGTACTACTGCGATCCGCCGTACCGCCACGAAACCCGCACCACGACGGACGAGTACGGCCAGCACGAAATGCAGCCGGCCGATCACGAACGGTTGCTAAAGATGCTCTTGATCGTCGAGGGTCGCTTCCTGCTGAGCGGCTATCCGAGCCAGCACTACGATTCGTTCGCTCGGCGTTGTGGTTGGCGCTGTCACAAACGCAAGATCGACAACAAGGCCAGCGGCCGGCGGACCAAACAGCAGCGCACCGAATGCGTCTGGACCAACTATTGAGGATCGTAGTGCCTGAGAACGTCCCCATCACCGAACCCCGCTTGAGCGACAAAATTGTCGCCAGTCCGCTGCTGTTGACCGCGTCCGAAGTCGCCAGCGAGTTGCGGCTCTCGCCGCGGCAGCTCCACCGCTACCGACTCACCGGGCAGGTGTTGCAACCGATCAAGGTGGGCGGCGGATTGCGGTGGCGGCGCGATGAGCTGGTTGCATGGACCAAGGCCGGTTGTCCCGATTCTGAAAACTGGGAGTCGATGCAACATGTTACGTCGTGAAGGGGGGTGGGTGTTTTTTTGGCGCCGGCGCCTCCCAGCCGTCGCCCCAAGCGCGCGTATTTTTTGGCAAAAACCGGAGGGGGGGTCCCTGGGGGGGATAATTGCTTGACCGGTTCCCGAATGAGGGTAAATTCAAGTCAACCTTTGCCGCGTCGCGGCGCGCTTGGGACCAGCATCCCGACCGTCGCGGCGCGGCGCATGCTGGAGGGTTATCATCATGGCTACGGTGTTTCGGCGCAACTCACGCGCTACGTTCTCGACGGCCGCCGCGTCCGTAAGGGGACGCCTGGTTGCCAAGCCATCACGTCGAAGAGTCGGGATTGGTACGGCTACGTAGGCGGCCACTATGTCAGGCTCTCGCCGGTGCGAGACGTGGCCGTGCATTTGATGGCCAAGCGCCGTTGGCGCTGCACGTCCAAAAGTTCCGCGAGCACCTGGAGGCCTCCGGCCGGTCGGAGCGCTACGTCCGCGAGACGATCCAGCGGCTGGAAGTGGTGACGGCTCATTGCACGAAGCTGGAACACCTCACAGCGGATCGAGTCGACGCTTGCTTGAACGACCTGGCGAAGTTGCGGCGCAGCGATCGGCGCAGGATTGCCGAATTGGCGGGAAAGGGCGAGCACGACAAGGCGGCCGCCGAACGGGAGAATTCGATCGGCGCGTCGGCGGCCACGCGCAACAGCTACTTGGCCGCGGCAAAGAGTTTTTGCGGTTGGTGCGTCCGCACGCGCCGGCTGCCGGAAAACCCGCTGGCGCACGCCTCGAAACTGAACGAAGAAACCGACGTGCGGCGGGAGCGGCGGACGCTCTCGACCGACGAATTGGGCAAGCTGATCGCGACAACGGAGAAGAGCGGCGACGTGTTTCGCCGGTTGACGGGCGAGGATCGCGCTGCGCTCTATGCTTTTGCGGGGGCCACGGGTTTGCGCGGGCGAGCTGGCAAGTTTGTCGGTCGTCTCGCTCGCGCTCGACGCCGACCCGCCGATCGTCACCGTCGCGGCCGCCTACTCGAAGCGGCGCCGCAAGGATCAACAGCCGATGCCGACGTGGCTGGTCGAGCGAATCCGCCAGTGGCTCGCCGGCCGCCGCGTCGTCGGCGACGTGAAACTCTGGCCTGGCTCATGGCATCGGCGTGCCGCGGAAATGTTGCGCCTCGATCTAGCGGCCGCCGGCATCGACTACTTCGACGTGGACGGCCGACCGTTCGACTTTCACGCATTCCGACACCAGTACATTTCGACCCTGTCCGAAGCGGACGTCCATCCGCGGACCGCTCAGCAGCTCGCCCGGCACAGCGACATCAACCTCACGATGAAGCGCTACACGCACGTGGCGATGCGGAACGTGGTGGGTGCGGTCGAGTCGATTCCGGAGCCGATCTCGCCCACCGATCGGCAGCAAGAACGGGCCACCGGGACGGACGATCGCGTTATCGAGTCGCCCCGTGGTGACGCTAGGGTGACAGTGCGAGTGTCAAAACAGGGTCGAAAATGTACCAATATGGCACATTCGGTCGATCGCGCTGCACACGCTGTCGAGGCGCACAAAAGCGTTGCGTCGCAACGAGTTAGTGAAGCGGAGGGCATGGGACTCGAACCCACAACCGGTTTCCCGGCACCACATTTCCAGTGTGGCCGCTAGCCATTCGCTTACCCTCCGGGGGATTTCTCTCCAATTGTCGTGTATTGGAGCGCTAAGCCGCAAGCGGTCGTCTTGCCGCCGGCGGTTTAGTCCGTGGGCTGGATCAGCTTGATGAACTCGGCGTTCGATTTGAACTTGTCGAGCTTCGTGGTGAGCTGTTCCATCGCGTCGACGTGGTGCATCGACGAGAGCGTGCGGCGGAGCATCGTGGCGGCGCGCAGCGTGTTTTCCGGCAGCAGCTTTTCCTCGCGGCGGGTGCCGGATTGCTCGATGTCGATCGAGGGCCAGACGCGGCGGTCGGCGAGCTTGCGGTCGAGCACCAGCTCCATGTTGCCGGTGCCTTTGAACTCCTGGAAGATCAGCTCGTCCATGCGGCTGCCGGTGTCGATCAGGGCGGTGCCGACGATGGTGAGCGAGCCGCCTTCCTCGAACGCGCGGGCCGTGGCGAAGAGCTTTTTGGGGATGTCCATCGCCTTGATGTCGACGCCGCCGCTCATCGTGCGGCCGGTGTTGCCGACCCACTTGTTGAACGCGCGGGCCAGGCGGGTGATGGAATCCATCAAGAGGAACACGTCCTTGCCCATCTCGGTGAGCCGCTTGCAGCGCTCGATCGTGAGCTGGGAGAGTCGAACGTGGCTCTCGATGTCGTTGTCGAGGCTCGAGGCGAAGACCTCGCCGTTGACGCAGCGTCGCATGTCGGTAACCTCTTCCGGCCGCTCGTCGATCAACAGCACGATCATCGCCACGTTGGGATAGTTGGTCGAGATTGCGTTGGAGATGTGTTGCAGGAGGATGGTTTTGCCGGTCCGCGGCGGCGCGACGATCAGGGCCCGCTGCCCCTTGCCGAGCGGCGTGAGCAGGTCCATCACGCGGGTCGAGATCGGATGCTGCCCCGTCTCGAGACGCAGCCATTGCTCGGGGTTGATCGGCGTGAGCTCGTCGAACGACTTGACCTTGGTGTAGTCCTCGGGAGCCATGCCGTCGACGTCGAGCAGCTCTTTGAGCCGGGGCCCTTGGCCGCGACGATGCCGCTGCACCGTGCCATGCAGCAAGAGCCCTTCGCGGAGGCCGAATTTCTCGATCATCGTGCCGGGCACGAAGGGATCGGTCCGCTCGCGGGTGAAATTGGTGGCCGGGTTTCGCAAGAAGCCGTAGCCATTGGGGTGCATTTCGAGCACGCCGGAGCCGGGAACCAGCGGCAGCGGTTCGCCGTTTTCGGGATAGTCGAATTCCTGCTGGTCCGGTCGATTGGCCGTTGCGCCGCCGCTACGACGACGACCGCCGCCACCGCCGCCGCCGCGACCTCGACCGCCACCGCGGTTGTAGCCGCCGCCGCCACCGCCACCTTGACGATTGCGGTACCGCCCACCGCCACCACCGCCGCCCCCACCACGCTTCTTTTTCATGTGATCCAACACCTTAAACAAGACCCTCTTTTCAGCAAGCCGCGGAGAACAACGGCTTCGATCCATCCCGCCGGTCACAAGCCGCGCGGAACCATTCATACGAAGTCGGATAAGAGAGAAAACTCGCCATCAAAAACCAGATGACACTCGAGCAGCGCTCAGCGAGAGCATCCGCGCTACGCGAGTCTGAAATATTGCGGCCGATGCCGCTCCATGTGCAGACTTGTACAGACTTCGCGCCACCGCTTGAGTTAGCAATGACGCAAGGACCTGACATTCCCCCAAGAGAATTGATAAACTGTCGCGCAAAGCGACATCGTTACGTGTACGAAGCATCCCTGTGTGCAAAGCTGCCCATTGCGATCATCCCTGTCCGCAGCCCCGTTCGCGGTGCGCACAACGAGGCGCGCATCAACTCGGCTCTGCTCCAGCACGTCTATTTTTCTCGCCCGTGAGCGAGCGGACTTAAGACAACGCCTCAGTCACTACTCAAGACGCGTTGTGAAAGCAGACGAAAGCGCTAAATCACCCGTGGATTCGCTCGGCTGCGGAACGCACATTCACTGCGACGCCGCAGGCCAAGGTCGCTTCCACGAATACCCTCCGCCCAAGAAATATCCTGTCGGCGGAAAGGCGGCCATTGGACTCACTCGGCCACCGAAAACATCCCTTTTTCGTTGGGAAATTCAGGGCGGACGCGAACCAATGCGTTTGGCCAGTAGAACCCACCCAAAACTGGGCAGGACAATCAACTCATGCGTATTGTTCCCTACGAATCGGCTGCTGTCAAGGTTCGTCTCAACCTCCGAACGGCAAAATTGGGACATTTTCCCATTGCCAGGGTCGGATGCCGGGTTTGCTCCGGGCGAGTCGGCGGCTCGACCGCCGAATCACCCGGGGCCAAATTGGTGTCTGGAATCGGCAAAGTTTGCGCAAAGTCGCGGACCGGATTATCCGATACCGATCTTTGAGCGTTTGCCTCCGGGGCGGCTGCTCTCGTCGCGACTCGCTTATCCGGATGACGAGGAGTTCTTATGCCACGCTACTTGCGGCCTGTTTTTGGAATGCTTGCCAGCCTGCTGGTGGTGCTGTCGGCCAACGCACAAGAACCGAACGTTCACTGGCAGCAAGACATCGAAGCCGCCAAAGTCGCGGCCCGTGATAGCGGGCGATTGGTGCTAGTGCACGTCGTCGCGGATGGCTGCGGCCCCTGCCGCTCGCTGGAGACGAACGTTTTCGCGCAGCCCGGCGTGGCGGGCGCGATTGAACAGCGGTTCGTCCCGGTGAAACTCAACGCCAACGAGTTTCCGGCCATCGCCCAGGGCTTCGGCATCACGCGGGTGCCGACCGATTTGATTCTCACGCCCGACGGCCAGGTCTTGAGCAAAGCGATCAGCCCGGCGACGCCGTCAGCGTACATCGCGGAGACGACGGCCGTTGCGAATCAATACGCCAGCCAATTGGGCCGTCCCTACAAGGTGGCCACGGCGTCGCCGCCCAGTCCACCCGTGCTCAATCAAGCCTACGCCGACCTTGCGATTGGAGCGCAGCCACAAGCAACGCCAAGCGTGCCGATGTCGACCGGACCACAGCCCACGGCAACAAAAAACGCATTTGCACCACCCAGTTCGTCGGCCGAACCGGCGACGGTCATGAACAACTATGCCGCGCCGACCGCGCCGAATTACGGTTCGCCGCAACCACCGGTAACGCCGATTCCTACGAACCCGGCCGCCGATCCGTACGCCGCCTATGCACCACCGACGCAGCAACCGACGACGCCGGCCGCGGCACCAGCGACTTCGCCTCCGGCACGCTATGAACCCTCGACGACACCGGAGGCTCCTCGGTACAGCATGCCGCCGGACGCGAGCGTCCCGCCGTCGAATCCAGCGGGACCTGTTTCCGAGGAGGCCCAGCGGCCCACCGAAACGCAACAAGCGGCTGCGGAGCCCGATCCCACAAAACTGCCTCCCGGCGCTCCGCCGCTGGGATTCGACGGCTACTGCCCGGTGAGCATGCGAAACAGCTGGAAGTGGGTCGCCGGCAATCCGGCGTACGGCGCGATCCATCGCGGGCGGACTTATTGGTTCGCCGGACCGGAGGAACAGAAGCAATTCCTCGCCAACCCGGACTACTATGGCCCGGCGCTGGCAGGCATCGATCCGGTGTTGGCCATCGACCACCACCAATCCGTGCCGGGAATGCGCGAACATAGCCTCGACTATGACGGCCAGTTCTACTTGTTCTCGAGCGAAGCGACGCTGCAGCAGTTCACCAGTAGTCCGGAGCGGTACGCGAGCGGCGTGCGGCAAGCGATGGGAATGGCACCCACGCAGCGCCAATAGCCCAAAAAGCCGCGACCGGTGGCCGCGGAAACGAGCAAGATCGGCACCAGGCGATCACACCGACGGAATTGGGCCGTTGGAACCGCGACTGACGGTCGCGGCTTGATGAATCGGCAGCGATCGGGCGGACGCTCAATCTTCCTTCAGCGAGCGCTGCAGGCGTACGACCTGGGCTCGCACTTCTTCCATGCCGGGGTTGAGCCGTAAAGCTCGGCGGAAGGCCTCCAGCGCGGCGACGGGGTTGTCTTGCAAGAGGTAGCATTGTCCCATGCCCGCCGCCGCGGTGAAGTGATAAGGATTGATTTCAAGGGCCTGATGGCAGTCGCGAATCGCGGACTCGTATTGTCCGCGATGAAAGTGAGCCATGCCGCGTTGACACCAGGCCTCGGCGATCCAGGGAGATTCGTGAATCAATTGCGTCGCAAGGTTGATCGCCTCTTCGAAGCGTTTCGAGTCGTTGAGCCGCACCACATATTGCAGCGACTGCCGCTGCTGCCGGTTGCCGACGCGGCACCAAAGCTCGCGGATGCCGTTGGCTGCGATCGAGCGAACGCCACGATCGCGGTCGACGAGGGCCCGCCCTAACACGGCGTTCGACGCATAGTCGCCGATGCAGCTCAGCGCCAGCACGGCTGCTCGCCGCGTGACGCAATCGCTCATCGAAACCAGCCGTTCCAGCGTGGAACACGCATACCGCTCGGACACCTGCGAGAGAAAAATCGAGGAGTCCTGGTGATTGAGATATCGCTGGTAATAGCCGACCAGCACCGGAC
The DNA here is from genome assembly GCA_963808175.1 of uncultured Planctomycetota bacterium. Taxonomy (GTDB): domain Bacteria; phylum Planctomycetota; class Planctomycetia; order Pirellulales; family Lacipirellulaceae; genus DASYDU01. Next base: position 120,923 of record CAWEEU010000005.1, on the reverse strand, counting down.
TTCGCAAACGATTCGCGTCCACGCCGAACACTCCGTCACAAGATGCCGTGTATGCCGTGTGCAGCCAAAACGCTCAAGCCGACGAGCGGCCTTGCTGCTCCCTGAGAGCCGCGTCTCGAGTTACATTCCGATCGTAGAGCGCGGCAGCAAATCCCTTCCCATCGCGGCACCCTACTGCCTGAAAAGACCCACGCCGTGCGTTGCGACCGCGTGGGCATTGGCCGCGACCTCTATGGGTTGAGTGTAATCACAATTGCGGGAAGCACAACGAAAAAATCGCCAGATGGCGGAGAGCCCTGGCGGACCACGGAAAGGAAAAACTGGCGACTTTCCTCGACAGTATTCCCAAGACACCGGTTGCACTTTCGCGGAACACGGTTGGCCGCGTAGGATCAACGAAGAGTGTCGAGAGGAGACCGAAAGTCGCGGCCCCGCGTCAGGAAATTGCCAGAAAAAATGTTTTGCCGGTTGACACTGTTTAACGTCTTGATCTCGCTAGCCGGAAGTGCCGCCCTGGCCCAATCGGACGCGCTGCATCAAGCAACCAACACAAGAAACCCCCGCGGCGCAGTGCGCTACTCGATCGATTGGGACCAATTGCCGCTCGGCGACGCCATCGTTCGTTTGCAGCATGTGTCGAACGCGGAACTGTTCCTGGACCGGCGCGTCGATCCGAGCCAGCCGGTGAAGCTTTCTTTAACCGACGCAAGTGTAGATGAAATCATCGCAGGACTGGCCGCGGCATGCGCGATCGGTGATTGCCGGTTGGACAGACTGTATTTCCTCGCACCCACTCCGGTCGCCAGCCGCGTCGTCGCGCTGGCGGCTGAGAGACGTCGTGAAGTGGCAGCGTTGCCGGTCGAATCGCGACGCTCGTTATTGGAACGGCGCCGGATCGTGTGGCCACGCCTAACCGAGCCGCGCGGACTAGTTACGCGGCTGGCCGCGGATCATGGTTGGCGCGTCGTGGGTGGCGAACGAATTCCGTACGATCTTTGGGCCGCCGGTTCGCTGCCGGCAATGTCGCTGGCGGACCAACTCACGGTCCTCTTGGCGGGTTTCGACCGGACGTATCGCACGCTCCCGGAGCGGCGGACCATCGAAATCGTGCCGGTGAATTGGTCGACGATCGCCGCCGCACCTGCTCCTCCCCACCTGCCACCTCGACGAGACGGGCCGACGCCATCCGCGTCGCAAATCTTCACGCTTCGCGTCGAGAACCAGCCGGTGGGCAAAGTGCTGGAACAACTCGGCCGGCGACTTGGTTGGAAGCTGGCCGTCGACGAGGCGGGTATCCGCGCCGCCGGTCGATCGCTGGACACCCGCGTGTCATTCAGCGTCGAAAATGCCGACGAGGATCGGCTGCTCGACGCGCTGCTCGCTCCCGCGGGACTCCAGGCGCAGCGCGACGGCAAGAACGTGCGCGTGACGCCGCGCTAGACTATTTCTTCTTCCCGATGCCGGAAGTCATCAGTCGATCGAGTTGTTCTCGAATCGACGACTCGATCTTGCCTTTGAACATCATGGCGGTAAAGGGCAATTCGCCGTCGACGACGAGATTCTGGTCGCCGACGTGGATCTTGCCGGAAATCGGAAAACCGAAGGTCTTGAAGCGGAAGGCGAGCACGTTGCCCTCCCAATTCTGCTCCAAGCCGCTGACCGAGTCTTTGAATTTCTCGCGGAGGATATCGGCGAACCGGTTGAGCCGATCGGTCGCTTCTTCGACAGTGAGCGCATGCGGCACCGTCACGTTGAACTTCGGCATCCTATTTCCCTGTCGTTCCTTCCCAACCTATGGATTCGCGGCCGAGTGGGTCGATTGCCCTCACATCGCGCGGCAGCGTCAATCGGTCGGTTCATCGTAATCGGCACGGTCGTGATCGTGCCAGAGCGGCAGGCCGGCGCGAACGCGCTCGGCGAGCACCCTAAGTTTTTCACGAGTGCCGGGTATTGCACGGGTTGCATCAAAGCGGTGCTGGTCGACCGCTTCCGGCTCAAAATTCCAATTCCCTTCCCGAATCGCATCCAACACAGACTTCGTCACAATCGACTCCCCTTGATTGCCTGCGAACACGATTGCCTGCGAAAAGAATACCTGCCAAATGCCCCACCGAATGTTGGCCCTCGGATGTTAGTGGTCCCCAGTCATCCACCGCCTCCGAGTATCGAGATTTCACGGCCTTTGTCAAGAAAATTCTCCGCGCAGCGACGCTTTCTCAGCGACAATCCTGGGGACCACGGGCTTGCGTCGGCGAGGAGTGACAGCACCTTGTCACTGGCGGCAGCGCCCACACGCCAATCAACTGGTGGTCGTTGAGCTTTCACGCGCTTCGCTCACTTCGCGGAGGCGACGATTGAGGCGTTGGACGAGCTGGCCGTCGAGCGGCTCGCACCAGGTACCGCGGATCGTCACATAGCTCTCACTCCAGCGGCCGAGCGCGGGTTTCACCTCTCGTTCGGCATAGGTCGGGTCACGCTGTGAAATCCGGGCCACGAGATTCACTGTCGCGTCCGCACGCCGCTGGGCGCCGGGCAACATCAGTGGTCCCTGTCCGACGAAAAATGCCTCGACCAATTCCACCGGCACGGCGATCGGCGGACCGCTGCGGAGATTAAACAGCACCTCGCCATCCTGGTAGGCAATCCGTGGCTGGCGCATCTGAAGCACAATCGCCAACACGAGACCGCTACCCACAACGAGTAGCGCCGCGCCGAGCCAACCGAGCCAACTCGATTCGGCGGTCTCCATTCGCACAAGGAGCCAAACCCCGAGGACTGCCAAAACGGCCGGCGGGACGGTGCCAAACCCGAGGGCGCGGCGATTGGTTCGAAGCCAGGTTTCACGCATGGGCGGACGGAATTGGCAAGGTGCGCAGGCGTCGGACGCGGGGTGGACGAGTATGTCCCTGCAAGTTAGTTTGATAGCTTCACAATTCGCACGATGGCACGCCGGGTTGGGCGGAGGTTGGCCGCCGCAGGCGATGCGCCGGCCGCACGTGATTTGGTGAGAACGATTCACCAAGAACGATCAGGCGTCCCACGCAGTTCGAGTCCCAACGCACATGTCCGAAACCACTCTGCCGGGCGCTTCTGGTCGTTTCGTCCCCTGGTTCATTCTTTTGCTGGCGGCGGTTTACGCGCTCACGCTGGCCGCCGGCTGGCCACAGTATGGCACACAGGTCATCATCGGCCAACTGTCTCACCAATCGGGACCAGCGGCAACCGCGACGCACGAATCTGCCGCAGTCGTAGCGCCGCCCTTGTGGACGGTGGTGCCGTTCGTCTTGATGCTCGGCGCGATCGCGATTCTGCCTCTGGTGCCCGCCGCGCATCATTGGTGGGAATCGAACCAGAACAAGCTAATGGTCGCCTGCGGCTTGGCGGTGGTGGCACTGGCCTACTATGCATTTCTGCATAAATCGCCGCTCGACGGACATTGGCCGGCCCACCACGTGGTGAGTCCCGCCGGATCGGGCGTCGAGTTGGGCTTCGTGCGCACGATTCTCGAGAACGCCATTCTGCAGGAGTACGTGCCGTTCATCGTGCTCTTGTTCAGCCTGTACTCGATCAGCGGAGGCATCCGCATCGAAGGCGACCTGCAGGCCGATCCACTCACCAACGCCGGTTTCATGGGGGCGGGAGCGCTGCTGGCCAGCTTCATCGGCACCACGGGCGCGGCGATGCTACTGATTCGCCCGCTGCTCGAGACCAACAAAGAGCGTAAGCACGTTGCCCACACGGTGGTGATCTTCATCTTCATCGTCTGCAACTGCGGCGGCTGTTTGCTGCCGATCGGCGATCCGCCGCTGTTTTTGGGCTACCTCGAAGGCGTGCACTTTCTTTGGACGCTGTCCCTGTGGCGGGAATGGGCGGTTGTCAATTGCTTGCTGCTGGTGACCTATGTCCTCTTGGACCGCATCGTCTATTACCACCGCGAGACGGTGCGCGACATCGAACGCGACATCGAAACGGCCGGAAAACTGAAATTCGGCGGCTTGAAGGTCAACGTGCCGCTGTTGGTCGGTGTCGTGCTGGCGGTCGCACTGTTGGACCCGAGCAAACCGCTTGTCGGTACCGATTGGCACCCGTGGATGTATCTGCGGGAGCTGGTGCAGCTGGGCCTGGTGGCGATTTCCCTGTGGTTCGGCGATCAGGCGATTCGGCATGAAGAATCAGTTTAATTTCGGCGCGATCATCGAGGTGGCGGCGTTGTTCATCGGCATCTTCATTTGCATGCAGCCGGCGCTGCAGATCCTGGGCATCCGCGGCGACGAGTTGGGCATCGACACGCCGGCCAAGTTCTTCTGGGCCTCGGGATCGCTTTCGAGCGTGCTGGACAACGCGCCGACCTACCTGGTGTTTTTCAAAACGGCCCAGGCTCTCCCCCATGCCGATGGGGCAGTGCTCGAGGCGGGAGTGGAGCACTCGATCCTTGCCGCGATCAGCTTGGGGGCCGTCTTCATGGGGTCCATGACGTACATCGGCAACGGCCCAAATTTCATGGTCAAGGCGATCGCCGAATCGGCCGGCGTCAAAATGCCGAGCTTCTTCGGCTACATGGTCTTCAGCGTTGCGATCCTGCTGCCGATCCTGGTGTTCACCGTTTGGCTATTCCTGATGTAGGTTCCACTACCGGGATTAGCAGCGAGCAATTAGAATGGTTTATTGAGGGAGGGTCTGGGAACCGCCGCAATCCTACTCGCCGGGCGCAGGCCCGCCGCGCCGTGCCGCACGAAACCATTACCTCGCCGGCCCAACTCGCTAGTCTTTGCGAGGAACTTTCCCACGCCGACCGGATCGGATTCGACACGGAATTCGTCTCGGAAGACACGTTTCGTCCCGAGCTCTGCCTGATTCAGGTCGCCACCCAAGATCGCCTGGCGGTGGTCGATCCCTATAAGACTGGCAGGCTAAGCGAATTCTGGCGAACGCTTGCCAAGCGCCGGCATGCGACGATCGTCCACGCCGCCCGCGAGGAGGTCAACTTCGCGCTGAACGACGGCGGAGTGCCGCCCGCCAATCTGTTCGACACGCAGCTTGCCGCCGGATTCTGCAGCACCGAGTTTCCCTCGTCGTATGGCGGCGTGGTGGGCAAATTCCTCGATCGCACGCCCGCCAAGGGCGAGCAGCGAACCGACTGGCGTCGCCGCCCGCTGACCGCCGCGCAGATCGACTACGCGCTCGAAGACGTGCGTTATCTGCTACCGCTCCACAGCGAGCTCGAGCGACAGCTGAAGAAGTGGAAACGAACCGAGTGGTTCGCCGAGGAATCGGCGACCTGGCTCCAGGAGCTGCACGAGTCGCGCGATCGGCCGCGGTGGCGGAAGGTCTCGGGCATCGGCAATCTGTCGGGTCGCAGCCTGGCGATCGTGCGCGAGCTGTGGATGTGGCGTCAAGCCGAGGCCGAGCGGCGCGACCAGCCTCCCCGCCGCGTGCTCCGCGACGACCTGATCGTCGAGCTCGCCAAGCGGAAGAGCGACCATCCCGAAAAGATCAAAGCGATTCGCGGGATGCATCAGAGCGGCGGCAAGCACGTGATGGAGCAGTTGGCGGCCTGCATTCGCCGCGGCCTCGAAGCGCCGTTGGACGAGTTCACGCACGGCCGTCGCGAGTCGATGCCTTCGCAGCTGAATTTGCTCGGTCAATTTCTTACGCCGGCGCTCTCGAGCATCTGCCGCCGGGCGAATGTGGCGACGAGTTTGGCCGGTACGGCGAGTGACGTCCGCGACTTGATCGCTTACCGGCTCGAATTTGGCGCTTGGGGCGATGCCGAGCCACCACTGTTGGCCCGCGGCTGGCGCGCCGATTTGGTCGGCCATTTGATCGAAGACTTGCTCGCCGGTCGCAAGTCGATCCGCATCGACGATCCTTTGAGCGAGCATCCGCTGTCGTTCGATCCCGTCACCAAAGAGAGCGGCGCTGCTCACAAGTCGTCATAGAGAATCGAAGCGCGGTTGTGGCAGGTCGAACGTATCGCCGTCGCGCTTGGGGTGCGACAAATCGACCGTCTTGGGCGAGGCGTTCTTCAACAAATCGGCTTCGACAGCGCCGCCTGTCAAGCGTGGCACCAGCTGCTTCTTTGCCGCGGCCGCGACCAGCGCTCGTTCTTGCGCCTTGGCGTCGGCGGAGGACGGAGCGGAATTCGACGCGACGGTGGCTGAATTGGTCGGCTGGGGCGTCGTTGCAGGGGCACCTGCGGGTGCGTTCGTCACCACCGCTTCGGCCGGCGGGAGTCGTCGAAATTGTTTAGCGAGCTTGTCGGGCGAAGCGAAGACAAACTGCTCCGCGAGTTTCACCTTCGAACCGGGCTGGTGGGGCTTGGCGTCGGTTTCGGTCGTGAGATCGCCGTTGTGGGCTACTCCCGGATGTTGGTGTAGCACCGATCCATATTGGAACGGCCCGGCGCCGAACAGCCAGACGTCGTTCGATGAGCTCTCGCGCGAGGCCAGGCCGGACTGCCACACCGGCCGACCGGTTTCACGGTGGTAGGCAAACATCGAAATCTTGGCCACGCCGCGCTGATCGAGCCGCTTGGCGAGCGGCACCTCGGGAATCGCAGCCGGAACGCCCTGCAGCGGAAGAATCTGTGGCACGTTGGTGGCGGGAATGCCGAACAGCAAGTCGTTTCGATCCGTGCCCACTGCACCGGCCCGAGCCTCGACGATGAAGTCGGCCTCGTTGCGATTGTTCTTCAGCGTGCAACCGCTGGCCAGCAGGTGTTGCCGCAACGTGCTCACCAGATAATTCTTGTCCACCACGCCGTCGAGTTTCGAGTCGTCAAGGTAAACCGTTTGACCGACGAGCGGATGGAAGTCGATGGATTGCACGGCCCGGTCGATCGCGTCGGAAATCAGCAGTTGTTCTGTAGCCGTTCGCAAGCTGTCGGTGGAGCGAGTCGTGCCGCAACCGGCAATCGCCAGCACGCATAGCGCCAGAGCAAGCGCGGCAGGACCCTGACATAATGCGCCGAGAGTGGTCATACGGCAACAACCGACGAGTGCGAGAAGCGATGACGGGGCTGTTCAGAGCGCACTGCGAACTGGGCAGCCTCGACCGAGGCGGGATTATAGCGGGCGACGAGCGCAGGCCAAGCCCAGAACCGCTGGCATTGCTAGCGAGTGGCGCGGATCCGAGTCGCGGTCGTGTTACCGCGCCGAATCTTCGTAGTTGGCGCCGACCGCGGTCGACGTCGGTTCGGAGTGGGCGCTGCGTGAGATTTCGTCCTCGTAGAAACGGGTGGTCTCTTCCGAGGCCAGTTTGATTTCCAGGTCGCGGCAGAGCACTTCGGCCCGGAACACGTGGGTGCCCGGCTCGGTGGCCTTTGCGCGAATCTGGAGTACGATGTCCTGGCCGGCCGGCAGCTTGTTGATCGTGCGGAAGGCCACGCGGCCGTCGGACACCGTGTAGGGCGCGCCCTCGCCTGTTTCCGGTTCGAGGCCCGCTGAGAACAGGCCGACCACATTCACCTCCTCCGCCGCACTCGCGCCGCGATTGGTAACGCGGATTTCGTAGACGGCTTCCTGCCCGACGGCGACCGGCCCCGGCGGATCGCTGACGTCGAGCTTCAGGTCCGCGAGCGCGACCACGTTGGTGGTGCCAACCTTGTTGTCGACCAGATCGCCAGCGGCCGTGGCGGCGCTGATGGCGACTTTGTTCTCGCCGGGAGTGTTGACTTTGCAGCGGAGTTCCATGTAGCAATCGTCGCCCGGGCCGAGCGAACCGACTCGCCAGGCCACTTCGCGTTTGGTGTTGTCGTAAGCATTTCCTTCGCTGGCACTGACGAATTCGGCGCCAGCCGGCAGAGCGACCTTCACCGCGACGTCGTCGGCCGCAGCGGTACCAGGATTGCGAACGCGGAAGAAATAGGTCGCTGCCGTACCGGCGTACTGCATGTCCGGACCGCGCCAATCAACCTCCAGCTCCGGCTTGCGGCAGAAGATGTCCTTGACGGCCTCCGATTTGAGCTCACCGTCGGCGACCGCGACGGCTTGAATGCTCAATTTGCCAGCCTCGCGAGCAGTGAGCTCGACCTCCGCCGTTTTTGAGATTCCGGGTGCCAGGTCGCCGACGTCGAATGTACTCACTGCCTCGGTACCGCCGCCCGGCGGCAGCAAGTTGATGCGGACGTTTTCGGCGACGCCGGTGCCGGGATTCGAAAGCGTTAGCCGGTAAACATGCGACTTGCCGTAGAGCACCTCGTCCGGCCCCGTCACTTCGAGCTTGAGCTTCGGCTCCTGCACTTCGACCACCGTTCGCGTGTTCACGGGACCGTGAGTCCAGGTGACGGCAAGTTCCAGAGGCCGGCTCGCGCGGGGCACCAGAGCGATGTTGAGCGTTTCGGCGGCCTGCGCGTCGAGCCGTGCAATTTGCCATTGGAGCGTCGCGGCGGAGTCGTCGGCGGCAATCTGGCGGACCACGCCGTTGGTGGCCGTCGTATTGACCACTTCTGCCCAGGAGGGAATCCGCACCGTCGCCACGACTGCGTCCGCACTCGAACCGCCTTGATTCTGCAAGCGCACTCGATACGAAGCCTCGCGGCCGATGGCGATCTGCTTCGGGCCGCGGATGTCGGAGGCGATCGCGGGGGCTGCGTTGGTTACCAACACCCCGGGATCGGCACCGACGCTCGAATCGTCTCGGATGAACGATTCGCGGCGGGCTTCGGCGGCATCGCCCGTCAGCGCGTCCCGCGGCGCAATCGGAAGCGAGCTTCGTCGAATTGGAGCCCGACTCTTTGCCGGAGGACGCCTCAGGTAGAGGAATCGAATCGAATTGGAACGCCTTGGCAGCCTCGCTGTCGTTCTTGTTCTTGCCAATCAGCACGCGATCCGGCGCCGAGTCGGAAGTCGTCGAACGACCCTGCAACGTGCCTACGGAGGGAAACGATGGTGCCGCATAGCGGTCGGAGCCATCGTCCGGCGCCGCAATTTTGGCTTTTCGCGTTGTCTCGGACGCGACAGGTTCGGTCGCGCGCGGCAAGGTGATTGGACCTTGGGAGGTAGCCGGCTGGGGTTCCGAAGCGGTGACGGCCGGTGGCGACGTAGTCTTCGGATGGTTCGACGTCGAGGACTCTCTGGCCAGCCCAGCGGCGAAGTCGTCGAGGATCGTCGGCGACTCTTCGTCGGTCTTGGCGTCGGGTTTCGCGGCGGTCGACGAGTGCGGCGTGCCCGTCAACTCATCGTGGAGGACTTCCGGATTCACGTCGACGTAAGTTCGCTGAGTGGGCGACCGCCGGGCCGTGGAATAGACCCCTTGCGGTGACGTCGCCGGGGCGGTGGTAGGCGACTTGCGCGACCGGTCGATTCGTCACAGCGCTGGGCGACGACAAAGATCGGGTGGGGGTCCGCTCCGCGGGCGAGGGCTGAGTGCCGCCATTGAAACCGACTTCGGGGCGCCCGAAGAGGCTTTGTGGCATCAGCGAGCGCGGCTCGATCTGGGGCAGTCCACCGCGAGAGATCGCCGACGGCTGTGGCTGCGCTCGAGCGCTTCCGGCGCGATGGCTGCGCACTTGCGAGTACCCGTCGGCTGGAGTCGGTTCGACTTCGTCGTCGCCGCTGCTCCACTCGCGTCGGAGCTGTTTAATCCGTTCGGCGAGCGTGGAGGGTGCCTGGCCGATAGCCGCCGCCGCCAACGAAGTGGTCACCATCAGTGCAATCAACACAACGAACCAACGACGAGTCATGATCGCGTCCTTGCCATCGGGGGGATGAACGGTCGTCGGGACCTGTGCCGCGCAGTTCCAAACTCAGTGCGCAGGGGCAGGCGCCCGCTCGGGGATTTCTGCTGTCGGTGGATATCGGCTCTACCGGTTGCGTAGATTTAACCGATTCGCAGGAAGTTTTCCGGTCAGTTAGACTGGACAAACTGCGAAGAAGGAGCCGCCGGCTCGGGGACGTCGAAGTCCGGCAATTCGTCGCGCTAGCAGTGGCTGGCTTCCGGATTGTGGACGATCTCGAAGCCGAGGTCGCGGATCATCTGGTAGTCGGACTCCGCGGGCTGGCCCTTGGTCGTGAGATAGTCGCCCACGAAGATCGAGTTGGCAGCGTACAGGCCGAGTGCTTGCAGCGAGCCGAGATGGACCTCGCGGCCGCCGGCGATCCGCAGCTCGCGGTCCGGGTTCACGAAGCGGAACATGGCCAGCACCTTCAAACAGTAACGCGGGTTGAGGTCGTGCCTATGGCCGAGCGGCGTGCCGTCGATCGGGATCAGAAAATTCACCGGGATCGACTGCACGCCCAAATCCCGCAGGGCGAGCGCCATCTCGACCACGTCCTCGCGGCGCTCCCCCATGCCGATGATCCCGCCCGAGCACATTTCGAGGCCGGCGTCGCGGACGGCGTGAAGCGTGTCGACGCGGTCGCGAAACGTATGGGTGCTGCAGATGTCGCCGTAGTAGCTCTCGCCGGTGTTGAGGTTGTGGTTCACGCGATCGACGCCACAGGCCTTGAGCTTCGGCGCTTGGTCCGGAGTCAAGCAGGCCGAGGCAGGCGCAAATCTTGAGGTTGTAGCGCTGTTTGATCTCGGGGACGATCGTCGTGACGGCGGCCATCTCGCGCTCGTTCGGCCCGCGGGCGGAGATCACGATGCAATACGTGCGGGCCTGCCGCTCGGCGGCGATGCGAGCCCCGTCGAGCAGCTTGTCGCGGCTCAAGAGGTTGTAGCGGGGAATTTCAGCTTCGGAGACTTTCGACTGCGAGCAGTAGCCGCAATCCTCCGGGCAAAGGCCGCTCTTGGCGTTCATCAGGAAATAAAGCTGCACCTCGCGGCCGAACCAACGGCGGCGAATGCGAAACGCGGCCGCCAACAGGTCGAGCAGCTCCTCGTCGGGACACCCCAGCACGGCGAGCGCTTCGTCGGTCGAGATCGTGTCTCCCGAGAGCACGCGGTCGGCCAGCAGGTTCCAATCGGTTGCGGCGGTGGTGTCCAGGACGTCGGTCATCGGCGAATGCATCGTTCAGTGCCCCTGCAATGGGTAGTGTTGACTCGATGCCAGTATCCGGTGTTCCCACCCGTAAAGGCAAGGGGGAAAACAGCTTGCGTTGGCCCGCGGCGCCGGCGCCAAGGCGGATTTGGCTTGGCACGCCACATGTCACTCGTCAGAATGGCAGAATTGAGTAGAAGTTCGTCCGGCGAGGCGTAGCTCGCCGGCTAACAATTGGCCAGTCTATGTCGCGCTATCACTTGGTTCGCGTTGGGGCTATGGGCCAAGTCGGCCGCTTCGCGGCGGTCGACGCGGTTCGCTATCCGCGCCGCAGCCGCGTGGTCGTGCGGACGCGACGCGGACTCGAGATCGGCAGCGTGCTCGCCGAGCCCGACGATCGGGACGACGGGCGGACTTTCGCCGACGGCGACATTCTTCGCGGCATGACGGTCCAAGACGAGCTGCTCGAAGCGCGACTCGAACAGCATCGCCACGATGCGTACGAAGCTTGTGCCGCGCTCTTGGCGGAACATAAAGTGCCTGCGGCGCTAGTCGACGTGGAGCACCTGTTCGACGGCCAGGGGCTGTTCTTTTATTTTCTCGGCGACGTGCCGCCGGTGATCGAAGACCTTCACCGACCGGCTCGCGGAGACCTACGAAACGAAAGTGCAATTCCGCAAGTTTACCGAGACGCTGATCGAAGGCTGCGGCCCGGGCTGCGGCACCGAAGAAGCCAAAGGGCAGGGCGGCTGCGACTCGTGCACTTCCTGCGCGGTGGCGGGTGCCTGCGGGACGAAACGACATTGACGGATTTTCTGCAAGCACTATTTGCGCGCGCAAGACGCCAAGGGGCAAAGGACGCAAAGAAGTCTTATTGGAAACTGGGAGTTCAAATCATGAAATCAGTCCTTTGCCTTTTCTTTGCGAACTTTGCTCCTTTGCGTCTTTGCGCGCATTTGTGCTTGTTCATTACAATTGTGTTGGCGGGCGGTGCCCGAGCGGCGGACAACGAGCTTTCGGCTGAAGAGCACGCCGAGGGCTGGGTGCTGCTGTTCAATGGCCATGACCTGGGCGGCTGGAAAAACAACGACGGCAAGCCGGTCGCGGCGACGATCGAGGACGGCGCGGTCAACGTGCACAACACGGGTGGCTACTTGCTCGTGTACGATCAGCCGTTCGGCGATTTTGAATTGAAGTGCGACGTGAAGATGGGCGCGCCCGAGTGCAATTCGGGCGTGTTCGTCCGCACCGGCGACCTGGCCGATCCCGTCAACACGGGGCTTGAGGTGCAGGTATATAGCGGCAAGGAGGACGCGATTCACAATTTCGGCGCGATTTACGACCTTGTCGCGCCGTCGAAAGACGCAACCCACGGCCCCGGCAAATGGGACTCGCTCGAGATTCGCTGCGAGGGCCCTCGCGTGACGGTTCACGTCAATGGCGAGGAGGTTGCGACGATCAACTGCGACGACTACGACAAGCCGGGGCTGCGGACCGACGGCACACCGCACAAATTCGCCGGCAAGGCGATCAAGGATTTCCCACGGAGCGGCTATCTCGGCCTGCAGGACCACGGCTTCGACGTGTGGTACAAGAACATCAAGCTGAAAGAGCTTTGATCGCCGAACGCACACGACATCCTTGGAACGACTATGGCAGCGATTTAGCATCCGGCAGGATCGTCGCCACGACAGCGGTCGTCCACTCACCGTGATTGTTGCGATACCCGCCTCGCATCCAGACCAGTGCCGTGCGTGGATCGTCCCATTTCGGCACGAGAGGGCGCAGGTTGTCCATCGTCGAATTGGCGGTGATCGGCGTCCAAGTCCAAGTCGTGCCGCCGTCGGTCGTTTCGCCGCGGTAGAGTTCGTGGTGCTGCTTATTGTCCGCGGTGCTCACCAACGGCTTGCCGGTCTGCGGGTCAGCGTCGGTCGAGATGTAAATCACGTTGACATTCCGCGGATCGATCGCCGCCAGGCCAGTGTAGTCATCCTCGCCGGAGTAAAGCCGTGTGCCGGCGTGGGCGATCTCGTGCACTTGCCATTCCTTGCCGTCCCAGCGGGCGTAGTGGAAACGGTGATCGAAACCGCCCTTGCCGCGCGGAAGCCCCCGGCCGTCCTTTTGCACCGTGAAGATCACACAAGGGCGTCGGTCCGCGTCGAGTTCCAGGTCAGTCATCCAGGCAACGTTGTCGGGGTCGCCCTGGAAGATTTTGGTGAGACTCCAGGAAGTGATCTCAGTGTCGGTGCCCTTGGAAAGCGGACCAAGCAGGCTGCCATCGGAGCGATACACCTGGCCGTCGCGGATGAATCCGTGATAGAGGCTGTTGTCGAAGTTGCGAGGATGATCCTCGGTGGCGACGAAGTGGATCGTCTTGTCGCCGTCGGACGCATATTTCGTGTATGGCCCGTAACCGTCCTTGCCGCGCAGCAGTCGGCCACCGAGTTGCCAGCTGTGACCCTCGTCATCGGAGAACATGTAATTCGGATCGTAGTCGAAGCCGCGATAGAAATTGTAGATCCGGCCCGACTTCATTGGGAACAGATTGGAATACGTCGCGTTGTCACCAGAAAACGGCGGGCTGTCCTTGCCCGGAGTTTCGACCGACTGAACAGGACCCCACGCGAGCGGGTTCCTCGGTTCGGAGATGCGGTAGAACACCTTGCGTTCGACGGCGTGCCGCGTGTAGACGGCCAGGATGCTGCCATCCGCGAGCGCCAGCAAGGCCGGGCCGTCATGATCGTCCTGCTCAAAATGCTGGTCGAGGACGACGTGCTCCGGCGTGCCGCCGTCGAGCGGGTAAATGCTGACCTCGACGTTGCCCCAGTCGGGGTCGTCCTTCCCAGCGCGAAAGTCCTTGACCGCCCGCACCGAACCGACGATCAGCTTGCCATCGGCGATGATCGCCCGCTCGTCCATGAACCAGGACCAGGCCCCGTTGTCGTTGAGCGTGACGAGGTCGCCGGCGACAAAGTTGGCCGGTTCGGCGGCGATCACGCTGCCGAGAGTCGACGGAAGCCAGAGGACGAGGGCGACGAGCGGCAAGACAAGACGTTGCACCGGGTGATCCTCCAAGCGATAGACGGCAATGGAAACGACCAACGAATATGTTAGTCGTTTCGGCCAAGCGATGCGAGGAACTCGCTCATCTCGCCGGCGGCGTGCGAATCGCCTTGGCTGCGGGCCGCTTCGATGCCTGTGCGTAGAATTTCACGGGCTTCGGACAAGCGGGCGAGGCGGGCAAGTTGCTGGGCGGCCATGAAGAAGGCCGGTACGTACGGCGGCTGGTCGCGCGTCAAGTCGCCGAATGTGGCGAGGCTTGCGTCATGATCGCCCTCCTTGTCCAGTTCCATCGCCAGGCTATAGCGGAGGAACGTGTCGCCTGGGTCGTCGGCGAGCATGGCTTCGATTTTTTCGCGGCGAGACATACGCTGGGGATTGGGGAATCGGGGCTGGGGACTTGGGGGCTGCGAACTGGTGAATGGGTGAGCTAGCGCTAGAGGTTGCCGGAGATGGTGATCAGTGAGCCGTCGTCGTCGGTCGTACCAAATGTCACGACGTACATCGAGCCATCGGGGGCAAATGCTAGCGCCGTCGGCTGGGCCGCGTCCGCGACCTTCACGGCATGACAAGACGGGCGGCCCGCGCGGCTCGTATCGTCGATGCGATAGATCCCGGTGGTCGAGTCTGCAGCGTACAAGCTACCGCTGGCCGGATTATAGGCCAGGCCGACGACACCCTTGAGGTCCGTTGCCACAGCCAGCTCGACCTTGCCGTCGATCGGGCTGCAAAACATCAGCTGACCAGTCGAGTCTCCCACAACCACCCGGCCTGTATTGCTGGTGGCCACTGCGCGCGGTGATTGGACCTCGTCTTTCGCACCAAACTCCTGCGGCGTGCTGACCATTCCCGCCTGCACACGTGACGACAGCAGTCGAAACGCGCCATCGGTGCCTCGGACCGTCAGGAACAGCCGATCGGGCACAAACTCGTTGATGTGCGAGCGAGTGACCGAGGTGCACGTGGCACCGAGTAAGTCCCGACCTTTGGACGTCGTTTCCGTCGAGGCGTCGGCCGTGAGCACTTTCTCGCCATCGGGCAATTCGTAGGCCCGCAAGAGATCGCCCCCGTCGCCTTGTGTCGTACCGACCACAAGCAGTCCTGGATCGAGAAATTGCAGCGCATGCGGTCCCGTCTGGCTGGAAGCGTCGGCGGCCGAACTCGCCTCGAATCCGGTGATCGCCTCCGCGACTTGCTGGGGTGCCCGATTCGACCAGCGAACGACGCGGCCCGCGCCGCTCTCGGCAATGAATAGTTCAAATCGATCGGCCGTCCCACCGGGCCGCACCGCGATCCCACAGGGACGATGCAAATCCGAGAGCACTGTCTCTACGGTGACGTCCGCGGCGCCGGCGAGCGTCGCGGCGAGCGTGAAGCAAAGCGATAGGGCAAACAGCACCGATTGCCGAATCATCGCGGAAACACACAGACTGCCAATTCATGGTTTCGCTCTCCGCAATCGGCTTCCTTGCAACAAACAGGACTGCCATCCGCTTGCGGTTTAGCTGGCGATACCGTGGGCCCGCTCGTACTCGGCGATCTTGTCGGCGTGCTCCAGCGTGAGCCCGATGTCGTCCAGACCATTGAGCAGGCAATGGCGGCGAAACTCTTCGACTTCGAACTGCAGCTCGAGGCCGTGCTCGTCGGTGATCGTACTTCGTTTCGCAGATCGACCGTCGAGCTGACATAGTCGGGATGCTTGGCGTGCGCGTTGGAATAGTTCCTCGACCATGTCTTCATGAGCACGATCGGCAGCATGCCGTTCTTGAAGCAATTGTTGTAGAAAATGTCGGCGAAGCTGGGAGCGATGATCACGCGGAAGCCCCAGTCCTCAAGGGCCCAGGGAGCATGCTCGCGGCTCGAGCCGCAGCCGAAATTCTGCCGCGTGATGAGCACGCTTGCGCCCTCGGCTTTCGGATGATTCAGCTCAAAGTCGTCGTTCTTGCTGCCGTCCGGGTGGCGGGCCCAGTCCCAGAACAAAAATTCGCCGAAGCCGGTCCGCTCGATCCGCTTGAGGAACTGCTTGGGGATTATCTGGTCGGTGTCGACGTGGGCTCGATCCAGGGCCACGACTTTGCCGGTGTGTTTGGTGAATGGTTTCATGGTGGAGGGGTACGGATGCAGGAACGACGATTCAGGATTATGCAGTTACGCTCGAATCTAGCTGCCGATATTGGCGTCACCGCCTGACTTTGACCAGCCAGTGCCGAAAACAGCCGGTCGTACTCGAAACTACAGTCGGAATTGGCTTGAACCTAAAGCGACAAGTAGCGAGAGCACTAAAGCGCTTTTTGGATCCCCAGCGTGTATTGCCAAAACCCATCGTCGCCTTTCTGTCTCGTTGGTTGGAAAGCGCATTGGAACGTCGGTGACTCGAGCCAGCCGGCTTGCGGTGCGACGGGAACGAAGCCGCGGGCGCTGGGCGTAAACACTTGGAAATCCAATTTCTCGTCGAGTGCATTGATTAGCCAATACTCGCCCATTCCAGCGCGGAAATATCCGTCGAAGAGCAGCTTCTTGTCTTTTCGCATCGACGTTCGACTAAGAATTTCCAGCACCCACTTTGGCGAACCAACGAGCTCTTCAGAGACACCTGGCCGAGCTGCGCACGATCTGACACCGACCCGAGTTGAGAGTGTCATGAGCGACAAACATCGCATCTGGCTCTGTTGAAATACCAGCACCCGAGTTGCTTAGATAATAACGATCGCTAAAGAATCGGCCGATTCTTTCACGCTTGACCAATGAATATATTACGGAGCTCACTTCCATCTTGATGCGTTGTGCGTTTCATAGTCTTCGGGGCTCATGTCGACGATCAATTCTCCGGCAGCAAATTGAATTGTCCATGAATTGGAGCCGATTCGGAGAGAATCCATTCGCGAAAACCATGAAAACTACTGGCAGAAGAAGGAATCAACAAATCGTCCGCCACGCCGGGCACAAAAGACCTAGTTGCGGCGAAGCGGACGTCGCTGGATTGTGGATCAATTGTCGCCATAAGTTTTTCTTTGACTGCGGTGATGTCAGACTTCAAATGCAACAATGTTGAAAACTGAGCTTGGTGAAAGGATCGCTGGGTCGTTTGAATGTCGTGGTGGTTTCAAGCGACGTTCACACGGAGGCCCAGCGATGGCTAGTCATCTTACGTTGGAGGAGCGACAGTTCCTATACCGGTTGAAGAAGAGGCGAAAGTCGAACGCGGAAATTGCGGAGCTGATGGGACGGCACCGCAGCACCATCGGTCGCGAAGTCGCTCGCAACACGGGCGGGCGTGGTTATCGGCCGAGGCAAGCCCAACGCCTGGCCGACGAGCGTCGTTTGGCAAGTCGCCGACCCCACAAAATGGATGACCCCGACGTGCACCAATACGTCCAAGACCGACTCGAAGAATATTGGTCGCCGGATCAGATCGCCGGTTGGGCGCAGAGCGACTTCCCGCGTGCCCCAGGCGCTGGTTGTCGAGGCAAACCATTTACGATTGGATTCACGATCAAGTGCCCGAGTGGCAGGCCCTGTTGCGTCGCGGTGGTCGGCCTCCGGAAAAACGGGGGAAACTGACCGATTGTGTCCGCATCGACGGGCGACCGGAAGTGATCAACGGGCGACGACGGTACGGTGATTGGGAAGGAGACACCATCGTCGGCCAAGGCCGCCGCAGCGCGCTGTTGACCTTGGTCGAGCGAAAAAGTGGCTATACCCGGATTGGCCGCGTGGAGAGCATGAAGTCGGCCAGAACCATGCGTGCGGCCAAGAGACGCATGAAGGACCTTCCGCCCTCCCTCCGACGGAGCATGACGTTTGACAACGGCAAGGAGTTTGCGGAGCATCGAAAACTGACCCAAGGGCTCGGACTGGACGTTTACTTCGCCGACGCCTACGCCTCCTGGCAACGGGGCACCAACGAAAACACGAATGGACTGCTGCGGCAGTACTTCCCCAAAGGCACCGATTTCACGCAGGTCAGTCACCGTGAGGTGGCCCGCGTGGAACGATCACTCAACGAACGTCCTCGCCGACGACTCGGCTATCGAACGCCTGCGGAAATCCTTGCATCCAGATTGTGTTGCAATTGATTCTTGACATCACCCTGCTAAATCGCCCTAGGCGCATAGGCCTATTCTACCGCCATTCGCGGATGTCGACAAAATGCCCGGCACATGCGGCGGCTGCGGCCATCGCGGGGGAGACCAGGTGGGTGCGGCCGCCGCGGCCCTGGCGGCCTTCGAAGTTGCGGTTCGAGGTCGAGGCGCAGTGCTCGCCCGGCTCCAGCTTGTCAGGGTTCATCGCCAGGCACATGCTGCAGCCCGCCTCGCGCCATTCGAAGCCCGCGTCTTTGAACACGAGGTCGAGACCTTCTTTCTCGGCCTGTTGCTTCACAAGCCCGCTGCCGGGGACGACCATCGCGCTGACGTGGTTGGCCACCTTGTGACCGTTGACGACGGCAGCCGCCGCCCGCAGATCTTCGATGCGGGCATTGGTGCAGGAGCCGATGAAGACGCGATCGAGCTTCAGGTTGGTGATTGGTTCGCCGCCGGACAGGCCCATGTACGAGAGCGCGCCGGCGGCGGATTTCTGCTCATTCAGGTCCGAAAAATCGGCTGGCGTCGGGACTCGGCCTGTAACCGGTGCCACCTGACCGGGATTGGTGCCCCAACTGACCTGTGGCGCGATGTCGGCGGCCTGGAAGACCAGCGACTTGTCGTACGTCGCACCGGGGTCTGTCGGCAACTTCCGCCAGCGGGCAACGGCTTTGTCGTACTCCGCTCCCTGCGGCACTTGCGGCCGGCCGCGGAGGTATGCGTACGTCGTGTCGTCCGGCGCGATCAAACCCGCCCGAGCGCCGCCTTCGATCGACATGTTGCAGATCGTCATCCGGTTTTCCATCGAGAGGCCGCGAATCACTTCGCCCGTGTACTCGACGCAGTAGCCGACGCCGCCGCTGGTGGAGATCTGCCCGATGAGATAGAGGATCACGTCCTTGGCCGTGACGCCAGGCCCGAGCTTGCCGTCGACACGGAGCTCGAGTGTCTTGGCCTTCGACTGCAGCAGAGTCTGCGTCGCCAGCACGTGCTCGACTTCGCTGGTGCCGATGCCGAAAGCCAGCGCCTCCGAACGCACCGTGCGTCGAGGTGTGGCTGTCGCCGCAGACAATCGTCATGCCGGGCTGCGTGTAGCCCTGCTCGGGACCGATCACGTGGACGATTCCCTGGCGGACGTCGTGGATGTCGTAGAGCGTGATGCCAAACTCTTTGCAATTCGCTCGCAGCGTGTCGATCTGTTGTTTGGAGATCGCGTCGAGAATCGGCTCTCTGCGATCGGTCGTGGGCACGTTGTGGTCGACCGTGGAGAGGGTTCGCTCGGGCCGCCGCACGGTCCGGCCCGAAAGCCGCAGGCTTTCGAACGCCTGGGGGCTGGTCACTTCGTGGACCAAATGGAGATCGATGTACAAAATCGTCTGCCGCCCCGGTTCTTCGAGCACCACGTGCTCGTCCCAGATTTTTTCAAACAGCGTGCGAGGACCCTGGCTCATACGTCTTGGCTGCAACATGCCCCCCTGAGTTGATATGCGATTCAGAACAGGACCGGCCGACCGCCGGCCGGGTTCGGGCCATCGCCAGAACGCGATGGCACCCAATGATTGTAGCTTGTACCGGGCCGGTGGGAAAATGGACGACTGGACCGCCGCAAATCCTACTTCGCCAATCGCAGCCGGTAGACCACGGCGATCTCGCTCGGCGCGACAGCCGGCGCCATGATTCTCAGCCCCTCCTCGTCGCGCGACCAGGCGATCTTTGCCTCGGAGCCGAGCAGCGATACGTCTGTCACGTCCGAGTTCGCGCCCGGTCCGCCGTTGGCGAACGACGTCGAGCCGAACAGTTCCTTTCCGCCGCCGGGCCAGCCCATTTGAATCGCGTAGATCGTGTTGCCGTCCTTGCTTTGGGTGAAGCGGAAGTTGGCTCGGCGCCGTAGGGCGAGCGTTCGGTCGCGGTCGCCCATGCGGACGTCGGGTCCTTCGCCGAATACTTTCCAAGGCCGCGTGGCGTAGATGCCCTCGCCATTGATCTTGAACCACGTGCCGACGGCTTTGAGAATCGCGATCGTTTCGTCGTCGAACGTGCCGTCCGCTCGCGGCGGCACGTTGAGCAGTAAGTTGCCGTTCTTCGAGACGATGTCGATCAGCTTGTCGATCACGGCGTCAGGAGTTTTGTAGGGCACGCCGCGGTTGTATCCCCAAGGCCCGATGCTGTCGTCGGTCTGCCAAGGTTGCGGGCGAATGTCGCGCGACTTGCCGCGCTCGATGTCGAGCGTGGCGATGTTCGGAAAGTACGGCGCCCGCTTGGGCCCCTTGTCACCCTTGTGGGTGAGCACGGCTTCGAGCCGGCCATCGTGGCGAGCCATGTTCGCGTTGTAGAAGTATGCGAACAATTCCATGCCGGTACGACCGTGGTCGCTGCCGGCGAAGGGGACCGCGCTATCGAGGTACAGGAAATCAGGCTGGTAGTTGTCGATCAGCTCCTTTTGCTTGGCGAGCCAGAATTGCTTCCACCAGGTCGGGGCTTCCTCGGTGTCGGCGCGGTTGTCGTCGTAATAAGGCAGCAAGTATAGGTCGGTGAGGAGCGGATCGTTCTTGAGATACGGAACTCCCTTGTACGGACCGTTCTGGTCGGCGCCGTGACTCGGCTGCATCCACGAGAGCGAGCGGGCGAAGTGCGTCGTGACGCCCCACCGCAGGCCGTGCCGCAGCGTCGCGTCGCGCATCATGCCCAACAGATCCTTCTTTGGACCCATGTTGACCGCATTGAACGGTGTGTACTTCGAATTCCAGAGGGCGAAGCCATCGTGGTGCATCGCGCAGGGAGTGAAGTACCGGGCACCCGCCTCCTCGAACGAGCGTAAGCCAGGCGTCGGGATCAAACTTCTCGGCCTTCCAGAGCGGGATGAAATCGTGGTAGCCGAACTTCGAGGGATGCCCCCACGTCGCGACGTGATGCTTGTAGACTGCCGAGCCCTCCTGGTACATCTCGCGGGCATACCATTCGCCCATTTCCGGCACCGAATAGACGCCCCAGTGGACGTAAATCCCAAACTTCGCGTCGCGAAACCATTCTGGGCACCGGTAATTCGAGAGCGACGCGACATTTGGCTCAAACGGCCCATCGATCGCAGTTTCGGCAACGTCCTCCGCGCGACACACGACCACACAAACCAGCCAGCCTGCAATCAAGAGAAGTGTTCGGACCAAAATCAACTCCGGCCAATCGTTTGAGGGGTCTGCCGCCGGCAAACCGTCCATTCTAACAGTCCGTTGAAAAACTCAACGGACTGCGTCATCGCATGGATGCGATATCAAACCAGTGATGAAAATCGCTGGTTTGCGAGCCGTGACGAGCTGACCGCTCCGCGGTGCCCGTCGGCACTTGGCGAGGGTTGAAAAACGCCACGATGGCGTTTTTCAACAGGCTGCTAGGCGTCGGCGGCATGCGCTGCATCCCAGCCGGCTAATACAGTGTCCAGTTCACTCCCGTGCCGAGTGGCAGCGGCTCCTTGGGCGGCCGGCCATGCTCATTGCGATAGATGTGGACGATGCCGCTGGCACAATCGAGGAACAGCACATCGGCCACGCCGTCGCCGGTCATGTCGCCAGTCGAACAAATGTACGGCACTTCCTCTTTCGAGCGAGTTTCGACGCGGCCATTCGGCATGTCGAAAACGGCCAGACGCTTCCCTGTCTCGCCGTCGTAGAGCGTAGGCGGCGAGCCGATGACGATCGACTCGACCCCTTCGCCATTCCAATCGACGAGCCGATGGATTCGGCTGTAATCGGCGATGATTTCACCCAGCAACCGGCCACGATCATCAAAAACCCAAAGCGGCTGATTGCCGCGCGGCGCGTAAGGAATGTCGGCCACCAATTGCTTGCCGGCAACGTCACGGCAGACTTTGCCCACGTCAATCGACTCGAAGTGCTTGCCGTAGACGCTCCAAATGACGTCGCCGGTGCCGCGGACCAATGCGATTCGCTCGGCGCCGCAGAACGTGAGCGCGAGCGTCGAATCTGCCGGCGTCGCTCCGCGTGACAGCAACCGGGCACAGTCCAGGTGCCCCTCGACCAGCGGCTTCCAACGCGAGAGGGCCGGATCGCCTTCATGCAAAGACCAGCGCTGGCTGCCATCGTGGTTGAGCATCAGGAAGCCGGCCATGATCTCGTCGCGTCCGTCGCCGTCGACGTCGATTGGCCGCGGCTGATGGGCGGTTCGATATGCGCCAGGAGTCAGGTAAGTCCATAATTGCTTGCCAGTGCAATCAAACGCCCAGATTTGGCTGTAGCGTGTTTTGACGAGAATATCCGTCGCGCGTGGGCCGCCGGACAGATTGCAGAAGACGATGCAGTCCGACGCGTCTTGGGGAATGGCAAAGCGGCGTTTTTCGATGCCGGTCGCGCCGTCGATTTCGACGATGGCGCGATCCGCCGCGACGATCACATCGTTCTTGCCGTCGCCGTCCCAGTCGTAGATTTGGCAGGCCACGTCGCTGTGAAGCGGAAAGACTCCCTCGTCGGGCTGACCCCAGCGCCAGAGCACAGAGCCATCCAGCTTTTGGGCGACAACCGACGCCGTGTAATGGACGTCGCCGACGTCGTGAATCCGAGCACTGACGAGCTCGATTTGTCCGTCTCCGTCCAGGTCGCCGGCCACGACCCACATTCCCTTGTAGAGCGGATCGAGGGGAATCGACTTCCATGGCTCGATCTGCGGCGTGTCGGCAGAGATTTCCTCCAATGGCGTGCTGTAGAGGAGCGGCGGCGTGCCAGCAGAATTGACTTGCGCCGGGCACAAAGATGCGACGCAAGCGAGAATTACATATGCGGCAGTCGAATAGTAAACGGCACGCGATAAACCGATTCGATTTGGCATCATTCCGCCGTCCGCTGGAAGCATACACGTTCCGCCGCTGGCGGCCGTCACACGGCCGCGGCTTCGACGAGCTCGGCGGCGAGCCGCTTCCGCTCCGGGCAGCCGTGGCAGTTCCACCAATCGTGGGCGCGATCGCTCGACCAGGGGTCGTCGAGCACCAACTCGTGCAGGGCCCGCTGCAGCGAGGCCACGTCCTGATATCTATGATCCGGGTCCTTTTCGAGGCAGCGGAGCACGATCTCTTCGAGTTCCGGCGGGATCGCGGCGTTGCGCTTGCGCGGGGGCACGACTTCCTGCGAGGCGTGAGCGATCATGATCTTCACGGGATTGTCGGACTCGAACGGCGGCCGGCCAGTGAGCATGTAGTACATCACGGCACCGAGCGAATAAATGTCGCTGCGGGCATCGACGTGGCTTTCCCCGCTGGCCTGTTCGGGCGACATAAACAGCGGCGATCCGGTGATCGTGCCCTCGATCGTCAGATGCATACCGCCGTCGGCCGCCTCGATCGTTTTCTTGGCCAGACCGAAATCCAGCAACTTCGCCACGTCGAACACGCCGCCGCGATAGGCGCAGAAGATGTTCGCCGGCTTAATGTCGCGGTGCACCAGCCCGATGCCGTGGGCCTCGTGCAGACGCCGCGCAGACCTGCTCCATGAGATACACGGTTCGGCCCGCGGAAAACGACCCGTAGTCGTCGACGATCTCGCCGATGTTGTGGCCGGGGAGAAACTCCATCACGTAGTAAAACGTGCCGTCGCCGGTGCGGCCATAGTCGTAGATGTCGATCGAGTTCCAGTGGGAGAGTTTGGCGGTCGCGCGGACCTCGCGCTCGAAGCGGGCGAGCGACTGCGGATCGCCTGCCTTTTCGGGGCGGATGATCTTCACGGCGCATGGCCGTTTCATCATCTTGTGCTCGGCCAGATAGACTTCGCCCATGCCGCCGCCGCCGAGCTTCTGTTTGAGTCGATACTGCCCCAACTGTTTAGCGGTAAACGCCTCGTGCCGCAGCGAGCGAATGGTGTGGATGCCGACCGTCGCCGCCACCACCGAGAGGCCCATGACCAAGGCCTGGCCGCTCAAATAGCCTTCGTACTGAGGCGCGTTGACCAGCGCCTGAAATGCCGGCACCCTCCACCACAACAGGCCGAGCAAGAGCAACGGCGCCAGGCCCATTGGCACCAACACCGCCAGGGCTCGCTTCCAGGTGTTCGGCACAAACAGCGCATAAACGAAGATCAACAACATCCACGGCGCGATGACGGCTGGCAGGTACGCCACTCCGTCCGCCAACGACGCATAGGCCACCACCTTGTGATAGTCCAGCAGCAGAAATAGCAGGGCGGGGCCGCCAAATACGATCGATTCCGCGATGCGCAGCTGCGTCAGCGACAACATGCATTTGCGGCACAGCTTGATGCTCGCCAATCCGAGCAACACGGTCACGCCGCACTGCGAGTAGAACAGCCAGCGGAATTGCGGTGCGCCCCACTGGTCCCAGTAGAATAGCCACCGCAGGGTCAGGGCCAGTAAGCCGACGAAGAACAGTACCGCCGCGATCCGCAGCCGGCCGCGCAACAAGTCGCGCGTTTCCTGGCTCATGTGGGGTGCGCTGCCTTCCACCAGTGCGACTTGCCGTCGCACCGAATCGCTGCCGCTGTTGGAGCTGTCGGCCGACCGCAACGCGCGCTGCGGCGGGACGAGCACGGTTTCGTCCCCCGGGTGTGAGGCCGGGGAACCGTTCGCGCCATTGACGCGATAATCGGATTCGAACGAAGGCACCGGGGAACTACCTCATGCGAGGGAAAGAAGCGCCTGCAAGCACCTACCATCCTACGCAGAGGGCACACAAACGGGCAGGGGGCAACGTCGCTGGCGAATGACAATTTAAGCCGCCTTGCGTTCGCCCAGCGTCGACGCCTGCTTCGCAAGTAGCGAGTGGTTCAGCAGTTCGAACGTTGGCCGCCCCACGGCGTCGATCCGCTCGCGGAGCGCCACCGAGTCGGCGTCGATCATCCGCGGAAAGTAGAACCAGGCCGGCGCCAGCGTGCTCTCGGGCACCGGCGAGCCAAGCAGCAGCAATCCCGTGTGCTGGTGGGCATTGGCGATCGCGGCCACCGAGCGGGCGGGCTCGCCCGGTACCAGACGCACGGTCGCCCCGGTGGACTGCAGCTCGCGGTGGGCCTGTTTGAGCGTCAACTTCGGCAAGTCGGTGTTGCGGGCGTCGAACCAATCGAGGCCAGTGTACGAGACCTGTTCGGCCCCCGCGTAGCGTTGGGCAACGCCGATCATCGCGGCCGTCCGCTCGACGCTGTAGATGCCGACCTCCACGATCCGGCAGACCTGGTGAAACTTCACCAGGCGGTAGAGCTGCCGTTCGGTCCGCGGCTTCGAGAAGTGGGCGAGATACGCGTACTTCAGCCAGCTCACAGCAGCCACGGCAACCTCCTTGTCGGCGCGTGCGGACGAATCCTGCGACCGACGTGCCGGCATCCTTGCCAACTTGGTCGCGCCCCGCGATTTAGCGAGGGGTCAAGAAATTGATCGGCCGCCACACGGCAGCAAATCAAGCAGCAGCCCTGCGTTCGCCCAAGTCGCTGCAGCCGTTAGAAGCCGCAAGGTTTGACAATCGAGCGTAACGACGCGTCTAGCTATGTGGTCCGCCGTTGTCGCTCAGCGCGACGGGGATGGCCACGGCGGCCGCGACCACGCCACCCACGACAAAAGGATTGGTGGCCCAGACTTTGGCCTTTCGCACGAAGCGGTTGCCCGGCGGCGGACCATATTGGCCGCGGACCACGTCAGATCCGGCGACGATGTCGATGCTCTGGGGTGAGTGGGGCGGCGCGGTGCCGGGCGCCCACAAGCGGAAGAGGCGGATGTTGTCTTGTGTGGCGACTTCGTGGACTCCGCCGTGGAGCTTGGCGACAGCGAACACGCCGTCGGCGTCGGTCTTGGTCGTTGCCAACTGCTTGCCGCCAGTCAGCAGGGAAACGTCCGCGTTGGGAAGAGGCCGACCGTTTGCGTCAAGCAATCTGCCTACCAGGAGCCCGCCATAACCGAGTTCGACGTCGCGGATGACGTGTGCATCGACCGCGGATGCGTCAGTAGCGGTCGCCGGCGCCGCCGGTAGGCACAGGCCAACGCACGCGACCAACACGAATGTGCTTCTCCAGTTCGATGAAGCAGCCATCTGAAATCTCCGCAGCAACGGCCAAATACTTGACCGCGAATGTTAGTAGCCCAACGGGGGCGACGAAAGAGCAATCTGACCAGTCAACTGACGCGGCGCAATTAAGCGGAGCATGTGCCGTTCGAGGTGCAAGCCTGCGACCGGCAACGGCGCTGCTGGCACCCGCATTGAGCCCGCGCAACGAAACGCCGGATCAACTACTCGGTCCTCCGTTGTCGTTGGACGCGGCCACTGCCAGCGGTGCTGCGATGGCGGCCGCCACGATGCCAGCGGTGATATAGGGGTGCGATCGGACCCAATCAAGCCAGCGGCCGCCGTAGTCGGCGCCCCAAGCGGCCGGCGGTGCCCATTGTCCGCGGACAACTTCCTGGCCGGTCACAATGACGGCCGTGCTCGCCGCTGCCGGCGGCGCCGTGTCGGCGGCCCAGAGTCGGCAAAAGGTTGGGCCGGCAGGCGTCAAAATCTGGTATTGCCCGCCCCGCATGCCCTGGGCGGCGAAGATGCCGTTTGCATCGGTCTTGGTACTGACAACTTCCCGCTCGTTCTGCCAGATCGACACGGGCGAGCCGGGCTGGACCGCTCCCTGCTGATTCATCACCTGGCCGACCAAAACGCCACCCGGTCGCAGCGCGACGTCTTTTGTCGTGCAAGCGGGTTCCGCCGCGAGTACGGTGGGGGGACAGACGATTCCGACGCACGCGATGGCAGCCAGAAGCGTTTGGAAGTGTTTGAGTGTCATTGCGTCTCCTTTGCAATTCAGCGCGATTCCGTCTTACCGCCCCCTCGATTTGTATTGGTTGTGTGTGCTGCGTCGCAATGACGCTAGCATCATGCGGCAAACACTATATTCCCGGCTCCGATATCGACTGTGCCCCTCCATCAACTTGACGAAGGTTGCCCGCGCAAACGGAAAACTTTCTCCAGGTTAGCTCCTTCATTACCAGCTTGCTGTCACACCCAGGCTATTCACCAAGTTGGCATACCGGCTCCTCATTCATGCCAGTATTTGAAATGCCGCACCATCTGCTCCGTGGAATTGGGGACGGCCGCTTCCAGTCGATCCGACAAGTTCCCGGCAATCTCGCCGCGGTGAATGTCCGCGAGGTAACGCACCAACGTCGTGTGGGCCGCTTCCGGCCCGTGAAGCATGAAATGGACCCAGGCCCAGGAGTAGCGGTATTCGCTCGCACCCATCTCCGACAAGTCGCGGCGCTGTTCGAGGTCGCTGACGGTGCGGATCATTCCCAGCCGCATGTCCCAGCGGAGCCAGCCGAAATAGGGGTGGTTGAAAGCCCGTTGGTCCGCCGGGACCTCGAAGTATTTGGCGATCCCCTCGTCGAGCCAGAGCGGCACCATTGGCAAGCTGGCATGCAGCAGCGCGTGCGTGCACTCGTGGCGGAGGTCGACGTCGAGCGCATCGTGCCGGTACGCGTACACGCCGGCGAGCCCTCCCTCTTTGACGAAAAGTGCCGGCCGGTAGGGTACGTCCGGATAGTGTTCCGATAAATAGCGGCGGTGCGACTGAGCGTCGGAAAACAGGTAGATGTAAACGGGCTCGGCCGCTGGTGTGATGCCCAACACCCGCACCAACTCAGGCTGCAGTTCCTGCAGTTCCCCCAGGAGCGGCTCGTAATCCTTGAGCGGAAACGTCGCCTGGCAGATGAAGGGGCCGCTTTGGCGGGTGTCGACCCAGTGTTCGGCGGCGGTTGCCGCTGTCCAGGACGCAATCACGAGTAGCAAAGACAAGGAGACGCGGAGACAAGGAGACAGGGAGAGAGCGCGACATCGACATCTCTCCTTGTCTCCCTATCTCCTTGTCTCCTTGTCTCGATTCTCTTCTCACGCCGATTTCCTCCCACCCCACCAGCTCGTGCGGCGGCGGCGCTGCAGGACGCGCCGGCCGGCGTTGACGGAGCGGCCCGCGGCGATCTTGGCTGGATTGCGGCTGCACAAATCGTCGGCGGTTTCGACGTCGGCGAGTTCGCAGATTCGCTCATAAGCCCGCCCCAACAGCGGACGGCGCGTACGCGGGCTGTGCGCGTCGGTCGACACGACGTGCACCAGCCCTTCGGCAATCATCCACTGGGCCATCTCTTCGACGTGCGGCCCCATCGTGCCGCAGAGGCTGCCGGCCGTCAGCTGCATCAGGCACCCGGCGTCGACCAGGTCGACGGCGAGATCAGGTTGCCGCAGCAGGCCTTCGTTTCGTTCCGGGTGAGCGAGCACTAGGGCAATGCGTCGCGCGGAGAGCTCGTGCATGAGCCCGTCAAGCGGGATGTAGAGCTCGTGCGGTAATTCTAAGAGTACGTGCCGACGGTGATCGCCGAGTGTCACCAATTCACCGGTCACGAGCAGATCGATCAGCCCAGGCTCGATACGTATCTCGCCACCCGCCAACACTTTGACGGAGATGCGTTCACTTGCCAGCCGCTCGTTGGCTTCCCGGACCAATCGGCGAATCTCGTCGCCGCGGTTGTCGCTCCACGAGCCGAGTTGGTGGGGCGTGGCCACGATCGTGGCGATGCCGTCCTCGGCCGCCAATCGGGCCATCGCCAGCGTGTCGTCCCAGTTCCTGGCCCCGTCGTCGATGCCGGGCAACAGGTGGCAGTGAATGTCGGTGAGCGATTCGACCATGGAAGTAACGTGCCGCGATGCAGCAGTTGGCCGCGGCGCGGATCGCAAGGATTCCAGGCACCGCGAGTTTCGGCGCTTGACTGGATGAGTATCGGTTCCGTGATCCCGCTTATGCCCGGGACTGGCGAGATGAGCCCGCGGAGTATAGCGAGCCGAGTTGGCGGGTCAAGTCAAGTTGGCAGCCAGCCGCTCGGAGAAATTGGAAAATTGACACCGGCTCGCGGACGGCCTGATCCCGTGCAGCGTGCGATGATTCTTGCTATCATGTGCGGACCAGCGTTTTTCGGCATTCGATATCGAATCGATGTCATCGACGAGACGATTTGACGCAGCCAATCTCATGCAAGGACTATCATTGATTGCTGGCAGCCGAGGCGCGAAGTTCGGCGCCGCCTTTCACGGCCAGAACCCGGCAACCGGCGAACAACTCGAGCCGGCGTTTCATGAAGCTTCCGTGGCCGAACTCGACCGGGCCTGCGCCGCTGCTGGGCAGGCGTTCGAGACATTCGGTCGGACAACCGGAGCTGCCCGGGCCAAATTGCTGCGGGCAATGGCCGAGCGGATCGAGCGGATCGACGAGCTCGTCGCCCGCGGGCAGCTGGAAACCGGTCTGCCGCAGGCACGGCTCGAAGGCGAGCGGGCCCGCACGTGTGGCCAGCTGCGGCTCTTTGCGTCGCTGTTGGACGAAGGCAGCTGGGTCGCTGCGCGGATCGATCATGGCCAGGCAGATCGCAAACCATTGCCG
Source organism: uncultured Planctomycetota bacterium (assembly GCA_963808175.1). GTDB lineage: Bacteria > Planctomycetota > Planctomycetia > Pirellulales > Lacipirellulaceae > DASYDU01. The sequence goes on along the minus strand of CAWEEU010000005.1, from coordinate 91,452 downwards.
AAACCGGACGTCCGCTCGATGCGTCGTCCGCTGGGGCCGGTCGCGGTGTTTTGCGCGAGCAATTTTCCCTTGGCGTTCTCGGTGGCGGGAGGCGACACGGCGTCGGCGCTGGCGGCCGGCTGTCCGGTGGTCGTCAAGGCGCATCATGCTCATCCGGGCGTCGCCGAGTTGGTGGCCGAGGCGGTGGTCGAGGCCGTCGCCGCCTGCGACCTGCCGCCCGGCGTGTTCTCGCTGATCTACGGAGCGGGCCGGACCGTGGGCCAGGCGCTCGTGAGTCATCCGCGGATCAAGGCGGTCGGCTTCACCGGCTCGCGCTCGGGCGGCCAAGCGCTGATGAAGACCGCTGCGGCCAGGCACGAGCCAATCCCCGTTTATGCCGAGATGAGCAGCGTCAACCCGGTGTCCTGCTGCCGGGCGCGCTCCGCGAACGCTCGGCGCAAATCGCGCAAGGCTTGCACGGCTCGGTGACGCTCGGCGTCGGTCAATTCTGTACGAATCCGGGGCTCGTGTTCCTGCCGGCTGGCGCCGTGTCGGACGAGTTCCGGGCCAAGCTCATCGAATTAATGCGGGCCACGCCGGCGTGTGCGATGCTGCACCACGGTATCCGCGAAGCGTACGCCGCCGGAGTCGGCCGGATCGCGAGCAATACGCGCGTGGAAGCACTGGTCGCGGGCAACGCAGAAGTCGGCCCTGGCAAGAGCCTCGCCGGCGCCGCACTGTTCCAAACGACTGCCAAAGACTTCTCGAGCGACGAGAGCCTCGCCGCGGAAATCTTTGGACCGGCGACGTTGCTGGTGGCCTACGAGAATGACGACGACCTGCATGCGGCGCTCGACCGCCTCGAAGGCCAACTGACGGCAACGGTCCACGCCGCAACGAGCGAACTCGAAGCGGCCGGGAAACTGTTCGCGGCGTTGGAACGAACGGCCGGCCGAGTTCTCTTGAACGGTTTTCCGACCGGAGTCGAAGTATGCCACGCGATGGTCCACGGCGGTCCGTATCCCTCGACCTCCGATGGGCGGAGCACCAGCGTCGGCACGTTGGCGATCGAACGGTTCACGCGGCAGGTGGCCTGGCAGAATTGCCCCGACCCGCTGCTGCCGCCGGCGCTGCAGGAAGCCAACCCGCTCGGCATCTTTCGCCTGGTCGACGGCGAATTGAAAAAGTGAATTCTTGAGCGATGTATTCGGCAGGCCGCAATGAAGCTCGACCAGCTCCGTACCGTCACGAGCTTCCGCTGCGAGGGCTGCCTGCCCGACGAAGGCAACTGGGTTGGTCGCGCCTGGCTGCCAGCGTCACTCGCCTATGCCGGCGTGGCAGGGCCGCACGTGATCTCCGTCGAGCATGGCGAGGCCTTCGATCTGAGCGAGGATTTCCTCACGGTCAGCGAGCTACTGGCGCAGGACGACCCGCTGGCCGCCATCCGGTCGCGGCGTTCGCTCGGCGCGGCCGACGCCATCTTGTCGAGCAGTCTATTCCACCGCGTCGGCGATTCAATCGAGACGGCCGACGTGCCCGTGTTGCTCAGCCCCTGCGATTTGGCCGCGGTGAAAGCGTGCGGCGTCACGTTCGTCCGCAGTTTGCTGGAGCGCGTGATCGAAGAGCGGACCCGCGGCGATCGCGCTCAGGCCGACGCGCTCCGCGGCGTGATCCTCGACACGCTCGGCGGCAGCCTCAAAGAAATCGACCCCGGCTCCGAGCGGGCCATGGCCCTCAAAGCGCGGCTGCAAGCGGAAGGAATCTGGTCGCAGTATCTCGAAGTCGGCATCGGGCCCGATGCCGAAGTCTTCACCAAGTGCCAGCCGACGGCCGCGGTCGGCTTCGGCGCCCAGATCGGCGTCCTGGCCGATTCCGTGTGGAATAATCCGGAGCCGGAGGTGGTGCTGGCCGTGTCGCCGACCGGCAAGATTCAGGGTGCGGCGCTCGGCAACGACGTCAACCTGCGCGACTACGAAGGTCGCAGCGCGCTGTTGCTTGGCGAAGCCAAAGATCAAAACGGCAGCTGCGCGATCGGCCCGCTCATCCGACTCTTTGACGGCGATTTCACGCTCGCCGACGTCGAGCGGGCGGAGGTGGAGCTGCGCGTGGTCGGCGAGGACGGCTTCGAGTTGGTGGACGCCAATCGAATGGCGGAAATCAGCCGCTCCCCCGCGTCGCTGGTGGCCCAAGTTTGCGGGGCGAATCATCAGTATCCGGACGGCTTCATGCTCTTTCTCGGCACGATGTTCGCGCCGACCAAGGACCGCGGCGCGGCCGGGCAGGGTTTTTCGCACCATGTCGGCGACCGCGTCGAGATCTCCAGCCCGCGGCTCGGCAAGCTGGTCAATTGGGTCAACCATTGCGACCAGCTGCCGCGGTGGACGTTCGGGCTGCAGACATATCTCGACTTTGCCCGCCGCCGCGAGCGAGCATAAAGGCAGGATCTGGCCCGCCGTGGCCATTCAGTCCTTCTCCGGCGTCTTCACGTGGAACTCGCGCTGCGACGCAGAGCCAGGCGGCAATCACCGTGAAAACCAGGCTGGCCCCCAGCAGGATCAGGATGCAAGTCGCCAGCGACGGATGTTCCGTCAAGTTGGGATCGCTCGCGGTGCCGAGCTGCCAGGCGATCGCGGCGGCGTCTTCGGTCCCGCCGCGGGGCCGGGGCACCTGGAAGGTCATCGCGTGGTAAGCGATCAGCCGCGCGTAATAGATGACCGTAACGAGCCGAATGCTGAACGGAAAATTCGCCAGCAAGCCTTCGACGACGGCGATGTACAGGATACCCACGACCAGGATTCGACTAGTGAGGAAGCTCAGCAAACCAAACAGGCTGCAATACGTCACGACCGACAAGGAGCCAATCAGCGACGCCTTGAGCCAGCGGACTGCGACGACTCCCATTGGCACCTCGCCGCCAACATAGATCGCCGCGTAAGTGAGGCCGATGAATACGACCACCAGCACGACGGTGGTCGTCATCGTGGCGAGCAGCTTGATCGTGTAGATGGCCCACTTGGGAATCGGCCGCAGCAAGCAGGTAAGTGATCGTCTGCTCTTCCTGCTCGTCTTGGATGATCCCCGACGCATAGAGCAGGGCCGCGATCGGCAAGAGCGCCTGCGGGACGAACATCATCACCAGCACGAACTCGAGCATTTCGGGCGGCACGTTCGGCGCCGTCACCCGCAGCAACACGGCCAGTCCCACCGGCAGCAGAAACAACAGCGCCATCACCAGCCACCGCTTGCCGTGAAAATGTTGCCGGAGCGTGAGCGCATAGAGCGCCCAATACGCCCCACCGCGCGAAATCGGCGGCAGCGAGCGGGCTGGAGATCGGCGTGACGAGTTCGGCGGCAGCCATAGTGTTGTTACGTCCGGACCAGGTATTTGAACACGGCTTCAAGGTTGTCGTCGTCCGAGTAAACGGCCTTGATGTCGAGTCCTTCTTCGAGATAAAGGGCCGGGAGCCGCCCGTAAAAGGCGTCCGGCGCGGGTCTCGACCATCAGGCCCTGCTCGCCGGCGAGCACGCGGACTCCCTCGACGTCGTCGAACGACACCAGTCGGGCGGCCAGCCTACGATGTTCATCACAGTGGAGCACGATCTGGTGCGGATGTTTGTCGATCAGGTCGCGGATTTGCCGGACGTTTCCCTCGGCGACCAGCCGGCCGCGCGACAAGAGCACGATGCTCGGCGTGAGCGATTGCACCTCGTGCAGCACGTGGCTGGAGACGACGACGCTCTTTCCCTCGCCGCCGAGCCGTTGAATGATGTCCATCAAATCGCGCCGCGCGACCGGGTCGGTGCCGGTGAGCGGCTCGTCGAGAAACAGCACGTCCGGCTCGTGCACCAGGGCCTGGGCCAGCTTGATCCGCTGTCGCATGCCCTTCGAGTAGCCGCGGATCGCGCGGTCCTTGTGCTTCGTCATGCCGACAGATTCGATCGCCCGCGCCGCCGCGGCGCGAGCGTCGCCGCGCGCCAGCCCGCTGAGCCGCGCACAGGTGTGGACGAAGTCCCAGCCGGTCATCCATTCGTAAAACGCATCCTGCTCGGGACAGAGGCCGATGCGGCGATTGAGCTTGGGATTGTTCCAAACGTGCTCACCCAACACGCGAACCGCCCCCTGGCTCGGCAGCAATTGCCCCGTCGCCAGCTGCAGGAGCGTCGACTTGCCGGCGCCGTTCGGACCCAACAGGCCCGTCACGCCCGCCGAGAGAGCGAGCGAGAGCTTGTTCAGCCCGATCACGTTGCCGTACCACTTCGAAACGTCTTGGAAGGCAACGACCGGCGTCATCGCAGTCGATCCAGCGATTTGATGCGGAGATTCAGGATGCATATTGATAACACCACCAGCGCGGCGAGCACTCCCGCCGACCAGTACCAGGGAGATTGCGGCCCAAGCACGACGAGCAAATCCCGCGCTCGGCGACCTTCGGGCTGAAGTTTCATGATCTTTTCCCAGGCCGCGGCGGTACCGAGCAGTTTCTCGCCGATGCCGCGGAGGTTGGACGTGTACGAGATGAGCGGCCGCCAGTCGCGCTGGGCGGCGAGTTGCTCGCTCAGTTGGGCGCCGGCTATGTCGCCCGCGGCCGCGGCGTGACGCACTTCCCGAATCCGCTGCTCGGCGTTCACCGCCGACAGCACGCCAGCGACCGAACTCGTGACGAACCACATGCCGATCCAGAACAGTGCGACGTAACGCGAATTGCGCGATAGGGACGAGAGGGCGAGAATCAACAACCCGGCCGAAACCGAGATCACCAGGCCGTAGGCGACGCTGGCCAGCAGGATGCGGAACGTGTCGCGGAGAATCGTGACGTCCAGGCTGAAAATCAGTCCCAGCAGATAGGCGGCGATCGCCGGCAGGACAATCACCGACCCCAAGAGCGCGACGATCACGCCCAGCTTGCCGAGCACGTAGTCGATTCGCCGCAACGGCCGCGAGAAATAGAGCGGCAGGGCGTTGTACCGCAAGTCCTGGCTGATCAGGCTCGGCCCGGCAAACAAGATCAGGACCATCGCGAACCAGGTTTCAGTACGGAGGAAGTAACTGTAGCTGATCGTCCAGATTTCCACGCGATAGGCCCGGGGGCCGGCGAGAATCGCGGGATCGAGGAAGCCCGAACATCGGCATGATCGACGTGATCAAATCGGATCTTCTGTTCCAACAGGCCCCACATCGCCAGCGCGAACGCCAGCGCCAGCGCCGGCAGCACGGCCACGATCAACACCAGGCGAATCGCCCGGCCCGCGAGCGCGACCCGCAGGCCCTGCCGCGTGATCGCCAGCCAGCGCCAGGCGTGGCCGGCGAGCTCGCCACTCCAATGCTGATAACCTTGATCGAAGATCGGCATTAGGCGTGCTCCCCGGCATCGTGCACCGCGTCGAGAAAGACCTCTTCGAGCGTGCTCCGCTGCGGCCGCAAGTAGCGAATCTGCTCGCCCTCGCTGGCGGCGGTTTCCCACAGCAGGCGTGACGACTTATCCTCCGGCAATCCGACCACGAGCACGATCCTCCTTTTCCGCGATCGTGCAACCGGCCTCCGTGAGCCGCTCGGCGAACGGCCGCATGTCGGCCTTGAGACGTACTTCGTAGCTTTGCCGGTGAACTTGCTTGAGCTCCTGGATCAATCCTTCGGCCAACAGCCGCCCGCTGCCAAGCACGATTACATAGTCGCACACGAATTCGACGTCCGGGAGCAGATGGCTGGAAAACAAGCAGGCTCATCCCCTTGTTCTGCGCCAGGTCGCGGGCCAGCTCCAGCACTTCCTGGCGGCCGGCGGGGTCCATGCCGTTGGTGGGCTCGTCGAGGATCAACAGTTTGGGGTCGTGGACGATCGCCGAGGCCAGCTTAAGCCGCTGCTTCATGCCGGCGGAATACGATTCGACCATGCGATAGCGGGCCTCGCCCAGGCCGACGTAATCCAGCACCTCGTGGGCCCGCTGCAGCGCGTCGGCCGGCTTCATGCCCACGAGCTCGCCGGCGTAGGCGACAAACCCCACGCCCGCCACGTGCGGAAACAGGCACTCGTTCTCCGGCGCGAAGCCGACCTCGCGTCGCACGTCGAGCGACTGCCGACTGATGTCGAGCCCCAGCACGCTGCCCGATCCGTGATCGAGCGAGATCAGCCCCAACAGGGCCCGGATCATCGTCGTCTTGCCGGACCCGTTGGGGCCCAACAGTCCGATCGCACCGGCGGGCGCGGTCACCGAGAGCTGATTGAGCGCCGTGACGGGGCCGTAGGTCTTGGTGACGTCTGCGAGTTGAAACAGCACGATTCCCCCCGACGCTGGTCGACGACTGCCGTACCGGAAACTAGAGTTGTCCTAGGCACGATGATCCAATGTACATCCGCTGGTCGAACTCTCCAAGCAGTGATCGACGGAGCGGACCGCCAATCCTTCATTCGCGGCAGGGAGCGTGGTATTGCCTATATTCTCGAGTACACAGTTCAGCTGCCGGTAATGAGCGCTTCCCTGAGGCACATTGATGAATAAGGCCTTCGTACGCGAGCCGGATGATGATGGTCGCGTCTATTGCCCGCGCTGCCGGTCGTTGGGCGTTGCGGTCACGGCCGAGGCCGTTGATGCCCACGTGCGACCGGAGATCCGCGGCAGGCTCCGCGACGCGGCCTGGTTTTGCAGCTTTCCCACTTGCGACGTTGCGTACTTCAATCAGTTCGACGCGGTCGTCGCGGTCGACGAGCTTGTGACCCCTGTTTATCCGAAAGATCCCAATGCGCCGATCTGTGCCTGCTTCGGCTTCACATATGACGACGTGGTAGCCGATGCAAGAGAGGCTGCGCCGGCACGCATTCGTGAGCTCCTGGCCAAGTCGAAATCGCCCGAGGCTCGATGCCGGTCGGCTGCGGCAGACGGCCGGTGCTGCATTCCCGCGGTCCAGGAACTCTACATGAAGCTGCGGACGCAGACGTAAATCGGACACCAGCCCCCGAGCAGCATCTTGCCAGGCGTAACCGACCCACCGCACGACTACTATTCTTCCGATTACTTCGTCGCGCGCGAGCGGTTCCGGACGGCGTGTCGCGAGCGCGGGCTGCGTATCGAATCGCTGCCGATCGACGCGCCGAGTCCGGACGGCGAACCGCTCACGATCGACGTTGGCGTCGCCGGCGCCGACTCGCCACAATCGGCGCTCGTACTTTCGAGCGGCATGCATGGCGTGGAAGGACCCTTTGGCTCGGCGGTGCAACTCGCCTACTTGGACTCGCTGCCGTCCGATTGGTCTGCACCAAAAGGTTCGGCTGTTGTTCTGATCCATGCACTTAATCCCTTTGGGTTCGCCTGGCGGCGGCGCTTCAATGAAGAGAACGTCGATCTGAATCGCAATTTTTTGCTGCCGGGTGAACCCTACTCAGGCTCGCCGCCGCTGGCGCCGCAATTTCGCCGCGTGCTGACGCCGCGGGGCTTGCATCGCCGCTTCGGCCTCTGGACGGTTCGCGTGCTGCTGCTCGCGGCTGCGATACGGCGTCGGCTCGTTGTGGCAGACGCTCCCGGTCGGACAGTATGACTATCCAGACTTTCTCTACTTTGGCGGCCATCGGCCATCACAAACAGTCTCGGCAACTGGAGCAATTCCTGCCGACGCTGCTCGGGGCCGCGGAAGAGGTCGTGCACATTGATTACCACACGGGGCTCGGCCGCTGGGCCAACTGCGATCTGCTCCTGCCCGATGGCTGATGCGCCGCAGATTGCCGCCTGGTGGCGCGAGCACTTTCGCGACGTGACCGTGAAGGAAGCGGTCCGCTCCGTGCAGTCGTACGTAATCCGCGGTGGCTTCGGACCCTGGCTCGCGGCCCAGTTTCCTGCCTGCCGCTACCGCTACGTCGTCGCCGAGTTTGGCACGTATTCGCCGCTGCGCGTGCTGGCGGCGCTGGCCGAGGAGCTACGTTGGCACTTGATACTCGGCAATCGGGACGCCGAACACTGGTCGCGCCGCCAGCTGGCCGACGTGTTCGTGCCGCCCGATTCTCACTGGCGAGCGGCGGCACTTGAGACGGGCTTGAAGTTGGCGAGGCAGGCGTCGGCAGCGCTGTGGCGGTAGCGGCGGGCCCGCCGGTAGACCGCCCAAAAGCCGCCGCTCTTTGAAAACTCGCCGCCCGAATCGGCCCCCGGCAACGAGTGCAATTCTCCGGCCGCGACCTATAATTGTCGGTGCCAGGCGCCCACATTCCAGGCGACTTGAACCGGTAGGTCTCACCATGAACCGTCGACGATTTACTTTCTGGCTGGGGTTTGGACTGTTTAGTCTCTCCGAGAAGTTGGGTCTCAATGCGTTCGACTCGCTGGCGGCAGCGGCGATGCGACGCACGGAAGCGCCGGCCGGCACCGCCGCCAAGACGGTCGCCGAACATTGGACCGTCGGCGGCAGCAAGGAGTGGCGCTGGTTTGAGCGGGAGAATTACATTCGCGGTGAATGGGTGCTGACGGGCACCACGACACCAATCAACAAGAAGACCGGCGAGCGGAAGCCGGAGAACATCGGCTATATCGACGACGGCCTGGTGCCGACCGACGTCCGTGCGAGCGTCGACAAAGATATCGACCTGGTCGGCCACGAAGCGCCGGCCGAGGTCAAGGAGAAGGGCGTCGTCCAGGCCAGCCACGAGCACGTCGAGCACGCCGCGCCCGCCGAACATCTCGTCGATCTCGATCCGCAGCTGCCGACCGAGGAAGTCCGGGCCCGGCACGGCCGGCCGCCTAGCAAGTGGCTCCGCAGCCTGCACGCAGAGGAAATCCGCATCTGGCTCAAGACGATCCGCGTTCCGGAAGCGGGCGTAAGCGGCATGACCGTCTGGACGCACCTCACCCGCGACCACTACTTCGACGCCAAACACATCGAAGGCCTCACCGAGCCGGAGCAATTCAAGCTCCACGCCGCGGCCCATTACGGATATTAGCTCCGCGCCGGCCGTTTTATTCCCGGTCCGTTTGGCGGTCATCCGACCGGTCAAACTGTCTCCTGCCGCAGTCCAATTCGATTTGCTCATGGCTGGTGTCTCGACTTAGAATGACGGTGGGCACGGTGCCCGGCTTCGGATCCCTCAATTTTCATGGAGGTCGCAGGCGATGCATCGGAACACTCGCTGGCGATTTTGTGTGCTCGTGTTGGCGTTGGTCCCCGCGGCGGCGGCGCTGGCGGGCGAATCGCGGAATTGGTCCGACAAGTCAGGCAAATTCACAATCACGGCCGAAATGATCGCCGTGCAACAAGGCAACGTCGTGCTGCGAACCGCCGATGGGCGCCAGCTCACCGTGCCGGTCAAGCGGCTGAGCGATGCCGACCGCGCGTTCGTCGAGGGGCTCGAGCCGGCGAAACCAGAGCGCCGCGGCGCGTCGAAAGGCAACGCCCTGGCAGAAGCGGCCCAAGAATTCTTCAGCGAGCTGCGGAGCGAGAAACGCGACGTGATGGGCGAGGCCCTCACCAAGAAGGCGCAGGAGGTGCTCAAATCGGGCAAGTCGCCGATCAGCGCGCTGCCGGCGCCGGAAGAAGGCGACCGCGCGGTCCGCGTCGGCCGGCCGAAGATCGACCACAAGGTGGCCGAGGTTCCGGTGCAAGTGAAAGCCGCAGGCCAGGTCCACAAGACCAAGCTCCACTTCCGCCAGGAAGACGACCAGTGGCGAATCTTCGCGATGAGCGCGGTCTATCCCGACGGCGAGAAGTCGATGAACTTCGAGGCGGAAGTTGCCGCCGAAGGGGACGGCGATCCGCTCGAAGCGCTGGTCGGCAAGCCGTTCGCCTTCGCCGGCGTCACGCTCGACGGCAAGCCGCTCGACCTGTCGCGGTACCAAGGCAAGGTGGTGCTGGTCGACTTCTGGGCCACCTGGTGCGGGCCGTGCCTGAAGGAAATGCCCAACATCTTCGCAAGCTACAAGGCCCACTACAAAGACGGCTTCGAGGTGATCGGCGTGAGCGTCGACGAGGACCTGACGGCGCTGGCGGAATTTGTCGCCAAGGAGCATCCCCCCTGGGCGATCGTCGCCGATCGCTTCCCCGGCAACCCCCGGCCGATGGGAGCGGCCTATCGCATCAACGCGATCCCATCGCTGATCCTGGTCGGCAAGGACGGCAAAGTGGCCGCCGTCAACTGCCGCGGCAAGAAACTCGGCGAGGAAGTCGACAAGCTGCTGGCCGGTAACGCGGCCGGCGGAGCCCCGGCCCAACCACAGGCCGCTGGCGCGGAGGCGGGCGGCGGGAGGTAGGGGAGGCGAGAGTCTAAAGTCGAGAGTCAAGAGCCAGATTGTTGATTGATGGTTGTTGATTGACGAATGGTGAATGAACGGTGAGCGATAAATGATGAGCGGGTTGGATCGACTCTTGACTCTTGACTGCGCCAACGGACGGCCGCCTTGAATTGTCCCGGCGAAGCCTCGGACACATCGGACAATTGGCATTGGTGCTTGGGGTTTTTCGCGTTTTGTCCGGGCGTGTTTTGTGGCCCCTGACGTAAGTCGTGGCCGGCCCTTCGTTTGTGCAAGCGCCGCGAAATGCTAACTCGATTCGAGGTGACAATTCGCGTGAGAATTGTCCGCTGCGACTCGCCATTCAATGCGAAAATCGAGTGTTTCTCGCGTGCCGCGTTGGACAAAACTCGCACTTGAATTGTCCGATAGAGTCCGGAAAGCTGCGTAGAGCGTAGAGCATTGCCCGTGAGTTCCTGCGCCTGCCGGTGCCTCCTGTGGTTGCGCCACCCAGGTTGAAGGCAACCTGGGCTACCCGCTCCGCCTCGCCTTTGATTTTTGGATTTTTGGAACACGTTCGCGAAACACGATTCGGTGTTCCAAAAATCACTTCTTTTGTCACGCCTCCTTTCCCGGCATAGCTGAAAAACCAGGCGGAATTGTAAGCCCAGTGTTCCAAAAATACTCGAATTCGCGCCTGATGGCCAAAGTTCCAAAAATCCCACTGACACGCGGAATTGCGCAGCAACAACCGCTCCTCACGCTTCGCTGAAGGCCGACCGCTGAGAGCCAATGGCTTTCAAATTGTCAAAGAACGTGCACCGTCGAATGGTGTATATGCGTATATACTCTCCGGCGAGGCCAGATTCAAGCGCTGTTTTTGGCCGGGGTGGTGTGAGGAAAAAGGTAAATGGGGCCGTTCCTCTGCTGCCCTAAAGTTCGACCGACGGTCTCGATTTGTCTAGTTCAGATGCCTCCACTCAACATCCCATCACCAGTCACCGATTGGACCGCGCAGTTTACATCGCCCTTCGACGCGGTTGCCCGGCGCAAACCACGATGAGCCCTGCGAGTCGTATCGCGGTCTACGTTCGAATCTCCCCGACAAGTACTTGGCCGGTATCGGTTCACGAGCCGTGGCGCGTTAGTGCTTGTCAAAGAAGCAGTGAACAACGGCGACAAGGAGATACAAAAGAGCGATTCCCCAGTAGGCGAATTTAAGGACAATTTCAGCCATGTCTTTCTCCTAAGAGTTCGAGAATTGCCAATCCCAGTTCGATAGGATAGTCGTCTCGGTATTGCCATTCGCCGACGTTTCACCGTCACTTCGACTTATGGGGCGACTTCCCTACTGATCCCGTCAATTGCCGCACGTTCACCGACATTTACCCGTCAATTCGCAAAAGTAGGTCAAGTGGCAATTGAAAAATTGAAATTGCGTTGATACGATTGCTCTTTGTCAACTTATCCGTGTCGTCCGATTGTTTTTCTTGCAATGCACATGACGCACAACGGCCAATTTCCCGCGATGCCGCGTCGTTCCGTGCAGATGGACGTACCAAAACTGCTACACCATCTCGCCAATCTTGGCTGGACTAATTCGAAGCTGGCGCAAATGTCTGGAGTCGAGACGCGAACAATTGAGCGCATCATGCAAAGACACACGGCGAGCAGACGAGTTTATGCCGAAATCTTAAACTCCATCCAATTTGCCACGCGAGAGAAACGTTTGCGATTAGGCATGATGGAAAGTGACATGCCAGATCCATCGAGCCTAGAATTGGCACTTCCCGAATGGGCGCACGAAAACGCACAGTCATCAGGCGGTGTTGCCACATTTACTTCGACTGACGCCGCATTTGTTGAGATTACGATCGACGGCGACTTCGAAGCCTTCTCCGAGCAAAAGAAAGAGGAGTTCTTGAGCCGAATTCAAGCCTATCTGCAATCAAAGAACCGGCCGGAAGTAATCCAAATTCGTCGCGGTAGCGTGATAATTGTTCTAAAGGTCACTCCGGCAGAGGCAGAACAACTATATTTTGGGATAAATAGAGGTGAGCTAGAATCAGAATCGATCGTTGAAGCGAAAATCCGTGAGTTGGAACGCGATGTCCAATGGGCGCGGCGGTCGCAGGAGAAAAGGACGTTCGAAAGAGTCGAAGCGGGCGGCTGCCCCAAACACATGAAAGGCCGGTTGGAACGGCCGGTGACAAGCGACATCCGATTGAAATCAGCAAATATTTTAGATTTAAGCCGATTATTGCCCGAATCTTTGGCCTAGCACTTCTCTTTATAGTAGCTCCCGTGATATTTCTCTTGGTGTTGGTGATTCGGGTCACATCGCGGGGTCCAGGGATTTTTGGTCAGACTCGAATTGGCAAACACGGCAAACATTTTCGTATGTATAAGTTGCGAACAATGTATTGCGATGCAGAATCAGCGAGCGGTCCAGCTTGGTGTAAGCTCGGGGATTCCAGAGTCACACCAGTCGGACGGATTCTTGCGCATTTTGCATTTGGACGATTTACCAATCCTGATAAATGTGGTCTATGGAGACATGGACTTGGTTGGGCCACGGCCTGAGCGTCCAGAGTTTGTCGAAATTCTGTCACGTGAACTGCCGTCCTATTGTGATCGACTGAAGGTATTGCCAGGGATTACAGGGCTGGCACAAATCAATTTGGATCCAGACCAATTGATTGCATGCGTCCAAAAGAAAATTGTTCTTGACCTGGAATATATCCCCACTGCTAGTTTCACTTTGGATTTGCGAATATTGACGTGCACTTTCCTTCGGATTTTGGGAATTCGGCATGGCCGTGCTGCCAAGTGGCTCGGATTGCAGCGAAATCCCGTGTTCCCTTGGGATCATTCACAGTCCGGTGAGTCATTACGCTATCTATGAGATGGGGTATTCCAGAAAACGGGCAGGAAAAGGAGTCACCACCAGAGTCTTCTTAGCTCGTTAGCGGCGTGAAGTGGTGCCGGCTGCCAGTGTCGATTCGATGTCGGCCTCGGTGGTGCACGAGTTCTGGCGCGGCGTGTAGCTCGGCCGAGGGATTAGGGTGGGGGAATTGGAGACCTTCGGTCGGGCATGTGCGGAGTCGGGAGACCCGCACAACATCGGGAGACCCGTGCACAATATGGGCGAGGGGACGCGCTAGCGTGCGGCGATTTCGGTGGCGGTTTCGAGAGGGGCGGGTTTGAGGAGTTCTTTGAGGCGGTGGCGGTGGCTGGTTTCGTCGGCGTCGCGGAGGATGCCCCAGCGGCTGGCTTGCCAGACGTCGCGGCTGAGGACGTCGATCGCCGTCAGCCAGCCGTAGCGCCAGCAGGCCGTGTCGATGCACAGCGCGAAGCCCAGGTCGAGGATTTCGGCGTTCTTCTGCTCGGTGTGGCCGACGACGACGGTCTTGCCGGAAAAGTGCGGATGCTCCTTGGGCGGATCGAACAGGGCCCAGCGGAGCGTGTACTCCGGCTGCTCGGTCATCGGCAGATCGGCCAGGTAGTTGGCGTGCGTGAAGATGAAGTCGTCGGTTTCGACGTAGGGGACGCACGATTCCAAAAGGGCCCAGTGCTCGGGCGGCACTTCGCTGAGCTTCGCGCCGAAGCGGTAGGAGTTGAGCGTGTCGACGCCGCCGCAGCGTTCCCAATAGCGGAGTGCCGGCTCGCTCTCGCGGGCGGCGAACATCATCTCCTCGTGGTTGCCCTGGACGAGCGCGACGTGGCATTCGTGCTGGAGGCGGATGATCCGCGTGAGCACCTCGCACGATTCGCGGCCCTGGTCGACCAGGTCGCCCAGGAAAATGATGCGGTCGTCGGGCGTGGGGGCGAGCGCCTCGAGCACGGTGTCGAGCGCGTGGCAGCAACCGTGGATGTCGCCGATGGCGATCAATCGACCAGAATCCATAGGCGGCGCGCCCGTGTTAAGTTCAATCGGAGGCCAATACGGCAAATGAGATGGGTCAACCATACGTTCTATGGCAATATCCGACAAGTCGCAGTTGTGGTGACACGAGCCGGTTACAGGCCGGCGCAGCTTTCGGTTAGAGTGTTGGCGAGAGCAGGACGGGCCAGGCCCATGGTGAACCCAATGAATTGCCTTGGAATTGTCGGAAACGTCGAATGTTTGAACTGAGTCGACCCTCTGACGCATCGATACTCCGTCAAATCGCTGCCCAAACCGGCCGCGAGTTTACCTACGCTGCGGTCGGAGCGACTGCCTCGACTCCGCCCTCCGGTTACATGCTCGATCATACACGTGCTCCGGCTCGGCGCAGGCGGTGAGACGTTTGACGCAGCCGTGAATGCCTTGCGTCGTTGGCGGCAATTTCAACTCGGCTGGATCGAAGCGTGCCAGCCGATACGCCACTGGAAACGGGAGCGACCGTCGCCGTCGTGGCCCGCGCGATGGGCCTGTGGAGTGTGAACTTCGCGCGGATCGTTCATACGATCGACGACGAGATTGGCGGTGTGCGCCGCTTTGGATTCGCCTATGGCACGCTGCCGGAGCACGTCGAATCGGGCGAAGAGCGATTTCTCATCGAGTGGGATTTGCAGGACAACGGCGTCTATTACGATATCCTGGCGTTCTCGCGTCCCCGGCATTGGCTCGTGAGGTTGAGCTATCCGTTTGCTCGGCGCATGCAACGCCGCTTCGGCCGCGATTCTGTCACAGCCATGGTCAATAGCGTCCGCGAATACAGCGGCATCATGCCAGCAATTTGACGCGGCCGCTGGCGAGATCGTACGTCGCACCGACCACTTTCAAGGTGCCTGCGCTGACGGGGCCGGCGAGGATCGGTTCGAGATGTTTGAGCCGATCGACGCCGAGAGCGACGTTGGCGGCGATGGCATTGGCGAGCTTGTCGCCGGGCTGGTTGCGAACTTTTTCCACGGCCGGTTTGATCAGTTCGACCAGGCCGTTGATCGCGCCGGGGAGCGAATCGTGGTGGTCGATGTGCTCGAGCGCGGCCTTGACGGCGCCGCAGCCTGAGTGCCCCAGCACCATCACCAAGGGGCACCTTCAGCTCGGCCACCGCGTATTCGACGCTGCCTTTGACGACCGGGCCTGCGCCACCGACGACGTTGCCGGCCACGCGAATGACGAACAGGTCGCCGACCCCCTGGTCGAAGAGGATTTCGGGCGGCACGCGGGAATCGCTGCAGGCGATGATCGCCGCCTCGGGGAATTGCCCTGCGGCCAGCGGCTTGAAGTCGGCGGGACCGCGGCGGGGGCTTTCGGGCCGGCCCGCGACGAACCGCTCGTTGCCGGCCATCAGGTCGGCGAGCGCATCGTCGGGGGTGAGCTCGGCGCGGGGATCGGCACCGGCCTTCCGCGGCAAGAGCGAGTTTGAACTGCTTGTTTCCGATCAAGGCGCCGGCGGTCGCCGCGCCTGCAAGTCGCAGCCAGTCCCGTCGCGAGTGTCCGATCAATCGACTCATCTTCGATCCCCCTGGATGATTGTTTTTTGACAAATCGCGCGATCACGCGCGATTCAGGCAACGGCGTTTGGCATTTCCCAGCCCGGGAACACCAGAACGCCAGGATGACATTGCAGAGCCCGGGCAAAAGTCTTGGCACGCTCGACGCCCAACCGGACACGGTCGTTTTCGATCGCGGAAATCGTGGCCTGGGGAATCCCGGTCAGCTGCGACAACTGATTCTGACTCAGCTCCTGCAACTCGCGGAGAATCCTCAACGACTCGCCGACCGAAACCGAGGCGCGTTTCTTTGCGGGTCGATAATCTTTCATGAGGGCCTCCGATAGTCGTGGGCGGTGATCGACGCCACTTGGATCAGCAAATCGGCAGAAAGCACGCGGTAGATTACACGCCATTTGTCTCCCAAACGCGACGAGCGATAACCCCGCCATTTTCCTCGCAGCGATTCGTCATGGAATCCCTTGATCAGTCGCAAGCCAGCAGGCCCGGACAAGGATACCACGTCTTTCCATTTTTCGTATCGCTTGAGGATCGCCCGCGGAACGGAGGTAACTTGTTTGTCAATCCTGCGATGTTCCTCGATCCGCCACATACCACATTATAGCTATATTATAAATAATATGCAAATGGCGAGTCCATGGACTTCCGACTTATTCCCTTACGGTACCGACGCGACAACCATAATCGGCAGTGCAACCCGAACGACTAAATCGTTCTACTCTGCTCCGTTCGTCCATATCGGTGTCCGCCGCAATAACGTGCGCCGCTGGGCAGCGGCGGAACTGCAGTCTGCCCCATGCTGATCGGGACCATCGTGCTGGTTGGATCACTCGCGTCGACAGGTGAGCGGGTCAAAAGCTAGCGTTCGCGGTCCGGCGTTCGATGGCGGCAGCCGTCTCATTATCGGATTCCCGTCCCAAATTGAGATGAACTTGGCCCAAAAGTCATGGCCAAATCTCCTCCGCTCACGCAGAATTCGCCCCCCCACGGCGCGATAAAAAGCCGCGTTTCCGGCCGGAATTCGCTGCCAGCAGGGTATCCGCGGGAATTCCACCCGTCTCCTGGCACACCCGTTGCGTTCCTCTTGGGCCAGTCGCACCACGCGACTGCATCCGCCATGTCGGCGGAGACCGAAAATGCAAGGACAAGGAGTTTGTAATGCTCGTGCTCAGCAGGAAAACAGGCGAACGGATTCATATCGGTGAGAACATCACCATCGAGATTCGGCGTGTGGCGGGCAACCGGGTCACCTTGGCCCTGGATGCCCCCCGCACCGTGCGGATACTGCGCGGCGAATTGGAGCAGGCGGCCCGGGAATTTCGGGAGCCTGAGACTCATGATGCCACCGCGGGAGAACGAACGAACGGATTCAAATCGACGGACGGATTTGCGACGTCGAAAGAGAACGACGCCGAGCCGGGGCCGGAACCTTATGCGGTGATCCATCGTCGTTTACACGTTTTGCCGCAGTTTTCGCCGCCGCCGCTGCCGCATCAACCCACCGTTTCGTAAATCACCGGAGACGTACGGATTTTGAGGAGACCCTTGGAATCGCCCGAGAAGCTCGCTCTTAGGAGACCCGCTGCCCAGGGGTCGGAAGCCGAAGATCCGCGCCTGCGGATCGCCCACCCCACCGCAGGTTGAAGTCACACCTCTGGACTTACCGGCTTCCGACCCCGCTTTATTTTGAAGCATTAACGGACAGTTTGATCCCGTCTTGCCCCGCGAAGTCACGTCGCCAACCGCCGGCTCGGAAGTTCCGGCGCGTTGGCGACTTGGCTTTTGGGAAGCCAGCAGCGGCGGGCAAGCCCGGTGCGCTAAATGGTGAGCGCTTGGTGGATGCAGTGATAGCGGGGCGGCGGCGCGGTTGACGCTCGGCGGGGTGCGTCCACTAATCTACCCGCCCGGTTTCCGCCGGCGTACTTTTCTACTCATCTCCGTTGAGCGCTCAGGCTGCGCAAAGTCATCATGCCTACGACGCTGCGCGCGTCACTGCCTCGTGCCATGGATCGGCGCCGACGAGCGGCCGCGCTGGCGGTCTGCCTATGCGCGGCCATTGCGTCGGGCGGCTGCAGCACTTCTTCCGAATGGGTAACGGTCCGCGATACACCGCGAAACCCGCTCGCGGGTCCATTGAATCTCGTCTCGCGCAAGGGCCCCAAGCCGACGCCGCGGACGATGCAGCTGCTGCGGCGCTACAATCTGGCCGATCAGTGGAGCGGCGATCGCAAGCAGCTCATGTCGCAGCTTGAAGAGATTCAGCAGCGCGAGCCGGACCGCGAAAACGAATACGCGATGGCCGAGCTGTCGTACATTACGGCCAAGGAAGCCGAGAATCTTCCCGAGATGTTTCACCGCGGCCGGGCGCTGGAGTTTTATGCCACGTCGCTGGTGCACGCCTATCGCTATTTGTTCGACTACAAGGACGAACTGCCGCTCAATGCCTACGATCCGCAGTTCCGAGGTGCGTCGGACCTGTACAACGAATCGCTCGAGGGGATGTTGCGGCTGACGATCGAGAAGGGCGAATTGCGACCCGGCACGACGCACACGATCCACACGTCGAGCCACGATTGCACGTGCGACGTGGTGATGCATTCGAGCGGCTGGCACTCCGACGACGTCGACCGCGTCGAGTTCGTCAGCGACTATAAGCTGCAAGGACTACGGAATCAGTATCACAACTACGGTCTGGGTGTGCCGCTGATCGCGATCCGTCGTTCCCACGGCGGCGAAGACCCGGCGGAGCAATTCTACCCCCCCAGCCTGAGCTTTCCGCTGACGGCGTTCTTGCGCGTCTCGTCGCTCGAGGAAGGTGGGCCGAAGAGAGTGGGGTCGCCACGGCCAATGTTCGGCACACCTCCGATCGCCTCGAGCGAGGCCGGCGTGTCGAACGCCAGGAGGAGCCGAAGCAGTACCCCACTTTGTGCTCGAGCTCTACGACACGCTCGAGCAGCCGACGATCGCGGTGGCCGGTCGGCGCGTGCCGTTGGAGGCCGACCTGTCGACGCCGCTGGCGTATTTCCTCAACCAGCCTCAATTCCAGGACAGTAGACTCTCGACCGAAGGCCTGCTCAACCCCGGCAAGGTCAAGAAGTTGCAGGGGCTATACATGCTGGAGCCTTACGACCCGGACAAGATGCCGGTCGTGATGGTCCACGGCCTGTGGTCGAGCCCCGTCACCTGGATGGAAATGTTCAACGATCTGCGGAGCGACCCGGTGATCCGCGACCACTACCAGTTCTGGTTTTACCTCTATCCGACCGGCCAGCCGTTTTGGCTGAGTGGCACGCAGATGCGCGAGGACCTGGCCCTGATGCGCCGCAAGCTCGATCCCCAGCGGCAGCATCCCGCACTCGATGAAATGGTGCTCGTGGGCCACAGCATGGGCGGACTGGTGTCGAAGATGCAAACCGTCGACAGCGGCGACGCGTTTTGGGAGACGACGAGCGACCACCCGTTCTCGGAGCTCCAGGCGGACGACGACGTGACTCGCACTCTGGCCAACTCATATTTCTTCGACCCCAGCCCGTCGGTGCGGCGCGTCGTGACGATCGGCACACCGCATCGCGGCAGCCAATTCGCCAATAGTGCGACGCGCTGGTTGAGCCACAAGCTGATCACGTTGCCGGCACAAATGCTCAAAGGCCGGCAGCAGCTGCTGGCCACGAACAAGGGCTTCTTCCGCCCGGGCTCACCGATCGAGATTACAACCAGCATCGACTCCCTCGCGCCGGATTCGCCGGTTCTGCCGGTGCTGCTCACGGCCCAACCTGGACCGTGGATCTCGTACTACAACGTAGTCGGCCGCGAACCCGATCTCGGCTGGCGCCGCTGGTTCGTCGACGACGGCGATGGTGTCGTGTCGCTGGCGAGTGCGCGGCTGGACGGAATGCCTCAACTCCGCGAGCAAATCGTGGTGCCGTCGGACCACGTCAACGTCCACCGGCACCCACAAAGCATCTTGGAGGTCCGAAAGGTGCTGATGGAGCAGCTCGCCGAGCTGGAAAACTTTCCCGACGAGCCGGCAGCGCCGGTGGCCGCAGTGACGAACGAACGAAGCGTGCGCTGATTATGCCGATACGGAGCGCCGGTCGAGCATTGCTCCCAACGGCCCCCGCCCCGCGATCGTTTTCGGCAACCCCTGCTGGAGCTGTGCGCGCGGCACTCGCTGCAAACTCACGCGCGAGCCCTCGGCCGGATGGGTCATCGCCGAACTGGACCCAGAATTAGTGGGCCAGTGATTGCACACGCGACCCGCACCGGTACTCTCGCCTTTCGCCGGCCGCGGTGGCTCGGAATCGTCTTGGTCGGAGCCGGCTTCCCACTCGACCGCCTGAGAGACGAAGGACAACTCGCCGCGAAGGACGGGCACCTCGGCCGGCGCTTCGATTCCCAGCCGGACCGTTTTGCCCTTTGTTTTCAGAACGGTGATCACAATGTGATCGCCGATACGAATCTTCTCCTGATGCTTCCGTGTGAGAACCAACATTGAACACTCCCTTGGTTGGTGATGTATTTCCTGGTCGCGGCACCATGCCGTCGTTGATTGTCGCACCCCATTTCCCGATAGGCCGCATTGCTCGGTGGCCGTCACGAACTGCCGGCCACTTTTTCCTGTGCCTACTAATACGCAGTTGCCATGCCAATAGATCGGGAATTCCGGACGATCCAGGGACGGATTAGAAACAGCTGATGCGGCAACAGGTTACGCTGCTGCGCCAGCAGCGATAGCTTGTACACTAGTTTGGTGAACACTTACAAAGTTGTTGCAAAAAATCGCGCGATAGCTGGTCAAGCTTGGGCCGCGGTGAACGCGCTGCTGTCTGCCAGCAGCGCTCGGCGCGAGGGGCACCGCTCGTCGAAGGCGTCAATTGCCGCGGCGGGGGCGACGACCGAGCTTGTCGCGCAGTTGGGCCGCCCGCTCATATTGCTCGGCGGCGATGGCGTCGGCCAATTGCTGGGTCAGGGAGGGCTGCACTTCATAGTGCTCGGCAATCGCCGCTTTCATCTCCGCCAGCTTTGCCAGCAGCTCGTCCTCGTCCGTGTCGAACCCTTCCTCATCAGGCATCAGGACGGCTCGGATCGTCTCGATTCCGGAGTCGATCTCGGCGAGGGCCGCTTCCGCGCCGTTCCCTTCCAGCTTGCCGAGGGCCGCGGCCTGGGTGCGATGGAACAACACGAACGGCCGGTACTGCTCGTGCATTTCGGCCCAGTCCAGATCGGGGGCGTGGAGCGAACTGAAGTCCATCAGCGCCAGCGTGTGGTCCGCGTCGGCAACCGCCCGCTTGAACTCGCGGAGCGCGAGCCAGGCCACGCGGCGATGAAAGAACTGGACGAATTCCCGGTCGATCTCCAGCATCCGGCGTTCGTCGAGGGCAAAGGTTTCCCCCTCCCGGGCAGCCAGGGCAGTGAGCCAATCGGCACACGTGGGGTAGCCGCCCGGGCGGCTGCCGTCCGGCCGGCCCGCGACCTCCATCTGCAGCACGCCCATCTCGACCCGCAACTGGACCACGTCGCGGCCATCGGCGCCGCGCAGCAAGCGCGCAGAAACTTCTCCGAACTCGTATGGCCAATCGGCAAAGAGAAAATCTAGATGCTGCGGCCGATCACTCATTATTGTTCCGCCCACACCCGCTCAACGAACGATACTCTATTCTACCAGAGCACCATTGTACGAACACGCGGTGTGGCAGGCGACCGGAATCGGCGTCAAGCTCGGGAAAATCAACCTTCCCCACCCTCGTCCATCAACATCGACTCCTGAAGCAACTCAATCTCGCGTTCATCGTGCTGATCGACGTCGTCCAGGAGATCGCGGATCTCCTGGCACAGGCCGGCAAACTGCTCTTCCTGCCATTCGTTGAGTCGCTTCGAGTCGGGGCACGACATCGCGGACGCGGGCCCGCAAACGGCCATGATCGCGAATCAGTGACTCGATCCGCGATTCGAGATTGGGCTTGGCCGCGACGACGTCGTCCAGATAGCCACCCTCTTCCTCGATCGACATCACCCGCTCCAAGTGACGGCGGAACGACTTGATGGTGAATTTCAGGCTGGATAGTTTGCGCGGCAGACTCACCACCGGCGCGTCCCAGTCGAGCGTCACCCGGAGGGCCTGCTTCACGTGGTTCAGAATCTGATGCTCGACCAAGCTGGTCGAGGCGATCGATGGATCGTATAGAGTCGTCATGCTTTCATCCTCCCTGGCATCCCCGCCGCCAGCTGGCACGGGTCGATAGTTCGAGCGTGCGATCGTCCTCATTGCCCCGGCGTCCCCACACGAGGTCCGCTCTCGGCAAAGTCGCACGCGACCGTTACCGACAGCAAAAAGCGTTCCTAAGTGAGAGACCGATCCGTCGGAGCACCCGTCACTCGCGGCACGAATGGATGTGAGTGAATCGCCGCGTGGATAATTCCATATCGCCTGAAAAGTTGGCCTTCAATATAACGTGGTCCGCGGAGAATTGCACCCGCCAAACGGGTTGGCGGATGGCGGAAATCCGCCGCGGCCCGCCGAAACCCGGCCAGGACCGGCAGTTACAACGTCCTAGATTTTCAGCTTCTGGCCGTGCTTCTCAGGCGAGGAGCGCGTGGAAAAGTTGTCGAAATGGCAAGCCAGTTGTAAGAATTTCGCCGGCGGGCTCTCATTCATCCGCCGGCCGCATGCGGCCGCGCTTCTTCTCTGCCTTTGCTCTTTTATCACGAAGCCGCGACTCGCTGGCCGAACGTGGCGGCACGGTCTTCTTGCGGCGTTTCGGCGGGGCGGCGACGGCGGAGAGCATGTCGCGCAACTTGGCCAGGCAGTCGCCCACATTCCGGGCCTGATCGCGATAGCGCTGGCTCGTAATGACAATTTCGCCGCGGTCGTTGATGCGACGAGCAAAACGAGCCCGCAGCCGAGCGCGAACGTCCTCGGGAAGTGAAGGGCTCCTTAGGACCGACCAACGCAGCTGGGCCTTGGTGTTGACTTTATTGACATTTTGCCCGCCCGGCCCGGAGCTACGCACAAAAGTGAACCGCAACTCGCTGGGCGGAATGACGATCCGGCGATTGATGCGTAGCGGCGCGGACGACGTCATGCGAACGATCGACTTGTAGCGGACTGGATGAGCTCGGCGAACGCCTGCCGCGACTCCGCGAGCAGCCGGCCGTAATCGCCCGGCTCGATCTCGGTGCCCATGATCCGCACGTCGAAGGGCCCGGCGTACCCCGCCTCAAGAAGCGTCGCCAGGATGTCCGCCAGCGGCAGCTGACCCCGGCCCAGCGGGCAGCGGTCGTGGTCGATGCTGGGCGGCTCACGGCGATCCGCCAGGTAGACGACGCCGATGTGCTGGGCAATCTCCGGCAGAATATTGTGATCCGCTTCGCTCCAAGGAAAATGGTACGTGTCGAGCGCCAGCTTGAGATACGGCGTGCTGTAATCGGCGACCAGCTCGCTCACTCGTTCAAAGTCGGTCAGAAACGTCCACGAGGCAGCACAAGCAATGTGCATCGGCTCCAGCGCGAGCGGCACTTCGTAGTGTTCCGCGGTCGGTAACAACTCGTCGAGCGCGGCTCGCAACAGTCGAAAAGCGTGACGTGAAGTGTGATTGTTGCGCCCGCCCGGATGGACCACCAAACAGCCCGCCTGTACGCGCGACGCCAGCCGCAGGGCCGTGATGGCGTCTTCCACTCCCTCGCGGAACGACACTCCACCTAACCCGGTGAAGCCGCCGGCGCAGGCCACGTTCGAAACGCCCAGTCCGCTGCCGGCCAACATGTCGACCGCTTGTTCCTCCTCCAAATCGCAAAGTTTGTGCCGCCACAGACCGATCGAATGGTAACCGGCTCGGCAATAGTTCTCGACGTCTTCCTCAAACGACCACCGATAGGTCGTTACTTCGTTCATGGAGAGCTCGAGCATACGCGAATCGTTCCTCGTGAGAGAAGTGGTGAATTGCCCGCCATGCCGGCCAAGCCGCGCAAGACACTCGCAGTGAAACAGAACGGGGAAGTGAGTATGCGGAATGACGGGCAGCATGTAAAGCGGAAAGCTGCATGCCCATCGCTGCGCGCTGGTCGCGCCGAGGTCGGCCGCGCAAATGAATGAACCCGTGCTACACAATCACCGTCGTCGGTCCGGACGCGAACAGTGCTAGCACTTCCGACGTAGGTCGAAATCAAGAAACGATGCGCGAAGGAATTGCACGAAGATATTTAGACAACAAAGTGCGGTTTCCATCTGCTTCGCCGTGCGATCGATCGGTAGCCGGACGCGTCGGGCAAACCGACACGCTGCCGTTTCATGTAGTTCGATTCGTCGATGAGGCTGCTCGGTGGCGACCCTGCGCCAACTCATCCACTCGGTCACTTGACAACTGAAGGGGGAAGACAAATCATCCCTAGCAGGGGATGCAATCCTGGTGGCCCACGTCCTGAGAACCTCCGGCATCCAACCTCGGGTACCCACAGGCCGCGATCACCGATTTGCAGAATTAGGCTGGAAAACTCTGAGAATCTTGCGCTGAGGGAAGAATTGAAATCGCAAATGGCAGGAGACAACTGTTGATTAGTGCCTATTTCGCAATGGTTTACCGCTCGTCCCTGTTGCCCAATGATGCGTACGCTTGTTAAAGTAAGCAAGTTGATTGGGGGTGCTAAGTTCCTCCAACCTCGCCGGGGGATTTACCTCCGTGAAGTTTTGATTTGGGGCAGACAGCAGTGGAAACGCAACGGACTCCGTTTCACATTTCGGAAACGGTCGTCTCGATCTGAGTTCGCACCCTGGAGCCGGAAGCGCTTTCAGGGAAGTGTTGTTGCACGCAGAATAACCAAGTAAATTTGTGTGACAAACCGCGAAAGATTCGGCCACCCGGCCAGGGCTACCATTGCAACCGAGTCCACCCCAAGTGTGGTTTCAAAGAGTTGAGGCAGTGGTGTTAAGTCGCACATAAGTGCCAGGGGCAGTTCAAGTTCACTCCTTGGTCGAGTGGTGACCGTCGACGCTTCTTGCGTGAGTCGATACGGCAATCTGCTACTCCTGCTGGCGTGTTTCCAGGTTTGTTTGTTGCCGTAATCATCGGGAGATTTTGCATGGCAATTTCGTTATTGATCGTGGATGACCACGAAGTGGTTCGAGCAGGGTTGAAGAGTATCTTGCAGGGCACCGACATTCGGATCGTGGCCGAAGCCGATAATGGCGCGACCGCGCTGAAACTGACAGTAAAACACAAACCGGACGTGGTGTTGCTCGACGTTCGCATGCCGGATACCGACGGCTTGAATTGCCTGGCCAGGATCAAGCTCGACCTGCCGAACGTGCCAGTGGTGATGTTTAGCGCCTACGACAATCCGACGTACGTCGCTCGGGCCGTCGCCCTCGGTGCATCGGGCTACCTTTCCAAAAGCTCCTCGAAAAAGGAAATCATCGAGGCCATCCGCACCGCGGCGCGGGGCGATTCGACCTGGACGCGCGAAGAGCTGCGGCGCGTGACCGGCGCGCTCGCCACGCCGCGCGTGGGCGCGGACGTGGAAGTTCCGCTCACCAAGCGCGAGAACGAAGTTCTCAAGCAGCTGGCATTTGGGCTCACCAACAAGGAGATTGCCCAAGCGCTGGGGATCAGTTACGAAACGGTCAAAGAACACGTGCAGCACATTCTGCGAAAGATCGGCGTTTCCGACCGCACCCAGGCCGCCGTCTGGGCGGTCCGCAAAGAACTGGTTTAGCGCGCCTTCCCGGTGACAAGGTGTTGGCACTCGGGCGCCAAACAATACATTTTGAACCACTTCGGTGGTGGCGATGAACGTGCCCCAGCGGCGGGTCGATCTCACTGGCGCAAAAAAAGCGGGCCTCGAATGAGCCAATCACGTTTTGGCTCGACACGGCGGTCAGGGGCAAGGCCACCGCTGTGTCACATTCATCCGAGGCCCCGCGGGCCAGTGAGGTTGTCAGGCCGGCGAACGGGAGAAGCAGGGTTTGCTGCTTTTCTCTGCGGCCGGTGATTCCCACTACTTTGCAGAGCATGTGCCAACTTCTGAGCGCGCTTCGCAGCCGGCAGCCCTTTGGTAGGTCCAAGTCGTTGTTGGACAAGTGGTTAGTGTGAGACGAATCGCCAGTGATTTCGTCTCCTGTTGGCTACCGCGGCCACAGAACACAGCGGCATTCGATGCCGTATTCTGCGACAGTCAGGGGTCATTTTGTCGCGTGCTGCTGCACCGGCGAGCCGCCGCGGCCTGAACCGACGCGAGGTATGCGAGCGCGCCTCAAGTTGGGATTCCCGGCGTCGCTGGCGCGACGTAAACCGATCCGCTATAATCACTTTTGCGTTGCTGGGGCGATTCATTACGTGTCGCTCGACGCGAAATGTCCGCACGAGGCTGGTGCCGCGCCAAGCGCTGCGAAATCTCAACCTGAGACATTCGATGGATCGACTTGCCGTCGAGCGACCCGCCCCCGAGTCCCGGGGACTATTACTGAGCTTCAGCCCGCTGGCCGGTGCGCGTTCGAGCGAAAAACATGCCCGCGAAATCGCGTCCGAGCTGAGTGCCGCCGGATTCCGCGTCCGGACCACCTGTGATCTGGCGGAGCTGGCCGGATTGGCGGCCGAATGGCGAGCTGCCGGTGATCTGCGATGTGTCGTGGCCTGTGGGGGAGATGGCACGGCAGCTGCCGTGCGGAATCACACGCCCTGGGAGGTGCCCCTGTTGTTGGTACCGCTGGGTACGGAGAACCTATTGGGCAATTACGTAGCACAGTCGGCCTCGCCCAAGGCGGTGCGTGATACCGTGGAGCAGGGGGTCTGGGTGCCACTCGACTTGGGTCAATATCGTGATTCGCGCGACGAACCTCGGTACTTCCTCTCGATGATCTCTGCCGGTTTCGACGCGGAAGTGGTTCGTCGTCTTCACAGTCGCCGTCGCGGCAACATTACCCGTTGGTCGTACGTTCAACCGACCGTCGAGACGATTCGTAGTTACGAATATCCTGAGTTGCAGCTATATTTCCACGATGCGGAGGGCAGACAAGAGCCGATCCGCTGCCGGTGGGTGTTCGGTTTCAATTTGCCACTCTACGCGCGCGGCTGGCAAGTTGCCCCGGATGCGGATGCGACCGACGGCCTGTTCGACGTGTGTACGTTTGAGCGAGGTTCGGTCCACAACGTCGCGCGCTATTTATGGCACGTGATGTGGAAAAGTCACTTCCGGCTGGCGGATGCAAGTTTGTGCCGCAGCCGAAGTTTGCGGATCGAAGCCGCCACGGGGAGCGACGTGGCCTACCAGGTGGACGGCGACTTGGGCGGCTCGCTGCCGGTCGAGGTCGAAGTCTTTCCGGGGCGGCTGCGACTGTTGGTGATGCCGGGCGTGGCGCGCCGTTTGGGTTTCGCCCTGGAAGGTACTGTAGAATGATGGATTGGTGATGTCGAACTATCCCGCACAAATTGGACCGCATCGTTGCGGCGCGGATGAGCCGCTGCTGGTGATCGCCGGCCCCTGCGTCATCGAGACCGAAGCGCTGACGCTGGCGATCGCCGAGAAGCTGGCGCGAGATACGCGCGACCTGGCGGTTCGTTTGGTGTTCAAGGCGTCGTTCGATAAAGCGAACCGCACGAGCCTCGAAGCGTATCGAGGACCAGGGCTCGAGGCAGGGCTGCGGATCCTGGAGAAGGTGCGCGATCAAGTAGGCTTGCCGGTCACGACCGACATTCACCTGCCGGATCAGGCGGCCGCGGTGGCCGACGTCTGTGAGCTCCTGCAGATTCCCGCCTTTCTGGCCAGGCAGACCGATCTGCTCGTGGCCGCCGCGAAAACCGGCCGGGCGGTCAACGTCAAGAAAGGCCAGTTTCTCGCGCCGAGCGACATGCGTCACGTGTTGACGAAGCTGGTCGGCGGGGGGTGCCACAACGTACTATTCAGTGAACGCGGCACGTTCTTCGGCTACGGCCGGTTGGTGAACGACATGCGTTCGATTCCGGAAATGCAGGCGCTCGGCGTACCGGTCGTGTTCGACGCCACCCACAGCGTGCAAGAACCCGGAGGCCTGGGCGGAGCGACCGGCGGCAATCGCGCGATGGTCGAACCGCTCGCCCGAGCGGCCATGGCGCTCGGGGTCGAGGGCCTGTTTTGTGAAACACATCCTGATCCCGATCGCTCGCCGAGCGACGGGCCGAACATGGTGCCGCTGTCGGAGTTTGCCGACCTGCTGCGACGGCTCGTGGAGATTCGCGACTTCGTCCAAGGGCTCGAGCCCACGGTTCCCCTCGCTTAGTAAGAAAATTGCCATCGACGTGAAGCGATTTCGCCGGCGACAACACGCAATTCTCCCAGCGCCTCCTGTGTGGAGTTGCCGTCGCCGTCTGCTGGGGTTGCCGGCCCGCGTCGTCCGTCAGCAAGACGTCTACTGATCAATCGAGCAGCGGCGCGCCGTCCCGCCGAAACGAGCGCGGCGACGTATTGTTTGGCACCGTGGTGCGGCAGCTCCGCAATCTCCCCTCGTATGTTGACACGGAGTTGACGCCCCCGACCGTAATCCTCGATTCCAAATCCAGCAGCGACGGTCAGGACGTGATGGCGATTTGCGGCGTGGCGCCGGGAACCGACGAGGGGCCGATCAATTGCATCACGGCCACGACGCACAACGGCCATTTTCGCAGCCTCGGCGTCCGACCGGGTGATGTTCTTAAATACTACGTGCTCTTGGACAAGGACAGCGCGGAGACGGGGATCGCGCAGACCGTGTCGATGGACCTGAACGTCGCCCAGGTGCTGGACGACAACCAGTTGCTAATCGAAGGCGGTCTGAACCAGGCGGTGACCGAGCCAGCCAAAATCGAGATCTGGCGTTACAGCGACCAGCGGCTGAACGATATCGGCCAGGCGATCGCAACTTACGAGAAATACCGGCAACCAGTGTTCGATTGGGAGCCAAGCCCCGACAGTCGCGTGCTGAAGCAGATGACGGAGCGGCTCAACCAATGGATGCGGCAGACCCAGCCGAAAACCAAGTGGACGGCGGATCCGTTGGTGGCCACTCTCGATCCGGAGCTCGCCCAGGACGACCGGCTGGCCCCGCTCATCTCGCCGGAAGCACTCGCCGACATGGCGATGCAGCCTTACGAAGGCCGGCTCCTGCAGGAAGCCGTTTGGCTCCGCGACGTCGTGCGCTGGACGCAGGGCGATAGCTTCGACGACGTCGCGCGGGCGACCGCACTATTCGATTGGATCGTGCGAAATGTGCAGCTTGATGCGCATAGTGCCAAGCTACCCTACCGGCCCTGGGAAGTGCTTGTCAACGGCCACGGCACGGCCGAGCAGCGGGCCTGGGTGTTTGCGCTGATGGCGCGACAGCTGGGGCTCGACGTGGTCGTGCTCGAAGTGCCGGATCGTGATTCGCCGACAGCCGACAAGTCGCGGTTCTGGCTGCCGGCGCTACTGTCGAACGGCAAACTGTATTTGTTCGACACGCGGCTGGGACTGCCGATTCCCGGCAAGGACGGTAAAGGCGTGGCGACGTTGGCGGACGTCCGGGCCGACCCCGCTTTGCTTGCGCGCACTCGATTTGGATGACGCGAAGTATCCCGTCACTGCTGACGATCTGAGCCACGTGACGGCACACGTCGTCGGCGACGCGTTTGATCTATCGCAGCGGGCCGCGGCGATTGAGGCGAGGCTCTCCGGCGACAATCGGCTGGCGCTGACCGTGAAGCCCAGCGTCCTGGCCGAGAAACTCAAGTCCGTCGACGGGCTCAGCGGAGTCGAACTATGGGACTTTCCACTCCGCATCATGCGCGATCAGCTCCGCGTGCCGAACACCGACCAGCAGCCGGTGCGTCGGCGCATGGCGGTCGAGTTTCTGCCGTTCGCCTGGCGACCCCGATTGTGGAAGGCCCGCGTGCTCCACTTCCAGGGTCACGAGAAGGGGGACGTCGACTCGCTCACCGCCGATCTCGACGAAGTCGTTAACGACCACCGCGAAGCGATCGGGCTCTACACGGACAAAAATGTTCGGATTCCCGACCGAGTTCTCAAGACGTTGGCGTCGGACCCGAAGATCATGATTTATTCCGCCGCCAAGGACTCGGCCAGCTATTGGGTCGGGCTGCTGTTGTTCGACGAGGGCAAATTCGCTTCGGCAGAGGGTTGGCTGAGCGACCCGCGGCTCGTCGGTTCGGCCGGCGGCCCCTGGAGCGACGGCACGCGGTACAACCTCGCCCGGACCTACGAAGCCCAAGGCAAAAACGCCCAGGCGATCAAGCTCTACGAATCCGACACCTCGCCGCAGCGCGACGGCAATCGCCTCCGCGCTCGGCGGCTCAAGAATCTGCCTCAGCCGACACCCGCGACCGGCGACGACTCGAACCGCTGAACCCAATGCTGGCTCACTTGCGCTACCGCTGGTTTCTGATAGCGCTGGTGTTGCTGCTCGGAGCGGGGATGGGCTGGCCCGCTGCGACGGGACCGGTCGTCGGCTGGATTAACGGCGATTGGCTGGTGGCGATCGTGATCTTCATCATGGCGCTGCCGCTGGAGACTCGATCGCTGTGGAGCGCCGTGCGTCGGCCGGGCCCGGCGTGGCTCGGCGCGGCGGTGAACGCGGGCGTCTGCCCACCGCTGGGCTGGCTCGCCAGCCGCTGGCTGCCGCCCGAGCTGGCAACCGGCGTCATCGTGGCGACCGTCGTCCCCACAACGCTGGCGACCGCCGCCGTCTGGACGCGCCGTGCGGGGGGCAACGACGCCGTGGCCTTTCTGGTGACGATGATCACCAATCTCGGTTGCTTTCTGGTGGTGCCCGGCTGGTTGTGGCTGCTGTCGGGCGTTCGCGCCGACGTGGATTACGCGGCCATCGTCCGCGGGTTGATCCTGCTAATCGTCGTGCCGATCGTGTTGGCCCAACTACTTCGGCAGTGGCGCCCACTCGGTCGATGGGCTACCCGGCACAAAAAGTCCCTGAGCTTCCTCGCCCAGATCGGCGTGCTCACGATGGTCTTGATCGGCGCGGTCCGCTGCGGAGACAGGCTCGCGGCAATGGACGGGCAATCGATCCTGACGGCCGGCAACGTCGTGCGCTTGATTGCCGGCGTGGCAGCGGTCCACGTGGCGGCGTTGTGGCTTGGTCTGCAAACGTCGCGAGCCCTCGGGTTTGCCTGGCCCGATTCGATCGCCGTCGCCTTTGCCGGCAGCCAGAAGACGCTGATGGTCGGGGCCTACGTGGCGCTGGCGGTCGGGCCGCTGGCCATCCTCCCGATGGTCGCCTATCATGCGGTGCAACTCTTCGTCGACACGCTCATCGCCGATCGCTGGATCAAGCAAGACGACTGACACGTGCAGAACAAATCGGGTTACCGGTCGACCATCGCGGGCCCTGTGCTCGCCGCGATCGCCGTGGCTGGCTATGTGGCGCGGCGGCTTGCCCGTGTCGCAATGCTGGACCGCCGCGGTGACGGTGCTCTGCGCCAGCTGGTGGATCTTCGAGTCGCTGCCGCTGGCGGCGACGGCGCTGGTGCCGCTGGCCGTCTTTCCGCTTGCCGGCGTGCTCACCGAACGGCAAGTGGCGACTGCCTACAGCGACCCGATCGTGCTGTTGTTCATGGGTGGCTTCATGCTCTCGAAGGCGGCGGAGAAGAGCGGCACCCACCGCCGCATTGCCCAGGCGATGATCGCCGCGGTCGGCAGCACGAGCGGCCGGCGGATCGTCCTGGCGTTCATGCTCGCCACGGCCCTGTGCAGCATGTGGATTTCCAACACCGCGACGGCGCTGATGATGCTGCCGGTGGCGCTGGCGGTGTTGGAACACGACACGACCGGCAAGCTCGGCGTGCCGCTGCTTGTTGGGCGTTGCCTACGGCGCGAGCATCGGCGGAATCGTCACGCCGATCGGCTCGCCGCCCAACGGCGTGTTCCTGGCCGTCTATCGCGAGACCACCGGGCAGTCGGTGCCCTTCTACCAGTGGATGCTGCTGGCCGGGCCGATCGCCGCGCTGACGCTCGCGGCGGCCTGGCTGGTCCTCACCTGGCGGCTCTCCGGCAGTGCCGGGCGTACGGATCGAGTCGGACGAAGCGTGGACCGCCGCCCAACGGCGGACGCTCGCCGTGTTCGGACTGGCGGCGGTCGCGTGGATCACGCGGGAGATTCCGCTGGGCGGCTGGTCGGGCCTGCTTGCAATCGTGGCTCGGCGTCACGCCGGCCGGCGACGCGACCGTCGCCATCGTCGCCGTGATCCTGCTGTTTCTGATTCCCAACGGCAAAGGCGAGGGCGAGCGGCTGTTGGACTGGCCGACGGCCGTCAGAATCCCCTGGGGAATTCTGCTGCTCTTTGGCGGCGGTATCGGCATCGCCAAGGCCTTTGAATCATCCGGCCTGTCGGCGTCGATCGGCGCTACGGTGAGCGCGATTCAGCACTGGCCGGTCGTCGCCTTGGTCGGCACGATTTGCCTCGGAGCGGCGCTGTTGACCGAGGTCACCAGCAACACCGCGACGGCAAACGTGCTGATGCCGGTGCTCGCGGCAGCGGCCGAGGCCGCCCATTTGCCGCCGATGCTGCTGATGTTTCCGGCCACGCTGGCCGTCAGCTACGCCTTCATGCTGCCGGTGGCCACGCCCCCCAACGCGATCGTCTGCGGCTCGGGCCACGTGCGGATCGCCGACATGTTTCGCCTCGGCACGGTGCTGGACCTGGTGGGGGTCGTGATCATCACGCTGGTTAGCTGGCTACTGCTGCCGCTGGTGATTGGTGGCGAGACCGCTAGCTGAGGGGACTCTAATGGCCTTTGCTGATGACGTGATTGGCACGAGCGCATGCATGAGCCGTCAAGCAACTACGGGTGCGACGTTATCGAAATGATGGTGATTTGGCTCGCTCCCGGTACCGTTTCCCCAGAAGATGCGATACGCGCCAGAGTATCGTGTCTAGCACGTTCGACTCCCAGACCTTTTCCGAAGGATCGAATGGATGATCCAGGTCGCTATCGGGATTAGAATTAAGCCCGGCGATACGCGTGGATTCTCCCGCAATTTCCCAATCGCTTTGCACACTTGCTTGAACAAGCCCTCTTGCTTTGACGGATTTCGATCTCTTGACCGCCGCGCAGTTTTTCTTCACCGTTTCAGCGTCGGACTTGAGTTTTGCGTATTGCCTCAGACGCTTCCTCGGTCCATTTCAGCTTGAAGGGCATCTAATCCTCCGGATATTGCACGCAGTCGGCATCAACATCCGGCGGGTTAGCGGCGAACTTGCCGTCGCGTGCCTGACTCAATCCCAGCAAAACACTCTTCAACGCCTTCGGATTGTTCTACAGCCAAGCTTCGCACTCCGGCACGACCTTAGCCAGGGTAATGATGATCTGCGATTCGTTATTCTCCTCGATGATTACCTGCCGATTTGCGAACCGGCTTCCCAGGACCAGGCGGCCCTTATCATCTAGTGTTTTCGTAATCATAGATTTATCCCCTAGGCGTCGGTGCCCGTCTGAGGGCGACAGGCCCTCAATTGCATAATACGGCACTTGAGTTTGCCGCCGCAATCAGATTCTTCCCACTTTTTCATAAAACAGAAAGTCGGCCACTCGGGCGGTAGTCCCACTTGTGCCGGGTCCGCTAGCGGGCAGCCCTTGCTGGCCATCCGGCCCGGCTGGGTATTATTAGGGATTCTCAATGCGACTGAGGCGGCAACTGGCCGAGACGCATGAAAAAAGGCATCCATCCCGAATACTTCGAGACCAAGGTCTCCTGCGGCTGCGGCAACAAGTTCACCACCCGCAGCACCCGCAAGGAGCTGAAGGTCGACATCTGCAACGTCTGCCACCCGTTCTTCACGGGCAAGCTGAAGTTCATCGACACGGCCGGCCGGATCGAGAAGTTCAAGAACAAGTTCGCCGCCGCCGGTACGCCAGCCTGGGCCGGGGCAAGAAGAAGAGGAAACGGCCGCGGCGGCCGAGAATTCCTAGCTCGGCGACATCTGTCGTGCGCCATTTCGCGGACGCTGCGCCGCTACTCGCGCCGGCGTAGCCGCTGCAGCCACCGCCGGGTAGAATCTTCCGCAAATGCAGCCGGCACACACCCTGTGCCGCCGCTGCGGTTATTTCCATGCGTGAACTCCTCGAACAAAAACTCGCCCGCTTCGACGAGCTCGAAAACGACCTCGTCAATCCCGAGGTGCTCGCGAACCCGGCCCGGATCACCGCCGTCGCCCGCGAGCACGGCTCGCTGGGCAAGCTGGCCAAAAAGTATCGCAAGTTCAAGCAGATCGCCGGCCAGATCGCCGAAGCCCAGCAGATGATCGCCGGCGACGATGCCGAGATGCGCGAGCTGGCCGAGGCGGAGCTGCCCACGCTCGCGCTCGGAACGCGAAGCAGCTCTGGAGCGAGCTGCTGGACCTCACGGTCGGCGGCGAGGACGCCAACCGCTCGCGCGTGATCATGGAAATCCGCGCCGGCACCGGCGGCGACGAAGCGGCGCTGTTTGCCCGCGACCTGTTCGAGATGTATCGCTACTTCGCCGCCGCCAAGGGCTGGAAGACCGAGATCATGAGCCATAGCCCGACGGAGCTCGGCGGCTTCAAGGAGATCGTCATCGGCATCGAAGGCGAGGGCTGCTACCGCGAGCTGCAATACGAGAGCGGCGGCCACCGCGTGCAGCGCGTTCCCGAGACCGAGCAGCAGGGCCGGATCCACACTTCGGCCGCCACGGTCGCCGTGCTCGCCGAGCCGGAAGACGTCGAAGTCGACCTCAAGCCGGACGACTATCGGCTCGACACGTTCTGCGCGAGCGGCCCCGGCGGGCAGCACGTCAACAAGACCGCCTCGGCCGTCCGGCTCACGCACTTCGAGACCGGCATCGTCGTCCAGTGCCAGGACGAAAAGAGCCAGCTCAAGAACAAGACGAAGGCCCTCCGCGAACTGGCCGCCCGCATCTACGATTTCAAGAAGCAACAGGAAGACGCCAAACGGGCGGCCGAACGCAAGACGCTGGTCGGCTCCGGCAACCGCAACGAACGGATCCGCACCTACAACTTCCCCCAGAACCGCCTCACCGACCACCGCATCGATCTGACGCTGTACAATCTCGACCAGATCATCGCCGGCAACCTGCAACCGGTGATCGACGCCCTGGTCGACTACGACCGCCAACAGCTCCGCGACCAAATGGGCGGATTGGATTGAACCGATTTGCGAACTGGAATAATTTAGCCGCTCGGCATCAGCGGATACTTGTGCGACGCGGTGTTCGTTCCGCCTCCCGCACGCCTGTCAACCATGTCGACTCCCGACGAACCCTGGACGATCGGTCGGCTCTTGATGTGGACGGTCGACTATCTCAAGAAGCACGGCGCCGAGAATCCGCGGCTCGATGCCGAGGTGCTGCTGGCCGCGGCTCGCGGCTGCCAGCGCATCGACCTCTACGCGGCTTACGGCGAAGAAGCGAGCGACGAGCTGCGGGCCACGTTTCGCGATCTGGTCAGCCGCCGCGCCAAGGGCACGCCGGTCGCCTATCTCGTCGGCCACAAGGAATTCTACTCGCTCGACTTCGAAGTCACGCCCGACGTGCTGATCCCGCGCCCGAGACCGAATTGCTGGTCGTGGCACTGCTGGATCACGCGAAACGGAAGGGGGCTGGGGACTCGGGGCTGGGGGCTACTGAATCAGACTCCACCGCCAGTCAGTCCAGTCCCCAGATTTGCGACGTCGGCACCGGCAGCGGCATCCTCGCCGTCTGCGCGGCCAAGTACCTGCCGCAAGCCCACGTCACCGCGATCGACGTCAGCCCCGCCGCGCTCGAAGTCGCCCGCCGCAACGCCGAGCGCCATCAAGTCGCCGACCGCATCACGTTCCTCGAAAGCAACCTGTTCGCCGCCGTGCCGGCCGACGCCCGCTTCGACTCCATCGTCAGCAATCCGCCCTATGTCTCGACCGCCGAAATGGCCGACCTGCCACCCGACGTGCAGACTACGAGCCGCAGATCGCCCTCGAAGCGGGAAACGAGGGCACCGCCGTCATCGAGCCCCTCATTACCCAAGCGGCCGAGCGACTCAACCCCGGCGGCGCGCTGATCATCGAAGTCAGCCCGATGATCGCCGCCAAGGTCGAAGAGCTAATCCGAGCGAACGGCAACTTCGCCCTCGGCCCCACCCTCCGCGACCCCGCCGGCCACGCCCGCGTGGTTCAAGCCGCGCGACGCTGATTGGCCGCCGCGAAGCTGGCCTCTCGCGAAACCGCTAAGCGCTTGCGATGCGGGCACTTGGACGGTTTCGAGCATGTCGCTTCGTAAGATCGTCAACTCGAAACTTTGGCCGGCTGGAACGGTCATCAGCAGTCGATGAACGTCGTCGATCGAAGTGACTAACCGACCGGCGAGCGCGACGATCACGTCGCCAGACTCGATTCCGGCTTGGGCGGCGAGGCTGCCGCGGGCGACTTCGCGCACCTCGACGCCCTGATCGGCGAGCAAATCGAGCTCGCGTACGAGTGAGCGCGGCAAGCGGGTCACTTGGGCCGCGATGCCGAGTTGGCGGCGGCGGACCCGGCCGTGCGTCAGGATTTCGCCGAGGACCCATTCGGCCGTGCCCGCCGGAATCGCGAAGCCCAATCCCTGGGCGAGCGCGATAATCGCCGTGTTG
Organism: uncultured Planctomycetota bacterium; assembly: GCA_963808175.1. Lineage (GTDB taxonomy): Bacteria > Planctomycetota > Planctomycetia > Pirellulales > Lacipirellulaceae > DASYDU01. The sequence goes on along the minus strand of CAWEEU010000005.1, from coordinate 55,240 downwards.
ATGCCGACCACGAAGCCGCGCGAATCGACCAACGGGCCGCCCGAGTTGCCGGGATTGATCGGCGCCGCGTGCTGGATCACGTTTTCGATCAGCCGGCCGTCGCGGCCGCGCATGCTGCGTCCCAGCGCGCTGACCACGCCGGTCGACACGGTGGATTGCAGTCCGAGCGGACTACCCATCGCGATCACCAGCTGGCCGACGCGGAGCGCGGACGAATCGCCAAGCTGCGTGATCGGCAAGCCGCTGGCCGCGAGGCGAATCACGGCCAGGTCGGTCGCCGGATCGTCCCCCACCAGCTCGACGCGGAGCCGGTCGCCATCCGTGGTTTCGGCGGACAGATTTGGGCGGTCGTTCACCACGTGGCTATTGGTGATAGCGTACCCATCGGGTGTGACCACGAAGCCGGAACCACTGCCGCCACGAGTGTCGCCGCCGGCGCCGGAGACACTAATCACGGCCGGCGAAACGGTCTCGACGACGTGGATCACGGCCTGCGAATAGGCGTCGAGCAGATCGGCATCGGCGGCCGGCCGAGCAGTCGGCCGAGCGCGGGTCGGGTCGTCGCGCGGCGTGTCGGCGTCGTGGATCAACCAGGGCGAAATCGCTGGCGAGTTGGTGCGTTGCATCACATTCCTCCGGGGAAAAACTTCCTGTGCCGTGAGAATTATCACGAGGCAGGCAAGGGGCGACCGCCAGGTGACGCCAAATCTGCTTTTCCTTCTGGTGGCAGCGTGATTGTGGCGACGCACGCCGTAGGATCAGCGCGGCCGGCGGGCACTCGACCGAGCGCTAAAAAAAATCGCTTCCACGAGTGGGAATCGACCGGGCGCCGCGGTATCCTGGAGGTTGTGTCCGACTGCTGAAAGCGCTTGAGATGGCCGATTGGCGCAGTTCAGGCGGCGTTTTGCTTCTTTTCTGGTCGCCCCCGCGCGGCCCTATTGCAGGAGTTGGTTGTATGAACACCGACGAATTTGTCCGCAGCCAATATCACTCGCTCCGCGACGAGATTCGCGAGTCGAAGGAGCACATTTTCTGGTTGTTGATCGCCGGGATGTTCCTGGTGTTGACGGCAGGCTACCTGGCGGCCGAGTATCCGTCGGCTTTCGCCAATGCCGCGATCCCCTTCCTGCTGCTGGCGCTGATGCTGACTTACATTTCGGAGCAGAACAACATTGCCCGCGCGGGACGCTACTTGCGGGAAGTCGTCGAGCCGCGAATTCAAGATCTCACCTGCTGGGAACACTGGCTCGAAAGCAAGCACCAGTTCCGCGAGGTGGACCACGCGTTTGTGATCGGCTTTAGTGCCATCTTTATGGTCTTCTTCGCGATCTCGACTTCGCTCACGCTCTGGCAACTCGTGCTGCGCGGGCAAGAGTGGTATGTCTGGAGCGTCGGCACGGCATACGTCCTGGGCGGACTGTGCGTGCTCTATGTGTTCGTCCGTCATTATCGAGCGTCGACCGCGGCGAGTTGAGGTGGGAATCTGGTCCACCGCTCGAATCACTGCGGCGTAAGAAAGATCGGCGTGACGGAGACCGGCAGCCGCAGACGCTGGTGTGTCACTTCGGCGGTCACGGTGTTACCGAGCACGTCGCGAGCGCTGACCGGGCCGCGCGACCAGGCGACGTCGAGCGGCGTCGCGGGTTCGTCTTCGCCGCGGAACGTGTCGCGGCGCTCCCAAATCACGTAGGCCAGACCGCGGTCGCCGCGATCGAGCTCGAAGAAATAGATTGACGGCTTCTCGGGCAGCTCAATTCGCTTCACGGCGCGAACTCCGGCCAGCAGTTGGGCCGTTCGCTGAAACGCGTCGGCGACCGGAAACCGCTGCGAGACCTTGCCGTCGGTATACGTCAACATGCCGATCTTGCCGTACATCAGCTGCATGATGTGGTCGCGCGGAAGCGACATCGTGAGCAATTGCCAATAAGCCGTCCGCTCGACTCCGGCCGAGAGAGCGAGCACGTTGCGGATGGCGAGCTCGCGCGACTGGAGCCGCTCGATCTTCGCTTCCAGCTCGGGTGAGCAGCCGGCCAGAAACATCTGCGTTTCGGGCGCGAGCTGGTTCATGTTCGCATAGAGGTCGTTGATCGAGTCGCCCGCCGTCGACGTGCCGCCCAACGCAGACTGGGACCAGGCGGCGATCTTCGGGATATAGGCGCGATTGGCCGCGAATTCGAAGAAGCCGGGGCCGCCGTACTCGGTGGCGATGATTGCTTTGTCGTAGCCGAGCGATTTCATCCTGCCGCGGATGTAGTCGACGCGTCCTGGGATCGTGTATGGATCGGCATACAGGCGCAGGTCGAAGACGTCGAATGCGTCGCGGCCCACGTCGAGTACGTAGTTGAAGAAATCGAGGCTCGCCTGCTGGTTGTACATCGGCGGCATGTCTGGCGGGTTGAACAAGCCGTCATACCCGCCGGCGACGACCGTGGCGTCGGGATCGGCGGCCTTTGCTGCTTTGTAGAACAGCTTGAGCTGGTCGACGAACTGTTCCTTGGTGCCGGACCAATAGATCGGATTATTGGGCTCGCAGTCGTTCTGCCAGAATCTCACCCGCCCCTTGTAGCGACTCACCAGCTTGAGAATGAACTGGTAGTACTCGTTTGGATTCTTGGCGGGCGAGGCGGGGATCATCGTCGACGGTTGCGCGGTCGCCCAGCTCGAGCTCGAAAAGACCGAGATCAGCCCTTCGTCCGGCGATTTCAGCTGATCGACAAAGGCGTCGACGGCGGACCAATCATAGCGACCATGTTCCGGTTCGAGCTGGTTCCAGAACACGTAGATTTTGGCAAAGCCGCCGCCCATCTGGCGCACGTCGCGCATGAATTCCTCAGCCGGCACGCCTTGGTAACCGTAGACAAACGCCCATCCGACTCCCAGCCGTGAGGCGACGTCGGGCAAGTTGCCATGGGCATGATCGGCCGCACTTGCAGCATGGGCCGTGAGCCACAACGACGCGGCAACGAGCAGGGATCCGGCAGCGACCAGCGATCTCATCGAATCTAATCCTCCAACAGACCAGGCTAGCAAATTTAGTTGCATGATGCAAGCAACTAGTTTAGAATGGCGGCATGGCACTTTCCTCCAGCGACGTGAAACGGATGGTCACCGCCCTGATGGCCACGGTGACGAGCATCGAGCGGGCGAAACGCCGTGGCCTGGCCAGTCAGCTGACGATGCTCCAGGCGATTGCCAGCCGCAAACGCGCGGTTCCTTCAGCCTTGAGCGACGAGCTGGGCCTTCACCAGTCGTCAATCACGCGGCAGGTACAATCGCTGGAGCGGAGCGGGCTGGTCAAAGTGAAGGCGAATCCTGCCGACGGGAGATCTTGCCTGGTTGAGCTAACGAAGGCCGGCCGGGCAGAGCTGCGGCAGCTCACGAAGTTTGGACTTCAGCGATTTGCGTTGTTCGTGGCCGATTGGGACGCGGAGGAAGTGCGCACGATGACGCGATTGCTGCATAAATTCGAGCGGTCCAAGGCCGAAGTTGCCAGTCGTGACCCGCAGCCGGCAGCACGTTCGTGGCGGACGACCAATCGGCAGGCGACGTGATCAGCCGCGAAGAACTGATCGCTCGCGGAAGTCCACATACGCACGTCTTGTCGTGCGAAGCAAATCCGTCGCGTAGACGCCAGCGGCCGAAATCTCACCCTGCGAGAGCGAGCGAAGAGCGCAGCGACAGAGCCGCAGCGGTCGAGCCGGCCCCCCTATTCAATTGGCGGCTCGAAGCTTACGGCGTCGTGATCTCAGACTCTGCGAATACAATTGCATCGAGAGTCCACTCGGCCGTCGTCCGACGAATCGTTTCAACCTGCCGTCGTGAGCGTATACTCCAAGGTACATAAGCGGCCCGCATCCAAAAATTACTAACAAAAGTCGCGAATTGTCGAAATTGCCTGAAACAGTTCCTTTTCAGGCAGTTTTCGCGCGGACACGATGGTGTAATTGTGGAAGTCACCGTCGAAATTGCGGTACTACCTGATGGCCCCTGCTAACGCATCGCTTGCACGCGCGCTTGCTCCGCCAAAGTGTATTCGACCAGTTCGGCGGTGAATTCGTCGGCCGTCTTGATTGGCTCGCGTCGGAGGGGCTCGACAAGGTAGGCCATTCGCAAGACGTCGCCGCGGAGGGACATGTGCGGGGCAACGCCGAGGAAACCGAAGCCGGCGGATTCGAGCTCGGCAGCGACCGCCGGAGTGCCGGGGTCGGCCAGCGGCAGTTCGGCGTAAATCGCTTCGGCGTGGGAATGCTCGATGACCTCGCGTTTGGCGTGGCGGATCAGCTGGGCTGTGTCGGCGCCAAGCTCGTCGGCGCGGATGAACGCGCAGGCGGCGCCCGAGTCGATCTTCACCGAGAGCGTGCCGTGCCCCTTCGGCGCGGCCGGAGTGCCAAATTCCACGGGACATTGCAGATTGTCGTAGATCATTGTCAAGATCGGGCCGTGACGCTCGGGCGCGTAAATCGTGCGGAACTGCGGTTCTGTCAGCCATTGAAAGAACAGAGTGCAGCTGAGCCGCTGAGGCTGCTCGCTCGAGATGCTTTTGAAGTCTTCGTCGCGGGGCAAAATCGCCAGGTCGGCGCATGTCAGGTGGGCGCCGTGCTTAAGGTCGGACTGTTGCGTCATCGTGTGGACCGTGACGGCGTCGGCAAAGACTCCCACCAGCTGCCTCCTCCGCGCTTCGGCAAGGGCAGCGTCTTTCATCCGGTCCAGTAGTCCGCGGCCACGATGGGCTGGGTCAACGACTGCCTGGCCCCCTTCCGCGACCGGCCCAGGCTCACCGCGCTCCAATGCGTAGTGGCCGGCGAGCTGCCCAGCCGCACCCACGGCGACAAACGAAAGGACCGAGTTGGCCGCGTTGTGCGCCGCGACGCGATCCGGATAATACACGTCCTCGTTGAAATACGTGTTGCCGTACGCGCGGTACATCAACTGCGAAACCTGGACCGCCTCGTCCGGCCGCATCCGGCGAATCGTGTACTCTTGCGGCGGCGCGAGGGGGACGTCGGCGGTGAAGGGTGTCAATGCGGCAGCGTCGGCCTTGTCGGTGATGTGCTCGTCGTGGAGCCACTTCACCAGTTGGATCGCTTTGCCGTCGCGGCCGTAGCCGAGCCAGTGCAGTTCGTCGACGACTTCGGCCCCGGGCCAATGGAGGACGAGCTTATCGGCGGCCGGGATCGTGGCGTCATGCAGCCGGCGTTCGAGCGCCGCGACGTCTTCGGGCAGGCCGTGGTCGCGGACGATGAATTCGAGCTTGCCACCCTCCTCGCGGACAGTCAGCTCGATCGAGCCTGACTCGCCGGGTGGATACGCATGCTCGATGGCATGGCCAGCCGCGGCGACGACGCAGTCGCCAAGCTTCGCCGCCACGCCGGCCTCGAGCGGACATTGTTTGAGCGTCTCGTGGGTAAACGCGGCGATGCCCGGGAGGAAGCGCGATTCGTTCGTGAAGATCAGTTCGAGTTGCATCCGCAAGTATAGGTCATGCGTTCAGATTGGAAAGTCGGCAGCTTCACTCCGGCAGCCAACGCAGCGGCCTCGTTGTTGTTCATGGCGGAGTTTTTGACGGGTCGCAAGGGAAAGGTGTCAGGTGTCAGGTGTCAGGCGTCGGGAGGGCGAGGCTCCCGCCGAGCCATTCGTCGGCCAAGCTGCGCCGGACACGAATTTTGGAATTTTGGAACACCGTAGCGAAACACGATTCGGTGTTCCAAAATTCACGTTCATTGTCACCCCTCCTTTCGCGGCAAGCCTGAAAAACCAGACGAATCCGTTCACGGCGTGCTCCAAAAATGCTCGAATTCGCGCCTGATGCCTGAAATTCCAAAAACCACGGTCGGGGACAGGATTCGGGAGCCAGGGATGGATCTGCGTAATTCATTCGAAGACACCAAGTTTCGCTCGAAGCCGCCAAGTTTCGCTCGAAGATGCCAAGTTGTTTGCGCCCCCGCAGGGCCACGGGTGAGCTGGCTGATTGGTCGGTGGCGATGTGACGTGCGTCGAGGCAATGGCCACGAAAAGGCACGAAGAGGCACAAAGAAGAGTTCTTGTGCCTTTTCGTGCCTTTTTGTGGCTTCCTTCTGGTGGAGTCTGTCCCCCGTGTCCTCGACCCCTCGTTTCTACCAGATAGTGAACAGGTGTAAAGTCCCCAGAATTGGCCACCGGGAAGCGAGCCGTGCGCAAGCACGGCAAGTGGCTTGTTTTTTCGAACTCGCCAAGTTTGTTGACGTAACTCCTTAAACGTTCCAACTCGCCAAGTTTTCGCTGGGGTCGTGTGTGGCCACGACTGAGGCAAATGGAGGCAATCGGCGCGCACCGCGAACGCAGACTGCCGCGACTCGCGTGACGGCGCACCGCGACCGCTGGCCGAGAGGGTTTGCTTTCGGCGTGCGGACGTGTATCGACATGCCAAAGATCGGTAGGCAGGCGGACGGCGGAGGAAAACGCCTCACACGCCACCCGGAGGAAATCGCCTCGACGGGCTGACCGATCTGCCTATTTGTACAGGTGCCGTTATAGCCGTTCGTTGGGCGGAAATCAACGATTATTTTTGGCCAGAAGGATTCGCCACCGAGGACACGGAGTTCACGGAGTTGGGAGGGGGGCGGGGACAAAAACAGAAGAATGGCAGAACAGGAGAACGGTAGTGCGAGTGGCGGGTGGCATTGCGGGCGGTTTGGTGTTTGGCTCTGGACTCTGGACTCTCGATCCTTGAATCATTCAACCGCCGAGGACGCCGAGATTTTTGCCGCAGATGGCGCAGCACGGGGCAGATGAGCGCGGCTGGTGGAGCGATGCAGGCTAACAGAGGTCAGAACTATTTCGCGAATCCAAAAATCGTTCTGACCCCTTTTGTGACCCATCGTTTCTCCTAGAAAGCTGGGTGTCCCCCGGGTCGCGCCCTTGGCGATCAAATGTTTTCAATCGCATGACATTCATCCCGCCATTGCGTTATTTGTGGAGATAATCATGTACTCGAACTGGCGGCCCAAAGTCTTTGCGGATTAGATCTTCTGTAACCGGGAATCTAACGAGTCTCTGTGAATCAGTTTCCAGCGAAAATGGGCTCGCTCCGTGTCCATGCCAATGCATCCAAACGTCTCGAACCATTCCGTTTTCGAACGTGATTTCGAGTCCGCCGTCACGATTCTGTTCGCCCCAAGAGATATACCCGCGTACGACTCCAACATCGGAGTTTTCCCCGCGCGGGTCGACCAAATCTCCGCCTAATGCTTTAACCTCCGATGGAGTAATCGACCGCAACGCATAGTTTTTTCCAGAAATGCTAACCGAAATATTGTGCGATGGTCCATCCGTTTCTGGCGCAAAATTTACCCGTGCGCCAAAGTACTCAGGCTGTTGTGGATTGCTAGTAAGACTGCCGACAAACGTAATGTCACGATCGGTTTGATACTCACGCATATTGTTTGATGTCATTTGTTCGCAGCCGGACGCCACAAATACAGCTACGGACATGGCGACGATGAAGCCAAAATAGAATGGAATTGGCGAGCTCGCTATTGCAGAATTCATTGCGTCACCTTGTCAAATAAGGGCCCAACCCGGCGGGCCCAACCCGGGGACATCCATCTTCGGGTTGGATTGTAGCTTGGCTGCGGCCGGGTGGCAAAACGATCGGTGGCGAGCCGCGGTCCGACATGGAAGCTGCTGCGCGTCAGGTCAATCGTCGCTTACCCGTCGAGCTTCAAGACCAGGCCACGCTCAAGTAGTCCCTCACCCCGGCCCTCTCCCAGAAGGAGAGGGAGATTGCCTGAACCTCCGCCGCCGCGGCTGCGAAGCGGGCGGCGGTCTACCGCGGCTTGCGCGTAGTTGCGATGGCCGAAACGTGAACCGACGTAGCGAAATGAGCTGACGCGTCGCGTCGCTGACGGCCGTTTTACGGTCGTTCCCGCCGTAGGCGGTAATCGGCCCGGCATTTATACCGGGTTGTTGTGCCCGTGGAAGGATGCTCGCCTCGGGGCCTGGTCGCGGCGACGCCGCGACCAGGTCCCGAGGCGAGCCGATGGTGACATTCGATTCACCCGGCATAAATGCCGGGCCGATTAGCCACAGAAGAAGCGTGAACGCCCCTGCGTTCTGTTCGTCCGGCTGCAAGGTGTTGCGACGCGGGATGCGACGCGGTGACGCGGGGGCATGTATCTTCGGCTTGGATTACAGCTTGGCTGCGGTCGGGCGGCAAAACGATCGGTCGCGGTCTTGCGCGGCAACAACGCAATCGCCGAGCTTGGTCGCCACGCCGGCCTCGTGCGGCCATTGTTTGAGCGTTTCCCGGGTAAACGCGGCGATGCCCGGGAGGAAGCGCGATTCGTGGCTGAAGATCAGTTCGAGTTGCATCCGCAAGTATAGGTCAGCGACGGGCGCGTTGGGCCGGGCCAACCGCGCGTCGCAAGCGACGCGGCTAAATGGGAGGCGCTAGTGGGGGGCGATGAAGACGTCGCGCTGCGGGAATTTCTCGAACAGCGTGGCCGGCTGGCCGAAGTTGGTGGCCAGGATTTCGGCCGGGTTGCCGGCGATCCACTGGGAGAGGTCGATCGATTGGTACTGGCCGGTGTTGAAGCCGATCAGGAGCCGCGCGGGGCCCGGGCCGACTGTTCTCGATCGAGTGGCCGAAGCCTTGGGGGATGTAATCCGACGTCGCCCTTGTCGAGCGATTCAGTGCGGAAGCGGCCGTGCGAGCCAAACATCGTGATGCTCACCTGGCCTGCGAGCACGTATTGCCATTCGTCGGACGTGGGGTGCCAGTGAAGCTCGCGCAAGCCGCCCGGTTCGAGCTCCAGCACGACGCCGGTCATGGTCGTCGACGACCGGAAATCGGCTGGCATCGACCCGCCACTCGCGGCCACCCTTGTGGACCGAATGGGGCGGTTCGGCGAGCAGGCGGAACTTGTGCGTGTTGGGTGGCGACTTGAGGCCTTGCAGATTGGTCGGAATGTCGGCGGAGGGGATCGCGCCTTTGGCGAAATAGACTTCGCTGGTGGGAAAGCCCGCGAACGCCGACTCGGGCAGGCCGAAATTCTTCGCCAACAACGGCTTCGGCGCGTGGCCGATCCAGTCGCTGATGCTGAACGTGCCGAACTCCGAGAAGTAACCGTTGTCGAAGATCAGGATGAAGTGGCAGTCGGCTCGTCGCCGAGGCAACAGAGCACGTGGCCATAGCCGCGGGGAAAGTACCAGACGTCGCCGGGATCGAAGTCGTTGGTCTCGGCGTAGCCGCGCGGGTCGATCACGGTCGTGCGGACGCGGCCGGAGACGACGAACGCCCATTCGGCGGCGGTAGCATGCCAATGAAGCTCGCGCATGGCCCCCGGCTCCAGTACCATCGAGACGCCGGCGATGCCCTTGGAGATCGGTAGCTCGTCGACAGTCGCTTCCTTGCCGACGCTGCCGCCGATGACTTTGCCGACGGATTTTTCGAGCTCGAATTTGAAAGTTGGCAGCTCGTTGCCCGAGAGCAGCGGGTCCGGTTCGTTCGCGTTCATGTCGGTTTCCTTACCTGGTCACTCGGCGGGAGCCTCGCCCTCCCTTTTGGGACAAAGCCTAATCGGTGCGAATTTTCCGCAGCCACGTGCAATAGGGGGCAATTAACAGGATCCACGTCGCCGGCTCGGGCACGGCGTCGTTCCCCGCGGCGCCACTCGCCGCCCCCATCTGGGTCGCCCCGAAGTTTGCTTTCCAAACATCGTAGTCTTCCGACGTGACGCTGCCGAGGGTCACGGTCTCATGATCCAGGGCGACATTCTGGCCAAGCTGGTCCCGCCAGACGGTGTAGTCCGCCGCGTCCACCACGCCATCGCTATTGTAGTCGCCGGCGAGCGGATCGTTCAACTTGATGCTATAGTCGATCACGTGGAGCGGCGTGCCGGTGCGGCCGGTGACGGCATCGTTGTTTTCCTGAATGAAGACGGAGAGAATTCCCTGCTGGAGCAGCCGCTGTTGATCGATGAACGGCTCGCCGGCGAAATCGCGGGTGTCGGTGTGAAGGATGGTCCAGTCGCTATAATTGGCCGCCTTGGTGGCGCCCGCGATCACGAGGTCGCCATCGGTGTAGTAATTGAGGACACCGACGCCGTCGCCCTCTCCGGGAGAAACATACACCGCGTAGACATTTCCGTTGGCGTCGTAGGCCATGTCGGGCCGCGAGCCGACGGCGCGGTCGGTGGGCAGCTCGCGGCGGCTCCACTCGCCGCTGGCCGGATCGCGGAAATAGTGAAAGTAGGCGGCCGGCGTGGTGGTGAACGCCGGATTGGTTTGTGGCGGCAGGCCGTCGCGTTTGTGCCACATGATCGTGTGCACGCGCCCGTCGAGATCCACCGCCTGCGTCTGCTGATTCATCAGCGTGTTCGTGCGATCCATGTTGACGACGTTGATGCCGGGCGAATTGAGATCGAGCGGGCTGCCGATCGTGCCGACGACGGCTCCGGCGTTGTTGCGCCAGGTGTCGCCGCCGTCGTCGCTGTAGGCGTAGCAAATGTCGTGATTCGAGCTCCCGGTGGCCTCTTCGCGCCACGTCCAAGTGAGCTGGATTTTGCCATCGGGGCCGACGTCGAGTCCGTTCAGGTAAGCGTTGCGTGTAGTGGAGGAACCGACAGCGTCGGTGTAGTTGAGCGAGCCGGTACCGTTGATGATCTGGTGCGGCGTATCCCAGAGCCCAGTGCCGGCATGATAGGTGGTGAGGTTGACGTCGCCGGCGCCGCTGCCGCCTGACCGGTACGACATGATCATGTCGCCGTTGGCCTCGGTCGCGAAGCGGGAATAAGTCACGCCGGTGATCGTCGGCCCGCCGACGTTGAGCGAGCTGCGCCGGGCATTGAGGATGGTCGCATCCCACGTGCCGCCAGGTGATGTAGCGACGCCGGTAACCGAGTCCATGAATTTGAGAGTGTTGTTGTGCATATCCCAAGCGGCGTGAATGCGGCCATCGCCCGAGACGCCAATCGAGATCACGTTGTGGGCGTCCCAGGAGTTATCGCCGTTTGTGAGGTCCTGATTCGTATCGAACACCTCCCAGGTCGTGCCGTTGAGATTGCGGCGGGCGAGCATGAAATCTTCGTCCGTGCTGCCGCGGGCGCGATACCAGGCGGCGTACTGGTAGCCGTTGTAGGTCAGAAACGGCTCGGTTTGGAACGACACGCCGTTGATGGCCCGGCCGTAGGGCGCGGTAAGCGGCATGAGCAGAGCATCGGTGGCCGGCACCGTATCGCTGAGCAGCGAGATCTCGGACGCGGCTCGCGCAAGTGGATCCGCCGATGAAAGAGCCGTTGCGGCTAAGAAGAGCCCGGCAGCAAGTCGAATGCCGAGGTGCTGATTCCTAACGTACCGCCGCCGAGATTCCGCGTGAGACATCGTGCTGCAATCTCCCCAGTTCCTAGTCCCGCCCACTTCATTATGTCTGCTGGGAGCAAAACCTTACGCGCGACACCCCCCCACGAAGCGCCCGGCGCAAGGGCTACGTCACACCAAACCGCTGCGCCAGGGCATATTTCTCCTCGACGCCAATCAGATCGTTGAACTCCGGGAAGGTCATTAACCGGTGCTCTTCACCGGTGGTCGTGCCGTCGGTTCGCAACTTCTGATACATCAATTCAATCGCCCGGGCGGCGGCATAGAGGGCGGACAGGGGGTACAAGATCAGGTGGAAACCGAGGTTGGCGAGCTGGTCTTTGGATTGGACGGGTGTGCGGCCGCCTTCGATCATGTTGGCGACGTTGGGCGCGGGCGAGCGGCGGCCGATTTCCGCGAGCCGCTCGAGCGACTCGGGCGCTCGATGAAGCTGGCGTCGGCCCCGGCAGCGCGGGCTTCGGTGACGCGGGCAACCGCCTCGTCGATGCCCTCGACGGCCAGCGCGTCGGTGCGGGCGACGAGGAAGAAGTCGCGGCCGGCTCGGGCGTCGTTCGCGGCGCGGATCTTCTGGATGTAATCGTCGCGCGCGATGACTTGCTTGCCGCGCATGTGGCCGCATTTCTTCGGCCAAAGTTGATCTTCGAGGAAACAACCTGCGGCACCGGCGGCGATCAGCTGATGGATGGTGCGATGGACGTTGAGCGGATTGCCGTAGCCGGTGTCGGCGTCGACGATGATCGGGATGCCGACGCTCCCGCAGATGTTCCTTGCCCGCTCGACCATCTCGGTCTGCGTGAGGAGTCCCATGTCGGGTTCACCGATCGAGGTGGCCGCCACGGAGTAGCCCGAGACGAATGCCATTGGAAAACCGACTCGCTGGGCGATCCGCGCCGAGAGGGTGTCGAACACGCCAGGAAAGGCGATCGAACCAACGTCGTCGAGGATGCGACCGATGCGTGTGGTGGACATGGCGAGCTCCTATTCTAGGCGGGTTCGTGCGAACGTTTGGCGAGCCGGGCGAGGAGCGTTTCGGCGGCACCGCTGTCGATGGCAGCGGCGGCCTCAGCCGCGGCGAGCAGCGGATCGTCCGTCTTACCGAACGCGATCAGGCCGGCAGCGGCGTTGAGGACGACCAAATCTCGCGCCGGGCCGGCGGCGCCATCGAGAATCTGGCGGACCAACGCGGCGCTGGCAGCCGGGTTTTCGACCGTCAAGCCGTCGAGCGGCTGGCGGGCAATGCCGAAGTCTTCGGGCGTCCAGGTGAAGTCGCGCGTCGCCTGTCTCGTTCGTCTCCGACTAAACAGCGACGCGGCTAAGCTTGCTTACTTCCGAAACTTGCGTGACGCCGGCGAGCGTGACGTCTCCCAGTCCGTCTTCGCCGGAGACGACGAGCGTGCGCGTCGTGCCGAGGCGAGCCATCGCGCCGGCCAACAGCGGCCGCAGCTGGGGACGCCCGCGCCCAGCAACTGGTGGGTCGCGCCAGCGGGATTCACCAGCGGGCCCAGGATGTTGAAGATGGTGCGGACGCCGAGCTCGCGGCGGACGGCGGCGACGTGTCGCATCGACGGGTGCGCGAGCGGCGCATAGCAGAAGCAGAGCCCCAGCTCGTTGAGACACGCTTCGACCTGCGGCACCGTGGCTTCGACGTTGACGCCCAGCTCGCGGAGCACGTCGGCCGACCCGCTGCGGCTGGTGACGCTGCGGTTACCGTGTTTGGCGACGGGAACGCCCGCCGAGGCCGCCACGATGGCGGCGGTGGTGCTGACGTTGAAGAGTTTTGAGCCGCCGCCGCCGGTGCCGCACGTGTCGAGCAACTCGGCGTATCGGCTGCGGATCGGCGTCATGTGCTGCCGCATCGCCGCGGCAGCGCCGGCGATCTCGTCGACCGTCTCGCCTTTCGCGGCCAGACCGGTGAGCAACAGGCCGATCTGCGCATCGGACCATTCGCCACGCATGATGGCGTCGATGGCGGCGGACATTTCCGGCATCGACAAGCTCTCGCCGCCGGCCACGCGGCCGAGCAGGGTAGGAATGTTGCCAAGCATCAGCCGATTGTAGTTTGTCGCCGGCCGCCCTAGAATAGGCACAAGTCGCGTGTCGTGAGTTTTGGATAGGTGTTGAGGCGGACGGGATTTGGCCGGAGTCCGGATGGCCAGAAAGGTGATTCTCGATGTGGACCCCGGCGTCGACGACGCCGTGGCCATGTGCCTGGCGCTCGCTGCGCCGGAGCTCGACGTGCTGGCGGTCACGGCGGTCGGCGGCAACGTCGCGGCCGAACAGTCGACGCGGAACGTCCAGGCAATCGTCGAGCAGCTCGATCCGCCCCGCTGGCCGCGGCTGGGAGCTGCCTCCGAGGAACGGATGTTGCGGACCGATGCGCGGCACATCTTCGGGGTCGACGGCTTGTGCGGCGTCCATTTTCCTTGTGCGGAGTTGCATCACCGCCGGCCGAGTATCAAGGTGATCAGCGATGAAGTGCAAGCCGCGCCGGGCGACGTTACGATCCTCGCGCTGGGACCGCTGTCGAACATCGCCATCGCGCTGCAGCAGCAGCCCGATCTGGCCACGCAGATCGGACACTTGATCATCCTGGGCGGCACCGTGGCCGGGCCTGGCAACGTCACGCCCGCTGCCGAATTCAACATCTACTGCGACGCCGAGGCGGCCCGCGACGTGTTCCGATCGCAGGCGACCAAAACCGTGATTCCGATCGACGTCACCAACCGCATCCTGTTCGGCTTCGACATGCTGCAGAAGATTCCCGACGGCGCGTCGCGGACCGCGCAGCTCTTGCAGCGGGTGCTTCCGGGGGCGTTCCGCAGCTATCGCCAGAATCTCGGCCTCGAGGGAATTCATTTGCACGACGCGGTGGCCGTCGTCGCCGCAATGCATCCGGAGCTTTTCAGGATGGAGCCGATGCACGGCGAAGTGGAAACCGACGGCACGCTCACCCACGGCGCGACCGTGTTCGATCGCCGCCGCCATCCAGAGAATCGGCCGAATCTCGACGTGGCGGTCGACGTCGACGCCGAAGCGGTCGTTGACTGCATCTACCGGACGCTCAACGCGGCGGGGTGAGTATTTGCGCGGGCGAGTGAGCGTCGGGACAAGCCCGCCGGCTAACGGGGTGGGGGCGAGCAGGTATCGACCGAGCGCTACTGCTCATTCGCCGGATATTGGTCCATGTCGCCGATTTCGACGAACATCGAGAGGGGATGTCCATCCCGGTAGACGACGATCGGCACACGCTGGCCGACCTGGGTGAGCTTGACCAATCCGATCAGATGGGTATCGCGTTCGACGCGGACGCCGTTGTACTGAAGGATCACGTCGTTGACCTGTAGCGCGGCCCGCTCGGCGGGCGAATTGGGCTCGACCAAAGTGATCCGCGTGCCGACCAACCGCTCCAATCCCAGGGCCTTGGCCTGTTTTTCGTCGAAGCGTCCGTCGAGCTTGACGCCCAGGAAGCCGCGAGCGACGTGGTTGTTCTCCACCAGTTGCTGGGCGGTGCGGGAGACGATGTTGATCGGGATCGAGAAGCCGATCCCTTCGTTGCCGCCGGACGCACTGGCGATCGCGGTATTCAGGCCGATCACCTCGCCGCGGAGATTCACCAGCGGCCCGCCGCTGTTGCCGGGATTGATCGCGGCGTCGGTCTGAATGAAGTTCTGCCAGCGGAGTTCGCCGTCGCCGAGGTCGAGATTGTGCCGGCCCTTGGCGCTGACGATGCCGCGAGTGACGCTCTGGCTCAGGCCGAACGGGCTGCCGATCGCCAGCACAAAGTCGCCAATCTCAATGGCGTCGCTATCGCCGAAGCGGGCCGCCACCAGGTCGGGCGCGCTGACGGCCAATACAGCCACGTCGGTCTCCTTGTCCTCCCAGATCCGCTCGGGCTGGAGCACGCGTCCGTCGGTGAGGTGGATGCCGATCAGTTCCTTCGACGAATGGCGAATCACGTGGCGATTGGTGAGCACATAGTGTTTACCGTCGAACTCGACGATCACTCCGGACCCGGCCTCCTCGATGTCGAGGCGTCCCCGGGTCTGGGGAACTTGCGAGGCTTCGATATGCACGACCGCGGGGGTCACGAGTTTCACGACGCGCTTGATCAGGCTGAACTCGCGTTCCAGGGCATCGACGTCTCGGGCCAGCGCGGCGTATTCGCGGTCGCGGTCGCTGGCGGTGACCGTACTCGCGTTCAGCGCCGATGCACCAGCCAGTTGAGCATGGGCACGCGGGGACGCGACCACCGTGGCGAGAGCGACGAGCAGGAGTACGGACAGGCGGGGAATGACGTGCATGGGATACGGGCCCGGAGCGGAAGGCCAGCGACGGGAGACCGCGCTGCGCGTGGTGTCCGCCGCCGTTTGGCGGAAGCGATATCTCCAATTGTACCCTATCGGGCCAGCGTCTCGAATCGTCCAGTCCCGAAAAACAGCAACGCCCGGGGAGACCACGTGGTCCGCCGCCGGGCGTTTAATCTTTGCTATTTGGAAAGGTCGCGGCAATCGCCGCCACCGGCAGCCACACCGTTACATTTCCAGGTCGCTGAAGGACACGTCGGTATCGGCGAAGCCGGTGTCGAGCACCCGGCTCCAATCGTTGCCGGCGCCACCCAATCCACCACCCGTTTCGGCCGCCCTTTGGCACTCGATGCAGCTGGTGGCGTAGGGCAGGGCATTGAGGCGGGCGAGCGGAATCTTGCCGTTGCAGATTTCACACAGCCCGTAGCTGCCGTTCTTGATGCGGATCAGGGCCCGATCGATGTTGGCCAGCTCGCGGCTCTCGACCTCGGCCAGCTGGGAGCTGACTTCATCCTGGGCCGCGTCCAGCGCGGCGTCGACGACGTCGCCGCCCGATTGCTCGCGGAGTTGCATCAGCAGGCTCAAATCGCCGGCGAGCGCTTTGCGCAGCGCGTCGCGGCGAGTGACCAGCAGGTCGCGCATTTTCTGAATGGAGTCTTTACGTGACATCGTTTTGCCTCACGCGGAAGGAAGCGTCCGCCCCAGAAAAGTTCATCGCCGCGTGGGTTTTGAAAAGTCTTCCACGCACGACGATGGTCGCTAGCCTTCCGTCTGTTCTCGGTTGCCGTTCGTGCTCAATAGTGACGAAGCACCGGTTTATCTGGTAACCGGCAACTGCAATTCACCATTCCGCCTGGGAGGTTGCGAGCCGGCGTGGCCAACTGAGGGCCACGATTGCTGGCAACGTAACTATAGTACGCAAGCAGGTCGAAGTAGTTTTTTTCCTAAATTAACACTCACGCCGATTGTTGAGCTCGACCGCGTCGGCCGCCGTAAACCACGGCGTGTAAAACACTTGTACAGCGACACGTCGACGTCCCCCGGTGAGCCGCCAGCCGGCCGCCCGCCTCAGCAGACACCTTGTCGCTTGCCGCACAACAGCCGGCTGCCACCGGTTGTCGAGGGCCTATCGGTAATCGACAAAACCGTCACAGCTTGACCACTCGAAATCGCCCGGATTGCGAAATCCCCCCAGCGGACGGACGGTGGCACGCTGGCACTTTTGACCCTGCTGGCCGAAAAAGCTACATCCCTTCGTGGCAACAATCCGTACTGCCGGTCTATTCTGGCAGCGAATCGACTTGCCCACGGCACCGATCATGCAAGACCGCGTGAGCCGGCTCGGCCCATTCCACCATCCAGACGTCCCCGATGTGCCGCCATGTTAACGACCGAGCATTCCTTGCCATTCACCAAGACAGCGTCGTCCTCACCGACAAGGTACCAGCTTCGTCTGCACGGAGGCACCGAAGACGAGCGACTGCTTCCGATCCCGTGGGGCAAGTACAGCGTCGGCTCCGGCCCGCGGTGCTCGCTGCGTCTGAAATTCGACGGGGTCCAGCCGCTCGAGTGCCTGATCGTCCACGACGAATCCGGCCTGCGGATTCGACGCTGGAGCGATACCACGCGAGTCAACGGTCAACCGTTCGACGACGTGCGGTTGGCGCCCGGCGACAAGATTACGGTCGGCACTTTGGAACTGGAAGTCGTTGCGGCTGAACAAGAAGAGGAATTCGCGGCCGACTCGCGGGAGGCTGCCGACAACGCGTGGCAGTCGGACCGCGGCGAGGTTGCCTGGCAGCCGGTCGACGCCTATCGGAATGGACGGCCGTATTCTGCCGGCCCGACTACTGGAGCTGCTTCCACCACGTCGTCCCGCCGCGACGAGTTCGAACGGCGTGCCGCGTCGATCGCCCGCCGCCGCAGCCGCCGGATCCTCGCCGAGCTGCGCCGCCAACGGCAGGAGCATGACCAGCTGATGGGTCGGGTCGACGACCTGGTGCGAAACGTGGAACATGCGCTGACCGAGCGGCCGAGCGATGCCGAGCAAATCGGCGGCCGGCTGACCGAACGAGTCCCTGTGGCCGACGCGACCCCTGAATCGGCTCGCGCGGCCCAATCGCTGGCGACGGAACTCGAGGCGGTCCGGGGACAGCTCTCAGCCCGGGACGCCGAGCTGGCCCAGGCGCGCTATTCGATCGATGCGTTGGAGCGTCAATTGATCGATAGTCAGCACACTTTGCACGCCTTCGTCGAAGAGCGGGTGTCCTGGGAATCGCAATTTAACGAGCTTGAGTCGCGGCTGGCTGAATACGTGGGGCGAATTCAAGATCTGGAGCAGGAATTGAATCGAGCTCGCGCCGCCAAGGCCGAGGCCGAGTCGGCACCTCCCGCACCGATCTCGCAACATCCCGACGAAATGCCCGTCGCCGAACCCGTCAGCCCAGAACGGGTCGAAGCACCGACGGTCGCCATCGCCGAAGTACCGCCGTCGACCGAGAATCCTCAAGAAGATGCGACTGTCGACATGACGGTATCCGAGACGGCATCGGATGCTGCCAGCGACATGGCAGCCGAAACGGTTACGGACACGGGCGACACGCTCGTTGTCGGCGAAAGCCCGCGAGATGAAGAGGCCGAAGTCGACGCGGCGCTGGAGCACTTGCGGGGACTTTCGATCTGGCGCGAGGAACCGGAGCCCGAGGCGGAAACGGCGGGGCAGGCCTCAATCGCCCGCTGCGACCGAAGCGAGTGGCCCGAGGAGGTCATCGAATCGGGATCGTTTATCGACCGATACGCACATTTATTCCCTCCCGAGGACGCGGCGCAGGAACCGCCGGCGATGCCTAATCCTCCTGCTCCCCCCGCACCGGCCGCTGAATCGCGTGCCGACGCCGAGAACAACGTTCCCACTAGCACGCACGCGGAAGAAGAGTCGGTCGAGCAGTACATGGCCCGTTTGCTGGAGCGGATGCGCGGCACGCCGAGCCGGCCGGTCGTCGCGGATGAATCCGCCGCGAACGCTCCGCCGCAAGAACCGCCGGCCGCCGTCGAGGAGAAAGCGGTCGCAGACGACTGGCGCACCAAATCAGGGCCCGATTACCGACATCGAGGAACTTCGGTCCAAAGTGTCCGCACCGGAGCGAACCAGCGACATCGCGGCGATGCGGGCGTTGGCGAACCAATCGGCGCGGCACGCGATCGGCTTGCATACCGCTCAGAAGCTTCGCCGCAGCGCGCGGACGCGAACGGTCATTGCGCTATTGGGGACGGCGGTCGGTATTTACCTGCTGCTCGACGCGCCCGGTTGGAAGAGCCTGCAATTCGCGGCCGGATGCGTGGCGGCGATCATCGCGATTTATTGGGGAAAGCTGACTTTTTCGACGCTGATTGAAGGGTTTCGTCTGGGCGCGTTTGACGACCTCGATGAGGAAGTCGATCCCGCTCATTCGCGTCGGCCGCCGCTGCCGATCGACGTCGATTCTTCTGCCGACCAGGCGGCGGCTCGCGACAAACCCGCCGTAGAAGGGGCCGCGACGGAGTCTTCCTCGGCCGACGAAAGCCGTGCTGACCACAACTCTGCTGACGACTAACGCCCTGCGGAACACGCGTCGCCGTGATCAAAATCCGCGGGCAGCGCGGATGTCGTCGAAGTCGCGCAGGTGGTACGTCAGGCCCACGCGGTCGAGCACGCGGCAGAGACTGCGCAGCGCGACGCCCATGCCATCGGGGCCGCTAAAGCCGCCGAACTGGCCGCCACCCTTGAGATGCGGCTCCAGGTCGAGGATCACCCCTGGGATGCCGCGCTTAGTGAGCTTCTCCGTGAGCTGCGGCACGACCTCGGCAAAATCGCGCAGGACTCGCTCGTAGCCGCTATCGCCGGCGTCGGCCGGAACGAAGTTCTTGAGCTTGTCCTCATCGACGTGGGTGGTGCGACCACTCGCCTTGGGAGAGTGGTAGTCCTTGACATGCATCCAACCCAGGCCAGGCTTCATCGCCAGGTATTGCTGGAAGCACTCTTCGGTAGTGTAGCCCTGGCTGATGATGTTGCCGCCGTCGAAGATCGTCACCAGCGCCGGGTGGTTCACGCGGCGATGCAACTCGGCTACCAGCGGCCCCGATTGGCCAATGAGGTTGGCTTCAATCTCCAGGCCAAAGGTCAAGTCGCTGCGGTGGCAGGCCTCGGCGATTTGTCCGAGCTGGTCGGCCGCTTGCGGCAGGAACTCGGCCGGCTCGCTTCCCTTGGGATGGTAGAACGAGAAGCCGCGGATCAGCTTCGTTTCAAAGGCATGGGCCAGTTCGCAGGCGCGGGCGACGTCTTTTTTGAGGTATTGATCGAACGGCACGTAGCGATTGTTGGTGCCGTCTTCGACGTTGCGGAGCTTCACTTTGCCGATCGGCGAACCGATCGAAGCGACGTTCATGCCGTATTCGTCTTCGAGATGGCGAAGCTTGACGATCTCCGGCTTGGTGAGGTCCATCACGTTCTTGACGCCGCCGCCGACGTCGACAAACCGCAGGCTGTAGTACTGCAGCCCGAGCGCGGCAAAGGCGGCGAACTGCTCGACCGCCGTCTTTTGGTTGGCCGACTCGTCGGCGAAGCCGGAGAGTACCACCTGGGGTTTGTCGGACATTCCAGAATTCTCCGATAGGGCGTGAGTGGACGGGCCGGATTATAGCAAGTTTCTCCCCCAGCGACGACGTGCTGCGTCGGTAACACCGCGGGCGGAGACGCTGGTAATGGCGTACTGGACTTCGACGGTCTGTTTCCCACGGCCCGAGGTGGTCCGCTCCAGTCGGCAGACCTGCTCCAGACCGGGCCAGTCAAGATGCTTGGCCAACCGCGTGCTGGCTTCCAGATGCCGCACGACAATGCGGCCGTGGCCCTTGGTGATCGTGCGGGCTTCGGAGAGCGACTCTCGTCGCTGCCGCTCGCTGGCGGGGGGAAAATCCGGGCCGGAATTCGGCCTCGATCGCGGCTTTGAGTTCGGGTTGATTGTCTTTGACGACCAGCAGGTAATCCCCCTTGTTTTGGACAATCTCCTGGCACAAGTCGCGTTGGCAAAACATCGCGTCGCCCGTGATCAGCCGCCCTTCGAGCACGACGGCTTTCAACAGATCGAAGGCCGCTTTGGCCTCGTTGGTCGTGGGATCGACCGCCTGTTGGCCCAACACGCCGCCCAGCGCCTGGTCGAAGAGACTCAGCAGATGAACATTTCGCTCTAAACGGTATTCCGCTGCGTATGAGCCGACGTCGATGCTCCGACCGTCGGAAGCCGCGACAGCAACTTTCAAATCGAGTTTTTTAGGAGTAGCAAGTCATGTCCAAGTCAAATTCCGCAAAGTGGGACGAAATTCGCAAGGGTGGCCGCCGCAGATTCGTTTTGCGCTATGGCGTACTCGGCTGGGGAGTCTCGACGGCGATCTTTTTTTCGCTGTTTCTGGGATACACCGAAGGCTGGGGTGGCTTCCTATCCAGTCTGATTCCGGCGCTGTTGCTGTTTCCGCTCGGCGGCATCGCCTGGGGTCGCTTCATGTGGTGGTTCTTTGAGCGGGGGCATGAGCGGGTCGTGAGCGAATGAGTGTGGTTCGGGTTTGGCCCTGGGCGTTCGCCGGCTCGACCGGCGAATCACCCAGGGCTAAATGTGGATGGGAAAAGCGGTGTGCGTTGTCGGTCGCTGGCGCTGCTGGCGCCTGCATCGGCGGCTGGCGCGGCATTATCTCTGGACCCGTTGGATGATCCACGTCGAAAAGAAGGGATGTGGCTCACTCTCACGCGTACTTCTGCCCGTGTCTGGTCGCGTTTCATTTTCGACCCACTCGCTTAGTCTGCCATGGCCCGGCTGCGTCGCTGCATATTCAGATCGCGTCGAGCCAGACTTGGGAAGATGTTAGTGCTGGCGTCGATCGCGCTTGCCGGTTGCCGATCGCACCGGTCGGCACTGAAGCAGCAGGCTGAACCGGTACCAACTTCGACGGCGACGGCGGTTGCTTCCAATCTCGATGGCATCCAGTTGACCGAATGCGAACAAGAGACTGCCAAGAACCCAACCGTCTGCCAGCCCAGCACCTATCAAAGGCCCGGAGAGGAACGTGCGACCGTTGCTCGCTTCGACAGCACTCCGGTCGCGCTCGTGCCTCCGGCGAACGCAGACGCTCCTGCCCCCACCGAACAACTCCCGTCCGGAGCGGCGGACGCCGTCGCCACGATGACGTTGGAACAGGCCGTCGCGACGGCGCTCGAGGGGAATCCCCGCTTGCGACAGGCGATGGCCCGCGTCAGCGGCGCGAGCGCCGGTGTCGACGTCGCTTACGCGCCGTTCCTGCCGCAGGTCGGCACCAGTGCGCGCTACGCGGGCTTCTCCGAGCCCGTGTTGCCGGGCGGTTCGTTCGTGCCGGCTTCGCTCAACGCGGGGGTGACGACGTTCGTGGTCGCGGAAGCCGGGTTGCAGTGGACGCTTTACGACTTTGGGCGGACGCAAGGCAAGTACTGCCAGGCAGTCGATCGCGAGCGGATCGAGGCGCTGGCGCTGGCACGCGCGAAGCAGACCATCGCTTTCGAAGCAGCGCGGGCGTATTTTCAATCGCTCTCGGCGCAGGCCAATTTGAAGGTGCGCGAGGAAGCCCTGCAACGGGCGAACTCGGTGCTGGGCGATACCAATGCCCGCTTCACCAACGGCGACGCCGACCGCGAAGACGTGCTGCGTGCGGAAGTCGAAGTCTCCCAAATCCGGGAGGAGATCTTCGGTGCCCGCCAGGCGATTCGCGACGCGGAAGCGATGCTCGACGTCGTGCTTGGCCGCTCAGCCGTCGAGCCGCTCCAGCTGGCGCCGGTCAACTGCGAGCCCCATTTCGATGACTCGATCGAATCGTGCCTGGAGATCGCGGCCAATTCGCGCCGCGAAATCGACATGGCGCGACGAGCGGTCGCCGAGGCGCGGCACGGTTTGGAAGCGGCTCAAGGCGAGCTGCTTCCCAAAATCTACATTCGCAGCTCGGTGATCCGGGCGGATTCGCCGGGCCCGCTCAACGGCTGGATCGAAGGGGCGGGCTTGCATGTCGACCAGTGGCTATATACCGGCGGAGCACACCTGGGCGAAGTCCGCCGCAGCCAGGCGGAAGTGAGCGGCTCGATCGCCGCCCTCCAGTCGCTGCTGGACCAGGTGACGCTCGAGGTCCGCGTCAGTTACGAAGCGATCAACACCGATCTGGCGCGGATTCATCTCGGTAAAACGACGATCGACCAGGCCGGCGAGAATTTGCGGCTGACCACGGTCAAGTATAACAATGGCACGGCCACGCCGACCGACATGGTCGACGCCCAGACGGCCCTGATTCGGGCACAGTCGACCTACATCACGGCGGTTTACAGTTATCTAAGTGATTTGGCGCAATTGCAGTACGCGATGGGAAACGATCAGAATTGGCTACTCGAACGATTGGACTTGCAGGAGCTCCCCTGAGTTTACAGCGGCGATCCTCCGATCGGACCGTTGGCTGGATCACGCGAAACGACAAGGATTGTTGGCTATGAGCGAGCCTACCACCGCGATTCCGCCCGGCGGAAACTCGTCGCGCTTCGGGCGTTGGCTGCGCTCGGTCAACGGGCTACGCACTTCGTTTCGCTTCTGGCTGATCGTGCTGCTCGTCGTGATCGTGGTGCTGGTGGTTTATTTCATTGGGGCCGATCGCTACACGCCGCTGACGACGGACGCGTACGTGCAGGCCTATGTCGTGCAAGTCGCTCCCCAAGTGGGCGGCCAGGTCGTTCGCCTTCACGTGGCCGAAGGGGATCAGGTTCGCGCGGGTGACCTGCTGTTCGAACTCGACCCGCGGCCGTTCGAGCACCAGGTGGCGGTGCTCCGAGCGAAACACGTCGAAGCGCAATACGAGATCAAGCAGCTCGAAGCGCAACTCGCCGCGGCCCAGGCCGAGCAGCGTCAAATCGCCGCCGAAACCGACTACGCCCGCGTGGTTCACGCCCAGGAAGAAGCCATCTATCAGAAGCAATCGACCACGGAGCGCAAATACCTCGACGCGAAGCAAAAGCTCAAGGCGAGCGAGGCGGCACTCGAGCGATCGGCCAGCGAGGTGACGAACATCGAGCAAAAGCTGGCCGCGCGGGTCGGCGGCGAGCACGCGTCAGTCGCCCAGTCCAAGGCGAGCCTGGACGATGCCGAGCTGAACCTGAGCTATTGCCAGGTCCACGCGCCGTGCGACGGCATGGTCACCGACTTGCAGCTGGTCGTCGGTGCCTACGCGCACACGGGTCAGGCTGTGATGACGCTCATCGATACGAGTACGTCGCTGGTCGTTGCCAATTTCCGCGAGCGGTCGCTCGAGCAGCTTCGGCCGGGCCAGTCGGCCCTGGTGGCTTTCCAGGCGATCCCTGGTCGGATGTGGCCCGCCAAAGTGAAATTTATTGGCCGGGGAGTCGCACGAGGGCAGGGGGTGCCAACCGGCATGCTGCCCGATATCGTGAATCAAACCTACTGGATACCGCCGGCGCAGCGGTTCCAAGTGCGGCTCGAGCTCGACCAGCCGGAGGACGTGCCGATGCGGGTCGGGATGACGGCGAGCGTCTCGGTCTATACGGAATCGAGCGGCGTGCTGCGGCCGATCACGCGGGCGCTGCACCGCATCGTGAGTTGGCTGTACTACCTGTGATGCCGAAGCGATAGGAGCCGCCGGCAGCTCGATCGGCTCATTTCGACCGCCGCCGCGGCCGGGCGCGAAAAGGCCGCCACGATCGCGCCGACCAACAGCGAGCAGGCCAAGGCGATCACGACGCCCTTGAGCCGGGCGACGGCCATCCCCATCGTTCCAAACTCGTGGGCCGGGACCACGAGGATCATCGGCAAGACCAGCCCCATTTGCACGCCGGCGTAGGCCCAGTCGCCTCCGGTCCAGGCCAGATACGTGGCCAGATACGAACCCAGGAACATCAAGCACCACCAGCAGCGGAAAGTGTGGCATTTGGACCAGGATGATGAACGAGCAAGTCGCGTAGGCGACGGCCAGACATGGCTCCGACGATCCTCAGTTCGCCTTTCCACAGCAGCGCGTGCAAGTCGGGGGCGACCGTGAGCATCATGACGGAGATCACGGTCGCGTCCTGCGGCAGGTCAAAGTAGGTCACCATCATCTGGGCCAGAGCCGACGGTCACCGTCAGCACCAGGCAGCGGCCGAGATGGTCGCGATTGATCGGAAAGATCGGTTCGCCGCTGGTCTGGATCGATCAGATCGCGCTCGGCGCCGCTGAGCCAACTCACGACGTCGGCCACGATCACGCCGACGATGACGGCCAGGAACAGCTCCAACCCTTGCGGCGCCGCGGCAGCCGGGGTGACGCGGCCGATGTTCATGATCACGGCCAGGTAGAGGCCCGCGTTCAGAAAGGTGTAAGCCAGGCGATTGCAGAAATAGACGTAGAAGAAAGCCGCGATCGCCAGGCATTCGAACAAGAAGCCCAGATAGAGCAAGTTGCGAAAAACCACCAGCAGCACGAGCCCGAGAACAATCCCGAGCCCGCGTCCCGCGATCCGCTCGACGCCCTTTTGAAACGAGGTGAACGTGAGTTGATTCAGCACCATGTGCGTGGTCCACACGGCGAGATTGGTGTGCGCCAAGTGAAAGTATTCGCCGATGATCAACGTGATCGCGGCCGCGAAGCCGGAGCGCAGCGCCAGGCCGGTGGCGATTTGGCTGAGAATGCGGGGATCGGTGGTGGGTGTCGTCGCCATCGCGGTGGGCTCATGCCGGGGAGATGCCCACCAGCATAGGCCTAAGTCCGCGAGCGTGACGAGGCCACTCTCGCAGCCAATTGAGAGACCAAAGCGGGGCGATTAGACGGCCGAGACGAATTCGGCCGTGACGCTGGTGGTGATTCCGCCGCGGGCGGTGAAGGCGGCGACGATCTTCATGTAGCGCGGCTTCACGACGGCCGCGAGGTCGTCGAGGATCGTGTTCGTGACGTGCTCGTAGAAGATGCCCTCGTTGCGGAAGCTCTGAAGATAGAGCTTGAGGCTCTTGAGCTCGATGCAGAGTTTGTGCGGAATGTACTGGATCGTGATCGTGCCGTAGTCGGGCTGGCCGGTCTTGGGGCAGACGGACGTGAATTCCGGCGCGACGATCTCGATGCGATAATCGCGGTCGGGAAACTGGTTTTCGAAGGTTTCGAGCGTGCTGCGAAAGTCCGACATCGGACCGCTCCTTTCGGCGGAAAACTGCATTGTGGCATGATGAATGGAGCGGCGAAAGGGCCCGTTCATGTCGCAAGATGTTCACACTTCAACCCGTGCCGCCGTCGTATTGCTGTCGGGCGGCCTCGATTCGGCAACGACCGCGGCCATCGCGCGAGCGGAAGGGTTTCGCGTCTTCGCGCTGAGCATCGACTACGGACAGCGGCATCGGTTCGAGTTGCAGGCTGCGGCGGCGGTTGCTCGGTCGCTCGGCGTCGAGCGGCATGTCACGGTGTCGGTCGGTCTCGGTCAAATTGGCGGTAGCGCGCTCACGGCCGACATCGCGGTGCCCAAGGACCGCAGCAGCGACGCGATGGCCCACGGGATCCCCGTCACCTACGTGCCGGCCCGCAACACGGTGTTCCTTTCGCTGGCGCTCGGGTATGCTGAAGTGGTGGGAGCCGCCGACGTGTTCATCGGCGTCAACGCGGTCGACTACTCGGGCTATCCCGACTGTCGGCCGGAGTTCATCGCCGAGTTCGAGCGGCTGGCGAACCTGGCCACCAAGGCGGGCGTCGAGGGAACGATGCGGTTTCGGATTCACACACCGCTGATCGCCATGACCAAGGCCGACATCATTCGCCGCGGAACGGAGCTGGGCGTCGACTATTCGCTGACGCACTCCTGTTACGCGCCGAACGACGCCGGCACACCCTGTGGTCATTGCGATGCGTGCCAGTTGCGGCTCAAGGGATTTGCCGCCGCGGGACTCGAAGACCCAGTTGCCTATCAAACTGTGTGATGCAATCTGCGTGAGGGAGCGAAATGCGAATCGCTGAGATTTTCCGGTCGGTGCAGGGCGAAGGGTTGCTGACCGGCGTGCCGAGCGTGTTTGTCCGCACCAGCGGCTGCAATCTGCGGTGCTGGTTCTGCGACACGCCGTACACCTCTTGGCATCCCGAAGGGGTCGACATGTCGATCGACGAGATCGTCGCCCAGGTCGAGGAATGGGACGCGAAGAACGTCGTCGTCACCGGCGGCGAACCGATGCTTTACGCCGAGCTGATCCCGCTCTGCCGGCGGCTGCACGCGATCGGCCGGCACATCACGATCGAAACGGCCGGCACGCTCGATCTGCCGGTGGTCTGCGACCTGATGTCGATCAGCCCGAAGTTCGCCAGCTCGGCCCCCTCGGCGGAGAAGCATCCGCATTGGAGCCGGCGGCACGAGCGCGAGCGGTATCGGCCGGAGGTCGTCCGCCGCTTCGTCCGCGACTATGCCTATCAATTGAAATTTGTGATCGATTCGCCGGCCGACCTGGAGGAGCTCTCGAGCTACCTGGCGGAGTTTCCCGAGATCGTCCGCGGGCGGGTGCTGCTTGATGCCGCAGGGGATCGAGCAGCCGGAACTCGACGCGCGGGCGCTGTGGCTGCGGCCCTACTGCGAGGCGCACGGCTTCGTCTTCTGTCCGCGCAAGCACATCGAGTGGTATGGCCCGGTGCGAGGGACATGACGCCGGTCAATTTCATCCTGGCGAGCCTGCGGCACCATCGGCGGATGCACGTCGCGGTGGGGCTGGGCGTGGCGGTCGCGACGGCGGTGCTGACCGGGGCGCTGGTGGTCGGTGATTCGGTCCGCGGCAGTCTCCGCGATCTGACGCTCCAGCGCCTCGGGCGGATCGATTCGGCGCTGGTGACGGGCCATTTCTTTCGCACGGCGCTGGCCGATGAGGTGCACGGCGAGCCGGCGATCTTGATGCCCGGGACGCTCGAAGCCGGCAACGGCCCCGATGTCGCGGCGGGCGACGCAAGTTTCGATCGTCGGCGTGCGGGATGACTTTTGGAAGTTCGGCGAGGGCGGTCCAACGCAAGCCGCTGGCCGCCGGCGACGTGGCGATCACCGAGCCGCTGGCCCGCGAGCTCAGCGTCGCGGCGGGCGACTCGATTCTCTTGCGAATTCCGGCCGCCGAAGCAATCCCCGCCGACAGCCCGCTCGGCGAAAAGAACGACACCTCGCGTGGTCGGCGGCTTCGCGTGGCGACGGTCCTGGCCGCGGAAGGCCTCGCGCGTTTCGCGCTGCGTCCCACGCAGCAGCTGCCGCGCAATGCGTTCGTGCAGCTCGCGACGCTGGAGAACATGCTCGACAAACCGGAGCGGGCCAATGCGATCCTCGTCGCCGGCGACGTGAACGGAGGCAGATTTCAAGCCGCAGCTGGCCGACTATGGGCTCAAGCTCGAGGCGTTCGACTCGCCGACGCGTTATGTTTCGCTGAGCTCGGATCAGCTGGTGCTGCCCGATCCGATCGTGGCGGCGGCCCAGAAAGCATTTCCGGACGGCGCGAGCCAGCCGGTCGTGACCTATCTCGCCAACTCGCTCGTGATCGGCAGCGGCGACGCGGAGCGGAAGATTCCCTATTCGACGATCACGGGCGTCGACTCGCTCGCGGGCGTCGGACCGCTGTTGGATGATGCCGGCAAGCCGATTCAGCTCGCCGACGATGAGATCGCACTCAACCGCTGGGCCGCCGACGATCTGGGCGCCAAGCTGGGCGACACGGTGACCGTGAATTACTACGAGCCGGAGAGCACGCACGGCGTGCTTGCGCGAGCACCAGCCGCCGCTTCGAGTTGCGGCTGGCCGAGATCGTGGAGCTCGAAAAGGACGGCCAGCCGACGGCGGCGGCCGATCCGCATCTGACGCCGGAGCTCAAGGGCGTGACGGACCAGGACTCGATCAGCAACTGGGATTTGCCATTCAAGCTCGTCGAAAAGGTCCGCCAACAGGACGAGGATTACTGGGACCAATACCGCACGACGCCCAAGGCGTTCGTCTCGCTCGCCACGGCGAAGCGACTCTGGGGGAGCCGCTGGGGCACGATCAGCCTCGTGCGGATCCCCACACCGCCGGGCGAGACCGCTTCAGGGGTCGCGGGCGTCACGCAAAAGCTTGAACAGCAACTCAAACCCGCCGACGCCGGCCTGGTCTTCATGCCGGTCAAAGCGCAAGGCCTGGCCGCCTCCAGCGGCACCACGCCGTTCGACGCGTTGTTCCTCGGCTTCAGTTTTTTTCTGATCGCCGCGGCCGTGATGCTGATCTCGCTATTGTTCAAGCTCGGCGTCGAACAGCGGGCTCAGGAACTCGGCACGCTCGGCGCGATGGGGCTGCGTTCGCGGAAGATCGCTTCGATGCTGTCGAGCGAAGGGCTGCTGGTGGCCGACGATCGGCGCGGCGGTCGGCGTCGTCGCGGGCATCGCTTACGCCGGACTGATGATCCTGGGACTGCGGACCTGGTGGGTTGCCGCGGTGAGTACGCCGTTTCTCCGACTTCACGTCACGACCGAGAGCCTCGTCATCGGCTGGGTCATCGGCGTGGTGGTCTCCTGGATCACGATCCGCTGGTCGATCCGGCGACTGGCGCGGCTACCGGTGGGCCGGCTGCTGGCCGGTGCCACGGAAATGCCGCCGGAATTCGGCGCGAAGAAGTCCGGCTCGACCTGGCCGCGGATCCGCGAGGCATTCGTGGCCCTGACGGTCGCCCTGGCGGTGATCGGCTACTTGCTGCAAGGCGAAGCACGAGCGGGCATCTTCTTCGCCAGCGGCGCGACGGTGCTCACACTGCTCTTGAGCGAAGCGTACTACCAATTGCGGCGCAGCGGCCGCAACAAGCCGTCCCATCGCCAGCTTTCGCTCGCCAGGCTCGCGGCGATCAACACGGCCCGCCATCCGGGCCGCAGCACGCTCACGATCGGCCTGGTGGCGACGGCGACGTTTCTGATCGCGGCGATCAGCGCGTTTCGACTCGACACGGGCGTCGAGGGCACCGGCGGATTCACGTTCGTCGCCACGAGCGACCAGCCGATCCATTTCGACCTGAACACGCCGGCAGGGCCGCACGCGAGCTGGGCTTCTCGGACGCGACAGCAGCAGTTGCTCGCCGATTGGAAGACCTACTCGTTCCGCGTCGCCGCAGGCGAGGATGCGAGCTGCCTGAACCTGTATCGCCCGACGCAGCCGCGGGTGCTGGGATTGCCCGACTCGTTCATCGCACCGCGGCGGATTTGGCTGGGCGGACCAATGGGCCGGGGAATGAAAGAGAATCCGTGGGAACTTTTGAACAACCGACTGGGCAACGACGCCATCCGGCCGGCCGATCGTGCCCGTGGTGCTCGACATGAACACGGCGGCGTACAGCCTGCATCTGAGCGGTGTCGGTGCGCAGCTGACGATTCGCGACGCGGACGACCGGCCGGTGACGCTCGAAGTCGTCGGGCTTCTCAAGAACAGCGTGCTGCAGGGCAATCTGCTGGTGAGCGAGCCGAGCTTCTTGAAGCTGTTTCCGGACGTGGGCGGCTACCGCTACTTCTTGATCGAACCGATCGCGAGACGCGAAAGGCCGGCGACGCGAATGGCGACGGTTGCTCGTGCGCTGGAATCGACATTGTCGATCCGACGGCTTCGACGTCGCCTCGGCCGAAGGAACAGCTGGCTGGCTTTCCTGGCGGTGCAAAACACCTATCTTTCGACGTTCCAAAGCCTGGGTGCGCTGGGCCTCCTGCTCGGCACGGTGGGGCTGGCCGTGGTGCAATTGCGGAGTGTGCTCGAGCGGCGAGGCGAATTGGCGCTGATGCGGGCCGGCGGTTTTCGCTCGCGACGGCTCGTCGAGATGGTGCTGTGTGAGAACGGCGTGTTGCTGCTGGGCGGTCTGTTGATCGGGTCGTGGCGGCCGCGGGAGTGGCGTTGTTGCCGCAGTGGGCGCCGCAAGGGGCCAGCGTGCCCTGGCTCACGCTCGCGGCGCTGTTAGGCACAATCGCCGTGGCGGGCTTGGCGGCCGGCTGGCTGGCGACTCGATCGGCCGTGAGAGCGCCGATCGTGCCCGCGCTGCGCGGGGAGTGAATCGGCTTCGTCTAGGCGCCGTGGGCGAACTGCGCTAGATTCTGGGCCGTAGTACCGTTTTTTGGGTTAGATTTGTACGGTGCGAGATTCGGCGTTGCCGCCGACGCCAACTCCCTCCTTTCCTTCACCCCACCACGCGTCCACCATGCGAACGAACCTCCTGCTTGCCGCGTCGATTGCGCTCACCATTCTCTGCTGGGGCATGTACGGTCCCGTGCTGCAATGGGGGCAATTCGGCATGTCGGACGTCGCGGGCCATCCGGCATTGCTAAGGCCGTTTGTCTGCGTGGGACTGGCGTACTTCTTGATCGGTGTGATTGTGCCCGGCGTCTGGCTGTACCTTTACGGCGAGAAAGGCAATTGGACCGTCAACGGGATCATTTGGAGCCTCGCTGGCGGGGCGTTGGGGGCGATCGGTGCGCTCGGAATCATCATGGCGTTCAAGTTTGGCGGTCAGCCGGCTTACGTGATGCCGTTGGTGTTCGGAGGCGCACCCGTGGTGAATGCATTTCTGACGATCTATCTCGCGGGACGGATGAAGGAGATTGGGCCCGTGTTCTTGGCGGGATTAGTGATGGTGATGTTGGGTGCCGTTACCGTTCTGATTTTCGCGCCCCATGCGGCACCAGCGTCGGCAGCAGCAGCCCAGCCCGCAGCAACGGACGCGGCTCCGACCGCTTCGGCAACGTCGCAACGCCACGACGGCCGCGCCGGCGGCAGCTTCGTCGGCCCCGAGCGGGTTTTTCTCATGGGTCTGGCGATTGCTGGCGCTGGCGCTGGCAATCGTGAGTTGGGGTGCCTATGGACCGACGTTGCACAAAGGGCAGGCGGCGATGCATCACAGCCGGCTAAGGGCGCTGGTGTGCGTGGGACTGGCCTATTTTGCGATCGCGGTCGTCGTGCCGGACATGATCCTGGCCGATGCGGCGGAAGCCAGCAGTTACAGCAATTTCCTACACGGTACGTTTTGGGCGCTGTTGGCCGGCGCGTTTGGCGCCATTGGCGCGCTGGGCATCATTCTGGCATTCAATTTTGGCGCTCGTCCCGTGTATGTCATGCCGCTGGTGTTTGGCGGCGCACCGGTGATCAATACTTTCTTCACCGCCATCTCGCGCGGGATCTTGAACCAGATGGGCTCGCTGTTCATTGCCGGCCTGATCTTGGTAGTAGCTGGAGCGGTGATCGTGCTGGTGTTCGCACCAAGGGGCGAGAAGAGTCAAACGTCAAGCGTCGAGAGTCGAGTGCCCGATGCGGCACCCGACACCACAACCTCGCCGTCTGGCTCTTGACTCTCGTCTCTCGACTCTGGACTCACTTGTACGTGAGCGCTTTGTCCGAGATGTCCTTGCGGCACCAACCGCCTGCGAAGCGGATGCACTTGACCGCGGTGTAGGCCTGCAGCTTGGCGGCGGAGATGCTGTTACCCAGCGCCGTGACGCCGAGCACGCGGCCGCCGTCGGTGACAATCTGCCCGCCACTCGTGGCCGTGCCGGCGTGAAACACCTTCACGTCCTGGATTTTGGCCGCTTCTTCGAGGCCGCGAATCGGCTGGCCTCGCTCATACTTGCCGGGGTAGCCCTCGCTCGCCATCACGACGCAGACGGCCGGTCGCGGGTCCCATTCGGGCGGCGCGATTTCGTCGAGCCGGCCGTCCACCGTTGCCTCCAGCAGCTCGACGCAGGTCGCTTTTGAGCCGCATCAGGAGCGGCTGGCACTCGGGATCGCCGAATCGCACGTTGTACTCGAGGACTTTCATCCCCTGGCCGGTGACCATCAGCCCGGCGTAGAGCACGCCACGAAACGGCCTCCGCGAGCGCTTCATCTGGTGGATCGTCGGCACGAGGATTCTTTCCTCGACCTCGGCGAGCATCTTGTCGGTCACCAGCGGCGTCGGCGAATAGGCGCCCATGCCACCGGTGTTCGGGCCGACGTCGCCATCCGAAGCCGGCTTGTGATCCTGGCAAGGCGGCATGGCGAGCACAGTCTGCCCGTCCGTGAGTGCGAGCACGCTGGCTTCATGGCCATGTAGCCGCTCTTCGATCACGAGCTGGTTGCCGGCGTCGCCGAACTCGCGCTTCGACGCAATTCGCTCGACGGCCGCGAGCGCTTGCTCGCGATTGTCGCAAACGATGACGCCCTTGCCGGCAGCGAGGCCGTCGGCCTTGACGACAACCGGTACGTCATCGCGATCTTTCAAATAGGTCATTGCCGACTTGGCGGTCTGAAAGACGCGGTAATCGGCGCTGGGCACGTCGGCGTGCCGCAACAGTTCCTTGCAAAAGACTTTGCTCCCTTCGAGCTCGGCAGCGGCCTTCGACGGCCCGAAGGCCCGCAATCCGGCGTCGTTCATCGCATCGACGATGCCGGCGGTCAGAGCCGCTTCGGGGCCGACGACCGTCAGGTCGATCGCGTTGCCTTTGGCAAACTCGACGAGCCGCGGCACGTCCGTGGCTGGGATGTCGACGTTTTCGGCGTCGATGGCGGTACCCGCGTTGCCGGGCGCGACGAACACGCGCTCGCGCGCGGACTCTGAGCGATCTTCCACGCCAAGGCGTGCTCCCGTCCGCCGCTACCAACCACCAGAACTTTCATCGTTGCCTTGGAATCTCCGTCGCCAATCGAATCCGAACCAATAATTCGCGGCGTCAATTGCAGAGTAGCAGGAGTTGCGTAGCCCGTCTCGCAGTCGTAGCCAATTTGGATCGGTGAACGATTCTACGAGTCGTGGCACGGCGTTGGAACAGGGCCCGGCGAACCGCGGCCGATTCGACGCGGTTGGAACGCCCATGGACCAGCAGTTAAAAAACGGCGGTTGACAAAGTGCGTGGGTTGGCATTACATCTAAAGAAAGATTGTGAAAAATGTCACGAACCCCTGATTCCAGCGGGGCTCGCTCGCTATAACCTGTTGCAAGTCAATGGATTGTCCGCCACTGGTCGGAGCCGCCGGGTGGTGCGACAGCTGCTAGGCCGCAATTTCCAGAACGGGAACTGCGGTCGGAGTCCAGCTTCGCTCCCCAGCCGTTTTCGACGCCGAGACTCACGATGGTCGACAAAAGCAAAATGACGGTGGCCGAGATGCTGGCCGCCGCTCGCAAAGCAGACAACAAGGGCGGCGCGCCGGCTGAATCTGCGCCGGCCGAGTCCGCGTCGACAGCGTCCGACGGCGAAACGAGCGAAGCCGCACCTGCTCCACCAGCGGCTGCCGCCTCCACTTCGCCGACGACGGCAGCCGCGAAGAAGCCCTCCGGCGGCGGCAAGCCGAGCGTCGCCGACATCCTGGCGATGGCCCGTGCGAAGAAGGACGAAACGGCCGCTGCCGCGCCGGCGGCCGCCGCCCCCAAGCCCGCAGCGAAACCCGCGGCCGCGAAGGCCGCTCCGGCCAAGAAAGAAGCGGCCGCCGCGCCCGCGGGACCGGTCGACACGCAAAGCATTCTCACCGCGGCGCGCAAAGCCGCGCAGCCGGGCCCGATGACCAAGGCCGAAGCGGCCGCCAAGGGCGTGGCCCTGGCGCCGCCGCCGAAGAAGCCGCCCAAAGAATCGATCGTCGTTCCGCCGATGCCGGTCAAGCCGGACTACGCCAAGAAGCCGGCCGATCGCACCAGCGCGGAAATCGCCGAGCGGCGGGCGTTTCTGTTCGGCATGTCGGCGCTGGCCGTCGGGTTCACGGCGATGGCGCGCGTCGCTCGCACTCTGGACGCTTGGCACGGTGCGATTCATGTTTCCCAACGTGCTGCGTCTGCCGCCGAGCAAGTTCAAGGTCGGCTTTCCCGGACGCGTTTGCGCCGGGGCAGGTGGAGATCAAGTTCAAAGCCGAATTCGGCGTCTGGATCGTGAACACCGAAGTCAACGGACAACAGGAGATCTTCGCGCTCAAGACGGTTTGCACCCACCTCGGCTGCACGCCCAATTGGCTCGAAGCAGAACAGAAATTCAAATGCCCCTGCCACGGTAGCGGGTACTACAAGGATGGCGTCAATTTCGAAGGCCCCGCTCCGCGGCCGCTCGAGCGGTATGCGATCTCGATCGCCGGCGACGGCCAAATTGAAGTCGACAAGAGCAAGACGTTTCACGAGGAGTTGGGGCAGTGGACCGATCCGGCCAGCTTCCTCCCGGCGTGAGTTGAAAGGATGCAGGAGTCGGGAGTCGGGTGTCGGGGGCCAGGGAAGGCAGCGGCAACCGGCACCCTAAAGTTGCGATTCGATATTTTGTCTGACGTTTTAGAATTGATTTCAAGAAGTTGATCACGCTATGGCCGGCCTAGGCGAAACGATTTACGAATCCCAGATCTGGAAGAGCATTTTCCGCCATCCGATGCCGGTCGACCGGCGGAACCGGATCGTGGTGATGCTCACGAACTTCTTCCTGCACCTCCACCCGGTCTCGATCAAGCAGCAGGGTATCGCGCTCTCCTACACCTGGTGCATGGGGGGCGTGACGTTCTTTCTGTTTCTGGTCGAGACGGTGACCGGCGTGCTGTTGATGTTCTATTACCGCCCGACGCTGGAATGGGCGTACAACGATATTTTGGCGCTCCGCGACGTGTATTCGCTCGGCATCATGCGCGAGATCCATCGCTGGGGTGCCCACGCGATGGTGATCACCGTCTGGCTGCACATGTACCGGGTGTTCCTCACCGGCAGCTACAAGCCGCCGCGCGAGTTCAACTGGGTCATCGGCGTAATCCTGTTGCTCTTGACGCTGCTGTTGTCGTTCACCGGCTACTTGCTGCCGTGGGATCAGCTGGCGGTGTGGGCGATCACGGTCGGGTCGAACATGGCCCGGGCGACTCCCGTCCTGGGGCACGAAGGACCCGGGCATCAACTGCTCTCGCTGGGCGGCGTGGACATGATCACGAACATGACCGACGCGAGGTTTGCGCTCTTGGGTGCGCCGAACGTGGGTGAAGAAACGCTCAACCGGTTTTACATTTTGCACTGCATCGCGATCCCGCTCGCGGTGGCGCTGCTGTTGGCGATCCACTTCTGGCGCGTCCGCAAGGACGGCGGCATCAGCGGACCGTTGTAGCGCGTGCTTTGAATCAATTCGCGTCGGCGGCCACGCCGAATGACTGAGTAAATGCGTTATCTAACGAGATTCGGCCTGGCGGCCGACGCCAACTAGCTGTTTATGCACGGCATTTCACCGCAACAATTCGCTGAATCGGTCGCCGCCTTCCTGGTGCCGTTCTACATCGCGCTGGCGGCGATGAACGGCGATCGCGGCGCTCTATCTGTGGCAGAAGACCGAGCCGGTCAGCTACTTCAGCATGAAAGTGGGCGGCGTACGTCCGTCGTTCACCAACGCGCTCGTTGTGGGCGCTGGTGGCGTGCATCTACGTGATCCTGGCGGCGTTGTGCTGCGCCAGCAGCGAACCTCGACTTCATGCCGCGGATGCCTGAAGCCTTCAAGGAACTGGTGAACAGCAACACCGGCCCCGTGGTTTATTCCGTGGGCACGTCGATCATGCTGGTCGTGCTGTTCTTGGGCCGCAACTGGTTCGTGAAACCGGCGGTCGCTTGGACGATCTGGAACTTGATGCTGCTGTTCTTGGCGCTGTCGCTGCCGGACCCGAACTTTTTCGCGATCGTCGCCAAGCCGGACAATGTGCCGATCGTGGCCCTGGTGTTCTTGCTGGCGTTTTTCACGTGGATCGCGACCGTGCAGGGCGGTCGAAAACGATCGCCGCAAGGCCGAGGGGATGCCGCCGCTGGAGAAGCTTGACGATGAGAAAGTGCTCGTCTGGCCCGACCTGGTGTACACCGAGCTGATCTGCATGATCGCGGTCTCGGCGCTGCTGATCTTCTGGGCGATCTGGTTGCAGGCGCCGCTCGAGGAGCCGGCCAGCAGCGTCAAGACGCCCAACCCGTCGAAGGCCCCCTGGTACTTCCTGGGCCTGCAGGAGATGCTCGTCTACTACGATCCGTGGATGGCCGGCGTGGTGCTGCCGAGCCTGATCATCGTCGGCTTGATGGCGATTCCCTACATCGACTTTAACAAACAAGGGAACGGCTACTACACGATCAAGGAGCGGATGTTCGCCTACCTGGTGTTTCAGCTCGGCTTTCTCGAGCTGTGGGTGACGCTGATCGTGCTGGGCACGCTACTCCGCGGCCCAAACTGGAATTTCTTTGGGCCGTACGAGTTCTGGGACGCCCACAAGGTCGAAGCGCTCAACAACGTCAATCTATCGGAGTATTTCTGGCAGTCGTGGCTGGGGATGAGTCTGCCGAAGGCGCCGCCCGATGCGACCACGCTCATGAACTGGATGTATATCTTCAAGCGCGAATGGCTGGGGATTGTGCTGGTGTTGGGTTATTTCATCGCGCTGCCGCCGTTTCTGGCGATCACGGTGTTCCGGAAGTTTTATCAGCACATGGGCTTCATCCGTTACATGGTGATGACCAATCTGCTTCTGTTCATGATGGCCCTGCCGATCAAGATGGTGCTGCGGTGGTCGTTTAACTTGAAGTACATCATTGCGATACCTGAGTATTTTTTGAATTTTTGATGCCCGGAAAAGACCGCGGAGCAAGCTCCGCCGCTAATTGCCGGTAGCTGCCGGTTTGCTGCTCGATGCCCGCTACTGAAAAAACTTGGCGCGACCAGATGAGGATGCATGTCCTCTTCGGGGTCTCTGCGCTGGTGATGCTGGTGGCCACGATCTGGATGCTGG
Source organism: uncultured Planctomycetota bacterium (assembly GCA_963808175.1). Classification (GTDB taxonomy): domain Bacteria; phylum Planctomycetota; class Planctomycetia; order Pirellulales; family Lacipirellulaceae; genus DASYDU01. The sequence continues at coordinate 17,831 of CAWEEU010000005.1, read as the reverse complement.
CCAAGGACCACACCCGCGAGTGGCGGGCCACCGAGCTGGCGAACCGAAACAAAGAGGAGTGGACCGCCACGGCGATGCTCAATCAGGAGTCGGCGATCTCGCACTCGAAGCTGGAGAAGTTGCAGGATGATTTAGCAGCCGCTAAAGCGGCCCGGGTCAACCCGGAGTTGATCGACCAGTTCAAGGCCCGGGTCGCCGCCGAGGACGATCGGCTGGCCAAGTCCGGCAAGGCGGTATCGACGGCTACCTTTGGCGAATTAGACGCAGCGGCAGCCGCGCTGGCGGCTGCACCGGAGAATAGTCCCGCAGCCGCTTCCGCTCGCACGCGGATCAAAGACGCGATGGCCTCATTCGTCAGCGAGGCCCGCCGCCGCGAAGACTCGCTGACCACCGAGCGCAAGTTTGCCGCCGCCAAGCAGACCGCCACTATCAGCGCACGCGGCATCGCGATCGGCAATAAGGCACCAGCCGCGGAGGTTGACAAAATCCAGGCGGAAATCGACAAATGGGCCAGCCAGATCGCCGACCTCGACGTGGCGGTGGCCGCGGCCAAGACCTATCGCCTCGACCTCGAAGCGGTTAGCAATAAGGTCACCGTAGCCAAGGATGAGATCACCAAGAAAATCGACGCGATCAATACCAGCTTGAAACGGCTCCGCGAAAACGTAACCACCAACAGCGGTGGCGTCGGCGACTGGATCAACCGCTGGCCCGTGCTGGACGCACTCTACAACGGCAACATCAAGCTCGAACAAATCTGGTTGCCGGACATCAAGATCAACTACAACTTCAGCAGCGTGCCGCGCTACGATCGCTGCATCAATTGCCACCGCTCGATCGACGCGACGGCGCCCGGCTCGGCGACCGAGCCGGCGTATCCCGACATTCCGCGCAAAGAGCGGGTGCGGGAGATGGCGCTGGCGACGCCCGACTCCGCCCCAGCCGCCGAAGCAGGCGAAGGCGCAGAGCCCGCCCCGACGACGCTCGATTCCGTCTACGGCTTTACGCTCGCCGAGCACGGTCAGATCGATCCCTATGCGGTGACGGTCGAGACGGTGCTCCCCGAGAGTCTGGCAGCCAAGTCCGGCCTCGAAATGGGCGACGTGATCGAGAAGATCAACGGCGGCAACGTCTACACGCCGTCGGAAGTCGCAGGCAATCTCCTCAACGCGCATTGGGGCGAGCCGGTCAAGCTCACCATCCGCCGCGGCCTGCCGCAGCCGTACACGTCCCATCCGCGGCTTGACTTGTTCGTCGGCGGTTCGAGCCCGCATCCCAAGGGCGACTTTGGCTGCACGATCTGCCACGACGGGCAGGGGAGCGCGACCGACTTCAAGTGGGCCTCCCACACGCCCAACGATCCCGATCAGGCCATCGAGTGGACGCACAAGTACGAGTGGTTCGACAACCATCATTGGATCTTCCCGATGACGCCGGACCGATTCGTCGAGAGCAACTGCCTCAAGTGCCATCACGAGGTGGTCGAGCTCGAACCGAGCGAGCGGTTCCCCGATCCGCCCGCGCCGAAGCTGGTGGCGGGTTACGAGCTGGTGCGGCTCTACGGCTGCTACGGCTGCCACGAGATCAACGGCTTCGACGGCCCGAACAAGCGGATCGGCCCGGACCTCCGCGTCGAGCCGAACTACTACGACGTGGCCGCCCAGATTCTGCAGGACCCGGGTCTCACGGACGACGAGCGCGAGCAGGGCCGACGACGCTCGTCCACTCGCCGGACAACGACAAGGTGCGGCACGACTTGCTACAGTCCATCAAGGAAGACGCATCCGCGAAAGAGCCGAAGCTCAAACCGCGATACTCACGCGTTGGCGGACGGCTTGAAAGACGTCGACACGCCGGGCATGCTCCGCAAGGTCGGCCCGAGCCTGCGGCATCTCGATTCCAAGGTCGATTACACGTGGCTCTACAGCTGGATTCGCAACCCGGCCGATTTCCGGCCCACCACGCGGATGCCGCAGTTCTTCGGACACTACCGGCATCTCGACAACGACGGCCAAGGACTTCAAGATCACCGGACCGGACGGCAAAACGATCGAAGTGACCGACGTCGAGTACACGCAAGCGGTTTGAAGACATCGAGGTCCGGTCGCTGACGCAGTTCCTGTTGGCCGACAGCCAGCCGTTCGAGTATCTCGATCCGCCGCCGGGCATCACGCTGCCCCCCTCGGCCGAGCGCGGCAAGTGGCTGTTCCAATCGCGCGGCTGCCTGGCCTGCCACACGCACAAGGACTTCCCCGGCATCGCATTCGATCCAGGGCCCCGACCTGTCGCGCGTGGCGGCCAAGTTCAACACCGGCAAGGGACAACGCTGGCTCTACAGCTGGCTGCGGCAACCCAATCGCTACCACACGCGAACCGTGATGCCGAACATGTTCCTCGAACCGATCGCCGAGGTCGACGCCGCGGGCAAGCCGACCGGGCAAGTGAGCGACCCGGCGGCCGACATCGTGGCGTTTTTGCTCTCGCGTGCCGGCCGATTGGCAGCCGACCGACGCGCCGGCCGGTCCGGAGCTCACCGCCGAAGAGGAGCGGGCGCTGGAAGATCTGACGGCGGTGTGGCTCAGCGCGTCGTTCCCGAAGCGGCTCGCCGCGACGTACGCCAAAGAGGGCATCCCCGATCGCCTGGCGGCCACGGTCAAGGTCGACGAACAGGGGCTGCTGCAAAAGAACATGACGCCGGCCAATCGTACTCAGCAACAGCTCGACTACGTGGCCAAACGCTCGCTGAGTCGCTACGGCTGCTTCGGCTGCCACGACATCCCGGGCTACGAGACCGCCAAGCCGATCGGCACGCCGCTGGCCGACTGGGGCCGCAAGGATGTCTCGCAGCTGGCGTTCGAGAACATCGGCGTGTTCCTGGAGACGCATGGCTTGGAAACCGACGGCTCCGGCATCCGAAAGAAGGCGCGCACTCGGGCGGTCACGGTCTCAACCCGCTCGACTACGATCCCGACACCGGCTTCTTCCTGCAGGCGCTCAACGCGCACCAGCGAACCGGTTTCCTTTGGCAGAAGTTGCGGGATGCCGCGCAGCTACGACTACGCGACCACCATGACGAAGCGCTACGACGAACGCCTGCGGATGCCGCTGTTCCCATTCAACAAAGAGCAGCGCGAGCAAGTCATGACGTTCGTGCTGGGGATGACCAGCGAGCCGCCGTCGGACAAGTACATCTATCATCCGGGACCGCGCGGCCAGGCGATCGTCCAGGGCCGGCACGTGCTCGACAAGTACAACTGCAAAGGTTGCCATGTTTTAGACATGGAGCGTTGGAAATTCGCGTTTGAGCCCGGCTTGTTCGAATCGCCGCCGGAGGTGACCGACTTCCCGTTCATCGATCCGAAGGCCACGCCCGATGAAATCGAGGCCTCGCTCAAGCCGGACCGCCGTGGGATGCTTCACGCCGATATCCACGGCATGCCGATGCGGAGCGAAGAAACCGGCGAGCCAAACCTGGTCGACGTCGATGGAGTGCCGATCGATCCGGACGACACGGAGTCGGAACCGTACTACGAGTTTTCGCTGTACGAACCGTCGGTCGTGGAAGGGGCGATGCGGTTGGTGGGGGTGCAGAACCTGTTGATCCCGGCCAAACCGGGCGGCAAGGGTCCGGCCGGCGGCGTCGCCTATCCGACCAACGGCGGCGACCTGGCGAAGTACCTGTTCCCGCACGTGATCGCCCACGAGCACGAGACGAACCCAGCCGCCAAGGGTTCGGAGGCCTGGGGCTGGCTGCCGCCGCCGCTCTCGAACGAGGGTGGCAAGGTCCAGACCGACTGGCTGCACGACTTCCTGATGGATCCGACGCGGATCCGCCCGGCCGTCGTGCTGCGGATGCCGAATTTCCACATGTCGAGCGCCGAGGCCAGCGCGTTGGTCGACTATTTTGCCGCCAAGGGTGATGCGGAGTTCCCATACGAGTACAATCAGCGCCGCCGCGGCGATTACCTGGCCGGACTCGAGCAGGCGCATCCGGATCTGTTCAACGACGCGATGAAGATCGTCACCGACGGCAACTACTGCGTGAAGTGCCACTCGGTCGGCGACTTCAAGCCGACCGGCGCGACGCCGACGCTCGGCCCGCAGCTGGGGGACGTTTATCGGCGGCTGCGGCCGGAGTATGTCCGTCGCTGGGTCGGCAACCCGGTGCGAATCCTGCCCTACACGGGCATGCCGGTCAACATTCCGTATGATCCCCACGCACCGAACCTGGGCGGCGTGAGCCAGTCGCTGTTCCCCGGCACGAGCCTCCAGCAGCTCGACGGGCTGGTCGACTTACTGATGAATTACGACGCCTACACCGAGCGGCAGACGTCGGTCCGTTCGCTGGTCAAAGAGCCGCCGGCCGCGACGACGAACCCCGCCGGAGCCATGCTGCCGACGACCGATGCGCCCCAGCGGCGTTAACCGAATGCACGCATAACGCACAAAACGTGACGCAACCGAAGACGTTTGCGTCGGTGAGATACACAGGAAGTGCCCCGATTCAGGCTGACCCAGCCGGTCGGCAAGACATATCGATAGAAGTAGTGTGAGGACCGCAATGAGAAATTGGACAACGATGATTTTGAGCGGCGCGTCTGCGTTGATGTTGCTGGCGTACGTGGCCGCGCCGGTGGACGCGGCAGGTTGGGGCACGATCAAGGGCAAGTTCGTGGTCGATGGCACGCCGCCCAAGTTGCCGCCGATTGACGCCTCGAAAGACGCCTACTGCGTCGAGCACCATCCGATCGACCAATCCGTGGTTGTCGACGACAAAGGCGATCTGGCGAACGTGGTGGTCTTCCTGCGGACGAAGCGGAACGAGAAGGTCGACGTGAATCCCGAATATGCCGCGTCCAAGGACGAGCCGGCCGTCTTGGACAACCATTTTTGCTCCTTCCAGCCGCACGTCTCGCTGGTTCAGACCGGCCAGCCCTTCATCATCAAGAACTCCGACACGGTGGGGCACAACACGAACGTCAAGCTGATGCGCAATGGCGCGACCAACACGACGATCGCCGCTGGCGACGAGACGAAGCGGGTGCTCACCAAAGCCGAGGCAGTGCCGCTGCCGGTCGACTGCAACATTCACCCGTTCATGCATGGATACATTCTGGTGAAGGACGACCCCTACATGGCTGTGTCGGCGGCCGACGGCACGTTTGAAATCAAGGACATCCCGGCCGGCAAGCGGGAGTTCGAGTTCTGGCACGAGAAACCAGGCCGGCTCAAGAAGTTGAAGTACCAGGGCGGCGCACTCAATCAACAGGGCCGGGCCACGTTCACGATCAAGGACGGCCAAACGATCGACCTCGGCGTCATCAAGGTTCCGGCGAGCATGTTGAAGTGAATTGTCCGTGGCTGGTTGTCCGTTGTCCGTGGTAATGTTCGCGACATTTAGCGGCGGGGCTTGCCCCGCACGAACGAAGATGCAAATTGTGCCCAATAGATTCTCGTGTATTCCGGCCGGCATCGCGGCACTCGCGGTCATGCTGATCACCGGATGCGGCATGCAGGTCGACCGTGGTCCGGTCGCGAACACCAAGGTCGCGTCAGAGATTCGCGCGTCGTTCGGGGCGGAGGCTACCGCCGAAGCAGCGGGCGGCGGCGTGGCCTCGACCGGCACCGGTTGGGGCACGCTCCACGGGCGATTCATCTACGACGGTGATCCACCAAGCATGCCCCCCTACAACGTCACCAAGGACCAGGCCACGTGCACGATCGGCGGCAAGCCCCCGCTGCAGCAAACGCTGCTGGTCGATAGCGGCAACAAGGGCATCAAGAACGTCGTCGTCTATCTGCGCAAGGCGTCGCGCGTCCATGAGTCGGCCCAACCGAAGAGCGACGCCGTGCTCTACGATCAGAAGGAATGCATGTTCCTTTCGCACGTCTGCGCGTCACGGTCGGCGCAGACGCTCGACATCAAGAACAGCGACAACGTCGGCCACAACACGAACATCGCCGGCACGAAGAACAAGTTCAATCAGACGATTCCCGCCGGGGCGACGATTCCTTACAAAATTCAGAAGGAAGAAGCCATGCCGGCGCCGGTCAACTGCAGCATTCATCCGTGGATGGTCGGATACCTCTTGCCGCGCGAGAACAGCTACTTACGCGGTGACGGCGGCCGACGGATCGTTTGAAATCGACAATTTGCCGGCCGGCGAGGAGCTCGACGTCCAGGTCTGGCACGAAAGTGCGGCCGGGCCAGGCGGTGCCCTGGTCGTGACCACGCCGGAAGCGAAGTCGCTAGGCTGGAGCAACAAGGGCCGGTTCACCGTGACGCTCGAGCCGGATGAAGTGAAAGAAATCGACGTCACGGTGCCGGCCTCGGCATTCAAGGGTTAGGGAAAGTTGCTGTATCGTCAGTTGATGAGTTAGCGGCGGGGCTTGCCCCGCCCGTGCCGAGTCGATAAAACTCATCGCAATGCAACACGCGAATCAATTACGTTTTATCGCCGCCTGGATCGCTCGCCGCGTTGCTGGCGGTCGTCGCCGGCTGCGTCAAGTCGGAAAGCGAGCCGCCGCAGTTTCACCTCGACATGGCTCAGGTGGCGGCCAACCAGATCATCCCGAAGCACCAGCAGGCGATCGCCGACATTCTCGACGCGATGTTCGGCACGCCGGACGAGCCGTATCGCGTTGCCCGAGACGGGGCTCGACCTGCGGAAGCTCAAGATGGCGGCGGGGCCGGTCGTGGAGCGACGAGGCTGGCAGCAAGCACGGCCTGTATCGCCGCAACTGTGCCCATTGCCACGGCATTTCCGGTAACGGCGACGGACCCACGGCAAGCATTCTCAATCCCTATCCGCGCGACTATCGTCCCGGCGTCTTCAAGTTCAAGAGCACGTTCAATCCGAACGAGCCGACCGACGAGGACCTGCACCACACGCTGATGAACGGTATTCCGGGCACGGCGATGCCCGCCTTCGCCATCTTGCCGCCGGATGAAGTCGCGGCGCTGTTGGAGTACGTGAAGTACCTGAGCATGCGCGGCCAGATGGAAACGGCGCTGGTCGGCTACGTTGTCGACAATCTCGATTACGATCCGGCGACCGGCGAGGGGACTCCGCTCGACCTGGTCAACGATCCGGACCAGCGCGACGAGATCATGGCGCTGTTGATCGACGACGTTATCGCCAAGTGGCAGCCGGACGAAGAGGTCGTCGTGATACCAGATGAGTCGGCAATTCCTCCCAGCCATCGCACGCCGGCGGAATTGGCGGCGTCGGTCAAGGCCGGGCGCGAGCTGTTCTACGGCACCAAGGCCAACTGCGTGAAATGCCACGGCCCGACGGGCCTTGGCGACGGCCAGCAGGACGATTACGACATCTGGAGCAAGGCGGTCAAGAAGTTCGAGGACGACACGGCCGCGCTCCAGGCGTCGATCACGGCCGACAAACAGGCGCTCGCCGAGCTCAAAGGTGAAGAGTTGTCCAATGCAGAGAAAGAACTGCAGGCGAAGTACCGCGAGCTGAAGACTCGGCAACAAATCGCCGACGGATTGCTGCCGCCGCGGAACGCGATCCCGCGCAATCTGCGTAGCGAACATGTTCCGCGGCGGCCGGCGACCGCTGGATTTGTTCCGTCGCATCCACCAGGGGATCGCGGGCACACCGATGCCGGCCGGCGGACCGGCGGCGCCGGGCGCCCAGGGAACGCTCACCGAGCAAGAGATGTGGCAGATCGTCGATTACGTGCGATCGCTGCCCTTCGAACCGGCCAGCCAACCGCAGATGCATCCGATTAATACCGAGGCGGTCGTCAATTGAAGGTGTTTGTCAGCAATTCAACACAAGCTGTGTGATAGGAGGCAAGTAAGTGAGTAGGTGAGTAAGTGAGTAAGTTGCATTGACCTACTCACCTACTCACTTACTCACCTGCTCACGAGAACCGCATGAATCGTTTCTGGGCTTTGGTGTTCTTGCTGGTGCCGGTCCTCGGCGTGGCGACGTTTGTCGTGGCGCCTCACTACAACCATTGGTTCCCGCGCGACATTTCCGTGCACGGTCGCGTGATCGACCAATTGTTCATGTTCATCCTCTGGCTGACCGGGGCGGTATTTGTCGCGACCGAGGGATGCCTGTTTTATTTCATGTGGAAGTACAACGGCGCGAGCAACCGCGAGCCGGTGAAGTTCTCGCACGGCAGCCACACGCTCGAAGTGGTCTGGACGATCCTGCCGGCGGTGACGCTGCTGTTTATCGCGATTTACCAGATGAACGCCTGGGCCGACGCCAAGATGCGCAAGCCCGACATCCCCGTCACAGCCGAGATCACCGGCCGCCAGTTCAACTGGGACGTCCGCTATCCCGGGGCCGACGGCGAACTCGACACACCAGACGACATCTTCCGCTACGACGGACAAATCCACTTGCCGGCAAACGAAGAAATCCTGCTGTTGATCAAGAGCCGCGACGTGCTGCACAGCTTCTTTTTGCCGAACATCCGCATGAAGCAGGACGTCGTGCCCGGCATGGCCCAGAACATGTGGTTCAAGGCCACGGAGACCGGCGAGTTCGACGTCGTCTGTGCCGAGCTTTGTGGCTGGGGCCACTACAAGATGAGCGGCCGCGTCACGTTTGAACCCCGAGCCGACTACGAGGCCTGGCTCAAGCGGATGTACGACGAGCAGGAAGCGAAAACCGTGGCGATGGCGCCGGGAGAATAAGGAACCGACCGCAGGATGAGATGCTGATTTGTCGTTGCAAATTTGTCATTTGTCATTGGGCGATTTTCGAAATGACAAATTGCAAATGACAAATGACCTATGACCGATCGCCCCGATTGTTCGATACCATGAGTTCCATACCAGTCGACGCACATTCGCACGCGACCCACGTCGAGCACGCCCATCACTGGCAGCTTCCTGACGACGTATGTGTTTTCGCGCGACCACAAGATCATCGGACTGCAGTTCCTGTTCACCACGCTGCTGTGGTTCCTGGTGGGCGGGCTGCTTGGCGCTGGGCGTCCGCTGGCAATTGGCGTAGCCCTGGTCCGACATGCCGATCCTCGGTCGCTTGCTCGCGCCGGAAATGGGCGGCCAGATCTCGCCGGAAATCTACACGATGCTCTTCACGATGCACGCCACGGTGATGATCTTCCTCGTGATCATCCCGATCCTGGCCGGGGCGTTCGGCAACTTCCTGATCCCGCTGATGATCGGCGCCGACGACATGGCCTTCCCGACGCTCAACATGCTCAGCTACTGGTTCATGTGGCCGGCGATGTTTTGTTTCGTGCGCCAGTTTCTTCGCCCCGTTGATGTCTCACGAGGGAGTTGCGCCCAGCTCCGGCTGGACGTCCTACCCGCCGCTGTCGCTCACGGGCGATTGGCGGGCAGACTTTCTGGCTGATCGGCCTGACGTTCGTCGGCGTCTCGTCGATGATGGGCTCGGTGAACTATCTGACCACGATCATCCAGATGCGGGCCCCCGGCATGACGATGTTCCGCCTGCCGATGACGATCTGGGCGATGTTCATCACGGCGATCCTGCAGGCCTTCGCCCTGCCGGTGCTCACCGCGGCCGGCTTCATGCAGCTTGTCGGATCGGCTCGCTCGGCACCGGGTTTTTCATCCCGCGAAGGCTGGACGGCCAACAACGCGGCCAATGCCGCCGGCGGCGGGCAGCCGCTGTTGTGGCAGCACCTGTTCTGGTTCTATAGCCATCCGGCCGTGTACATCATGATCCTGCCGGCGATGGGCATGGTCTCCGACATCATCGCCTGCTTCGCCCGCAAGCCGCTGTTCGGCTACAAGCCGATGGTCTATTCGATCGCCGGCATCGCGGGGCTGGGTTTCATCGTCTGGGGCCACCACATGTTCGTCTCCGGGATGAACCCGGTGCTGGGCATGACGTTCATGGTGGCGACGATGATGATCGCCCTGCCCAGCGCCATGAAAGTCTTCAACTGGCTGGGCACGATCTGGGGCGGCAAGATCCAGTTCACCACGCCGATGCTGTTCGCGCTGTCGTTCGTGTCGATGTTCATCATCGGCGGGCTGTCGGGCATCTTCATGGCCGCCACGCCGGTCGACATCTTCATCCACGACACCTACTTCATCGTGGCCCACTTCCATTACGTGCTGTTTGCCGGCACGGCGATGGGCGTGTTCGGGGCGATCTACTTCTGGTTCCCCAAGATGTTCGGCCGGCATGATGAACGAGGCCTGGGGCAAGGTCCACTTCTTGCTCACGTTCATCTTCCTCAACGGCACCTTCTTCCCGATGCACATTCTGGGGATGGTCGGCTTCCCGCGGCGGTTGGCCGATCCGTATCACTACGAGACGTTTCGCCACTTGCTGCCGCTCAACCAGTTCATGACCTGGTGTGCGATCCTGATGGTCGCGTCGCAAATCATCTTCATCGTGAACTTCTTCTACAGCATCTTCTTCGGCCCGAAGGTCGGGCGCAATCCGTGGCACGCCAACTCGCTTGAATGGAGTGCTCCCAGCCCGCCAGGCCACGGCAACTTCGACTTCCAGCCGATCGTTTACCGCGGACCGTACGAATACGGCTCGCCCGAAGTCGACACCGATTACTACCCGCAAATCCAGCCGCCGCCTCCCGGAGCGGCCGCCGCGCCGCCCGCTCATTAGTCGATGAACGCAACCGTCCAGTTCGATCGCTCGCCATGGCCCCATCGCTGGGCCGTGGTGCTAGCCTGCGCGACGTTCCCGCTGGTGTGGGTCGGCGGACTGGTGACGACGACCAAGGCCGGCATGGCGGTGCCCGATTGGCCGAAGACCTACGGCTACAACATGTTCCTCTACCCCTGGCAGACGTGGCTCGCCGGACCCTGGGACCTATTCGTCGAACACGGTCATCGGCTCTTGGCGTCGAGCGTCGGTATCCTGACGATTGGCCTGGTGATCGTAACCTGGCGCTGTGGCGAGCGACGCTGGCTGCGGAATCTGAGCCTGGCGGCGCTGGCACTCGTGATTTTTCAAGGCGTGCTCGGCGGGATGCGCGTCCTGTTGGATGAGCGGACGCTCGCCATGCTGCATGGTTGCACCGGCCCGCTGTTTTTCGCGCTCACCGTGGCGCTGGCGATGTTCACGTCGAAAAGTTGGGCCCCCGGCGCGATGGAGTCGGCCGGCGCGACGCCAACGTCAGGGTTGGTCCGCTGGCTCGCCGTGGCAACTTGCGTCCTGGTCTACTTACAGCTGGTTTTCGGCGCCGTGCTGCGGCATGTGCCGGTCGACAGCGAGCCGGCGGCGTTTGCGCTGGCGGTGCGATTCCATCTGTTCATGGCCGGCGTGCTGACGCTGCACGTGTTCTTGCTGGCTTGGCTTGTGGTACGGCATTTTCGCGGAGTGCGGCCGCTGTTTTGGCTAGCGCTGGCGCTATGCGGGCTGATCACCGTGCAGCTGCTGCTGGGCGCCGCGACTTGGGTCGTCAAGTTTGCGGCCCCCGCCTGGGCCGCGCCGTGGCTCTCAAATACGGCGATCACAATCCGCGCCGGCGACTGGTTCGAAACAAATATTATCACTGCTCATGTCGCGGTCGGCTCACTGCTCTTGGCGACGAGTGTGGCCATCGCCTTGACTGCCTGGCACTCGTTCTCCGCGAGCTCAGTGTCTCTGCGGACGGCTTCCCCGCGATCGATAGGAGTGGCCACGTGACGCGAATTACCACCAACGCCGGATCGCGTTCCACCGCCTGGTCGGGCGAGCGGGCGGGATGGCTCGCGCGCCTGGCCGACTTCGTCGAGCTCACCAAGCCGCGGATCGTGATGCTCGAATTGGTAACGGTCGTGGTGGCCGCCCATTTGGCGGAGCCCCGCGGCGTGGATGCTTGGGTGCTGTGGCACACGGTGCTCGGCGCGGCGCTGGTCGCCGCCAGCGCCGGCGCGTTCAACCAGTGGCTCGAAGTCGAGGCGGACGGGCGGATGCGCCGAACCGCCGCGCGGCCGCTGCCAACCAGAAGACTCGCGGCCTGGCAAGTCGTCCTGTTTGGTCTGGTCACGCTCTCTGCAGGCGCCGTTGAGCTGCTCGTTTGGGTCCATCCGCTCACCGCCGCGGCGGCAATCGCCACTTGGCTGGTGTACGTCACTATTTACACGCCGCTCAAGTCGCGTACGCCGCTCAACACGGCCGTCGGCGCGGTGAGCGGTGCGCTGCCGATCCTGATCGGCTGGACGGCGACCGGCGCGGCGGTCGACATGCGCTGCTGGGCGCTGGTGGCGGTGATGTTCCTCTGGCAGTTTCCACATTTCATGGCGATCGCCTGGCTCTACCGCGAGGATTACGCCCGCGGCGGCCAGCAGATGCTGACGGTGGTCGACGCGACGGGCCTGCGTGCGGCCGGGCAGGCGATCGTGGCGGCGCTGGCGTTGGTGCCGGTCAGCCTGGTTCCCGCCCTCTCGCCGGCAACCGGCAGCCCGTTTGTCTATTTGTTTTGGACGCTGCTGCTCGGCCTGGGACAGGCGGCCGCCGCGGCCTGGTTTTTGTTGCGCCGCGACGACGTATCCGCCCGCTGGCTGCTGCGAGCGAGCCTGGTCTACCTCACCTGCTGGATGGGCCTGTTAGTCATGGTAGCCGTGTAACGCTTGTCAACCTTCAATACTCAACCCTCAACGCTAAACCCTCCCGCATGACCGAACATTCCCCTCATCCGCCGAAGCTCGATTACCATCCCGCGCTTGCCGATTCCGCTACGGCAAGACCTGCGTGTGGTTGTTTCTCTCGACGGAGATCATGTTCTTCGCCGGGCTGATCGGCACCTACATCGTGCTGCGGTTCGGGGCGGTGGCCTGGCCCAAGCCGCACGACGTCCACCTCAGCGAGCCGATCGGGGCCTTCAACACGTTTGTGCTGATCTGTTCGAGCGTGTCGGTCGTGCTGGCGCTCGAGGCCGCCAAGAAGAACCGGGCGTCGGAGGCCAAGGGCTGGATCCTGGTCACGTTCCTGTTGGGCTGCGTGTTCCTCGGCGTGAAAGTCTTCATCGAGTATCCGGCGAAGTTTGCCCACGGCCTTTATCCACAGGTGCCGCACGGACTCGTTTACGACAAGGCCGACATCCACTATTCGGCCGCGGTGCGCAAGCGGCTGCTCGAGCTGCGGTCCCAAATCGAGCCGAAAACGCCGCGCACGCCCGAAGACGAGCAGAAGCTCGCGGTGATCGACCAGATCAGCCGCGACCTGGTCGAACCGGCCGAGACGGCGATCCGCAACGATCCCGAATCTCCGGAAGGATTGATTCTGCTGTTGAAGCTGGCCTACGCGATCTATCCGCCGCAGTACGGCCACGAGGGGGCGGAAGCCTCCGCCGTGGCCAACGGCTTCCAGACGACGCCGGTACAGTTGGTCTCGTTCCTCGAGGAGACAGGGGCGGCCGGCGGCGAGGCGGACGAAGAGGGGGGCGAAGCCCACGGGCTCAACGACCAGCACCCCTGGCTGAGGCTGCCGATTATGGTCCCTGGCGGCGCAATGTGGGCGAGCACCTATTTTCTGCTCACCGGGTTCCACGCGCTGCACGTGCTGGTCGGCCTGATCGTCTTTGCGCTGCTGCTCACGATGACGCTTGGCCGCGGCAAGGCGGGGCTGATCGAGAACGTCGGCTTGTACTGGCACTTTGTCGATCTGGTGTGGATTTTCCTGTTTCCGTTGTTGTATCTGTTTTGAAAGTATCATCGAGCGAGTTGAACAAGGCCGCGAACCAATCGTTCGCTGGAGCAACGAACCATGGCTGAACACGGTCAAAATCTCGGGCAGCGGCTCGAAGAGGACGTCGTCGAGGCATTTGCCGATCATCCGGTCCATACCGACGTTCACGGCAGCATCGGCAAATACCTGGTCGTGTTCGCCGCGTTGTGCGTGCTCACTTCCATGTCGTTTCTCACGTACACGAGCTTCTGGCCGTTTAAGGAACAGAAGCACGTCACCTGGGCGTTCATGATGGCCGTCTCCTGCACGAAGGCGATGCTGGTGATCATGTTTTTCATGCACTTGTTGTGGGAAGCCAACTGGAAGTGGATCCTGACGATCCCGGCCAGCTGCATGTCGCTGTTTCTGTTGTTAATGCTGGTGCCCGACATCGGCATGCGGCAAAACAACGGCTGGGCCTGGTATTCGCGCGAGCGGTGGTTGTATGCCGCCGACAAGCCCGCTGTGCAGGCATCCGACGTGAGAGCCCTCGACCAGCAACTCAACGAGCAACTGGACCACGGCAAGACGGCGCCGCAGCATCCGCCGGCTCCGGTCGGAACGCAGTAGCCATTCGTGGAGGCACCAGCCTCTCCCACCAAGCCGGCGCACGAGGATCGTGTCCGGCACGAAAGCCTGACCTACTATGCGTGAAACGGCCGCCATCGAGATTTCCCATCTGTCGCATCGCTATGGCGATCACCTGGCGGTCGACGACCTCTCGTTGCGGGTGGCCGCCGGTGAAATATTCGTGCTGCTGGGACCCAACGGCAGCGGCAAGACGACGCTCTTTCGCGTGCTTTCGACGCTCGTGCCGCTGCAGCACGGCGAGACGAACATCCTCGGCTTCAACCTGCGCTTCGAGCAAGACGCAATTCGGCGGCGGCTGGGCGTCGTGTTTCAGGCGCCCAGCGTCGACAAGAAACTGACGGTCATCGAAAACGTATACCATTATGGCCGGCTCTACGGCGTGCTGGGTAGCGAGCTGCGCGCGCGGGCGGACGAGATGCTGACCCGGCTGGGCCTCGCCGATCGACGCAAAGACCTGGTCGAGACGCTCTCGGGCGGTCTGCGACGGCGGGTCGAATTGGCCGAGAGCATGATGCACAGGCCGCGGCTGTTGCTCTTGGACGAGCCGTCGACCGGGCTCGATCCCGGCGCCCGGAGCGACGTCTGGCAATATCTGGACGAGGTCCGCCGCGAGGACGGCGTCACGGTCGTGCTCACCACGCATCTGCTGGAAGAAGCCCAGCGGGCCGACCGGATCGCGATCATGCACCGGGGCAAACTGGTTGCCCTCGACACGCCGACCGAGCTGCAGGCCGCGGTCGGCGGCGACGCGATCACGATTCGCACCGCCGACGCCGAGCAGCTGGCCGCCGACATCGGCCAGCGGTTCTCCTGCCACGCCGCGGTCGTCGACGGCTCGGTGCGGCTCGAGCAGCCGGACGGCCACCAGTGGATCTCGCGGCTGGTGGAAGCGTTCCCCGACCGGATCGACGCGATCACGCTCGGCAAGCCGACGCTCGAAGACGTTTTTATCCATACGACAGGCCATCGTTTCTGGAACGGCACGACAGAAGATACGGCGAAGAAGAAAAAGAAGTAAGCAATTGCAAATTGCAAAATGAAAATTGCAAAGTGTAAAATTCGAAGTTCTTCAATTTGCATTTATCATTTTGAATTTTGCAATTTGCAATTGCTTTGCATTACGAGAAACTGATCATGGCAACCGCTAGCACGACCTCCGGAAACCGTTCCCGCCTGGCCCGTGGTCTTCACGCTGGCCCAGCGCGAGCTGGTGCGCTTCTTCCGGCAGCGGAACCGCGTGTTCGGCGCGCTGGGGCAGCCGATCATTTTCTGGTTGCTGTTCAGCGCGGGTCTGAAGTCGACGAGCTTCGGCGATTCGAGCCGGCTGGACTACGCGCACTTCTTCCCCGGCACACTGGTGATGATCCTCCTGTTCACGGCGATCTTCGCCACGATCTCGATCATCGAGGACCGCAAGGAGGGATTCCTGCAGGGCGTGCTGGTCGCGCCGGTGCCCCGCTGGTCGATGGTGCTCGGCAAGGTGCTCGGCGGAGCGGTGATTGCGATGCTGCAGGGAATGCTGTTCCTGGCCCTCGGTTGGGCCACGATCAAAGAGATTCATCCGACGATGTTCGGCCTCCTGGAGTCGCTGGTGCTGATGTTCGTGATCTCGATCGCGCTGACGGCCCTGGGTTTCGTGATCGCCTGGCGGATGGATTCCACCCAAGGTTTCCACGCCATCATGAGTGTTTTTCTGCTGCCGATGTGGCTCCTGTCCGGGGCGTTTTTTCCCATGAACGTGGGGGGCTGGTTGGGCTGGATCGTCACGTTCAATCCGCTCACCTATGGGGTGGCCGGATTGCGGCACTACCTACAATATCCCAATGGCGTCGAGGGCCCGGCGGCGGCCGGCCTGCCGGGCTTGGGCCTGTCGTGGGCCATCTCGCTGATTTTTGCCGTCCTGTTGTTCGCCGCCGCTTGCCGCATCGCCGCCACCCGCTCGCGTGGAGATTTGCTATGAACGATTTGAACGAGACACCGCCTGTTGAACCGCAGAACCCGCCGCCGACCGAGCCAGGCTCGATCCTCCCGCACGTGCTGGCCATCGCGATCCTGATCCTCACCACGTTCGGCGCATTCAAGTGGTGGCAAGTCCGCATGGCCGAGCAGTCGCGCGGCGAAGCGATCACGCTCACCGCCGTCGGCCCGCCGCTCACCGAGTTCGAGCTCACCGACCGCAGCGGCAAGCCGTTTCGCTCGGAGGACATGAAGGGCAAAGTCTGGGTGGCGACGTACTTCTTCGCCACCTGCCCTGGCAGCTGCATCCGCCTCAACCAGAACATCCAGTTCATGCACAACCTGCCCGAGCTGAAAGACGTCACTTGGGTCAGCATCACATGCGATCCGGACAACGACACACTCGAAGCGCTCGCGGACTATGCGAAGCGCTGGAACGCCGATCCGGATCGCTGGCTCTTCTGCCGGGCCGATCTCGACTACACGAAGCGGGTCGCCCGCGGTATGAACATCGCACTGGAGCGCAAAGGGCATCAGGACTACGCCATCGTCGTCGACAAGACGGGCAAAATCCGCGGCATGTACGACGCCACCAGCAAGAGCCAATGTCAACGGCTCCACGCCCGGCTGTTGGAATGCATGGCGGAAGAACCGCCGCAGGAACTGGCCGCAACGAAGGGCCGCAGCGAACCGGCGAAGGCGGAAAAGAACGCCACCTGACCCATGCTCTTCGCCGCCGCCCATCCGCTCGTCCATCGTGAACGCGACGCTCAACGCGCTGGCGGCGGTGTTGTTGGTGATCGGCCTGGTGATGATCAAGCGGGGCCGCGTCATGGCCCACAAGCGCGTGATGCTGACCGCGTTCGGCGTGTCGGTCGCGTTTCTCGTCTGCTATTTGTGGTATCACTATCTGGTCGGCAGCGTGAAATTCACGCACCCCGGACCGGTTCGCTACGTCTACTACGCGATCCTGCTCTCGCACGTGCTCTTGGCATTCACGGTGCCGGTGCTGGCAATCTGGACGATCTACCTGGGGCTCCGCGCCACGGGCTGCTGTCAAGAGCCGCCGGGGACGTCCTTTGCCGGGACCATCGGCAGAGATCGACGATGTCGCGCAAAAGGACAGCCCGTCGCGGTTTACCGGGCGAAGCACCGCCGGCTGGCCCATTGGACCTACCCGATTTGGCTCTACGTCTCGGTCACGGGCGTGGTGGTGTACCTGATGCTCTATCACCTCTGGCCACCGGCCGATTTGTGATCTACAATGCGCCCGGAGCCGAAGACTATGAGCATGCTCAACTGTGTACATCCTATTGGGGCCCGCCGCTGGCTTGGCTGCGTTACGCCGCTGGTGCTGGTGACGCTGCTGGCCTTGATGCTGACATTGGCAAGCAGCGCGGCCGCTTGCCCGACGTGCAGCGAAGGGCTCGCGGCGAACGACCCGCATCACCAATCGATCGCCGCCGGCTTCTACTACAGCATCATTTTCATGATGTCGATGCCCTACCTCCTCCTGAGCTCGCTGGGCTGCCTGGCCTACGTCTCGATCCGCCGGGCGAAGCTGCAGCAGGAAGCGGCCGCGGGGTCTGAGAACGCAGGCCCGGCAAATTCCGCGGACTAGGCTACGGGCCG
>CAWEEU010000004.1:0-380433 GCA_963808175.1 uncultured Planctomycetota bacterium | reverse complement strand
TTGTCGACGTCGCAGCCGCGGAGGATCGCCGCATGATATGCCAGCAGCTGCAGCGGGATCACCGTCACGATCGGCTGCAGGAAATCGGCGACCGCCGGGACGCGGATCACATCATCCGCCAAGTCGGCCGCCTCGCTGTCTCCCTCGTTGACGATCGCGATCACCGGCCCGCCGCGGGCCTTGATCTCCTCCATGTTGGCGATGACTTTGTGATACACGGCCCCCTGCGGCACGATGAACACGCTCGGCGTGTGCTCGTCGACCAGGGCGATCGGCCCGTGCTTCATCTCGGCGGCCGGGTAGCCCTCGGCGTGGATGTAGCTGATTTCCTTGAGCTTGAGCGCCCCTTCGAGCGCGGTCGGAAAATTGTACTGCCGGCCGAGATAGAGGAAGTTGTTGCAGGTGGCATACTTGGCCGCTATCCGCCGCGCGTCCAAGTTCGACTCCAGCGCCTGGGCCACCAGCGGCGGCAGCGATTCCAGCTCGTCGATGATCCGCAAGCCCGCCTCGAAGCTCAAATGCCGCAGCCGGCCGAAGTAGAGCGCCAGCAGCGCCATCACGACGCACTGTGACGTGTAGGCCTTGGTCGAGGCCACGCCGATCTCCGGCCCGGCGTGCAGATAGATGCCGCCGTCTGCCTCACGGGCGATCGTGCTGCCGACCACGTTGCAGATTGCCAGCGTGGGGTGCCCTTTGCGCTTCACTTCCCGCAGGGCCGCCAGCGTGTCGATCGTCTCGCCGCTCTGCGTGATCGCAAACAACAGCGTGTTGGACGACAGCGGCGGGTTGCGGTAGCGCAGTTCGCTGGCGTATTCGACCTCGACCGGGATGCGGGCGAACGCCTCGATCATGTATTCGCCGACCAGCGCCGAGTGCCAACTGGTGCCGCAGGCGGTGAGCACGATTCGATCAATCGATCGCAGCTGCTGCGGCGTGAGATTCAATCCGCCGAACACGCTCGTGGCCTGGTCGCGGTCGAGCCGCCCGCGCATCGCCGCCGTGACCGTTTCCGGCTGCTCGAAGATCTCCTTGAGCATGTAGTGCGGGTAGTTGGTCAGCTCGACCTGATTGCTCTCGGTTTCGAGCAGCTTTACGTCGTGGTCGACGTTTCCCTCGTCGCGATGGACGACGCGAATCGCCCGATCGGTGATGATCGCGATCTCGTTATCCGCGAGATAGACGATCTTGTCCGTATGTCCGACCAGCGGCGAAGCGTCGCTGGCGATGAAGTGTTCCCCCTTGCCGATGCCGATCACCAGCGGGCTCTGCAGCCGGGCCGCGACAATCACTCCGGGCCAATCGCGGAACATGATCCCCAGGCCATACGTGCCGCGCAGCTGCGCCAGCGCCGCCTGCACCGCCTCGATCAACTTTGCGTAGGGATCGATCGAGTCATCCGGTTCGCCCGCACGCTTCTCCAGCTCGTCGGCGATCAAGTGGGCGATAACTTCGGTGTCGGTCGCGGTCTTGAATTGATAGCCCTCGTCGATCAACCGCTGCTTCAGCGCGCGAAAGTTCTCGATGACGCCGTTGTGGACGACCGCTACCACCGCGTCGCCGCCCAGATGCGGATGGGCGTTGGCGTCGGTCGCCGGGCCGTGCGTGGCCCAACGAGTGTGGCCGAGGCCGATGTGCCCCGGCGTGGGCGACCGCTTCAGCTTCGCCGCCAGGTCGTCGATCCGGCCGGCAGTCTTGGTGACGTGAAAGCTCTCCCCGTCCCCGGCATCCTCGTCGATCGTCACCACCCCCGAGCTGTCGTACCCGCGATACTCGAGCCGTCGCAGTCCTTCGATCAGAAAGTCGACCGCCTCCTTGGGTCCCACGTAGCCGACAATGCCACACATAGCTTTGGTTTCCTCAGACTCGCGGCATCGCGCCTGGATGCTTTGCCACTTTGTCCATTCTATTCTATCTGCCAACGCGAAAAAATTCGCGGGCGGCTCGACGCTTCGACGGAAAGGTCGACTATCACGCAGGCCGCGGCCCAAAGGTATTAATCTATCGCGTTCGGCCCAATTTCGCTATCAAGGCGACCATGTCGCAATCGCGCCAATCATTGCCGCCACTACCGAGCGTCGTGGTGATCCCCGCCCGCTACGCCTCGACCCGGCTGCCGCGCAAGATGCTGCTCCGCGAAACCGGCAAATCGCTCGTCCAGCATACGTTCGAAGCAGCCTCCCGCGCGCGTCGGCCGGCCGGCGTCGTCATCGCCACCGACCACGCCGAGATCGCCCGCGAGGTCGAGAGCTTCGGTGGCCAGTGCATCCTCACCAGCGCCGCGTGCCAGAGCGGCACCGATCGCGTCGCCGAGGTCGCCCACCAACGACCGGATGCCGAAATCTTCGTCAACGTCCAAGGCGACGAACCCGAGATTTCCCCCGCCGCGATCGACCGGCTCATTGAAATGATGGAAGCCAATCCGACCGCCGGCATGGCGACGCTCGCCACGCCGATCCGCACTCCCGAACAGCTGGCCAACCCCGCCTGCGTCAAAGTCGTGTTCACCGCCGCCGGCCGTGCCCTCTATTTCAGCCGCAGTCCGATCCCTTTCGTTCGCGATCAACCCACCGAGCGAGCCGGGTCGACCCCGACCCCGGACTTCAACACCCCGCCCATCCATTTCCAACACCTGGGCCTCTACGCCTACCGCCGCGCGGCATTGCTGAACTTCGCCGCGCTACCCCCCTCGCCGCTCGAACAATGCGAGCGCCTCGAGCAGCTTCGCTATCTCGAATCTGGCGGTGAGATCCTAATCGACGTTGTCCAGCACGCCGCCACCGGCATCGACACCCCGGCCGACTACGCCGCCTTCGTCGCCCGCCATCGCAACCAGCCGCTCGCGGCTTAGCGCCGCCCTCGGTGACAAATCTCCGCGCCGCGCCGATTTCCACTACAATACCCCGCGTGATTACGCGTGCCCAAGAACCGCTGCCCTTGCCGCTGTTGATCACCGGCGTCGCCGGCGTCGCCGGCTACAACGCGCTCCACTACTTCCGCGCCCGCTATCCGGGACAGGTTATCGCCATTCGCCAGGAAGACAATTGGCGGCTGGTGGGCGATGGCATCCTCCCCTGCGACGCCGAGAACCACGTCAAGCTCCGCGCCCTGTTCGATAAGTATCAGTTCCGTTCGGTGCTCAATTGCGCCGGCAACTGTGCGCTGCGGGCCTGCGAGCTCGACACGCGCCTCGCCTGGCGGACCAACGTGGAAGGCCTCGTCAATCTGCTGTCGATCGTCGTCGAGCGGGACGTGCGGCTCGTGCACCTCTCGATCGACCTGGTCCATTCCGGGAAATGTCAGTTGCTAAGCGAGCGAGCCGGGCCGTCCTCGGCCCCGTTTGCAACGCCTGAGATCGGGGCCGAGGACGGCCCGGCTCGCTGGGGTTACCTCGAATCCGATCCCACTGACCCCGTGACCGTCTACGGCAAAACGATGGTCGCCGCCGAGCAGTTGCTCCGCGACTGGATGCCGATGGCGTGCATCCTCCGGATCTCGCTCCCCATGGGGATCAGCTTCAACGGCCATGCCGGCGCGATCGATTGGATTCAGTCGCGTTTCCGCAAAGGCCGCCCCGCCACGCTCTACTTCGACGAAGTCCGCACGCCCGCCTACACCGATTGCCTCAACCGCCTCTACGAGCGCGTGCTCTCAAGCGAGCTCTCCGGCCTCTACCACGCCGGCGGTCCGCGGGCCCTGTCGCTCTACGAAATCGCCCAGATCGTCAATCGCGTCGGCGGCTACGACCCGGATCTCCTCCAAGGTTGCCCCAGAATCGAAGCCGGTCCCATCCCGCCCCGCGCCGGCGACGTCACGATGAACTCTTCCGCCCTGACCGACGTATTAGGCCACGACCCCTTGGATTCCTGGCCGCACGACCCTGCCCTGGTGCCCACCGATCGCTTGTGGCACTACCGCCGCGGCCGCGAACCCGGCTCCCGAGATTTCTTGACCCGCATCCTCTACCGCAACCCGCGTCGCAAATCTCTGTTACCATCGATGTAATTGACGAGTCATTGTCTCCTCGTTTAAGGCGCCTCACGACCATGCGCAATCTTCCCACTTGCATCGTCGCGTCGATCTTCCTCTCGTTCATATCAATCGCCCGCGCCGCCGACTGGCCCGAGTTTCGCGGCCCGACCGGCGATGGCCACGTCGCCATCTCGACCGACGGCTCCGCCAAGCCGCTGCCGCTCGAGTGGAGCGAGTCGAAAAACGTCCGCTGGAAGACGCCGATCCCTTTCAAAGGCTGGTCTACGCCCGTCATCCAGGACGGCCAAATTTGGCTCACCACGGCCACCGAGGACGGCCACGACTTCTACGCCCTCTGCCTCGACGCCGACACCGGCCAGATCGTCCATAACGAGCACGTCTTCCACTCGGACAACCCCGAGCCGCTGGGCAACACGGTCAATAATTACGCCGCCTGTTCTCCCGCCATCGAGCCCGGCCGCGTCTACGTCCACTTCGGTAGCTACGGCACCGCCTGCCTCGACACCGCGACCGGCAAAACCATCTGGAAGCGCGACGATCTCAAATGCCGCCACTGGCGCGGCCCCTCCTCGTCGGTCGTCCTGTTCGACAACCTCGCCATCCTCACGTTCGACGGTGCGGACCTGCAGTACGTTACCGCGCTCGACAAAGAGACTGGCGAAAGTGTTTGGCGCACGGACCGCGACGTCGATTGGAACGACGAGAACCCCACCGGCGAATATGCCAATTACGCCGACATGGCCAAAGTCGGCGACTTCCGCAAGGCCCACAGTACGCCGCTGGTCGTCAACTCGGGCGGCAAGCCGCTGTTGGTCAGCGGCGGCGCGAAGGCCACCTTCGGCTACGACCCCTACACAGGCAAGGAAATATGGCGCGTCCACTACGACGATTGGTCCGTCGCCCCGCGCCCACTGTATGATGACGGCGTCGCCTACATCGTTACCGGCCTGATGCACCCCGAGCTCTGGGCCGTGCGGACCGACGGAACCGGCGACGTCACCGACACCGGAGTCGTCTGGCGACTTAAGACCAGCGTGCCGAAGAGTCCCTCCCCACTGCTGGTCGACGGCCTGCTCTACCTCATCAACGACGATGGCGTTGCCAGTTGCGTCGACGCCGCGACCGGCGACGTCGTCTGGAAGAAGCGCCTCGGCGGCCGCTATTGGGCCTCGCCGATTTACGCCGCCGGCCGGCTCTATTTCTTCAACGACGACGGCGAAACCACCGTCATCAAACCCGGCCGCGAATTCGAGCTGCTGGCCACCAACACCCTCGACGACGGCTTCATGGCCTCCCCCGCCGCCGCCGACGGCGCGCTCTATCTCCGCACCAAAACAAACCTCTATCGCATCGAAGAGACTCCGTAGCCGAGTCTCTCATCTGCCTTTTTAACTTTGCAGTCTGCAATTTGTATTTCGCAATCTCCACCCGTCCGACGCAAAACGCCAACCCACCGCTGGCGGTTTAGCTAACCATCAGTCGCAATCCCGCCCCCCATCCGCTATCCCGAGTGAAAACGGGAAGCCATACGCATAATCATGATCGAGCGATGGGGTTCAAGTGGTGGGTCGAGCGCCGGAAGCTGAATTCTGGCCGTCGATGCGCCGATTCCGATATTCCGAATTCGCCGCCACCCTTGTTCCTGCCTCGGCAATTCCGAACCCACCGACCCTCGGCTACAATACGAGCTGCGTGCCGTGCCAACGCGCCGCGGTCCGGTAGCTCAGCGGTTAGAGCAGGGGACTCATAATCCCTTGGTCGGGGGTTCGAATCCCTCCCGGACTACTCAAAAATACCTTGTTTTGTAGCGTTAAATGCATTTTCTGTTTTGTAGTGCTGTGACGCCAAAACGGCCTATGTAGTGCAGAATCGATCGCAAATGTAGTGCAGGACGTTTGCACTGAGAGCGGCTGGACACCTAGAAGGAAGGCTGGCCCGGACTCGGCCTGCCAATGCAGGCCCTTAACCGGGCCAGCCGAGCCAGCTTAGCGGCAGAATTCCGCGAGATCCGGATGGATCAGCAAGGTCATTGGTTTCTGCTCGCGACGAAGGCGAGCTTCTTCCCAAGCAACCACGTCGGAAACCCTGGCGTAGCGTATCCGGCCGCGTCGCTCGTAGGGGAGGTCCCCCGCGAGCATTGCGGCCACTACGGCCTCCCGACGCATTCTTTGCTGCTTCCGAATATCCTCGACCGTAAGCCAGCGAACCGGGTGTGATTGACACTCGGCTGGGAGAGTGCCACAAGTAGAAAGCGAAGCTTAGGCTTCGGCGATGCGAAGGGCGAAGGCCCTTTCAGATTGCAGGTGCAATCTGTCCTGCATGGCAGTGGGAGCTCGTTTGCGTCAGTGGCTGGTAACCGCTGGTTTGCTGTGAGATGCAGCGAACGCAACAACGAAAGTGGCGACGGGATTGCCCGTCCAAGAATGTGGCAGCTGCGGCGGCTTGACTTTTCAGCCGCCGCAGTTTCTTCCTTGGGTGGAAGATGCGAGCGTGCATCATGCGAAAGACCTGGCAGTCTTTGGCCTGATGTCGTTGTAGCGAGCCTGCCTTCTGGGAGCAGTGCTTGGAGCGACTTCCAAGAGAAGTGGCTCACGCCTAGGTTGCTTCCAAAGGTTAGGCGGCTTTTTGGATGGTTTGTGCCGCGAGGGTTTCCTCGAACAAATCATCCGCTTTTCGGGACGCGACTTATGAGGACAACTTGCTGGAACTTGGCGGCGTTGAAACTAGCGCCAGCCGACCCTGCTCCGAGTGATTCATGACACGCCCACGAATGGCACGTAGTTCTCTCCAAGTCGTTGGACGACAAGCCTTAAGCAACGCTTTCGAATCAACGCTGTCACAGGGGCTCAAAACTCCACCGAGGAAATGCGGACCAGCAAACTTCCGACACAGTTAAAGCCAGTGGAATTGCACGCCGACGTGGCCCAAAGAATGCAGTGCTATGGCAGCGATGCTTAAGGACGTGACCGCAAAAGGTTACGAAGAACTACGTGCCATTCGACACGCCCACCTTAGGCAGTTACACGATACGGTGTTGCCAGCCACTAAGTACGTCTCCCGTATGCAACTGGGTGGCGAGGCCGGGCAGATCTGTGTGAGAATCTACGTTTGATGGCACTTTGATTTCAGAGACGAGTTTTGAAACGCTGCGGGCCGAAGATTTGTTGGCGTCGCGCGTTAACGCGATTCGTATTGAGAAACCAAGGTTTTTCGCGGTCGCGGATCGGCGGCTTGGCATCTCGTCAACGCGTTCGAGGCAATCGGCGCATTTCGGCGGGAACCAGCTGAATAGGGCTCTGGCTCCCCGCTTCCGGAGAAGACGCTATTGTATATGGGTTGAGAGATGCTAAGTTCGGCCGGGCCGACCGGCCCAATTCATTTCAGAGTTGGGCGTCAGCATAAGTCTATCGACGGGCAAAATGCTTTCCCACGCCGACCGCGGACAAATATGGTTTCAGAAAAGCGTGCTTGTTTCGTCAATCATCAGGCACAAATACATTTCCGGGCGACAAAAGACAACATCAATCGGCAATTCCTCATCAACAGCACGCACCTGATTCCCAAACCGGTTCAAAGCGATATGCCTTTGGGCCTACGGAACGCATTACGATTAAAGTACACGCCGGCAGATACCTCAACTCGGATCGAGCGGCTCAAACGTGGTGGTGAACGTCGCGGACTGGCCGGTAGTTTCGAGATAAAATCCGTCGCGTCGTCGCGGCGGCGTGTCTGGCGTCGAGGCGTGCCAGAGTCGGAATGCTCCAGGAGCTTCGAGGATAACTCGAATCGTTTTCTTGCCGTAATCAACTTCAAAGCTCGCTCGATCAACGAAGTCGGCTCGCCGAACGTCGGTCCAATATCCGAATGCGGGGGGACGGCCCCGGGCAAAGTCTGTGTCCGCGACAAAGGAATCGGGCAACCGCACCTTTCCCTGCAAGTGGAGAGCGAGGCCAAGCTGCTGCGGTTTGCCAGTGGTGGTTTCGATGGTCACTGTGTCAATCAGCTTTTTGCCATCAATTGCCAGCGTGCGCTGGGCCTTGACATCACGCCGATAGATTGGGTGAGCGACTGTCACGCGCGGCGGTGTCACCGAGAAGTCGATCAAGTCGCCTGCACGCGTCTTGGAGAACGGGTCCGGACGACGTCCCTTCGGCGGCTGTTCCTGACCATTCCCGTTGACCAGCGGCACATTGTGATTAAGACCTTGGATGTAGTAGTTGCGATGGAGCGGCGAGCCATATCCGACGGTGCCTGGGTCGTGCGTGATATCGGCGTTGCCGAAATATGCGGAATAGTTGAGCACCTCGGCCTGCAGGTGTGACTTGATCGGCGGCTGGCCGTAATGAAAGAACACTTGCCATTTCCCGTACTTGAGCACTGCCATCCGCGACGACTCGAAATTGCGCGTCGTCACGGGCGGAAGCTGGGGATTTGTGTTCGGCGGCAGTTCGGGCGGATCGAGCAGCGTGTTCCAGTCGCGTCGACCAGCGGCCGCTTCCAGCCCGATCGTCGTCGGAAAGACGCGATAGAGGCTGGCAAAGAGGTCGACGTCCGGCGCGGTGAGTTGGCCCTTGGTATCGGACGGAGTCGGCAGTCGACCATCTGGAAAGCGCAAGTAGGTGGTCGACAACATGAGATTCTCGACCGTCGCCATTTCGAGGGAAAGCTCATCGGTGCGTCCGTAGAGACCGGCAGTCTCAAACAGTGACGCAAGCGCGTTGACAACGTAACTGTTGTAACCCAGCGATTGCTCGTACCAGATGTAGTCGCTGGTGATTCCCTCGGCCACCTGCTGGCGCACGCCAAATGGTCCGTCGATCGCCTCGTGCCACATCTTGTCGTCGTCAAATACCAGTGCTACCTGGGCAGCCGCCCCGCGTAGCCAACAAGTAATATTCAGAATCCTGGGAAAGTTCTGATTGAGGACTTTCACCTCGGGCACGAAGAAGTTGTCGTGCCAGAATTGTCTTCGGTCGGTGTCCACGTAGTCGCCCAGTAAACGCACTGTGTGCGCGTACGTGATCAGATTCACGCCTTCGGTGAGACATTGCCAGAAGAGCCGGGCACCTTGCCGCTGCGGCTTCCATTCAAGGTAGTGCGTCGCGTAAAAGTCCATTTGGTCGGCGGCCCAGGCGGCAAACTTTCGTTCGCCAGTGAGGCGATAGAGCCGCGCGGCGCGAAGCATTATGTCGGCGTGATGCTCCCGCCAGATGCGGACCCAGGCCGCCTGAAGCTTGTCGGTGATCGGCACCAGCGGGTCGGACGCGCTGGCAAAGTGGTCGATCTCTTCGCCGGGAATCGCTTCGGTCCAATTCAGCTTCGAGCCATCCTTGGGGCTCACGAAGTCGTTGGACCAGCCCGCCACCCAGGCAACGCGGTCGTGATGCCGAGCCATCCAGCGATCGACTTCCGCTCGCTCGCCCGCCAGCCACGCGGCCCAGGCCGGATCGTCGGCAACGCGTTGCCGCGCCCCGTCCCAATCTTCGCGGGCGGCTCGGTAGGGTCGGCCCTCCGCGTCGTACACCTTCAGTTCGGGGAAGGCCTTTTCCGGGTTACGCTTGGGGTAGCTCTCCGCGTCGGCCTGCCGAATCAGCAGCCAAAGAGGCAGACTTAGGGCGAGCGCCAGAATTTGGAGCCGAGATTGCATGGACAGGATGGAGCGACGGGTCGAATTGTCGGCTGCTGAGTGCTAATAGCGATCGGAGAAGAGGTTTGGGACAGCGGAAAGCCGTCGCTGTCAGGGTAGCGGAGGTGTGCTGCCGAAAGCGCCCGGCAGCCCGGACGGTGTCCCGAATCAGTTCCGAAGTGCTATTCCCATACAGTTGCACGTCCGCCGACCGTTTCCTAAAAAGCCCGTAAAACTGCCGTGAAACAGACCTTCCACCGCCGCGATTTTATCCAGCGTTCGACCCTGGTTCCTTTGGCTGCCCTTTCTGGGATGGGGCTCGTATCGGTGCCCGCTTTCGGTCAGAAGCCGATTGAGCGGGTCGGCGGGGCGTATCTCAAAATCAGCCTTAACGCGTATTCATTTAGCAAGGCGCTGAACGACCGCGTCAAGGGCCGCGGGCCCGGGATCACACTATTCGATCTATTGGACTTTTGTGCCGAGCACAATTTTGACGCGATCGATCCGACCGGCTATTTCTTCCCGGGCTATCCGGCTGTACCGACTGACGAGTACATCAACAACTACAAGCGTCGGGCGTTTCAGTTGGGACTCGACATCAGCGGGACGGGCGTGAGAAACGACTTTGCTACGCCGAACCAGTCGAGCCGCGAGGCCGACGTGCGGCACGTCAAAGAATGGGTCGAGGTCGCCGCGAAGCTCGGGGCGCCCGTGCTTCGCGTATTTGCCGGTCCAGTACCCGAGGGACACTCGTGGGACGAGGTCGCTAAGTGGATGGCCGCCGACCTCCGCGAGTGTGCCGATCACGGCAAGAAGTTTGGCGTGCTGGTTGGCGTGCAGAACCACGGGGACATGCTCAAAACGGCCGACCAAACCATCAAGATTGTGGAAATGGTCGATTCGGACTGGTTCGGTGTGATCGTCGACACCGGCTATTTCATGTCACCGGATCCCTACGAAGATGTTGCCAAGGTGCTGCCGTATGCGGTCAACTTTCAAGTCAAGGAGAGTCCGTTTGGCAAGGAGAGTGACTGTTCGCACGGACCTGAAGCGGCTACTGCAAATCGTGGTCGACGGCGGCTATCGCGGTTATCTTCCGATCGAAACCCTGTCGCTGCCGGGTCGCCCCTATAGTCCTAAGAAATTGGTCCCTCAATTTCTGGCCGAATTGCGCTCGGCAATGGCCGAGATCCACGCGAGTTGAGGCGCATGTACAGCGTGTTCTGTCGACCGACATGACCGACTCTGCCAACAAGGAAGCCGACAACCGCAAGCGGTTGGTGGCGTTGATGACCCGCCATCAGCGGAGGATCTTTTCGTACATCTACACACTGGTTCCGCGACGTCCGGATGCCGACGACATCCTGCAAGAGACCAGCTTGGTGATCTGCGAGAAGTTCGACGAATTCGAGGAAGGGACCGATTTCGTCGCCTGGGCCTGCCAAATCGCCTACTGGCGCGTGCGGTACGCTCGGCAGAAGTTTGCCCGGTGCAAAAGTCCTGTTTAACCAAGATGTGCTGGACGCGGTCGCGAAAACTGCCAACAAGATGACCGGCGAACTCGATGCCCGTCACGAAGCTCTTAACCATTGCCTGCAACAGCTCAATCCGCGCGACCGCGAGTTCCTCCTAACCCGCTATGAGCCGGGGTGTGGCGTTAGCGATGCGGCGCAACGTTCAGGACGAACGATCACGGCGGCTTACAAGGCGCTCACTCGGATTCGCAAATTGCTCTTTGACTGCGTGACCCACCAGCTCGAGAGCGGAGGTGCGGGATGACGCTCAATGACCGCGAGACTTTGGAACTCAACGAACTTTGCAACTGCGCTAGTCGACGAAACTCTCGTCGACTCGCGGCGCGACGCTCGAGGGCTGGCTCGCCGAATCGGAGGACGCGCAGGCGATACTTCGTACAAGCGATGGATCTCTCCGGCAGTCTGTGCCATTACGCGGGCGAAATGCAGATGGAGGCAGCCGATGCCCCAGCCCGCGGCACTCCGCTTGGAACCTTGCCGAAATGGATGTGGGCGACGATTGCGGCGTCGCTGGCAATTGCTGGTGGTTTCTGGGCGGTAAGTCTTAGCCCACCGCAAACGCCTGGCGTCGTGGATCCGACGATTCCAAGACCAGTCGAATATGTCGCCCGGCTCACCGGCGAAAAGAATTGCCGCTGGAGTGACGTATCCGTCGATCGGCAGAGCGGCGACTATTTTGCCGCGGTGAACAGTTGAAAATATCGCAGGGCTTTGCCGAGATCACGTTTGACTCCGGTGCGGTGGTACTGCTGGAAGGGCCGGCTGCTTTCGACGTGAATCTGCCTGGAATGCTACATTGCGTCGTGGGACGCTCACGGCCAAAGTTTCGCCGCAAGCGGTTGGCTTTCGTGTCTCGAATCCGGCCGTGGAAGTGGTCGACATGGGGACCGAGTTTTCCATGGTTGCCGACGGCCGAGACGGCGCCGAGGTGTTTGTGCTTACCGGAGCAGTTGAGGCAGTCCCCGCCGGCGAGGAGTCAGGAATCCCTGCTGCTGAGGGCCAACGAATCGCGTCGCTTTGCTCTGCGGGCGGAGTTTCCAGCACAAGCGACCACGAGCAGATGTTCGCCCGGTTTCGATCCCCCGTGAACTTGATTCGCCGAGCGAACCGGTCCGTTGCGTGCATTGGTCGTTCGACACGATCGACGGAGGCGTGCTGCCGGTCCGCGGATCTTCGTCCCCGTGGGGCATGACCTGATGCTGCTGAGGCGCTCACCTGCAGCGATCAAATCCGCTGGGCCGATGGCTTCCGCGGCAGGGGGCTCCACTTCGACGGAAAACAAGTTGCTAAAGCGGAATTTCCGGGCCTTTCGGGGAGTTTTGCGCGAACGATTGCTTTTTGGGTCAATGTGCCGGAACGGGCCCGACTTGCCAGCTGCTACTCAATGGTCGCCTGGCGAGGGGACAGCGATAAGTTAGGCTCCCGACCGGTGCACATCGGCTGGAATCGTAACCCGGACGACGGTCCGATCGGTGCGATTCGGACCGACTTCAGCGGCGGACATGCCATGGGGACCACGCCGCTCCGCGATGGGCGATGGCATCACCTGAGTGTGATCTTTGTCCCCGGCGAAGACCGGGACGCTCCTGTTCACGTGAAGCAATATGTGGACGGTCGGCTGGAAAGCAACACGATCACGCCCGGCCCAAGCTGAGCATCGCCGGAAACTTTAAGCCGGACGAGGCGTGGCCGACGGCGATTCCTCTGGCTTGGGTGCCGGCTTGGGCGAGTGGCCCGAAACGCGAGAGGTTTGTTGGCTCAATCGACGAGCTGGTCATTGCCGACCAAAGCCTTGAACCGGGAGAAGTCGTGCGATTGATGGATGGCCGAGATTTGTCGGCCGGCAACATGTCGGCCGTTGGCAGCGCGGCTGCTGCATCGCGTTGAAATTTGTGTATAGCTCTAACAAGCGGAGAAAAACTCAATGGTCCGATTGAATCCCCGTAACCTGTGCGTCGCAATCTTCGTCGCGGCAATCGTTCTGAATTCGGTCCGAGTCTCGGAAGCACAGCGCCGCGGCCGCGGCGGCATGCGGCTGGGCAACGTCTCTGCCGTCTTCCTCCTGCAATTGCCCGAAGTGCAAACCGACCTCAAGTTGTCCGACGAGCAGAAATCCAAAGCAGCCGATATCCTCGCAAAACTGGCTGATGGGCGTAGCGAAGTGATCGCCAACGTGGCCAAAGAGAGTCACCAGCGTGGTCCGAAAATTGCCGCGCTGGCCAAGCAGGCCGACAAGGACGTCCAGGCGATGCTCGATGAAACGCAGCGAAAACGGCTCCACCAGCTGCTACTTCAAGTCAACGGTCCCAACGAGCTAGAGAACGAAGAAGTTCAGGAAGCCTTGCATATGACCGATGAGCAAAAGGCGAAGATCACCGAAGTCGGTCGCGCCAATGCCAAGACTCGCCGCGAAGCGCTTACCAATTTCGTCGGTGACCGCTGGGAGAAGGTCAACGAGCTACAAAAGGAGGCAAACCAGAAGCTGCTCGACGTGCTAAATCCCGAACAGCAGAAGCAGTTCGACGAGATGCAAGGCAAAAAGATCAAAGTCGATGTGTTCAGCAGCTGACGTGCGGTGCAGCGAACACGTAGCAATTTCCTGATTCATCCCCCGCCAACAACTCCGGTTGGCAATCAAAACATAAAGCGAGGCTGGTTGCCAAAGGCGGCCAGCCTCGTTTTCTCGATCCAACCTGTCTGCACCAATGAACAAATTACATTGGGCCGGCTCAATCTTGCCGATTTGTGCGTCGGACCGCGGTCAACCCGGCAAAACCCACCAGCAAGACAACGATACTTGCCGGTTCGGGAACGCAATGCAGAGCCTCGCTGAACGACGAAGCAACGCAAACATTGTCAATGACTTGAGAGCCCGTGTAATCGTTACTTTGCCGGAGCGCGAAAGCCTCGATCAAAGTCCCGGTGGCGCCCCCCGCCGAGTTCGAGACGTTCGTGCTCGACTCATCAACCGGGTCCAGCCAGAGTTTGGATTCGCCAGTGGCGGCATTGTAGGACGCCACCGCCGTGTAAGTCGTGTCGAAACTCAGTTCGGTGGGCCATAGTGTGCCGTCCACGAGCATGCTTCCGGACGCGTTGATGGCGAGCTTATAATCACCGCCATCGGTGGGAGAAAGTACGCCAATTCGAGCCCGAAAGGCCGTACCACTATCTTTCAAGTGGGTGAAGTAAAGTCCGTTTTCATCGGGATTGACGGTCTGCCCGCTGGGAAGACTAAAATCAAACCGCATGTATGTGGTGTCAGTCGCCGAACGTGGAGCAAAGCCCGTGTTGGCGTCTTCGCGTCCTCCGCTGGCTTGCTGCAGAACCGCCGCTCCGCTAGTGACCTGAATTGGATTCGTACCGCCCGAGCTGTGTGCGGCCCACGTGGCACCGGGCCCCGGTGTTGGAGTCTGCCCGACTAGATTTCCATCAGGATGCGAGAAGTCCTCATAAACTAGCAATGCTGCCTGGCACGCTGTCGTGGCCAACATTGCCGCGGCGATAAGCGCAGGTAAGAGTAGACGTTGTAAAGTCATTCCCAGTTCTCCCTCTCAAGATGTTAAACGGTTCGATGCATTAGCGAATTCGATACAAGGGCGTTTATGTAATCCGCTTGGAAGCGGGTGGTCTGCCTACTTTTCCTTTACGACCGGCAATTCGTTCAGTCGGCAACGCGAAACGAGCAGCGACTTCGAGCGGCGCCGAGCAGGGCGCATCCCAAAACGGCCAGCAATACACCAGTCGGTTCCGGAACGGCGGCTGCGGCAGCACTGCCGCCACCCGATATCGCGCCAAAGCGCCACTTCCAAAAGTCGTAATCACTGGCGTTGACTATGCCGTCGGGCATACCAGTCAGGGTGCCATCGTCGCCGTCGCCAGGAATCCCTGGAGCACCAGTATTCCCCAGGTTGTCGCGCCACACCGTGTAGTCGGCTGCGTCAACCACGCCATTGCCGTTGTAATCACCAGCGACGACGCCCGTGCCCGTGCCCGCCAGGGCCTCCGCAAATGTCGTCGCTACCACAAGATGGTCGATGAGCTGGGTGCCGACGTAGTCGTTACTCTGACGAAGCGCAAATGCTTCAATGACCGTACCCACGGAGCTCTTGATGTCGGAAATGCTATCGCTCGATTCATCGACCGGATCCAACCACAACTTACTTTCGCCGGATGCTGCATTCCAGGAGATGACGGCACGATAGTTGGTGTCGAAAGTCAATTCGGTCGGCCAAGCCGTACCCTCATTCATCCGGCTGCCGTCGGCATTGATCGCCAGACCAAAGTCTCCGCCGCCCGATGGGAGGATTACGCCGGTACGCGCAGAAAGCCGGTCGTGGGGAGGTCCGACTTGAAATGAGCGAAATAAAGCCCGAATTCATCGAGCAGCTTCGGATCCGTGAGCGACTGCCCGCTCGGCAACATGAAATCGAAACCGGCAAACAATAATGCGTCGGCCTCCTGCGGAACAATCGGAAGACTTACGTCTTCGCGTCCGCCTCCGCCCGTGCCTTGGCTCAGCACCGCCTTCCCGTTGGCGACTTGGACTGGGATGCTGCCAGCGTCATCGTGCGCAATCCAATCGCTTCCCGGCCCCGGAATCGGCGTTTGACCTGCCAGGTTTCCGTCGGAATGAGAAAAAAACTCTTCCGCCAAAATCTCGGCGCGTGCCGAACTTGTTACCGCGACGAACGCGAGAGCAAAAATCAGGGGCCAGAAAAGAGATCGCCGTGACATCACTATCTCCCAATCAAGGTGTCGAGCAGGCGTCCAGATGCTTGAAAAGCTCAATCAACGTGCCGCATTCGGCGGACGATGATCAGCATTCCCATGATGACATCATACGCCAATTCCGTTGTTGGTTCCGGCACGGAAATCGCGGCTGGCCCGCTACCAGTCGCCGCGCCGAATTGCGATCTCCAATAGGTATAGTCATGTTGATCCACGGTTCCATCGGGTGTGCCGGTTAATGTTCCGTCGTCGCCGTCGCCCGCAATGCCAGGCGCCACGAAATCGCCCTGATGGTCCCGCCAGACCGTATAGTCGGCGGCGTCGACGATTCCGTCGTGGCTGAAGTCGCCACCGACACCGTCGCTGTTCATACCGCCGAGCACTTCGGCGAAGCTCGTCGCGACGACGATGTTGTCTACGATCTGCGTACCAAAATAATCGCTGCTCTGGCGTAGCGCGTACGACTCCATAGCTTGCATCGTGCTATGCCCCGTATGTGAAATGAAAGGGCTCGATTCGCTCTCGGGGTTCAACCACAATTTCGATTCTCCGGTGACTGCATTCCAGTTGGTGACGACGCGATACACTGTGTCGAACATCAGGTCAGCGGGCCAGGTTGTGCCTTCGTCGAGTTTCAGGCCGTTGGCGTTGACGGCGAGGCCAAAGTCGCCCCCGCCTGTGGCGACGACCACGCCTGTATTGGCTCGAAAGTGATTGGTAGTTCGGTTGGACTTAATGTGGGCGAAGACCAGTCCGTGTTCGTCGGGATTGACAGTCTGTCCGCCAGGCAACATGAAATCAAACCGGGCATACGTTGTGGCGGTGATCGATTGCACTGGAAACCCGATATTTGCATCCTCGCGTCCGCCGCTCCCGCTGCCTTGCGCGAGGACTGCCGCACCGTTGCTGACTTGAATCGGCGTATTCCCTTCGTCGGTATGCGCGACCCAAGTAGCACCGGGCCCCGGCACGGTAGCACGACCGACCAAGGGGCCGTCCGGGTAGGCGAACGGCTCATTGACCAAAACTTCCGCGATCGACCACTTGGCTGCGGCCAGCGTGGCAGGACAAACGAAAAGCATTAAGAGGAGTTTCCGCAAGGACATCCGCCATGCCCCTTTCCGCAGAGGCCCGCGACTCCCAAATCACAAATCCTCCACATAGAGCCAAATAGCCAAACTGGCACGATTTGGGACATCCGCGTGCTCCCGGCCACCCATTTGGCGGATTGGACGCGGTCGCCACGAAACCCAGTCATTTCTGTCCTGAATTGCCGGCAAAACGCTATTCTTGGAAGAAGTAGTGTGGTGCTTGATGCCTCGATTCGTCCCAGGACCGATCGGGGTGATGGCGGTTCTCCCAATTTGCGGCTGCGCACAATGG
Source organism: uncultured Planctomycetota bacterium (assembly GCA_963808175.1). Taxonomy (GTDB): domain Bacteria; phylum Planctomycetota; class Planctomycetia; order Pirellulales; family Lacipirellulaceae; genus DASYDU01. Next base: position 363,171 of record CAWEEU010000004.1, on the reverse strand, counting down.
CGGCAGTAGGCACTCGGCAGCTACCTGGGGTTTGCGCGATGAGATGTGGTCGCCGATACGCGGGTTTTACTCTGGTCGAACTGTTGGTCGTAATTGCGATCATCGGCGTTCTGATTGCGCTTCTCTTGCCAGCCATTCAAGCAGCACGCGAAGCGGCGCGGCGCACCCAGTGCAAGAACAGCGCCAAGAATATTAGCTTGGCACTGATCAGCTACCACAACTCGTTCAAATCGTTTCCGCCTGGCGTAGTGCAGGTCCATCCCACGCCCCCCTCCGTAGTGAACTCATATCTTGGAAACTGGAGTTGGGGAGCCTTCCTTCTGCCGTACGTCGAGGAAACGGCCCTTTATGACCAAATCCGCGTTCGCGACTTGGACCTCGCCTCGTCGTTGGATATTCCGGAAAACCTCGCCGCAATGCAAGCGGCGATACCGATATTTCGTTGTCCCTCGGAGACGGGTCCCGCAACAAATGGCGAACGTGCAATCCAAAGCATTAGCGGCAACGACTACGAAATTGCAACTTCCAGCTACATCGGCGTCAACAGTAGTAACGAATTGCGCCGCGACCGTGGTGAGCCCGGCAAAGACGCCAACGGTATCTTTGTCAGCAACATCGGGACACCGATTCGAAAGATCACCGACGGCACGAGCAAGACCGCCATTATTGGCGAACGGGCTTGGGAGACCGATGTGTCGTCCAACAGCGGAGAAGTCTTAGGCCGAGCCGGGATAGTAGTCGGCATTCGGGGAGTCCGAGAGAATTCGGAAATTGGATTTGCAGATGGGATGGGGTGCGGAAAATACGCCATTAATTACTCCTCGAGTAGCGACACAAAATCCGCCTCGTTCGCCCGCCGCGGATTCTCCAGCCGACACCCGGGCGGCGCACATTTCGCTCTGGCCGACGGCAGCGTGCAGTTCATTTCGGAAGACATCGATGGCAATTTCGGACCAGATCAAATTGCCCTGACGACCGAAGTCGATACCCCCTGGGAAGCGCTCTTGGGAATCGACGACGGAATAGCTGTGGGAAACTTTTGAGCCATGAGACGAACTGTATTGCCTGCTTTCCTGGGTGTTCTGATTGCCGGGACCAGTGGTTTTGGCTGGGCGGTCGCAGCGGATAAGGCGAAGCCGGAGTCGCCTTCGCCTACGCTCGGCGCCACCCCACCAAGCGGCGCCGTCGTCCTTTTCGACGGAAAGGATCAAAATGCTTGGTCGAGCCAGATGAATCGCCAGTGGGAGGAAACGGACGGGCCGGCGGACTGGAAGATCACGCCGGAAGGGTGGTTGGAAGTCGTTCCCGGGGCAGGATCGCTTATTTCGAAGCAGCGTTGGGGCGACTTCCAGCTGCACTTCGAATTCCGCTTGCCCCCTGGCGACGTCAACGGAGGTGTGTTTCTCTTAGCCCGATACGAGTTGGGTATCAGCTCTTCAGTCCAAGGTGGCTCGCGCTGCGGGGGTTTTGAGAATCTCAATCAGAAGCTCAGTCCCTCCGAGCGCCGACCTGCCATCGAACGAATGGCAATCGATGGATGTCGACTTCCGCGCTCCCCGCTTCGATGCCTCGGGCAAGGTTATACAACCAGCTCAGGCCACGGTCCGATTCAACGGCGTTACGATTCACGACCATGCCGAGCTCGGTGCCCGCAAAGGAGCCGCCAAGCGTCTAGGCGACGCTCCGGACGGGCCAATTATGCTTCAAGAACACGGTGCGACCCACTGGTTCCGCAACATTTGGATCGTCGACCGGTCCGCCACTGTCGACTAAATTCCGCCCGCCATCGCATGCGTCGAACGAATCTTGTCCTTGTCGCATGTTGCTTATCGTTAGCGACTGCGCAGGCCGACGAATTCCAACGCAATCGGCTCGCCAACTGGCACCAGTGGCGCGGACCGTACGCAGATGGCTCCGCCCCAAATGCTGATCCACCGCTCCATTGGGATGATGCGACGAATGTCGAGTGGACGGCGGACATTCCAGGATCAGGCAGCGCTACGCCAATTGTCTGGGGCAGTCGCATCTTTTTGCTGACTGCGATTGACACTAAGCGCGAGCCAGAGGTTTCTCCGACTACGCCGGCGGAACCGGACAAACGCCCTCCAGTGGTTTCCTCAGGCCGACGACGGGGTGGTCGAGCCAACAAGCCAATCCAAACCACACCGGAGCCGACGAGTCTTTACCGCTTTGAGATTCTCTGTCTCGATCTTGCAACTGGCCACATTCGCTGGCAGCGGACTGCCACTGAAGAAGTTCCCCACGAAGGCCACCACTTTCTGCACGGCTATACATCCGCCTCGCCGACCACCGACGGAAAGCGCCTGTACGTTTCCTTCGGCTCACAAGGCATCTACTGTTACGACTTTGACGGGAATCTGCTGTGGTCGCGCAATCTCGGCAAAATGCAGACGCGACGCGAATTCGGGGAGGGAGCGTCGCCCGTAATCTACAAGGACGCCTTGGTAATCAACTGGGACCACGAAGGCCAATCGTTCATCACCTGCCTTGACGCACGCACTGGCGAAGATAGGTGGCGGACGCCGCGTGATGAGGCCACAACTTGGGCGACACCGCTCGTGGTCGAATATGAAGGAACGACACAGATAGTGGCGAACGGCACAAATCGCTGCCGCGGCTACGACCTGGAGACGGGAAAGTTGCTCTGGCAGTGCGGTGGTCAGGTCGCCAATCCGATTCCCTCGCCGGTCGCACGAGACGGCATCGTCTATTGCATGAGCGGCTATTTGGGCTATGCCATCGCCGCCATTCCGCTCGATTCGCGCGGCGATATTACTGATTCTGACGGCAAGAAGTGGTTCTCGCACGAGGGGGCACCCTACGTAGCCTCACCGGCCATTGCAGGGGATTACTTGTTCTTCACGAAGGGCGAGGCTGGGATTCTGTTTTGCGTGAACGCGACGACTGGCGATGAAGTGTATGGCAAGCGACGCCTTCCGCTGGCGGGATCCCTCTATTCGTCGCCCATTGTCGCCAAAGACAGAATATATTTTACGGATCGGGACGGGACGACGGTTGTGATTCGCACCGGGCCGGACTTTGAGGTTTTGGCGGTAAATCATATCGACGACCAAGTGAACGCTTCCCTTGTGCCGATAGGCGATCGACTGCTAATTCGCGGCAATTCGAAACTCTACCCAATTGCAGCAGGTGTCGCAGTCATCGGTCCCAATCCTAATCCACGAACAGCGCCTGGCTACACGGATAGTTGCCGGGCGTCTTCGAGTTGCCCAAGTCGCGGTCCGAGAGGAACTTGAGGTCCTGGAACTTGTCGTCGCGGAGGATGATCGGCTTGAGGAACACAAAGAGCGTCGTTTGGCTGTGGTCCTTGTTCGTCTGACCGAGGAGGTAGTGCAGGCCGGGGATGCGGTCGAGGCCGGGGACGCCGAAAGCGCTGGGATAAACCGGCTTGGAGTTGGGAATGAAAGAGTCCTACGAGAAAGACCTAGCCAGTCATCTCGGCCTCGAACCGTACGCTGGGGATGGTGACATCCCGGGTGTAGCATCGGCGAGAGGTACAGACAGGCCAGCTATTGAGCTCCGAAATCAGGCATTCCGTGTGCCGACCCTGTGGTGTCTGCGGGAAGGCAACACGCTCGATCGCGTCATCGGCAAGCGACCGAGCGGCACGGCGGAGTCGAAGAACCTGAGCATGTCTGAAAACTCCAAGCGCGAGAACCGGGAGATCCTGCTTGTTTTCACCGGAAAGGGTGGAACGGTCAGAAAACGTTACAGACGGTAATGCTGACATGGACGCAAACAGGAAGTCAGATGAGTCCGTAGTACCTGCGACGTCGGCGAACAACGGTGCGGCTGATGCACCGGCGGAGTCGACCGAGGAAAGGGACTCAACCAAGAGGAACGCCGAGCAGACTGCCTTGCACCGGACTCCGAGCCGGACCAAACGCAAGTCACGCGGACTGAGCGGCGTACGTGAAGCTGCCCGACAGGACAGCACGCTCAGATTCACGGCCTTGCTCCACCACGTCAACGAAGAATGCCTAACCGAAGCCTTCTTCAACTTGAAGAAGACGGCGGCCGTGGGAGTCGACGCGGTGACTTGGCAGGAATATGAGCAGCAGGTGGAGGCCCGCATCGCGGACCTTCACGATCGCATTCACCGGGGAGCCTACCGTGCTAAGCCCTCTCGTCGAGTCTGGATACCCAAGCCCAACGGCCGCCAGCGGCCGCTGGGCATTGCCTCGTTGGAGGACAAGATCGTCCAGCAGGCGGTGCTATGGGTGTTGCAGTCGATCTACGAGCAGGATTTTCTCGGTTTCAGCTACGGCTTCCGGCCTGGGCGTAGCCAGCACGACGCACTTGATGCGTTGAGTGTGGCTCTGACCAGCAAACGAGTGAACTGGGTACTGGATGCCGACATTGCGGGCTTCTTCGACGCGATTGACCACGAGTGGCTGATCAAGTTCCTGGAGCACCGCATTGGCGACAAGCGCATTCTTCGATTGATCCGCAAATGGCTGCGGGCCGGGATCAGCGAAGAAGGCCAGTGGTCCGAGACGAGTCGGGGCACGCCCTAAGGGGCGGTGATCTCACCGCTGCTGGCGAACGTGTTTCTGCACTATGCCTTGGACCTGTGGGTCGAATGCTGGCGGAAGAACCACTGTCGGGGCGACGTCGTGATCGTCCGCTATGCGGACGACTTTGTGATCGGCTTCGAGCACCGCAACGAAGCGCAGGCGTGCCTGGAAGCACTCCGGGCACGGCTGGCCAAATTCGGCTTGAAGCTCCACGACGACAAGACGCGGCTCATCGAGTTCGGACGCTACGCGGATGAACGTCGGCAGAACCGCGGCGCAGGTCGCCCCGAATCGTTTGACTTTCTCGGCTTCACGCATCAGTGCGCGAAAACGAGGAGTCACGGGTGGTTCACGATCCAGCGGACCACGATCGCCAAGCGGATGCGGGCGACGCTCGCTGCCCTCAAGCAGCAGTTACGCCTGCGGATGCATCGCCCGGTAGGCGAAACGGCGCGTTGGTTACGCTCGGTCGTCGGAGGGTGGTTGAATTATCATGCGGTCCCTGGCAACGGCCGACGGCTGTGCCAATTCGTGGACGAGGTCAGCAAACACTGGCTCACGGTACTGCGGCGACGCAGCCAGAAGGGCAAAGAGCGCTGGACCTGGACGCGAATGCGCCGCTTGATTCGCAAACACCTGCCCCGTCCCCGCGTCCTGCATCCGTATCCAAACGAGCGTTTTCACGCCCGACTCAAGGTAGGAGCCGTATGAGGTAATGCTTCACGTACGGATCTGTGCGGGGGGCGGGCAGCAATGCCCGTCCCTACCGCAATCTCGTAGCCATCGGACACGTTTTGGCGAGTGAGGCCGCCGACGATGACGGTGTACCCATCGGGGATGGTGACGCTGCTGGTGACTTCGTCGGTTTGCCGGGGCGGGGGCACGCCGTTGCCGCTCGCCGCCGGTGAAGCTGTTGAGGCTGATCACGTAGTCGAGCTGGAGGTGGTCGTCATCGCTGATCCGCGGCGTGACTTCGATCGTGGTGCCCGCTTCGGCGAAGCCCGCGAAGCTCGTGGTGGCGACCGTCGTCGAGGCGTTGACGCTCGTGAACGGCACTTCCTGGACGCTGGCAGAACGCAGCGCGGCGGAGCTTGCGCGACGACATTACCGAGACGGAGGACCACCGAATTCGCCGCGGTGGTATTTATTCACGAGCTCGACGTAGCGGCGGCTGAGCCAGCGAAGATACTCGTGCTCCTTTTCGTTCACGCCGCGGAGGATCCGAGCCGGGACGCCGATCACGAGGGAGCGATCGGGGATTTTCATTCCCGGCGTGACGACCGCGCCGGCGGCGATCAGGCATTCCGCGCCGACCTCGGTGTGGCCGAGCACGACGGCCCCCATGCCGATGAGCGTCCCGCGGCCGACGCGCTCGCCGTGGACGACGGCCCGGTGGCCGATCGAGACGTCGTCTTCAATCGTGTTGGCGAAGCCGGTGTCGCAGTGGACGACCGCGCCGTCCTGGATGTTGACGCGCTGGCCGATCGTGACGGGGGCCACGTCGCCGCGGACCACGGCCCCGAACCAGACGCTGCTGTCGGCGCCGAGTTGGACGTCGCCGGTAACGGTGGCGTTGTAAGCGAGGTGCGCGCCGGAGGCGGTTTTACTGAACCAATGCATTCAGGGCAGCGTAGCGTGGTGGAGTTCGCCTGAAAAGGTACGCTATGCATTTTGATTTGCTCGATCGGAATGTCGACGACCCTCCGTCGCGGGCGGCGGGGCAGCACGGGGAGCGGCGAAGGGGCGTTGCTCGAAAATCGGCCGAATCGCCATAGTGGTGCCGCATGTTGCGCTGGCGACTACTCTTGAGCGTGGTGTTTATCGCGGGGCTGGTGGCTCTTTGCTGGCTTGATTGGCACGCCAGCATTCCAGGTATTGTACTTATTGCCATTAGCAATCGTGGCGGCAATTTTCGCCGCCGGCGAGTTGTTATCCATGCTCCGCAAGCGCGGATTCGATCCGTTGGCATGGGTCGTCTATGGCGGGGTCGTCATCACTCTACTCTCGGCAGTATTGCCGCAGTTTTGGCCACGGCTCGGCGTCGGTTGGATCGGCACAGGCGTCGCGGTCAGTGTCCTGCTGGCGTTCGTCGGCGAATTGAGACGGTACAACAGCAGCGGCCAGGCGACCGCGAATTTGGCGGTCGCAGTCTTTGCCATTGCATACGTTGGCGGACTCATCGGTTTCTTGGTGCAATTGCGGATGTTGGGAGGCGGCGCGACGAATCGGCATGTTCGCGCTGGTGTCGACGATCGCGATTGTCAAATCGAGCGACGTCGGGCAGTACGCCGCGGGACGCTTGTTCGGAAAGCACAAACTCGCACCCAGCGTTAGTCCTGGAAAGACTTGGGAGGGCGTCTACGGTGGGGCCTTTGTGTTCGCGACGTTGGTCGCCTCCTGGCTGTTGATTGAGCTACGTAGCGCACGGCAATGCTGCCGGGCGGTTGGTACTTGGACTTGTGGATCGGCCGCGGTTGCACTTTATGCAATTGCGCTGGTGCTGCGACGGGGCTCATCGGGGATCTGGCCGAATCCCTCCTAAAGCGTGACGCGGGGATCAAAGATTCAAGCGCGTGGATGCCGGGGTTTGGGGGCGTGCTCGATTTGCTCGATTCGCTGATGGGAGCGGCGCCAATTGCCTATTTGTTTTGGGTGACAGGGTGGGTCGGGAATTGGACGTGTGGAGACGCGGCGTCGACTCGATATTGCCGGCTCATGGTGGGATCGGCGATGGGGTGCGTAAGTGTATTGCCAGATAAGTGGTTGCGATGTCTGTCGCTAGCTTTGCTGGTGCGTTTTTCCGGCAATCGAGTATATTTGAGTGATGGTGGCTTGAACCTTTCCTTCCCAAGGAGTCTCCGGCGGCAACTGAGCAGCTGCCGCGTGTGTTGATGATTGAAGCGACAATACCGGTCGGCACCCCGGACGAGCTGGTCCTGCTCTTGGGCGCCAGCGATCAGCATCTGCGGCGGATCCGCGACAGCGTGCCGGCGAAAATCTCCGCTCGCAACGGCAAGATTCACGTCACCGGCGACGAGCAGGCGGTCTTTCACGCCACCGAGATCATCGAGCAGCTCCGCACGACCGTCGGCCGCGACGGGCTGGTGACTCCCGAGCAGGTCGGGCACATCATCGAGCAGGTCGTTGGCGCGCCGACCAACGGCAAGACGGCGCCGGTCGACGTCCGCTCGGCAGGCCGGAAGATACGCCCGCGGACCGCCGGGCAGTCGCGCTACGTGCAGGCGATCCGCGATCATGACCTGGTGTTCTGCAACGGACCCGCCGGCACCGGCAAGACGTATCTGGCGGTGGCCACGGCGGTCGAGTCGCTCAAGGCCCAACAGATCGGCAAAATCGTGCTCGTGCGTCCGGCGGTGGAAGCCGGCGAGAGCCTGGGCTTCCTGCCCGGCGACTTGCAGGCCAAGATCAATCCCTATCTGCGGCCACTATTGGACGCCTTGCGCGAGATGATGGACTACGAGCAAGTGAAGCGCTACATGGCGGAGGACGTGATCGAGGTGGTGCCGCTGGCGTACATGCGCGGGCGGACGCTCAACAACGCGTTCATCATCATGGACGAGGCCCAGAACACGACCGTCTCGCAGATGAAAATGTTCCTGACGCGAATGGGCTGGAACTCGAAGGTGGTCGTGTCGGGCGACACGACGCAGATCGACCTGCCGCCCCACACCAAGAGCGGGCTGATCGACGCGATCGGTCGGCTCCGCGACGTCGAGGGCTACGCGAACATCGTGCTCGGGCGGGACGACATTGTGCGGCATCGCCTGGTGCAAGAGATCGTCAGCGCCTACGAGGAGGGACCGAAACGGAAGCGGTGATCAGTCAGGAGCGCGGAGCAACCGATTTCTGACTCCTTGCTCCTTGCTCCCTGATCTAACAACCATGTCCACCGGCAGCAAAAAAAGGACGCGGAGCGAGCGGGTAGCCTCAGTCGAGCTGCCACCCGGCTGGTGGGGAAAACTGCGCTTGCATTTGCGCCGCGGCCACGTGCTGGTGCGGCTGGCGATGTGCGCCGTCGCGGCGCTCGCGCTCTGGGCGATCTCGCGGGGCTGGTCGCCCCCGCAGCCGTTCCATCTGGGCGACATCCCCAGCCGGGATATCACCGCCCGCACCCAATTCGAAAAATACGACGAGAAGGCCACCAACGAAGCCCGCGAGCAGGCCCGCAAACTGGCCGTCGCCGTCTACAACCAGGATCCGACGGCACTGGTGCAGTTGCGAGCGAAGCTCGAAAACGAAGTGAGCCAACTGGTCGCGGCGGAAGACCTGTCGAAGGTCGATGCCCTCTGGCATGAGTTCGAGCCGCCCCTTGCCGAGGGAACGCCCCAGCCGACGCAGGAGGAGCGCCAGCAGCAATTCGAGCGTTTCCGAGACGCCCTCAAGGCCGACGGAGGCGCTCGATGCCTTCAAGAAATCGCTCGCCGATGCAACCAAGCTGCTGGAGCAGAACGGCATCCTCGACAAGCCGCCTGGTGACGACGTGAATTCCGAGCGTATCTCCGTGCGCCAAGCGGGCAGTAGCGGTTTCGAGGGCGAGGTGCCCGCTTACGACGTGCTCAAGGAAAACGCCACGGCACAGCTGCAGAAGTCGCTCGAGCAAAAGATGCCTTCGCTCGAAGTCGCCAAGCGCGTCTTCGCCTGGCTGCAACCGCAGCTCCCGATCACGCTCACCCGCAACGTCGAAGCCACCCGTGCTGAACAACAGAAATCGGCCGACGCGGTCGCTCCGAAGACGACGTTGTTTCCGCCCGGCAGCGTGCTCGCCCACGCGGCGAGAAGCGACGAGCCGGCCGACAAGGCACCACTGGACAGCGACGAGATGGAGCTGATCCGCCTGGAGCACGACGCCGACGTCGCCAGCCGTACGCTGGTGGACCGATTCTCACGCTCGCTGGCGGTGCTTGGGATGTACGTGGCCTTGTACGTGCTTTGCGGGTTCTACGTCCATTACCGTGAACCAAGTGTCGCCGATGAATTGAGCCGGCTGGCGATCTTGCTCACGATGGTCGTTGTGACCGTCGGGCTGATGATCATCGCCAGCAACGACCAGTGGCGGGCGGAAGTGATCCCGCTGATGCTCTTCGGCATGACGATGGCGATCGCGTACGACCGCGAGTTCGCCCTGCTCCTGAGCGCCGCGGTGACGCTGATCGGTGCGGAGGCGATCGGGCTCGATTTGGGTGACGCGGTGGTGTTGATGGCGACGACCGTGGGCGCGATCCTTTGCTTGGGCCGCGTGCGGAGTCGGAGCAAACTGTTGTCGGTCGGTTTCATCGCGGCAGGCGTGGCGATTCTCACGACGATCGGCGTCGGCACCATGGAAGGGCAACCGTACTTGCCGCTGCTCAAAACGGCGTTGACGTGGGGCTTGTGGGCGGTCATTGCCGGTTCGCTCATGACCTGCCTGCTGCCGCTGGTGGAACGCGTCTTCGGCGTGCAGACCGACCTGAGCTTGATCGAGCTGGGCGATCCCGCACATCCCCTCTTGCAGGAGCTGGTGCGCCGCGCGCCGGGTACCTACAACCATTCGATCACGGTGGCGTCACTTGCCGAAGCGGCTGCCGAGGCGATCGGTGCCCGAGGATTGTTGGTCCGCGTCGGCGCCTACTTCCACGACATCGGTAAGATGCTCAAACCCGGCTACTTCGTCGAGAACCAAGGCCAGGGCGACAACCGACACCAGTCGCTGATGCCGGCCATGAGCACGCTGGTGATCATTGCGCATGTCAAAGACGGGGCGGACCTCGCCCGCCAGAACCGGGTGCCCGAGCCGATCATCGATTTCATTCAACAACATCACGGCACCACGTTGGTCGAGTATTTTTACCGCCAGGCCGCGGAGCGAAGCAGTCGCGGCAACGACATCGACGGTAGCAACGTCGTCGACGAGAGCTCGTTCCGCTATCCTGGGCCGAAGCCGCAAACCAAGGAAGCCGGCATTTTGATGCTCGCCGACGCCGTCGAGAGCGCCAGCCGCGTACTGGTCGAGCCGACCCCTTCGCGGATCGAGAACCTCGTCGAAGAGCTGAGTCGCAAGCGATTGCTCGACGGCCAATTCGACGAATGTGGCCTCACCCTTGAAGAAGTCGACAAAATCGGCCAAAGCCTGGTAAAATCGTTGACGGCCGTGTATCACGGCCGTGTAAAATATCCGGACCAAGAGACCGCCTGATACGGCGTCGCTCGAAGTCCACGCGGCGACAATCATTCGTCATGGCCCACGGCACTGCTGCCCACGAAACCACGCACGACGGCTTCGAGCTTTCGCTCGCCAATGAGCAATCGGCCCACGCCGTGAACGAAGGTCGCCTGCTTGACGCCGCTCGCCGCGTGCTGGCCGATTCGAAATTCACCTCGGCCACGATCAGTCTCGCCGTTGTCGACGATTCGGCCATCCACGCGCTCAATCGAAAATTCTTAAATCACGATTGGCCGACGGACGTGCTGAGCTTTGTGCTCGACGACAGCAACAACCACCTCAACGGCGAAGTCGTGCTCAGCGCCGACACCGCGGCGGCGACCGCCAGCGAAGGCGGCTGGCAGCCCGACGACGAGCAGCTGCTGTACGTGATCCACGGGATGCTGCATCTGGTGGGCCTCGACGACCAGTCGGACGCCGACGCGCGGAAGATGCGCGCCGCGGAGCGATTCTATTTGCAGGAGTGTGGAGTGGAGCTGCCGGTCGGGTTCGCACGGGCAGAGATTGCCACCGAACTGCCGGGCGGAGGAGGACCCATGGACGGAGGAGGTACGGTCGCTTGGTAAACGCAGACGCCTTATTATGGATTTCGCTGGTCGGCCTGGCGGCCAGCATGCTGGCGTCGGTCGGCGTGCGGGTGCTGCGCGATTTTTCCCGCCATCAGTTGCAGGAAATCTGCGAGCAGCGGCAACAGCTCGACCGTTTCGGCGACATCGTCCGCCATCATGAGGAAACGGCGCTGGGCGTGGAAATGGTTGCCGGAATGGCGACCGTGCTGTTTGCCGTCACCGGAGGACTGTATGGCTGGGAGCGGCTGGTGAAAGCGCCCGTCGCTTGGTTCGCGCTCGTGGTCATCGTGGTCGTGCTGGCATTACTCGTGGCCATGCTCGTGGTCTGCCTGTCGTGGGCGATCGTGCGCGTCGGTGCGGAGCTGTTCTTATACCATAGCTGGCCCTGCTGGCGACTGCTGAGCCGGGCCACCTACCCCTTGTTTGTCTGGGTTCGCATGCTCGATTCGTCTCTGCGCCGGCTGACCGGGCGCGCTGCCGCAGCCGACGACGAAGAATCGTTCGAGGAGGAAATCCGCACGATCGTCAGCGAGGGACACCGCGAGGGGCTGCTCGAAGAAGAAGCCCGCGAGATGATCGAGGGAGTCATCGACCTCGGCGACGTTGCGGTCTCACACGTCATGACCCCCCGGACCGAAATGCACATGCTCCAGGCCGACGAGAGCTGGGATGCGGTGCTCGAATATGTCACCTCGATGGGCCATACCCGGCTGCCCGTCTACGACAAGAACCGCGACGACATCGTCGGCATCCTCTACATCAAGGACCTGCTCCCCGAGCTGGCAAAAGACCCCGACGAACCCCGGCGATCGCTCAAGGAAATCCTCCGCAAGCCCTTGTTTGTGCCGGAATCGAAAGCCGTCGACGACTTGTTGCAGCTCTTCCAGCGCAGCCGCACTCACATCGCCATCGTGCTCGACGAATACGGCGGCGTCTCCGGCCTGGTGACCATCGAAGACGTGCTGGAGGAAATCGTCGGCGAGATCGAGGACGAATTCGACGCCGAAGTCGAACAGGACATCCGCAAGATCGACGACGACACCTGCGAGACGCTCGGCCGGGCCCACGTCGAAGAGATCAACGAGCTGATGGATTTCGACCTCCCGGAGGACGATGCCTTCGACACGATCGGCGGCTTCGTGTTCGACCAGTTCGGCCGCGTCCCCACCGCCGGCGAATCGATGACCTGGAACGACTCGGTGCAGGTCACCGTCCTCGAGGCCACCCGCCGCCGCGTCGGCCGGGTTCGACTCGAGCGAGTCCCGAAGGAAGCAGCAGAGATGGCCTGAGTCCGTCTTGTTGTGCGCGGGTCTCCCGACCCCGCACATCTGCGACCGAAGGTCTCCAACTCTCCGTTGAACAAGCGGCAGGGTGGCCAATTCCACTAGTTGACATCTGTACCCTATCTGCTACACTCGGGGGCGATTGTTAGTTGGCAATTGGAAGCCGGCTGTACGCGTTGGCTGCGTGGCGGCCGGAGCCAATCTGCTGGAATTGGTTGACGGCGCTCGTGCTGTACGCCGAGGAGGCCGGGCCACGATTTAGCGCACGTGAGAAGCAATTCTTCACCGGGCGTCTTTGTGATCGAAACATCCATATATGAACTGGCGATAGCACCCCGCAGAAAACCTGGCGAGTTCGAGAGAAACCTGGCGAGTTCGAAAAAACTACGCTGTTTTTCGTCGGCAAGAACCTGGCGAGTTCGAACCGAATGCCTGGCGTCTTCCCACAAAACCCCAGCAATTTCCCGAAGGCGAAATGGCCCACACTGGCACCGTCGACCATTCGTCAATTGTCATTCGGAATTCGTCAATCTCCCTGCTATCACCACCAGCGCCCTCAACTTGGGAGATTCACGAGGCGCGGGCTGCACTTGACGCAGGCGGCCTGTTTCGCGTACTTTTCACCGCTTATTTTGCAGTTGGCGCGCACCTGTTCTGCGCTCAGGTTTTGCCCGTAAGCTCTTATCTCTTCCATCGATCGAGACGGTCCGGAAATCGTTCATGACGCCTACTCCAACTGGCCAGCTGGTGATCGTCGACCGCGTGTGCTGGCAGGCTTTGTGCTTTGCCCTGGCATTGTTTGCCGTCTGCGGCGACTTGCAGCTGGTCGTTGCCCAGCCAGCGACCAGCGATTCGGCAGCCGGGCCGGCTTTCGCGCCGCCACCACTTTCCGCAGCAACTGCCGCCGCCGCAGCAGAACCGGCGCCGGAGCCCACTCATTGGCCCTGGTCCGGTTGGTTCGGCCAGAGCGATCCGGTGGGTTCGCCCAAGTGGTGGAAGAAGAACAAGAAAAACGCGGAGTTCGAAGTCGGCAAGGGGTACAAAGTTCCCGGCTTCGACGGATACTTCGACGGCATGGGCCGGCCGATCGACCGGCCGGTCACCGAATCGACGGCGCGGCCGCCGGATTCGGACGTCGACTTAGACAAAGGTCTCGCGCCGGCACTCGATCCCCGGGCCGTTTACGGCAAGATGAAATCGGCCGTCGGCCTGGGACCCAACGATCAGGCCGCCCACCGGATGTTTATGGAAGGAGAGCGGCTGTTCGAGGCCAAACGCTACTCCGCGGCGGCCAAGGAATACGCCAGCGCGGCCGACCGAGCGGTCGACATGCGGATTAAGGAAGACGCGCTGTTCATGCTGGCCGAGAGCTACTACTTCGACGACCGCTGCATCAAGGCCCGCGATGCCTACAACGAGCTGGCCGACAAATATCCCAGCACGCGCTACCTCGACAAGTTGGTCGAGCGCGAGTGGGCCATCGCCCGCTATCTCGAAGCCTACGCCAACGCCCATTACGACGTGCCCATGACGCCCAATGCCTGGGACAAAACGCGGCCCTGGTTCGACACGATGGGCCACGCCATCAAGACGTACGACAACATCCGGATGAACGATCCGACCGGGCCGCGGGCGGATGATGCGATCATGGCGACGGCTGGCATCTACTTCCGCGCCAAGCGATTCGAGGATGCCGACTATCACTATGAGCTCTTGCGGCGCGAGTACCCGCGGAGCGAATTCCAGTTCGAGGCCCATTTGCTCGGCCTGCAGTCGAAGCTCCGCAAGTACCAGGGAGCCGACTACGACGGCACGCCGCTCGAAGAAGCCCAAGTGCTCGTGAAGCAACTCCGCACCAATTTCGCCGGCCAGCTCAGTGCCGAAGAACGCACGCGCTTGCAGACCGTCAGCGCCCAGCTCCATCAGGAACTCGCCTCGCGCGACATGCAGATGGCCCAATTCTATGACGGCACGAAGAACTACGGTTCCGCCAAGACGTACTATGCCGAAGTGATCAACAAGTATCCCGATTCGGAGCTAGCCCAGCGGGCCAAATCGCGAATGACGGAGCTGGCCGGGAAGCCCGATTTCCCGGAGAAGCGGCTGGCCTGGTTCGTCGAATTGTTCCCCAAAGGCCAGGAGCACACGTCGCTGGCAAACGTGCCGGAGATCAAGAACGGCACGCTGCTCGCGCAGCCGCCGGCGACTACGACGACGCGATAGGCGATCAGGCAAGCCGATGCGATTTCTTGCGGCCATCACGACCAGCACCCTGCTCGTCACCGGCTGCGCCCACTACCAGGTTGGCAACGAGTCGCTCTACGCGCCGGACATTGCGACAGTTTATGTGCCGATGATTGAATCGGACAGTTACCGCCCCGATTTAGGCGAGCGCCTGACCGAAGCAGTGATCAAGGAGATCGAGCTCAAAACGCCCTACAAAGTCGTCGGCACGCCGGACGCCGACAGCATTCTCGCGGTGAAACTGATGGGCGACTCGCGGCACGTGCTGGGGGAAGACAGTTTTGACGACCCGCGACTCTCGGAATCGGCGGTCTACTCGCAGGTCAGTTGGCTCAATCGCCGCCGGCTGCCGATGTGCCCGCCGCAGACGATTGCGCTGCCGCCGGAGCTGGTTGGCATCGATCAAACGGCGAACCTCGTACCTGAGGCGGGCCAGTCGGTGGCGACGTCGCAACAGCAGGCGATCGACCGGCTCGCCCAGCAGATCGTCGGCACGATGGAATCGCCGTGGTGATTTCCCCGCCGGCTCGCAGTGCGATACGCTAGGAGTCATGGCCGCATCCGATTGGCAATTGCGAACTCGCTCGCTCGTGCTCCGGCGGCGGCCGCTGTTGATGGGCATCATAAACGTTACTCCGGACAGCTTTTCCGACGGTGGACGATTCCTCGACGCGGCGGCGGCGGTCGCCCACGCTCGGGCGCTCGTCGCGGACGGAGCCGACTTATTGGACGTCGGCGGCGAGAGCACGCGTCCGGGAGCGAATCCCGTGTCCGAACAGGAGGAGATGGGGCGCGTAATGCCAGTAATCCGGCAGCTCGTCGCGGAAGTTCCCGTGCCGATCTCGATCGATACGCGCAAGGCGGCGGTTGCCCAAGCCGCGATCGACGCAGGCGCGGAGATCATTAATGACGTCAGCGGCTTGACGGCCGATCCTTGCATGGTGGAAGCGGCGGCCGCGACGGGGGCAGGCGTCTGCGTGATGCACATGCAAGGCACGCCAGAAACGATGCAGAAGAATCCGGTCTACACAGACGTCGTGGCGGAGGTGCGCGAGTATTTGCGTAACCGTCGCGATGCCCTCATCGCGGCTGGAATCGCACGGGAGCGAATCTGTCTCGATCCTGGCATCGGCTTCGGCAAGACGTACGAACACAATCTGCTCCTGCTGCGATCCTGCCGCGAACTGGTTTCGCTGGGCTGTCCGGTGTTGGTCGGCCACTCACGGAAATCGTTCCTCGGCCGTCTGGTTGGCGATGCGACCGTGGACCGTACTCAGGCCGGCGTTGGCGTCGCGCTGGCGCTCGCGGTGCAGGGCGTATCGGTCCTCCGAGTGCACGACATACGGCCGGTCCGCGACGCCTTGCTGGCGTTCGAAATCGAGCGGCGGATTGGCGTGATATGCGGCTTTGGGCGAGCAGCCAACATTGACCCAACTGCCGAATTGGACGATACTTGCAATGTTCGGCCCATTCTCGAATCGGTGAACCAAACAGCCTGAATCACCCTCTTTTTTGTTATGGCTACCGCCGTCGATTTTGATCTCGCCAAGTACTGCACGGACGTCGCGTCGCGCGCACGGCGGGCATCGGCGCGGATGGCGATCACCGGCGGTGCGGTAAAGATTGATTGGCTGCGCCGATCGGCGGCCCTGTTACGCGAGAATACGAAGCGACTCTCCGCGGCAAACGCACAAGACCTGGCCGCGGCGCCCGGCTACGGGCTGACCGACGCGGAAGTCGAACGGCTGCGGCTCACGCCCGCGCGGATCGAGTCGATGGCCAACGGACTCGAAGACGTCGCGGCGCTGCCGGAACCGATCGGCGAGCTGATCAAATCGACGATTCGCCCCAACGGCTTGCGGATCGACAAGGTGCGGGTACCGCTGGGCGTCGTGTTTTTCATCTACGAATCGCGGCCCAACGTGACGGCCGACGCGGCGGCGATCTGCGTCAAGGCGGGCAACGCCGTAATCCTCCGCGGCGGCAAAGAAGCGATCCATTCAAGCCAGGCGGTTGTCGAGCTGCTGGCCGAGGCGGCGGATCAAGTCGGCCTGCCCGAGGACGCGGTGCAGTTGGTCAGCACGACCGACCGCGACGCGGTGGGCAAATTTCTCGCGCTGCCGCAGTACATCGACCTGGCGATCCCCCGCGGCGGCGAGGGGCTGATTCGCCGCGTGGCGGCCGAGGCCCAGATGCCGGTCATCAAACACTTCAGCGGCAATTGCCACGTCTACGTCGACGCGTCGGCCGACCTGGAAATGGCCGAGCAGATCCTGGTCAACAGCAAGTGCCAGCGGATGGGCGTCTGCAATGCCGCGGAGTCGCTGTTGGTGCACGCCGACGTGGCGAACGAATTCCTGCCGGCCGCCGGTCAGGCGCTGGCGCGTCACGGCGTCGAAATCCGCGGCGACGAGCGGACCCGCGAGCTGGTGCCCGCCGCGAAGCAAGTCACCGAGGAGGATTACGCGACGGAGTTCCTGGGACCGATTATCTCGGTGCACGTCGTCGGCTCGGTCGACGAGGCGATCAATCACATCAATCGCTACGGCTCGGGCCACACGGACGCGATCGTAACCAATGACCTCGCGGCGTCGCGGACGTTTGCCGCCGGCGTCGACAGCGCGGCGGTGATGATCAACGCCAGCACGCGATTCAACGACGGCGGCGAGTTCGGCCTGGGCGCGGAGATCGGCATCAGCACGGACAAGTTCCACGCCCGCGGCCCTTGCGGAATCGAGGAGTTGACCAGCTACAAGTACGTTGTCCAGGGAGAGGGACAGATTCGGGGGTGAGGAGTCAGGAGTCGGGAGCCGGGGAAATCAGGGAAATTCAACCTGAATCCTGACTCCTCACACCCGGTTCCTCTCCCGCAACGGAGTGCACGATGAGCGGCGAAGTTCTTAGCCAAGAAGAAGTCGAAAGTTTGCTCAACGCCATGGACGGCCGGGGCGTCGGCGGGGCCGTCGCCGCCGGCCGGCGGGATGAGCCGGCCGGGCGTGAAGGTCACGCCGTACGACTTCAAGCGGCCGGAGCGCGTCGGCAAGGAGCAGATGCGGGCCCTGCAGACGATGCACGAAGGATTCGGCCGCAATTTCGGCGCCGCCCTCTCGGCGCTGTTGCGATCGATCGTCGAGGTGAAGCTCACGAGCGTCGACCAGCTCACGTACAGCGAGTTCGTATTTAGCCTTGAGAATCCGACTTGCTTCAACCTGATCAACGCTGCGCCGCTCGAAGGGCAGCTGATTCTCGACATCAACCTTTCGCTGCTCTACCCGATCATCGACCGGTTGCTGGGTGGCGGCAGCGAACCGACGCCGACGATCCGCCGGCCGCTGACCGAGATCGAGATGCGGCTCGTGTCGCGAATCACCGACCTGTTCCTCGCGGAGATGAAGCACGCCTGGAAGAACGTGCTCGATTTGCAGCTGTCGGTCGACCGCGTCGAATCGAATCCGCAATTGGTTCAAATTGTGCCTCCCAACGAGGTGGTCGTGCTGATCAGCTTCGAGATCACGCTGGGCGACGTCCGCGGCATGGCCAACTTGTGCATCACATTCAACTCAATCGAGCGGATCAGCCAGCAACTTACCTCCAACAGCTGGGTCGCCTACGGTAAGAAGCCGCCCACGCCGCAAAGCATCCAGCAAATCAGCAATCAACTCACGGGTTCGGTCGTCGAGGTGGTGGTCGACCTGGCGGAAACGCACATCGCCACGTCGGATTTGATCAACCTGCAGGTGGGAGACGTGATCACGACGGAGAAAGACATTCACCTGCCGCTGGTGATGTCGATCGAAGGCCGGCCAAAATTCCACGCCGAGGCGGGCGTGTTCAAAGGCCGCAAAGCAGTGCAGGTCAAGAATTCGATCAGCGATCGGCCGGCGGCCGTCGCTACAACGAAGAAGGGATGACGGCGCCCGCCGTCGCTCGCAGCGGCGGCAGCTTTTCTTCGAGCACGCCCTTGGCCCGCGGCCAAACAAGCACGGCTTCGGTCACCATCCAGAGCTGCAGCACGAGCGTCACGGCGCCGACACCGAGCAGCAAATAGTTGCCGGTTTCGAACCAGCCGGTTTCCGCGTTGAACATCTGCCAAATCAGTGCCCAGGTCGGCATGATGACCATCAGAATCATCGGCGGCACAAGGAACCAGATCGGTCGATCCCGCCGCCAGAGATAGAGTGCCGTGACGAGGAAGGCGAGTCCGGCTAACAATTGATTCGTTGCGCCGAACAGCGGCCACAGATACAGGCCACCGTAGCCGTACGGACCGGGTTCGCCGCTAGCCGACGCCGGACCGCGCATCATCGCCAGCATCATCGCCAGCAAGACGGCGAAAAGCGTGGCCGCGTATTTGTTGGTGAGCGGTTTGACGTGCAGCGCCGCGGCGAGCTCCTGAACGACGTAACGCTGCAAGCGGGTGGCGGTGTCGAGCGTCGTGGCGGCAAAACAGGCAACCAACACGGCGATGACCGCCACGGCGAGCTTGAGCGGTAAGCCGACGGCGGTGAGAAAGTTTGCCCCACCCTCGACGAAGGCACCGACCATCTTGCCGAGCGTGAAGCTCTTCCAGCCGTTGGACGGGTCGTAGCGCTTGTGCCAGGCGGCTTCGGCGACGATCGGCTTGCCAGCCGCATCGAGCTCGGGCACGTAATCGTAAGGTCGGATGATTAGCGAACTCGAGACAGCTTCGCCGCCCGCGGTTGTCGCGACGTGGCGTTGAAACAACCCCATGCCAACACCGGCGCAACAGGCCAGGATGACGATCACAGCCAGTGCGCCTTCCAGGAGCATCGCACCGTAGCCGACGTATTGGGCGTCACACTCGTTGGCTACCTGCTTGCTCGACGTGCCGCTGGCCACCAGGCAGTGGAAGCCGCTGATCGCGCCGCAGGCGATCGTGATAAACAAGAAAGGCCAAATCGGCGGAGCATCGGCCGGCCATTGGGAAACGGGCACGACGGCCGGCGCGCTGTGATGGAGGTCGGCATGTCCGGAGAGTGCGGCCAGGCAAATTCCCACGACCAACGCGGCCAGCGCCAACAACAACTGTTGGCTATTGATGAAATCCCGCGGCTGCAGCAGCACCCACACCGGCAGCACCGACGCGAGAAAGCAGTAGATGAACAGCAGCACCGTCCAGATCACCACCGGATTAAGCGCGTCCGGGCTCAGGCCCAGCGACGTCGAGAGGCTCTCGCACCACGTTGCCGGGATGGTAACGGGCCAGTAGTAGGCCCCGACATACACGGCGCCGTAAAGAACGACCAAACCGATCAGCGACGGCGCCAACAATCCGCCATGATAACGATACACCCAAAACCCGATCGCCACAGCCAGCGGCATGGCGATCCAGGTCGAGAGTACCGACTCCGGGTAGAGATTGAACAGCTGAGCGATCACCAGTCCGAAGATCGCCAGCACCACGGTCAGCGCAAAGAACAAGATCAACAGAAACAACAATCGTGCCCGCGGCGAAATCAATCGACCGGCGACGTCGCCGACGGTTTGGCCGCGATTGCGCAGGCTCACCACCAGCGCCTCCGAAATCATGGACCGCGCCGATGAAGATTGATCCGAATACCACCCAGAGCAATGCGGGTAGCCAGCCCCAGAATACGGCGATCGCCGGGCCGACGATCGGACCGGTCCCCGCGATGCTGGTGAAGTGGTGGCCGAAGATGACTTCCCTCCGCGTGGGCACGAAGTCGACGTCGTCGCGCAATTGATGGCTGGGCACCTCCGCGTTCGAATCGAGCTGAAAGATTCGCCGCGCGAGCCAACGTCCATACGTGTGGTAGGCGACGATAAAGCCAACGAACGAACCGATCGCGACGAGGAAAGTGAGCATGGCGACGTAGGTCCGGCACAAGGTTGAAAGACTAGATATGCCGGGCGGTCAATGACGCGGCCCGGCTGATTCCATGATATCCGCCGCACGTCGCTGCCAGCAACGCCGCGTGGCGGCCGCGTTGGTTTACTCTCGAAAGAAGCCGCCGTATAATGCCCCGCTTTCACCGAGACACGGGTCAACGACGCAGGAAAGGGCAGGACTTTGGCGGAACATGTCATAATCATTGGGAGCGGGCCGGCCGGCTGGTCGGCCGCGATTTACGCGGCCCGGGCGGAACTCAAGCCGTTGGTGTTCGAGGGGGCAATTACGGAGGAGAACCGGCTCGCCGGGACGTTGCCCCTGGGCCAGCTTGCGCTCACGACGGAAGTCGAGAATTACGCTGGTTTCCCGGCGGGCGACCTCAAGCCCTTTTTGGAAACAGCCATCGAACACGACCGCCTGCAGTACATGAACATCCTCGAAGGGAAGCACGCCGTCACGGGGCCTGAGCTGATGGAGTTGATGCGGCAGCAAGCCTGCAATTTCGGCACGCGGATCGTGACGGATGATGTGGTCGAGGTCGATCTCGCGGCACCGGCCGTTCGTGGTCAAAACGCTTGAAGGCAACACGCACGAAACCCATGCCCTGATCGTCGCCACCGGTGCGAAGGCGAACTATCTCGGTCTACCGTCGGAAGAGGCGTTCAAGAATCGGGGCGTCAGCGCATGTGCCGTGTGTGACGGTGCGCTGCCGCGGTTTCGCAACAAGCCGCTGGTCGTGGTCGGCGGCGGAGATTCGGCCGTCGAGGAGGCGACCTACCTGACGAAGTACGCCTCGATGGTCCACATGGTCCACCGCCGCGACAAGCTCCGCGCGAGCATGATCATGCAGGAGCGGGCGCTCAAGAATCCGAAAATCAAGATGGAATGGAACAGCACGCTCGAAGAAGGTAACCGGCGACGACAAGCAGGGCGTCACCGGCGTGCGACTCGCCAGCACCAACGGCGGCGGCTCGCGGGAGCTGCCGGCCAGCGGCGTGTTCCTTGCCATCGGCCACACCCCCAACACGGCGTTCCTCAAAGGCCAGGTTGAGCTGACCGACAAGCAATACATCAAGTGGAAGGTGCCGTTCCGCACGAACACGAGCGTCGAGGGCGTGTTCGCGGCGGGCGACGTGGCCGACGACTACTACAAACAGGCGATCACCTCCGCCGGCACCGGCTGCCAGGCGGCGCTTGACGCGGAGCGGTGGCTCGCGTCGGAGCGCATTTACGAGCGCTGAAGTCGAACTACGGTGTGATCAGCTCCGCGCTCGCGCAGTTCGACCATTGAATCCCGATCGCCGAAGTCCGGCCGGGCGGATGGCGGCGAGAAGCCGATCGGCGCGTCCTTTCGCAGCGGCAGAATCTGGACGTGGAATTCGCCGTCGGCTCGGAGCGCGTTGGCATGACGCCAGAGGCCGACTTCGAGAGCATCGCCATTGTAAAAGTCGTCGACGATGAGTTTGCCGCCGATCGTGACTCGGGCGACGTCGCCGACGTAATGGAGTCGGACGAGTGAGTTCGTCGTGAGGTCGAGATCGGCCGGCAGGCGAATTCGCCATACGGCGGCATGGGCAAAATCGGCGTCGGTCGGCGCCGCGGCGACAGGTTGATCCGCCTTGCCGAGCGGAATCTCGCGCGGCGGGCCGGCTTCGTGGACTAATTCGATTGCCAGCGGCGTCGATGCGGGAGCAGCCTGCGGAGTTTGGAAGTTTACGTCGCCGTGTTCGTCTTTGCGAATCAGCAGCGAGTCGCTTTCGCTCAGCAGTACGAGTTGAATCGCCCGGCCGTCGCCGCCGACGTGCTCCCAAAATGGTATGCGGTCCGGGTTTGCCGTCGTGATTTGTGGCGTCGAACCACTTGATTCTTTAATCGCAAACGCAGCCGGGACGCCCGGAGTTTCAGCGAAAAAGTACGTGCGGACGCCGCCATCGTCACGGAAACAGATTGGCTGCGCGGTGGCCCAGGCGAGCGTCGTGTCGCCGCCGAGATCGAGATTGAACGGCCAGATAAAGCAGGCATCGGACGGAACGTCGAACGGGCATCGCGGGAAACGTCAACGTCTCGCCATCCGTGAGTTTGAGCCGAAATTGCACCGCAGATCTTCGCCGGCAATGTCTTTAACCGTTCGTGATTACTGACAAAGATGAATCCGCTGCGGCCGTCGGAGCGGGCCGCCCAGCGAAGCGTTTCCTCATCGTCTTTCCCCCGCGGGCGATCGTCGGGGAGGACCGTCGCGGTATCGGCCAGCTGGGCGCCGAAATCGTGCAAGAACAGATGAAGGCGGCGGAGGAGGTAATAGTGTGGCCGGATCTGACCGTATTCGCCGAGCGGTGCCTGGAAGTCGTAGTTCTTCACCGGCATGTCGTTCCACATGCCATCCTGTGTTTCCATCAGCGCCGTGAGCTTGCCGTTGGGATTGATGCCGCCGTGGTACATGTAGTAGCCGAGCAGATTGGATCCGGAGCCGAGTTTGACCAGCGTGATGGCTTCGACGTCGCGCGGATCGATGCGGATGCGGCGATGGTAGGCGCTCATCATGCCGCCTCCAATCTCGCAGGTGAGGAATGGATAGGTGGCGGCCGAGAGCCGTTCGTCAGGGCCCTCCTCGTCGCGCGGTCCCTGCTCGATGTTGCCGTCGTGGCGTACCGAATCGAATTGAAATCCCGTCCAGTAGTTGCCCGGCATGGGTTCTGACGAGCGGTCCCAAAAGCCTTCCGCGTAGGCGCCGTAGAGAGGCAGGATCTCGCCGAAGGTCAGGGGCGGGTGCGTGTCGGTCCAGCCGGTCCTTGTGTAAAGCGGTACGTCTAGCCCGACTTCCCGAGCGATCCTTTTGAGCGTGAGCATGTGCTCGGCGGCGCCGTGAAATTCGTTTTCAAGCTGAATGCCGATGACCGGCCCGCCATCCTTCCAGAGCAAGCCGGAGAGCTGGGCCGCAATCTGCTCGTAGAGCAGCCGGCACTTCTCCAGATACCGAGGATCGTTCGAGCGAAGCTTCCAGCCTTTCCGGAGGACCCAATCGGGCGTGCCGCCATTGCGGACTTCGCCATGACACCAGGGGCCGCAGCGGACGACCGCTTTCAGGCCCACGGCTTTGGCGATCTCGATGAACTTGCGCAAGTCGCGGCAACCGGTCCAGTCCCAGTGGCCTTCTTCTTCCTCGTGATGAATCCAGAAGACATACGTGGAGACGATATTGATCCCCCCCTCCTTGATCTTGACGAGCTCCTCGCGCCACTCGTCGGCTGGATAGCGGGAGAAGTGGAACTCGCCCATGACAGGAGTCCAACGCTTGCCGTCGAGTAGGAGGCTG
Source organism: uncultured Planctomycetota bacterium (assembly GCA_963808175.1). Lineage (GTDB taxonomy): Bacteria > Planctomycetota > Planctomycetia > Pirellulales > Lacipirellulaceae > DASYDU01. The sequence goes on along the minus strand of CAWEEU010000004.1, from coordinate 339,111 downwards.
CGGCCGTCGACGGCGATCGTCGTGCCGCCGGGTGCAACCGCAGTTCCCATGTGGAAGCCGGCGGAACTGGCGGGCGGCGGAGCGACGAGCGTGGCCGTCAACGGGGCGGCTACGAGTGGTTGGACGACAACGCACAACAAGCCGGCTAGCCAAAACGAAGCCGAAATGATAGATCGCATGGAAAGCCGCCGGAGGCGTGGGACATCGGGTCGCAGAGCACTCACGTTGCAATCCACTGCATTCTGCAATAAAACGGGCGCTAACGCCATGCGCCCGGGCGATTGTCTGGCGGACTCTCGGGCGCGTCGACCTCAACTTGGATTAGCGAACTACGTCATGGAAACGATGTCTGTCAGGGATGCTCGCCAAGTGGATGCGGTGGGACGGGAAGTCACGCTGCGCAGGCTGGATCCGCACGCGTCGGGATTCGAAGGGGGGATTCAGCTTTCTCGAGCTCAATGACGGCTCGTGCCTGGCGAACATCCAGATCATCGCCGATGCCAAGCTGCCGAATTACGAAAGCGAAGTGAAGCAGCTCGCCCCCGGCTGCAGCGTCACGGTGAGCGGCGAGGTGAAGGAGTCGGGCGGCAAGGGACAGGCAACCGAGGTCCACGCCGCGGACGTGAAAGTACACGGTTGGGCCGATCCGGAGACATACCCGCTGCAGAAGAAGCGGCATTCATTCGAGAAGCTCCGCGAGTGGGCCCATCTGCGGCCGCGGACCAACACGTTTGGAGCGGTCGCCCGTGTGCGGAATCGAATCTCGCGGTCGATTCACGATTTTTTTCAGGAGGAAAGCTTTCTCTACCTCCACACGCCGATTATCACAGCCAGCGACTGCGAGGGTGCGGGCGAGATGTTCCGCGTGACGACGATCGATCCCGCGAAGCCACCGAAAACTGCGACCGGCGAAATCGACTACGCCCAGGATTTCTTTCAGCGGCGGGCGTATCTCACGGTCTCCGGCCAGCTCGAAGGTGAAATCTATGCCACCGCGCTCGGCAAGATCTACACGTTCGGTCCGACCTTTCGCGCCGAAAATTCGAACACCACGCGGCACCTGGCGGAATTCTGGATGGTTGAGCCGGAGGCCGCGTTCTTCGAGCTTGAGGACAACATGTCGCTGGCCGAACGGTTCTTGAAGCGGATTTGTCGCGACGTGTTGGCCGATTGTGCCGAGGACATGGCGTTCTTTGCCGAGCACGTGGAAAAGGGGGTGGTCGGCCGGTTGGAACATATTCTGGCGCACGAATTTCGCCGGTTGCCTTATACAGACGCGATCGAGATTCTGGAGAAGTCGGGGAAAGAATTTGAATTCCCTGTTGCCTGGGGCAAAGACTTGCAGGCCGAACATGAGCGATTTCTGACGGAAGAAAAATTCGCCGAACCGCTGATCCTGTTCAACTACCCGGCGTCGATCAAACCGTTCTACATGAAAGTAAACGACGACGAGCCGGCGGATCGCCGGACAGTGCGGGCGATGGATGTGCTGGTGCCGGGCGTGGGCGAGATCATCGGCGGCAGCCAGCGCGAGGATCGCGCCGACGTGCTCGAGGCTCGCATGGAAGAGCAGGGGCTCAACAAGGCGGATTACTGGTGGTACCTCGACCTGCGGCGATTCGGCACGGTCCCGCATTCCGGCTTTGGCCTGGGACTGGAGAGAATGGTGCAGTTCGTCACGGGGATGGCCAACATCCGCGACGTGATCCCGTTCCCGCGGACGCCAGGCAACGCGGAATTCTGAGATCACGCCTAGGATGCGCACAGCTTGTGCTTCGGCTTGCCGCGGCGCGTTGCGGCGCGATTTTTCCGGCCGTACTGACGAATGAAGACGTCCCCTTGCGGAAACCGGGCGATCACTTCGAGTTTGCCGCCCAGTGCCTCGACGATTCTTTGCAGCGTTGAGACTTGAATGTCCGATTGATGTTCGAGCTTCGAGAGGCTTGGCTGCTTGATCCCGAGGTCCTCGGCCAATTTCCGTTGGCTTTTTCCGGCGGCCTGCCGCATTTCACTCACGAGCAATTCGCCGAGCAGTTCTTTCGAGCGAGCGGCGGCCCGGTCGCGCGTGGCTTTCGTGGTCGTTCGCTTCACGAGTACGTCAAATGACTTGGCCATGTTATTCTTCCTTCGTGCGGAGCGCCGCCAGATGGGCGTCGTACAATTCGTCAGCCTTGGCAATCAGCAGCTTGTAGAACCGGCCCTGACTCGTCCCGGATTTATTTCCACCCACAAGCAGGATGGCAGAGCGAGCAGGATTGAAAGCGAACGCGATCCGGAGAACGTGGTCTTTCGTGCGTGCTCTCAATTCCTTCATGTTGGCGTGCTTGGAGCCCTTGAGCGTATCCGCGTGTGGCCGGCCAAGTTGCGGCCCCAAGACCTTCAACAGATTGACCTTGGCGATAATCTCGGTTTGTGAAGCCTGAGGCAAATCGGCGAACCAACTATCAAAGTCGTCGGTTGTCGCCACGCGCCACATTCAGTGAATGATAGCTTATGAGCTATTGCAAGTCAACAATGTTGTTTGATCAGACGAACCCAACGCAGGCGTCACATGGCGGTGCCCGGCGACTCCTCGATCTCAATGTCCGGCAAATCGCGCGATCGTCACCGCCACCGGCGCCGCGGCCACCAGGGCTGCAAACACGGCGAAGCCGCGCGGAGGTTTCAACCTGCTCACACGCCAGACGACGGCCAGTAAAGCAAGCGATGCAATTCCGAGGACGCAGCCGGTGAGCAACATGATCGCCTCGAAGGGCGGGGCCGTCTTCGATTCCGGATGGCTCCGAGCGTAGACATGGGTGGCAATCGTGACCAGGTCGGCAAGCAGGACACTGGTCACCGAGGCGGTCCAGGCGATGGTAATCGCTTCGGCGGGCCGCTCTTCGCGGAGCTCGCGTTCCCGGCGCGGTGACGACGACTTCTTTTGCGGTCGACGGGTGGGGCGCGATTTCGACATCCACGGCTCCAAATTCAACAGTCGGCGAATTCGACCAACCCTAACGGGAAGGTTCGTGCGAGGCAATCCCGCTAAGCGAGGCCGTACGACCGGCATAATCGTCGCGTAGGCGGAATTCCTCATCTACCCGCTTCATGCCGGGCGGCGGAAGTTGCACACTTCCAAATCGTGACCTAACCTTCAATTGGTGGGTATCGACTCGAGGGTCAGCACGCCCGCCGCTTGTTCCCAGAACAACACCTTATCCCGCCGCCGATCTCGTTCCATCCCACGGTTCGAAAATGCGCTCTACTGCGCAATGAGGTCGCCGTGCGCGCCGACAGCCAGGGCAGAAACTAATGTCGATTCCACAAGTTGTTGTCGATCGCGAGCTTGTCGAGCATTCGTTCCGCGAGTGGCAGGAAGAGCAGGCCCAACTCGACGCCCAATTGGCCGAGTCGGTCGAGGCGCTCGACGCCTATCAGTCGCACCTTGACAACTGGCAACAGGATCTCGTGCGCGAGCGCGAGGAGTTACGGCAATTACGCGGGGAGATCGAACGCGGGCGGGCCGAAGATGGAACCGGTCAGCCGCAAATCGAGCAACTGGTCAAAGAACTGGAAGAATTGCGTGAACAAGTTTCATCGCTGACGACAGAATTGTCGGCCCGGACCGACGAGCTCCAAGAATCAGAAAGCCAGCGGGAATCGGCAGGAGCCGAGCTGGCAATGTCGCAACTGCGCGAGAAAGAACTTGCCGCGGCGCTCGCCGCGCAACACAAGAATAGCGGTTCCCAAAAACACCCCGACGAGGACCAAAAGCATCACGAACACGACGCGACTGGCACCCCCGTAGCACAAGCTACGGACGAGCAACATGAAGGGTCCGCCAAGAGCGGGCCGGCGAAAGTTGAACCGCGCCGCAGCGCGAGCCCGGTGCTCGGCTCGGTGATGGAACAATTTGGCAAACTCCGCGAGCAGCGGTCGATGAACCGGTCGAACAACAAATCACGGTAGCAAAGCATGTCACGAATTCAAGAACTATTGCGCTTGGGCGAGCCGTTTTCCAGTTGGGCCCGCTGGACTGTTGGGGCCTGCGCTCTGGCGGTGTTCGCCGCCGGACTGTGGTCGCATGTTGGGAGCTTTGTGGGCGGTGGGGCCGTTGTGCTGGTGGCCTTGGTTTGGCTCGAATGGTCGATACTTGCCCGCCCGCAGGATGCCGTCAGCACACCGAGCTTGGATCGCTCGCAGCAACCGCGCCCGCGCACCGACATTGATATCCGACCGAGGCCACTGCCGAAGCAGGTGCCCGGTCATCCGGAGTTCGGCGAACTGCCGGACAGCGCCGACGCGCTGGTCAACGAGATGCTCAGCACCGGCCGGTACGCATTGCTGCTGCGCCCGGAAATGAATCGCCACCTGGACCGCGACCACATCATCCGCGCCGTCCGCCATCTGGACGAAGCGATGGCGCTGGTGCCGGCCGGCCGCGTGCTGTTGGGACCGCTGGCCGAGCAGGCCAGCTCCTCCAGCGGCGCGTTCGACGCCAATCCGAAGATGCTCGAACGCTTCATGTACCGCGTCGAAACGCTGTACCTGGATCGCTACGCGGTGACGAACGTCGAGTACCAGCAATTCGTCGACGCGGGCGGCTACGAAAAGCTCGAATATTGGGATGAAGAAGCGCTGCCGGCGCTGTTGGACTTCGTCGACCAGTCGGGCCACCCCGGTCCGCGGTATTGGATCGAAGGACGTTACCCGGGCGGCGAGGAACGGCGGCCGGTGGTCGGCGTGAGCTGGTACGAAGCGTCGGCCTATGCCCGCTGGGTCGGCAAGCGGCTGCCGACCGACGCCGAGTGGACCAAGGCCGGCGCCTGGCCGGTCGAGTCGGCTCCCGGCCGCATCGCCCAGCGCCGCTATCCGTGGGGCGAATCGTTCGACATTCGCCGCGCGAACCTGTGGGGCTCGCACCGCAAGGCGCCGGTCGACGTCGACGAGTACTCCGACGGCGAAAGCGTCGGCGGCGTGCATCAGCTGGTGGGCAACGTCTGGGAATGGTCTGGCTCGCCGCTGATGGCTTCCGCCGAGCCATCGCTCCACGTGCCCGAGACGTTCAAGAGCGTGCGGGGCGGCGCGTTCGACACGTACTTCGAAAACCACGCCACCTGCCACTATCAGAGCGGCGAACACCCGCTCGCGCGCCGGCACAACATCGGCTTCCGGTTGGCGCTGCCGATGTCGACGCTGGAAGTTGCCGAAGAAGTCGAGTCGCAAGACGACGGCGCAGAACAGCCGTCGGTTGCCGCCATCGCGGAAGCGGCGTTCGCCGGCTCCGTCTAGCGGTAAGAATCAAATTGATTCTGCGACGCTGTAACCCGACTCTCGCATCCTGAATACTGGACTCTCATCATGTCACAACTTGCTCAAATTCCGCTGGAATCGTACCTGCTTGCGCAACAGGCGGCGCCGATCGAGTGCCTGGTGTGCAAGCAAGAGAATTGCCGTTCGGCGACGCGCTGCCGATTCTGCCGGGCCCCGATGGCGCTGGCGCACCAGGCGGAAACCGTGAAACACAAACCTCGGCTGATTGCGGTGCTGGGAGCGAGCGGCGCGGGCAAGACGACCTACCTCGGCATGTTGATGGACATCCTGACGCGGCAGGTCGGCCTGCCCCACACGACGGCCCGCGGGCCCTTGTCGATCTCGCTGCAGCAGACGACCGCGACGGCGCTTTCCACCGGCTGGTTTCCGGAAAAAACCGAGCACGACCCCGAACACTGGCACTGGGTGCATTGTCAGTTCCATTGTCGGCGGCGACGGCAGCCGATCGAGGTCGTGTTTGCCGACGTGGCGGGCGACGCCTTCAAAGAAGAAACCGAGCATGACGGCCGCTACCCGGCGATCCGGGCGATGCTGGCCAATTGCGCCGGCGTGATGGTCGTCGCCGATGCCGAGCGGCTCAAGGCGGGCGACCACGAGCACGACTTCGTGACGCTCAAGCTGTTGACGCTGTTGGGCGACCTGCGCGAGGAGCAGCAGCGAAACCGCCGGCTGCGTACGAGCGAACGGCGGCCGCTGGCGCTGGTGCTCACCAAGGCGGACAAATGCGACGCTTACATCGAGGACCCGCGTGAATTTGCCGAGGCCCACGCGGCCACGCTGTTGGGCAGTTGCCAGACGCGATTCCCGCGGAACCAGGTGTTCGGTTGCTCGGTCGCCGGGGCGACCGCGTATCGCGACCTGTACGGCTCGCCGCAGCACGTGCCGCTGCGAATCGAGCCGCACGGAATCGTCGAACCGTTCGGCTGGTTGGTTACGGAAATGGGCTAATGGGCTACGCTGGATTTGGGCAGGATCGTCATGGGATTCCAACGAGAACCTCCGCCGCGGGCAAGTCGAACAGACATTCGGCTATCGACCCGCCCACAGTTCGCCTTGCGGCCGATTGGATTCGCGAAGAGACACGCCCCGAAGTGATCGCCCGGCTGGAAGCGCTCGACGACGTGATCTTCGCGGCGATCGACGGCGACCCGGCGGCGCTACAGGAATCGGGGGACGCCTGGCAACGCGCCGTCGCGGAACTGGGTCACGACGCGATCGAAGAAACCCGCCGCCAATATCTGCGCCACGCCCAAGGCGTGTGGGAATCGCTCCGCCATCAGGAAGTCCAGCCGCCGCACAAAATCTTCGCGGCGATCGAGATCATCGGCCTGCTGGTGAACTCCGAGCGGTGAACGGCAGCGCCGCTACCGGCTGATCGTGTCGAAAAATCGGCGGAAGAGATAGTGGCTGTCGTGCGGGCCGGCCGAGGCTTCCGGATGGTACTGCACGCTGAAGGCCGGCACTTCCGGTGGTTGAGGCCCTCGATCGTGTCGTCGTTGAGGCTGCGGTGGGTGATCTGCAGGAAGTCGGGCAGCGACTCTTCCTCGACCGCGAAGCCGTGGTTCTGCGACGTGATCTCGACCGCGCCCGTTTCCAGATTCTGCACGGGCTGGTTCGCCCCGCGATGGCCGAACTTGAGCTTGAACGTCTTCGCGCCGCAGGCCAGGCCGAGCAGTTGGTGGCCCAGGCAAATGCCGAAGATCGGCTTCTTGCCCAACAGGCCGCGAATCGTGCGGATCGCATATTCCAGCGGCTCGGGATCGCCGGGGCCGTTGGAGAGGAACACGCCGTCGGGCTCGACGGCGAGCACGTCGTCGGCCGAGGCGGTGCCAGGCAGGATCGTCACGCGGCAGCCCATGTCGTAGAGATGCCGCGGGATGTTCCACTTCATGCCGAAATCGAGCGCCACCACGTGCGGCGCACGTTGCCGTCCTGCTCCCTGCTCCTCTGCTCCCTGCCCCCTGCTCCCTGCCGTCAGATGCGTCCACGTGCTGAGCGGCTCTTGCCAATCGCTGCGGCTGATCGGGCAGCACCTCGCGCACCAGGTCGCGGCCGACCAGCCCGGCTGGCCCGCGCCTTGGCCACCAGGCTCGCATCGTCGAGATCGACCGTCGACAGCACGCCCTTCATCGCTCCGCTCGACCGCAGCCGCCGCACCAGCGCCCGCGTGTCGATCGATTCGATGGCCACGATGCCGGACGCCGCAAATACTCGCTCAGGCTCCGCTCCGAGCGGAAATTGCTCTGCACGCGGCTATGCTCGCGGACCACGAAACCGGCCAATTGCGGCCGCCAGCTTTCCACGTCCTCGGCATTGACGCCGTAGTTGCCGATCTCCGGGTAGGTCATCGTGACGATCTGGCCGCGGTAGCTCGGATCGGTGAGGATTTCCTGGTAGCCGGTCATCGACGTGTTGAAGCACACTTCGCCGTCGACTTCGCCGTCGGCCCCGATCGAGGTGCCGGCGTAGACGGTGCCATCTTCGAGCGCGAGTTTTGCAGGATTTGCCATGAATGGTCGGCTTGTGGGACGGATGAATGGCGACACCCGCTTAAGAACGAGCGCCGGCACCACCGATATGCTAACTAGGCTGTGGGTCTCCGATAGCAATTGCATTATAGTCGGAGTACTTCGGTCAGCCTACTCGGGCGCCTTGTTCCGGCGAGCAGGGCGCCTTTTTCATGTGCTCGCGGTTTCCAGAGTATACCGCCGGCGACCGGCGGCAGGCCCAATTAGCGGTGGAGCTTGCTCCGCACGGATTCTTCATGACCCGCATCTTCAAACCGCGGCGCCACCCGATCGACCAGCAGCCGCCCGATGTTCAGTGCCGCCGTGGCCGCGGGCGAGGGGGCGTTCTCGACGTTTACCACGCGATCGGTCTCTTCGATGATCCAGTCGTCGACGATGGTGCCATCCGGTCGGACCGCCTGGGCTCGCACGCCGGCCGGGGCCCAATCGAGCTGTTCGGAACGAATCTCCGGGATCAGCCGCTGCAGGGCCCGCACGAAGGCCGGCTTGCTGAAGCTCCGCCACATCTCCTCGAAGCCCATCCGCCAGTGGCGGGCCGCCATCTTCCAGAAACCGCGGAACTCAAGCCACTCCCAATGTCGCGCAGATTGACGTCGGTGTGCCGATATCCCTCGCGGGCCCAGGCCAGCACCGCGTTCGGCCCGCACTCGAAGCCGCCGTGGATCAGTTTCGTGAAGTGGACGCCGAGAAACGGAAAGTTCGGGTCGGCACACGGGTAGATCAATGCTTTGACCAGATGAAACGCATCCGGCTTGAGGGTATAAAACTCGCCACGAAAGGGCAAAATGCGCGCGCCGGATCGACGCCGCTGAGCCGGGCCACGCGGTCGCTATACAGGCCCGCGCAGTTGACCACTTGCTCGGCCGCAAATTCGCCGGCCGTGGATTCGACGATCGCCTGGTTCGCATCGCGGCGGATCGCGGTCGCTCTGGCGCCCGTCACGACGCGGCTGCCTTGTTTGGTAATCAGCTCGGCCAGTCGCGCGCGCCACTCGCATAGTCGACGATGCCAGCGTCGGGCACGTGCACGGCTGCGATGCCCGCGCAGTGCGGCTCGATTTCGCGGAGCTGCTCTGACCAATTCGCTCGCAACGGACTCCGTTGGCCGTGCCATTGGCGAGCGTCTTTTCCAGTTGCGGGAACTCCTTCTCCTCGACCGCGACGATCACCTTGCCGCAGCGTCATAGGGGATTCCTTCCGCCGGCAAAACTCTTCCATTGCCGCCTTGCCGGTGCGGCAGTTTTGCGCCCGCAACGAACCGGGCCGATAATAAACGCCCGAGTGGAGCACGCCCGAGTTGCGGCCCGTCTGATGCTTGGCGACCGCTCTTCCTTCTCCAACACGGCCACCGTTTTGCCGGGAAACCGCTCGAGAAAGCGATACGCGGTCGCCAAGCCGACGATGCCGCCGCCGATGATTGCTAGGCTACTTCGCTGCATCTGATGACTTCGGGCAAGGGCAAATCAAGCCACGGAAACGAATTCCGTTGGATGGAGGCTGAGGTATTCTCGAACTTCCAATTGCATGCGATCAATTTCGGCGATAAATCCTGCCGCAGAAGCATGATAATTGTCCGGATTTGATTCAGCGGCTCGCAAGTGTGCAACTTGTTGTTGAAGCTTGGCGATGCGCGCGAGCGTCGTCTCCAATTCCTGGTCGTCTGCAATCATGTTGAATCTCCCGTAATTTCGATGATTCCCCGGAGCGTACCGCTGCGGGTGACCTGCCAATCTTCAATCGCGGCTTGCTCGCCACCCAGCGCAGCCAATCGCCGCACCCAAAAGACGCTGCACCCGAAGCGAGCCTGTGCGGCTAAGTGGTCGAACAACAGCGGGGATTCGCCGACCAGCTTGCCGACATCAAAATTATCGTCCATGATCATGAAATCGTCCACATCGTTGGGCTCGCGTTTTGACGTGACATAGGAGCCGAAAACCACGAAACGAGCCAAAAATCCGGTATTTGCCGCGATCCGGTAAATGCGTTCCAAGCGACTGGCCAAGTGATGGCGACGCGTACTGCCGAGTCCGAAACGCTGAAGCATCTCAGCGAGCGTAGCATCATATACCCCAGCGGGCAGATCACCGGTTGGTTCGAAATTCGGCAGTCCCACGGACGCTCCTCGTCAATAGTTTGCCCCGCTCTTGCGGACGTGGATCATTGGCTGGGCGTCGCTGTCGTGGAGTTTGCCGCGGACGACCCTGGCGAGGAAGATGCGGTGGTCGCCAGAGTCGACGTGGCGGACCGGCTCGCATTCGAGATGGCCAACCGCGCCTGTGAGGATCGGCACGCCGCGGGCGCAGTGGGTCGTCGCCAGGCCAACGAAGGCGTCGGCACCTGACTCGAATCCCTTGCCGAAGTGTTTGAGCAAGTTCGACTGCGACTCTCCGACGAGATTGAGCACAAAGGGCTGACCCTCGCTGAGCCAATCGCACACGTAGCGGCCGAGCTTCACGCCAACGCTGACCATCGGCGGCTCGAAGCCAGCTTGCATGACCCAACTGGAGAGCATCCCCGTCGCCCGCTCGCCAACGCCGACGGTCAGGATAAAAATGCCGCTCGGCAGGCGTCCGAGCACGGGGTCGAAGGCTTTCTTGGTCATGGCGGTAACTTGGGGGAAGTGTGGGAACGGCGAGATGGCCGGGCCGCGGCCATTGTAGGCCGTCGCGGTCCCCTCGTCGACCGTGAAAATCGGTGTAAGTCGTTACTTGACAGACGATTGCGGCGGGCGGATTCGCTCTGTCCAGAGCAGCCGGATTCGGCTATCTTTCTTCGCCCAAGCGCCGCCGCTTGGACCCGTATCCTGGCACTCGACAACCGCCCGAGTCTATGGCCCGTCGCTTCTTAAGACCCCGACATCCAGTCTGGTGCCTGGCGCTCATGCTCGTCCTTGGGAGTGGCGTGCGCACGGTCAATCGGATTGGAATGCGACGGCGGCTCCGGCCAATCCGTATGCCGGACTGTTGCCACAAGCCGATGGGCCGTATCCGTCGACGGCGGCCCAACCGGTAATCACGCAGTGGCAGGAGACCTGTCCGCCGCCTGATGCAATTCCTCCCGAGCCGAATCCGAACCTCGCCCCGTCGAGTGCCAACTGGATCGTGCCCGGCGATCCGCAGCCCGGTTATGTTGACGCCCAAGTCTACTGCGACGGCGATCCGTACGCGCAGCAGATGTCCTGCCCCGCGGACGGGCCCTGGTTCTGGCAGATGGTGCCCGAGGGATTGATCTATCACTCGTATTGGGCCGGGGTCCACGAACCGCGCATGGGAGTGCAGCTGATCCGGATGAATAACGGAGATTCGTTCTGGGACCCGACGTTGGGGGCGCGGGTCGGTCTGTTGCGGTACGGCAACAACGACCCCATCCATCCGCAAGGGTGGCAGCTCGACGCCGAGGGAGCAGCCCTGCCCCGCCTCACGCTCGATGACGTTCGCGATTTAGAGACGGTCGACTTTCGCGGCGGTGTACCGCTCACCTATGGCATCGACAACTGGCAGTTCAAGTTCGGCTATTATCACCTGAGTTCTCATCTGGGTGACGAATTCGCGATCAGCCACCCCGGCAGCCTGGCCGATCGGATCAACTATGTCCGTGATTCACTCGTTCTGGGTGTGTCCAACTATCCGGTCGAATGGATGCGACTGTACGGCGAGCTGGGCTATGCGTTCAACGCCACCGGCGGCGCCGAGCCGTGGGAAATCCAATTCGGCACGGAACTCTCGCGGCCGGGACCGACCGGTATTCACGGCTCGCCCTTCCTCGCGCTCAACGGCCACCTCCGCCAGGAGCAAGACTATGGTGGCGATTTTACCGCGGAGCTGGGCTGGTTGTGGCGCGGCACGAGCGGCCAGACGATGCGGATCGGGGCCTATTACTTCAACGGCAAGAGCAGCCAATACGAGACATTCGACACGTTTGAAGAGCAGATTGGCGCTGGGGCGTGGTACGATTTCTAAAGGCCGTGGCGACCGGCGGCGAACGGGGCGCCGCTATCGCGCAACGTGCGGTTGCTCTAAACTGGCTCGATGCGACAGCAATGGGCCGACTATCGGGTGTTCTTGCGGGAGTTTCGCCGGACGTTCGAGAGCACCGGGGCGGTGATGCCCAGCGGCTCGGCGCTATCGAAGGCGTTGGCTCGCTATGTGCGAGACGGCGAGAATCGTGCCGCCGGCCGGCGGATTCTCGAAGTCGGACCTGGTACCGGGGCAGTGACGGGACACATCGTACGGGCTCTCCGGCCCGGCGATCGACTCGACCTCGTGGAACGGAACGACGAATTCGTGGCCCGCTTGCGGGACCGGCTCGCCAGCGATCCATCGCTCGTACCGAATGCCGAGCGAATTGTGCTCCATCACGCTGGCGTCGAAGAGTTGCCGGAGGATCCGCCGTACGATGTGATCGTCTCCGGACTGCCGCTCAACAATTTTCCGGTGTCGCTCGTCGAACAGTTGCTCGACAAGCTTGGTCGGTTGCTTGGGCCAGGCGGGACGCTCAGCTTCTTCGAGTACGTAGCGATCCGCCGCGTGAAAGCCGCGCTCAGTTCGCGGGCCGAGCGGGAGCGGCTTCGAGGCATCGGCCGACGAATGAGCGAGTTCCTCGCCGCACACGAGATTCGCCGCGATCGCGTGCTCACGAACGTGCCGCCGGCTTGGGTGCATCATGTGCGAATTCATAATTCCGGGGTCGAGGACGACCCGGCTCGCTGAACGATGAAAATTCTCACGATTGAAACGACCTGTGATGAAACGGCGGCGGCGGTGGTGACCGATTCGCTCGAAGTACTCGCTTCGGTCGTGGCGTCGCAGGATGCATTGCACGAGCGATTCGGCGGGGTCGTGCCGGAGATCGCTTCGCGGGCTCATGTCGAACGGATCGTGCCAGTGATCGACGAAACCCTGCGAAAGGCGGGACTCAAGCTCGCGGATCTCGATGCCGTCGCGGTAGCTAACACACCGGGACTGGCGGGGTCGCTGCTGGTCGGACTCACAGCTGCAAAAACACTGTGCGTCGCGACGGGCTTGCCGCTGGTGGCCGTGAACCATTTGCAGGCTCACATTTACGCCTGCCGGTTCGAGAAAAAGGAAACGGGAGTCGTTCGCCAGGATGGCCCGGAGGGTGCTCTGCAAAAAAACTCCGTCCCCTTTTTCGATTCGGGACGTGTTTCCTTGCGTCGGTCTGATCGTCAGTGGTGGGCACTCGAATTTGTACCGCTGTGCCGGCCCGACCGATTTCACGCCGTTGGGCGGCACGATCGACGATGCCGCCGGCGAGGCGTTCGACAAAGTGGCCAGCTTGCTGGGGCTGCCCTACCCTGGCGGTCCCTCGATCCAAAAAGCCGCTGAGGATGGCAACTCGCAGGCCCACCGCTTCCCCCGGCCGATGCTCGACGACCTGTCGCGGCTCGACTTCAGCTTCAGCGGACTCAAGACGGCCGTCCGTTACCTCGTCGCCGGCCCGGGCAAGCTTACCGCGGAGCGCCGCAACATGCCGCTCGCCGAGGTGGCCGACGTCGCCGCGAGTTTCCAGGAGGCAGTCGTCGACTGCCTGGTCGGCAAGGCCGAACTCGCGCTGACACGCACCGGCTTCCGCACGCTCTGCGTGGGCGGCGGCGTCGCGGCCAACAAACGCTTCCGCCAGCGGCTCGAACAATCGGCGACCGAGCACGGCTACGAGCTGCACATTCCGCCCTTCTCCCTCTGCACCGACAACGCCGTAATGGGCGCGATCGCAGTGGAGCGCATTCGCGCAGGCAAGTTTGAGGAACTCACGCTCGACGTCCTGCCGGGCCTCGAGCGCTTCACTTAGTCGTTCCGAGCGAAATCGTCCCAATTGACGTCGACTTGGTCGACGTTTCCATCGTCGCTGCCGGCGATGATTTTTGGAGTTTTGGAACGCATTTGAAAACTCGATTCCATGTTCCAAAAATCACGTTCATTGTCACCCTTTCTAGCGCGAAAAACCTGAAAAAAACCAGGCGATTTTGCTCACGTTGTGCTCCAAAAAAACTCGAATTCGCGCCGCATGGGTAAAGTTCTAAAAATCTCGCCGCGGGCTGTCGAAACCCCGGCCCTCGCGGACAAGTCGCCTGCCGAGCTGCTGGCGCGTACCGAGAGCGTCCGCAAGCGTCGAATTCGTCCGCTGCCGCGTGGTATGTAGTTCAACTCGCCAGGAGAACTGCAAAGTCAGGAATTGAGCATTCTCAAGCCGAGGTCGGGGTTCCAGGCGATGTAGTCGGCGGCAGCTCGGACCGGTAGTAGAGGGTCGGAGCGGAGGCGATGAATCGAGAGGGCGGCGTTGTTGATGGCCGCCAGGCAGGCCGAGAGGCCGGGCCGCCGGGTGTGGTGGCGGTCCTCGTCCCACCAGCGATCCTTCAAGAAGTGGAGGCCGTTTTCCAGCCGCCAGTGATCGCGGACGTACCGCAAGAGGTCCGCGGCAGTCACGCGGTCGGGATCGAGGCTCGACACGAAATACCGCACGTCGTGCGAAAGGACTCCGCCGTCGGCGGTGCGAACCTCACGATCCACGTGCAGTGCTAGCCGGCAACCAGGCAGGTCGAGTGTTTCGCGGATATAGTCGGCATTCTCCAGGTCGACCCATAACCGGCGGGTTTCTTCGAGAGCCCCCTTTTATCGGTCGACTGCGCAGCCGGTGGACGCTCGCTGGCTTGGGCAAAGCAGTGTTCGAGCGCGTCGAGCGTATCTCCCTGATTGCCCTTCACCTGCAGCAGATAGTCTCGGCCGTGGCCGCAGATGAGCTCGGCCAAAGGGCGCTGGGCGAAGATCGCATCCCCGGTGAACAGCCGCAGCATCGGGTAGGCGTCGAGCAGTTCTGCCAGATGTCGCCGCAGGAGCGTCGGTTCGTTGGTCTTCTCCGACCCGGTCGACCACTGCCCGACGACTGCTTGCAGATCATGCACAAAAACATGGAGCATGTGGAGTGGATCCCCCTGGTCGTCGAGCCCTTGCTTGGCCGTTTTGCCGTCCACGGCGACCACGCCATCGGTCGTCTTGTCGTTGATGCAGGCTTGCAGCCAGACCGCCAGCGCCGCTTGAAACTCCGCCACGCGGCACTTCGCGAGCGTGCGGCTGATCGTCGTGGCGCAGGGTGGTTCATCGCGGTCAAAGCCCAGCGGCTCGCGGAGCCGGTCCCAATGGATCGTCGCCCAGCGAACCAACACTTCCATTTCGCGAATCCGCGCCAGCATCCCCAGCAGCATTAGCACGACCATGCCGGCAAACGGATGCCGCACCCCGCGCGGGCACCGCGGATCGTCCAACCGAGAAAAGGCATCCAGCAACGTCGCTGCATGCATCGAAGGCTCCTTCCTCTAGAAAAGAAGCCCCCCTGCGGCCTTCCTCTACGTCACACACCGGACGACCGTTCATGGGAAACTACTTTGCAGTTCTCCTGGTTCAACTCGCCAAACAACGAGGGGAGAATAATGAACATATGTATAATATTCGGCGGCGCAGTCAAGGGTCGGAATTGGCCACTTGGGAAGAAATCAACTGTCGGCCGCCAGCCGTCGACGATCGGATGGCGACGGAATCTAGTATTCCCAGATGGCAGATCCGAGGTTGGCGGAGGGGCGAGGTTGGAGGCGAGCCGTCGTCACGTTTCAAAGACGTGCCGCGTGTCGTGCTGCCTGGATTAGAATGCACGAGTTTTCGTTGATACGGGTTCATAGCGGGGCCGGGGTGAGACAGTCGCGATCTCCCGGCACGGATGACGCCGTCGCCTGGGAGTTCGCCAGACGCTTCACCCCGGCCCCCGCTGGGCGGAAAATGCTTCGGCAATCAAAGGTCTGAACTTTCGACGGTTGAAAACGCCGATCGTTGCGATTCCTGCAACCGCGAGGACCGCGGCCGTTGGCTCCGGCCGCCGACAATGCCCCCCGAGCCATCGCCGACGTGCGTGCCGAAGTGCAATTTCCAGACTTGGTAGTCGGCCGGCGTGTAACTCGAACCGAGGCCATCGCGCCAGACGGTGTAGTCGGCGGCGTCGACGACGCCATCGCGGTTGAAGTCGCCGGGCCCTGCCGGCGTGCCGAGGTAGGCAATAAAGCCTTCGAGTCCATGAGGACCATTGCCCCGGCCGACGATCCTGCCGAAGCGTGTCTCGAACCCGCCACCGTGCGCTGGCTCGATGAAGTGGCCCGCAAAGCCGAGGAGGGCGACGTGGAATTCCTGCACCGCGCGGGCCGCTTATTTCAAGCGGTGCCGTCGTGATGGGTACGATCTAAGATTACTTGAATTCGATTGGCATCAGTTCGGATGGTCGGATGCTCCCTTCAGCAGGTACCAGTCGATGTAGCCTCCCTGAAAGGTACTTCTTCTTCCTCGTCCATCAGGTGTGTCCATTTCGTCTGAAGTCGGATATCCCAAATAAGATCGCTCCCAGCCCATTTTTGCCCACTTCTCCTTGATCGCACCATGAACCTCGTGTGCGCCGGTTTGTGGCGTCCAGTAAATCGATCCTCCTTGAAAATGGTTAAACCGCCCGACATTATCTGGCGTTGGCATCTCATCGTAACCGTTCACACCCTGGGGTGATATTTTCGCAAAATTGATCTGGACTTGCGTGGCTGTTTTCGGCGACACCGTGGGGCATGTCGTCGCAGCTCACGGATTCGATGATTGCTCGCCAGTCGCCGGAGGCTCAGGGGATCATCCGCGCCTTGTTGGCGGAAATCGCCGGGCTGCGGGCGGAACTGGACGAGTTGCGTCGGCAGGGGAAGGGCAAGACGCCCCAGAACTCGTCGCTGCCGCCGAGCACGCGGCACCCGCACGCCAAGCCACCACAGCAGAAACCGAAGTCGAAGAAGAAGCGGGGCGGCCAACCGGGGCACAAGAAGCACGAGCGCCCGCTCGTGCCCACCAGCGAGTGCGACGAGGTCCAAGAGCTCAAGCCGAGCGAGTGCCGCAAGTGCGGGGCACCGCTTCGCGGTCGCGACTCCACCCCGCTCCGCCACCAAGTGTGGGAACTGCCCGAGATCAAGCCGCACGTCACCGAGTACCGGCGTCATCGGCTCTCTTGTGCTGACTGCGGTGAATTGACCTGCGCGAAGCTGCCTTCGGGCGTGCCGCAGGGCCAGTCGGGGCCAAGGCTGGTGGCATTCACCGCGCTGTTGATGGCCTACTACCGGCAGAGTAAGCGACGGACGGCCGAGTTTCTCGCCGCCTTGCTCGGCCAGCCCTGTTGTCCGGCGCTCGCGGTGAAGATGCAGCGCCAAGCCACGGCGGCCCTCCGGGGAGCGTACGACGAGCTGGTCGCCCAATTGCCGAAGCAGGACCAGCTCAGCGGCGACGAAACGGCGACCAAAGAAGAGAACCGCAAGGCTTGGCTGTGGACGTTCGTGGCCCGCAAGTTCACTGTGTTCGCTCTGCGGGCCACCCGCGAGGCGACGGCGGTGGTCGAGCTGCTCACGGCCGAGTTCACGGGCGTCGTGACCTGCGACCGAGCGAAGATGTACTGGTGCGCCGGTCGCCTCCAATGGTGTTGGGCCCACTTGAAACGGGATTTTCAAGCCCTGATCGACGGCGGCGACGGCCAGGCCAAACGACTCGGCTATGACCTGCGTCGCGGCGCGGGGCAGCTGTTCGTGCACTGGGCCGACTATCGCGCCGGCACGATCTCGCGCTCCGCCTTCGTCCGGCGCATGGCCCCGGTCCGTCGCCAGGTCGAACGCTTGCTGCTGCGCGGCGTGGGCAGCGGCAACCGTTCGATCGCCGGGATGTGCCGCGAACTGTACGATCACCGCGATTGGCTGTGGGCGTTCGTTCGCATCGAGGGGGTCGAGCCGACCAACAACGCCAGCGAGCGGGCCTTGCGGCAGGCGGTGATCTGGCGAAAGCTCTCCTTCGGCACCCAAAGCGCCGACGGCAGCCGCTTCGTCGAAACGATGCTCACCGTCATCGAAACCTGCCGCCAACAGAAACGCAGCGCCTTCGAGTTCGTCACCGAAGCCGTTCAAGCCAACTTCGCCCGTCAAAAAACGCCCACACTACTCCCCAGGGTGTGAACGGTTACCATCTCATCAGTCGTGGGGAAGCCAAGAAAACTCCTTTCCCATCCAAGACTGCTCCATTTGTCCCGGATGAGGCCATGCACCTCATGCGCTCCCGTGGTGGGTGACCAATAGATCGAGCCGTTTTGAAAGCGAACGAATCGGCCGCTCCACGGTGCTTGCAGGACTCTCTCGCCAGTACCCGGCTGACCATCAACCGGGTGACCGAGAATCCCCGTCGCGCCCCCAAGATCGTTATACTTAGCTGCCAACGGAGTCGAATTGTTTGGTGCGGGTCCTGGAGGATTCGGCGCCGTCCCGGGCCCCGATTTTGAAAAAACATCACTCCAAGCATAATTCGCGTGCGAAGCGGAAACTTTCCCATAGGCTTTTTCGTAGCCGTTTCCATACACAAGATTGTTGTGAATAACTAGGGCGCCTCGCCATTGCGTAACATCATAATTGCATTGTAGTGACGTGTCTGGGTTCCGACTGCCCTCACAAATTCAGACCAATCATTGTTCTTGACCATGTTGCTTACACCCGCCGCAGACTTATCTTCCTATTGCCAATCGGTAGGTCTACCGTCGCCGGAAAATAATTGATGTAGCCACCTTTAGACGACACACCAATTGGCGATTGGCCGTTGGGTCGTACAACTACGACCCAATAAGTTTGATTGGGGTAGAACTTGCCGGCATCAAAAGCGACGCGATCGTTACGGCGACAGAATGCCCAAGTCCATTTTACGGTTGTTTGATCTGCTTCGACCAAGCACACATTTATGTCCTCGTCAGTATGATTGTCTAATCCAAATGCTGCCAAGACTTCGGACGAAGTATAAAACAACTGGGCTACGAGGAAAAATTCAATGACAGACTTTTGAGCTGCGCATTCAGATTTCTCCGTTCACGACCGACGACCCTAGCGCCGATTGGCCACGAAAACAATCGGGAAGAAGGGAGTAATGTCAATTACAAGGCAATTGGACTTCCCCTTTTGTTCTCCCCTGTTTGTTCGTTTGCCCCTATTTGTTCGTTTGGAAGAAATGCAAATCACTAATGTGCTCAGACCAACCAAGGTCATCCAGATCGTTGCCGGCTCCGGGACGGCCTCTAAACGTCCAATCACCCCGTGGCTGCCGTCGCTGCTCCATGCTGTGGCGACGAATTCGCCGCTGTTGTTGATATCGTAGATATCCATCACATATTCAAAATGACGGGTCGCAAATTCAAAGTCATTTACGGTAACCGTTCACACCCTGGGGAGTAGTGTGGGCGTTTTTTGACGGGCGAAGTTGGCTTGAACGGCTTCGGTGACGAACTCGAAGGCGCTGCGTTTCTGTTGGCGGCAGGTTTCGATGACGGTGAGCATCGTTTCGACGAAGCGGCTGCCGTCGGCGCTTTGGGTGCCGAAGGAGAGCTTTCGCCAGATCACCGCCTGCCGCAAGGCCCGCTCGCTGGCGTTGTTGGTCGGCTCGACCCCCTCGATGCGAACGAACGCCCACAGCCAATCGCGGTGATCGTACAGTTCGCGGCACATCCCGGCGATCGAACGGTTGCCGCTGCCCACGCCGCGCAGCAGCAAGCGTTCGACCTGGCGACGGACCGGGGCCATGTGCCGGACGAAGGCGGAGCGCGAGATCGTGCCGGCGCGATAGTCGGCCCAGTGCACGAACAGCTGCCCCGCGCCGCGACGCAGGTCATAGCCGAGTCGTTTGGCCTGGCCGTCGCCGCCGTCGATCAGGGCTTGAAAATCCCGTTTCAAGTGGGCCCAACACCATTGGAGGCGACCGGCGCACCAGTACATCTTCGCTCGGTCGCAGGTCACGACGCCCGTGAACTCGGCCGTGAGCAGCTCGACCACCGCCGTCGCCTCGCGGGTGGCCCGCAGAGCGAACACAGTGAACTTGCGGGCCACGAACGTCCACAGCCAAGCCTTGCGGTTCTCTTCTTTGGTCGCCGTTTCGTCGCCGCTGAGCTGGTCCTGCTTCGGCAATTGGGCGACCAGCTCGTCGTACGCTCCCCGGAGGGCCGCCGTGGCTTGGCGCTGCATCTTCACCGCGAGCGCCGGACAACAGGGCTGGCCGAGCAAGGCGGCGAGAAACTCGGCCGTCCGTCGCTTACTCTGCCGGTAGTAGGCCATCAACAGCGCGGTGAATGCCACCAGCCTTGGCCCCGACTGGCCCTGCGGCACGCCCGAAGGCAGCTTCGCGCAGGTCAATTCACCGCAGTCAGCACAAGAGAGCCGATGACGCCGGTACTCGGTGACGTGCGGCTTGATCTCGGGCAGTTCCCACACTTGGTGGCGGAGCGGGGTGGAGTCGCGACCGCGAAGCGGTGCCCCGCACTTGCGGCACTCGCTCGGCTTGAGCTCTTGGACCTCGTCGCACTCGCTGGTGGGCACGAGCGGGCACTCGTGCTTCTTGTGCCCCGGTTGGCCGCCCCGCTTCTTCTTCGACTTCGGTTTCTGCTGTGGTGGCTTGGCGTGCGGGTGCCGCGTGCTCGGCGGCAGCGACGAGTTCTGGGGCGTCTTGCCCTTCCCCTGCCGACGCAACTCGTCCAGTTCCGCCCGCAGCCCGGCGATTTCCGCCAACAAGGCGCGGATGATCCCCTGAGCCTCCGGCGACTGGCGAGCAAT
The DNA here is from genome assembly GCA_963808175.1 of uncultured Planctomycetota bacterium. Classification (GTDB taxonomy): domain Bacteria; phylum Planctomycetota; class Planctomycetia; order Pirellulales; family Lacipirellulaceae; genus DASYDU01. Next base: position 318,619 of record CAWEEU010000004.1, on the reverse strand, counting down.
CATCGAATCCGTGAGCTGCGACGACATGCCCCACGGTGTCGCCGAAAACAGCCACGCAAGTCCAGATCAATTTTGCGAAAATATCACCCCAGGGTGTGAACGGTTACCATTTACGTTATAAATATTTCCGTTCGACAAATCAAAGATAAATCCCTTGTGATTTAATTCCCCAACAATAACCTCGTTGTTTATTGCAAGTGCTTGGGAATTATAACCATTGGGATTGTCGAATGGTATGAGCCTTGGTCTTCCATCGCCTAATTTATAATATTTCGCGTTATAATATCCATCGATCACAGACTGTTGGCCAGCGGAGATATTGTTGTCATTAATACCCCCATAGGGAAAATAACTGCTCCCGATCTCGCTAATAAAGTCTGCCGTAGATTGGAACGTGTTCCAATAATATCCTTCGTCGGGTCTGCCATCTTCACGCATTGTTAGTCCGACAACGGTTCCGATGTCATTGATTCCGAGGGCGATATGATTTTGCGCTGTAAATATATTTTTTCCATTGGGCCGGAACTGATCCCAAATCACCGAAGTAAATCGTCCTTCCTTCGTTCTCCAGCCAACAATCTCATCGCGATTATTGATGGCCTCTGCAGTGCCCTCGAGATCAGTTGTTGCATCCAAATTAACTAGACTATCCGTATATTTAAATGCTTTTTTCTTACCTTCCGAGTCCAAGGACCATCCAACAACAGTACCGGCATTGTTAATGTCATTTGCGAAGCTTTCTGATCCCCCTAGAGTGCCTAGGGGAGTGAATTCGCCGTTGGTCCACCTGAAGGCGACTCCGTCGGCATTTTGACCGGCAACTTGCCCGTTGTCGTTGATGGCGGTCGGGACGACGCCGGGACCGAGGTCGCGCAGAAGCAGGCGGTCGCCCGAGGCAGGATGAATCGCATCGGCGAGCGCTGCGTGCGGGAAAAACAGCAGAAGAATTGCAGGCCATCTACGTAGGCACACGTTGGACCTCGATAAGTTTCGCACTCGACGGGGATACCACAAACCTCAGCCTTTTAGCCGCACGAGGGGGCGATCGAGCCACTAAAAAACGTGGCGGTGCCACCGCCCATCGCATCGCTTGCAATTGCCCCCCATGAAGTCGATGTGATCGTAATCGAGGCGTTTTTGCGGCGCCGGGCAATAGTGCCGCCATCATGGCCAAAAGTGCGATCACGCGTGGTTTCATCTTTGTTTCCTCTATGAAATTCGCCTGGGTGGTTTCAAACGGATTGCGGCTTGACCAATGCGGCCTCTCAGCAGTCGGTCCCCAAAATTACGCCAGCTAGCAATACAGCCGGACTGCGGCGAAGGCCTGTCACCGGGAATCCAGTTAATTTCTGGAAATTCAGAATCCAGCGACGGGCGACTTGGCTCAGGAACGGATAAAATCAGCCCAGGCCAAAGATTCTCGGTGACGGTTTTCGATTCCGCACGGCGCCAGTCTTAGAGGGATTCTGGCCGATGGAAGATTCCGGTGGGGGAAAGTCTGAGTTGCTGTTCCAGCGGGCGGCAGGCGGCTGCGCCGTTGCGCGGGCCGAACTGTTGGACCGGCATCGGCCGCGGTTGCGGCGGATGATCGCGATGCGGATGAATCGGCGCGTGGCGGCCCGAGTGGATCCGTCGGACATCGTCCAGGAGGCATTGAAGGATGCCCACGAGCGGTTGGGCGATTACTTTGCCGATCCGCAGCTCTCGTTCTATCCCTGGCTGCGACGGATCGCGTGGGACCGGCTGGTCGACGCCTATCGCCAACACATCGGGGCCGAGCGGCGTTCCGTGCTGCGGGAGCACCAGGGATTACCCGATTTGAACGACGAATCGGTGGCGGAGCTTTCGCAGAGCCTCGTCACGAGCAGTCTCAACCCCGGCCGGCGGGTGATGCTGGCCGAGATGCAGGCCCGCACCAAGGCGGCCCTGCTGGAGCTCAAGCCGCATGACCGCGAGATCCTGGTGCTGCGGCTATTTGGAGCAACTGGGCGTCGCGGAGATTGCAAGCGTACTTGGCATCAGTCAAACTGCAGTCACTTCTCGACACTTACGGGCATTGCAGCGGCTCAGGCGACTACTTGGGGACGAGCTGGGGACCGAATCGACATGAACGCCCTGGTCGCATCGCTGAATACGGCGCAACCGCTCGACGCGGCACTCGCGCAAATCGTGGAAATCGTCGTCGCCAAAATTCAAGACGGCCAGGTCGTCGATCTCGATCGACTTGCCGCCGAGTACCCGCAGCAAGCGGAACGATTGCGCGAGCTGCTGCCGATGGTGGAAGCACTTGCCCGAATCGGCGGCCCCTCCGAGGCGCCAGCCGCAGAACCTGCCACGAATGGACACTCCACAGGGCTGCTACATTCTCAACTCGGCGAGTTCCACCTGATCCGTGAGCTGGGACGGGGCGGGATGGGAACGGTGTTTGAGGCCGAGCAGCTTTCGATGGGGCGGCGGGTGGCGCTCAAGGTGCTGCCGTTTGCAGCGCTGGCCCACGAGAAATCGCTCCAGCGATTTCGCAACGAGGTTCGGGCGGCGGCGGCGTTGGACCACCCCCACATCGTCTCGATTTATTCCGTTGGCGAAGAGCGGGGCGTGCATTATTACGCAATGCAGTTGATCCGCGGCCAAAGCCTGGCTGAATTGATCCACGAGCTGCGCGGGCAAAACTCCTCATCCAAATCCTTCCCCCTTCGACAAAGGCAGGGCGAGGGTGATTCCGACAACGCGTCAACCACCGCTCTGGACGCGAAATTGCCCTCGGCAACAACGCGAATTGAACTGGCGGCATCAAACACGGTGAACGATTCGCGACAGGCGGCCGAACGGTATCGCGCGGTGGCCCGGCTCGGCATTCAAGCCGCCGAAGCATTGCAGCATGCACATGACCAGGGTGTATTGCATCGCGACATCAAGCCGAGCAATCTGATGCTCGACGCCGATCGGCAACTGTACGTGGCGGATTTCGGCCTGGCCCGCATCGAATCGGACCCCGCTCTAACGACGACAGGCGACCTGATCGGGACGCTTCGCTACATGGCCCCCGAGCAGGCATTGGCCAAGCGAGTCGTGATCGATCACCGGGCCGACGTTTACTCTTTGGGTGCGACGCTTTACGAATTGCTCACGCTCCAGCCGGCCTTCGGCGAGACCGATCGCTCGGAGCTCTTGAAGCAAATCGCGTTCGAGGAGCCGCGCCCGCCGCGAAAGCTCGACCGCCATATCCCGGCCGAGCTGGAGACGATCGTGCTCAAAGCGATGGCCAAGAATCCGGAGGAGCGGTATCAGACCGCCCAGCGCCTGGCCGACGATCTGCGGGCATACCTTGAGAATCGCCCGATCAAGGCGAAATCCCCCACGCTGCTCAATCGGGCGACGAAGTGGTCGCGCCGTCACGTGGCGGTCGTGTGGTCGTCGGTGGCCGTATTGCTAGTCGCATCGGCAACATTGCTAGCGGCCAATGTTCAAATCGGGAAGTGGTATCGTGAAGCCCGCACGCAGCAGCAGTCCGCCCAGGCAGTCTCACACTTCCTGCAGAACATGATCAGCTCCGCAAATCCGTTGGAAGGCAAGGGTGCCGATTACACCGTGCGACAGTTGTTGGACAGCTTTTCCAGTTCGCTGGACGGCCAATTTGTCGACCAGCCGGAGGTGGAAGCCACCCTCCGCACGACGGTCGCGTTGGCGTATCAGGGGCTCGCTCTCTCTGACCGCGCCGAGCCGCATTTCAAGAAGGCGATAAGTCTGCGGCAAACAATCGGCGGGAAAGATACCGTGCAAATGAGCGAACTACTCACCTCATTCGCTAGGACTCAGTACGAAGCGGGTAATCCGGAACAAGCATTTAATTCCATCGAAGAGTCCCTGGCTATCCTGCGACGCAATTCCAGCCCGCCGGAGCCGACGCTTAAAGCACTTTTGACCTTGCTCAACTTTCTCTCCTGGAACGGCCGGTTTCAGGAAGCGGACGAAATCGCCAACGAGGCTTTGACGCTTGCTGGCGATTTGGATTCCACGGAACTGGCATGCGTAGCCGATCTGGCGACGAGCGTCTCGCGTGCGAAATTCGGATTGGGCGATCTTGCGACTTCGGAAGCCATGGCAAGAAAGGGAGTGGAGCTGCAACGGCGGCTGTACGGCGAAAATCATCCACAGACGGCGTTGGGACTAACGCAGTTGGGGTTGGTACTTCGTCAGCAAGACAGGCTGTCAGAAGCCGAGCTTGCGCAGCGTCAGGCGTTGGCAATTCTGCCCAGCACTACGGCGACGAGTACAAGAGCAATCAGCAAGTTCTGATTCGGCTGGCGAGAGTCTTGGTGTCTGAGCGGAAAATTGACGAAGCGAAGTCGGTGCGCGACGAGGCGATCGCCGGCTTTGACGAGGCGGTGCGCCGAGGAGTGGACCCCAATCCGACGCTCGTGTGGTATCTTGCGACCGCAGACTCAGATGACATCCGCAACGGGCGCAAAGCGGTTGAAATGGCCACCAAAGTCTGCGAAGCGCGCCACGACGGCGATAGCGTGGGAATCCTCGCTGCGGCATATGCGGAATCCGGCGACTTTGAAAACGCGATCAAATTTGCCAAAATGGCTGTGGATTCGTGCAAGAATGTGTCTCAGCGCCAGGAACTGGTACGACAATTGGAATCCTACCGCGATCGCAGAGCCATGGCGAGTTCATTATTAACAATATTTGACCTCCCGCCGCGTCGAACGTGTGCGATGTCCTCGCCGCAAATAAAAATGCGGCCCGAAGCTGCTGCTTCGGGCCGCTGGTGGGATGCAAATCTAGGCAACGCCATTTCTAGCGCTGCTGCGGCACGCGGATCGTGCCTGCTACATTACCATCGCCGCCGCTGGCAGCTTGGGCAGTAGCCATTGCTGCTAGTGGCGGGCGTTGAGGTCGTCTGGGCCGAGTCGCCGCTGAGCTTGTAGCTGATGTGCTTGGCGGCGACGCGCTCGCCGTCCTGGTGGGACTCCAGGGCATTGGTCCATTCGGTCTTGTCGATCTGGCCCGACTTCTTGTAGAGGATCACCGAACCGCTCTTGTCGATGATCGCCACGTGCGGAAATCGCTTGGCCTTGAAGAGGCCCGCCAGCTTCTGGCCGTATGGCGTCGAGGCGTCGACATGGACGAGGTGGAACCGCTTGAGCAGCTTCTTGTTGGCTGCCGGGGCATTGCCTTCTCCCATCAGGGTCGGCTCGACGCGAGTTTCTTTGGTCTGGGGCTCGTCGAGCACGACCAGCAGTGGTTGCTGATCTTCGGCCCGGGTCGCCTTCAGGGCGTCGCCGTAGTTGTCCTGCCATTGGACAGCTTCTGGTGCCGAGGCAACGGCACCCAGGGCCAACATTGCAGTCACTAGATAACTCATCATGACCTAGAACTCCCTTCTCTTACTGGGCTTCGGTGTTAGCTGCAGCGCTCGCGGTAGGATGCCCCCGGTGCCAACGGTCAGTCAACGGTGCGAAGCGCGCAGCTGCAGAAGCAACACTGGATCAACAATCGGATGGGCCAGCTCACAATAAGCCGGCCCGGTTCAGGTAGGGTCACCGTTGGCGGGATTTGGGGATGGCTGGCCAGCCCGATGTGTCACCTACGGGCTAGCAAGCATCTAGCAACGTACGGATTCGGAGCGGGCCGACAAGGGGCGGGAATCAGGCCAGGCTTATTCGTTGCACAGATTAGGCGGGAAGCTGCGACTGAGGACAATGCGTGTTGTAGGAGGATCCAGCCCTGTATCCCTAGCCGTGCCAGCGACTTCCGACAATTTACCGAGAACAGCTGATCGCCAATCCCAGCGACGTGGCGGCCGGAAATTGTGGGTGAAAATCCCAGTGCGTACGTTCAAATTGCGATGAATAGCAGGTTTGAGTAAACCGTCTGCCTGCCTTGTTTTGGCAGCCGCCCTGTGCTAGGCAGCGCCGAGCGTGATCGACACTTGATGCGGCTGGCCACCGCGAACGATCGTCAAGACGATCTGATCGCCGGGCTTGTGGGCTTCGATCGCGTCAATCAGCGCGTTGCCAGTGTCGACCGGCTGACCGTCGACGGCGACGATCAAATCCGCATAGTCGCGGTCCTGTTTCTCGACGGTTTGCACAAACGGCCCGCGGCGAACTTGCTGACGAACGACCCGCCAGCCGCGTAGACCAGCCTTGGCAGCCGGACCGTCTTCATTGGTACCGACGATTTGAAGACCGCGGTCCGTCTCCATCACAGCGACGATACCGACGTCAGGCCTCGAGATCTTCCCGTTGGCGATCAGCTCGGGAATGTAGCGGGCGATACGGTTGATCGGAATGGCGAAGCCGAGGCCCGCACTCTGCCCCGATTTGGTCGCAATCGCGACGTTCATCCCGATGAGCCGGCCGCTGGTATCGAGCAGCGGCCCGCCGGAATTCCCGGGATTTAACGCCGCGTCAGTTTGGATGATCGACTGCAGGTCGCGGCCCGGGACGCGGCTCGGCAACGTCCGATTGAGAGCGGAGATGATGCCGGTCGTGATGGTCCCGTCGAGACCAAACGGATTCCCTAAGGCGTATACCCGCTGGCCGACTTTGAGATTGTCCGAGGAACCAAAGGCGATGGGGTAGAGCTCCTCCGGCGGCGCGTCGATCTTGAGGATGGCGATGTCGTGTTCCGCGTCGTAACCGACCATCTTGGCCGGATAGGGCTGCTTTCCGCGACAAATCGTAACCTGAATTTCTTTCGCGTCTTCGACGACGTGGTAGTTGGTGAGGATGTGACCTTGGCGGTCGATCACGGCGCCAGAGCCGGAGCCTTCGCCAGGGGTGGGTACCAACACGGTGAAGAATCGCTCGTAGCTTTCAAACTTGGTGTTGACGTTGACGACTCCGCGATTGGCCACCTCGAAGACGTGGATGTTCGTGAGTTCTTCTGGCGTCAGCTTCGTCGGTGGGATCGCGCTGGCGGAGGATGGGAATTGCGAGGCGGTGTAATCGATGGCAGCGGGCGACGAAATGGCCGCTTGGGCGTGGGCGGGCTGTTCGCCCAGCCAGTGGGCATTGGGTTCGACGAGATAAGTCGCCACGAGTCCGCCCAGCACCGCGCTGAGCAAGCAGGTAAAGAACATGCGTTTCATCGGTTTTCTATCTTCGGCACAGTAAGAAGGGGGGTCTCCCGGCGGACAGGTTCGTCTTTGTTGGCCCACCGCTCGCGATGGCATGGCCGCTAGTACCTACGGTTGTACGGGTTGTCCCGTTCAATGATTGCCAAATCTGGGCTTTTGCCCAACAGCAAAACCTGGCCAGGTCGGTCGCCACGACAGGGCGTCGGACGGCAACAGCACGATCGCTTTCGCGTTGATATCCGCGAGAAACCTGCGTTTGGCGTCGTAAATCGGGTTGCTGCCCCTCTTCCCGGCCGCCGCCTGCGGGAATATTCGCGGCAAATTCGGCCGAATTGCTCGGAGGTGGCAAGTCGCGGGAAAACGGCCGAATCTTGTGGCGTTCGCACAGTGGTCCGAATAAAATAAGGGTAGGCGGTCACTCTGCGCAGATTGGGACAAAGAGTTATCTGCTCAGGACTTAACCGCAAAAGGCAATTGGCCTCGACGGTCCGGCCGCGCAATCGCGTGCAGTCGGGTCGTTGTCGGCTGTCGTAGCAGTTTGGCCGGGTCGAGGACCCTGTGGCAGCGTTCGGCCGGAGCAGGGCGCCAGCCACTCGATGCCGGCAATTGCGGAGCGTTCGCTATGTCGATTCTGTTTAAGTCGAATCTACGTCGGGTAAGAGGCATGAATCAATCTCTGAAATTCGAGGCTCTTTGGGCCGTATTGCTCGTGGTTTTCGTAGCGCCCTGGGCCAGGGCCGATTCTGCGGCGCAATTGCTGACCTACCAGGCCGACAACGGTCCCACGTATTACGCCTACAGCATGACGCCGCCGGCCGACCAGGTGACACCGCGCCCGAGCGACGTTGTGATCCTGTTCGACACGTCGGCCAGTCAAACCGGCGCCTACCGGGACACGGCGCTGGCCGCGCTCGATGCGTTGCTCGCGAAACTGAGGCCCGAGGACCGCGTTGCGCTGGTGGCTGCCGATTTGGACGCACGCCCGCTGACCGACAAACTTGTCCAAGTGAATAGCACCGAATTGAAAGCGGCGGTCGCCAAGCTCCGCAGCGAGTTGCCGCTCGGCTCGACGGACATGGAAGCCGTGCTGCGATCGGCTGCCGCACAGTTCGAGAAGGACGCGCCGACGAATCGCACGGTGCTTTACATCGGCGACGGGCTTAGCACGGCGAATCTGTTGGGCACCGCTGCTTTTGGCACCTTGGTTGATCAACTCCGCTCCGAGCGGGTCTCGGTCAGTAGCTATGCCATCGGCCCTCGCAAAGACGGGGCGCTGCTGGCGGCAATTGCCAACCAGACGGGCGGCAATTTGTACGTCGACGAGGCGATGGTGCTCGCCGACGACGCGGCCGGAGTCAGCGTCGAACGGGCGAACGACGAGAATCTCCGCCGCGGCGCGAAGATCGGTGCTGTGCTGGCAGATTGGACGCAGGCGACCGTTTTCTGGCCGATCAAGACTACCCTGTCGCCGGAACTCGGTTCCGTATTGCCAAAACAGCTGCCGCCACTGCGTACCGATCGCGACACGCTCGTGTTCGGCGTGACCGATAAGAAGCTCGCGGCACCGGTCGCGATCAACGTCGAAGCCGAAGCCGCCGGCAAGGCGACGAATCTCTCCTGGTCGGCAAATCCGTCGGCGTCGAGTGAAAACTACGCCTATCTGCCCCAGGTCGTCGAGAGCGCCCGGGCAGATGATGGACTCACCACACCGGCGATTGGCCTGGCGGGTCTGGCCGAAACCGGCCGGATCCTTGACAACGGTCTGGCAGAAATGAACGAACTGGCCAAGCGCGCCGTAGCGACCGGTGACCTGGCCGGCGCCAATACCATGTCGGAAGCCGTGCTCCGGCGCGATCCGGGTAACATTCAGGCGAAGACGGTTCAGCACGTCGTCGAGCGTCAGACGGCGCCGGCTACCGCGACTTCGCCGACCGAGCGGGGCGGCGACCTGAGTTTAGTGCGAATTGCTCAGGTTCCCACTCCTCCCCAAAACAAATCGGCACCGCAAGACGCATCGGATCAAGGCAACGCAGCGGCCAGCTCGTCGCCGCCGCAAGCGGGGGCCCTGGTCGACCAATTTGACCAGAACGGGGCGCTGTTAGACGACGTCGAGCAACAGCGGCGCGTGTTCTCGCAGCTACTCCGCCGCGAAGTGGAGAACACGATCATCGACGCGCGGCGGGCGATGGCCGACGATCCGGAAGCCGCTGGCCAACAATTGAAGCTGACCCTGCAAAACGTGGAGCGGGCGCCGGAATTGAACCCGGACATGCGTTCGCAATTGATCGACAAGTTGCAAATTGCCCTCCGCGAGGTGCAGCGGCAAGCGTCGATCAAGGACGAGTTGGATGCCGCGCGCGAGGAGCAGTTGGCTGCCGCCCGGGAACGCGAGTTGATCAACCAACGGCTCGCGCGCGACGTCGAGCGGCAAAAGCAGTTGGTAGGCCGGTTCAACGCGCTGGTAGATGAACACCGTTACAACGATGCGGTTGAAGTGGCGGACATCATGTATGAGGCCGACCCACAAAGCGTGGTCGCGGCAGTGACCGAAAGCTGGTCGCAGTTGAAGCGCAACGAGTACTACGCGGAAGTTGCCCGGCAGGCTCGCTGGCGCAGCTACGTCGATACTTTGTACACCGTGGAGACCTCGGCGATTGCCTTCCCCGACGAGCCGCCGATCGTGTATCCGGATCGCACGTTTTGGGAAGAGCTTAGCGTTCGTCGTAAAAAGTGGGCGTCGGTCGATTCGAAGCAAGCCGGCGGGGCGGAACAACGAATTAACAATGCTCTGGAGAGTCCGCTCAAGGCGGCGGGCCTGGACTTCACGGAGGAGCCGCTTGAAACGGTGGTCAATTTCCTCCAAACGGAATACGAGATTCCGATCCAGCTCGATGAGTCGGCGCTAGAAGACGCCGGCCTGACGGCCGACGAGCCGGTGACGATCAATTTGCAGAACGTGACGCTGCGGTCGGCGCTGCGGCTGATGCTCAAGAAAATGCAACTCACCTATGTCATCCGCGACGAAGTGTTGATGATCACCACGCCGGAAGAGGCGGAGTCGGAATTGGTGGCGAAAGTCTACCCGGTGGCCGATCTGGTGTTGCCGATCGAAGTGCCTCAAATTGGCGGCGGCGGCGGCGGACTCGGCGGCCAAATGGGTGGCGGCCAACAGGGCGGCGGTGGTGGCGGCTTCGGTGGCGGTGGCGGTGGTTTTGGTGGCGGCGGTGGCGGACAGGGCGGCGGTGGCGGCTTCTTCAGTGTGCCGGACTCCGGTGCCCCGGCGGCGGCCGACTTGACGCTCAACAAAACGGCTGCCAAATCGAAATCCGCCGAGCACAAAGCTGTTGAGAGTATCAAGATCAACACTTCATTGAGCCCCGAGGTGTTTTGGGATCGCTACTTTACCCAGACGGTTGATCAAGCGGCGGTGCGCCAGACGGCCCGCGAGCTGATGAAGACCAAGCAGCTCAACCAACTGATCGCGATGATCGAAGCGGCGCTGCGACACGGCCAGCCCCAGTCCTGGATGTACGAGTCGCTGGGCATTGCCATGGAACTCGACGGCCGCTCGAAGGCCGAGATCGAACGTGTAGTGATGTCGGCGGTCGACTTTGCCACGACTCCCGACGAATTGATGTACATCGCCAGCTACCTGTCGCACTCGGGATTCGACCACCGGGCCCTGCAAGTTTGCCGGCAGGTCGTGAAAATCCAACCGCTGCGGCGCGAGGCCTACGCCTTGGGTCTACGTTCCGCCCAGCGGAGCGACGATCTCTCTGGAATCGAGTGGGCAACCGTCGGTGTGTTGAGTCAGGCCTGGCCGCAGAACGAAGCGGCCATCGAAAAAACGGCCACGACCACTGGCCCACGCCACGGAGGCCAGGCTCGAAAAAGAGGGCCGCGGCACGGAACTGGCAGATTATCGCGATCGGCTGGCGGCAGCGACCCAGCGCGATTGCGTCGTGCAGGTTTCCTGGACCGGCGACGCTGACGTCGATTTCGAGGTCGAAGAACCGAGCGGCACGGTCTGCTCGCTGAGCGATCCACGCACGGTGGCCGGCGGAGTCAGCCTGGGCGATGCCTACGCGTCAGACGCCGACAGTTCCTCGCCGGTTTTGAAGGAAAAGTATGTCTGCCCGCAGGGGTTCGCCGGCAAGTATCGTGTGCGCATTCATCGGGTGTGGGGCGAAGTCGCGGCCGGCAAGGTGACGGTTGACGTTTACCGCCATCTCGGCAGCGACCAGGCCGAGCACGAACGCCGGCAACTGGAGCTCACCGACAAAGACGCCATGGTCGTGTTCGATCTGGACAAGGGTCGCCGCAGCGAACCGCTCGAGTCGGCGCAATTGGCTGGCGCGGTCGAGCGGCAGCAGCAGGTGAGCCAGGCCGTGTTGGCCCAACAAATCGACAGCTCTTCCGATCCATCGATCCTCGGGGCACAGAATGAATTGCTGCGGCGCCGCAACGCGCTGGGGGCATTGCGGTTCGGAGGTGCGGTTGGATACCAGCCGATCATCCAGGTGTTGCCCGAAGGCGCCCAGATGGCTGCGATTGGCGTGATTTCAGCGGACCGTCGCTACGTGCGGATCTCGACCTCGCCGACGTTTTCCACGATTGGCGACGTGCAAACCTTTACCTTCGCCGGACGCGCTCAACAAACCAACAACGGCACCGGGACTGGCGCTGGAGCCGGTGCTGGGGCCGGCTTTTGACGTGAGTTGGTGTCGCTTGCGGCGCAGCCTGCTCGCAGTATCGCTTAGCCTTGTGCCCCCAAGAGCCAAACCAGGATGCCCTTCTGCACGTGCATCCGATTGGCGGCTTGGGAGACGACGACGCTTTGCGGTCCGTCGATCACTTCGTCGGTGACTTCTTCGCCGCGACGGGCCGGCAGACAGTGCATGAACACCGCGTCGGACGGGGCCGAGCGCATCAGCGCTCCATTGACCTGGAACGCCGCGAAATCGGCAAGCCGCTTGGTTCGCTCCGCTTCCTGGCCCATGCTGGCCCAGACGTCGGTATAGATAGCCGACGCACCCTGCACGGCTTCCAGGGGATCGTGAGTGATTACGAGGTCCAGCATGGGGAACAGCTTTCGAGCTTCGGCGACGAAGCCAGTCTCAAGCTCATACCCCGGCGGCGTGGCGACGGCCAGGCTGACGCCCGTGTGGCCACAGCCGCGGACCAGGCTGCGAGCGACGTTGTTGCCATCGCCTACCCATGCTAGCTTCAGTCCGCTGAGTCTCCCGAAATGCTCGCGCATGGTGTAGAGGTCGGCCAGAGCCTGGCAAGGATGCGATTCGTCGGTCAGGCCATTGATGACGGAGCAATTGGCGTAGCGGGCGACCTCTTCGACCGTCGCGTGGCGCTTCGAGCGGACGACGATCACGTCGACCATTTCGCTCAGTACCCGCGTGAAGTCGGCAATGCTCTCGCGTTTGCCGAAGCCGACGTCGTCGCCAAGCATGATGCAGTTGCCGCCCAGGTGCGTGATGCCGGCCTCGAAGCTGACGCGAGTCCGCAGGGACTGCTTTTCGAACAGCAGTGCCAGCGTTCTGCCGGGCAGCAGTGGCTCGCGCAGTCCTTGGGTGTACTTGGTCTGGAGATCCTCGGTGAGGGCGAAGATCCGGGCAACTTCGGCTGAAGTGACGTCGCAAAGCGTGACTAGATGGCGCATGAATTACTGACCAAGTTCGGGTGGCGAATAGTTGCGTAGCACGTCGGCGAGGATGCCGCAGCCTTCTTCGAGCTCCTCGTCCGTAAGTGTGAGCGCCGGCAGCAAGCGGATGACGGTGCCTTGGGTGGCGTTGACCAGCAGTCCGCGTTCGAGGCAGCGTTCGACCACCGGAGCGGCGTCGACGGCCAGTTCCAGGCCGATCATCACGCCCACCACGCGCAATTCTTCGACGATTGCCAGTTCGTCGACGAGCGGGCCGAGCTGTCGGCGGAAGCATTCACCGAGCTCTCGGCCGCGGGCGAGAAGATTGTCCTCCTCGATGGTTTGGAGCGTGGCGATGCCGGCTCGAGCGGCGATCGGGTTGCCGCCGAAGGTGGCGGCGTGCATGCCAGGCCGGAGGCTCGGCGCGATTTCCGCGGTGGTCAATAGGGCCGCGCCCGCGATGCCGCCGCAGAGGCTCTTGGCGAGCGTCATGACGTCGGGCGTGACGCCGAAATGCTGGTACGCGAACCACTGGCCCGTCCGGCCGCAACCGGTTTGCACCTCGTCGAAGATCAAGAGCAGATCATGCTCGTCGGCCAGCTTGCGCAAGTCGGCGAGGAAACCCTCAGGCGGAATGCGGATGCCTCCCTCGCCCTGGATCGGCTCGACGAGAATGGCGGCCGTTTCGTCGTCGATCAGGGCGACGACCGCGCCCAGATCGCCGTAGGGCGCGTAGCGAAAGCCGGCCAACAGCGGGCCGATGCCCTCATGATACTTGGGTTGGGCGGTGGCACTGGTAGCGCCGTACGTCCGGCCGTGGAAGCCACCTTGGAAAGTGATGATCTTGTAGCGGTTCTTCGGCGAGTGGAGGCGGGCGAGCTTGATTGCGGCTTCGTTTGCCTCGGCCCCGGAATTGCAGAAGAACGCCTTGCCGCCGAAGCTCCGCTCGGAGAGCATCTGGGCCCAGCGGCCTTGCGCTTCGGTGTGCCAGGTGTTTGGCACGTGGATCAGCTGGGCGACTTGCTGCTGAACGGCTTCGACGACGCGCGGGGGACAGTGGCCCAACAGGTTACAGCCCCAGCCGGGGAAGAAATCGAGGTACCGCCGTCCCTGGTCGTCCCAGACATGCGAGCCTTCGCCGCGAACCAGTGAGACCGGGAACCGCTTGTAGTTCGGCACCACGTACTTTTCGAACAGCTCGGCGGTTTGCGGCGACATTCTCGAGCTGGGTGAATGAATCGCGGTCATCAGTGATTCCTTCCGGGCAGGTGGTCAAGGCTGATTGCGAATGAAAAAATCGTCGAACAGGCGAGACCAAGCTGCGACGATCTGCTGTTGATCTGACGTCGAAGCTCGCCCCAATTTCCGCTTGACGTCCGTCTTCAAAAGCGTGGCAACCTTCGCAAGTCTTACCCAAGATGGTCGAACCAGTCCTGTACCATGCAAATTCGCTATTGGTAAATCGCCTAATTGATGTCGCGCCTGGGATGTCACTGGGGCGATTACGATGTCGGCATCGCCGATGTCCAATACGACAGTTCCGGGACGCTGCTTTCGTGCGGACGTTCCCGATTGCGGAAACTGGACAAGCACGATGTCGCCAAACTCATAGTTCATCGTAGATGGCATCCTCATCAGCGTAGGCATCAAGCAAATGTTGCAGGGAGGCTTGCCGCCACATCGCCATTTCGTCTTCACCACTCGACGCCAATGCGATCTTGATGACTTCGCCCGGAACTGCATCGAGGGGCTGGCTCAACTCCAGGTGCGTTGGGTCCAAAATCTTGGCATCTATTGTTCGCATTCGAATTCTCCTGCCGTTGGCCAGCCGAGCGAAAATCTGCTTCCATTTTACGCTGAAATCGGGTGCCTCACGCGACAATCTCCGTGCCAATGCCTTCGTTCGTATAAACTTCCAATAGCAGCGAGTGGCGGATGCGGCCGTCGATGATGTGGATCTTGCGGACGCCTTTGGCGAGCGTCTCGAGGCAAGCTTCGACCTTGGGGATCATGCCCGATTCGATCGATCCGCTGGCGATCAGCCGGCGGGCGTCGGAGTCGTTGAGCGAGTGGATCAGCGAATCGGGGTCTTCTTTCTTCCGGCGGACGCCGTTCACGTCGCTGAGGAACACGAGTTTCTCTGCCCCCAGTGCCTGGGCCACGGCGGTCGCCGCCGTGTCGGCGTTCACGTTGAGCCGTTGGCCGCCTCGCTCGGTTTCACACATCGACGGTATCACCGGCACGATGCCGGCGTAGCAGAGGTTTTCGATCGTGTCGCGGTCGACGTTCGTCACGCGGCCGACGTGGCCGAGGTCGATCGGCTCGTCGAGTTCGCCCTGGAGCGTTAGCCGTTCGCCGAACAGCACGTTATTGTTCTCCGCGCCGACAAAGTTGAGCGGCATGGCCCGACCGCCCAGCTCTTCGATCCGCGCCGCGAGCGCCTCGTTGATCTCACCGGCCAGCACGCGCTCGACGATTGCCAGCGTGGCGTCGTCGGTGTAACGACGCCCCTGGATGAAGCGAGGTTCGATCTTGGCCTCGTTCATCGCCCGCGAAATCGCCGCGCCGCCGCCGTGGACCACGATCGGCCGCATGCCGACCGTCTCCATGAACACGACGTCGACCAAGAGGTGGGTCAGTGCGTCGGGGTCTTCCATCACGCTGCCGCCGAGCTTGATCACGGTGATCTTGTCGCGGAAGCGGCGGATCCAGCCCATCGCCTCGATCAACAGGTCAGCCTTTTCAATTGCTTCTTGGACCACAGGCGGCTCGAATCGCGCGAGGAAATCGGGAGGACGCGGCCGGCTGAGGGTAGGTTCGCCATCTGGGCGAACAGGGTGGATTTCGGCCGAATCTCGCATTGTAGAACGTGCCGACGCCGAGGGTCAACGCGCGGGGCACGGCTGGTAGTGTCCTACGATTGTGTTGCCGGTTTCAGGACGGCCTCGAAAAGCTCGTCAAAACTCCAGACGTGACCGGCGATTCCGGCCATCATCGCGGCGGTCGGCCGTTTCTTGCCGCTCTTGCCCGGCCGCCGAGTCTGCCAGCAGTAATTGTAATAGGCTGCGAACAGGGCGAAAGCGGCCTCTAGATTCGCCAGTTTCTTGCTGAAACAGTAGGTGAGCCGATTCAGCCGCTTGAGCATGAGCCGTTGGGTTCCGTTGGCCCGCTCAACGTGCGAGGTGACTATCGACCGGGCTTCGTCCTCACGCATGCCGAAACGTGGCCGGCGGGTCGTGCCGACTATCTTGGCTGGGCTGTAGTCGCCCGACTTGCGATCCGCGTTTCTGTAATCCTTGATGATCGTTCCGAATTTGCAATATGGGCCGAACGCCAAGTCGACGGCCTCGGGGTAGCCAGCGAAGCCATCGGTCGAAATCTGGACCACCTTTTCAAATTCCGTGTTCAGCTAATCTTGCGGGCGTGGCATTTTGAGGCGGAACGATACGTCACGCAGGAAGCGGCGGGCGTTGTCGCCCGTGCGCTTACCAATCAGGAACGACGGCATCAATTTGGTGTCTTTGTCGATGCAGGTCCAGATAAACATGTCGCCTTCGTCGTGCCGCTCGCGGCGCTCGTCTACGTGGATGCGAGCGGCTTTCTTGGCCACGAAAGTATGCTGCTCGTCAAATTCCAAGTGCTTGAGCGTGAGGCCACGCATCCGGCGATCCAGGAACCGGCGACACTCTTGGCCGAAGAAAACCAGCAGCCGGCAAATCGTGTCGCGGTGCAGTCCGGTGATGCGTTCGGTGGCCCGGATGCTGTTGCCTTCCGCCAGCAGCCGGAGCGCTAGGCGGCCCGTCGTTTCGTCGATCCGCATATCGCCCAACAACTTCGGAGGGGCTTCGGTCCAAGTTTCACCGCAAATGCGGCAGCGGAAGCGTTGGTTACCGTTCCGATCGCGGCCGTGCTTTTTCGGCGAGTGCTGACAAGTTGCGAGTATCACAGCGATTTCCCTTAAGTCAGGGCTTACGCTATGATTCAGGTGTCTAGGCTGGAATCTGGCGTAAGCCGGTTCTGGTTGGCCCCGGCTGGTGTTTCAGCGCCGACCGGGGTTTTTCCACTACCTCAATTGTAACGCAACTTGCATTACAGTCAAGTGGATTTGCTATTGCTTGTCCAGCGACATGCGTTACATTTAGGCGTATGGCTAAGAAGACACGACAAAAGCAGGCCACCGCCCGTTCGCGAGGGCTCAAGGTAGTTCCATTGAATATCCGGGTTTCCGATGACGAGAAGGCGGCCTTTGATCGGGCTTCGGAGGTTGCCGGATTGCCGCTGTCGGCCTGGATACGCGAAAGATTGCGATCATCTGCCTTACGCGAACTTGACAACGTCGGGGAATCGCCGGCATTCCTGAAGACCTAGCCGGGGTGGCAGCGATGTCCGAAGCAGAACAACCAATTCAAGTTGAGCGCATGACGTTGGGCGGCTCGCTTCGTCATGGCCCACTGAGCGTTCCGAATCATCAGCGAGAGTATTCCTGGAAGGATGAGCGAGTACGCAAGCTGTTCGATGATTTTGCAAGTGCAATGACGAAACGGCAAGCCTCTTATTTTATGGGCACTATTGTGATGACGCCTGGCAGGCCGCCCCGCGTTATAGATGGGCAACAGCGTCTTGCCACCACAATGATCTTCCTCGCAGCGGTTCGAGATGCGTTCTTGGAGCTTGGCAAGGAAGGCGAGGCCGACTCCGTTGAAAGAGATTTTCTCTTTATGTATGACCGAAACATTGGGGAGTATGTGCCTCGACTGAGCATGAACACCGACGACCGAAATTACATGGACAATCGAGTTCTACGGCGCCCAGCCGATCGTGGAGACATAAGCCACAAATTCCATTCCCATAGATGTATCAACGCGGCCGCTAAAATCGCGGCAAATCGCGTAGCGCTAATTCTCGCAACCGCTGATTCACTCAATCGGAAGGTAGACAATCTGAACGCATGGATTGAGTTTATCGACACAAAGGCGGTGCTGGTAAATTTGATACCACCCAACCCAAGGCGCAGCGTTCCAGATGTTCAAAACCCTGAATGACCGTGCACAACGGACCACTCAGGGCGATATGATTAAGAACCACCTGTTCGAGCAGGCTGACGCCCAAGTTGAAGAGGCCCAGGTCAAGTGGTCAACTATGCGCAGCACCATCGAAGGTGTAATCAGTAAGTGCAGCCGCGACCCGTTACTCACGTATCTTCACCACGTAAGTATTGTCTTTTATGGCCCGACAAAAGCCGACGATATCTTCGATTTAATGGAGGAGAGGATTAATGGACACCGTGCCTCCTTGAATTTCCTGGAGGCACTTGCTACATACGCTGGAGACTACGGCGCGATTGTCACCCCAAGTCATGCGAAATGGGGAGATTACGACAAGCGAATTCGGGTGTGCATTAGGAACATGCAAGAACTGAACATGGTGTTTCTTCGCCCCCTATTGTTGGCGATCGCGTCGCGCTTTGACCCACCGGAAGCATACAAGGCATTCCGTGTCGCGGCCTCGTGGACAATGCGGTTCTTCATTGCGGGTGGTAGCCGAAGTGCATCTGTTGAGCAGCCACTAGGCCAGGCCGCTGCTGCGATCGGATCTAAGAAGATTGCCAAGACCGATGAAATGGTGGCAGCGTTGAAACACGTCGTTCCTAACGATGTTAAATTTCGCGCTGCATTTGCTACGAAAGTTATAACAACTCCAAAGCAATCGAGGTTTATACTTCGCGAACTTGAATGCCAAGCAAGGGGAGGCAAACCCGACGCCATGACACAGCCAGTGGAAGATACGGAAATACTTTCATTGGAACATCTGCTCCCCAAAAATTTGAACGCGGCAAAAGGTTGGGAGCATTTCTCAGACGATGGCGCCGCGCCTATAGAAATCGGCTCGGCAATATGGTGCTTCTGGACACGAAAGATAACGGTGCAATCGGCGACAAGCCGTTTGAGGATAAGCGCCGGTACTCCAGAAATCAAAGAACCTAATACTGACAAATGATGTCCTAAAGCGTACGGCGAGACGCGGTGCTAAGTGGACCAAAGAGTCGATTCTTGCTCGTCAGGAGGCGATGGCAGACTTAGCCCTGGCCCGCTGGCCTGTCAGCCTCACCAAGAGCGGAAAGCGGGGGAGTTGAACCCATCCGGCATTGCCGGCCCCTCCGTTCGCTTATAAGGCGAGTGCGCCGTCCGGGACGCGGGCCGCAATCCTGGCTGTCAGTGGTTGATGCCACCGCAGCCGTGGTCAACGACAGCGAACGCGCTGAGCGGTTCGCGCTTGCCAATTGCCGGAAAAACGGTACTATGTAAATGCGAGTCAAGTCTAGCCCCCGGCCGTCCTCTTTGGACGCCGGGGGCGATTTTTTGGCCGCGCCATCTGGACGCATGTCGACTGGCTGCTACTATTCAAAGAGTTGGCAAAAGCGACGTGGTCGCAGGACTTGACTCGCAATCAGTCTCTGCCGCTCTGGCGCACGCCAATGCACCCCTGAGAACGCATTCGCCGCGAGGCGTTTGATCGTTCCGCCTGCCTGTTTATCCAGCTAGGCAGGGTCCACGGAGGGCGACTGGATGGAACCCCTTTGCAAGGAGAGCGTATCATGGCTTGTAAGCCAACGCCGCCAGCAAAGCCAGGGCCGAAGACCGTGCCGGTGAAGCGTCACCGTCGGTCCCCGCCCCGGCCAGCAAAGCCGTGCAAATAACACGACATCAGAGCTAGGATTATATCCCTGCACACGACAACCAGAAACTCCACTCCGCATGGACGTTTTCGGCCCGCCCGCCAGCGGGCCGTTTTCGCGATCCGCGAACCAGGCTTCCCGCCAGCAACACCCAATTAGGACAGTACCGCACGGCTCGGCCGCCCCTAGTGAAACGCCACGATTCTTGCGAAGATGGAGTGCGACGCTGCGGCGTCGGCTTTTTCCCACTGGCGATCCTCAAAGGTGGACATGGCTACGGCTCCGATTGCGATCATCCTGGCCGCCGGCAAAGGCAAGCGGATGGTCTCCGACTTGCCGAAGGTGCTGCTGCCCGTTTGTGGCCGACCGATGGTCCGCTATGTGGTCGATGCCGTGCGTGAAGCGGGCATCGAGCGGATGGTGGTCGCGGTGGGCCACCGGGCGGAGATGGTCCGGCGGGAACTGGCGGGTGAGCCGGGGATCACGTTTGCCGAACAAACGGAGCAACTGGGTACCGGTCATGCCGTGATGATGTGCCGCGAGGCGCTCGCCGAGCACGACGGTCCCGTGCTGATCCTGGCCGGCGACTCGCCGATGGTGCAAGTTTCGTCGCTGCGGGCAGTGCTCGGCGAGTTCGCGGCCGAGCGGCCCGCTTGCCTCTTGGGCACGGCCACAAAGTCCGACCCATCAGGGCTGGGCCGCGTCGTCCGCGATTCGGCCGGCGATTTTCTCGCCATTGTCGAGGAAAAGGATGCCACACCCTCCCAGCGGGCCGTCACCGAGGTCAACATGAGCACCTATGTTTTCCAGCCCGCAGACTTGCTTTGGGCGCTGGAGCGGTTGACGGCCGACAATGCGCAACGCGAATATTACCTGACGGACTGTCCCGGTGTCCTGAAAGCGGCTGGCCGAAAGGTGGTCGCGGTGAACGTGCTTCAGCCGTGCGAAGCGTTGAGCATCAATACGCCCGCGGAACTCGCCGCGGTCGAAGCCGAAATGAAAAAATCGAGGCCATAGCTTCCTGTCGATCCTGCGTCCGGCATCCAGAATCCTGCATCCTTCCCCATGAACGACCTGAAGCTTTTCAGCGGCACCGCCAACCCGGCCCTGGCCGGTCGAATCGCCGAATATCTCGGCGTGCCGCTAGGCGACGTCGCCCTTGGCACGTTTCCCGACGGCGAAATCTCCTGCAAGATCAACGAGGACGTCCGGGGGCGCGACGTGTTCTTGATCCAGCCCACCTGCCCGCCAGTCAACGAAAACATCATGCAGCTGCTGGTGATGATCGACAGCTGCCTCCGGGCGAGGCCGAGCGAATTACGGCGGTGATTCCTTACTTCGGTTACGCCCGGCAAGACCGCAAGGACGAAGGACGGGTGCCGATCACGGCCAAACTCGTGGCGAACCTCATCACTCGGGCCGGCGCCAACCGCGTGCTCACCATGGACTTGCACGCGGCCCAAATCCAAGGCTTCTTCGACGTGCCGGTCGACCACTTGTATGCCTCCCCGGTGCTCAACGAGCATTTTCTCAACTCGGGTATCGACCTGCCGAACGTAGTGATCGTCAGCCCGGACGAAGGCAGCATCAAGCGGGCTCTAGGGCACTCCAAGCGGATCGGCGGCACGCTGGCAATCATTGACAAACGCCGCACCAGTGCCCACACCACTGTGCAAGCCCACATCCTGGGCGGTGAGGTGAAGGGCAAAGTGGCGCTCATGTTCGACGACATGATCAGCACGGCCGGCTCGATCACAGGGGCGGCCAAGGTGCTCCACGAACATGGCGTGAAGGAGATTCACGTTGCCGCGACGCACGCACTGCTGGTCGGCCCCGCGATGGACCGACTGCGCGCCGCGAATCTCGCCAGCCTGGTTTGCACCGACTCGATCCCGTTGCGGCCGGACCAAATCCTGCCGCAGACGCAGATTCTCACCGTGGCGCCACTCTTGGGCGAAGCCATCAAGCGGATCCACCGCAATGAGTCGGTCAGCCGCTTGTTTCGCTAGAGCCAGTTCTGGTCCTCTTTTTCGCAATTCGGGAGGCCAAAATAATTGGCGGGTTTCCCCCAACCGGGCTATAATCCACGCTGCAGCAGAACCTCGAATCGTCTTACTCAGTTTGATTCTACTTCTCCACGTTGTCTTGCTGGTGACAGATGAGTTCCTGCTGGGCCTGGAAACTTGCTCGACTTGCGTCGATCATCAGCCTGTGCTGGCCCCTGTCCGAAGCCGCACACGCCAAGATCGAGGCCATCGCATTTGAGGATTCGGTTACTGGGCCGAATGGCGACGTCGGGGCCATTTTCGCCGGTCTGCTGAACAGCAATGGCCGGGTGGCGTTCTATGGTCTGGGATCAAACGGCGACGACGCAATTGCCGTCGCACGGCCGGAGGCGGCCCACTTCATTGTCCGCGAGGGAGATCATGCCCCTGGCACCGCGACCGGAGTGAATTTCGAGTCGATCGACAAGTTTGATGACATCCGCTGGAACGATTTCGGTCAGGTTGCGTTTCTGGCGGACCTTACTGGTCCCGGCGTCAACTTGAGCAATGGTTCTGGCCTCTGGGCGGACGCCGGGCGACGTGCGGTTGATGGCGCCGACGGCGATCTGATCGCCGGTTCCGGGACGGCGCGCATCGATCATTTGGCCGAAGAGTACGATTTGGGGGGCGACGGCTACGTCGCGTTCCGTGCGGTCCTCGACGACTCACGCACGGGCATCTGGGCCGGAACGCAGGGTAATCTGCAGCTGTTGTGGCTCGATGGGCAGCCGGCTGTGGGGTTTGCTGGACGCATTTATAACGTGGCATCGGCCGTTCCCACCATGTTTCGATCAATCATGCAAATCGCCTTGCTTTCATGGGAACTGCCGCAAATGAACTGAACTCGGTTGATGCAGTCTGGGCCGGTATTCCCGACAATTTGCAGGTTGTCGCGTATCAAGACATGGACGCGCCGGGCTTTGTGGCCGGCCACGCGTGCTTTATCTCTCAAATCCGCCGCAGATCAACGAAGCGGACGAGGTCGCCTTTACAGCCGGCGTCGAAGAGCCGGGCGCGGGAATTGTCTGGGACACACTTTACTTGCAGGCCGGCGGAGGGCTGTCGCGACTGTTCGATCCCAAATCGACGCCGCCGGGGTTCAATGCGGGCGACGATTACGGCGTGATCTTGAACTACGACTTGGGCGGCGAGGGGAAGGCCGTGTTTCTCAGCCCGGTGTTCCTCGCCAACAATCAGACGCAGGATGCGCTGTTCGCCGTCGACGACGGTGTTGTACGACTGATCGCGAAGGAGGGAGACCAGGTTCCCAGTGCGACCGGTGATTTGCACTTCGAGAATTTCACCCAACACTACATCAACGGCGCGGGAGACGTAGCCTTCATGGCGGGCGTCAGCGGCGACGCGGCCCAAACTGGCATTTGGATCGACAACGGCTCGGGCGAGTTGCTGGAGATCGCACGGATTGGCCAGCCGCTGGAAGTAGCACCGGGCGACGCTCGCATCGTCGAAAGCTTAAGCCTCGTCGACAGCGACTATTCCGATCCACAGATCACGCCGTTCAACGATGCCGGCCAGTTGGTATTTCTTGCCCGCTTCGCCAATTCGGCGGCGCTACTGCTCTATTCGCCCTCGGGTATACTGGGCGACTACAACGGCGACTCGGTAGTCGACGCGGCGGACTACACCGTGTGGCGCGACCATCTCAATACGAGCACCAACTTGCCGAACGATGAAACGCCCGGTTTTGTCGACGCCAGCGACTACTCCGTTTGGAAGTCCCACTTCGGCCAGTCTGCAGGCGGGGGCTCGATCGTCAGCCTGCACACGCAAAACGTCCCAGAACCGAGCGGCGATCTGCTGATATTGGCCAGTCTATTTGTTGCAGCGGCCATTTGCCGCAGTCGTCATTCGGCTGGCATCCGGTACGGCTTGCCCTGCTGGTAGAGCGTCATCCGATCGCGGACGCCCGCGTGGATCGCGGCGTCTCTGCCGAGGGTGAGTGCCTGCTGGGAGGTTTTCACCGCGGCGGCATAGTCGCCGCTTTCGGCTTGGGCGGCGGCCAACGTGTCGAGCATCTCCCACACCTTTCCCTGGGTCATCTCGGCCGCCTTCTCGGCATACGCCAGCGCCAGTTTGCCATTGCGATATTTTTCGTCCGGGCAGGTCGCCGCCAGCCAGGCCGCGTTGTTGTAGGCCGGCAGATAATTCGGGTCGACTTTGATCGCTTGGGCGAAGTCTTGAGCGGCGGCAGCGTAGTTGCCCGCATCTTGATTGACCCGTCCCCGGTTGTAATAGAGCGTCGCGTTTGCCGGGGCCGCTTCGATCGCAGCATTGAAATGTTCGATCGCCTCGGCAAGCTTGCCTTGAGCGTGGTAGGCCGAGCCGAGGTTGTTGTGCGTCGCGGCGTCGTTGGGGGCTAGCTTGGCTGCCTCGTTGTAGTCGGCAATCGCTTTGTCGAATTCTTTCTTCTCCTCCCACACTCGGCCGCGATTGTTCCACAAGGCCGGCATTTCCGGATTCTGCTTGATCCGCTGTGAAAAATAATCGATCGCCTCGTCGGCCGACAGCGCATCATCCTGCTTGATCCAGCCGGGCCCGAGATACAAGAAACCATTTTGGATATCGAGCACCGTCGACGGGTAAGCAAAGCCTTCGATGCTGATTTCGCGTGCGCCGTCGCTGGCCCGGGTATCCTCTTTCCAAAACACGCGATCGCCGACCTTGAACTCAGCGGCCACCGCCAGCGATTGTCCAGCTAAGAGTACCGCGGCTACTAATCCGACTCGAATCATCGCACATTCCTCCGTCATCGGGTCAACCAAGCTGGGCGATTTGCGCAACCCGTGCGACCGACTCGCCTGGGTACCTCAGCAAGGATACCACACGATTTCGGCCTATTTCGGCCGGATTTGGCCTTTCTGTGCCTCGCCGCATTGTTGGTTGTTGGGCTTGAAGACGGGCCCTAGGAACGGCACAATAGTGGATTCCCCTTCGACAGCTCCGATCCGCCGGCGGGCGAGCTCCTCGGCCGGCTCGCATGGGCATATGGACAACGGACGAATCAAGCTGACATGGCCAATCTACTGAAAGTCGAGCCCCGCACGCTGTTCGGCAAGCGTAAATAATCGGCGGTTGCACCGCGACGGCAAACTGCCGGCAGTGCTCTACGGACACGGCGAAGAGGCGGTCAGCCTCACGCTCGGCGCCGATCAACTCGAAGCCGCGGTCCGCCACGGCGCGAAGGTGGTCGACCTCGAGGGGGCGGCCTCCGGCAAGGCGCTGCTGCAAGACGTCCAGTGGGACACGTTCTTCCACCAGGTGCTCCATGTCGACCTGTTGCGCGTGAAGGCCGGTGATACGGTCACGGTCGAAGTACCGATCGAGCTCAAGGGCGAGGCCCCGGGTGTCAACGACGGCGGCATCATCGAGCACTTGATCCATTCGGTCGAGATCGAGGTGCCGCTCGACGTGGTGCCGGAAAAACTGCACATCAGAATTGGCTCACTGCAAATCGGCGGCGAGTTGTACATCAAAGACATCAGCGACCTGCCGGCCGGCGCCACGGTCAATGCCGACCCGGACGAGGTCGTTGTCCACTGCCTGATGCCGGTAGTCGAAGAGGAAGAAACGGCCGCCGAAGAGGGCGCGGGTGCGGAACCGGAAGTCATCACCAAGGGCAAGGAGAAGGAAGAGGGCGAAGAAGGCGAGGCCGAGGAGAAGGAATAGCGAAGCTCGGAGCAGGGAGCGAGGAGCAGGGAGTAACAACGCTCGACTCCGTGCTCCCTGCTCTATGTTCCTTGCTACTGATGAAGCTGATCGTGGGCTTGGGCAACCGGGGACGCAAATACGACCAGACGCGGCACAATGTTGGATTCGAAGTGCTCGACCGCCTCGCCGAGCGATTCGGCGACGGGCGGGCCAAGGACAAGTTCAGCGGTCAGTTGATGGAGGCGTCGATTGCGGGCGAGCGGGTGCTGCTGTTGTGGCCGCACACGTTCATGAACCGCAGCGGCGAAAGTGTCGGCCCGGCGCTGGAGTTTTACAAGTTAGAGTTGGTGGATTTGCTGGTCGTGTGCGACGATTTCAACCTGCCGCTCGGGAAGTTGCGGTTCCGCCGCGACGGCTCGGCAGGTGGGCAGAACGGCCTGGCCGACGTGATTCGGCGACTGGGCACGGAGGAATTTTCGCGACTGCGATTGGGAATTGGCCCGGTCCCGGAGAACTGGGACGCCGTCGACTTTGTGTTGGGAAAATTTGCCAAGGCGGAGCGGGATTCGGTCGCCGAGATTGTCGTTCGGGCGGCCGATGGGGCGGAATGCTGGGTCACCGAAGGCATCGCCGCGGCAATGAATCGGTATAACTAATTTAGCTCTTAGCTGTTCGTCAGTCCGATTGTGATCCTGGCTAACAGCTAACAGCTACGAGGAGCTTGATTTTGGCGACGAACACACACGTTTACGAAGCGATGTTCATCTTCGACTCGAGCCGCTTTGCTCGGGAGCGAGCGGCGCTGCCCGCCGAAGTTGAGGAGATGATCAAGGCCAACGGCGGCGAAGTGCTGGTGAGCCGACTTTGGGAAGAGCGCCGCCTGGCGTATCCGATCAACGGCCAGCGCAAAGGCACGTACTGGCTGATGTATTTCCGCTCGCCGACTACAGCGATTACGCCGCTCAACCGGGCCTGTGAAATTCACGACGGCGTCCTGCGGCAGCTGGTGCTAAAGATTCATCCGCACCTGGTCGAGGCCGTGCTGGAACACGCCCAGGCGGGACCGGCCCAGCCCGTCGCAGCGGCTGCCGGAGCGCCGGTTGGCCGAGCCGCGGCGGAAAGCGACGACGACAGCGACGACGAATCCTGAGATTGTCCGTAATTTGCTTGCTCCCGGCGGGACAGAGGATTATTCTGAACGGCATAGGGGACACCCGTTCAGATAACGGGCAGTGATCGAGATCGGTGCGAACCAAGGAAACCAGTCATGGCTAGCTACAACCGAGTCATTTTGGTCGGGAATTTAACCCGCGACCCCGAGCTTCGCTACATCCCCAGCGGCACGGCGGTGTCGGACATCGGCCTGGCGGTGAACGACCGCATTAAGCGCGGTGATCAATGGGTCGACGAAGCCACTTTCGTCGACGTCACGCTCTGGGGGCGCACCGCGGAGATCGCCAACGAATATCTCAGCAAGGGCTCGCCGGTGCTGATCGAAGGCCGGTTGAAGCTCGACCGCTGGGAGAAGGACGGCCAGAAGCATTCGAAGCTCAAAGTCGTCGGCGACAAGCTGCAAATGCTTGGCAGCCGCGGGGAAGGCGGTGGCGGTGCTCGCGGACGTGGCCGAGCCGGTAGTGGCGGGGAGGACGCGGGTGGCTCCTACGACGACAACGAACAGTATTCCAACGTCGGCGCTCCCCCACCGAGCGAAGACATCCCATTCTAGAAGAACTCAGATCGGTGATTGATGATCGATGATCTCTGATCATCAATCAAACATCATCAATCATCATTTCCAAGGCCTGACATGTCGACCAAAATCAAGAAACTCAAGCGTCAGCGCAACTTTCCCTATCGTCCCTTGCCGAAGGGGGAGCACGGCGGCGTCGAGCTGCTGCTGATCCATTCGGTTGAGAGTCTCGGCAAGCAGGGCGAGGTCGTCGAAGTCCGGCCCGGCTACGCCTACAACTATCTCATTCCACATGGACTCGCCACGTTCGCTTCCGAACACCACAAGCGGATGGTTGAGAAGCACAAAGTGAAGCTGCAACAAATCGAGCTGCAGCGGCAGGCCGAGCTGCGGAAGCTGGCGGCCGAGATCGCCAAACAGAGCATCACGATCGAAGCCAACGCCACGGAAGACGGCCACCTGTATGGCAGCGTCGGCGCGACGGAGATCGCCGCGGCCCTCAAGAACAACGAGGTCTCGCTCTCCGCCGACCAGATCAAGCTTGAGGGTCCGCTCAAGGAGCTTGGCCTCTACACCGTGAAGATTCGCCTGTCGAGCGAAGTTGAAGGCGAGCTCAAGGTGTGGGTCGTGCCGGCGGTACAATCCGACGCAAAGTAGCTCGTACGGCGACCGCTCGCATTGGCCGCGTTGCTGTTTTGTCGGAGACGAACAAGACAGGCGACGCGCTGCCGGCCATTCAATTCTACGCGCCATATACGAAGGAGCGACGCCATGGCCACGGTCGAACGTACTCCGCCGAGCGCAAGGCGAGAACCGGGTGAAGGGCTGGGCGAGCTGTTGGATCGCCAGCCGCCGCGGAGTGTCGAAGCCGAGCGGGCCGTTCTCGGCAGCTTGCTCTTGTTGCCGGAAGTGTGCGACGAAGTCGCCCTGATCCTGCGGGCCGACGACTTTTACGACGACGCCCACGGCCGCATCTATCGCCACATTTTGCGGATGCATGAAGACGGCCGGCCGGTCGATCCGCAGTTGCTCGTCCAGGCGCTCAAGGACGCCGGCGAATACGACATGGTGGGCGGCGCGGCCTACCTGCTCGAAATGAGCCAGGAAGTCGCCACGGCCGCCCACGCCGAACACTTCGCACGCATTGTCCGCGACAAAGCCGTGCTCCGCTCGCTGATCCACGCCGGCACCGACATTATCCAGGACGCGAGCGACCCCACGGTCGACGCCCGCGAAATGCTCTCCCGCGCCGAGGAACGCGTCTTCCGCATTCTCGATACGAAAGGGGATGCCACCTCAAAATCGATAAGAGACGTCGTCAACGAATGCGTCAATCGTATTGTGTCGCGGCGCAGATCAAGAGCATTTGCTCGGAACAATTGAAACCGGTTTTCTCGATTTCGATGACACGTATGGCGGTCTGCGGAACTCCGAGCTTACGATCTTGGCTGCCCGACCAAGTATGGGAAAAACGGCAATGGCGCTAAATATTGCCGAACATGTTGCTTTGGAAGCGAATCAGCCAACGCTCGTCGTCAGTCTGGAAATGTCATCAATCGAGCTGGGCGATCGTTTGTTCTCCGCTATTGCCAGAGTAAATGGATTGCATTTACGCAATGGCCATCTTTCGAACGAGGAACAGACGAAGATTGTAAAGGCGGCCTCGGTGCTTTATTCGGCTCCATTGTTCATCGATGATTCTCCAACGCGCAATATGACAGAAATTGCCGCGACCGCGCGTCGCCTAAAACGCCGCGAGAACTTAGCGCTAATCGTGATCGACTATCTGCAATTGATCGAAGCGGACAATCAAAAGGATCAGCGTCAGGAACAAGTCGCTCGCATTTCGCGTCGGCTGAAAGGACTCGCGCGCGAACTAGATATTCCTGTCCTCTGCTTGGCCCAGCTCAATCGCCAGGTCGAATCAACGCGCGACAACAAGCCGCAGCTAAGTCATTTGCGGGAGTCAGGCGCGATTGAGCAAGACGCCGACGTTGTGATGTTCGTACATCGCGAGGAATACTACAAGACTACTGACGAAGAACGTGAACCAATTAGGGTGAAGCGGATCTACTCATTCGGAAAAACCGCAATGGTCCGACCGGCGACGTGAAACTTACCTGGCTGCACGATTACACGCGATTCGAAAACTCTCAGCACATGCCACATCCAGAGTTCTCGAACGACGAACCTGGGTCTTGGTAAATGGAAGATCTTCGGGCCAAACGAATTACCAGCTACCGACAGCTGCTAATTCTCGTCGTGCGGCAGATCGCGTCGGGAGACTGGCCGCTGGCCGGGACCGCGAACCCGCAGGATTTTCACCTCGCCACCTGCGATCACAAACAAAAGTCGATACGAACGACCGCGCCGTGTTTTGAAGAACGCCTGCCGAAGTTCAATGCCCAGGCGCACTGCCTCCGGCGCCAGGGCGCATGCCGTCGCACTGTCGCCGATCGAATCGAACCCTTCGAGGAACGCGGTGTACCAGGCAATCGCACCGACTGGCGATCGCCGTTTCAGCCACAGATATATGTGGTCAACGTCTGCTTGAGCGCGCCCAGTATGCGCACTACACACGTCATCGCTTCACTTGCAGACCATGGCGCCGGCGAAATTCCAGATCAAACTCGGCTATTTCCTTGCCAACGTCGCCGCTGGCCATGTCGTCGAGCGCTTCACGGACCGCAGCCACATCGTCCAGAAAATCTTGGTCCGAACGATTGGAAAGCCGCCACTCGTCGAGCGCTTCCTCGGGAGAAATTGCGATCTCCCCCGCGGCAAGCTTCTCGCCAAGAAAACGATGAAAGCTGCGCAAATCTACGCTGATATCAGTGCTCATTGACTTGTTCCAACAACTCGCCCTTTAGATTCTAAGCCAAGCTTGGCAAATTGTCACGCCAGAATCCTCTGGAATAGCTTCGCCGCTTCGCCCGATGAACGGCCCCACCCGCGACGTGAAGCTCACCTGGCTACACGACTTCACCCGCTTCGAGAACTCCCAGCACGTGCCGTACGACGAATTCGCGCCGTTCGAAGCGGAGACGTTCTAGCGGTCGACTCGGACAGTCTGAAACGCCGCGCCGAATAGTCCGTCTTTGCATGGCGGATATTCGCCGTGAAGCCTTCGCTCGCCCAGTTGCGAATCCACATCTGCTCAGTCTTGATTCCTCTGATGAACGCACATTTTTTGCGTTCTATTTCACATTCGGCTACACTGAGAGCGATTGCTCGAATTCGCTGCCACTGGAATTTCTTCTGGTGAACTGGCTGCTAATGACAACGAGGACAATCATGCGATGGATGACGAAGTCGGGTGGGATACTCTGCGCGTTCTTGTTTTTGGATAGTGCTGCGGCGCTCGCGGATGACCAATTCAAAGGCGATGGTTCGATGGTCGGCCTGATGCCGGATTTCGCCCAGGACCAAGGCCAACCCAACAAAGGAATATGTTCGGCCGCGGCCATTGCCGATGCGCTCTGGTACTTGGATCAGCATGGCTTTGGTGGGCTCGTCGCTCATACGAACGCCAACACACCCAATACCCCGTGGAAAAATGACGCCAAGGCCCTTGTCTTGGGCGTCGCCGAGCAGATCTTCGGCAAGGACTATGTGATGAACAAGCAGGGGGCGCGGATCTTAGCGGGTATGGAGAGGGGCACCTTGAACTATCTCAGGTCCAAGAATTTTCATCTCGCCATTCCGAACGGTCGGCCCGCGCTGACGGTGCGTAGGTACGACGGGGCCAACGCAACCTACGAATGGTGGCAGTATTACGGTCAGGTGAATGCATTTTACCCGGCAGTGGGCGATTTCACCTGGCGAACCGCACAAGGATTCCCGGTAACCGCCAAAGACGGCATGGGCCGCGACGTGACTTTGCGACACGCGATGACTGCCGCTGGCCGCGACGTCATGGTCGAAAAAACGTTTGTCACGATGGGCTGGAAAGACCATCCGGCCGACCAGCCACCGTACCAGAAACCGCCGTACGGGGAAGACGAGACTCCGTACATCGACACTTACACCATTCAAACGATGGGCGCCGTGGGATCTCGCCGGATGCGTTTGCCGAAGCAGGATGCGAATCTT
Organism: uncultured Planctomycetota bacterium; assembly: GCA_963808175.1. Lineage (GTDB taxonomy): Bacteria > Planctomycetota > Planctomycetia > Pirellulales > Lacipirellulaceae > DASYDU01. Next base: position 287,701 of record CAWEEU010000004.1, on the reverse strand, counting down.
TTCAACCGGACCGCGGCCGAGTTCATCGCGCTCGACGCGATCGATGCGATTCAAAATCCGAAGCATCAACTTCAAAACGCGAACTCCGCTGCCGCCGGCGGGCCTGTCCCCTGACATCGCGTCGGGAATGGGGGCCGGGCAGCGCCGCAACGAATACGAGTTTGAAAACACAAGCATCAACGACTTTGCAGCGATGCAGTTCTTTCTGCAAATCGCCGTGCCGTTCGACCTCTCATCCATCATCGCCCCGGACGGTTGGAATTACTTGATGTGGGATCCGAAACTGACGCCGGAAATCACGCCATCGCCGCCGGCGCTCACCGAAGCTGGCGAGCTGGTCGATCCGAACGCCGGCGCCTGGGAGCCGGATTTCTCTGGGTTACTGTTTTACACGTTGAACGACGAGTTTTCCGTGCTGCCGGGCGAAACCCTCGGCGGCTTCTCATTCGCCACCGACGCGATCTATTCCTTCCGGGAAGATGCGGCGTTTGCCGGCGTCAGCAGTCGACCGGTGGGACTGGTCGACGCGGGCTACGAAGGTTCCACGACGGAATACGGTTTCGTCGGGGGCCCCGTGATGGTGGCAGAACCTTCGACATGCCTGTTAATCATGGGGATCGTGCCGTTGGTCCGCCTGCGGACGAGGAGGCGCGTCCGTCTCACGCGCCGATTCGCTATCGCTCGACTTTCACCCGCTGTCGCTTGCTAGCGATCGGGCGGTAGCAGGCCTAAGAAAAGGCAACGGGCTGCGTCGTCGCAGGGATGCGACTGCAAAGTGGAGGTATAAACAACTCTCGTTTTGCGAGCCGCGTCGAACTGTGCTCGACACTTGGCGAGATTGAAAAACGCCACGACGGCGTTTTTCAACGGACTGATAGCAGTGCTTTGGTGCCTGCTTCCGCAATGTGGCGCGAAGTCCAATCAACGACTCGCCGCAATTTTGCGATCCGGAACGGCTCTTTCCAGCAAGCGCAGAACCCGCCTTGCCGTTCTAGCTGGATTTCGCTAATTCTACGCGGCTTTTGGAAACACGGCGCAGATCGTTCGCGCGGGGTATTCGCGTCAACTTGGCGTAGATGCCCGCTCGGTTGAGCGAGCTCGCCACGAACGACATATCGCACGCCTCCTCTCGCAAAACCGACCTTCGACCCCCGCGTTGTCGCCCGATGCGTGTATCGCTCAATCGCCGACGATTCGTCGCTGCTCTCGCGCTTGCCATCGCGGCAGTAATCGCCGTCGATGCTTGCGCTCAACCCGGTGGCATGAACAGCATGGACGCCTATGGCGGCGGCCCCGGCATGCCCAACCCGGGCGCGATGTTCAAAAAGGAAAAGGAAAAGGAGATCGTGGGCCTCTCGCTGGCGGCGACCGACGAGCCGGTCGTCGAGGTTCGGGTCGAGGGCAACAAGCTCATCCCCACGTCGCAAATTCTCAACGAAATGCAGACCCGCGTCGGCCGGCCTTACGACCCCGCCCTGATTCAGCGCGACGTCCGCAAGTTGGCGAGCCGATCGTGGTTTGTGGCGGTCGAGCCCGAGATCGAAAAGACCGACAAAGGTCGAATCGTCAAGATCAAGGTCGTAGAGCGGCCGACGATCCGCTACATCGAATACCTGGGCAACGACGTCGAGTTCCTGGGCCGGGGCGGCATCCGCGACAAGGCGCTCGCCAAGGAGACGGGGCTCAAGGTGGGCGGCTCGATCGACCCGTACGCCGTCGAGGACGCCCGCCGCAAGATTATTGCCCTCTATCGCCGCAACGGCTTCAACGACACTCAGGTCACGGTGTTGGAAGGTAATCGGCCGACCGACAAAGGCGTCGTGTTCATTATCGACGAAGGGACCTCCCAAAAAATCTGGAAGGTCGAATTCGAAGGCAACCAGTTCGTCAGCGACGGCCGGCTGCGCACGCAGATCGAGTCGAAGAAGCCGCTGATGTATCTATTCAAAGGCTACCTCGACCGCGAGCAGATCGAAGGCGACGTCGAACGACTGACGAATTACTACCGTGCGTTCGGCTTCTTTCAGGCCAAAGTCGGCCGAAAGCTCGAATACAACAAGAATGGCAACTGGGTCACGTTGCGGTTCGTGATCAACGAAGGTCCCCGGTACGAGGTACGAAACGTTGCCTACGTCGGCAACCACATCTTTGCCAACACGTCGTTGGCTGGTGGCATGACGCTGCCGGCCGGCGAAAAGTTCGAACAAGCCAAGATGAACAATGACCTGGAGTGGCTCAAAAATCTCTACGGCAGCCAGGGCTACGTCTTCGCCGACATCAAGGCCGAGCCAGTGTTTCTTGAACAGCCGGGCAAGATCGATCTGGTCTATCACATCGACGAAGGCAAGCAGTGGCGCGTGGGCCGCATCTTCGTCCACATCGATGGCGACAACCCGCACACGCGGATTCAGACCGCGCTGAATCGGCTGTCGTTTGGCCCTGGTCAGATCGTCGACATTCGCGAAATCCACGCCAGCGAACGTCGGCTGCAGGCGAGTGCCCTGTTCCAGACCGAACCACAAAGTGGCTCGGCGCCGAAGATCACGTACAAAATCCGCGATTTCGCGTCCGAACAAATGGCCAGCGGCGGCGGGGAGAGCTTCCGCGGTCAAAGCCCCGACGGGTTGCGGCCGCGACGGCCGCGGCGGCCAGCCCAGCCCCCAGTCACGTGTACGAGATTCGCCCACCGGCTGGCGTGGTGCCCGCACGCGATGCGATGGACGTCCACTTGGAGATTGAAAATCCTGCGCCGGCGGCGGCGCAGCCGGCCGCCGCGTCGAATCCTTCCGCCGCCCACTCGGCCGCCAATCCGTATCAGAATCTAGTGATCCGCACGCAGAGCCCTTACCAGCCCGCTTCGTACGCAGAGTTATCCGGCCGCGGCCCCTGCCCCTGCCGGGCCGTACACGGCCAGCGCCTATGCGGCCGGCACGTACGGCGGCCAGGTAGTGCAGGCGACCGGGCCCGATTCAACCCCGGTCGGTTACAACGCCCAGCCGGTTCAGCCGGTCGGGGGCGTGGTGCCGGCACAGTACACGGCACCGGCAGCCGGAGCACCGATGTTCTCGCCGCCGCCAGCTGCCGCACAACCGGTTGCGGTTCCGCCCGGTTCCCTGCCGCCGCCCCAATATGTGCCAGGTCCGCCGGGCGTCACGCCCGATCCGAACATCACGCCGATCATTCCGGCGAATCCCCAGCTGTTTCCAAGCGGCAGCATCGAGCCGTGGGCGCGGACGCTCAACGATCCGTCGGTCGACATTTTCGTCGACGCCGCCGAAGCCCAAACCGGCCGGTTGATGGTCGGCGCCGCCGTGAACTCCGATGCGGGTTTGTTCGGCCAGATCCTCATCGACGAGCAGAATTTCGACTGGCGGCGCTGGCCACGCAGCATGGACGACGTCGTGAGTGGTCGGGCCTGGCGCGGTGCGGGCCAGCGATTCCGGATCGAGGCGATGCCGGGCACGCAAGTGCAGCGATACATCGCCAGCTTCCAGGAACCCTACCTGTTCGACACGCCGATCAGTCTCGGGCTGAGCGGCTCGTTCTACGACCGGCAGTTCCAGGATTGGACCGAGCAGCGGCTCGGCGGCCGAACGTCGCTTGGCTATCAATGGACGGCGGACGACGTCTCGGCGGCGCTGTCGTACCGTGGCGAAAACGTCAAGATTTACGACCCGACCGTCGAGACGAATCCCAGTTCTGGCATCGTCGGCGTGCCGGAGCTGCAAGAGGTGCTGGGGAGCAATGCGCTCCACGGGTTCAAGTTGACGCTCGCCAACGACACCCGGGACAGCGCTTTCTTTCCGACGTCGGGCCACTACGCCGAGTTGGGGCTCGAGCAGGTGATCGGCAGCTTCAATTATCCGCGGGCGACGCTGGACTTGCGCCAATACGGGCTGATCACCGAACGTCCCGACCATTCGGGCCGTCACGTGCTTAGCTTTACCTCGCAACTCGGGTTCACGGGCAGTAACACACCACTCTACGACACGTTCTATTCCGGCGGCATCCAATTTCCTGGGTTCCGATTTCACACCGTGACGCCGATCAAGTATGCATCCAACGGTGAAAGCGTCCAGGTCGGTGGCGACTTCGAGTGGATCAACAATCTCGAATACCTCTTCCCGCTGACGGCCGACGACATGCTGCACGGGGCGGTCTTCTTGGGCTTCGGCACGGTGGAAGAGAACGTCACGATCGACTGGGATCGATTCCGCGTCGCACCCGGTTTCGGCCTGCGGATCACGATCCCAGCGATGGGACCGGCACCGATCGCGCTGAACTTCGCGTTCCCGATCGCCGAAGCTCCGACCGACGACGAAGAAGTCTTCACCTTCAACGTCGGCTTCACGCGTTAGGTTGTTTTCGTCGCGAGGGCGAGACTCCTGCCGAGCCAGTTGGTCAACCTGTCGAACGCTCAGCAGGAGCTTTGCCCTCCCGAGGCCGACTAGTACCCGTACCGATACGCCCAGCGGACGCAATCGCCGTTGTAGCTGTTGTGCCAGCCGACGCGCGGGTAATAGTGCTCGGCGCCGAACCAACCCCAGCGATAGGTGCTCACCGGAAAGCCATAGCCATACCAGCCACCTTTGGGAGGATACGGGCCGGGCCGCGCCGACTGGTAGGCCTGCTCCTGGCGATGGTAACCGTACGACTCGTCGAGGACACCACCGTTGCGGACGTCGACCTGGGGATCGTAGAGCGTGGGTTCCGCCGGACGCGGAGCTTGAGTCGGCGTTTGGGCAAATGCCTGAGCCCGGGCTGAGTTCTCCGTCGCCCAGCCATAGGCGAAAGCGAGGGCAGCAAACGCGAGTAAGAGATTCTTCATTGTCGGCTTCCTTGCCTGAACGCGATTGAGTGTGTTGCGGCACGAAGCAGCTCGCCGCTACGGGCCTGCTTCGTTTGCAATTGGCCCTACTGGCCCCATGCTTTGACCGGCCCACGGCCCGTAGGGCACGCCACCCCAATTCGGATTCCCATACGGACCGGGTCCGCCAAATCCGTTGTATCCACCGTCGAAGCCGCCCCATGGCGAACTGTTGAAACCGTAGTACGGCGCGAAACCACCGAAGAACGGCGATCCGTTAAAAAAATAGTTCGGCGGTCCATAAAGGTTCCCGAAATAAGGCGCGTAGCTGCCGCCCCACTTCATGCGGTAGTAGTCGAGGTGAAAAGGATAAGGCCGCTGGAACGAGGCCGCGCTGGTGTTCGACGTGAACTGCGGCATCGGCCGGCGGCGCCAATCTCCTTGCTTGCCATTCCACCCGCCGTGTTGCCCCTGCCATCCGCCGGCGAACGTGCCTTTGCGCTGATAAGTCGGACCGCCCTGCCCGCCTGCTGGCTGTGCCGACGCCGGCACCACGACGACCACTGCCAGCAGTGCCACCGCAACGCCGCCAACGATCAGTAATTGGCCCCACTGCCAGGCGTCTTCCGATGTTCTCGACCGATTTTCTGCCATACTTTCATGGTAGGCAGGGAAACTTTACGGCGTCAAGAAAGTGGGGTGATTTGGTAACGTGGGCAGCAAGCTGCCGAGCGAATTCATGGCGCAGCAGCCTGGCGAAAGTCCGATTCTAAGGCTTGTAACGAGCCGAGAATTCGCTAGGCGACAACTGAATATCGCGCAGAATTCCTCGGAGTGTTCCGATTTTCAGCTCGCGGTTTCCGTGCACGGGAACCGAAGTTCGAAGCTGCTCTTTCGTCAGGTAGTGGTGACTGCCACGTACACGAAGCAATTGAAATCCTTCGCTCTGCAGGAACCGGACCATTGCGCGACCGGTGACACGAGGCAGCTTGACCATTTCGGGAATTCTACCGGTGCGTGTGCAGGATCTGCAGAATTCGAGAACATGCGCGACTCAACCGAATTCAGCCGTTTGCCAAGTCGACGAGGTTCAGCTCAATCGAGCGAAGCGCAGGTTGGGACACGCGAGCCAATGCATCATCCAGTCCGAATGTGTCGATGTAGCCGCGGATGGCTTCCTTGAGGTCGTCGATCGCTTCCTGTTCGGTATCGCCCTCACCATAGGCGGGGATGTCCGGCAACCGCGCCGTGAAGCCACCCTGTTCGGGATCAGGAATCAATTCGATCGTTAGCGACATCGCAATTCCCTCCGTAACCGCGATTATACCACGCCGGCTGTTCCTGGTCTCGATGAACGTCGACGCGGATTGGGGGAAGTCGCTGCCGGGCTAGTCAAGATCTCCGTCGCCCGGGCCGCGGTCTTCCATGCTGTCGGCCATGCGGTTGAGGGCCTCGGTTTCGATCTGGCGGACGCGTTCCCGCGTGAGGCCGAGCTGTTCGCCGATCTCTTTGAGCGTGCGCGGCTCGTGGTTGTCGAGACCGAACCGCATCCGCAGGACGGTGGCCTCGCGCTGATCCATGGTGGCGAGCATGCCCATCGCGTGATTCAGGCTGTCGCTCTCCATCATCGCGTCATCGGGCGTGACCTGCCCTTCGTCCATCACCATGTCGCTGAGCGTCCAGCCGGCTTCGCTCTGATCGGTCTGGGGCGTGGCGTTGTAGATTTTGATCGCCTTTTTGATGATCGGCAGCTTTCTTCTTGGGGAGGCCCAAGACGCGGGCGATCTCTTCCGGCGTGGGCGAGCGGCCGAGTTCCTCGGTGAGTCGGGCGTTGGCCCGCCGCCATTTGGAGAGCAGCTCGACCATGTACGCCGGGATGCGGATCGTCTTGCCCGAGTTGATCAAAGCCCGTTTGATCGACTGCTTGATCCAATAACTGGCGTACGTGCTAAAACGGGTGCCCATCGCCGGGTCGAAGCCCTCGACCGCGCGGAGCAAGCCGAGGTTGCCCTCCTCGATGAGATCCTGCAGGCCGAGGCCCTTGCCGGAATAACCGCGGGCAATGTTCACCACCAGCCGCAGATTGGCCCGGACCATGCGGTCGCGGGCGGCCGTGTCGCCGTTGCCGATCTTCGTTGCCAGCTCGCGTTCTTCGGCCGCGTTCAAGAGCGCGGTCTCGTTGATCTCACGGAGGTAGGTCTCGAGCGGCGACTGGACGGCCGCGGAGATCTTGCGCTTTTTGGCAGCGGTGGTCGGTGCAGGCATATCGGGGCAGTCCGGGAGGGTGATTCAGGATGGGGGAGGAAGGCAGCGGAGCAGGGAGCATGGAGCAGGTAGACAGACTCGATGCTCGATACACCTAGCCCCTGCTAGCGTCTCGCCGCAAAGACTATCGGCGCGGCCGAATCGTTCGCTGGACGGCCGGCAGATTTTGGCACCATGCACAGATTGTGCGCCGGATTCGGACGGTAACAAAGAAAGCGGCGTCTCGGGTTGCAATAGACCCGCGACGCCGCCGTTGGAAGACATGTGGGGAAGATTGTAACAATCGCGCGGGCCGACGAATTGCCGGGCCGCGCGTTGTGACACCTATGTCCTTTATGACGGGCTGGTCCGCGTTATTCCTCCTGCTGGGACGCACTCTTGAAGAGCGGGCCGGAACCTGAGCCGACGCCGCCCTTGAGCTCGGGGCCGGGCCGCCGCCGTTCTCGCCGGACGGTGCACCGCCTTCGGCACCGCCCTCCTCCTCGGCCCAATCGACCCGCTTGCGCGACAGGCCGATCTTCCGTTCGTCCGAGTCGACGCGGAGGATCTTGACCTCGATCTGCTCGCCGACTTTCACGAGGTCTTCCGGATTCTCGACCTTGTGGTCGGCGAGTTCCGAGATGTGGAGCAGGCCTTCCAGCCCGTCTTCGAGGCCGACGAACACGCCGAAATTGGTGATCTTCGTAATCGTGCCGGTCACGAGCTGGCCGGGTTGGTAGCGGTCGGGGATGTCGGTCGCCCAGGGATCATCATCCATCTGCTTGAGTCCCAGGGCGATGCGACGGCGCTCCTGATCGACCGAGACGACCTTGCAGGTGACTTCCTGGCCCTTTTCGACGACCTCGCTCGGGTGGCCGATCTTGCGGGTCCAGGACATGTCGCTCACGTGCAAGAGGCCGTCGATGCCCTCCTCGATCTCGACGAAGGCACCGTAGTTGGTGAGATTGCGGACTTTGCCGGTGACAAGCTGCCCGGGCGGGTAGCGGTCGGCGACCTTGTCCCAAGGATTCGACTGGGTCTGCTTCATGCCCAGCGAAATCTCCTGCTTCTCCTGGTTGATGTCGAGCACCATCACGTCGACCGGCTGGTCGATCTGGACCATCTCGCTGGGGTGGCTGATTCGCTTGGTCCAGGACATTTCGCTGATGTGGACCAGGCCCTCGATGCCGTCTTCGAGCTTGACGAACGCGCCGTAGCTCATCACGTTGACCACGGTGCCCTTGTGGGCGGTGCCGACCGGGTACTTCGTGGGCACATTGTCCCAGGGGCTGGCGCTCTTTTGCTTCAATCCGAGGGCGATCTTCTCCTTTTCGTAGTCGATGTGGAGAATCTTCACTTCGATTTCATCGTCGATCTTGACCATCTCCGAGGGATGGGCGATGCGGCCCCAGCTCATGTCGGTGATGTGCAGCAGGCCGTCGATCCCGCCGAGGTCCACGAACGCGCCGAAGTCGGCGATGTTCTTGACGATGCCCTTGCGGAGCTGGCCGACTTCGAGCGTTTTGAGCAGGTCGGCCTTCTTCTGGGCCCGCTCGTTCTCGATCAGGCTGCGGCGGCTCACGACGATGTTGCGGCGGGCCTCGTCGATCTTGAGCACCAGGCATTTGATCGGCTTGCCGATGTATTCGCCGATGTCGTGCGGGCGGCGGATGTCGACCTGGCTGGCCGGCAGGAAAACGTTGACCCCGATGTCGACCAAGCAGGCCACCCTTGATCTTCCGCGTGACGGTCCCGGTGACGACGTCACCCTCCTTGACCGTCTCCATGACCTTCATCCACTTTTCGATCTTCTCGGCCTTGCGCTTCGAGAGCACAATCATGCCGCGATCTTCCTGCTGCTGCGGCGAGACGTCTTCCAGGTCTTCGACCAGCACGCGGAGCGTGTCGCCCACGGCCGGCAGCTCGTCGCCCTCTTCCCATTCGTTGCGGGGGATGATCCCCTCGCTCTTGTAGCCGACGTCGACCAGGATGAAATCGTCGTCGATGCGGAGCACCTTGCCCTCGACGATCTGGTTGGCGGTCACGTCCGCGCCGCCCATCCAGTCCATCTCCTCCGGCACGAGCGTGCCGATAGCGGAGTCTTTTTCTTCGTCGGTCCAGTCAAATTCACGAATTAAATTGCGATTCACCATGGGAAAAGGAAACAAACTTTCTTCGGCAGACCGGTCCGCCTGAATGGCAAATGCCCGCGACCAATTAGCGGGCGAGCTTGCTCGCCGCACTTGCGGCCAAGAGCCCTGCCGAGAGACCAGTACCCTACCAAACAAACACGAGGAATCCCGCACGCCAGAGGGCCGACGCGACCTTCTTTCAAGCCCGCGGGGAAACCCATAATCGTAGCGGGAAAGGCGGCCGGAGGCAACCGCGGCGGCAGGATCGATGATTGTTGATCGTGGATTGATGAATGACGGATACTCGGCATCTGCGACCCGACACCCGGCAATTGTCCGGCCAGAGGGTGGGACACGTCGGACAATTCGTGCTGGAGCTCGGGGTTTGCTGCGTTTTGTCCGAGCGTGTTTTCCGGGCGCGTTCGCAACTCGTGGCTGGCATGTTGGTTGCGCGATGGTCGCGACGGGCACACTCGATCCGAGGTGACAATTGGCGTGCGAATTGTCCACTGCGACTTGCACTCCGATGCGGAATTCGTGGACGACGTGCGCAACACGGCGGACAAAACGCCCGCGAGAATTGTCCGATAATGTCCGCGCGGCGCTCCCCGCCCGATCTAGGACGCGTCGTCGCCGGAGGCGCCGGGCCAGCAATGTTCAACGATCCGGTGGTCATGGCATGGGATCCGAGCGTTTGGCGGCCGGCGTTCCGCATCAACACCTGTGGGAGCAGAGAGAAACCGGCCCCACACGGTCTCGGCGCAAAGCCGCCGGGGAAATGCCCATTTGTACAGTATCGTTCTACCGAATCGCGCTGTGGATTTCAACGACGATTTTTGGCCACTTGAGCACCTCAAATTGTGGGCCACTGCGGCTGTCGCCGAGCCACATTACTTCAAGAAGACGCCAAGAAATCTGTAACGCCACAAGCGAGCGTAGAGGGTGAGCCAGTGCCACCACTTTGTGCTGTCGTCGAGGTCGAGTGCCACTTCGAAACCACTTTTCGGCCCGTGCCAATATCGCGGCATGTCCCAACAGTCTTTGCTACAAAGAGTTCAGCTGGGCTATTGCATTTCTAACCTTCGCCGCCCAATTCACGACGCCGCGTTGCTCATAGATTGCTAACGCCTTTTTATACCACTTCTTGACGGCCTCGAAATCGCGGTCGTGATGGGCAAGCGATCCCAAATGCGTATAGCAATCCGCCATACCGATTTCGTCGTGGTGATGTCAGACTTCAAATGCAACAATGTTGAAAACTGAGCTTGGTGAAAGGATCGCTGGGTCGTTTGAATGTCGTGGTGGTTTCAAGCGACGTTCACACGGAGGCCCAGCGATGGCTAGTCATCTTACGTTGGAGGAGCGACAGTTCCTATACCGGTTGAAGAAGAGGCGAAAGTCGAACGCGGAAATTGCGGAGCTGATGGGACGGCACCGCAGCACCATCGGTCGCGAAGTCGCTCGCAACACGGGCGGGCGTGGTTATCGGCCGAGGCAAGCCCAACGCCTGGCCGACGAGCGTCGTTTGGCAAGTCGCCGACCCCACAAAATGGATGACCCCGACGTGCACCAATACGTCCAAGACCGACTCGAAGAATATTGGTCGCCGGATCAGATCGCCGGTCGGGCGCAGAGCGACTTCCCGCGTGCCCCAGCGCGCTGGTTGTCGAGGCAAACCATTTACGATTGGATTCACGATCAAGTGCCCGAGTGGCAGGCCCTGTTGCGTCGCGGTGGTCGGCCTCCGGAAAAACGGGGGAAACTGACCGATTGTGTCCGCATCGACGGGCGACCGGAAGTGATCAACGGGCGACGACGGTACGGTGATTGGGAAGGAGACACCATCGTCGGCCAAGGCCGCCGCAGCGCGCTGTTGACCTTGGTCGAGCGAAAAAGTGGCTATACCCGGATTGGCCGCGTGGAGAGCATGAAGTCGGCCAGAACCATGCGTGCGGCCAAGAGACGCATGAAGGACCTTCCGCCCTCCCTCCGACGGAGCATGACGTTTGACAACGGCAAGGAGTTTGCGGAGCATCGAAAACTGACCCAAGGGCTCGGACTGGACGTTTACTTCGCCGACGCCTACGCCTCCTGGCAACGGGGCACCAACGAAAACACGAATGGACTGCTGCGGCAGTACTTCCCCAAAGGCACCGATTTCACGCAGGTCAGTCACCGTGAGGTGGCCCGCGTGGAACGATCACTCAACGAACGTCCTCGCCGACGACTCGGCTATCGAACGCCTGCGGAAATCCTTGCATCCAGATTGTGTTGCAATTGATTCTTGACATCACCTCGTTTCGTTTCTCGTAGATTCTTAGAGATTTGAGGAACCACTGCTGTGCGATGTCGAGTTCCTGGCGGGTCTCAGCGACAACGCCCAGTTCTTGATAACTGTGCGCTACACCGATTTCGTCACCATGCCTTTCCTTGATGTGAATCGATTTCTGCAACAGGATCTCGGCAGACTCGAAATCCTTGCGAGCATTGGCGACCGCGCTCCAATTATGATAGGTCTGTGCCGCACCTCGCTCATCGCCCATTGCCTCATTGATGTCCACTGACTGCCGATACAACTTATCGGCAGCGTCGAGATCTCCTCGCCGGTATGCGATCATACCCAGCTGGTTGTAGCTTTGTGACAAACCGATCTCGTCGCCGTGGTTTTCTTTGAAGTGAATTGATTTCCGCGCCACCTTTCTGCAGCCTCAAAGTCCTCACGATCATAGGCGAATACGCTCAAATAGTGGCAGGTTTGCGCCGCGCTACGTTCATCACCCGTTCTCTCGTCAATTTCAAGTGATTTCAAGCACCAGTCTTCGGCAGCGTCGCGGTCTCCTTGCTCGCGCGCGACCAACCCCAACTGACAATAACAATTCGCGGCGAGGTTTTCGTCGCCCTCCTTCTCCGCGATTTGAATCGATTGCCGCAACCATTTCTTTGCAATATCGAATTCCCGACGGCCGATGGCGATCAGGCTCAAATTGTGATAAGTCTTCGCTGCACCAAGATCGTTACCAATTCCCTCATCGATTTCAAGTGACTTGCGATACCACTGCTCTGCAGCGCCAAAGTCTCGTCGCAGGTAGACGACAGCCCCCAACCGGTTATAGCTTTCCGATACACTGATTTCGTCGCCCTGCTTCTCATAGATATCAATCGACTTCCGCAGCCACTTCTCCGCCGTATCAAGCTCTCGACGGCCGATGGCAACCAGGCTCAAATTGTAATAGGCTTTCGCCGCGCCAAGTTCATCACCATTTCGCTCAACGATTTCGAGTGATTTTCGATACCACTTGTCAGCAGCGTCGACGTCTCCCGTCCGGTAGGCAATATTCCCCAAGCGGCGGAATACCGTGGATACTTCATCTTCCCCCGATTGTTCATAGAGCTTTGCTGCTTTCAGGCAAAGCCTTTCAGCGAGTTCCAATTCTCCCCGCTCAAATGCGTCACCAGCCTGTTTGAAACAGGCTGAAGCGGAAGTGTCATTATCGCCTGATTCAGTGAAATCGCTCATTGCGCCATCCTGAATACAACACCTTTGTTGACGAGGGCGACGGCGGCTGGGGACTCCTATCGACGCTTTGATTGTAGCAAGACGGCGGAGGATTGGCGGGGGCGGAAAAATGGCGGTGGGCTATGAAACGGCCGTGACTATCGCGTCAACGGCTCGATCCAGCGTCTGCGAATCGAGCTGAGTTCGGTCACTAGGTTTCCAAGGGTCGTGCGAAGGTGACGCGATTTGGAGCGGGTCGTACACTTATGGTACACATGAATCACTTTATCTCGGCGATTTTTGACGCGGGTGTCTTCCGGCCGTTGGAGCCGGTGGAATTGGCTGAGGGTACGCGGGTTCAAATCGAAGTGCCGATGGGGTCAGGAGGAACAGCCGCCGAATTGAGGGGCGACGAGTTGTCCGGCCAGCAGGCCTCGATTCGCGATTTTCTCGCCAAGATGGAGTCGCTTCCCGCCGAGGGGCCCGATGACGGCTTCTCAGGGCGCAGACCATGACAAAGTCCTCTACGGGGCGTCGTGATCGTCGTTGACACCAGCGCATGGTATGCAGCGTCGTCTGTAAAAGACTCCAACCACCAAGAAGCTCGCCGATTTCTGACTTCGGTGAACGAGCGACTCGTCACGAGCGACGATTTGGTGGATGAAACGTTGACGCTGTTTCGCTCCCGCGGCGAAAACCAACACGCGCTTGCGTTTGGAACCGAGATCATCGAGCGAGGGTTCGCCGAGGTGATCACCGTTAGCGAACAGGATTTCGCCAATGCACGGATCGTTTTTCGGCGCTTTCAAGACAAGGGCTGGAGCTTTACCGATTGCACGAGCCGCGTCGTAATGGAACGGCTGGTTATCTCGCGGGCGTTCGCGTTCGATGAGCATTTCCAACAGTTCGGGACGGTGAGTGTGGTCCCGTAACGCGATTTCGTCCGTTGCTCTCTTGTGATCCATCGATTTACCGCAGGTGCTGCCGTCGGATACCTGGCAGGCGCACTTCCCCGCTGATTGGATTGACAGAGCAGCGCGGTTGAATCAAGCCCAGCTGCAACTATGGATCGTCACCCGCCGATGACCAGGAATTTGATCGGCGACCCCACCCGAATGGGTACACCTGTGCGGATTCTTTGACGGCGAGCGTGTTTGTGCTTAGTGTGAAAGGAGATACAAGAACGAGCAGATTTGAGTTGGCCGCCGGATGGGCGGCTGCGGTTGGGCACCATTGATTGGCATCGTTGACGGGGAGAGACGCTAATGATTCGCACCTTGATTCGGCGCCCGTGGCAGGGCGCATGCTTGTTTGTGTGCGCAGCTCTCTGCGCACTTCCAACCGCGGCAAACGCCTATACGATTTCGTTGACGGGCGGCAGCTCCGGCGGGAACCCGGGCGGACAGCCGCTGTACGAAGTCAGCGGTTTGGTCCAGGGCGATGCATTCAACGTGTCGTGGGGCGGTGTCTCTGGGCTCGACGTGGCGGGAATGGTGACCGTCAGTTCTTTGTCGGCCTGTGCCGCGACGCTTCAGGTGATGCTCGACAACATGAGCACGCCGATCAGCGGCAATGATCCGCGGGTGACGGCGGTCGGACTGGAGATCGATGGTTTCTCGTCGCTTGCCAGCACGGCGGCGGGCGGCACTTATTTGACGCTGGCCGACGACTCGAACTTTCCCGGCTACACGACCGACGCCTGTGCAACTTCGGGAAGCAACTGCGCAGGCGGCGGCAGCGGCGGCATTCCGGCCGGCGGCAGCGACAGCGTGATGCTGGCGGTGAACGGCAATTTCGGCGGCACGCTCAAGCTTTCGAATTTCGCGCTGAAAGTTCAGGGCGGTCCGGGCGGCAATAGTTTCGAATTGGCGGGCGTGCCGACTTCGAAAGTGCCGGAACCGGCGACGGTTGGGATGATGGCTTTTGGAGCCGTTCTTTTTTTGCTGCGAAGCCGATGGGCGCTTAAGCGTTGAGTCGCTGGTTGGCCCGGGGCGTTCGGCCGGTGAACCGTCCGAATCACCCGGGGCTAAATAGCGTCGCCGTATTCGGACTTTTCATAGTAGCGGGCCCAAGAGGCGGGCGAAGCTTTCCAGGACCTTGTGCCGCATCGGCCGCTGGCGGTAGGTTTCGAGGTCCATCAGCTCGGAGCGGTCGATGTATTTCTGTTGCAGGTCGGCGAGCTGGGCGGTGAACTTGCTGTCGTACATCGCCAGCAGGATCTCGAAATTGAGGCGGAAGCTGCGCGGGTCGAGGTTCACCGAGCCGAACAGGCTGTGCTCGCGGTCGACGGTGACGCTTTTGGTGTGGAGCAGCCCGTCGTTGAATTGGGCGATTCTCACGCCCGCTTCGAGCAGTTCCCCTTTGAACGCGCTCGAGGCGTAGCGCACCAGCTTCGAGTCGACGCGCCGAGGCAGCACGAGCACGACCTTCACGCCGCGCCGTGCCGCCGCCACCAGGGCCAGCATCAGCGGCTCGCTGGGGACGAAATAGGGCGTCGTGATCAGCAGTTCCTCGCGGGCGGAATAGATCGCGGTGAGCAGGACCTGCTCGATCGCGTTGGCGGGCAAGTCGGGGCCGGAGGGCATGACTTGTGTTTCGACGTCGCCGCGGGCGATTTGCGGTTTGGCGTCGGCCGATTCGAGCAGTTTGTCGAGCTCCGCGTGCGACTCGACGTACCAATCGGCGAGGAAGATGATCTGCATGGCCTCGACGGCCGGCCCCTCGACGCGGACCATCGCGTCGACCCACTCGCCGACGCCGGCGTCCTGTTTGAAGTGCCGCGGGTCGACGAGGTTGAGGCTGCCGGTGTAGCCGATGCGGCCGTCGATCACCACGATCTTGCGGTGCAGACGCAAATCGAAGCGGACGAACGGCAGCCGAAACAGCCCGCCGGGCAGCGCGGCCACGACCTGCACGCCGCCTTCGCGGAGCCGCTTGCATATCTTGCCGCGCAAGAAATGGTGGCTGCCCAGGGCATCGACCAGTACTCGGCAAGTGACGCCGCGGCGCTGGGCGTGGATCAATGCGTCGGCCACCTCGTCGGCTTCGCCGCCGTCGCTCCAGATGTAAAACTCGAGGTGGATGGTACTGGTGGCGGCCTCGACGTCGGCCAACAGCCGCTTAAAAACGTGCTTCCAATCGGCAAGCAAGTCGATGCGGTTGCCGGCCAGCGCGGGGACGCCGATCGTCCGCTCGCACATCTCGGCGAGCGGTCTGTAATCGGCCTCCAGGGCGTTCCAGTCCACGAGGCTCCGCTCACGGATGTCGTGCAGCCACGACATCAGCGGTTTGGTGAGCTCGGTGAACCTCCCGGCGCGGCGCCGCCCCAACCGCAAGTTCGCCGAGGACGAGATAGACGAGCGGGCCGAGCAACGGCATCGAGAAGACGACCATGATCCAGGCGAGCGTCTCGCCGGTGGGGCGGCGCTGCATGATCACGCGGAGGCCGATCGCCACTTGCAGGCAGAAGTTGATGAACAGCAGCGTGGAGGCGGTCGAGTTGGGCAGCCAGCTTGGCAGATCGTCCAGCGCGAAAGCGAAAACGTACATCGGGTTTACTTTCGCGTGAACTCGAAGTCGACCACCAGCGGCAAGTGGTCGGACGCCTGGCGGGCAGTTTCGGTCTGGCCGACGTACGTGTCGAGCGGTCGCAAGTCGCCCCGAAAGAATACCTTATCGAGCGGCCGCAGCGGCAGCCGGGCGGGAAACGTGCGAATCGCCGGGCCGGTGGCTCGATAGCCGGCCGGCTCCATCACCCGCCAGCCGAGCGAATTCCAAAAATCGTTGAAGTCGCCGCCGACGACCAGGGGCATCCGATTGCGGAGTTCCGCCACGTGGCTGACGCGGAATAGCCGCCGCAGCTGCCATTGGCGCTCGATGCCCGAGAGGCCGATGTGGAGGTTCACGAGCATCATCGTCTTGGTGACGTCGCCGACTGGCACACGCCAGCGGGCGACCAGCGCACCGCGGCGCTTCTTGGGGCGGACCGTGAGGTCGATGTGAACGGGACTCTCGAGCGGGTAGCGGCTGAGGATGGCGTTGCCGTAGTGGCCGACGCGGAGCGATACATTCCGCTGATAGGTGAAATGATCGAGTCCGGTTGCGGCGGCCAGGAGCTCGGCTTGGGCGTGTTGGCGCGAGCGTGGGACGCCGTCGTCGACCTCCTGCAGAAAGGCCACGTCGGGCCGGAAATAGTTGATCGTTTCCACAATCCGCCCCAGGTCGTATCGCCGGTCGACGCCGCCGATGCCTTTGTGGATGTTGTAGCTTAGGAGGCGGAAGTGCATGGGGCGGAGGTTTCAGGCGCGATGCGGGCGACCATTAGTGTGACGAGTTCATCGTCCGTGAGTCGGGCGATTTCGTCGGCCAGGATCGGCTGGTTGAATTTTAGCGCGATCGGCCGGGGCGCGGAAATCTGGCGCCGCGCGGCAAGGCGGCGAACGCGCCGTCGATCGTGGTCGGCACGATGGCCGCGCCGCCGCGGCGGGCGATCGCGCAGAAGCCCGTCTCGAACCGCTGCAGGCGGCCGTCGGGAGTGCGAGTGCCTTCGGGGAAAACGATCGCCGCTTCGCCGGCGCGGAGCATGCCGAGCAGGGCCCGGATTCCGCCGGTTGCGCTCCCGCGCTCGACCGGCACGGCACCGAACGACCGAATCAACCAGCCGAATGGCCCGACGAACAGCGACGCTCGCGCCAAGGCACCGACCTGCCGCGGGCAGGCAACACCGATCAACACCGGGTCGAGATGGCTCTGGTGATTGCTCACGACCAACAGCGGCCCGCTTGTCGGGACGTTCTCGCGGCCGCTCGATTGGAAACGGAACATCAATTTGCAGAATGCCCAGCAGACGACCTGGCAGAAGGCGTACCACCAGCGTGCGAGCCGGCTCTTGCCCGCGGGGCGGATTGGTAATTCTTGTGGGAGGCGTCTCCGACGCCGATTTAGCAACGCCTGTCATTTGGATTTCGGCGTCGAAGACGCCTCCCACGAATTCGTCGTTATTGCCTGGATCGCACGATTTCTTCCAGCCGGGCGACCACCTCGGCTGGCGAGAGACCGTTGGTCGAGACTTCGATGGCGTCGTCGGCCATCACCAGCGCCCCCACGCTGCGATTGCGATCGCGCTCGTCGCGGAGGTGCTGGGCGTCGAGCACTTCGTCGAACGAAACCACTTCGCCGCGGCCGACCAGGTCGCGGTAGCGGCGCTCGGCCCGCTCGTGTTCGTCGGCGGTTAGGAAAATCTTGCACTCGGCGTTGGGGAACACGACCGTGCCCTGGTCGCGACCTTCGGTCACGACGTTGCGTCCGGCCGCCGCTTCCCGCTGCCACACGACGAGCTGCGATCGCACCGCCGGATTGTCGGCGGCATATTGGATCGAGGTGGTGATGTCGAAGGTGCGAATTTCCTTGGTGACGTCGCGGCCATCGAGGAACACGTGCTCTCCGTCGAGTTCGACGCGAATCTCGCCGACCAGCTGGGCCAGCCGATTGGCGTCGGCCAGGTCGAGACCACGCTGTTTGGCGGCAAACGTGACCGCGCGGTACATGGCCCCGGTGTCGAGAAAACGGAAGCCGAGTCGCCGGGCGAGCTCCCGGGCCGCGCTGCTCTTGCCCGCCCCCGCGGGGCCGTCGATAGTCACGATCATGGGCGGCCTGAAAATGCGAAAAAGGGGCGACGCCCGGCGGAATAAATTGGTGCCGCCGGCGTGGAATGGAGTTCTGGGGACCAATCTTACCACCGTGAGGCACGGTGCGCCACCGGTGGGATTGCCGGCGGAGCGGACCGTTTTACCGCGGCGTAAACCTATTTCTAGATTCAAGTTAGCGAAGCTGTCCAGAGCGAGCCCGGCGGCGTACCGGGCTCGCGTCCAAAACCGCCTCGGATGAAGTCGGACCAGAGCGTCGGCGGATGCTTTCCAAGTGGAATTCTACGAGTAGAATGAAGTTTGGAGCGAGCCCGCCTGGACCGGACCGGCTGGGGCCACAGTGCGCAAACTCTTGTGGCATTGATTGTTCGGTCGACGTTCGGGCTGCCTCCGGGGGCTCACGGACTGCTGGTCCGTGTGGACGATTGCGCCGTGGGCGCATCGCCAATCGACTTTTCATTGCGGATTGAAAACGGAATAGAGGTTTTTCGGCCATGGCGAAGAATAGCGCCGTCTGGGGGATCGACGTAGGCCAGTGCGCGCTCAAGGCGCTGCGTTGCCGCCCGCACGAGAAGGACGACAACCGGATCGTCGTCGAGGCGTTCGAGTACATCGAGTACCCCAAGATTCTCACTCAGCCAGAGGCCAACCGCGAGGAGCTGGTCCGCGAGGCAATGGAGCAGTTCGTTTCGCGGAACACGCTCACCGGCGACCGGGTGGCGATCTCGGTTCCCGGCCAGAGCGGGCTGGCGCGATTCATCAAGTTGCCGCCGGTCGAGGCAAAGAAAATCCCCGACATCGTCAAGTACGAGGCCCGTCAGCAGATTCCGTTCGCCCTGGAGGACGTGGTCTGGGACTATCAGCCGCTGGCCGGCGGGAGCGTCGACGAGGGCTACGCACTGGAGACGGAAGTCGGCCTGTTTGCGATGAAGCGTGACCAGGTCGCGCGGGCGCTGCGGCCGCTGGAAGATGCGGGGATCGAGATCGACATCATCCAGCTCGCCCCGCTGGCGATCTATAACTTCGTCTGCTTCGATCAGCTGGGCAACCTGGAAAACTACCAGCGCGACAACCCGCCGCCGTCAAAGGTGGTCCTCTCGCTGGGCACCGACACGACCGACCTGGTGATCACCGACGGCTTCCGCGTCTGGCAGCGGAGCATCCCGATCGGCGGCAACCACTTCACCAAGGCGCTCACCAAGGAGCTCAAGCTCACGTTCGCCAAGGCGGAGCACCTCAAGCGCAATGCGATGAAGGCCGAGAACCCGAAGGCGGTGTTCCAGGCGATGCGGCCGGTGTTCAGCGACCTGGTGGCGGAAATTCAGCGTTCGATCGGGTTCTTCACGAGCAACAATCGCAACGCGAAGCTCGGCTCGGTGATCGCGCTGGGCAACCCGATGAAGCTGCCGGGCTTGCAGCGGTTCCTGGCGCAGAACCTCGACCAGGACGTCACGCAGATCGACGACTTCAAGGCGCTGGTAGGCGGCAGCGTGACCGCGGTGCCGAACTTCAAGGAGAACGTGCTCACGTTCGGCGTCGCGTACGGGCTGTGCGTCCAAGCGCTCGACAAGGCCCAGATCCACACGAATTTGCTCCCCGGCGAAATCATCACGAAGCGGCTGGTCAAAGCCAAGAAACCCTGGGCCGTTGCCGCGGCGGCGCTGCTGCTGACGGGCATGGCGGTCGACTACGCGAGCACGTATTCGTCGTGGCGGAGCGCGGCGGTTTCGAAGGACTACAATCCCGAAATGGCGCAGGCGTTGGAGGCTGCGACGCGGCTCGCCTCCGATTCTGGACAGATGGAAACTGCTCAGACGGAGTTGACGACGAAATTCGACGGCATTGTCGCGACGGCTCAAAACCTGGTCAGCAACGTCGAAGGCCGGCTCTTGTGGCTGGAACTGCTCAAGGCGATGGACGCGGCCCTGCCGAAGGACACGCGGCCGGTTGCCGAGCGTAAGGAAACCGCCGAGGACGTAACCGCTCGCAACGAGCTGCACATCACGAGTATGGATTGCGAATACATGGATGATGAATGCGACAACCGCCTGGTACGCCGGCGTCGCGCCGATGATTGCCGAAGCGCAGGCGGCAGCCACTCAGCCAGAGAAAGCCAAGCCCGCTCCGCCGGCCGCAGCTGCTCCGGCCGCGGACGGCGCCGCAGCCCCGGCCGAGGGCGCTGAACCGCCCGCGGAAGCTCCCGCGGAGCCGCCGGCCGACGCGGCGGCGGAGGCTGCCGTGGCCGATGATGGCAGCGGTGTGCCAGTCGACGGGGCGGGAGCAGCGGCCGGTCCGACCGGACCGGGCTGGGTGATTCAGCTCAAAGGCTACCACTTCCACAACACGAATCTCGGCCTCCGCTTTACCAACAACGAAGGCAAGGAGTTTGTCGAAAACACCTTCCTCAAATCGTTGGAAGAGGGCTCGGTGCAATTGCCGGACGGGCCGAACGGCGCGATGATCGAGGTGCCCATCGCCAAGTTGGGCGTCCAGTGTCCGGTGGTGACCACCGAGAACCCGATCGTCGACGTCAACTATTATCCGGATGCTGTGGGTGGCGAGACGGGCAGTCAGATGATGGGCCGCATGTCCGATCCGACGCTCGGAGCTGACGGTCAGCCGGTGGGACCGAAGATTTGGAAGCTCCGCCGCTACGATTTTACGGTTCAGTTTTACTGGAAGCCGACGCCGCGCTCCGCGCGGCAGGCGAAACCGGCCGCGGCCGCGGGCAGCGAGCCGATCGACACCGTGTCGGTCGGCGATTCGACGGGACCGACCGGGTGAGGCGACGTAGGACCGAGTCGACAAGCAGCAGAACGAGACACGATTAGGGCGAGACTATGGATCAATTGCGAAAAGCATGGACCTGGCTGCAGCGCCATCACTTCTGGGTGTTGACGGTGCTGGCGATCGTCATCGCATTGGGTTGCTGGTGGCGCGGCGCCAACGCGTTATGGACCGAGTACAAGCAAAACCGAAGCAAGATCGACTCGGAATTTGCGAGCGCGGACACGGTGAAATCCAAACCGTTCCACGCCAACAAGAGCGTCCAGGAGGCCCAAGCCCAGGAGATTGCCGCGCAGCAGCAAACTGTCAGTGCGCTTTGGAAGCAGCTTTACCAGCGACAAACCGATTCCGTGCTGAAGTGGCCGAGCAACTTGAGCGAGGAATTCCGCAACGCGATCAACAAGCTGAAATTCGGCGACACCATCCGCCGCGATTTGCGGGCCCATTACAACAACTACATCCGCGATCACTTTCCGGAGCTTCCCAAGATCGTGGGGGCGCTCGAGGCGCCGGAAACCGGACAAGGCGGTTACGGCGGGGGCCGCGGCGGCGGTGCGGCGTTCGATGTTCAAAGCTATTTGGATAACATGCGCAATGGCGGTGTTGGCCGCGGCGGTATGGAAGGGGGAGCTGCGGAAGCGTTTGAGGAACCGGATTTCCTCGTCGTGTGGGCCGACCAACAGCTGATTCGCGACGAGCTCGCGCCGCGGACCACTCCATCCTCCAAGCAGATCTGGAAGACGCAGGAAGATGTGTGGGTCTATGAAGCGCTGCTGACAATTATTGCCGACACGAACAAAGCCGCCCATGCCGACCGGTTTTCCAACGCCGCGATCCGCGTCATCGAGTCGCTGGAAGTCGGCCGGGTCGCTGCGCAGGAGAGTCGCGGCAAAGGCCGCATCGACATCGTAGAAGGACCGGCGACCAGTGGAATGGAAGGCGCTGGTGAGATGGCAATGAGTGAAGGCAGCCGGGGGATGGAAGGCTATGGTGCCGCCATGGGCCGCGGCGGCGAGAGAGGCATGGAAGGCTACGGAGAGGGAATGATGGGTCGCGGCGGAACCATGGACGCCGCGTCCGCCGACGCCGAGTTATTCAACAATCGCTACGTCGACGCCAACGGCGCGCCGATCGCTGATCCTGGCGACGGCAGCCTGACGGCTTTTGGCACCGAGTTCAAACGCCTGCCGGTGCGGATGACGCTGTGGATGGATCAGCGGTGGCTGCCGCAGCTGATTACCGAGTGTGCCAACGCGCCGCTGCAGGTCGAGGTTCAGGAAGTCCGCGTCAATCCGTCGGATGCCGGCTCGGGCGGCGGGTATGGCGGAGGTCGCGGCGGCTATAGTCGCGGCGGCGACATGGGCGGATACGGGGCCGCCGCCGGCGGCGTCGAAATGACGCCTGAGCAGGAGCCCAACATGAAGACCATCGTGCTGCAAGGCACGGTTTACATATTCAATCCACCGACCGAAGCCGACGCCACGCTCCCGCCAGCGGACGGGCAATAAGTTGGGCGCAAGCCCCGAATCACTCTGGACGAGCAACTTGAGCGCTCGGGGGCGGGTGCCGGGGGATTTGTCGCAAGAGTGGATCGACGCACGAGGACGACGCGATGAAAGCCAATCTACGAGGCCTGGGTGGGATCAAACATTTCTTCGTTGCGCATGGCGAGAAACTCGGCATCGTGGTCGTGGGCCTCTGCGCTCTGTGGATGATTTATGGCGCGATCGGCCGCGAAAGCTTGCCGCCCGAGAAGGAAGCCGGCAAGCTCAGCCAGGAGATCACCCTGGCGCGACAAAACATCGACAGTTTCACCTGGGACAAGATCAAGACCGAGTTTCCCGACGACGTCCGGCTACACAAACCGCTCGCACAAACGGGGGCCGCTACGATCGATCCCGTCGCGTACAAGGGTGAGCACCCCAACATCCCTTGGGATGCGCCCGTCGTGCCGCCGATCGTGCGGCGGACCGATCCAGTGTTGCTCGATCCGCAGAAGGTCGAGGCGAACGGCGGCTCGGGGCTCTTGGCATTTGTTGACCCAGCGGTCCGGCGTCAAAAGATTCTCGATGAACAAAAGAAGGCCGCAGAACTCGCCAAGCAGCAGCAGAAGGAGCAGGAGAAGCAGCAGCAGGAGCAAGATCGGGGCGGTCGAAATGCCGCTCGCGGCGGGGGTCGCAACGGCGGTCGCGAAGGGGACACGGGCGTCTTCGATCCGGAACACCCCAAGCGCCGACCCGTGGTTGGCATGGTCCGCCCGGCGGGCGTTGCCTTGCAGGACTACGAAGAGGTGCGAGTTGCCCATTGGGCCGTCGTGCTGGCGAAGGTCCCGATCAAGGAGCAATTGAAGCTCTACCGCGACGCGTTTGAGAATGCACGCGGTTACGACCCGTCGGCCGACGTTCCTCAATTTTTGGGCTACTTCGTCCAGCGGGCGGAAATCCGCAGTGGCGAAGAAGACAAGGATCTGAAATGGGAGCCGGTGTATGTCTACAACGGCAAAGGCGAACGGATCGGTCGCTCGTCGGCCGTGACCGCGGCCACGCTGTTTGGCACCCAGACTGCGACCGAGACGGGCAAAAAACCGGAGCCCTGGGTATCAGAGAAGTGGTCAGCACAAATGCCCGAGGTCGTCGATCCTCGATATTTGGAGGGCGGCGGTCTGGCGTTTCCGCTACCGCCGTTGGTCGGCCGCGATTGGGGCTCCGATGTGACCCATTCGGACATCCCGCTGGCGATCGACGCGGTTGCCGAAGAAGAACAAACCAAGCCGGAAGAAAAAAAGAAGCCCGATAACACCGAGGAACCGACCGACATGTTCGCCGGCAGCACCTTGGCCGGTGGGGCCGCAGGAGGCCGCGGGGCCGTGATGGGCGGCCGGGGCGGCTATTCGGAAATGGGTGGCCGGGGAGGCTACATGGAAGGCGGCGGACGCGGCGGTTATGGCGGCGGACGCGGAGGTTATGGCGGGGGTTACGGCGGAGGTTATGAAGGTGGCATGCGCGGCGGCTACGGCGGCGGACGCGGCGGCGAAGGCGGCTACGGCGGAGGACGCGGCGGATATGCCGGCGGCGGTCAGGGCGGTTTCGGCGCCGATGGCCAACCACTTGCTTCCGATTGGCTGCTCCGCTTCTTTGACTTCAGCGTCGAGCCCGGCAAGAAGTACAAGTATCGGGTGCGGTTGGCCTTGCTCGACCCCAACCAGAGCTTCGGCGCGCGGCGCGTCGGCACAGAATCGCTCGATTCGAAGGTAATTGCCCGCATCCGCGAGGAGAAGGCAAAACGTTCGAAGTCCGCCACGCCATACCGCTTGACGGAATGGAGCAAGCCCAGCCGGACGGTGACCATTCCACTGGCCGGTAGCGTCAACGTCGCCGGCGCCAAACCGGCGAGCGGCCAATTCAACAGCGAGCCGAAGACGACGCTATTGGTGCAGTCGTTTGGAACGGATGAAAAAGGCAACGCGATTCAGGCGGCCAAGGAAAAGGACTTGGAGCGTGGCAACGTCGCCAACATGACGGAAGACACCGAAGTGCTGGCGGATCAAGGTCGCGCGATCGATCCCTACAAGGCGTTCAACTTCCAGACCGACATCACCGTGGCCGACATTCGCGGCGGCGAACGGCTCTCGCGTGACGCGACGCGGCCCGCGCGGGTGCTGCTGATGGGGCCGGCCGGCCAGTTGTTTGTCCAAGACGAAATCAGCGATTCCGAGGTGGTCGAGACGCACCGCGCCACCTTTGCCAAGGAACCGCCCGGCGGCGGCGGCTTCGACGGCGGCTACTATGGCGGCCGAGGCGGTGGGCCAGCCATGTACGGCGGTCGCGGTCGTTAGGGACGCTAGCGATGATTTGGGGCCCAGCTGGCGACGCTGACAGGGTCGAGCTGTGTCCAATCCCTTTGCGTGCCGGTGGAGCGAGTTTGCCGTCGCACCAGTCGGCGGTGCGGTCGATTCCTGCCCCGGCCATGCCCTCAACGGCCATGTCTTGAGGCGATCGTGCTGCGCGAATTCCATTTGGCAGCAACCTGGCAGCGCGCAGTGGAAAAGTGGGCTTGACCGTTGGTTCGGGCCCCGATATTTTCCGCCTCCTCATCTGCCTGGAACCGTTCGCCATGAATTGAACCCGCCGTTATCGGTCTGTCTGGGTAATAAGGATTGCCCGCGCCGAGGATCCGGTGAGTTCCAACTTTTCGCAATTGAGCGTGTTTCAGCACGGACCGTCTGATTCGAGCCAGCATGAGTTTGCCAATGGTGTCCCGGACAGTGACGTCCGGGTAGTGTCGTCCAACCGATCGGCAGCGCGAGTTTCGCGCCGCGGATCGAGGCGCGAGCGCGACACATCGCCAAAAGGAGTAGCGAGTTGAACGCGAAATGGATGCCAGCCCTGGGTTTGGCTGCCGGCGCCCTTTGGTTGTCGGTCTGCCTGGTTACCACGAATGCCGCCGAGCCCGGAGCTTTGTCTCACGGCGACGTGGATCAGCTGCTCGTCGAAGCTCGAGCGGCCATTGCGTCGGGCAACCTGGATCGGGCCAGCGCGCTGGTCGAGCGGGCCGAAGCCGCTCAGCCGAAATACTCGCTGTTTCACTTGGGACCGACGCCAGCGCTGGTGCGTCGCGAGTTGACGCAGGCACAACGCGCCGCCGGCAAATCTTCCCCGGCCTCGAGTCCGACGCGCCTCGCCGCTGCACAGGAACAACCTCACGAACCGGCTCCAGTTCGACAACCGGCCGATCCGTTCGCGGAGCGGCTGATGCCTTTGCCATCGAGCGTGACCGCCGACTCTCATTTGCCGACGGCGCGGGGAGACATGTCGCCGCCGGTCATCCCGGCATTGCATAGCCAGCCGGTCGGCGTTCCGGATCGTTCCGTGGAGCAAGCGGCGTCGATCGAATACGGGCAGTACGGCAATTCGACGGCCGGCTCTGCGGTCGATTCGCGGAGCAGCTATCCGGATTTGTCGCCGCCAAGCCGGACCGGTTCGGCGCCGGCACCGCCGGTTGCGCTGCCGACCGTCACCCAGAACTCGGCGTCGACGGACCAAAAGGCTCGGGCCTTGAAACTCTTACGGGAGGCGCGACAATCGCTGGCCGCCGGCGACATTGCTCAAGCCGAAGAGTCGGTCCGCCTGGCCACCTCGCTGGGCGTCCCCGAGTCGGCATTTCTGCCGACGGAGGATCGACCCTCGCTGTTGGCGTGGGACGTCCAACGAGCGAAGGCCGGCCAACAGACTTCGCCGCCGAAACCATCGGCCTCGGCGGCTGCTGACAATCGCTACGCCGCCCAGGCGAGCTTGGAAGCGGAGAATGCCGCCAACTCCGGCGCTCAAGCGTCGATGCCGTCGATGCCGTCCGACGCGACGATTCGCCCAGTTGCCGGAACCAATGGACCTGCCGCCGGACGGGACGGAAATCGCGGATCAGCCCCTCCCTGCCGCCGCACCTGTCGAGCAATCGGTCAGCCGATTCAAGTCGAACGCTGCAAATCCCGGGGCAGTTGCGTCTACCGAGAGCGAAGCGACTCGACTGATGAAGGCCGGGGAAGTGGCGCTGGAGCGGCAGGATTCGAAGACCGCTGCCGCGTTGTTTGGCCAGGCCTACCTGCTGCGCGATGAACTCAGCGGCGATCAACAGATTCGCCTGCAGTCGCGCCTGCAAAAGCTGGCGGCTGTCTCCGCGCCCGCAACGCTGCCCAGTCCTCCGCCGACGGCCGGGCGCATGTCGAATTCGACGCTGATCGACGCCACGGCCGCCGATCAGCAAGTGCAGGCCCGCCAGCTGTCGGCCGAAGTCGGCAAGAAGCAGTCGGAAGCCCGTCGGTTGCGGGAGACCAAGCCGCAAGATGCGCTCAAACTGCTACAAGACACGCGCGAGCAAGTTGCCAAATCGCAGCTCTCAGAAGAGTACCGCACGCAGCTCTTGCGGCGGATCGACATCACGCTCGACGAAACCGAGAAATATGTCAAGGACCACAAGGCCGAGATCGAGCTCGATCAGAAAAACCAGGCCGTCCTCGACGAGGTAAATCGCAATCGCGAAGTCAAGATTAAAGTGCAGGAAAAGGTGGCGGAGTTGGTCGACGAATTCAACCAGCTCCGCGACGAGCAGCGGTACGCGGAGATGGAGGTCGTCGCTCGCCGCCTGATCGAAATCGCTCCGGACGAGCCGGTCACGCAGCAAGTCTGGCAGAACGCGAAGTTCATCCGCCGCACGATGATGAATCAAGTGACTGCCGAGAACCGCGACGAGGGCTACTGGAGCCAGCTGAACGACGTCGAAACGTCCAGCTACGCCAACGTCGGCGACGCGAATCCGCTAGTCTACGATCAGAAGCGTTGGGAATCGTTGGTCAAGGGACGCAAAAGCGGTGAACGTGAAACCCACCGCACCGAGCGCGAGCTGGAGATCGAACGCCGGTTGAAGACGCCGGTGCTGTTGAAATACCAGGATACGCCGCTGAGCGAGGTGGTGGCCGGCCTGTCGGAGCTGGCGGGAATCAACATTCACCTGGATCCCCGCGGCTTGAGCCAGGAAGGGATCGAGTCGAGCACGCCGGTTACCATCAGCTTGAGCAAGGAGATTTCGCTCAAGAGTGCGCTCAACCTGATTTTGGAGCCGCTCCACTTGAGCTACGTGATCAAGGATGAAGTGCTCAAGATCACCAGCGAGCAGCTCCGCGACGGCGAGACCTATTCCAAGGTCTACAATGTGTCCGACCTGGTGATTCCGATTCCGAATTTCGTGCCGAACAACAACATCGGCCTGCAGGGCCTGATCAACGACGCACACCAGACGATCGGGTACGGCACGGGCGGGCTCGGCGCGCCGGGGCCGGCGGTGTTGGTGAACAATCGCGGCCCGAACGGCGGCGGTGGACCGAACAGCAGCGTGCTGGCCCAGCAGTTTGGTACCGGCGGAATGGGCGCCGGCGGAACGCCTTCCAATTCGGTGCCGATCGGCAGCGGGCCGGGCGGCCTGGGCGGCGCTGCGAGTGCCGACTTCGATTCGCTCATCGATTTGATCACGTCGACCGTGGCCACGGAAACGTGGGCCGAAAACGGCGGCGGCGAGGCGGAAATCCGCCCCTTCCCCACCAACCTCAGCCTTGTGATCAGCCAGACGCAAGCCGTGCACGAGCAGATCGCCGACCTGTTGGAGCAATTGCGCCGCCTGCAGGACCTGCAGGTGACGATCGAAGTCCGCTTCATCCGCCTCAACGACAGCTTCTTTGAGCGGATTGGCATCGACTTCGATGCGAACATCGGTCCCCCGGCCAACGCGAACGTGATCAACGCGGATGGAAGCGTGAATCAAAGTGCGCCAAGCTCGATCGTTGGTGCTCGACCGGCGGTGATCGGAGATTTGCCGGCCTTCACGGCCGATCTCGAAGTGCCTTTCCGGCAGGGGAGTTTCTCGGCCTCGGTCCCGACCGTGGGAGGCTTCACTGCGGATCAAGCGTCCAGCTTCGGCTTCGCCATTCTGAGCGAAATTGAGGCCTATTTCTTGATTGAAGCCGCTCAGGGCGACCGTCGGACCAACGTGCTCAACGCGCCCAAGGTGACGCTGTTCAATGGTCAGCAGGCATTCGTGGCCGACGCCGTGTCGCGGCCGTTCGTGGTGGGCGTGATCCCGGTCGTGGGAGAGTTCGCCTCCGCGCTGCAGCCGGTGATCGTCGTGCTCAATGAAGGGACGTTAATGACGATCCAGGCGGTGGTCTCGAACGACAGGCGCTACGTGCGACTGACAGTGGTGCCGTTCTTTACGCAAGTCGGCAACGTCGACACGTTCACGTTCGAGGGGACCACGTCGACCACGAGCTCCAGCGAATCGTCTGATAGCAATAACGATGGCACGAACAATTCGCAGAGCAATAGTGATGCGTCGAACAACACGGGCGTGACGGTGCAGCTGCCGGCGTTCCAATTCATTGCCGTCGTGACGACCGTGAGCGTCCCTGACGGCGGCACGGTGCTGTTGGGCGGCATCAAACGGCTCAACGAAGGCCGCAATGAAATCGGCGTGCCGCTGTTGTCGAAAGTGCCGTACGTTAATCGACTGTTCCGCAACGTCGGCATCGGCCGAACGACCGACAGCCTGATGATGATGGTCACGCCACGAATCATCATCCAGGAAGAGGAAGAGGAACGGCTCGGGATCACGTCGGCCGACCAGGGAACGTATTAGCGCGGTTGTCCAATGGTTGTGCCCAATTTCGGCCCGCCGATTGGCAACGAAGCATGGGGTTTGGCGGCGTCGGCAACGACGCTGCGAAACCAGTTCAGCGACGTGGCGGCGACAAACCGCAAAACGCAATAGTCATTGCCGACGCCCCCTTGCTGGTGTTATGCTGGCGGCATGTCGCCATATCGTTGGATCGCGGTCGGCGCTATTCTCGGCGCGCTGGGTGTAGTGCTTGGCGCCTACGGTGCGCATGGGCTCACAAAGCAACTTGCCGCTTGGGGATATGCAGGCGACGAGCTGGCCAAGCGCGTCGCTAACCACGAGACGGCGGTCCGCTACCAGATGTGGCACGCGCTGGCGATCGTACTGGTGGGCGTGGCACTCGCCGGTCGCTCGACGCCGTGGTGGCAAGCGTCCGCCTGGGCGTTTCTCTGCGGCGTGCTGATCTTCTCCGGCCTGCTCTACGCCCTGGTCCTCACGGGCCCCAATTTCCGCTGGCTCGGTGCCGTGGTACCGATCGGCGGCGTATCACTAATCGCCGGCTGGGTGCTGTTGGCGGTGGGAGCATTTAGAAGCTGAATCGTCAGCGGGCCGACGATTCTAACTCGTTTCCATCGAAACTGGTTGGAAACCTCTCAAAAACTCGATTGCGGATTCCTTTTCGCCGAATTTTCCGGCAATGACGTTGCCGTTGTTGTAGCGTACTTCCACCTCAAAACGGTGAAACGGTCTCAGGTCGACTGGATCACCGTACTCGCGGATGAAGGAAATTGCGTCGTCGATAGCGGTAACTTCGTATGCTACGCCATGCAGCGCGAGCACTACGATTCGCTCAATTTGTCGCAGGACTGATATCGCCAGCGAATCGAGGAACCGGCGTACGTCGGCCTGACGCGACTTGACAAGTGCCTGGCTCAATCGCTTCCTCTCGTCTTGAGACAATCGCTGGAAATCCGATACTTTGCGCTTGAATTCGGTATCCGAAGTGGACTCGCTGCTGCTTGCGTCAATTCCGAATCTTCCAAATGCCTTGACGACAGATTCGGTCGGAAAATACAGAACAGTGAAGCCGAGCGACTTGAGCTGAGTGATCGCGCCTTCGGTGAAGACTCCTGCGAGTACGGCGCCTTTGAATGGCGCGGAATAGCGATACGTTTCGGCTAATGGTTCGAGCGCTCCCTGAATCTCCTGAACCTTGTTGCGCGAGTGCTTTGTATAGCGTCGCCAAGCCGTCTCGATGAAAGCCACGGGGGTACCGAACTTGTCTGGTGTACCGCCGCGCTCGAGAACGAAATCGAGATCGTGGCGGTTCTGATTGAGGTCGACCCAAGTGCATTTCTTGCCGGGCCGACAAGGACGGACTCCCTTCCGATCCAAGTAGAGGCCATGTTGCCTTGCGAATCGCTCGAGCAGCGGCTGAATTGCATCTTCAAGTACGTCGCCGACGATTTGTCCAAAGCGATGCGCCGGAGATCGTGCCATGTTTAGCCCTCAACCCACAGGCGTCCTTCCTGAAGGGGAACGCGATGCTTGCGATTCTTCCATTTGACGTTGCGGTCGCGAGTCTTTTCGAAGCGATAGCTACTGAAACCTACGGCGATCGCCAATTCTCCGAGCCACGGGACCACCGGGACATATATGCCATAGGGGGCGGAGTCTCCAATGACAAAACAAACGTGTGCGCCTTCGGCGCAACTCGACGCAGCGCGTGCCAGACCAAAGCCAGGTCTCGGAAGTAGGACGCAACCATGAGATGATAAGTCTTCTTCCCCCCCTTGGACTTGCGTACTTCCGCCAATTGACCACAGACGCCAGCCAGCTCGCGGTGAATTGGGGCCAATACGTCGTCGGAAAGTGTCGCCTCCAAGTCGACGGTCTTTTCAGGAACGTGTTGGGTACAAGATCGAATCAGGTGGCGTCTCACGTTGTACTGCAAATCCCCCCAACCCGCGATCTCCTGCATGAACGACATCTCTAGGCGTGTCGCGTCGGCGTAGTCGTAATTATTTGGATAGGGAGGCGACGTGATCACAAGTTTCGCCCAGCCATCAGGAACGCCCGCGCACGTTCTTGCGTCCGATTGCAGCAAGTTGGATCTCGACCCCGCAAGCCGTTGTGATCGCAGCATGTCGAGATACATCATACGGCTGGACTCGTCGAAGGCAGCAAAAGCATTCTGTGCCGATCGTTTTTCCTTCCGTGGGAGAACATATTGCCATTGAGCTGTGCCGACGTTCGAGGTCTTGCGAAGAATGCCAATCAGCGTTAGCCAGGCGAGATCGGAAGCCGCCGAGTCGTCCTTGATCAGTTCATATGCCTGGCGAAGGACGTCCAAGTCGCTTAGCGTCGCCTCATCATAGCACTTATAAATGAGAGGGGGATAGTTCGTAGGCCGAGGGGTAAGAGTCTTGGCGGTACAGCGCATTTCTTGCGCTTTTGCCAGATAGGTGTCCGGGCAGGTGCGATACTTTAGCTTGGCCTGAGCTACTCGAAAGATAAATGGATGCGATTCAATTCCCCAGCTTTCAACGCCCACCTGTTCTGCAGCAAGTAGCGTCGTCCCACATCCAGCGAACGGGTCGAATACTCGCGATTGAGCTGTTGTGGACAAATTCCGGATTAAGTCTTCCACCCATTCAGCAGAAAATCCAGCACTATAGCGAAACCAGCGATGAACCGGCAGCTTCATGTTGTTGCTGAACGTCGACGACGATTTTGCGGAAACTGGACGCGCGGCGTCGAGATCGGAAAACAACATTTCCTGTCGTTGTCGGAGCATCTTTAGACGTGCGTGGGGACAAAGACCGAAACGACGACACAGTTATTGGTTGGCGATAGTATACGGATATTCAAGACACGTGCCAAGCTGCCGAATTGATCAATTAATTGGCGATTCGACGATATAGTCTACTGATTCAACCCCCCAAATCGCCGTTCGCGGGCGGCGTAGGCTCGGATTGCCTCGTGGAGGGTGGCTTCGTCGAAGTCGGGCCAGAGTTTGTCGGTGACCCAGATTTCCGCGTAGCTGATCTGCCAAAGCAGAAAGTTGCTGATCCGCATCTCGCCGGCCGTACGGATCAAGAGGTCGGGATCGGGGGCCCCGGCCGTGTAGAGTTCGTGCGAGATGGTTTCTTCCTGGACGTCGTCGGGAGCGAGCTCGCCGGCGGCGACGCGCTCGGCAATCTTGCGCATGGCGTGGACCAGCTCCGCTCGGCCGCCGTAGTTGATCGCCAGGTTGAGCCAGGTGCCGCTGTTGGTCTGGCTCATGGCGACAGTTTTGTCGAGTTCCGCGAGCACCTGATTGGGAATGCCGTCGCGCCGGCCGAGCATCCGCACGCGGATGTTGTTCTCCATGATCGTCGCGCGTTCGGCGATCATGTACTGCTCTAAAAGGGCCATCAGGAAGCTGATTTCGCTGCGGGGTCGCTTCCAGTTTTCGCTCGACAGGCAGTAGAGCGTGAGCTGCTCGATCTGGAGGCGGGCACATTCTTCCGTGGTGCGGCGAACAGAGGCGACGCCGCGTTCGTGGCCGGCGACGCGCGGCAGATTCTGCCGGCGGGCCCAGCGGCCGTTGCCGTCCATAATGATTGCGATGTGGCGCGGACGCCGTTCGGTCGGAACGTCCTCGATCGGCGATGGGGCGACGCTGGCCATCGTGGCTCACAACTTGCTAACGACAATCGTCTGGTCGCGTTCCGGGCCGACGGAGACCATCTCGATCGGCCGAGCGACCAATTCGACGACCCGGCGGAGATACGCCCTGGCGTGGGCGGGGAGCTGGTCCATCGTGCGGCAGGCGGTGATTTCTTCCGTCCAGCCGGGAAGCGTTTCGTACACGGGCTGCACGCGGCGGATGTCGTCGACGTGGCTGGGGAAGTGCTTGATTTGTTTGCCGTCGATTTCGTAGGCGGTGCAGATGCAGAGTTCCTTGAGGCCGGAGAGCACGTCGAGCAGCATCACGGCGATCGAATCGACGCCGCTGAGCCGCGCCGTGTAGCGGAGTGCCACGGCGTCGAGCCAGCCGCAGCGGCGCGGGCGGCGGGTGACCGTGCCGTATTCGTTGCCGCGGTCGCGGAGGTACTGGCCCAGCTCGTTGTCGAGTTCGGTGGGGAACGGGCCGCCGCCGACGCGCGTCGAATAGGCCTTCACGACGCCGATGATGTGATCGACAAACCGCATCGGCACGCCGGAACCGCTGGCGATGCCGACGCCGGAGCTGTTGCTGCTGGTGACGAACGGATACGTCCCGTGGTCGACGTCCAAGCAGCGCGCCTTGGGCGCCCTCGAATAGGATCCGCTTGCCCGACTCGGCGGCGGTGAGCAGCAGCTCGGTCGTATCGCAGACGTCCTGTTCTGCGCGGACGCCGCTCGGCGGGAACATCCGCGATCGGCCATGTTGAGTCGAGTAACATTTCCTGCGCCCGCACCAATCTCTCAATCCGTTGTGGCGTCTTTGGTTTGCCGAGGCTTTAACCATTTGCGTAACGCGTTGTAAGCGCTACAGAACGCCAGGAATGCTCCGCCGGAAATCAATGCGTCAGGAACTCCCATTCGCGCCAACCTGCCGCAACACTATCAGACAGCTCACAAGCAAAACTCCCATCAAAGGGAGAGCGAAAAAGTCGACAAGATCCAGTTCCAACTGTGCCAGCTTGCCGCGCAAATAGCAGGAATGGAACCATCCCCAAAGAGAAAGCAATCGCGTAAGCGGTAACACTACCAAGAATGTGCTCAAAGATAGGAGCTATCCATGCCGCTGCTTCGGCGGCAATCATAAAGAGTGCGATGGCAATCAAGACATCACGAACATACTCGCGATACGAGCCGTAAGGTCGCATAATTCAATCTCAAGCGACAATCGTCTGTTCGCGTTCCGGGCCGACGGAGACCATCTCGATCGGCCGAGCCGACCAGCTCGCTGATGCGGTTCAAATACGCCCGGGCGTTGGCCGGCAACTGGTCCATGCTGCGGCACGTGGTGATTTCTTCCTTCCAGCCGGGCACGGTTTCGTACACCGGCTTGCACCCGGCGGATGTCGTCGACGTGGCTGGGGAACGTGGTTGATCTCGCTTGCCGTCGAGTTCGTAGGCCGTGCAGATCTTCAGTTCCTTCGAGGCCGCTCAACACGTCGAGCAGCATCACGGCGATTGCGTCGACGCCGCTCAGCCGGGCCGTGTAGCGGAGGGCCACCACGTCGAGCCAGCCGCAGCGGCGCGGGCGGCGGGTGACGGTGCCGTATTCGTTGCCGCGGTCGCGGAGGTACTGGCCCGTGTTCGTTGTCGAGCTCGGTGGGAAACGGCCCGCCGCCGACGCGGGTGGAATAGGCCTTCACGACGCCGATGATCCGATCGACGTGCTTGGCATCGGCACGCCCGAGCCGCTGGAGATGCCCACGCCCGAGCTGTTGCTGCTGGTGACGAACGGGTAGGTGCCGTGGTCGACGTCCAAGCAGTGCTCCCTGGGCGCCCTCGAACAGCATCCGCTTGCCCGACTCGATGGCAGAGAGCAGCAGCTCGGTCGTGTCGCAAACGTACGGCCGAGCCGCTCGGCGTATTCCGCATACTCGCGGTAGATCGCCGTGGCATCGAGCGGGTCGAAATCGCCGGCCGGATAGAGCACGGCCAGGATCCGATTCTTGGCCGCGACGATGTGCTCGACCGGCGCGCGGAACTCGGGCCGATACATGTCGCCGAGCCGGATGGCGTGCGAGCGGCCGACCTTGTCGCGGTAACAAGGCCCGATGCCGCGGCCGGTGGTGCCGATGTTCTCGCCGTCGGACGTGCTCTTGTCGAGCGCCTGTCCTCGGCAAAATGCCAGGGAAAGATCACGTGGGCCCGGTCGCTGATCCGCAAATTCTCCGCGGCGACGTCTCCCATGCCGCGAGCGGCGAGCTCGTCGAGCTCTTCGATCAGGCGAGCCGGGTTGAGCACGACGCCGCCGGCGATCACGCAGGTGACGCCGGGCGTGAGAATGCCGCTGGGAAGCAGCGAGAGCTTGTAGACTTGATTGCCGACGACGACCGTGTGGCCGGCGTTGGCGCCGCCCTGGTAGCGGACGACGAAATCATGCTCGCTTGGTCAGGAGGTCGACGATTTTGCCCTTGGCTTCGTCGCCCCATTGCAGACCGATGACGCAAGTGCCAGGCACGGACGGGACCTCATGGCGGGGCGAGAGGGCAGGCCCCGGCGGGAGACAGGATCGTACGGCAAACTGCCGCCAACCGATTTTAGATGCACTTTGCCGTTGCTTCAAGACGCCGACGAGTCCTGCGAGATCACTGGATTTGGAGCGACCCCACTTTTCGTCCGGCCGCGACTAGATTTTGACAGATGCCAGGAAATTGCGCGGATTGAGGATCGAAATGCCTCGAAACGGATGGAGTGCCAGTAGATCCGCGTCGCCCGAAATGATGGCCGACGCGGTGCCGTCGATCGCCAATTCCAGGAGCCGATCATCATCGGGATCACGGCACGAATCAACTACCGTTGTCGTCTGAATAAAAGTGCTGACGTGAATTGCCCCTGCAAGGAGTGCTTCGCGGTGCGCTTTGCTAATGTAGCGGTCGAACTTCGCGCGTCGCAAAACCTCCGTGGCCTCCGCAGCCAACTCAAGCGACATGAGTAGTTCATGTTTGACGAGCACATGTTCGAGTGCTCGGCCGGGAACTGAATCAGGAAACAGGAAGGTGCTTACCAGCGAATTGACGTCGAAGACATAGCGGCACCGCGCATCATTTGCCATCCAGGATCTCCTGAAGGATTTCAGGAGTCAGCCCATTAGCGGCAGCTTCGCGTCCGGCTTCGCGGATTATTTCCAACAACGGGCGGTCGTGGCGCCCCGCTTCGCTCAAACGCAGGCTGAGCAGCGCGTCGAGCTTGCGGCGTTCCTGTTCCGAGGCCGACAGATACACTGCAGCCGCGGTGGGATCAACTCGGATCGTGATTTCCTGCATCGTCATGTCGGCCCAGAATCGGACGTTTCGGCATTCGATAAATCATAGCGACAGCTACCGAATCTTCAGGTCAAATGGCATCACCAGCGCCGCCGGTTGGCGGAAAATTGCGCGGAGGCGATAGGCCTTCGCGACCAGCTCGACCATTTCCGGTGCAACCGGCGCCAAGGCGGGACCGAGGTTCACTTCTTTTTCCGCATCGAGCTCACCGAAGAGGGTCTCGAAGAAATTCGTGGGCTCGGGGAGTGACTCGATCGTGACCTTGGCATCTTTGTCGAGACCTGCTAGCTGCTTCGCTTCACCGATCGCATCATCGAGCGAGCCGAGCTGGTCGACCAGCCCATTGGCCAGCGCCTGGCGTCCGGTGTAGACGCGGCCGCCGGCCAGCTTGCGGAGCTTGTCGAGCGGCATCTTGCGTCCCTCGGCCGCTTTGCTCGTAAATTGGCCGTACGCATCTTCCATCATCGCGCGGATAACTTTGCGCTCCGATTCGGTGAACGGTCCGCTGGAGCTGAACAGCCCGCTGTTGCGGCCGCGTTCGATCGTCTCGGTGGTGATGCCGAGCTTTTCGTAGAGACCGCGAATGGCGAGCTTGCCGCCCACCACGCCGATCGAACCGGTGATCGTGCCGGGCGTGGCGATGATTTTGTCGGCGCCCATCGCGATGTAGTAACCGCCGCTGCCGGCGACGTCGCCCATGCTAGCCACGATCGGCTTTTTGATGACTTGTGTTTCGTGCCATATCAGATCGCTGGCCAGTGCCGAGCCGCCGGGGCTGTCGATCCGCAGAACGATCGCGACTACGTCCTTGTCCTTATTGGCTTCGCGGAGGGCCTCGATGATGGTGGTCGAGCCCATGACTTCGCTGCCGAACGGATCGGAGACGCTTTTCCCCGTGTTGATCTCGCCGACGGCGTAGACCACGGCGATCTTCTTGCCCTGTTCGCGTTTGGAAGAGGAGTCGCCGCCCATCATGGCCTGGACAAGCTTGATGAAGCCCATCGGTCCCGAGAAATCGGTGTCGACCTTCTTCTGGCCATAATTCTCGACGTAGACCAGCGGCAGCGCGTTGTACGATTTGGCCAGGTCGTGGCGGAGCGCGTCCGGATAGGCGACGCGGTCGATCAGCCCCAGCTCCTTCGGCGTTTGGCCGTAATCAGCCCGGTATTGATGATCTCCTTCACTTGGGCAACCGACAGCGGCCTGTCTTTGACGACCGTGGTCACCATTTCGTCGTAGAGGCTGTCGACCAGCGCGGTCATGTTCTCGCGAACCGGTTGGCTGTACATTTCACGGGTGAGCGGCTCGGCGGCGCCTTTGAAATCGCCGATGTGCATGAAGTCGGCCTGGATGCCGACCTTTTCAAGCAGGCCTTTGAAGAACGTTGCTTCGGCGTGCACGCCGGGGAGAATGATCGTGCCGGTCTCCGGCATGATGATCTCGTCGCAAGCGGAGGCGACCAAATAGTCGGCCGGCATCGCCGAGTCGACCTCGGCATAGATTTTCTTGCCCTTGGCGCGGAACCGCTGGATCGCGGCCCGCAGCTCGTAGATTTTGCCGCGCCCAATCTCAGGATTCTGGATATCGAGGATCGCGCCGGAGATCGACTTGTCGGCGGCGGCCTTGTCGATCCGAGATACCGTTTCGCGCAGGTCGAGCTGCAAGTCACCGAACGGTCCGGACTGGCCCGGCGACTCGGGGAGCGAGCTCTTGAGGATGAATTTGGCGAGGCGGACCTTGTTGCGTTTAGGCTCGGGCGCCTTTGCGGGGCCGTTGATTTAGCCGGTTCCGACTTCGCGGATTTGGTGTCCTGGGCGGGCTCGGCCGCAGGCTTGTCATCTGCCGGTTTGGCTTCGGAGTCGGTTTTTTCTTTATCGGTCGCTTTGGCTGCCGCGGATTCTTTTACCGCGACGTCGGCCGTCAAGGAATCCGCAGCGGACAAGCTGGCTCGCCCCACCAGGGCGAAGGCAACGATAGCACTAATCAAGAAGATTCGGCTCAGGACGAAGGACACGGGACGAGACATGTTGGAATTCTCCGTTGGGGTGGGCGGCCGCGCCTTGTGCTGTCATTCGCCGAGTCGTTCAGAATCTTGCCGGAATCGCCGAGCCGGGACCGGAAGTGATTAGGCCACTTCTACTATTCTACCGTAATATTCGCCGGTTCGTAGCCGCTACGGCGGCACGATTCTCTCTGGCCGCCGGGTAGGGCAATTGCTACGATTCCCGCCTCATTTTACCGATTTTGCGGCCCGCGGTTGCGATGGCGGCCGCAGCTCGTTTTTCCCGAATTCGATCGTGGAGAGACTCAATGCGACTCGCATTGTCCGCGCCGGTTTGACCGCTCTGGGAATTGGCACCTGTGTGCTGGTAGCCCCCGTCGGGGCCCAGATTTGGAAGCATATTGTGCCCGCGTCCTACGTCGAAGAGGTGCCGCAGGGAGACACGAAGCTCACCGAGGACAAAGGGCCCTGGCTGATTATGGTCGCGTCGTTCGACGGCGATGATGCGAGCAAGCTAGCTCACGATCTGGCCGACGAGTTGCGGACGCGTTACAAGCTGGCCGCCTACGTCCACGATCGGACGTTTGACCATTCGGACGGCAAGAATCCGGGCCGCGGACTCGATAACTACGGGGCCCGCTGCGAACCCGGTATCAGCAGGAACAGGCCCACGAGTACGCCGTGCTGGTGGGCGATTTCCCATCGATCGACGATCCGGCGGCGCAGAAGACGCTGGAGCGAATCAAAGGTTTGCCGTCGAAGGTGCTGGAAGGCGAAACGGCGAGCACGCCGATGGACGAGGTGCGGCAATTGTCGACGAAGATGGTCGGCAAGCTCAGCGGCAAGGGTCCGCGCGGGCCGATGGGCCGGGCCTTCTTCACCCGCAACCCGCTCTTGCCGCAAGAGTATTTCGTGCCCAAGGGGGTCGACGATTTTGTCGCCAAGATGAATCAGGGCGTCGAGCATAGCCTGCTCGACTGCCCGGCCGCTTCACCGTGCAGGTCGCCACGTTCCGGGGCAAGAGCGTCCTGCAACCGAACAGTCAACCGCCGAAGGAATCGGGAGGCATCGGCTGGCTGTGGGGTAAGAAGAACGCCGAGCCGCTGGTCGAAGCGGCCGAAAACGCCCACCTCTTGACCGAAGAGCTCCGCAAGCACGGCTACGACGCCTATGAGTTCCACGACCGCACCGAGAGCCTGGTGGCGATCGGCTCGTTCGACAGGTCGGCCAACGGCTCGCCAACGGCCAGCTGGCCCCCACGCCGGAAGTGCAGAAGATCATCCAGACGTTCGGCGCCGCGTACGACACGCCGGCCGATCCGCTCACCGGCGACGACATCCGCCGTCAGCGACGCGCCGAAGCGATGAAGGACCAATTCACGCAAATGCTTTCCTCGCACGACGTCGAAGTCGCCCACAA
Organism: uncultured Planctomycetota bacterium; assembly: GCA_963808175.1. GTDB lineage: Bacteria > Planctomycetota > Planctomycetia > Pirellulales > Lacipirellulaceae > DASYDU01. Next base: position 248,038 of record CAWEEU010000004.1, on the reverse strand, counting down.
CATGAATCCGAAGCACGTAAAAATCATGCAGGGCAAGAAAGTGGAGCGAATTATCCCGTTCGACATCTATCCGCATACGATCGACGTGCCCAGGCGAAGCGTGTCGGGGGCGTATTCGAGCCGGTGAGGGAAATGCTGGTTCGGGATCTGGATGCCGATGCAGCCAAACTGCTCCCCCGATCCAGCATCTGCATCTAGATCTAGCATCGTGGATCTAGCTCGTGCCTCTGCATCGTGCCTCTAGCATCGTGCCTCCCGCATCCAGTATCCTGTACCGGATGCAGCTGCACCGACGATTTGCGATTTGGTTATCGGCACCCACAATCGCAAGAAGGGTCTCGAGCTCGCCGAGTTGCTCGCCCCCTGGGGCTTTGCGGTGGTCACGCTCGACGACGTAGCGGGGGCGATCGAAGTGGCCGAGGATGGTGATTCGTTTGCCGCCAACGCCGCGCTCAAGGCGACGAAGCAGGCGCAACATCTGGGCCGTTGGGTGCTGGCGGACGACAGCGGACTGGAGGTCGATGCACTCCGCGGTGCGCCGGGCGTCTACTCAGCCCGCTTCGCCGGCCCCGATGCGACGGACGACGATAACAACCGTCACCTCCTGGAGCGGCTCGGCGATCTGCCGCTGGAGCGTCGGACGGCCCGCTACGTGTGCCACGTAACGGTGGCCGACCCGGAGGGTGCAGTGCGGGCGGAGAGTCACGACACCTGCCGCGGCCGGATCCGTTTTGCCGCCGCCGGAACCAATGGCTTCGGCTACGACCCCTATTTCGAAGTCGTGGAATACCACCGCACGTTTGGCGAACTCGGGCCCACGGTGAAGCGAATGCTCAGCCACCGCTCGCGGGCGTTGCGGGCGATTCTGCCGCAGCTCGTGGCACTGAAGTAGGCGCGGACGTCCTACGCTACAATTAAAGAGCCCGGCTGGCAGAGATGAATGCCAGTCGGGCTCAATGAGAGAGGGAAAGAATGATTGCGGGAATTTTACCGCCGACGAGATCGAAATGCAAGTCGTTTTTCCGTACCGCGAGAAGGCAGGGAAGCAAGGCAAGCCTCGCAGCTTTGGCGATCGGTCTCGCGGTCACCTGGTGTCAGGATATGCCGGCTGCGCCGCCGGAAGGGACCACCGCTTGGGTTGACGGCAATCTTTCCTCGCTCATCGAGCTATATCACCATTTTCACCAGACACCCGAGCTCTCGTTCCACGAGAAAGAAACAGCTGCCCGCTTCGCAGCGGAACTCAAAGCGTCCGGATTCTCGGTGACGACGCATGTCGGCGGTGAGGGCGTCGTCGGGGTGCTCAAGAATGGGTCGGGCAAGACGCTCATGTTGCGGACCGACCTCGACGCGCTGCCGGTCGCGGAGGAGACCGGGCTTCCCTACGCCTCGCAGGTTCGCACCAAAGACGAACGGGGCGCGACGGTCGGCGTGATGCACGCCTGCGGGCACGATTTGCACGTCACGAACATGATTGCCGTGAGCCGCTACCTGGCGAGTCATCGCGACAAGTGGTCGGGCACGCTGGTGGTGATCGGCCAAGGAGCCGAGGAGCGCGGCGCCGGCGCGAGGGCGATGCTGGAGGACGGCTTGTTCCGCCGCTTCCCACGGCCCGATTTCGCGGTGGCGCTGCACGTGGCATCCGACATGCCGCCAGGCAAGATCGAGTACCGCGGCGGCTATGCCCAGGCCAACGTCGACAGCGTGGACATCACCATCAAGGGCCGCGGCGGACACGGGGCAGCCCCCGACACGACCATCGACCCGATCGTAATCGCCGCCCGGCTGGTGATGGATCTGCAGACGATCGTCAGCCGCGAGATGAAGCCGATCGAACCGGCCGTGATCACAGTCGGCTCGATCCACGGCGGCAGCAAACACAACATTATTCCCGACGACTGCAAGCTGCAACTGACGGTCCGCAGCTACACGCCGGAAGTCCGCCGGAAGCTGCTGGAGGCGATCCGTCGGAAAGCACTGGCGGCGGCCGAAAGCTCGGGTGCGCCGGAGCCGGTCATCGAAGTGTCGGAAGGTACTCCCGCGGTATTCAACGACGAGGGCCTGACCGACCGCGTCGCCGCGACGATCCGGCGCGTGCTGGGCGACGCGAACGTCGAGGAAGCCAAGCCGTCGATGGGTGGCGAGGATTTTAGTCAGTATGGCCTGGCGGGCGTGCCGATCTGCATGTACCGGTTGGGGACGGTCGACCAGACGCGGCTGGACGCATTCAAGGCGAAGGGCGAGTCGCCGCCGTCGCTCCATTCGCCACTGTATTATCCGAACGCGGAGGCGTCACTCCGCGTAAGTGTGCCGGTGATGGTTGCCGTGGCGGAGGACCTTTTGCCGCCGCCCAGCGCCGCGGCGCACGGAGAGTGAGCACGATGCGCGCGACCGGCAAGCACTGGCTCTGGCTGTGGGGTGCCGGTTATGTTGCGCTGCTGGTGGTGGTGGTCTGGTGGATTTTCTCCGCCCGCCGGTGGGCCGAAGCCGAGTTGACCAAACCGGAGTCGACCGCCGCCTGGGAGGCCTGGCGCGAGGACGTGATCGCCGCCCAGGATCGCCCGGAGCCGGTCCAGCGGCGCGTGCCAAAGAGCACGGAGCCGCCGGCGTTGGTGCTGATGCGCGACTATTTTGCGGTGTCGCTCGGCGGTGCAGTCTTCTTCAGCAGCCTGCTGTACTGGGTGATTGCCTGGTTCATCGCGGGAATCCTGACGCCACAAGCACGTGAGTAACTCACCTGCCTTTCAATTTGGGATCGAGCGCGTCCCGGAGGCGGTCACCCAAGAAATTGAGCGCGAAGAGCGTGATTCCCAGGGCCAGACTCGGATAGACAATCAGCCACCAATAAATCTTCACCGGCGTGATCACCTTGATGCCTTCGTTGGCCAGCAGGCCCCAGGAGACGTCGGGCGGCTCGACGCCGAGGCCGAGGAACGACAAGAAGGCCTCGAACAACATCACGCTGGGGATCGTGAGCGTGAGGTAGACGATCACGATGCCGACCAGATTCGGAAAGATGTGCCGGGCGATGATCCGCGTTTGGCCCACGCCGATTGCCCGAGCCGCCTCGATGAACGGCTCCGTTTTGAGCGAGATGACCTGGCCGCGGACGACGCGGGCCATCGTCAGCCAGTAGATCGCGCCGACCACGAAGTAAAAAATCGTGATCCGGTCGATTCCCCACCGGGAGAGTTCCCGCTTGATGTCGTCCTGGCTGAGAATCGTGATGATAAAAATGACCACGAAAATGAACGGGATGGAATACAGGACGTCGACCAGGCGCATCATCACATCGTCGACCCAGCCGCCGACGTAGCCGGCCACGGCGCCGTAGGTCACGCCGATCAGCAGCGAAACGAGCGTGGCGACGATGCCGACGATCAGCGAGATCCGCGCTCCCCAGAACACGCGGGAGAGCAGGTCGCGCCCAAATTCGTCTCGCCCGGCAATCGAACCGAGCGACCACTCGCCGAACAAATGGTAGCGGAGCCGAACCATCCAGCGGCTCAGGGCGTTGAGGTTTGGATAGCCGACCTGCCGGTAAGGATGTTGCACGATGTCGGCCAGCTCGTTCTGCTTCCGCTCGACGAGCTGCTCCGCGCTGGCCAGGGCTTTGGCGTCCGGCGAGGCCGTGCGCCGCAACGAATTCCACCGTTCGGTGGCCTCGGCGAGTTCCTGGTCGACCTTTTGTAGATCCGTCGATGTCCGCTCGATGGCCGGCCAATCGATGTGGAAGGTCTTCTCGAATAGCGGGGAGATGCGCGGTGGTTCGTACTGCAACCGAGTCAGATCCTGGTCGGGAGTCTGCAGCGGCAGCATGGGGGTCAGGAAGGCCAGCACGCTGATTGCGATCAAGATTGCGAGCGATAACATGGCCACCGAGTCGCGCCGCAACCGCCGCCAGGCATCGCCGCCGAGCGATAATCCGGCATCGGCGACCGCGGTGTTGCGATCGTCTTCCTTGGCCATCATTTCGGCATCGACGTAGCTCAACTTAGCTCCACGCGCGGTCCAGGATCCGGTACGACAAATCGACCAGAAAATTGAGCGTGAACAACAGAAAGGTGTACAGCAGCACGAGTCCCATCGTCAGCGTGTAATCACGCGTCAGCGCCGCCTGCACAAAGTGCCAGCCCAGCCCGGGGATCGCGAAGATTTTTTCGATCACTACCGAGCCCGTCAAAATGCCGGCAGTCGCCGGCCCCAGAAACGAGACCACCGGCAACAGCGCCCCGGGCAGAGCGTGCCGCAACAGTACCGACGCTTCGCCGAGCCCCTTGGCCCGCGCCGTGCGGATGTGGTCCTGCGACAGCACGTCGAGCATGCTGGTCCGCGTGATGCGGGCAACTTCCGCTGCGTACAGCGCCCCGAGGCAGACGGCCGGCAGCACCAGCTGCTGAAACGAGCCCCAGCCCGCGGCGGGAAAGATCGGGATTAGAAACACAAACAACAGGATTGCCAGACTGGCCACGACAAAGCTCGGCAGCGCGATCCCCACCGTCGCCACCGACATCAGCGCCAGGTCGGCAAACGAGCCGCGATACGCGGCCGATACGATCCCAGCCGCAATTCCCAACGTCAGCGCGAATGCCATCGCCAGGATTCCCAGCGACGCCGAGATCGGCAGGCCCTGGGCAATTATCTGATTCACGTTGAAATCGTAGAGCCGAACGCTCATTCCCAAATCGCCACTGACGACGTTCTTGAGTTCGATCCAGTATTGCTCATAGAGGGGCAGATCGAGCCGGTAGCGGTGCTTGACGTTTTCTTCGATTTCCGGCGGGAGATTGCGATCTCCGGAATAGGGCCCGCCCGGAACGGCCCGCATCAATAGGAACGACACGGTGAACACGACCCACAGCGTTACCAGCATGGCCAGCATGCGTCGCACGATGAACACCGTCATGGCAGCTCCCGCGAGTATTCGTTGGGCTGCGGAGCGTTCATGTCGACCGTGTGATCGATCCAGATCGTGTTGAGCGGATGCATGTCTTGCAGGTTGTTGTACCAGCCGCGAACGTAGGGTCGCACCAAATTCCGCGAGACATAGTAGTAAATCGGGATGATCGGCAACTGGTCGGTCAGGATGCGTTCGGCCCGTTCGAGCATTTGCATCCGCTTCGCCTCGTCCGGTTCGCGGGCCGCGTCGGCAATCAGCTTGTCGTATTCGGCGTTGGAAAAGCCCGTGCTGTTATTTTCACCGTTGGTGACGAACAAGTCGAGATACGTGTTAGGGTCGAGATAGTCGCCAGTCCAGGAACGGCGCGAGAGCATGTAGTCCATTTGCTGCTGGGTATTCTGTGCCGAAGCCCACTCCTCGTTCCGCAGCGTCACGTTGATTCCCAATTCACGCTGCCATTGTTTGCGAGCCAGCTCGGCGATCGCTTGATGGCCTTGATCGGTGTTGTAGTGGATTTCGAGCGGGGGAAAGCCGCGGCCTCCCGGATAGCCTGCCTCCGCCAACAGTTTTCGGGCCAGCTCGGGATTTCGTTGCGGGAAAGGCTGGCCTTTGTACCCGGGCATCGCGGGAGGGACCAGGCTATATGCCGGAACCTCGCCCGCGGCGGTCGCCACCCGCGTGATCTCTTCGCGGTCGAGCGCCAGCGCCAGCGCCTTCCTTACGCGAACGTCGTTCACCGGCTTGCGGGTCGTATTGACCATATAGTAGTAAGTCGTCAATTGAGGAACGGGTTTCAGGTCGTTTGGCGGCGGATTCTTGTCGAGCATCGCCCGAATCACCACCGGCGGGGGCGCGGTCACCCAATCCGCCTTGCCCGTCAAGTACAGATTCACGCCCGTCGTGCGGTCTTCGATCGACAGCGCGTCGATCACATTGACGCGGACGTTGGCCCGGTCCCAGTACACGGGACTGCGAGTGAGCCGGATCCGGTCGCGGAGCCGGCGCTCGGTGAGCAGGAACGCTCCGTTGGTGACGATGTTTTCCGGCCGCGTCCAAGCGGGCGCGCGATACCTTTCGAGGCAACCCTGGTTGATCGGCGCCAGCGGATAGAACGCCAGCAGGTCGAGCCAGTACGGCGTTGGATTCTCGAGTTCGATCTCGAGCGTGTGGTCGTCAATCACGCGGATGCCCAACTCACGCGAATCGAAGAGCACTTGCCGGCAGGGCTCGATTCCCGGCGGGAGCGACTTGCCAACGTCCGCGGCTTGAAATCGCCGCTCCTTGCCATCGACCCGGACGACAAACACTCGGTCACGCGTGCTCGCTTTTCCGTCGTCGGCCGTTACGCCCTCTTCGATCCGCACCAGCGTGCCGAATAGCAACTTGCCACGGACGGTGTTCGTGGCGTCCGCGGGTGGATTCAGCTCGACTTCGACCGGGTCGCCCGGCTCAATGCCGCTGCCGCCGGACGTGTAGTGCTTCGCGTTCTTGATGTACCATGCCAGGTACGCATAGCGCGATGCCGTCAGTGGATCAAGCAAGCGACGCATCGAATATTGAAAGTCATGCGCCGTCAGTGGCTCGCCGTTTGACCACTTTGCATCCTTCCGCAAATGGAATGTGTACGTTTTCTTGTCGTCCGAGATTTCCCAGGACTCGGCCATGCCGGGCTCGGGTTCCAAATTGTCGGAGCGATTGCGCGTGAGGCCCTCGAAGATCGCGGAAGAAATCCGTCCCTCCGGCACGCCGGTGATCAGTGCTGGGTCGACTGTCGCGACTTCCGATTCGTTGACAAACGTGAAGTCCGCCGGCGGCAGCTGGACGCGAAGCACCGCCCAAGCCACGCCGGCGAGCCCCAAGATGATCAACACGATTGGAAACCAGGTGCGCTTGGACATGAGGTTCAGCTTAATGGTCGAGAGGCGCGGAGCAAGCTCCGCCGCTAAATGCCCCGATAAATTAGCGGCGGAGCTTGCTCCGCGTGCTTCGGTTAATTAGAATGACTGCCATGCTCCTTGGCTTCCACGTCATCTTCTCGACGTATGGCTACTGGCTCCCCAACGACCCCCGCGGCTCCTGGTCGGACTGGATTCGCAACTGGGAGCTGTTGCGATATGGGCATGCGACGAAAGTGGACACTCGCCAGTCCGTGGCAAAGTTGAAGTACGACGTCGCGCTGCGGAAGCGAGCCAAGGCGTCGCTCGCGTACCCGGAAGTGTTTTTGACGGGTGAACAAGCTCTGGCGGTGGGGCTTGGTTTTCGTACGGCCGTCGAAGAAGCAGATTACTCGATCCTCGCTTGCTCGATCTTGCCGCAACATGTTCATTTGGTGATTGGTCCGCATGCACGCGATATTGATCGGATCGTGGGGCATCTCAAGGCGCGGGCGACTCAGCAGCTGAACGAGCAGGGGATTCATCCGCTTCAAGGATATCGCCAGGCCGACGGAACCATGCCGTCGCCTTGGTGCCGGAAATGCTGGAAGGTGTTTGTTTTTTCCGAGCGGCATTTGCGCGATGCCATCCAATACGTCGAGGATAATCCGCTGAAGGAAGGCAAGCCGCGGCAGCGCTGGTCGTTTGTGCGGCAATATGGGCGACGGCGTCCGCGCTGAGACGCGCGGAGCAAGCTCCGCCGCTAATTGCGTTCACGCCAAAAACATTTAGCGGCGGGGCTTGCCCCGCGCTCTTTATGACCGACTTTGAACATCAACGCCACAAGCCGCCCTCGCAACTCGACCGCCCGCGCGAGCTGGTCCTGGTGTGCGCTCCGATGCGGAGCAACGTCAACCTCTCGCGGATCGCACGGGTCGCCGGCTGCTCGGCCGTCGAGCGGATCATCTGCACCGGGCGGGCAAAGCTCGATCGCAAGATTGCCCGCGACGGTGCGGACACGGTCCAGATCGAGACCCATCGCACCTTGTCGCCGTCCTGAGCCGTATGCGGGACGAGGCTACCGACTCGTCGGCCTTGAGCAGACGACCCATTCGCTGAACCTGCACACCTACCAATTCGCCCGCCGCACGGCGCTGGTGATCGGCAATGAACGAACAGGGCTCACCGAGGACATCCTTTCAATGCTCGACGACGTGGTCGAAATCCCCGTGTGGGGAATGCCCTACAGCTACAACGTGGCCACCGCGACGACGATGGCCATCTACGAATACTGCAAACAGTTTCCAATGGGCTAAACGACCGTAGCGGTCGGCACGACGAGCGTTCTGCCGACGACGTCACCGTGGCGAATCTGCCGTACCCGTTCGGGCAGCTCGTCGAGCGTGACTTCCGTCGCGAAGCGGCCAAGGTCGTCCACGCGCCACGGGCCGGCGAGTTTCTTCCACATTTCGAGCCGTTGCGGCCGGGGGCATTTTGCGGAGTCGATGCCGGCGAGCGTCACGCCGCGGAGCATGAACGGGTAGACGCTCATCGAGAATTTGTCGCCGCCCACCAATCCGTACGACGTCACGACGCCGCGATACTTGGTCGCGCGCAGCAGCGTGGCGAGTGTTTGGCCGCCCACCGAATCGACGGCCGCCGCCCAACGTTCCGACAGCAGCGGCCGATCCGTTCGTCGAGGACTTCGCTGCGGGCCAGAATCGTGGACGCCCCCAGTTGCCGCAGCCAATCGTGACGCTCTCGCTTGCCAGTGACGGCGGCGACCTGATAGCCGAGTTTCGCCAGAATGGCGACGGCCAGCGAGCCGACACCGCCGGTCGCCCCCGTGACGACGATCTCGCCGCGGTCCGGGCCGATGCCACGGTCGACAATCGCCGTGACGCACTGGGCGGCGGTGAATCCGGCCGTGCCGTAAATCATGGCATCGCGGAGGGTCAGCCCGCCTGGCAAGGGCACGGGCCATTCGGCCGGCACGCGGACGTACTTCGCGTAGCCGCCCCAATGGCCGGCGCCGAGATCGTAGCCGGTCACCAACACCGCATCGCCCGGCTTGTACAACGACGACTGGCTCTCGACGACCACGCCGCGCAGTCGATCCCCGGCACATGCGGAAACGTGCGCACGACGCCGGGATGGCCTGCGATCGCGAGTGCGTCCTTGTAGTTGAGCGAGGAGTAAGCGACTTCGATGACTACGTCGCCAGGGGGCAGGTCGTCGCGCATGATCCGCTCGACGGCCGCCGACACCTTGCCAGAGTCGTCCTTGCGAACCATGAAGCAGGGGAATCGAGCGTCGGCTGCCATGTCCCAACCTCATTTCGATTTTTTCAACTCGATCGGCAACTGGTCGATCTTCGCGGCCAGGATGAAATCGTTCAGCGACAGGCCGCCGATCGCATGCGTCCAGAGCTCGATTGCCAGATTTCGGTAACCTTCGAGGTGCAAGTCGGGATGGTGGCCTTCCGCCTCGGCGACTTCGGCGACGTGATTGAAGAAGTCGATGCCGGACATGAAGTCCTTCACGATCCATTCCTTGCGAATCCGTTGGCCGTCCTGGGTGAGCTTCCAGCCGGGCAGCTGCATCAGCTGGGCTTCGGCTTCGTGGAGGTCGACGGGCGGGACGCCTCCTTCGCAGGGTACGCACTTCTTCTTGACAAGATCGGCGGGTGACGCGGCAGACATGCGTGGCTCCCTTCGAGGATTGGGGGTGCGGGACGAGGCGTCTGCATGCATTATCGGCGCATGAGGGCAGGGGGGCAATGTAGGAGAAAAACAGCGCGGAGCAAGCTCCGCCGCTAATTGCATGTGCGGTTCAAACACTTAGCGGCGGGGCTTGCCCCGCGCTCTGTTACCATCCCGCCACGTGACAAATGGCCGCGACGAGGAATCCCACAAAAATCGTCACGCAGGCGCCGCCGATCACGCGATCGTTCGGCGCGATGGCCGCCGCCAACCCCGCTGCCGTGCCGATGGCAAGATAAAGCCGGACTGCCGTGCCCTGATAGTCGCCCGCCAGAAGCGCGACGGCGAACGCGAGGAACGCGAGCACCGCCGCCGCCCGCCGCCCGAAGACGACCGCCAACGTGCGGTGTCCAGCCGCGGCATCTGCGTCGAAGTCCGCCGCCGTCGCCAGCGCGTGGATGCCGCACACGGAGAGCGCGAGCAGATAGTATTTGAGCGGCATCGCCAACGGGTCGGCACCCAAGCTGTATCCCATCACGAACGGAAACAAAAAGAAACCGAGCCCGTTGGCCAGCGAATCGAGCGGCGGCCGTTCCTTGAGGCGGATCGGCGGCACGGAATAGGCCCAGGCGACGAGAATCAGTCCGGCCGTCGCTGTGATGTTGTAGCCGCTGTGCGTGGCAAACGCGCCGGCGAGCAGCAGCGGCACCATCGCCAGGCACGAGAGCTGGATAAACTTGCGATCTGTCTCCGCGACGACCGCACCCCAGATTTTCCGGCGCCGCGCGCTCCGTTGATCGGAATCGTAGTCGTAGACGTCGTTGAGCCCGCAGCCGATGAGGTTCATCGGCAACGTCAAGAGCAGGAGTTGGACAATCGCGGGCGTCGACAGGGGGGCATTGGCCGCGTGCAAACCCAGCAGGTAAACCAGCGGCAAAATCGGCCAGAGAATCGGCCGGCTGACCTGCACCAGTAGCAAAAATCTCACCATACAACGGTATGCTAAGCTTGTGTCGGACGATTCCCAAGGCGGATTTTCGCGGAACTTCCCGATATGAAACTTTACGCTCCGGACCAGGTCCCCGAGGTCATCGTGGGGCGCGTCTGCCGCCAGTCGCGGACGGTATCCATTCTCGGCACGACTCGCCCTGATGGTCTTGCTGGCCGCCCTGCCGGCGTACTTCGTGGTTCTGGCGCGGCCCTCGATGTGGATCAGCTTTCCGGTGTTGTCGTTCGCCAGTTTGATGATGATGTGGCTTGCGGGGCGGTTGGTGAACGCCTTTCGTGCAACGAATTGGTTGATGCAAATCGCACCCGACGGCCTGTGGATCAATCTGCGATCGTACTTGAATCGCGAGTTCGCCCGGGCCGACACGGTGCTCTTCGTGCCCTACACGGAAATCGCCACCGCCGGCGAGTACTCGGTGAAACGCTCCGCAAAGGACGACGACGGGACCATGGTCTGGACCGAACGGTATTTGGATCTGCGGTTGGTGGATCCTGTGCCGGACGACGTTTCCGGCGAGATTTCGGAGGAGCGCCGGCGGGAGGTCGTTCACGAGTACTTGGGCGGATTTGTCACGTCGCGGGGCCGCAACAACCACGTCCCCGTGCTGGTCCCCGACGAAAGGACGCTGCGTTTGTCCTGGCGGGGCCGGAGTGACTTCGTCGTCCCCTCGTTGAAACACACTCTCCGCGAACTGGCCGGCAAATGCACGGTCGGCGAGGCGACGAAGAAGGACGTCACAAACCTGGACCATCTCACCGGCGAAGAAGTCGACCAGATGATCATCGACTGCGTCGAGTCGGGCGACAATTTCGGCGCGATCAAGTTGCTTCAACAGAAAAAGGGCTTCAGTCTCACCGACGCCAAGAAGTTCGTCGACGAATTGACGGTCCAGCTCTGAGACTCGTTCACCAATCGAGCTGCGGCGGCAGGTATTTGCTCACCAGTTGCTCGTAATACGGCCGCAACGCAACCCAGTCCGGCGGCTCGGGCGACTTCGAATAGAGATCGAACGGATTGAACGCCCGCACCCAATGGAGCAACTGGCGGTCGTGGTCGTCGCAGAGGTAGTCGTACTCACCCTCGCGGTGCCAGGCGTAGAACGAGTGGAAGCGGATCATGTAGAGAGCCGGCTCGGGCAGATAGCCCTTCATGCGGTGGTACATGTACTCGTCGTGGCCCCAGGAGAGCGCGACGCTCCGCAGCCCACAGCCTTCACGGTAGACGCCCAGTGGCGTGTTGAAGCGGTGATCGGCCGCATCCGGATTGTTGGCGAAGAATTCGCTGTAGACGACGCGGTCGCTGAAGCGGCAGCCGACGGGGAACGTGTCGCCCACCACCGCCCACTGCGGCTCGCCGAACAGGCAGAGCACCTTGCCCAGATCGTGGATCAGCCCCGTGAGCACGAACCAATCGGGTTGGCCCGCCGCGCGGATCGCTTCGGACGTTTGCAGCAGGTGTTGCAGCTGTGAGAGCTCGATGTCGGGGTCCGAGTCGTCGACCAGCGTGTTGAGGTAGTCGAGCGCGTCGAAAATGCTCATCCGCCGCCGGCCGAAGCCGAGAAACTCCCGTTTCTTTTCTTTCACGAAATCAAACGTCTGGTGCCGGTGATTCTGGCGATAGAACTCGCGGACCGTGTCGCGGGCCGGAGCGGCGTAGTTGCGGTAGTCGCCGCGGGCCTTGGCCTGCGGCTCGGGATAGACCGCGTCGGTGATGAAGGCTTCCCAGGCTTCGCCGGGGTTCCTGTGAGAATTAACTTTCATTAGGTCGGTCATGTCGGTTGGGACGGAGGCGAGATATCTGGAGTCGGAGTAATTTGGAGCGTGTAGCCGATCTTACCGAGCGCATCGGATAAGGTATCAATGCTCAAATGCTTACGCTTGGCGAGCACGTGGCTGAGCATGTCCTCAGAAATCCCCGTAGCGTCACAAAACGCGCGGCGAGATGGAAACCTCGCCAGAATCAGATGTTCCAAGTCGCTGCGATAGTCGCCGCGCCGAGCCAACCCTGCGGCGATCATCATTCGTCCGCGGATGTCCTGAGCGATCCGCCAGACCGGCGTTTTGGTTGTTTCACGTCGAGTGAGGCCGCGACATTCGTAGAACTCGCCAACGCGGCGGATATAAAAATTCCAGTATTCCCCGGTGCGGATATCCGGGTGGCCCTTGGCAAACTGATCAAGTTCTTCAACCAATTTCCACTCTTCATCATCGAGCGACGAGGTGTCGATTGGATTGCCGTAGAGATCGGCATAAGTGTTACTTCGAATCATGTTCCGATGGCTCCACAAATTCGACACGGCCAGCGATGCTTAAGTAGATGCATTTCTGTTGGAATAACAGGCAGGCCCCCGACAACAGTTCGCGCAATTCATCGACTCGCGATTCAGCCATTGCCACCGTAAACTTAACTGACTCATCGGAAACGCTCTCCGAGTGTCGCGATCGATGTAGGACCCGCGATATGCTCCAGGTGCGCACGTCAGCCCACCGAAACGATCGCAAAGTTCGTCCTCGAACCAATCCCACAGCCTGGGCTCATGTTCACCGCCGTCGGATAGATTCGCGTCCCGACGAACGGGAATCAAAAAACTGCATTCAACGGGTCTTACCATGCCTCTTCTTTTCCTTTATTCCTCCGAATGGCGAAACCATGTAACCAAACTCCAACCAATTCAATCGCGATTCACTCCGTCTCAGCCAACGATTGATCGCTTCTGCGACCTCGAACCATTCGTGAGAACTTGGTAGGGATTGGTTACACAATGTAACTTATCGCAGAGACTTGACTGTTGGTCAAGTCAATTGAGATGTCTCGTCCTATTCCTCATCTTCCCGCAACTTCGCCAGCACGCTGTAGTCTTCGAGGGTCGTGGTATCGCCGACGGTTTCTTTGCCCGAGGCGATGTCCTTTAAGAGTCGGCGCATGATCTTGCCGCTGCGGGTCTTGGGTAGCGCGCTGGTGAAGCGGACGTCGTCCGGCTGGGCCAGCGCGCCGATCTCTTTGCGAACGTGTTGCTTGAGCTCCTGGCGGAGCGCATCGCTCGGCTCGCCGCCTTTGAGCGTGACGAACACCGCCACGGCTTCGCCTTTCAGCTCGTCGGGTCGGCCGACCGCCGCCGCCTCGGCGACCATGGCGTGCGAGACCAGCGCGTCTCGATCTCGATCGTGCTGAGCCGGTGGCCGGAGACGTTGAGCACATCGTCGATGCGGCCCATGATCCAGTAGTAACCATCATCGTCGCAACGGGCGTTGTCGCCGGCGAGATAGTGGTGGGGCACCTTGCTCCAATAAACTTCCTGGTAGCGGGCATCGTCGCCCCAGATGCCACGGAGCATCCCCGGCCAGGGATGGGCGATCACCAGCCAGCCCCCTTGATTTGCGCCGACGGCGTTGCCCGTTTCATCGACGATCACCGGGACGATGCCCGGCACCGGCTTGGTGCAGCTGCCCGGTTTGGTGGTGATCGCACCGGGCAGCGGGCTCATCATGATCCCGCCCGTTTCGGTCTGCCACCAGGTGTCGACGATTGGGCAGCGTCCGCCGCCAACCACGCGGTGGTACCACATCCAGGCCTCGGGGTTGATGCCTTCGCCCACGGTACCCAACAACCGCAAGCTCGAGAGGTCGTACTTAGTGACGTGCTCGTCGCCCCATTTGATGAACGCGCGGATTGCGGTCGGGGCGGTGTAGAAGACCGTGACCTTGTACTTTTCGACCAGCTCCCAGAACCGCCCCTCGTGAGGAAAGTTGGGCGCTCCTTCGTACATCAGGACCGTCGCGCCTGCCGAGAGGGGGCCGTAGACGACGTAGCTGTGACCGGTGACCCAGCCGCAATCGGCGGTGCACCAGAAGACGTCGCCCGCGCGATGATCGAAGACCCACTCGAACGTCTTCTTGGCGTAGAGATTGTAGCCGGCGGTGGTGTGCAGGACGCCCTTGGGCTTGCCGGTCGAACCGCTGGTGTAGAGGATGAACAGCGGCGCCTCGGAGTCCATCGGCACGGCGGGAAAATTAGCCGACGCCATCGCCATCAACTCGTGCCACCAATAGTCGCGGCCGGGCTGCATGTCGACCGCCTCGTTCACGCGGTCGAGCACGACGCATTTCTCGACGCTCGGCGATTTGGCGAGGGCTTCGTCGACCGTCGACTTGAGCGGCAGTACCTTGCAGCGCCGCCAGCCGGCGTCGGCCGTGATCATCAGTTTAGCCTGTGAGTCGCGGTTCCGTTCGGCGATCGCCTCGGCCGAGAAGCCGGCGAACACGACCGAGTGGACGGCACCGATTCGCGCAGGCCAGCATGGCCACCGCCAATTCCGGCACCATCGGCATGTAGATCGTCACTCGGTCGCCAGCCTCGATGCCGAGATTCTTCAGCACGTTGGCAAACTTGCAGACGTCGCGGTGCAGCTCGGCGTAGGTGAGCGTGCGGGTGTCGCCGGGTTCGCCTTCCCAGAGGATCGCCGGGCGTTCGCTCAGTCCCGCCGCGAGGTTGCGATCGAGGCAGTTATACGCTGCGTTCGTCTGGCCGCCGACGAACCACTGTGCGAACGGCTCGTTCCATTCGAGCGTCTTGGTAAAGGGCCTGAACCAATGCAGCTCGTCACGGGCCAACTCGCTCCAGAATCGCTGCAGATCGGAGGCCGCGTAGTCCCAGAGCTTTTGGTATTCCTCAAACGATTTGATCCGGGCTCGGGCGGCAAACTCCGCCGGCGGGGGGAAGACCCGCGTTTCATGCATCACCGTGTCGATCTGCCTGCAGGGAATTTCCGCCATCCACTTGCCTCCCGGACCGAGAAAAATAGACGAGAATCAATCCGATCCTCGGATTCTAACCCGCACGGTCCGGGTGTCAAACTCGCCTCGGGCCACGAATTGGTTGCGGCGATTTGTCGGCCCATTTACAATCAACTCGGCGATTTGTTTCGGTTCTCGAACACGCCAGGCGGTTAGGGTATCAAGCGATGGACAACGGGCACGGGCCAATTTCGGCCGGCGGTGTGAGCGTGTTGTTGCTTGATTCGGCCCAAGGCAAGCCGATTCAGACCTGGCGATTCGGCGACGAGCGCGAAATCACGATTGGCCGTGAGGATGGTCGCGACATCGTCATCTCCGATCCGCACGTATCGCGGCATCACGTCACGCTGCTGGCCGGCGACGAATGCTGGACGCTCGTTTCCTGTGGGCGCCACGGCACGCTCATCGACAATCGGGTAGTCGCCGAGGCGCCGCTGCGGTCCGGAGTCGTATTTCGGTTGGGGCCGACCGGGCCGATGCTGCGATTCGAGTTGGGAAAACCCGCCACGAGCGTCACGGCCACGATGGATCAAATCGATCCGGACGCGATCGCCATGCTCGAGCTCGACCAGGAGCGGAGCCGGCGCGAGGCCGACCGGATCGCCGGCGGGGCCCTGTTCGATGAATTGCTGCAGACTTCGCAGCGGATGCGCGCGGCGCGAAAGGATCCATGATCGATGGTACGCGGCTCGAATTATGTCGGACCGCGTTCGGTACTGTTCACAGGCGGCAACCCAGGCCGTCGTCACACGCTGACGGCGGTCGATAACACACAAACTATTTGTCTACGGCGCTAGATCGCCCCGTTCGTCTTGCCGCTGTTGTGGAGTAACCATTCTTGGCAAAAATCATCTCGACCCATTCATTCCGCGGCGGTACCGGAAAGTCGAACACGACGGCGAACGTTGCCGTGCTGGTCGCCCGGGCGGGCAACCGCGTCGGCGTGATCGACACGGACATCCAATCGCCCGGCATCCACGTGATCTTTCAGCTGTCGGAATCGCGCGTCGAGCACGCACTGAACGACTACCTGTACGGCAAGTGCAAGATAGATCAGGCCGCCTACGACGTGACCGATGCGGCGATTGGGACGGCCGAGCCGGATGAGGGCCGGCCGCGCGTGTTTCTGATTCCGTCGAGCGTCAACGTCGGCGAGATCGGCAAAGTGCTCAAAGAGGGGTACGACGTCGCCAAGCTCAACGACGGCTTTCAACGGCTGATCCAGGACCTCAAGCTCGACTACCTGTTCATCGACACGCACCCGGGGGTGAACGAAGAGACGCTCTTGTCGATCGCCATCTCGGACAAGCTGATCCTGGTGATGCGGCCCGACAGCCAGGATTTTCAAGGCACGGCGGTCACGGCTGAGCTGGCCCGCCGGCTCGAAATCCCCGAGATGCTGATCCTGATCAACAAGGTCCCGCCGAGCATGGACACCGTGCAGCTCCGCGAGCGGGTCGAGCAGGCCTACGGGGCAGAGGTCGTGGCAATGCTGCCGATGAACTACGAGATCGTCCGGCTGGCAAGCAGTGGCATCTTCGTCAATCGCTTCCCGGACCACCCGATGACGCTCGCCCTGAAGCAGGTGGCAGAACGTGTGATGGCATGAGGATCGCCGCGGCGTCGCAAACGAAATCGAACGATGAGAATATGAACCATGTCGGACAACCATTCTACCGGCGCGCTCGACGATCTTTTGGGAGGCCTCCGTTCGAAGGTCGCGCCGTTTCGCGCGATCCTCAACGAGCTGCACGCCAAGTATCGCGACAACAGCGAGGGCAAAGTCGCCGATTACATCCCCGAGCTCGCCTTGGCAGATGCCAATTGGTTTGCGATCTCGGTCGTCACGGTCGACGGGCAGACGTTCGACGTCGGCGATTACCAGCAGCTGTTCAGCATCCAATCGGTATCGAAGCCGTTCATGTTCGGCCTAGCGCTCGAAGACCACGGCCGCGAGGAGGTGTTAAAAAAAGTGGGCGTCGAACCGACGGGCGAGGCTTTCAATGCGATCGTGCTCGACGAGGTGTCGAATCGGCCGTTCAATCCGCTGGTGAACGCAGGCGCGATCGCCACGGCCGATCTGGTCCGCGGCAAGGATTTCGCCGACCGCATCAAGAGGACGCTTGCCATGTTTGGCCGTTACGTCGGCCATGAGGTCCACATCGACAACGCGATCTTTCTCTCCGAGCGGACGACCGGGCACCGCAACCGCGCGATTTCCCACCTGATGCTCAATTTCGGCATGGTCAGCGAGCAGATTCCCGATTCGCTCGAGCTCTATTTCCAGCAGTGCTCGATCCTGGTCAATGCTCATGACCTGGCGGTGATGGGCGCGACGCTGGCCAACGCCGGGGTCAATCCAGTAACCAAGGAGCGGGCCATCGACCGGCAGTACGTCAAGGACGTGCTGAGCGTGATGCTCACCTGCGGCATGTACGATTACGCGGGCGAATGGGCCTATCGCGTGGGACTACCTGCCAAGAGCGGCGTCGGCGGCGGGATTTGCGCGGTGGTTCCCGGCCGCTGTGGCATCGGCGTCTTCTCGCCGCTGTTGGACGCCCGCGGCAACAGCGTCCGCGGCATCAAGGTCTGCGAAGAACTGTCCAATCGCTTTGGCCTGCACGCCTTCGAGCTGGGATTCGAGGGCCCGGCCCTCGAAGACGAATTTCAGCTCCGCCGCACTCGCTGACGTCGGTAAGCGAGGCCGATCAAACCAACCGCGAGCAGAAATGCGCTGGATGGTTCCGGCACCAGATCCCAGCCGATGACGTTGAACGCCAACACGTCGAGCGCGGTGACGTCGACGATGATGCCCGGATCGAGGTCGGGCATCATGACGCCGATCGGAGCGTCCGCCCAGTGACTGGCCTGAAAGCCGTCGCCCGATTCTGTGCCGGTCGAAAAAGGAAGTTTCGACGCCGGATCAATCGCGGTGGCATCGAGAGTGAAGAACGGCTTGGAAAACGGTCCGCTGGGCGGGCCAAATCGCCAATCGAGCACCAACCCAGTGTCCGGCTGGCCCAGCGGAATCAGCGGCGGGCGCGTGTCGAGATTCGTCCGAAATAAGTCGAGCACCGAGAAGATCGCCGAGTCCGATAGGTCGAGCGGATTGTCCGGCGCTGCGGTGGGAGGAATACCCCCGACACCAGCATAGTCGACGTCGTCCACGCCGCTCAGAAATCCCATGCCGTGCCCGATTTCGTGGGTCGCGATTGCCTGGAAGTCAAACTCCTTGGGAGTCGTCGAAATGCCGTCGCTGCGGTCGACGTCAAATACCGGGACCGATTCGTCGTTAAGCACCAGACGAATGTCGTAGGCTCCGTCCTTCGTCACCGGCAAGCCCAGCGCCTTGCTGTTGGCTCGCGTGACTCTGAGTACCGAGTTCCATTTTGCTTCGGCCTTTGGGCCGGTCGTCGCGAGAGCCAGTGAGCCAATGCGAATCTCCGGCGACGGAACGCCCGGCCCGAGCATGCCCGCCGAGAGCGACGTGTCATGCGTGATCGCTTCCAGGTACGGCCCCGGTTGCAGCGTCATCACGGCCGACGAATCCTCAGCCGATTTGGCGTCACCCATCAGCGCCGACTTCACGCTCGTGTAGGAGTGTTCTTCGAATTTGTTGAGCGCGGCAGCAAACGTGAAGGGTGACGGTCCCAGATCAACGTCGGTCGCCTCGGAATCGAACTCGACCGACACACTGACGGTGATGTCGTCGCGAAAGATGCCGGACCAGGTACTCGTCGCGGCAGACACTCCAGCCACGATTCCGGCGGCCTTGGGCGACATGAGCACGCCCGGCGAATAGTCTACGTCAAACGTCAGCGCTGCCTGGATTTGACTGGGAACGAAGCCGATGATAGCGGCGACCCAAAGAACGAAAATGGAGCGCGCAATATGCCGGCTCAACGCGAAGATGTCCATCAACAATCGAGACTTCATTAGCCCTGCCTGAACTGCCAGAGGAGAGTGAAAATCGATGCGGGCAAACTTACCCAATTGCGCGGCCCAGTCCCACACCTTAACCCGGTGCCGGACGAGCGTAAACAAAATGGCGCGAATTCGCCAGTTTTTTTCGGCGAATTACACTTGTCCCGAGAGAATTTCGTCCAAATCGCAGTTATTTGGCGCTTGCAGCAGCGAGCGGCTGAGCCTCACCGCGCGCGACGCGGCGGCCCGCTGCCTTTCCAACCGGCGGGCGCGAAGGCCGAAAATTCCCGCGTCATCATCGTCGCGATCGGAACGAGTCGATTGGTTCGCCGACTGCTGCTGCTGCTGCTGCGGACGGCGGGTGCGGCGATTATTGGCATTCGCGTTATCGCCCCAGCCGCCCTGCGGGGCGAGATAGCCGGCCGCCGTGCCGGGCTGCGGCGGAATAACTCGGCCATACTGGTCCACGCGATAACCATTCTGCGACGCGGACGACTGGCGAATTGGTGCGCCGCCGTATGCTGGTGCGAGGTCAGGTGTGTGTAGCTCCATCGGCTGAGCCGGCGCATCAGGCTCGCCGGGCAGGGGTATTTCTTCTTGGACGATTTCCGATTCCTGGGCAGGCCCTGGCAAAATTGCGGTCGACCTCGACTCCAGCGAATCCGAGGCAGTCGGCCCTGCCGAAATCGGCGCGAGCGAGAGCGACGCGATGTAGCGTTGATCGGATGCGCTGAGCCGCTCGATCGGGATCTCCTCGACTTTGCCGTCGATCTTCAGATACGCCAAATCGCCGCGGACCGCGATCAGCTCGGCCTCCGCCTGGTACACTTCTCGAGCGATCGTCCAAGTTCGTTCAGCCCCAGACGCGGTAGTTGCCAGCAACAACGGCAAAAGGACAAGTGTGCGCATAATATCTCCTCACGTCTGGGGCAATGGGTAGAACGCGGTCAGTTTAACGGAAGACGGCTGGGCGTCAACCGACCAGCTTGCAATTGGCGAGGCGTGGCGTAACTACTCCGCCAGCGCCTCTTCCGCAGCCGCCTCGACCATTTCGAGGGCGAATTCGGCGTCGAGCTCCACGTCGTCGGAAGTTGTCACCGCGCCAATCCGGGCGACGAACGGGCTCGCCAATTCTGACGCGTCGCCGAAGCAGATGCCGATGCCCTTGCGGCTTGCACTGCCGCGCCGTATGCGTCCACCGTGCGGATGTGATTGACGGCCTCGATGATCGGTACGCTGTCCATTTGCGGCGGGTGGTAGCAGATCATCTCGCCGAGCCTGCCCTCGACGATCAGCCGCACGGCGTGGGCCCCGTATTGCGTGGCCAGCACGCGGTCGAAGGTGGTCGGGCGCCGCCGCGCTGCAGGTGGCCGAGCACGACCGTCCGCGTTTCCTTGAGCAGGCGGCGTTCGATTTCGTGGGCGACGATTTCGCCAATCCCACCGAGCCTGGCCTGGGCGCCGCTCCGCTCTTGGCCGACGATGCCGACCTCGGGCAACTCGGCTCCCTCGGCGACGATGATCAACGTGAATTTCTTGCCGTTGTGCTCGCGTTCGAGAATTTTATGGCAGACGCTTTCATAGCTCCAGGGAATCTCGGGAATCAGTATCACGTCGGCACCGCCCGCCATGCCGGCATGCAACGCGATCCAGCCGGCATGCCGGCCCATGACCTCCATCACAAACGCCCGCTCGTGACTCTCGGCCGTGGTGTGAAGCCGGTCCAGGGCGTCGGTCGCGCAGGCCACCGCGCTGTCGAAACCGAACGTGAACGCGGTGGCCGACAGGTCGTTGTCGATCGTCTTGGGGACGCCGACCACGGGGATGCCGAACTCGTGAAACTGCTGGGCGATCGCCAGCGAGCCGTCGCCGCCGATGCAAATCAGTCCTTCCAAGCCCAATTGTTCCACCGTCGTCGCGACCCCCTTGAGCAACTCGGGCTTGATGTTCACGCGATCGTGAACGCCGACCGTCGCGGCAAAGCGTCCTTTGTTGGTGGAGCCGAGAATGGTGCCGCCGCGGTTGAGGATTCCAGTCGTATTCTGCCGAGTGAGCGTGACGTATTGAACGGGGTCGTACAGTCCCTCGTAACCTTTGAGGAAGCCGATCAAGTCGTAGCCGAGTCCCCAACAGGTTTTGGCAGCGCCGCGAATCACGGCGTTGAGTCCGGGACAGTCGCCGCCGCTGGTGAGAATTCCGATGCGCTTGTGGTTCATGGTGCGTCCAACGCGTTAGGATGGAGAGTTCGCGCTAGACAAGCATAGACTACGGCGATTCGACGGGCCCTGGCGACGCGGCGGCGCAATCCGCACCATCCACAAAATCGGCCGATCGCTTACTGTTGCCTGCCGTCCGTCGCGGGCGGGCCGCCGATAGAAGAGGCCGAGTTTGGGATTTGCTGCGGATGTTCAGCGGACCTGGCCGGGCCGGTCGAGCCGCGCACAATCAGGTTGGGATGAATCACGTGCACCGTTGGTTGCTTGGAGGTGGCAGAGTCCTGCAAATCCTTGAGAACCAATTGCGCGCCCAGGTCGCCGATTTTCGGCGCATCGAAGCCGACAGTGGTAAGCGGCGGAGTCATGTACTGCGTGGCGAACACGTCATTGAAACCAATTATGCTTACGTCGCCGGGAATCGTCAGGCCAATTTGCCACAGCCCATGCACCAGCAGCGTCGATTCGAGATCGCTATAGCAGATGGCGGCGGTGGGCCGATCGTCACCGCGCGCGAGCACATCGACGGCCGTCGCTTCGTGAACCCGCACCTGTTCGCAGGTCGCCAGTCCCGCTTCGTCCATTGCGGCCCGATAGCCGCGAAGCCGTTCCTCGATGCTGCAGTGCGGCTTGACCGACTCGTGGACGAACAGCATCACCCGCTGATGCCCGAGCCCGAACGAGATACTTCGTGGCCGCGAACGCACCGGCAAAGTCGTCGACCACCACCTGGGAGAGCGTGGGATCGCTGTTGTCGCCCAGCAGCACCAGGGGCAGGTGCCGCTCGCGGACGGCCTGCATCACGTCGGCGGGCAAGGCCTGGAACACGACACCGCCGTCGATCTGCCCACCCAGAACGATTTCCTGCCAATCGCCGCCGTCGTCGATCGGGCAGAAGACGAGGTGATGGCCTTCGGTTTGCAGCGTGCGGACCAGACTGTTGACCACCTCGGTATTGACGCCTTCGAAGATCCAGGCGTCGTCGGTGTACAAGAGGCCGATGCCGCGGGTCCGGCCGCGGGAAAACGCCCGCGCCCGCAAGTTCGGCCGATAGCCCATCTCGCGGGCGATCTGCCGCACGCGTTCGGCCGTCTCGGCACTGCGGCGGTACGACTTGCGGTCCTCGCCGCGAAGAATGCGAGCGACCGTCGAGCTCGACACCCCGGCGCGTTCCGCAATCTCGTAGATGGTGACCGACATGAACGAATTCTCATGGTCGGCGCCGCCGCCCCAGTCAGAACGTGTCGATTTCGGACCGCATGCCGACACCCCCAGAATAGGCTGGATTGCTGCGGGAGTCAACGTTTTGCCGGGCCTTCGCGCGGCGACGACTCGCAGCAAAGCCGCAAGAGCGTGGCGATTTTTCCCGCCGCCTCGCGGATGCTGACCTTCGACCGTCCCGCACGCCGCTGGCGAAACGTGATCGGCACCTCCGCAAAGCGGGCGTTCGTCCGGGCCAGGAGCCAAAGAATCTCTTCCAGGTAGGAATAGCCGGCCGAGCGAATGTCGTCGAGCGAAATTTCGCGGAGCTTCTCGACGCGGTAAGCGCGAAACGCACCGCTGGTGTCGCAAATCGGCAGACGCAGCAATTGGCGGCTCAGACCGTTGACGAGCCGGCTCAACAGGCGGCGATGCAGCGGCCAGCCGGCGATCGCTCCGCCCGCGACGTACCGCGAACCGATCGCCACGTCGGCCCGCTCCGTCGCGGCCACAAGCGTCGGCAGATACATCGGATCATGGCTCCAGTCGGCGTCCATCGTCACGATCACGTCGAAATCGCGGGCCAGCGCCCAGCGGAAAGCGTCGAGCGTCGCCGAGCCCAGCCCGAGCTTGCCGGCGCGATGCAAACAATGTAGCCGCGGCTCATTCCTCACGCGGTCATTGCACCATTGTCCCGTGCCATCTGGCGAATTGTCATCGACGACGAGCACGTCGGCCGTGGGGAGCACGCGGAGGATCGCCTCCGTCAGCCCCGGAAGATTTTCGATCTCGTTGTAGGTGGCGAGGGCAACGAGCGTGCGAGTCGATTGGCGATTTGTCATTGCAACTTTGCCATTTGTCATTTGGCGATTTCACTACTGGCCAATTGCAGATGACAAATGACCAATGACAAATCTATTTCGCCAACGTGCGGTAATAGTCGATCGAGCGTCGCAGTCCCTCGTCGAATTCGATCACCGGCTTGTAGCCGAGAACTTTTTTGGCGAGTGAGACGTCGGCCAGGCTGTCGCGGACGTCGCCTGGCCGAGGTGGATCGAAGATCGGTTCGATCTTGGTGCCCAGCACCCGGTTGATCGCCGCCACCAAATCGAGCAGGTCGAGCTTCTGGCCGCAGGCGATGTTGAAAGTCTTGCCGGCCGCCTCCGGCACGCTCGCCGCGAGCAGGTTGCCTTCGACGACGTTCGCTACGTAGGTGAAATCGCGCGACTGCTTGCCGTCGCCGAAGATTGTCGGCCGCTCGCCGGCAAGCATCTTCATCACGAATTTCGGAATCACCGCGGCGTATTCGCTCTGGGGATCCTGCCGTGGGCCGAAGACGTTGAAGTAGCGGACCGTTACGGTCGGCAGGCCGTATGTCGCGGCGAACGCCTGGCAATAGAGCTCGCCAGCGGCCTTCGCGGCAGCGTAGGGCGACACGGGATCGGGCAAATCCGTTTCACGCTTGGCGGCCGCGGCCGTGCGATCGCCATAGATGCTGCTCGAGCCGGCGTAGACGACCCGCTTCACACCGGATTTGCGTGCGACGTCGAGCAGATTGACCGTGCCCGTAACACAAGCGGCGTTCGTGTCGAGCGGTGCGGCGACGCTTCGCGGCACCGACGCCAGCGCCGCCTGATGGAACACGATCGCCACCCCGTCCAGGGCCCGTTCAACGGCCGTGCGGTCAACCAAATCGCCCTCGATCAGCTCGACCTTTCCAGCCAGATGCGCGAGGTTGGAGCGTTTGCCTGTGCTCAAGTTGTCCAGTACACGGACGCGCTCACCGCGGTCGACGAGCGCCGTGACGATGTGGGAGCCGATGAAGCCGGCGCCGCCGGTGACCAGGTAGGTGCTCATGCAGACAGCTTATCCGCTGCAACGGCTGGCGGCCAGTCACCGCGATCAGGTCCCATGGCGGAGGCGCGAAAACAGGTGCCGATAGCTTCTCGCGTCGCACGCCCGGCTGCGGTCCCGCGGGGGGCGCCGGTTCGTCTTCGATCACCAGGATGGCCTCGTCGGTATCGCAGGCCAGCGAAGCATCTGCCGCCATCGGCGTCTGCGGGCGAGCCGGCTCTGCGTCGGGAGAGTCGATCTCGTCGATCGTGGCGGGGGCATCGTTCACGATCGCCAGTCGAATCGTCGCCCGATCCGTGTCGGGATCATGCTCGGTTTCGTCGGTGCTTTCCGCGTCCAGGGGCTCCTCAGCGTCGGCGGCAGGCGAAGCTTCGAGCGCGCGCTGCACGAGCCTCGAGAAGCCCGGCTCGCGGCTGTTCTCGACCCGCGGGGTTCGTGTGCCGAAGATGCTCGCCAGGGTCGCAAAGCTCTCCAGCACCAGCTCTTCTTCCTCGAACTCTTCGTTGAAGGGATTAACCGCGTCGGGTGCCGGCTGACTGAAGACGCGCGGCCGCCGCATCGGCGCCGGTGGCGGCACCGGCAAGGCAACATCGACTGCCGCAGCCGCCACCACCGAGACCTCAGTCGGTGTTGCGACCGCGGTCGGCGCGGGTTCGATCGGCGCAGGATTCTTCGTCGAGCTCGGTCGATTCTTCCGGCACTGGGGCCAGCGCATCACCGGCCGGCTCGTCCGTGACGCGCGGCTCTGCGAGGCTGCCGAATTCAACGACGCTCGAACGGAGCGGCCAACGACGTGTCGGCCGACGACGTGGGCGATTCCCAGGCCGAAGGAAGCTGTTGCAGATCGGCCCAAGCTGCTTGAATGACGGCCGCGTCGATTCGTTTAAGTCCCTGGGCGTCGGCCAGTTCGACTGCCCGGACGCAGACCTGATTTACTAGCCGCGGTACGCCATCGGTCGCGGTAAACACCGACTCGAGCGCCGGCGCGTTGAAGAGCCCCTCGGCCTCAGCGTGGGACGCGGCGAGCTGAGCCTGAACGTATTGCGCCGTCTCGCTGCGCGTGAGCGGGGCGAGGTAACACCGGGCGGCAAGCCGTTGGCTGAACGATTGCAGTTCGGGACTGGTGAGTTTCTCTTCCAGCGCAGGGAGGCCGGCCAACACGAGTCGCACGCGCGGAGCGCCGCCGCGCGACAAATTGGTGAGCAGCCGCAGTTCCTCCAGAAGATGAACCGCAAGGGCCTGAGCTTCGTCGACCAACAGCAAAAGTCCCTGCGTCGCGTCGTCGCCCGAAAGAAGCGTGTCCAACAGACTTAATCGCAGCTCGCCTTCGTCGCGGCGGCGATAGTCGAGGCCGAGCTCGAAATGAATCGCCTGTAGCAGCGCCCGCCGCGTGCAAAGTTGGGCGCAGGCCAGCAGCACGACGTCGAACTTCTCGCGGTACTGGGCTGCGAGCACTTGCAGCAGCAGCGACTTGCCGATGCCTGCTGCCCCGATCACCACCCCCGGCCCGTCGCCGCGTTCGATCGTTCGCGCCAACCGCTGCCGCGCGTCCTCGCACGAGGCGGCAGGAAAGTACCGCCCCACCTGCGGCTGGAACGCAAACGGGCGGTCGCTTCGTTCTACCAGTTGTCGCAAGTTCATCTGAGCGCGGTCCTTGGCGTGGCAGCAAATGGTAGAGAGAATGGAAGTGCGGTCCGGCGATAGCATCTCCATCGCCCCGACTCCCAAGACGACGGTCCCTGTCGAATTGAATCGGCATCGGCGGCCACTGGCTGTAGCGTGATAGCATGAATTGACCTAGATCGGCGCATTCACAACAATCGTGGCATTCAAGATCAAGATTTGTGGCATCACCAACGTGGCTGATGCGCTGGCCGCGGCCGACGCCGGCGCCGACGCGATCGGGCTGAATTTCTATCCGAAGAGCAAGCGCTTTGTCGACGAGTCGGCTGCTTCGACAATACTCCAAGTTTCGCCGCCGCAGTTTGGGGAGATTTGGCGTTGTAGTCAACGAGCCGGTTGAGGCTCTGAATCGACTGATTGCCGACCTCAACAAAACGTCGACAACTGGTCTTCACGGAATTCAGCTACATGGTACTGAGCCGCCAGCCTACTTGGTGGGCGTTCGCATCAAGTACATCATTCGAGCGAGGCGATTCACCGATCGCGGTATATCAGCCATTGCGGCCGACCTTGAGTCATGTGACCGATCACGCCGCCTCCCGGATGCAGTGCTCGTCGACTCTGCGACGCCAGGTCAGTACGGCGGCACGGGAACTTCGATCAGTTGGGCCGGTTTGGCGGACTATCACCGTTGGCTTCACAATATCCCGCTGATTTTGGCCGGTGGGTTGACGCCCGATAACGTCGCGGAAGCGATTCGCATCGTGCGGCCGCAGGCGGTCGACGTGGCGAGCGGCGTTGAATCCTCGCCAGGCAAGAAAGACCACGCTAAAATGCGCGATTTCGTGGCGGCGGCTCGGGAAGCGTTTGCGGCATTCAGTTAGCCGCGTCGCTTGCGACGCGCGACGGCTGGTTTGTCGGAGACGAACTAGATAGCCGGCTCGCGTCGCAAGCGACGCGGCTAAGTGCTACACTTGTAGGGCAAAATCGTGCGCTGCTTGTCAGCGCCGCCGCCAGCGAATTAGAATGTGGGATTGTCGCGTCGGACTAGTATTCAGGAGATTCCCGTGTCGCAAGTGGCTACCAAGAAGTTGCCGTACAAAGTCGTTGATTGTTCGCCCGCCGAGTTTAACCGCCTGGCCGAATGGGGCCGCAAGGAGATCGAGCTGGCGGAAAATGAGATGCCAGGCCTGATGGCCCTGCGCGACAAGTATGGCCGCACCAAGCCGCTCGCCGGGGCGCGCATCGCCGGCTGTCTGCACATGACGATCCAGACGGCAGTGCTGATCGAGACGCTCAAAGAACTCGGCGCCGAGGTCACCTGGAGCAGCTGCAATATTTTCTCGACCCAGGACCACGCCGCCTGTGCGATCGCCAAGGCGGGTATCCCCGTCTACGCCTGGAAAGGCATGACGAGCCAGGAATTCGACTGGTGCATCGAGCAGACGCTGTTTTTCCCGTCCGGCGAGCCGCTCAACCTGATTCTCGACGACGGCGGCGACCTCACGGCGATGGTCCACGACAAATTCCCCGAGCTGCTCTCCAGCATCCGCGGCCTCTCGGAAGAAACGACCACGGGCGTCCACCGGCTCTACCAGATGCACGAACGCGGCGAGTTGAAGGTTCCCGCGATCAACGTCAACGACTCGGTGACCAAGAGCAAATTCGACAACCTCTACGGTTGCCGCGAATCGCTCGCCGACGGCATCAAGCGGGCGACCGACATCATGGTCGCCGGCAAGGTGGTGGTAATCGCCGGCTACGGCGACGTCGGCAAGGGCTGCGCCCATTCGATGAAAAGCCTCGGCGCCCGGGTGATCGTCACCGAGATCGACCCGATCACCGCATTGCAGGCGGCGATGGAAGGTTACGAAGTCACGACGATGGAAGATGCCGCCGACCAGGGGGACATCTTCGTCACCACCACCGGCTGTCGCGACATCATCACCGGCAAGCACATGCTCGTGATGAAGAACGACGCGATCGTCTGCAACATCGGCCACTTCGACTTGGAAATCGACATGGCCTGGCTTGAAGGGGAAGTGAAGGCCGGCAACATCAAGAAGCAGAACATTAAGCCGAGCACCGTCGGCGCCGTCGACAAGTACACCTTTGCCGACGACCACTCGATCCTGGTGCTAGCAGAAGGCCGGCTCGTGAATCTCGGCTGCGCGACGGGCCATCCGTCGTTCGTGATGAGCAACTCGTTCACAAACCAGGTGCTGGCGCAACTGGCCCTGTGGACCGAGACGGACAAGTACGAGCTGGGCGTCCACGTGTTGCCCAAAAAGCTCGACGAAGAAGTGGCCCGGCTGCATCTTGGCAAGCTCGGCGTGAAGCTCACGAAGCTCACGCAGAAGCAAGCCGACTATTTGGGCATCCCGGTCGAAGGGCCGTATAAGCCGGAGTATTACCGGTACTAACTCGGCGGTTGCTCAGCAGCCATGCTAGCGGATCTCCTGACCGTCGCGGAAGTCATCAGTCAGTCTTTGCCGCAGTTGGAACGCGCTCGGCGAGCGCGAATCTCGGCGCTACTCGATCCGCGGCCGGTGCCGTGGTGGAAGAACATTCGCGCCGAGGCATTGGCCGAATATCAATGCCAGAGCTCCTCGATCTAGTTTCTGAGTTGGCAGCCACGTTCGATCGTTTGCAGCTGAGATATGCGCTCGGCGGTGCCTTGGCCACTAGCTATTGGGGCATTGTGCGGACGACTCAAGACGTCGACTGCCTGGTCTCGATACCGGCTTTGAAGTATCAGCTTCTGGCCGATGAGTTGAACTCCTTAGGGTGCACTCAACATAGAGAGGACGGGACGACAGGAGAGGTCACGGTTGCACACATGCGTTTACAAGTCGACGCCGGTCATCTGATCGAGTGCTTTAGGGGCTCGCTACGAGTTGAGCTGTTTGTTCCCGTCGTGCCTCTCCAAGAGCAAATCCTGCGACGCGCTGTGACGATGCCCGTCGGCGATTGTCAATTGCCAATATCTCCTGCGTATCCGGGTTCACGGCCAAGTGCAACTTCCGCCACGTGCGTCGTTTGCTCACACCGTGCTTGCGAGTTTTCCATTCGCCTTCGCCAAACACCTTCAAGCCGGTGCTGTCGACGACCACGTCGATCGGTCCCTGGCGGTCCGCAACGTCCAAGGCGATTTCCAGCTTGGCCGCCCGTTTGGCCAGAGACGTGAAGTCGGGAATCGCCACGTCCACCTGCATCAACTGTGCCAGCGAACGCCCCAAACCTTCGGTCTGCCGATAGGGAAGCCGAAACAACTCCCGCAACATCAGCAGGCTTTCAACGGCCGTATCGCTGTAAACAAACGGGTGCCCAACCTTCGTGGCCTCGTTGGTATGTTCCCACGCGTCGATCACGTCGTCGCTAAACCAGAACGTAATCGAGCCCCGCTGCACCAGCGACTCGTTATATTTTCTCCAATTGGTAATCTTGTAGCTCGTTTTCGCCTTGGCAACCATTCACGCGCTCCTTCAGTGTGAGGGGGAATCCATTTCTCCCCTGATTTACGAACTGAACATGCGAATAGTTCGACAAGGCCATTGCCAATCACTAGCGCGGAAGACCTCGTCTTGATCAAAATGGCCTTTCATCGAACCAAAGATTTGCAGGACGTACGCGGAATTCTCTGGGTTCAACGCGGCAAGCTCGACCTGGAATATATGCGACTTTGGAGCACGAAGACGCTCGATGTTTCTGTTCAGGGGGAACTCGATCAAATGATTGAGGAAGCAAGTGAGGCAAAGGAAGGCTAGTCGAAGGGCCCGCCAAGTCGGTTAGAGTAATTCACAGGACGACCCGGACCCTCCGGGCATTGACAGTGTGAATCGGCTCCCACCACAATTCCCGGAGCCTGGTTTCGTATCCACAGTTGCGAGAACCAACTGTCGTGAGATCTTCGTTCACCTATCATTGCCGCGCTGCTAACGTGTACCTGGATTTCAGCAAGGCTCTGGCGACCCCGGCAAGCCGGTCGCCGTGCGCTGGTGGGGGCAAGCGATGGTCTCGATCGAGAGCTATTGGAATCTGCAGATCGTCATCGATCCTTACGGCGAAATGGTTGGCTACGACGATCCGCAGCTCTCGGCGGATCTGGTGCTCATTACGCACGAGCATCCGGATCACAACGCCGCGGCCATCGTTCGTGGTGAGCCGGTGGTGGTGCATGGCCTCGACGGGACCGGGAAGGTCGAGCCACTGCGGCGAATCCTCGACCGGATGCCGAACGAGGAGAGGCCGACGTGGTTCGATGCCAATACGGCCGCCAAGCATTCAACGCATGAAATCAACGTCACCTCGATACCGGCATGGCACGACGACCAGCAGGGCGGCGAGCGCGGCGCGACCGCGATGTTCGCCGTCGACGTCGACGGCGTGCGAATCGTACATTGCGGCGATCTCGGCCAGTCGAAGCTCACGGCGGAACAGCTCGACGCGATGGGGCACGTCGACGTGTTGCTGTTGCCGGTGGGTGGCGTCTACACAATCGACGGTCCGCAAGCGGCGAAGATCGTCGAGCAGGTGCGACCTCGAATCGTGGTGCCTATCCACTACAAGACGCCGGCGCTGAAGTTCAACTTGCAGCCGATCGAGCCGTTCTTGGCGGCGGTCGAATCGACCTGCATGGTCGAGCATCCCAAGGGAAATACGTTGGCGGTCTCAGCTGGCAAAGATGGTGCGCCAGAGAAGACGCGAGTCGTCGTGCTCCAGTACGAGCCGTGGAAACCCAGCGGCGAGCTCGCGGAAATGTTCGCCAAGATGGAGTCGGCCTGCCGCGCTTCGCAGGACGTCTTCCGGCCGCTCAGTGTCAACCAGATGAACTTCCGGCCGTCCAACGGCACGCATACGCCGCGGTGGAATGCCGAGCACATGATGGGACGAGAGCTGCTGTTCTTCACGCAGATCTTCGCCACCCGCGATCCGGCCATTACGCCGATCGACTTGAATCCCGCGCAGATGCCACCGGATTACCACGCGGCGCATCCGGACTGGACCGGTGCCGAGGAGGCGCGGCAGATCGAACGGGCGAGGGCGCTGGTCCGGCGATTTGCGTATTTGCTCGACGGAATGGCGCTGGATGAGCGCGCGCCGGGCAGCCACTGGACGCCCCGCGGCTTGCTTCAACAGATGGTCGCGCACTACGGCGAGCACACGGCGAACGTCCGCAAGAAATTCGATATGCCGGATTGGCCAGCCAAGTGATTTGGCCACCTCTAGTCGGGACGGCAGTCAAGAACGAGTAGGCGGACGAATTTCGCCTCACCGCTAAGCGAATACTTCGTTCTCTATTTCAACGTGAAGCACCTCGATCCCTCCCGCGCGCGCCTGCGAAAGTGCTTCTCGAACGAGCTCCGTGAGTTCGCCTTGTCGATGGCAGATCCAGATGGCAGCACGATCGTCTCGCACGGTCAATTCGGAGTCGTCGAAGCCTGCTTCGAATACGGCATTTTCCAGCGGCTCGTCGAGTTCTCGATTCCTAAGCACCAAGTAAAATTCAGGCGTCTTCATAGGGAACTCCGGGGCAGCGGTCGACTTTGCGACGAATTGCCCGAGCGTGATTCTCCGGATTGCGAGGAGTGGACCAAATCGACATTTGGCAAAGTCTGTGGCTGTGGCTGCACCGAATCCGACCGAAAGCATGACCGTGGGATCTGGCAAACGTCCATCCATGTTCCTCTGCGTATTTGAGTGACTCGCGAATATGCTTATTTGGATGCATGCGCTGCCGCAGAGTCGATTGTATTCGGCACAGTCTAGTATACTCCTCATGATGGGAATTGGGCAGGGATTTCGCCGCTGGCCAGGGTGCCTTACACTTGGCGCTTTGCCTTTCCGCAGGAAACCCGCCTCGCCATGCCCGACATCCAAGCCTTCCGCGGCATTCGTTACGACCTCGGCCACGTTGGTTCGCTCTCGAACGTGGTCGCGCCGCCGTATGACGTGATCGACGCCGAGCTGCAGACCGCACTATACGACAAGCACCCGACCAACGTCGTGCGGCTGATACTCAACCGCGATGAACCGAGCGATGATGAGCACAACAATCGCTACACTCGAGCCGCGCGGCTTTTGCGCGGCTGGCAGCGTGAGGGTGTGCTGTTCTCCGAGGCCCAGCCGGCGATCTATGTTTATCACCAGGTATTCACGGAAGGCGGTGTCACCCACACGCGGCGCGGGTTCATGTGCCGGGTGCGGCTGGAGCGGTTCGGCGAAGGTACGATCTATCCGCACGAAGAGACGCACGGCGGCGCCAAGGCCGACCGCCTCAAGTTGTGGACCGCGTGCAAGGCCAACCTGAGCCAGATCTTCGGCCTCTATCCGGACCCAGAAAACATCGCACAGAGCCTGCTCGAAGCGGCCATCGAAGGCGTTGCGCCCCTCGAGGCGACGGATCATCTCGGCGTCGTCCACCGGATCTGGCCGGTGAGCGACGTGAGTGTGATCACGGAAGTGATCGGAGCGATGGGCGGTCGCCCCGCGTACATCGCCGACGGTCACCATCGCTACGAGACGGCCTGCACGTTGCGCGATGATTTAGCGGCTGAGCTTGCTCAGCGCGGCGAGACGCTAGCAAATGATCATCCCGCCAACTACGTCCTCATGATGTGCGTCTCGATGAGCGATCCCGGCATGCTTGTGCTCGCCACGCACCGCCTCTTCCGCGGCCTGCCGCCCATGACCGCCGACGAACTCCGCTCCAAACTTGGCGACGCGTTCGAAACTGAAGCTGCCGGCAATGGCCCGCTCCGAGCTCTTTCGCTATGGGAGGAGATTGAACTCGAGGGAGATCAGGCCACGCTCGGGCTCTACACGGACAAGGACGGTGAGTGGACAATTGCCCGGCTAACCGACGCCGGCCGCCGACGCATGGCCGAAATCTCCACCGATCACGCGGCCGACTGGCAGGGCCTCGGCGTGAGCATCTTGCATCGCCTCGTCATGGACACACTGCTGGGCGCGAAGAATCTACCGGCGCCCAAATACGTTCGAGAAATCAAGGACGTGGCGTGGAGCGTCCGGGATGGCGACGCCGCTGGCCGTGATGCGACGGGCCAACAAGGCGGCGGCGGCCGTTTCGAGCTGGCGGCATTGGTGATGCCCGCGACAGTCGAGCACATCCGCGCCATTTCCAGTCACGGCGAGCGGATGCCTGCCAAGAGCACGTACTTCTATCCGAAGCTGCTGAGCGGGCTGGTGATCAATCCGCTGGAGTGACGCGCAAGTTTTGCGAGCCGAGCGAGCCGGGTCGTCCCCGACCCCGATATGACGCACAAACTCGGGGCCGAGGACGGCCCGGCTCGCACCCTCCGCCGAGGAGTCGCTTCCTCTTGTTTCACGTGAAACGGTTGCGCGAGCGGAGCCGATCGTGCGTCGCGCACGCTCTGCGTGTTTCACGTGAAACACGCTGACTGTGTGGCGGCGGCGAAATGTTACAGGTGAAACGTTCGCGGTGACTGGCCAGTTTGGCGGCGATGCCGTGGTTTGCATGTTTCACGTGAAACGTGCCGCCTGCGGTCGCCCTGCCAGATGTTTCACGTGAAACGATTAAAACGGGTGAGCCGCTGGCTGGTGGCAGGCATGGGTGGCAGACGCATGGCAGCATGCCGTTTGGCAGATTCGAGGGGCGATCCGTTTTGAACAAGACCAGTGGCTGGCGGATTGCCGATGACAGTTCGGCGGCGACGAGACGCGCCGCTCACCGCAGTTTTGCTAGCAACCGCGGTTTGGACAGCGGGCGAGCACCGGCAAGGACGCCGGCAGATCGCCCATCGGTGATGGCAGCCAGGCTCGCGCAATCAGGGAGGATTGGCCGTGTCGAGAGAGCGACGATTGGGACGTGGTTTGGAAGCATTGTTGGGCCGCTCGTGGGAAGAGCCGGAGGCGGCCCCTGCCGCGGAGGGCGAGGCCCAATTCGATCCGGCGATCGATCCGCAGACGACGCGCGACGAGCATGGCCAGCTCTGGCTCGACTGCACGGCGATCGTCGCCAATCCGTATCAGCCGCGGCAGACGTTTGAAGAGGCGGACATTGCCGACCTGGCGGACAGCATCCGCACGCACGGCATTTGCAGCCGCTCGTGGTCCGCCGCGTAGCCGATGGTTATCAGCTCGTCGCCGGGGAGCGTCGGCTGCGTGCTGCCCTTGCCGCCGATTGGCGCCAAGTCCCCGTGCAAATTCGCGAAGTCGACGACCGGCAGATGGCCGAACTGGCGATCGTCGAAAACGTCCAGCGCAAGGATCTCAACGCGATCGAAAAGGCGGAGTCGTTCCAGCGGTACATCGACCAGTACCACTGCACCCAGGAGGAAGTCGCCACGCGGGTCAACGTCGACCGCTCGACGGTCGCCAATTTGATCCGCCTCTTGGAGCTGCCGCCGGACGTGAAGCAGATGGTCCAGAACGGCGAAATCTCGCAAGGGCACGCCCGCGCACTGTTGCCGCTGGGCGACGAGCAAGAGCAGATTCGCTTTGCCGCCCGGATCGACATGGAGGGCTGGAGCGTCCGGGCGACCGAGCAGGCGGTGCAAGATCGGATTCATTCGCTGGACACCGACGGCTTGCGGGTCGTCGACGAGACCGGTACGTCTCGCCGCGTGGCCAAGCCGCGGAGCGAACAGCTAGCAGCCCTCGAGCAAGAGTTCCGAGCGGCGCTGGGAACCAAAGTGGACCTGACCCAGACCGCCAAGGGACGCGGCAAAATTACGGTCCACTTCAAGAATCACGCGGAGTTTGAGCGATTGCGGCAAATGCTCAACGTTGCTACACTTGGGCCTTCGCAAGTCCAGAACGAGGCTGCGTAACCCACCAGGCGTTCTCTGCGCCAGCACCAGGTTTTATGCACACCGTACGCCGGCACCGGCTGGTGCCCAGTCTTTGGGAATCCTTCCCGAGTTACACAAAACAGCGGCTTGTCGCCGATCTCGTTGCCGGAGTGACTGTCGGCCTGGTCGCCCTGCCCCTGGCGATGGCGTTTGCCATCTCGTCCGGCGTGCGGCCCGAAGCGGGCATCTACACGGCGATCATCGCGGGCTTTATCGTCTCGGCGCTCGGCGGCTCGCGCTGCCAGATTGCCGGACCGACCGGCGCGTTCGTCGTGATCGTCGCGGGCATCGTCGCCAAGTTTGGCGTATCCGGACTGTTGATGTGCACCGCCATGGCAGGCGGGATGCTGCTGTTGATGGGTCTCACCGGGCTGGGCTCCGCCGTGCGGTACATTCCCCGCCCGGTGACGATCGGCTTCACCAACGGCATCGCCGTGTTGATCGCCTCGACGCAAATCAAAGATTTCTTCGGCCTGAAGCTGGACAACGTCCCCAGCGAGTTCTTGCCGCGGATGATCGACCTGTCCAAGAGCGCGGCGACGTTCAGCACTCCGACGGTGATTGTGTCGTCGGCGACGTTGGCCGTGATCTTGCTCTGGCCGCGCGTGACCAAGAAGGTCCCCGGCATGATCATCGCGCTCGTCCTGACGACGCTCGTCTGCGGGCTCTCTGGCGTGTCGGTGGGCACGATCGGGACGAAATTCGGCGGCATCCCCGTCGGGCTGCCGGCGCTAAAAATTCCTGAATTCCGGGCCGACTTGATCCTGCCTTTGTTGCCCTCGGCATTCACCGTGGCGATGCTGGCCGCGATCGAAAGTTTGCTCTCGGCGGTCGTGGCCGACAACATGAGTGGCGATCGGCATAAGCCGGACGTCGAGCTCGCCGCCCAGGGGATCGCCAATCTGCTGGTACCGCTGTTCGGCGGCATCCCGGCTACCGGCGCGATCGCCCGCACGGCCACGAACATTCGCAGCGGCGCTACGTCCCCGGTGGCGGGAATCGTGCACGCGCTCACCCTGCTGGTGATCGTGCTGGTGGCGGCGCCGCTAGCGAAGTTCATCCCGCTGCCGACACTGGCCGCGATCCTGATGGTCGTCGCCTACCGCATGGGCGAGTGGCATGCGATCCCGGCGATCCTGCGGCTCTCCGCAGCCGAACGGCTGGTGTGGGCGGCGACGTTTTTGTTAACGGTGTTCGCGGACCTCACGGTGGCGGTCGAAGTGGGCATGGTGTTGGCCGCCCTGCTCTACATCCACCGCGTGTCGGAGACGACGACGGTCAAATCGATCACCGACGACGACTTGCAAGAAGCCGGCGGCGCATATGTACTGACAGACAAATATATTCCGACCTACGTGTCGGTGGTCCGCATCCGCGGACCCTTCTTGTTTGGCGCCACCGAAAAGCTCGAGCACGCGACCGCCGACGTGAGCAAATTTGCCGCGATCGTCGTGTTGAAACTTTCGCAGATGACGGCGGTCGACGGCACGGGGATTCACGCCTTCGAGTCGCTGGCAGCGAGGCTCAAGGAATCGGGCAAGCCGCTGATCGTCTGCGGCGCACAGCAGCAGCCGGCCGGATTGATCGGCCGCTCGAAGCTGGTGAAGCTCGTCGGCCCGAAGAATCTGCAGCCGCATCTCGACGCGGCCCTGGAGCGGGCCGCAATCATCCACGGCGGTTTCGACGATCCGCGGGCGCGGGCAACGGCGTAGAGTACGTCGGCCTTTCCAGGCTGACTTTTTGAGGGTGCAATGCGGGTGGGAGAGCCTGACCGACCGTCGTTGCCCATTCCCCCGCGAACGACTACGATGGACTGCGTGTCCTCTCGGTCGAACGGTCACAATTTCGGGGTGTAGCTCAGCCTGGCTAGAGCACCTGCTTTGGGAGCAGGGGGTCGCACGTTCAAATCGTGTCACCCCGACTTTTTCGGATTGGAGTCATTCGACATGGATCATATCACCGTCGATCCAACGCGGATGGTGCAAACTCTGGATGGCTTCGCGAATCAAGTCGTGGTTTGCGACGCCAACGGCATCGCACTCGGTTTCTTCTTGCCGCTCGTGGATCGCATTCCCGCATAAGGAACTGCAGCTCGAACCGCCGCTTTCGATTGCAGAAACCGAGCACTGCGACAAAAGAACCGCACCGGAAAACCCCTTGAGGAAATCCTCGGGCGGCTGGGGCTATAATGCGATTCCGCGTTCTCTGGACGCCCGTCGCTGAGAGTCAGCTCGAACAATTCCTTCTATCTCTGTCGGAGCCCTGCATTGCTTGCCGCTGCAGCCCGGGAAGTCGATCGGCATTTGATCGCCCATTCCCAGACGAGTTTGGTGAGTCCCGCTATGAACTGATGAGCGTTGGTTTCGCCATCCGCTCGGCGTGGAGTTTGAGGTGATGGATGATGTTCACACCGTGTCGTTCACGACGTTTGGCGGATTGACCAAAAGTAAATTCCATGAACTTCGACCTCGCGCGGCACAAGATGGTGACCGAGCAGCTCGTGCGGCGAGGCATCAGCGACTCCCGCGTGCTGGAGGCCATTGGTTCGGTCCCGCGCGAGGAGTTCGTGCCGGCGTCGCTCCAATACAAGGCCTACGACGACGGGGCCCTGCCGATCGGCTACGAGCAGACGATCTCGCAGCCGTACACGGTGGCTTTCATGTGCCAGGAGGCTCGCCTCAGAGGGAGCGACACGGTGCTTGAAATCGGCACCGGCTCCGGCTACGGAGCGGCCGTGCTCTCACAGCTGGTGCAGTCGGTGCACACCGTCGAGCGGATCGAACCGCTCTATCGCGCCGCCGCGAAGCGATTTGCCGCCCTGGGGTACGACAACGTTTGCATCCATCTCGACGACGGCTCGCTCGGTCTGGTCCATGCCGCCCCGTTCGACGCGATCCTTTGCACCGCCGGCGCGGAATACCTGCCGACCGCCTATCAGGACCAGCTCGCCGACGGCGGCCGGCTGGTGATCCCGATCGGCCGCCCCGGCCACCAACAGATGTTCCGCTTCACCCGCCGCGGCGACCAATGGTACGGCAACAACCTGGGCCGATTCGGGTTTGTGCCGTTGGTGGGCGACAAATCGCCGACCCATCTTGGTTCGGAATGCTACATCGCAGCAAATGAACGCCGCCGGCCTATTTGCCGATGTCAGTAGCGGCTCTTCAGGCCCCAGTCATTGCGCACGGCCAGCCAGGCCAATATTGTGTAGACAACGATCAGCACTGCGATGATTCCTGCTGCTTCCCGGTTTGTCAGTTCCACTCTGTCCTGCCATTGAACATGCCCCAACGCAGCTTGCGTCGACCAATAGATTCCCAGCAAGATCAAGAATCCGGCGTACATTGCGGCTAATCCCAGAATGACCGCGTAGACTGCGTGCCGTACAAGGCAAATCAACAACGCCGCAGCGGTGAACACCCAAAGGGGTGCCAACAGCACCCAGACCGCAAATTCGATTACATCGCGGCTGGGGATTCCGCCAAACGCGAGGAAAAAAGTCAACACGCCCACGACTGGTGCCTCCAATATCACTGTGTTGGTGGCGATCTTGGTCCAGAACCAGCTGTCAGGATTGATCGGCCGCGAGAGCCAGAATTCATTGAGCGGCGGACTGACGTCGGACAGAAAAGTGCCGATGCCGATCACCAACGAGACCAAGAGTCCAACGATCATTGACAGGGACAATAGGGCGTCGACTGCGTACGGCGGCGTGACTTTGTGCCAAACCAACGCAACCGCGGCGAGAAAAATCGCCAGAATTCCCGCGAAGCCGGCCACGACGACTGGGCCGCTCTCGCGGCATTGCTTCCAGGCGATCGCCGTCAGCGGAGATCGTCGCGGTGGGCCAAGCCAATCGGCCTTATTAACCGACGCGAGTGCAGTCTGCGGCGAGCGCAAACGGCCGAGCACTTGCCCGTAACGAGTAATAAACCAGTAGGCGAGCGCAAGATGGAACAGACCGCCGGCGGGAACGGATGCTGGGACGCCGAAGATTGACGTCGGCAGCAATCGGGAATCAGGCAGCGTCAGTACACCGATTCCACCCGGTGAAGCAGACTCAACAGCCGCCACGATCCACCATCCGTCGGTCCAGAGCCATTGTTGATCGAATAATCGACTCAGCCCAAACACTCCCAGCCACCACAGGACGATCAACAATCCTGCCCAGGCGGTGGCGCTACCTTCGTCCTGACGTTCGACGCCGGCCGCCGCGGTCCACAGATAGATGCTCCCTGCGACCAAGGCGGTGACGGTCCCGCGGCTGACGAACCAATTCCCGAATTCGATCGATCGGGGCAACACGATCATGCTTGGAGAATAAGGGATTTCCCGCAGATAGCCGCTCGCCCGCAGGAGTTCGCATGCAACAAAAACCAACGCGTAGGCACATAAAATCGATACGAGCAAGGTGAGCAGGCCGGCCACCAACTTGTATGCGGCGATCCAACGTGAGGAGACGGGCAGTGCCTGCGCGAACGGTTCTGTACCGCGAGATCGTTCGCCGGTCGCTGCGCCGGCGCCGATAAATAATGCTAGTGGAATGGTACAACACGTAGCCATCCAGTAGATTCCGTCGAAGAGGTCTTGCCGCCTATCCGGATAGATCAGCCATAGAACAAGGGCGCAAGCTCCACAAAGCACCGCCACGAGGGCCGCGAGCTTCCACTTGTGCTCGTGCCATTCTTTCCAGGCCAGGGCTTGCCAGATGGTTCGCATGATGGGGTTGCCAAAACTTTGTTGCGGCGGCGATGCGTAGCATCGCGGCTATAAAGAACTGTTGATGGTTATCCTTGGGGCTGTAGTTCCGCTTGCGGCTTTGCTGTCGCTGCCGCGTCATCATCCCGCCGTCCTACGACGTACGCTTCAAAAATCTCGTCCAGGTTTAAGTCGACGACCTGGAAATCGACCCCTTCGTATCGCAGCACTTCGATCGCCTTGGGAGCGTCCGCGACTGTCACGACGATCCGTTCGCCGTCGTCGCGGGCGTCGAGCACCGACAGATGCTTCCGCTGTGAGGCGTAGGCCTCGCGGCCCAAAATGAGTTGTTTCACGTCGCGACGGAGCACTTCCGTTTCGGCCTGCCGCACGATCCGCCCCTGGTCAAGAATCGCGACCTCATCGGCGACCGGCTCTACTTCGTAGAGTAGGTGGGATGAATAGAAAACCGTTCGCCCTTCGCCCTGCAGATGCGTGATGAGGTCGCGATTGAATTGTTTCCGCATGATCGGGTCGAGACCCAGGGCTGGATCGTCGAGGATCACCAGCTCCGGCCGATGGGCCAGCGCCAGCACCAGCCCCAGCCGCACATTTTGCCCCTTTGACAGGTGCTTGATCTTCGTGCCGATCGGCAGCTCGAAGTCGCGGACGTACCGGAGCGCCAAGTCATGGTCCCAAGTTGGATAGAACGGCGCGACGAACCGCAGGATCTCGCCGACCTTCATCCAGCCGTACATCGTCTGATCCTCGGCCAGGTAGCCGACGCGACGCCGCAGCTCCAGCGGCTCGCGCTGCGGGTCGAGCCCCAGGACGCGGATCGAGCCGTCATCACGCTTCAGCAGGCCCAGCAACATGCGGATCGTCGTCGTCTTGCCGGACGCGTTACGGCCGAGGAAGGCAAACGTCTTGCCGCGCTCGACCCGCAGCGTCACGCCGCGGAGCACCTCGGTCCGCCGGAACGACTTCGTGACCGCTTGGAGGTCGATCGCCGATTCACCAGTGGGATAGCCGCTCATGACGTATGCTCCTTTTTTCCGGACGCCGCGATCGGCTGCTCCACGCCGTCGAGCGCGTCGGAGAGCAGCTCGTGCAACTCGTCGGTCGAGAGTCCCAGCCCGATGGCCTGCCGGGCGATCTGCCGCAGCTCATCCACCAGCCGCTCCCGGTGGACGGCGAGCTGACCGCGCTTGGCCCGAGCGGCGACGAACGTCCCCTGCCCGTGCCGCATTTCCAAGAGCCCCTCGCCGACCAGCCTCTCGTACACGCGGAGGATCGTGTTCTGGTTGACCGCCAGCTCCCGCGCCAGCTCCCGCACGCTCGGCAACCGCTCGCCCAACTCGAGCGAGCCGGAGGCACAGAGCGTCGCGATCTGCTCGGCAATCTGCCGCGAGATCGGCACCGCCGAGCCTTTTTCGATGCGGAGGAACATGGCGAAAACCGCTGGAAAGCCCTGAGAGATGCCAAGTGACTACAGAAGTATATCAGTAGTCAGAGAAGGTGTCAACGAGTGGGGGAGGTCTGATTTACGAAGCTGATGCGGGAGAGGACCGGCGACTCGTAGGTCGCCGGCGACTGGCGAGTCGGCCCGCTACGACGCGGCAGCAAACGGATTGACGATCTTCAGGCCGTCGATCTCGGCGTAGCCACTGAAGTCCTCGGTGTAGAGTGTTTCAACCCCCGCTTCCAGGCAGGCGGCGACGAGGAGCGAATCCCATGACGAGAGACTGTAGCGTTGCGTCAAGCCGGCCGATCCGTCGAATACTCTCCAATTTGGCAGAATCGTCATCCACATGGATCGCAGATCGTCAACGTCTTGGCGCGCATCTTGAGCAGTGTAGCCTTGCGGCGCAAGTTTTCGAGCGGCCGCGATGTATTCGCACGCCACCTGCCAGATGAGCACGCCCGCCTCAAGTTGATCGATTAGGTCCCGAGCCAACGCTTTCTTTTCCGGCTCGCGATCGTCATGGACATAGACAAGAATGTTCGTGTCAATCGCGTTCATGGAGCTGGTCGCGAGTCAGTTTTGGAGCATCGGGCGGCAGTGGCGAATTGCTCATTCGCTCCAAGAGACGCTTCTTGATTTCGGCTCGCTTGGCAGGATCCGGTTCCAATGGAGGGACTATCTCCGATCCCTTCTGAACGACGACTTTGACCTCCGTTTCTTCCGGCAAATTGCATGGCACAATCGGCACAAATGTCCCATCGCGATAAATGGCGCGGAAGGATTCTTGCATGGCTCGGCTCCTGGAAGGCGGCGACGCTCCAATTATATCCCCAAGGACTCGCGTTGCGGAGCTTCGACCGGTGCTCCGGCGGAGAACTGCCCCTTCCGCCTCGCGGAGGCAGCGCTTGATCTGCCGCACCGCCTGCCGCAGCCGGGCTTCGTTCTCGACCAGCGACATCCGCAGGAAGCCCTCGCCGGCCGGGCCGAAGCCGCTGCCGGGGCTCACCGCCACGTTGCCCTTTTCCAAGAGCATCATGCCGAAGTCCATCGTGCTCATCCGCGACCGCCACGGCTCGGGGATCGGCACCCAGCAGAACATGCTGGCCTTGGGCGGCGTGACGTGCCAGCCGATCCGCTTGAGGCTTTCGCACAGCGCGTCGCGGCGGCTTTCGTAGATCGCGGCCTGGTTTTCCATGCCCGCGTCGCCGTGCCGCAGGGCCATGATCGCCGCGATCTGCACCGCCTGGAACATGCCGTAGTCGTAGTAGCCCTTGATCGTGGCCAGGGCCTTGATCATCTCGCGGTTGCCGGAGCAGAAGCCGACCCGCCAGCCGGCCATGTTGTAGCCCTTGCTCATCGTCGTGAATTCGACGCCGACGTCGCTCGCCCCCGGCGAGGCCAGAAAGCTGGGCGGCTTGTAGCCGTCGAACGCCACGTCCGCGTAGGCGAAATCGCTGATCACCAGGAAGCCGTATCGCTTCGCCAGCCGCACCACCTCGTCGTAAAACGGCTGCTCGATGCAGGCCGTCGAGGGATTGTGCGGGTAATTGATGATCAGCAGCTTCGGCCTCGGGTAGAGATGCTCGCAGGTGTAGGCGACGTTGGCCAGGAACTTCTCGCTGTCGCGGACCTCCAGCGCGATCACGTTGCCCGACGCCAGCGCCACCGAATAGACGTGGATCGGGAAATACGGCGCGGGCACGATCGCCGTGTCGCCCGGCCCCATCATCGCCAGGCACATGTGGCTGAAGCCTTCCTTCGAGCCGAGGCAGACGATCACTTCGTGATCGGGGTCGAGCCGCACGCCGAACCGCTTGAGATACTTCGAGCAGACCTCGCGGCGCAGGTTGACGATGCCGTTCGACTTGCTGTAGCCGTGGTTGTCCGGATCGCGGGCCGCCTCGGCGAGCTTCTGGATGACGAACTCCTCGGGCGGGTCGGACGGGTTGCCCATGCCCAGGTCGATCACGTCGTCGCCGGCGCGGCGCTTGTTGTAGAGCAGCGTGTTGATCCGGCCGAACAGATACGGCGGCAGCCGCGTCACGCGCTCGGCGGGACGAACCTGGAACGGCGGATCGGGCGACGGAATCTGCGGCGAACTGGGCATCGGAAATCCTCCCTCTCCTTTGGGGAGAGGGCAGGGGAGGTTAGCTGCGAGTCCTGCTATGACCCAGTATACCTCTTCCTGGTTCGCCGCGTAGTATGGCTATCGGCAGATCGCGCCCGACCGCTTACCGCGTTGCTCCACTGGTCGGTCGCACGGCGGAATCCATCTTGTAGACGTCCGACAAGGTGCGTTTTGCCCCGGCCGGGCCCAATTGGACGCTCCCTGCACCGGCTTCACCCGGTCCGGCGATTGCGACGTGCCGGCCAGGTAGTTGTCGATCCGGGCCTTGTCGTGGATTTCCGTGAACTTGTCGTTCATGGCGATCCGCAGCTTCTTCTCGAAGATGTCCTGGTAGAGGATGTCGCGGACCTCTTCATTCGTGACCTTCACCGGCTCGGTGCGGCCTTCGCACTTGAGGATCACGAACTTGTCGCCCATCTGGACGATGCCCGAGAGCTCGTCCGGCGCCAGGTCGAAGGCGACGCTCTCCAGCTGCGGCTGCCCGCCATTGCGACGGATCGGCGGCACTTCGCCCCGCAACGCCTTCGACTGCGGCTCGATCGAATACTGCTCGGCCAGGTCGCCGAAGAAGTCCATCGACGGGTTCTGCCGGGCCTTGGCCCAGACTTCCTGGGCCCGCCGCATCTCGCCCAGCACGATCGCCCGGCAGCGGACCCGCTCGCCGTAGTTCGCCTCGAAGCTCTTGGACAGGTCGTCGTTGGTGACCTTGATCGAGCCGCCGGTCAGCTTCTTCAGCGCGGCCGACGGCCAGACCGAGTCGCGCAGGTACTGTTCCTTCTTGAGCCCCTGCTCCTTGGTCGCCATCTCGAACCACTTGTCGAAGTCGGGATTGCCCTGCTTGTCGACGACGCCGGCCAGCTTGGCGGCATGGGCGATTTCATCGTCCAGGTCCTGCTGCGTGACGGTCACGTTGGCTTTCGCCAGCGCCTGCTGCAGCAATAGGTGCGAAATCTCTACGAGCAGCACCTGCTCGCCGTGCCGCAGCAGGCACTCCTCGGCCAGTTCGGTGTAGCGGATCGGCTCGCCGTTGACGGTGGCCACGACGCCCGGCATCTGCTGCCGCAGCTGGGGATCGTTCCACACGTTTTGAATCGTCGCCGCGTTCTGCAGCTGCTCGAACAAGTTGCCCGCCACGTCGCGGAGTTTTTCTTCCTTGATTCGCTCGACCAGTTCGCTGCGGACGCTTTCGAGCGGCACCTCGCGGGGCGGCAACTTGCCTTCGCACTTGAGAATCGCAAACTGGTTGGCCACCGGGATGATCGGCGTGATCTGGTTCGGTTCCAGTGCGAAGATGGCCCGCTCGATGCCCGGATCGCCCACGTGGTGGTGGATCGGCTGGATCAAGCCGCCGATGCTCGCGCTGTTGACGTCTTGCGACTTCTGCATCGCCAGCCGGGCGAAATCGTCGGGGTTCGCCTCCAGCTGGCGGTGGAGCTGCTCGGCCTCTTCGCGCGTGGCAACCACGATCAGCCGGGCCTTCATCGCTTCGCCGTATTGGGCTTCGTACGCCTCCTGGATTTGCTGGT
This sequence comes from uncultured Planctomycetota bacterium, assembly GCA_963808175.1. Taxonomy (GTDB): domain Bacteria; phylum Planctomycetota; class Planctomycetia; order Pirellulales; family Lacipirellulaceae; genus DASYDU01. The sequence continues at coordinate 203,296 of CAWEEU010000004.1, read as the reverse complement.
CGGTGACCTGGAGCTCGTTGGCGGCCAGCTTGCGCAGCGCGAGCGTCGGCCAGAGGATGTCGTGTGTGTACTGCTGTTCGTTGATGCCGCGCTCTTTCTCCAGCATTTGCAGCCATTGCTGCCGGCCGATCTTGAACCGGGCCGCCATCCGGTCGATCTCGGCGCTGATTTCCTGATCGGTGACGGTGATGTTGCGGTTGCGGCAGTGGTGCTCGATCAGCCGCTTGTTGACCATGCCTTCGAGCGTCTCCTCGCCGAAGCGATCGACGCACGCGGCCGCCAGCGCCTCGCGGCGGATGTCCTCGCCATTGACGACCGCCATCACGTCGTGCTTCGGCCGCTCCGGCCGCGGCAAGGCATCCGGGTCCTGTGCGACCGTACCTTTCGCCGCTTGCGGTTTAGCGGACGCCGCCGCGCTGCGCGACCCAAAGATCTGTGCATCCGCCTTGGGCGTCCCGGTGTAGCTGCGAATCGCGATCGCCGCCGCCAATCCCGCCACACCACACGCCACGACCCACAGCCGCTGCTTGCGGCGCGATTCGAGGGCCCGATGCGATTCAATGTCGACAGGAGCGTCTTGCTCTAACATGGCGGTTTCTCCATCAACCGTGTGGGTGCGATTGCGATCCGTGCTCGGCGTCGTGCCGCAGCGAGCAACTGAGAATTAGCCGCGAATCAACGATTCGCCGGCCTTACGGGGTCGCAAAGAATAGCAACCCCCGCCAGCACCGGCAAGAGAGGCCGAGAACGGGTGCTAGCAGTCGTGATTTGCGTCGCCATCTGGGTGAAAAGGCCGACTATTCTAGGCGGTTCAATTCCCGGATCTCTTCTTTCACGCTGTCATCGACGACGGCGTGCGCGAGGAACGCACGAAATACGGATTGGAAGACTTGCTGCGCTTGATCCTGTTGGCCGCGCAGGACCAGGAGTCGAACATTTAGCGACTCGGTTTCGGTGTCGATGCTCCATTCCAATGACGCTTTGAGCCACGCAGCCGGATCGTCGTGATCTCGAATGATCATCAAACCCGACACATCGGGATCGGTGATGACTTGCTGTACGATTCGATCGTCGGTTGGATCGACGAACTGGGTGCGACTTAGGAAGTCGATGTTGCCCCGCGGCGCACGACCGATCGAATTGAGCAGATGAGATCGCAAATCAATCGAGGAATCGACGCGCACCGACACGGTGCGTCGCTCGGTACGATAGAAGGAGGCAGACTCCTGTCATAAGAAACAGGAATGTGAGCAGACTAAAGCGAATCGGCGAGCGATGGCGATCGGAACTCGAACTGCCTGCGACGCTCATAAGAATCCAATGCGGCTTTGACCTCTTATTCGACGAGCCCCTAATCCTCCATCACTTCCGCTTCCTTCGCCTTGGCCAGCTCGTTGGCCCGGTCCTCGAACTTCTTGGTCAGCTCCTGGATGTCGTCCTTCGCCTGCTTGCACTGGTCCTCGCTGAGCGCCTTGTCCTTTTCCTCCGTGTCGGCCTGCTTGTTGGCGTCGCGGCGGACGTTGCGGACGGCGACCTTCATCTCCTCGGCCAGCTCCTTGGTGCGGGCGACCATCTTCCTCCGCACCTCGCCCGACAGCGGCGGAATGTTCAGCCGGATCACCTTGCCGTCGCTCTGCGGCGCCAGGCCCAGGTCGCTGGCGATGATCCCCTTCTCGATGTCCTTGATGATCGACGGATCGAACGGCCGGATCACGATCTGCTGCGGCTCCGGCGCGCTGACGCTCGCCAGCTGCTTGATCGGGCAGGGCGAGCCGTAGGCCTCGATCCGCAAGCTGTCGACCATCCCCGGATTGGCCCGCCCGGTGCGGATGCCCGTCAGGTCCTGCTTCAACTTCGCCAGAGCCTTCTCCATCCGCTCCTCGGCATCCATCAGAATTTCTTCAACGCTCATTTGTTAGTGGAGTAGTGGAGTAGCAGGAGTAGGAGGGAGTAGCCGAACCCGCAGGCTGTACTCCACTACTCCTCTACTCCACTACTGCTCTCCTGTAATGTCATTTCGTGGCTGGGACTTTGCTCGTCACCAGCGTGCCGACGTCTTCGCCGCGGACGGCCCGTTCGATGTTGCCGTCCACGCGGTAGTTGAAGACCAGGATCGGCAGCTCGTGTTCCATGCAGTGGGCGATCGCGGTGGAGTCCATCACGCGGAGATTCTTGTCGCGGACCTCGCGGTAGGTGAGATGTTTGTAGAGCGTCGCCGCCGGATCCGTCTCGGGATCGGCGCTGTAGACGCCGTCGACCCGCGTGGCCTTCATCAGGATGTCGGCATCGAGCTCCATCGCCTTCTGGGCGGCGGCGGTGTCGGTGGTGACGAACGGCGCCCCGGTGCCGCCGGCGAGGATCACGATCCGGCCCTTTTCGAGGTGCCGCTTTGCGCGGCGGCGGATGAAGGGCTCCGCGACGCCGTCCATGCGGACCGCCGACATCAGCCGCGTCGCGCAGCCGAGCGATTCCAGCGCGTCTTGCAGCGCCAGGCCGTTGATCACCGTGGCGAGCATGCCCATGTAGTGGGCCGTCGCCTCTTGGATGCTGGAGTTGCCGGAGGTGAACTGGGCCCCGCGGAGGATGTTGCCGCCGCCGATCACGATGCCGATCTCGACGCCCGAGCTGGGCGGCCCGATAGGTCTGGGTGGCGATGTCGACTACTTCCTGCATGCTGATGCCGCGCTGACCCGGCGGCACGAAGCTCTCGCCGGAGAGTTTCAGGATGATGCGTTTGTAGGGTAACGGCACGTTCACGATCGAGTCCAATCCCAATTTGTCATTGGTCATTTGCAATTTGTCATTGTTCGAAATGATCCGATGACAATTGACAAATTTGCAATGACAAATTATTGCTCACGCCTTCCACTTCGATCATTCTCTATCATAAAAAAGCCCTGGGAAGTTTCCCAGGGCTGGTGGTCGTTTCGGCTCATTCGGCCGCCGGTGAGTTGGCTTCGCCCAGCTGCCAGCGGACGAACTTTTTGAGCTTCATCCCGCCGGCCGCGGCGATCTTGCCCACCGTCTGCTTGTCGTCCTTGACGAACGGCTGCTCGGAGAGGACGTGCTCGGCATAGAAATTCCGCATCCGGCCCTCGATCATCTTCTCGATGATGTTGTCCGGCTTGCCCTCCTTGCGGGCCTGCTCGGTGAGAATCTCGCGCTCTTTCTTGACCAGCGCCGGGTCGAGCTCGGCGGTGGTGGTCGCCTTGGGCCGCATCGCCGCGACGTGCATGGCCACGCTCTTGGCCAAATCGTCGTTGCCCCCTTCGACCTCCAAGCAGCACGCCGCTCTTGGCGTCGTGGTGGACGTAGCCGCCGGCGGGTGCGTCGAAACGCAGAATCCGCGTGAGCCGCAGCACCTCGCGCATCTTGCCTTCGAGCTCGTCCTTCCATTGGGCGAGCGTTGTTCCCTTGCGGCTTGGCGCGGGTTGCTTCCACAAATCTTCAGGCGTCTTCGCGCCAGGGCCTGTGGCCAATTGCTTGGCCAAATCATTGGCCAAGGCGACCACGTCTTCGTGCTTGGCGACCGGCGCCGACTCGACCTGCAACTCGATCATCGCGCCGACGGGCGGCTTGACCGAGGCGTAGACCGCGAGCCGGCCCTCGTCGGTGCTGCGGTCCTGCCGCAGGGCCATGATCTTTTTGCCGCTCTCGCGGGCCCGCTGCTTCGCCAATTCAAAGTCGCCGCCTGTGTCCTGCAGCGCCTTCTTGCACTCCATCATCGGGAGGCCCGTCTCGTCGCGCAGTTTCATGACCATTGCGGCGGTTATGTCTGCCATGGATTAGTGACTCCTATCAAATATCGGGATGGCGCGGCGGCGGCGAGTCTTCGACCGCCCGCTCGCTGCAGCGAGCTCGCCGGCGCGATGATTATTATGCGGGTTGCAGCCGCTCGCTGCGTTCCGGCTTATCGGCGCCTTCGGCGTTCTGCTGGTTTTGGATCGCCGCCTGGCTCTTGCCCGAGTTGATCGCGTCGGCCAGCATTCGCACCACGATCTCGATCGAACGCATGCTGTCGTCGTTGCCGGGGATCGGCAGGTCGACCAGGTCCGGATCGCAGTCGGTGTCGATCAGCGACACCGTGGCGATGCCCAGCTTGCGGGCCTCGCTGACCGCGTTCTTTTCCTTCTTCGGATCGATGATCACCAGGCACTCGGGCAGCCGGCTCATCGTGCGAATGCCGTTGAGGTTGCGGAACATCTTGCGATGCTCGCGCGTTAAGGCTGACTGCATCTTCTTCGAGTACGTTTTGATCTCGTCGCTTCCGAGGATGCGTTCGAGTTCTTCGAGCCGGCTCAACCGGTCGCGGATCGTACGGAAGTTGGTAAGCGTCCCGCCCAACCAGCGGTCGTTCACGTAGGGCATCCCACAGCGCTCGGCCTCGCGCTGCACCGTGTCGGCCGCCTGGCGCTTGGTGCCGACAAACAGCACCAGGCTGTTTCGCGACGCCAGCTGAGCCAGGTATTTCTTGGCCCGCAGCAGGCCGCGGACCGTCTCGCGGACGTCGATGATGTGGATCAAGTTGCGGCGGGCGAAAATATAGGGCCGCATCTTGGGATTCCAACGGCTGGCGCGGTGCCCGAAATGGACCCCCGCCTCGACCAATTCTTTCACTAAGGTGGACAAATCAAACTCCTCTATTTCAGGCACACCGGCGATGTCCCATCACGCATGGACCGGCGAATAGGCCATTTAGCGGCGGGGCTTGCCCCGCGCTCCACGGCACATGCTCGATCACCTCGCGTTTCGGGTGTCCGGCGTTCGGTACGGACGTCGGCCTGGAAATTCGCTCGCCCAGACCCGGGCCGATCGGGCTGGGGGTAGCCCTGTAAACTAATGGCAGAACGGCTTTACGTCAACCGCTGACGATTCGCCACGGTCCCCACGCACTATGCCAGAATTCGCCCAAACCATCGCCAATTCCCCGCGTATTTACCGCAGCGATTGATTGCGTCAACCTGGGGGGAATTCGATGACCAGACTCGCCTGCCTCGCGGCGTTCGCCGCCACGCTATCCGTTTTCGCGACAATATCTCGCGCTGCCGAATCCCCATCCTCACCCGACGACGCCGGCTGGATTTCGCTCTTCAACGGCACGGACCTTACCGGCTGGACGCCCAAGATCGTCGGCCACGCGGCCGGCGACAACTTCGCCGATACGTTCCGCGTCAAAGATGGCGGCGTGCTGGCCGTCTCCTATGACGGCTACGGCGGCGAGTTCAAGGACCGCTTCGGCCATCTCTTTTATGACAAACCCTTCTCGAACTATATCCTGAGGCTCGAGTACCGGATGGTCGGCGAGCAGTGTCCCGGCGGCCCCGACTGGGCCTACGCCAATAGCGGCATCATGCTCCACGGCCAGACGCCCGAGTCGATGGGCCGCGACCAGTTCTTCCCCGTCTCGATCGAATTCCAACTTCTAGCCGGCAAGCGCGGACCGACCGGCAATGCCTGCTCCCCCGGCACGAACATCGTCCTCGACGGCAAAGTTCTACCCGTCGCATTGCACCGACGTTGCCCGCGAGACGATCCCGATCGGCGAGTGGGCCACCGCCGAAGCCGAGGTCCACGGCAACAGGCTGATCCGCCAAAAGATCAACGGCCAGACGGTCATCGAATACAACGACCCGACACTCGACGAAGAGGATCCCGACGCCAAAAAGCTCCTGAAAGCCGGCGCGGACAAACAGCTCACGGGCGGCACCATCTCGCTCCAATCCGAGAGCCATCCCGTCGAGTTCCGCAACATCCAGCTCAAGCCGCTCGACGAGTGATTTTCTGCAACTGCGGCTGCGACCGGTTACAACGCGATCTGAAACAGGCGGAGCCCAACAGCAGCATGAACAGAGACGCTGGTTCCGGTACCGACGCAAACTGCAACGGAGTCGCCGCTCCGCTGCCGGCCATGCCGAAGCCTGATTTCCAAAGATTGTACTGTCCGGTGCCGATGACGCCACCCACGGTGTCGTTCGGCAGAGTGCCGGCCGGCGCGCAAGATGGTCGCGCCATACGGTGTAGTCCGCGGCGTCGAGCGTGCCGTTCTGATTGTAGTCTCCCGGCACTCCCAGCGGCCCGACCTGGGCAAATCGCTGCGTGAACGTCGACAAGTCGATGTTGTCGGTCGCCGCGAGCCCCGTGACGAAGATGTCCGTTGTGACGTCGATTATCGTCTGCGGAAACAGGCTGGTCGTGCTAGTGAATTGAAAGACGGCAGACTGGTTGTCCGCCACAGCGACCGCTGACGGCAGCTGAGCGCCGCCCCCGCTGGCCAGCGAGTCGGAGACGTACGTGATGCCGCCCGGCCCGCCGAAGTTGATGCCGGTGATTGCGACCGTGTGCCCCGTGTAGGTCTTTCCGCCGGAGAGTCGCTCGATTCGATACTTCAACACCAGATCGATCGAGTTGATGCCCGAGATGCCCAACTGCCCGTTGGCGTCGAATTGCAGGCCCGGGTTATTCGCGTCGTCGGTGAGCGCGGTGACAAGAATTTGCGCGAGGTTGGGAGTCGCTCCCGTCGAGTCCATTGTCACCAACTGCCAATTCGAGTATCGACTGCTCCCGACCGTGATGTTACCGCCGCTAAACAAATCGGTGAGAGGGACACCAAAGGAGCACGCTTGCTCTACTGAGAACAAGGCAACGATTGCTACTGCCAGCAGTGCCCGACCCCAGGTCGACAGCAATCGCAAATCGTATATCGAAACAGGTGAATGAATCATAGCCGGCACAATCATCGGGGCGCGACGGCGCGCTTCTGCGAAATCTCGACGAGGCCCTACTGAATAACAATGTTGTCTCCCAGACCACCGTCGAGAATGTCGTTCCCGGGCCCGCCGATCAGAACGTCGTCGCCATCGCCACCCAAGAGCATATCCGGGCCGGCGCCACCGGTAAGTACGTCATCGTCGTCGCCACCGTCGCCGGTCAGCAGGATTTCGTTTGTCCCCATCCCTGAAGCATCGAGCACGTCGTCGCCGGCCAGCAGGTTGACGGTCAGCCGGTCATTGACCGGCTCGGCGTTAATGATGTTGAGCGTGGCAAACAGCCCGCTGACAGATACGCCACCCGCAACACTATTGATGACGACCACATCATTCCCGCTGGTCGCATTCAGGATGATACTATCCGCCTGCCCGTCGCCGCCGCCACCAGTGGCTGCCAGATTGACATTCACCTCACTTGTGTCGGTACCGGCCAAATTGTTGACGACGAACGCGTCGCTGCCGCCAAGCAGGTTGACGGTGATCTTCTGCACCTCGTTCAGGTCCATCACGATGGCGCCGACGTTGCGGGTGAAGCGCACCCGCGAGCCGTTGGCCGACACGTCCATGATTTCGTTGGCATTCGAGCCATTGAACAGTAGCGTGTCGGTCCCTGCCTGCCCTTCGACGATATCGCTGCCATCGCCCGGATCCCATTGAAATGTATCGTTGCCGTTGCCCATGAGCGCCACGTCGTTCCCTTGGTTGCCGTCGATGAAGTCGTTATCATCGCCTCCAATCAGCAGGTCGGCGCCGTTGGAGCCCAAGAGCGTGTCTTCTCCCGGTCCGCCGTCGACCGTGATCTGAATCAGGGCCGCCAAATTACCAGTGGCCGAGAATGTGTCATTGCCGCCGTTGGCGTTGAGCACCAGATTCTCGGTCGTTCCGATGTCGATCGCAAACGGCGCCGGATTCACCCGGTCAAACCGCACGCGGGTGCCGTTGGCCGTCGTCGTGAAGTCTTCCGCCCCGTTACCGCCGTTGACCACCGTGGTGTCGATGCCCGCTCCGCCTTCGTTGAGGTCGGTGTCGTCGCCAGGATTCCAGATCATCTGGTCGGCGCCATTCTGGCCGAACGACTGGTCGTCGCCGTCGCCGCCCGTCAACTGGTCGTCGTTCGCACCGCCGAAGAGCCAGTCAAAACCGCCTTTGCCGAGCAACACATCCTTGCCCGCCTGACCGAAAAGCAGGTCCGCGCCCGAGCCGCCGGTGAGCGTATCGTCGCCATCGCCGCCGTAGAGATGGGCCGCGGGCAAGGCCCCGTTCGACTCGTCGAGCGAGAGCGTGTCATTTCCGCTCATACCAAATACTTGAATGAGCGTTGTGTTGGCGACGGTCGGCGTGCCACCGGCGATCGCGATGGCCCCGCCGTTGACGAGAATGTTGCCTGCCGCGTTGCGGCTCACCGCAATCGTATTGTCGGCGCCATCGCCGAACACGCTCAGCACACCGCTCGGCGCCGAAAACATTGCGCTCACGGCCAGCAGCCGACGCGGCTCCAGCGGCTCGAACACAGGCCGAAACCCTTGGGGAGAACGACGATCCGATTTGTTACGGCGCAAGCTCCCGCGAAGCACGCTTCCGATGTTCCACATACAATTCCACCCTTAACCGAGCCACATTGACTGGAAAAGCGTTGGAATTCTAATGCCGCGACTCGGCGATTCGCAAGCAGTCTAAGTCCAAAGAACGCGAAATACCCGGCGGGTACGCTGTCAAAGTGTCACGTCCGTCGCACGACGGCGAACTAGGCCTTCGGGCCGCCCTCGGAAAAAGTGGCATCGGTGAATTTGGGATTCACCGCAAACCGCGCCGGCTGAAGTGATTCGACTTGCCAGCCATCGGCGAAGGCGTCGAGCAGCTCCTGCCTCGTGATCCGCCGCGGGCCTTCCGTCCCTGGCTCTTCGTCGCTGAAGCACAATAGAAACAGCCGCCCGCCCGGCTCGAGCACGTGTGCCAGGCCGTTCACATATCGCCGCCGATCCTCGTCCGAAAACACGTGGAACAGCCCGCAATCGATCGCGCTGGCGAATCGCTCGGCCATCAGGCCCAACGCCAGCGCGTCGGCCACGCGAAAGTCGACCGTCAGCCCGCGCTCGGCCGCCTTGGCCCGCGCGCGCCGAATCGGCTCCTCGAGAAAGTCCAGCCCGGTTACCTGGAGTCCCCGCTCCGCAAAGTAGAGCGAAGCATCCCCCGTCCCGCAGCCCGCATCCAGTAGCGGACTGGCCACCTGGTCGGCGAGTCGCACAAACTGTTCCTGCGGCCGCCCAATGTCCCACGGCGCCTCGCCGGCGTAGGCACTCTGAAACGTCTCCTGGTTTGGCAATTGAGTCATGGGCTTCACCTCTCTGGTCCAACTGAGAACGAGACATAGGAGTCTATCTCAGTGAGTATACACAGCTCAATGGCTCGCATCCCCCTGTTCAATTCGCCCCAAGACGACTACGTCGAGTTTTCCAACATCGAACTGAAACCGCTGGCGGAGTGAGTGTCACACCGCAGTCCGGCGAGTTCGCCCGGAGGGCGCGCGGTCGTTGCCAGGGGCTTCCCAGCCCCTGGGCTAGAGATACCTCAGGCCGAAACCGCCCGGAGGGCGGACGGCGTTCAGCGAAACACTTCGTCCGGGTCGAATTCGATTCCATGCCGACGCAACAATTCGACGCAGCTCCGTTTGATAGTCTTGATGCTGGTGGTGGTCTTTTTGGCGCGCGATGTAGCCTTCGACGTCCGGCACGGCCGACTTGCTGACCGTGAAACCGCCGTAACCTTCCTGCCAAGAAAAATGGACGCGTTGCGGGCACGTCTCGTTGATCCATTTTGACGAGCGGCCTTTGACGTGTCGAAGTAGATCGGAATGCGATAGATCCGGTCGATAGTGAACTAGCAAGTGAACATGATCTGGCATCCCATTGATCGCCAGCAGGTTGCAGCGTAGGTCGCGCACGATGCCGCCCATGAAAGGGAAAAGACGCGCCTCTAACTCGGGCGTGATGAGCTCAGCGCGATGCTTGGTGCTAAAGACAATGTGGTAGAAGTTTTGCGTGTAGGCGCTCGGCATGACTCGTCTCCGTCCGCCCTCCGGGCGGAAGGGAAAAGGGACCATACTTGCCAGGGACTGGAAGTCCCTGGCTACGATCGTGCGCCCTGCGGACGGAGAATGCAAATAGAAATCTCTCAATTGGCCTTCGCCGCAATCTGGCTCGTATCCGCTGTACTCATCGGGGCATTGGCAAGGAAAGCATATTCCGATGCGAAAAGGAGGTTTCCTCGCTTCGATTATCGGATTCCAAGCGATTACAACATTCAGATCGGCAATCTCAGGTTTCAGGAAGTCATCAAACAGTTCGCGGAGCGTTTTGACCAGCACGTCGATTCAATGAATGAATCATGCCAATCGGCTTCCCGTTGGACATTCTGGGCGAACATCGTGTCCTGCGCATTGGCGGCATTCGGTCTTATCGCCGAACTCATGTCTTGGACGAATTAGAAGTCGTCGATGTGCCGATTGTCGACGACAAGGACTGGCCAATTCTGCCCCCTTTCATTTTCCGGCCGGCCGTGATAGAAACACCCGTACACTATTGTGTTCGTGTAACTGCGATTGCGTGTGAGGCCATCCTCGGCCGGTCGTGTGAGGCGTTTTCCTCCGCCCGGTGTGAGGCCGCAAAACATCCTCCGCGATCGCCGAGAGATTGATCTTTGAAAATTTAAGTGCGGTTCACAAGGTACGCTCGAACCCGTGCCCGCGCTCAACGTACGTCGCCGACAATTCGCCGTCGGCTGCGCTATCGTTGCGCGCCTTGGGCGTCGGCAGCCGACGAATCGGATGCGGAGGACCCCAGAAATAACTTGGCGAGTTCGAGGAAACTTGGCGAGTTCGACGATTCGCAGCACTTTTGGAGGAAGGACTGATTTCCGCCGGTGAACACTTTTTTTGGCGATTACGCGTCAATTGCCCGCAAGCCAGCCAAGATCGCGTCGTGCAGCAGGCCATTGGTGGCCAGGATGCCGCGGTTCTGTTCGAGCGCGCGACCATGGGAGAAATCGAGCGGCTTCCCGTCGAGGTCCGTGACCCGGCCGCCTGCCTCGGTGATCACGAGCGAGCCGGCCGCCTGGTCCCAGATTTTTTCCTTGTAGTTCGGCGCCTTGGGCGAGATCAGGCGCAAGAGCACGTCGCCCGCCCCGGCGGCGAGCACGGCGTACTTGGCCTGGCTATCGAGCGGCACGGGCGAGGCCGTGATCCCGAGTCGTTCGGCCAGGGCACCGATTTCGCCGGCGTTCGTATGGCTCTTTTCGACGGAACGAAGAATACGGGCCGACGCGACGTCCGCCCGGTCCGAAACGCGCAAGGGATGCCACTGGCCGTTGCCCACCAGCGGCTGCCACCAGGTGCCTGCGCCGCGCACGGCTACGAGCAGCGAGCCCGCGCCGCCGGGCGACGGCTCGCTGCTCGCGGCCAAGTCTGGGCAGCCGAGCACGCCGACCGTCACCAGCCCGTTTTCGATCTTGGCGAGCGCAACTGCATACTGCTCGCGCCGCAGGAATCCTTTCGTGCCGTCGATCGGATCGAGGGTCCAGAAGTCCGCCGGCCGGGGGCCGCCGTTGACGCTCGCTTGCCCGCGATCTACCAATCCGCAGACTTCTTCTGGCGTCGCGTCCTGGATCAACCGGCGCACGAAGTACGTTACCCGGTCGAGCGTTTCGATCCCTTCCTCGAGCCGCAAAGCGTCGGCCGATTCCTCGCCGACGAGCGTCGAACCGGGCAACCGCTCCGCCAGCCGACGCGCGACGACCGCCTGGGCGGCGAAGTCGCCGACCGTCACCGGCGATCGGTCCTCTTTGGCGAGCGCCGGAGTGACCAGCTCCCGCTGCACTTCACGAACCAACAGCGCCGCCTGGCGGACGGCAGCAATCGCAAACGAGATTTCGGGAGAATCAAACTTCATCGGCAAAGCTACCCGGCCAGGACTCGAACCTGGAATGAGGGAATCAAAATCCCTAGTGTTACCATTACACTACCGGGTAATGCGAAAGGGGGAAGGTGGAGAGGGGAGGGCGGAAGGAAGAATGCCCTTCCACGCTCCCCCTTCGACCTTCCCCCTTCGGCCATCAGTCTAGCGCGAAGCCAGCCGATTCGCAACGGAGAACGAGATCTGCTCGAGCTCGGTAGCGAGGTCCACGCCGACCAGACTTACCTCTTCTGGTACCGACAACGTCACTGGCGCGAAGTTCACGATTCCCGTGACCCCGGCGGAGATCGCCAGCTCGGCCACGGATTGAGCCGCGGCGGCCGGCACCGTGATCATCGCCAATTGGATCTGCTGACGCGCGACGACGTCGTCCAAACGATTCATCGCATGGACGCGGACGCCGTCGATCGTCGCCCCCGCCTTGCGAGGGTCCGCATCAAACGCCGCGACGATTTCAAATCCCTTCGCGGCAAAGCCTTTGTACCCCAGCAGGGCCCGACCCAGGTTGCCGACGCCAAACAGCGCGACCGTCCAAACGCGGTCGGTGCCAAGAATGCGGCGGATCGCGGCAACCAGCTCCTCACAGCGGTAACCGATTCCCGGGTGGCCGAAATGGCCGAAGCAGGTGAGGTCTTTGCGGACCTGGGCGTCGGTAAAGCCAAGCAAGCGGCCGAGCTGGCTCGAGCTGATCGTCGTCTTACCGCTGCGAAGGAGGTGCTGCAACTCGCGCAAGTACAGGCTGAGCCGGTTGATTACCGCCTTGGGCACTTCGTCGGGGTCGGGTTGTGCCAACTTATGTTTGCCCGAGCTCATGCCGATCCGGCGGCAGCCGGTGCCTGGAGAAGAGGTCGACCCACGTTTTGTGCCACTTTAGGGGAGTGGGGGGCAAACAGCAAGTCGCGTGCCCGGTTTTCCAACGCGCAGGTCCAATCGCCGTAATCGTTTACATCAAGAGAGCAACGGGTTTTCCCCTTGAACCGCCGCCTGGAGATTGCATCCCTCCGCTCGTTCGACGGCCCGGCCGATTTCCCCGCGCTAGCCGTCATAATCGGCCAGCATTACGCCGTCATCCGGACTGCGCCGACGGCATGTAAACCTATGCGTGCTAGCACGTTGTTGCGGTTGAAAGGTTGCGGAATACGGTGGCGTGGGTAAGTGCGATAAGCACGGAATTTACGCAAAACAGTTAAGGTACGTGGTTTTGCCGGCCCGAATTAACTACGGACGGGCGACTCTACGTATCGCTCGCTCGACCAGCTTTTGGACCCACGTAGTTACAGGACTCACTTGAAGGAGGCGAAGGAGATGAGAGGTTGCACCTTAGCGCCACTTGTCGCCGCCCTGGCTCTAATGCTGGCCCCCGCAGGGGCTGATGCCGGGTGGTGTGGTTTGGCGCGCTACTGCTGCTGTGCACCTTGCTGTCGCACGGAGTGCTGCACCGTCATGAAAACGGTGAAGTGCATCGAGTACGAGAAGCAAGAGGTCACATGCTACAAAACATGTTACGAGCGGGTATGCGAGAACAAGGTCATCAACTGCACGAAGATGGTGCCTGAGACTCGCAGCCGCGAGGTTTGCTACACGGTGTGCAAACCGGTCTGGGAAACGCGCTGCCACAACTACACGGTCTGCAAGCCGGTGTGGGAGACGCGGACCAAGAACATTTGCTACACGGTGTGCAAGCCGGTTTGGGAAACCAAGACCCGCTGCTACACGGTGTGCAAACCGGTCTGGGAAACCAAGACCAAAGAGATTTGCTACACGGTGTGCAAGCCGGTCTGGGAAGAGAAGACTCGCTGCTACACGGTGTGCAAGCCGGTGTGGGAAACCAAGACTCGCTGCTATACGGTGTGCAAGCCAGTCTGGGAAACCCGCACGAAGGAAATCCCCTACACGGTGTGCAAGCCGGTGTGGGAGGAGAAGACCCGCTGCTACACGGTGTGCAAGCCGGTCTGGGAAACCAAGACCAAAGAGATCCCCTACACGGTGTGCAAGCCGGTGTGGGAAGACCAAGACCCGCTGCTACACGGTGTGCAAGCCGGTGTGGGAAACCAAGACCCGCTGCTACACGGTGTGCAAGCCAGTCTGGGAAACTCGCTCGAAAGAGATCTGCTACACCGTTTGCAAGCCGGTGTGGGAAGAGAAGACCAAGTGCTACACCGTTTGCAAGCCAGTTTGGGAAACCCGGTCGAAAGACATCACTTACTGCGTCTGCAAACCGGTTCACTATACGAAGAAGATCACCTGCCAGAGCGGTCACTGGGAAACCCAGCACTATGAAAAGCCGGGTCCAGTCATCAAACGCTGTGTGCGTGAGCCTGGCTGCTGGTCGTACAATCCCTGCACCTGCTGCTGCTGCTACCATCCTGGCAAGTGCCACACCGAGTGTGTGCAGTGCCCGCCGATCAAGTGCTGCAAAAAGGTCTGGGTTCCGGAGTGCATCGAGAAAGAGATCTGCTGCGTCAAGTACGAGCGCGAAACTCGCGTGAAGACTTGCTGCTACAAGGTCTGCAAGATGGTGCCCGAGCAGCGGACCTGCACATACAAGGTCTGCCACATGGTGCCCGAACAGCGCACGAAGACCTGCTGCTACAAGGTCTGCAAGATGGTGCCCGAGCAACGGACCTGCGAGTACAAGGTCTGCCACATGGTGCCGGAACAGCGGACTTGCGAGTACAAGGTCTGCAAGATGGTGCCCGAGCAACGCGTGAAGACCTGCTGCTACAAGGTCTGCCACATGGTGCCCGAGCAGAAGACCTGCACGTACAAGGTCTGCCACATGGTTCCCGAGCAACGCGTGCGAACCTGCTGCTACAAGGTCTGCAAGATGGTCCCCGAGACCAAGACCTGCTGCTACAAGGTTTGCCACATGGTGCCGGAAACCAAGACCTGCACGTATAAGGTCTGCAAGATGGTGCCGGAACAACGCACCAAGACTTGCTGCTACAAGGTCTGCCACATGGTGCCCGAGACCAAGACCTGCTGCTACAAGGTCTGCAAGATGGTTCCCGAGCAACGCGTGAAGACCTGCTGCTACAAGGTTTGCCACATGGTGCCGGAAAACGAGACCTGCACGTATAAGGTCTGCAAGATGGTGCCGGAACAACGGACCAAGACAGTCTGCTACACGGTCTGCAAGCCGGTCTGCTACCAGAAGACGATCCAGTGCTGGAAGTGCGTGCCGAAGTGCGTGCCCTACACCGTCTGCCGGTGTGTGCCCCACTGCGTGTGCAAGCAGGTTCCGGTCAAGGTCCGCTGCTGCGTCCCCTGCTGCCCGAGCTGTTGCGATAGCTGCGGCGACGGCGGCTGTGCTGGTGGCTGTGGCTGCGGTAGCTAGCCGCGGGCCGAGTAGTAACTTCCCTCCGCTACTGAGGGAACAAGAGCTGGTCTTTTAGAAACCCACAAGCCGGGTCGACTCACTGAGTCGGCCCGGCTTTTTCTGTTGGTCGGCCGGGAAATTCTTGATTATTGGAGGCTGCCGGATTACGCTCGCGGGTGGCAGCGCTAAGCCGCAAGCGGCCGCTTGCGGCTTAGCGCGTCTACGAAACAGGTCCACCGCATGACAAATTCATCGAACCCCATTGTCATCGCCCATCATCTCATGTGGACGCTCTACGGCTGGTGGCTGCCGAATGATCCACGGGGTTCGACCTCGCGCACAATCCGCAGCGATCTCATCGCGGAGTTAGGCGAAATACATTTCGGCCGCAAGCGAATTCAGCCTGCAAGCAGGGACATCCGCGTATTTTACGAACAGGCTTCGGCGAAGCTTAAGTACGAACTGTTATCGTTGGCACCGGGGAAGTTTTCAATCGTCGCGGAGGCGATCGGTGAAGCCGTCAACGAACTCGGTTACACTTGCTACGCATGTGCAGTCATGCCGGACCACGTGCACTTGGTAATCCGCAAACATCGTCATTTGGCCGAGGAGATGATTGAGAGAATCCAGGCGCTAAGCCGCAAGCGGCTAATCGAATCTCGGTTGCGAGAAGCGATTCATCCGACTTGGACGCGTGGCGGGTGGAAAGTATTTTTGGATCATCCGGACGAAGTTCGGCGAACGATTTGCTACGTCGAGGAGAATCCAGTAAAGTGGCAGTTGCCCGCGCAGGCGTGGGAATTCGTGACGCTCTACGACGGCTGGCCGTTGCATCCCGGGCATTCGCCGATTTCACCGTACGTGAAGCGGCTGCGGGCGGCCGAGCGATATCCGCGCTAAGCCGCAAGCGGAATGCGAAAGGTGCAAAGTTGCTGACTGCGACGTTGTTCTTGCTAGCGATCGTGATCGGGGGCGGAACCGTACCGCCCGACATTACGGTGACGGCGGACGGCAGCGGCGATTTCACGACGGTCCAGGCGGCGGTTGAGTCGATCCCGCGCGATAATCACGAGCGGACGATCGTGCTCGTGAAGGACGGGATCTACAAGGAAAAGGTCCGCGTGGACGCCGACTGCGTGACGCTCCGCGGCGAGAGCCGCGACGGCACACGGATCGAGTTTCCACAACTCAACGACGACTTTACCGCCCATCCCGACCAGATCGGCCGGGCCGTGCTCAATCTCAATGGCGACGATTTCGTGCTGGAAAATATCACCGTGGCGAACACGGCCGGCGTCGTGGGCCAGCATGCGTTTGCGATTTACGGCAAGGGCGACCGGACGGTGATCGTCGACTCCGACGTGCTAAGCGAAGGAGCTGACACGCTCTCGTTGTGGAACGGCGACGGCGGTCGATATTACCATGCTCGCTGCAATTTGCGGGGTGCGGTCGACTTCGTTTGTCCGCGGGGCTGGTGCTATATGGAAGATTGCACGTTCCACGAGACGAAGACGTCGGCCGCGATGTGGCACGATGGCAGCAAGGACCAGGACCAGAAGTTCGTGCTGCGGCGCTGCAAGTTTGACGGCTTGCCCGGCTGGTCGCTCGCGCGGCACCATCACGACGGCTCGTTCTATTTCCTCGATTGCACGTTTTCCAAGTCGATGATCGATCGGGCTCCGTACCGGGTGATCTACCCACTCGACGGCGGAGCGGCTGCGCCGGCCGACGTCGCCCGCAATCGAGAGCTGGGTAAGACGAACATCTGGGGTGAACGCAACTACTTCTTCGATTGCCATCGCACCGGCGGAGACTTCGGCTGGATGGCAGACAATTTGTCTTCTGCCGCAGGATCACCCACGGCCGACCATATCAATGCCGCCTGGACCTTTGCGGGGAAATGGAATCCTGAGAACCCCGCGGGGCCGAAGATCGAGGCGATCGAACGCAAAGGCAACCAAATCGCGCTGCGATTTGAGGAGCCGGTAACTGTGAAGGGGAGGCCGAGACTGCGGCTCTTCGATGGCAAATATGCCGCCCTTGCGCGCGGCAGCGGCAGCGAAGTGCTCACGTTCGCAGCGGATTTCGATCAGAACGAAGACGTTGTCGAGGTCGATCTCAATGGCGGTTACATTATTGCGTCGCAGGCCGCCGCGACGCTCAGAATGGCCGACTTGGCACTGCCCAAGAGTTCCACGCGAAAACTGAAAATCGTGCTCGTCGGCGATTCGACAGTCACCGACGGATCGGGGTGGGGAATCGGCTTTGCGAAGTGCCTGGCCGACGACGTGGAGTGCATCAACGCCGCCCAAAACGGCCGCAGCTCGAAGAGCTACCGCGACGAGGGCCGCTGGGAGCCGGTGCTGGCGATGCACCCGGACTACGTGCTCCTGCAGTTCGGCCACAACGATCAGCCGGGCAAAGGACCCGAGCGCGAGTCGCCAGCGGACACCGTCTATCGGGCCAACATGACGCGCTACGTCGAGGAAGCGAAAGCCGCCGGAATCGAGCCGGTACTAGTGACTTCGCTCGTGCGGCGAAAGTTCAATGCCGAGGGTAAGATCGAGTCCGACCTGACGGACTACGTCAAAGTGGTGAAGCAAGTTGCGGCGGCGACCGGTACGCCGCTGGTCGACCTGCACGCTCGGAGCATCGAGCTGGCGAATTCGCTCGGTCCGGAGGGGTGTGCCACAATCAATCCCATCGACAAGGGAGCGCCGGATACGACGCACCTCAATGCGAAGGGAAGCTTGCTCGTGGGCCGGATTGTCGCCCAAGAATTATCCCAGGCCGTCCCCAAACTCGCGCCCCACATTCGGAAGCCGGCCGCTGCCAGCGCTACGAAATAGCGGTTCAGCCGCGCTCGACCGGCAGTCCGGCCGCCTCCCAAGCCTCGATTCCGCCGACGACGTTGACGACGTTCGGATACCCGGCGGCCATCATTGCGGCGCACGCCCACCCGCTGCGTCCGCCGACGTGGCAGATGAAATAAAGCGGCTCGCTGGCTGGACAGTATGCGAGTTTGCATCAGCTGGTGCGGATCGATCGAATCCAGCGGCACGTGGCGGGCGAACGCTGTGCGGATCTGGCGCAACTCATCAGCTGTGCGGACGTCGATCAGCTCGACTGGCTGCGACTGGCTGAGCGCGTGAAGCTGCTCGGCGGTGATCGTTTTCACAAGCTCGTTGTTCATGGGATAGTCTCGTTTTCCTGACCCCTCGTCAGATATACCAGCGCGACGAAATCGTACAGGCCGTGGGCGATCATTGGCACTAGTAGGTTGTGGCTTGCCAGGAGCGACCAACCCAGATAGATCCCGATCAATGTCGCCAAGAGAAAATACAACCGGGACATGGCATGCAGGCCCCCGAAGATCAGGCTGGCGACGGCCAGCCCGACCATCGGACTGGTCCACTCGCCGACGACGGACTGCAGCACTCCACGAAACAAGAGCTCTTCACTCGCTCCGGCAAGCGCCGCGATCGTTGCCAGCTCAGCCAGCCTGCCGCGGGGAAACAGTTCACGCGCCATAAGCTGGACTTGCGTTCTCAATTCGACCAGCGGCCGCCAACTCGCGTCGAGCATCCACCAGAACAGCGCGAGCATCGGCAAGGTTGCGACGGCGCCGAGAATCGCACCTTCGAAGAATCCGCGCGGCGTCGTGGGGAATTGCTCACGGAGCGACACGCCGCAGAGCTTTGCCAACCCCAGAGCTGCGAGCCCCAATCCGCCCTCGACCATCACGGCGAGGCGAAAACCGGCCGGATTTTCTCGCTCTGGATCGATGTCGGCCATTTCCCGTTGAGTTCGCTTGCCTTGACGCCCGGCACGAGCGGGAGATACATTAATCGATTCGCATTTAATGCAGAATTCCCGGCTGGCAGGGTGCCTAGAAGACGGCGCTGGGAGACTCTACTTACCGTTCGTCATCCTAGTTGATTGGAAATATTCTAGACAGGGTCGATCGAGCATTCTCAAAACATTGAAGGTGGAAACGACATGGCAACCGCGAGCTTGGAACGCACAACAAAGCACGCCTCCTCTTACAAGGATTCCTCGGACATGGCGCAATCGAACGGGCACGCCACCAAAATGATCTACTACTTCGGCCGCACCAAGACCGAGGGCCGAGGTGAGCAAAAGGAATTGTTGGGTGGCAAAGGTGCGAACCTGGCTGAGATGACGAGCATCGGCTTGCCGGTGCCCCCGGGCTTCACGATCACCACCGAGGTCTGCGACTTGTACTACAAGAGCGGCCGCAAGCTGCCCGCCGGCCTGATGGACGACGTGGCCAAGAACATCGCCACGCTCGAAAAGGAGCTCGGCAAAAAGTTCGGCGACAAGCAGGATCCGCTCTTGGTGTCGGTTCGCAGCGGCGCGGCCCGCTCCATGCCGGGCATGATGAACACGATATTGAACCTCGGCCTCAACGACGCGTCGGTCGTCGGCATCGCCAACGCCACCGGCAATCATCGCTTCGCCTACGACGCCTACCGCCGTCTGATCAACATGTACGGTGACGTGGTCTGCGGCGTCGACCACGAGCATTTCGAGGTCGCGTTCGACAAGATCAAGAAGAAGTATCGTGCCAAAGTCGACAATGACGTGCCTTTGGAGGGCATGGTGCAGCTCTGCAAGGACTACGAGGCGGTGTTCAAGAAACACTTCGGCAAGCCCTTTCCGCAGGATCCGATCAAGCAATTGGAGCTGGCGATCGAGGCGGTGTTCAAGAGCTGGATGCAGCCGCGCGCCGTTACGTATCGCCAGGTCGAGAACATCACCGGCCTGTTGGGCACCGCGGTCAACGTGCAGTCGATGGTGTTCGGCAACATGGGGGACGACTCGGGTACCGGCGTCGCCTTCACGCGTGATCCGGCCACTGGCGAGAACAAGTTCTACGGCGAGTTTTTGATCAACGCCCAGGGTGAAGACGTGGTGGCCGGCATCCGCACGCCGCTCCACGTCAACGAGATGCCGAAGTGGAACAAGAAGTGTTACGACCAGTTGATCGAGATCAAGAACAAGCTCGAGCAGCATTACAAGGACGTGCAGGACATCGAGTTCACGATCGAAAAGAACACGCTGTTCATGCTGCAGACCCGCACCGGCAAGCGGACCGGTGCCGCCGCCGTGAAAATCGCCTGCGACATGGTCAAGGAAAAGCTGATCGACGAAAAGACGGCGGTCGAGCGGATCCCGGCCGGCGACTTGACACAGCTGCTCTTGCCGAGCTTTAGCCCGGCGGCGAAGAAGTCGGCCAACGTGCTGACGGTGGGACTGCCGGCGTCGCCTGGCGCCGCGGTGGGCAAGCTGGCGTTCACGGCCGCCGAGGCCGTCGAGCGCTCAAACGCCGGCGAGGCCGTGCTCTTGGTGCGGAAAGAGACCAATCCCGAGGACATTGACGGCATGCACAAAGCAGTTGGCATTCTCACGAGCACCGGCGGCATGACCAGCCACGCGGCAGTCGTCGCCCGCGGATGGGGCCGCTGTTGCGTTGCCGGCGCTGGGCAGATCACGATCGACGAGAAGGCCCGCAAGATCAAGGTCGGCGGCAAGACGTTTACCCACAAGGACACGCTCTCGATCGATGGCTCGACCGGCGAAGTGATGGCCGGCAGCGTCGGCACGCAAACGCCCAAGCTCTCCGGCGACTTCGCCACGGTGATGGGCTGGGCCGACAAATATCGCACGCTCAAGGTCCGCACGAACGCCGACACTCCGGCCGACGCCAAACGGGCCCGCGACTTTGGCGCCGAGGGTATCGGACTGTGCCGGACCGAGCACATGTTCTTCGAGGGCGAACGCATCCAGGCGATGCGGGCGATGATCCTGGCCACCACGACCAAGGATCGCCGCGCCGCGCTCAAGAAACTGCTGCCGCTGCAACGGAAGGACTTCGTCGGCATCTTCAAGGCGATGGACGGCCTGCCGGTGACAATCCGCCTGCTCGACCCGCCGCTGCACGAGTTCCTGCCGCACGACGACAAGAGCCAGGCGGCCATGGCCAAGCAATTGGGGATCTCGACGGCCGCCGTGAAGGAGCGCGTCGCGCAGCTCCACGAGATGAACCCGATGCTCGGCCATCGCGGCTGCCGCCTGGCCGTGACCTACCCAGAGATCCTCGAGACCCAGGTCCGCGCGATCACCGAAGCGGTCATCGCCTGCAAGGAAAAGGGCGTCAAGGCAATCGCCGAGATCATGATCCCGCTAGTCGGCACGGCCAAGGAGCTCGAAGTGCTCACCGACCAGGTCCGGGCGACAATCGCCACGGTCAAGGAAGACAAGAAGTACAAGGGGGACCTGGGCATTCTCGTCGGCACAATGATCGAGATCCCGCGGGCGGCGCTCACCGCCGACGAGATCGGCAAGGTTGCCGAGTTCTTCAGCTTCGGCACGAACGACCTGACGCAGATGACGTTTGGTTTCAGCCGCGACGACATCAACACGTTCCTGCCGGACTATTTGAAGCAGGAGCTGCTGCTGCGCGACCCATTCCAATCGCTCGACACGACGGGCGTCGGCCAGCTGGTCGAGATGGGCGTAAAGAAGGGCCGCTCGGCGAAGAAGGACCTCAAATGCGGCATCTGCGGCGAGCACGGCGGCGACCCGGACTCGATCAAGTTCTGCCAGAAGGTCGGGCTGAACTACGTGTCCTGCAGCCCGTTCCGCGTGCCGATTGCCCGGCTGGCAGCGGCGCAGGCGGCG
Source organism: uncultured Planctomycetota bacterium (assembly GCA_963808175.1). Taxonomy (GTDB): domain Bacteria; phylum Planctomycetota; class Planctomycetia; order Pirellulales; family Lacipirellulaceae; genus DASYDU01. The sequence goes on along the minus strand of CAWEEU010000004.1, from coordinate 181,538 downwards.
CTGGCAGAAGTAAATTGACCCCACCTCGCATAAAGCCGCGACCGGTGGTCGCGGTCATTGCGCGCACTTCGGCTAACCGCTGTCATTACCGCGACCAACGGTCGCGGCTTTATGGGTGGAGCGAGTCGGTGATTAGCCGGCCTTTTTTTCCGCTTCGACGATCCGTTGACATGGTGTCGGCCGACTCCGACTCTTCGCGGACGATGCGGACCGTCGCGCCCGGCGGGGTGCGGCGTTCCTGGAGGAAGCCCCGGGCGTGGCCGCCGAGGAAGAAACGTGAGAAAGTCGGCCGCGGGGCCGTCGGTGAACTGCGTCTCGAGGGCGCTGAGCATCTCGTTCCACGGTAAGCCGCTGCGGTAGATTACGCGATAAGCTTCCTTGAGCTCGGTCATTTGTTGGATCGTGTAGCCGGCCCGGCGGAGTCCAACGCGGTTCAGGCCGACGATCATCGTCGAGCCGCCGTCAACGGTCACATAGGGAGGCACGTCCTGGCGAATGCGGGCGAGCCCGCCGACCATCGCCAGCCGTCCGATGCGGCAGAACTGATGCACGGCGACGCCGCCGGAGACGAACGCCCGGTCGGCGATCGACACGTGTCCGCCCAGCATGCAATTATTCGTGAGGATCACGTTGTTCGCGAGCACGCAGTCGTGGGCCACGTGGGCGCCCACCATCAGCAGGCAGTTGTTGCCGATGCGCGTGACGTGTTGGGCTTCCATCGCGCGATGAACGGTCACATTCTCGCGAATCACGTTGCCGTCGCCAATCACGACCCGGCCCGGGCACTCGGGCATGTGCAAGTGCTGCGGCATGCCGCCGAGCACCGCCCCTTCGCAGACGATGTTGTCCTTGCCCAGCGACGTGCCCGTCCGCACCACGACCCGGCTGGCGAGCGTCGTACTTGTCTCCGATTTCGACCCCGGCTCGACCACCGAAAACGGGCCGATCGTCACGTTGTGGCCCAGGATCGCGTAGGGACTGACGGCGGCCAGTGGATGAATCGACACAAGCGGGTCCTTAATACTGGTAGAAGAACCGTGCGCCGGTGAGTGGGCGGCGACGGGGCTTGGCGTCGACTGGGAGTTGCGGGCTCCCCTTCACGCCTGAGAGTTTCATCGGTTGTGGCAATTATCCCGGCTTAGCCGGAGGTAGCGATTTTTCCCATCTTGCGAGCCACCAGCGTATGGGCGGGGGACCGTGGGAAGTGGTAAAATCTGGGTCGGAAATGCGGGTGCTAGCCTCTCCGGGATGCGTCGCCGGATGCTAGCAACGTCGAACGAGCGATAAGGAACCCCCAACCATGGCCGATGCTGTTGAGCTCTACGATCAGGCGGACAAACTCAAAGACGAAGGCCGAGCTCGAAGCGGCGGTCGCCAAATTGAACGAGGCGCTGGCGGTCGATCCGAATTTTGCCCTGGCCCATTCGGCGCTGGCGATCATCGAGCAAAAGCTCGGCCACCACGAGGCGGCGGTCGAGCACGCGCAAAAAGTGTGCGAGCTCGCGCCGGACGATCCCTTCAGCTTCACGGCGCTGAGCGTGATCCTGCAGCGCGTTTACGCCGGCACCGGCGACCAGCAGTACATCCGGCTGGCGGAAGAGGCGATGGAACGCAGCCGGATGTTGCAGATGCATCATTAGGAAGTTGTCAGGTGTCAGGTGTCAGGTGTCGGGTGGGACAGATATATGTCGTACGTTGCGGCGGCCGATCGATACGAAACGATGGTCTACAACCGTTGTGGGCATAGCGGCGTACAGCTGCCCGCGGTGTCGCTTGGATTGTGGCACAATTTCGGCGGCGTCGACGACTACGAAAACGGCCGCGCGATCGTGCGGCGGGCGTTTGATCGCGGCGTCACGCATTTCGACCTGGCCAACAACTACGGCCCGCCGCCCGGTTCGGCCGAGGAAAACTTCGGCCGGATGTTGCGGGACGATCTGCGGCCGTACCGCGACGAGCTGATCATCTCGACCAAGGCCGGTTACCTGATGTGGCCGGGGCCATACGGAGATTGGGGCTCGCGGAAGTATCTGCTCGCCAGCCTGGATCAGAGCCTTACGCGGATGGGTCTCGACTACGTCGACATTTTCTATTCGCATCGGCCCGATCCTGAGACGCCGATCGAGGAAACGATGGGGGCCTTGGCGTCGGCGATTCAGCAAGGGAAGGCGCTGTATGCCGGTCTTTCGAACTACTCGGCCGAACAAACCGAGCTGGCCTGCGACGTGCTTGCAGGCCTCGGCGTTCGCCCGCTGATCCACCAGCCGAAGTATTCGATGTTCGAGCGTTGGGTCGAGGGCGGCCTGCTCGACGTGCTCGGCCGGCGCGGAGTCGGCTGCATCCCGTTTTCGCCGCTCGCCCAAGGACTGCTGACGGACCGCTATCTCCACGGCATCCCCGCAGGCTCCCGCGCCGCGAAGCCGCACGGGTTTTTGAAGCGCGAACAGATCACGTCGGAAAGGCTCGCAACAGGTCAAGCAACTGAACGATTTGGCCCAGCGCCGCGGCCAGTCGCTGGCTCAAATGGCGCTCGCCTGGGTGCTCCGCGACGACGCGCGTGACGACCGTGCTGATCGGCGCCAGCAGCGTCGCCCAGCTCGACCAGAATCTGGCCTGCCTCGATCATCGTTCGTTTGGCCAAGACGAACTGACGACGATCGACTCGATCCTGAAGGATCAATGAACGCGACGACTGCGAGCGGTTGGCGGCGCAGGCGTGCTCGTGCTCCGCCTCTTTCGACTCTGCAAAATCGATCGAGCATCGAGGAGTTGTCGCACGGGAATTTTGGATTTTTGGAACACCCTCGCGAAACACGATTCCGTGTTCCAAAAATCACCTTTTTTGTCACACACCGATGGCAATTAGTCCTGCAAAACAAGGCGATTTCTGCCACCCCGGTGTTCCAAAAATGCTCGAATTCGCGCCTCATGGGCAAAGTTCCAAAAATCACCCCGGCGGCCGTCCCCGGTTCCGTGACAAAAGATAGGTATCCCGACTCTTGTCACCAACGAATGGTCCCCAATGAACGGAGGGCGCAAGCGTCGACCGACCGCCGCCAAGACTGGATTTGGGACGCGGGATTGTTTAGGTTGCCAAAGACCGTAAAGGCGCTAGGCACCAGTTGGTAGGCGCTAGCTATCAGACAACGAGCGCCCAGCGCCCGCCAACTAGCGCCTACCTCAACTGTTCATTTGTATCATACCATGGGCCGCGGGATAGTCCTGATTTTTGGCCACTGGATAATGAGGAAGGGAAGCGTGGAGTGCCGAGAGCCAAACTCTTGGGCAACAAGGACGTCGCGAAATACGAGATCGCGATATGACGCCGCATCCGCTTGCCTGGTCCCAGCGGGATAATTCGCTCCGGATCGCCTCCCGCCGGAGCCAATCGCCGCCGCACATATCTTGCTACAATCGACACAACAGCTGGGTGCGCTCGGATCATCCGATGTAAATGATGATTCATCTCAACTGGCAAAAAGGTTTGGACCAGAGTTGATGAAAGTAGTGAGGCGGCGAAGTATGGGCGTGCTGCAGAATGAATTCGACCGGGTCATCAAGGAACTTTGCACCGTTGATTCGCTGAAAGCCATGCTCGTGCGGCGCATTTCGGACGCACGTGGGCTGGAATTCACGGACGAACTAATTGAGGCAATTGCCGATTCAATAGGCGAAGACGGGACCGCCGATCAAGTGACGTTTCAGGTCGATGGGCCCACCGAGGATATCGTTATCAGTTCCGATGACCTTGAAGCGGCGCTCAAAAGACTCGAAGTGGACATGGAGGATCACGTCGAGCGTGGCATTCTTACGGCGCTTGACGAAGTATCGCCGGACATCCTGAAATCACTCTACGCCGACCTACCCGAAGCACTTCGTCACCGGCGCGGTATCGAGGTGCAATTCCGCGAACGCCTCTACACGCGGTGGAAGGAGGGTTTGGACCGGCTTGAGATGCTGATCATGATCGCTCAGGAGTCAGGTGATACCTACATCGAGGACATAAACAACGAACTTGCGGACGAGGGTGGTGCCTCCGCCGATGAGGCGAGTATGCTGGAAGCACTCATCGCGCTTCATGTCCGCGCATGCCGAATCGCCTCCGAAGTGCTATGTCTTTTGCAGGGCGGCTATGCAGACGGCGCAAACGCGAGGTGGCGCTCCCTCCATGAAGTCGCGGTGACCGCGATGTTTCTAACGGAACATCCGGGTGACACGCCGAGGCGATATCTTGACCATGCTGCCGTCGAGAGCCAAAAATCTGCGGAAAAATACCAAGAGCATTGCCAAACGCTCGGGTACGAACCATTCACGGACGAAGAGATGGCAGCAATCCAGAAGAACTCGGATGCCGCGAATCAGAAGTACGGCCCGGCATATTAGAAGGACTATGTCTGGGCGGCCGAGGCGCTTGGCACCTCAGATCCAAACTTCACAAAGGTTGAGGCGGCGCTGGATATGTCACATTGGCGCCCATTCTTCAAGATGGCTTGTCAGAGCGTGCATGCAGGTTCGCAGGCGTTGCACTTTTGCTTGTCTGTTCCAAGAGACGTTGATCACATTCTTGTTGCTGGTGCGAGCGATGCCGGACTCGCTGATCCCGGTCACACGACGGCAATCTCGCTTAGTATGGCCTCGGTGGCACTCTTCACCATCCGGCCAACTCTGGATTCTCTCATCGTCTGCAAATGCATGCAGCAGCTCTGTGACGACATTGGCGACGCGTTGCTGGAGGCTCACGAGGGACTCGGCCCGGAAAAAAGGCCCGGAAAAAGTGACAGGAACCGAATCGGAATCGGTTCCCGACACTTTGGTTTCCTCGGTAGCTAACAAGTCGACGAGGCTTCTGCCGTTGCCAAGGCAAGGAAGCGGGGCCAATTAAATCATGGACTCACCCCCACGGGCTAATTGCACTCTACGCAACCTGCTTACCAAGCCGTTTGGCGACTGTGGTGGTGACTTTCACCCGACGGCCGAGCCGGTGGAGGTACTTCGTCAGCTTGTCGGCGGTCATTTGGGAGATTTTTCCGTTCAGAAGATCACTGGCCTTCGGCTGGCTAATGTCGAGCAGCTTCTCCACGTCTCTCGATGTGAACTTTTTCTTGGCGACCACCTTCATGATCTCATTGTGAAGCGTGAGCTTCAGCTCGAGGACGGCTGCTTCCTCGGTCGAAAAACCGAGATCCTCGAACAGCTTGTCGGTTGTCAGATGAGTCGATTTGTTAACTGCTCTTCGGCGCATTCTTTTTCTCGTCGGCCCGGAAAAGGCGTCAGGGCTCGAATCGAAATCATTCTTGACACCTTGGTATCGCCACCTTGGTTTCCTCACCCTTTGTTTCCTTCAGGGAAGGTCGAGGGCGAAGCGAATGGCCTGTTGGACCTCATCCATTTTTGCTGGCGATAATCGGGTCACTCGGCGCACCAGCCGTGTTTTCGGAATGGTCAGCAACACATCGCAGTTGACAACGCTTGCCCGTGGCATGCCGTCTGCCTGCGAGAGTGGAACTTCGCTGGCGAGATGATGAACGGTCCGCGTGATCTGGGCGGCGACGAGCTGGTCACGCTTTGCGACCGCGGAGGAGCGCGTCAGAATTAGAACTGGCCGACGTCCGACCGGCTGGGGCAAATCGGCCCACCAGACTTCACCCCGGTCCATCGGGCTGTTCTCCGTCTGTCCAATTCTCCTCGACAAAGATTTCGGCCGTCAGCGCCGTCGAAGCTTCCGCCCATTGGTCGTCTGAATCGCGCGGCCAATTCGCGCATCGAGATATGCCTCGATGATGTGAGCCGCCAATTGACCGATGTCGCGACCTTGGCGTTTGGCAAGCTCTTGGAGTCGCTCTTGGTTCGTCTGATCGAGCTGAAAGGTAATCATTGACTGATTCCTCGTCGCACACGCTGCCAGGCGCGAGTTGTCGCGGCAATATTGGTGTCGTGGCAATACTGACACTGGTATTCTACCTCGCCAGCCGCGGCTACGCCAATGGATGATCAAGCGTCGGGCTGCCTGTAGATCGCTACTTACTCCCACTGAAAGGTTTAACCGCCAAGATCGCCAAGGACGCCAAGTAATACCGAAGAATGAAATAACACTGGCGCGACTCTTGTCTGCGAAAAGCGCGCTTCATAGCGGCAAGATTGAATCAAAAAAAACGGGACTTGGCGCTCTTGGCGGTTTTCACTTTGAGTACTTACAGCCCTGCGTTCAAACCTTGTAAATCGGCTGGCACGAGGCGGCCGTCTTTGCGGACCAGTGTTCGCCGTCGAAGTAGTTCGGCCGCTTTCTCCACGTGAATAAGCTCAAACCGGCCAGCATTGCCAGCGTGCTGGGTTCCGGTACGACGCTGAACTTCGCCAGGAAGACGTCGAGCTGCCCGGCATCGGTGGCGGCCACCGTCGGGCGAGTTGAGCCCAAGAAAAACAGATTGCCGAGGTTGTCGATGGTGACGCCGGTGGCGGCGTCTTCTCTGTCGGTACCGAACGGTCTGGTCCAGAGGAGCGAGCCGTCGGCGCCGAATCTGCTTATGAACACGTCGGAGTCTCCGGCGTTCGTTCCAGCCAAGTCGCCCCAGGTCCAACCAGTGACGTAGGCGCCGCCCAGACCGTCTGCCGCAACCCCGCCACCTTCGTCGACTACACCCGAGTCGAGTTGGCGGACCCACAGGAGCGAACCGTCGGCAGCGTACTTGGTGACAAATGCATTTCGAAAGCCAAAACCTGCGCCCGCTAGGACGCCATCTGTGGATCCCGAAATGAATACGTTGCCCAGTCCATCCACGGAGATGCCGCGGCTCACATCGTTCTGGGTCGTGCCGAACTGCCGGGTCCATTGCACCACGCCGTCCGCACCGTATTTCGACACGAACACGTCGAACCCGCCGTTGGCGGTTCCCTCGATCGCACCTGGCGTGACGCCGGTCACGTAAACGTTTCCAGAGCCATCCGTCGAGATCCCCGTTGCCCAATCGTTGAAGTCGGAGCCAAGTCGCTGAATCCACAAGCGGTTGCCGTCCGCGTCATTCTTGCTGACAAACACGTTGGCCCTGGGTGTGGAACTCGGCCCCGCCGCCGCCACGGAATCGCCGCCGGGTGGGATGTCGATTTCCACCGGTACGGTGGTGCGACCTGCGGTGTAAACGCCGTCCGTTTCACCGGCCCCCACGTATTCGCTTAGGTACCATTCTGTGGGCCCCCAGGAGCTCGGCTCGGTTGGGGGCACAAACCGGCTGGTCCAGAGAAGTTCGCCACCTTCGTCGTACTTGCTGAGATAGGAATCCCATCGGTCGGAGAAATTCGCGGTCCCCGTCGCGTAGACGTTGCCCAGCGCACTGGCCGTGATTGCCGTTGGAAAATCGCCCTCGGTGCCAACCTGCTGAGTCCGCACGAGTGATCCATCTGTGTCGTACTTACGGAGAAACCCATTCGCAGTAGAATCAGTCGCCGTGATGCCCGCGACAACCACGTTGCCCGATCCGTCGGCCGATGCGCTCCAGCCTTTTTCGTCAGGGCCGAGGCCGATTTGTCGGACCCAGTCGAGCGACTGGGCGTGGGCTGCCGCGGCATAGAACAGCGCGGCGAACGAGACTACCAAGAACGTGGCCCTGTTCACTGGTCCCTCCCCGGTAGGTTTCTGCTCAGCGCGGAGCGGCCCAGCGCAGTCCAGCCCGCCCAGAAGAATAGTATAAGCCATCCCGGGTTTGTACCGCACCCCTTTTTTTGCCCTTTTATTGCGTCGCTGCGCGACCAGCGCTCGGTGGAGTTCTTTTATCTTCCGGGAAGTGCTGCCAGCAATCCAAAGTTGATTCGGCGTGAGAAAATCTGGTCGGCTACGACGCCCGGGGACCGGCGAGGCGTAGCCCGCCGGTTAGAGCGTTTCATTCCTTTTCGTAGTCGACGCCACCCGATGATCGCAGTGGCGTGGCCGCCACCGCCAGCGGCCGATGGTGGGGCAGTGCTTCTGTCGGCCACGGAAATTGGTGAATTGCTCTAAAGGCCTTCGTTCAAACCCTGCAGATCATCAGGCGCAAAGCGGCCGTCTTTGCGCAGCAGTTCGCCGTCGAAGTAGATTTCGCCGCCGCCGTAGTCGGGGCGTTGGATGAGCACCAGGTCCCAGTGGATGCGGCTCTTGTTGCCGTTGTCGGCGACTTCGTAGGCCTGGCCGGGCGTGAGATGGAACGATCCACCGATCTTTTCGTCGAACAGCGTGTCGAGCATTGGCTCGCGGACGCGGTTGTTGACGCCGATCGCCCATTCGCCGCAGTAGCGGGCGCCCTCGTCGGAATCCAACAGCGCGTTGATCTTATCCGTCTCGTTCGCCTTGGCCGCGACGATCTTGCCGTCCTTGAACTCGAACTCGACGTTCTCGTAGACGATGCCCTGGTAGCGCGACGGCGTGTTGAAGCGGATCTTGCCGTTAATGCTGTCGCGGACCGGAGCGGTGAATACTTCGCCGTCGGGGATGTTGCGGTCGCCGGCACAAGGGATCACGGGAATGCCCTTGATCGAGAATTCGAGCTCGGTCCCCGGCGAGACGATCCGCACGCGGTCGGCCGCCTCCATGCGGGCCACGAGCGGCTTCTGGGCCTCTTCCATCGCGGCGTAGTCGGCCGTGCAGACGTCGAAATAGAAATCTTCGAAGGCCGCGGTGCTCATCTTTGCGGCCTGGGCGAAGGAGTCGGTTGGATAGCGCAGCACGACCCACTTGGTCTTCTTGATGCGGACGTCGGTGTGGACCTGTTTCCACCAGTGCTGCTGATAGAGGTCCATCTTCGGTTGCGGCACGTCGGCGAACTGGCTGCTGTTGGCGGCGCCGCGAATGCCCACGTAGCACTGGACTTGTTCCATCCGGTCGCTCTCGAGCTTGCCGGCGAGCTTCATGCTCTGTTCGGTCGCCGTGCGGTAAAGCGGCGCAGCACCGCATTTGATTTCCACGAAACGAGCGGAACCGCACTGTGCGCCGCTGCGCCCTCCACGAGCGCAGACCAGCGCAGCATCCGGCAAATCAAACGCCTCGATGAGAATCTTTTCACCTTTTTCAACGCGGCAACTGTGATCCAGCAACAACTTGGCGAGCGTATCAATCCGAGGATCGTGCATGGGGAGGGTTGAGAGTTGAGAGTCAATCGTTGAGAGTCAGAAAATAGCCGGCGAGCGACGTCTCGCCGGAAAAACTCGGTTGGGCCAATCTGGCCTACCATGATAGGCTGTTCCGCAATTCGCAACAACCGCGCGGACTTCACGGCGTATAATTGGACTATTCGGTGGTTAGCCAAACCGCAAGCGATGGACGAAATAGACATGGCCGATTCAACAACTTCGACCACATCTTCCGGTGGGACTTCGTTCGCCGAAACGGCGCTCGTGCTCGGCGGCAAGAGCGCCGACGAGGCGCGGCGGACCGGCGCGATTGACTCGGCGGACGACCAGGTCGAGGCACTTTTTGCGCCGCAGTATCAGACGGTCAACAGCCCTGTGCATCGGGCCGTCTGGGATCGCGGTGTGCCGGCCGAGCTATTTGCCAGCACTGCGCCGGCAACGCCGCCCGACGTGCAAAAAGTGATGGACGACTCGATCGCCGTGGCGAAGAAGCACGTCTCGGCCGGCACGTTGCTCAATGACGAAGGTCGGATCGCCGAGTCGGTTTTCGCCGAGTTGGGTGCCGCCGGCTACTGGGGACTATTGGTCGACAAGGAGTACGGTGGATCTGGGGCACCGTTCAGCTCGTTCGCTCCCTTCTTGACGCGGATGGCGCTGGTCGAGCCGACCATCGCTGGGCTGGCGTCGGTCCATGGTTGCATTGGCGCGGTCGACCCGGTGCGGACGTTTGGCAATTCGGAACAGCGACAGCGGTTCTTACCGGGACTGGCCAATGGCGAAAGGCTCAGTGCGTTTGCACTCACCGAGCCATGCGCCGGAAGCGATCTCACGGCGCTGCGCACCACCGCCAAGCTCGACGGTGATGACTATGTCGTGAACGGCGAAAAGTTGTTTATTACTAATATCGTACCCGGCCGAACGATCGGCCTGGTATGTCTGATCGACGATCAGCCGGCGGTGCTGGTCGTCGAACTTCCCGACGAGGAGAACGCCAACTTCCAGCTCCGCAAGTATGGACTCTGGGCGCTGAAGGAAACGTACAACCGCGGGATTATCTTCCGCGATTTCCGCGTGAGAGCCGACAACTTGCTCGCGCCACCCAAGGGCGATGGACTGACGATCGCCTATCACGGGCTGAACCTCGGCCGGGTCTCGCTCTGCGCCAATGCGGCCGGGACGATGCGGCTGATGATGGCCAGCATATTGCCGTGGGCGAAATTCCGCACCACCTACGGTGCGCCGATCGCCACCCGCGAGCTCGTCCAGCGCAGGCTCGGCGAGTTGACTGGGCTGGTCGTGGCCTGTGATGCGCTAGTGGCCTGGTGCGCAGGCCTGATCGACCGCGGCTATCGCGGCGAGATGGAGTGTGTCGTGGCCAAAATTTTCGGCAGTGAGGCCCAAAAGCATGCCGCGGTGGAATACTTCATGAAGACCCACGGCGGCCGGTCGTTCCTCCATGGCCACATGTTCGGCGACAACATCCACGAGTACCTCGCCCCTTGCATCTACGAGGGCGAGTGCGAAATGCTGGCGATGGGATTCTTCAAGTCGCTGGTGAAGAACCACGGCGTGACGTTTTTTGAGCCGATCGGCAAAGCACTCGCGGCGGCGGGAATCAAGCACCCCAACCCTTTCAACCCCGCGCATATCATGGCGCTCAAAGACGTGGCCTGGCCCTATCTCAAATGGCTCACCGCGCGGCGACTGCTGCCGGTCGCGTCGGCCGAGCTGCCGAACATGCCCAAGGAACTTGCCGAGCACGCCGAGTTTGCCTGCGACCGGCTGCAGCGGATGGCGCTGGAGATTTCCAGCACGATGAGCAAGTTTCAGCTCAAGCTCGCCGATCGGCAATGCCGCATGGCGGAGCTCTCGCAGCGGTGTCAGGATTACATCACGATTCTGGTCACCAGCTTGTACGGCGCCCGGCACGAGGACACAATAGTCCGCGACGCGGCCGACGTGATGTGCCGCAATCTGAAGCACAAGCTCCTCGGCCGGCGGCCCTCGAACCACTATTTCCGCAAGGCGACCGGGCTCGGCGCCGGCGTAGCCGAAGGGGGCTTCAAAAGCATCGCCGGATTGCATCCCGATGAAATCCTGATGCGGTACGAGCAGCAGGCATGACCGAAGAGAGCGGAACGTCGAACGACACCGGTGCTCCCGACGCCGCGCCCTCGCCGCTGCGCAGCGTTCACACGACCAACCTTCCGGCGATCTTGGATCACCTTCAATCGTCGCTGTTGGTGACGACCTACCAGGCCGGCAAGCTTGTCGTCGTGCGCGCCAACGGTGAATTGCTCAACACCCACTTCCGCGCGTTCAACAAGCCGATGGGGATGGCGGTCGGCCGCGGGCGGCTGGCGATTGGCACCGCCGTCGACGTTTGGGAGTTCCGCAACGTGCCCGCGGTGACGGCGAAGCTCGAACCTCCCAACAAGCACGACGCGGTCTACCTTCCGCGGTCGGCTCACGTCACCGGCGACGTCCAGATCCACGAAATGGCCTACGTGGGCAACGAGGTGCTATTTGTGAACACGCGGTTTTCGTGCCTCGCCAGGCACGATCCGGAGCACAGCTTCGCGCCGACCTGGCGGCCGAAGTTCATCTCGGCCTACACGCCGGACGATCGCTGCCATCTCAACGGGCTGTGTGTCGTCGACGGCCGCCCGCGCTGGGTCACCGCCCTCGGCGAGACCGACACCGCGGGCGGCTGGCGCGAGAACAAAAAGAGCGGCGGCATCCTGATCGACCTCGAAACCAACGAGATTGTAACTCGCGGCCTTTCGATGCCCCATTCGCCGCGTTGGCACGCTGGTCGACTGTGGTTGCTGGAGTCCGGCACAGGCAGCCTCGGCTTTGTCGATCCGGCGAGCGGAAAATATGAGCCGATCGTTCGTCTGGACGGCTTCACTCGGGGCCTGGAGATGGTCGGCAATCTGGCCTTCGTGGGCCTGTCGCAAGTCCGCGAGACGGCGATCTTCAGCGGAATCCAGATCACCGAACGGCTCCAAGAGACCGAGCGAACGTGCGGCGTGTGGGTCGTCGACATCCAGCGGGGCGAGGTGGTCGCATTTCTCAAGTTTGAAGACGCGGTCCAGGAGATATTTGCCGTCGCCCTCTTGCCGGGCGCCCGATTTCCTGACGTCATCAACGACAATGCCGAGATCGTGGGTAGCTCTTTCGTGCTGCCGCAGGCCGCGCTCCGCGACGTTCCGCCCGAATTGCGCTCGGATGTTCGCGCGTAATCGTCACAACGATCGCAGTCGTCATTTTCCCAACGTCCAGTGCGTTGCACCCCTGCGCCAACCGGCGTTCTAGTCGCCGACGTGCTACTTTTCATTGTTGGGTGAATCACCAACCTGAGGGGCAGGTCATGGATGCTCCGGCGATTGGTGTCAGCGCGCCAAGCCGCGTCTTGTTCTGGGTTGCGCTCAGCACTTGGGGCGCTGCCGTTGTCGGCTATTGGGCCTGGCTGGCGGTGTACAGCTATTCGCCGGGGCGGCTGCTCGCTCCACCCACGTTGCGGCAAGTCAGGATGCCGTTCGCGCCCGAGGGCGGCCGACATCTTCTCGTCATGGCACTGCATCCTCGGTGTCCCTGTTCGAGATCGTCGATCGGAGAGTTGGCGCGGCTTACCTCGAAGTTTCACGACGACCTGAAGTGCGTGGTCTTGGTGTATAAGCCCGGGGATGCCACGGACAATTGGCTGGAAACCGACCTGGTCGCCGTAGTTCGTCAGCTGCCCGATACCGATGTTGTTGTGGATGACGACGGGCGCCAAGCGCTTCGACTCGGCATGAAGACGTCCGGATCCGTGATTCTCTATTCGCCACAAGGAATTCCGCAGTTCTGGGGCGGCATCACGGCGGGCCGCGGCCACTTTGGCGACAACCTTGGCTCCGACGCAATCTCGGCCGTGATGCACGGGCAGCAACCCACGCAGCGGTCCCAGCCCGTGTACGGGTGTCAAATCCAGTCGGATGATGATGCTGGAGACACACCCTAAGCAACGACGGGGCAGGCAATGGACAATGCGAGAATACGCGAACGGGCGGACGAAATCTTCTCGGCGCAAATGCTGAAGATTCATCAGCAAACGGACCGCCTGTTTGCCATGCTGCTAGGCGCGGAATGGCTGTTTGCCATCTTCTGCGCCCTCGTCATCTCTCCCTACGCTTGGGCCGGCGCGAGGCCACGTGCACGTTCACGTGTGGGCGGCGTTCGTGATGGGAGGACTGTTGACGGTCTGTCCCGTCTTGATGGTTGTGTTTCGAGCGGGGGCCACCTCAACACGAATGTTGATCGTCGTCGCCCAGATGCTCTATTCGGCTCTATTGATTCATCTCACCGGCGGGCGAATTGAGACCCACTTCCACATCTTTGGCTCGCTGGCCCTGATGTCGTTTTACCGAGATTGGCGCGTCTTCGTCCCCGCCACCCTCGTAATCGTGCTGGACCACTTCATCCGCGGCATCTTTTGGCCGGAGTCGGTGTTTGGCGTTCTCGTTGCGGCCCCTTGGCGAGTTCTGGAGCACGCTGGCTGGGTGCTGTTCGAAGACGCGTTCTTAATCTGGGGCTGCGTGACTTCGTTCCGCGAGCGGGAAACCAATGCCCAGAATCAGGCGGAACTTGAATTCTCGAACCGTGAAGTCGAAGATCGCGTCAATCGCCGGACCCAGCAGCTCCAAGAACAAACCATCGCGCGAGATGAGGAAATCCGCAAACGCAAGGGTTTGGAACTGCAGCTCGTGCAAGCCCAGAAGCTCGAGTCTGTCGGACAACTCGCGGCCGGCATTGCCCATGAAATTAACACGCCAATGCAATTCGTCAGCGACAACATCGAGTACCTCGACGACTGCTCTCAGCGCTTGTTTGAGGTGGTCGATGCATACGAACAGAACTTGATCCCCGACACTCAGCCCAAATCCTGGGAAATGCGCTGGGCCGAATTGGGGGCCGTTATCGAGCGAAATCAGTTCGCTCGAATCCGCGATCAAATTCCGCGGGCGATTTCCGAGAGCCGCGAGGGGATCGAGCGGGTGATCAACATTGTGCGGGCGATGAAGGAGTTCACCCATCCCGGATGTCAAGAGAAGGTGGGAGTTGATTTGAACAATGCCGTTTGCAGCACCATGACGATCACCCGCAACCGCTGGAAATACGCGGCCGAGCTGGAACTTGATCTCGATCCCGACTTGCCGACGTTGCGGTGCGTGCCGGCCGAGATTAACCAAGTGCTGCTCAATTTGATCGTAAATGCCGCCGACGCGATCGTCGAAAAGTACGGTGTCGACTCGGGACAAAAGGGCATTATTACGGTGCGGACAAGGCGAACGGGCGAATTCGTCGTCATCGAAGTGACCGACACCGGCTGCGGGATTCCAGAAGGAATTCGCGGCCGCATCTTCGATCCGTTCTTCACCACCAAAGATGTGGGCAAGGGCACCGGCCAGGGCCTGGCAATTACGTACAACGTTGTCGTCAACAAGTACCGCGGCAAGTTGGAAGTAGACAGCCAGGTGGGCGTCGGCACAACATTTCGCGTCAGCCTGATCAGCGAATCGTCTCCGGACGCAGATGCTTCCCGCGATGACAGAAGCGACCAGCAAAAAGCCCCTTCAAGTTTCGTGGAAGCGATTTGTCCGGAAGCGACTTGTCCGGAAAAAGGTGCCGAAGTCGTGTTCATTGACTGATCCCAACTGAGCGTCGCAACGGGCCGTGCTGCCGGAGTTCCCAGTGCAATCGGAATTTTCCCCTTCGGCGGCTGCAATCGCCCGGCGGTGCCCCGATGCGACACGGATAATCAAGCTACACTTGTGTAATCCAGAGAAACACGCGGCAGAAGATCCGGCAAAGAGAGGCAAGCGGCGGATGTTGTCGGCAATCTTCCGTCCGATCGGCCCCGCGGCGTCCGCTGATTTGCCAGCCTTCAATGCTATTTAGCGTTTGTTCAGAACTGCCCCGGTGAAGACATGTCGAACGTCATTCGCCATCCAAATTCGCCACACCGGCTGCTAATCAGCGCGGTATTGGCGGTGTCCAGCATAATCGTAGTTTGCTTATTGCTGTCGAAGACAGCCGCACACTCCGACGCGACGCCCCTGCTGGCAGCGTTTACCTTCCTGGCGACGACACCGCTGGCGGCCTGTCTGGCGCAACGGCGAATCAGCACAACTATCGCTGGACGACGCCGACGGCGGATCACACCTAACCGCGAACGAAGGCGGGAATTGTCAGCCGCCTCCGCCATTGCAGCAAGAGTGTTACGAGTCGCTGCTTCGCTTGAATCAGCAATTGGAACAGGAAGTCGCCGAGCGTCGTGCCACCGAACAGGCATTACGAGACAGCGAAGCGCAGACGCGGGCAATTGTCGAGGCTGCTGCCGACGGAATCATCGTCGTCAATGAACGCGGCGTCGTCGAATCGATCAATCCGGCGGCACTCGAAATATTCAAGTACAAATCGGAGGAAATCCTCGGGCAGAACGTTTCGCTGCTCGTCCCGCCGCCCGACGAGCTACTTCGCGACGAATACCCGGAAAATTTCCTCCGCACAGCCCTGTCACACGCGGTGGAATTTCGCCGCGAATTCGATGGCCGGCGAAAAGACGGGACGCTGGTGCCGGTCTACATGGTCGTCACCGAATTCGCCTTGTCGCGGGGCAGGCAGTACGTGGCCATGTTTCACGATTTGAGCCATCGCAGACAGTTGGAGCGAAAGTTACTGCAAGCGCAGAAGATGGAATCGATCGGCCAGTTGGCGGCCGGAATCGCGGACCAAATCAACACCCCGATGCAGTTTGTTAGTGACAACATCGAGTACCTGAGCGATTGTTCAACGTGGCTTTTTAAGTTGGTCGAGACGTACGAGCGCAACTTGAACCCGGCGGGCCCCGAGCGCTCGTGGCACGAGCGCTGTGAGGAAATTAACGAGATAGTTCGATCAGGCAACTTCTGTCGCGTCCGACAGCAGATACCCGCAGCAATCGGCGAAAGCAAGGAAGGAATTCAGCGCGTGATTCAAATCGTCCGGGCGATGAAGGAGTTTTCACATCCGGGTGGAGCCGACATGAGGAGCGTCGACCTCAACGAGACGATCCGCAGCACCGCGACGATCAGCCGCAACCGCTGGAAGTATGTGGCCGACCTGGAGCTCGTACTCGATCCCGATCTTCCGTCGGTCGATTGCCTGCCCGCCGAGATCAACCAGGTCTTGTTGAATCTCATTGTCAATGCTGGTGATGCGATCGCTGATAGGATCGGTACCAACAGCGACGAACGGGGCCGCATCAAGGTGCGGTCTCAAGCCGAACCAGGCCATGTCGTGATTCAAGTGGAAGATAACGGCTGCGGCATTCCCGACAAGATACGAAGCCGTATTTTCGATCCGTTCTTCACGACCAAGGAGGTCGGAAAGGGCACGGGGCAAGGGTTGGCAATCTCCTACAACGTGATCGTAAACATGCATCATGGTGCGTTAGAGGTCGAGAGCACTCCCGGCGTGGGGACGTGCTTCACCGTCACCCTTCCAGCCGTCCAACCGTCGACGGAGCAGAACACCGAACTACCAAAATCGATCGAGGCCGCGTCGGTCTCGGCTCTAGTTGATTAACGGACTGCGTAACGATAGGCGGGAATCGCCAAGCCGACTTTCCACCGAAAAGTTTCATGAGGGTATTGACGTGAGCAAACGTGTCTTATTCGTCGATGATGAACAGAGCCTGCTGAACGGAATCGAGCGGCGGCTGGCCGGGGACTTCGACCTGGCGACGGCCAACTCAGGCGCGGTGGCACTGGCCACCCTGGACGAACACGGCCCATTCGCCGTCGTCGTCACCGACATGCGAATGCCCAAAATGGACGGGTTGCAGTTCATCAAGGAAGCGCGGAACAAATGGCCCGATACCGTTTACATCATGTTGACCGGTAACCAGGACCAGGCCACGGCCATTCAGGCGCTCAACGAGGGTCATGTCTTCCGGTTCCTCACCAAGCCCTGCCAGAGTGCCGACCTGACCAAGGCGGTGGAAGCCGGACTGCGTCAGTATCAATTGGAAACCGGCGAGAAAGATCTCTTACAGAAGACTTTCTGCGGGGCAGTTTCACTGTTGACCGACGTGCTGGCACTATCGCATCCAAACATATTCAGCCGGACCGAACGCATCGAGCAGATTTGTCTGCTATTGCAGCAGGAGCTCGGACTGGGTGATCATTGGGAATACAAGTTGGCGGCCAAGCTCGGGTTGCTGGGTTTTGCCCTACTGCCCGAAACCGAACGTTCAAACGTCGACATGGGAACTCAGTTGGGTGGAGTTGTGAGCGTTCAATTGCGGAGTGCTGCGTCGACCGGGCAGCGGCTGATCGAGCGAATCCCTCGACTGGCGACGGTGGCCAAAATCATCGGGCGCCAGCCGAACGTCGACGGCAGCGTCTTCATTCAAAATCCTCGATCCGAAGAAGCGAAAGCAACCATGGGCGCCACCTTGTTGCGCGTCGCCATGCTCTGGGACGACGTAACTCGGCAAGGAAGACATGGAATGGAAGCCGTCGAAGAGCTGCGCCACTCCTTGCCGAAGTTGTCTGTGGAATTAGCCGATGCGCTGCTCGCCATTCCCGTCGACGACGTCGATGAAGACAGCCTGGAGGTCAAATTGTGCGATCTGAAGGAAGGGATGGTGCTCTGCGACGATGTTGTTTCCGACAATGGCAGCTTGTTGATCCGCAAGGGAAGACGCTTGACTTGGACGGTAATCGAACGTCTGTACAATACGCAGGTCCCCGGCGATCGCATGCGATCGGTCCGAGTCCGTGAATCGACGATCCGTAGCGATGGCCATCTGATTCACGCTTAGGCCCACGATGGCCAGCAGGAATTATCGTCACCGGCACTTCTCGAGAAAACCTGCCGCAACGGGCCAATTGGCGACAGGCGGCACTGATCCTGCTATGATAGCGGCTCAGCCATTTCGATCGGCGCTTGAGCCCTATCGCTGCAGTACCATGTTGACCCAACAACTTGCCATTTGTTTCGCCATAATTTGTTGTATCTGGTCGGCGGCATCGTCAACAGTTCGGGGCCAGACGCCGCCGGCCAATCCTGGTAGTTGCGCCTGATCGTCGACGGCCGGAATCCGTATCACGATTGGCAGGTGACTTCGCCGCTGATGAAGCGGATTCTGGAAGACTCTGGCCGCTTTCAGGTCGAGATCGCGACCGTGCCGGTACCGGAGCAATACCAGAGCATGGCGACGGAGCCGCCGCCGGTTCAAGAGCAGGACTTCCATCCAAAATTTTCCGAATACGACGTCGTGATCGGAAATTACATTGGGTCGCGCTGGCCCGCGCAGGTCGAGCAGGAATTCCTCGATTTTGTTGCCGGAGGACACGGCTACGTCTCCGTCCATTCGGCCGACAATGCCTTTCCCGATTGGCCGGAATACAATCGGATGACGGGCGTCGGCGGCTGGTACGGCCGCGACGAACGTTGGGGCCCGCATGTTTACTTCGACGAATCCGGGAAGGAAGTCCGCGACACGTCGCCTGGCCCGGCCGGTCACCATGGTGCGCAATACGAGTTTCAGATTCAAATCCGCGACCCCGACCATCCAATCACGCGGGGATTGCCGCTCGTCTGGTTGCACACGCAGGACGAGCTCTACGACACGCTTCGCGGCCCCGCAGAGAACATGCACATCTTGGCCACGGCCTACAGCGATCCGGAATTCTCCGGCACCGGCAAGAACGAACCGATGTTAATGACGCTCCCCTACGGCCAAGGGAGAGTCTTTCATACGACGCTGGGGCACGCCGATTACTCGATGAAGTGCGTCGGCTTCGTGACGACGCTCCTCCGCGGTACCGAGTGGGCTTCCACGGGTAAGGTCACGCTGGGAGTTCCCAAGAACTTTCCGACCGCGGAAAAATCGCAGGCGTGGCACGAGTAACGGCCCGGATTCGGCCATGAAATCCTATCGCAAAGAGCTCTGGTTCAATCTTCCGGCGCGGATGGAGTTGGTGAACATCACGCCGGAAGTTCAGGCTCGCTTGCCGAGAGCGGCATTCGCGAAGGACTTTGCCTGGTCAATGCGATGCACATCACCGCCAGTGTCTTCATCAACGACGATGAACCCGGGCTGCACGCGACTACGAGAAATGGCTCGAAGAACTGGCGCCGTCGACACCTCGCCCGAGCTACCCCCACAATCGCACGGGCGAGGACAACGCCGACGCCCACCTCAAGCGACAGATCATGGGCCGCGAAGTGGTCGTCGCCGTCACCGATGGCAAGCTCGACTTCGGCCCCTGGGAACAGATTTTCTACGGCGAATTCGACGGGCGGCGCAAGAACGCGTGCTGGTGAAGATCATCGGGGAGTGATTGAAACGTTTCGCCGAGCGTTGCGAAACGGCGACATCCTCTGCGCAAGAAAGCGTTGCATGGCCCGTCGGGCAGCTCTGCCACGAATAGACGACTTTGGGGTTTTGTGTTCGTTGCGGCTATACTTCGCGTAACGTCGCCAAATCATTCCGGATGGCAACAGAGCTGTCGTGTTCGGATGCGAAGAGGTGATCGGAGGTGGACGCTCCCCCACACGCTGCCGGCGGACGGTTAGCGCGACGACTTCATCGTTCGAGTGAGCCTCATGGTATCTGAGTTGCGCCGATGGTGGACCCTGTTGGCCTTGAGCGGCGCGGTGGCGATGGTGATGATCGACGCGACAGGCGTCAGCGTCTCCTTGCCGCGGATTCAGCAGACGTTTGCGATCGATCAAGGCGCTTTGCAGTGGATCATCACGATCTATAGTCTGACCCTGGCTGCGGGGCTGGCGATTGGAGGCCGGCTCGGCGACGCGCTTGGCCGGGTGCGGGTGTTTGTCGTCGGCGTGCTCGTGTTCGTCGGCGGTTCGGTCACCTGCTCCGTACGCACCGAATCTCCCGGTTCTGCTTGCGGGGAGAGTGATCGAGGGACTGGGCAATGTGCTGATGATCCCGGCCGCGGCCGTACTGGTGACCGAGGCATTCCGGCCCGAAGAACGCGGCCGGGCGATGGGAGTGTACGCGGCGATCGGTGGCCTGTTCATGGCGAATCGGGCCGCCTATTTCCGGGGCGTTGATCCAGTTTGTCGGCTGGCGTGCCGTGTTCCTGCTCAACGTTCCGGTTGCCGTGGCCACACTAATACTGGCGGCCGTCGCCCGCCCCGTCGATCATCGCTTGCGGGCGGTGCAGCGTCTTCCGATCCTCCAGGCCATTTTGCTTGTTGCCGCGCTCACAACGCTGGTCTTAGGCATCCAGGAGAGCCACGCCCGCCATTTGCCGATCGCGTGGATTCTGGGGTTGATCGTTGTTGGCGTTTCTTGCTGGCGGACTTCGTGCTGAATCAGCTCCGGCAGCATGGACCGCTACTGGATGTGCGCCTGTTCCTCTCGCGCGGGTTCACGGCCGACGCCGTCGTGTTATACTGCGGTCAGTTTGCCCTGATTGGGCAGGTCGCATTCAATGCGATCTACATGCAGGAGATTGTCCGCTTCGCGCCGTTGCAAGCGGGCCTAGCGATGTTGTTGTTCTTGGTGCCGTGGATGCTGATGGCTCCCGTGGCTGGCTGGCTCTATGATCGCTACGGCATCAAGGTCTCGGCCTGCCTGGGACTGTTGATCTTGACGGTCGGTCTGCTTTTGGCGACGCAGACCTTTCCGCTGCGCGAGTTCACCGCCGTCGCTCCTTGCCTGACGATGATTGGCATCGGCCTGGGGTTGGCAATGCCGCAGTCGTACACGGATGGAATGTCGCAGGCTCCGGCGGAACTGCGCGGCCAGGCGTACGGCGTGCTCGACACAGTTCGCCAGCTTGGCGCTGCCATGGGGATGGCGGCGATCGGCAGCGTAGTCGCTGCCGCCGAGGCGCGGCGGCTGGGTCCCATCGCGGCCAAATATGCCGAGACGACTGACGAGCAAACGACTACTTTCCGAGTTGCTCCGCAAGTCGGTCCACGGCCAGGTCGATGCCGCCCGCACTCTCCACGAGCGCTGGCCCGCGGCCTTCGACGCCCTGAAGACTTCCGGCGCCCGCAGCATCGCCGACGGCTTCTACTTGGGAGCGGCGGTCGCCGGCCTCGGGTTGCTGCTGGCGGCCGTGCTCATGACGCGGAAGAAGCCCACGCGAGCTTCCGCCCCGACCAGTCCACTCGCAAACAGTTAGCGACGCATCGCAGATTACGGAATACGAAAGGAGACGTACGATGACTGCTGCCACCACCAACGAAATCCCCGGACCCAAGCCGCACGCCGTGATCGGCAACATACTGGACCTCGACATCCATGCGCCCGTGCAATCCATGCTGAAGCTGCGCGCGAGTACGGTCCAATTTTCCGGCTGTATTCCCCCAAGGGTGAGACCATCGTCGTCAACTCGCAGGAGCTGGTCAACGAACTGTGCGACGAGAAACGATTTGACAAGAAGCTCCACGGCTTTATCCTCCAGGCCCGCGACTCATCCGGTGACGGTCTGTTCACCGCCGCGACCAACGAGCCCAATTGGGGACTCGCTCATCGCATCCTGACACCCGCCTTCGGTCCCGCCTCGCTGAAGAGTCTCTTTCCATCCGATGTGGGACATCCTGGAGCAGATGCTGCTCAAGTGGGAGCGGCAGGGAGAATCCGAGCGGATCGACGTCGCGGATAACATGAGCCGTCTGACGCTGGACACCCTGGCCCTGTGCGCCTTCAGTTACCGTTTCAACAGCTTCTACCACAATGAAATGCATCCCTACGTCAAGAACATGCTCCAGGTTCTGCAGGAGTCCGGCGCACGCGCCGAGAGACCGGCGCTGATGAATCGCCTGATGTTTTTCAAGGCTCGGCAGCGTGCGGAAGGTATTCGCAACAATCATCAGATCGCGGACGAATTGATCGCCCAGCGGAAGAAGCAGGGAAATCCGCCCGGCTGCAAGGACCTGCTGGCGCTGATGCTCGAGGGCAAGGACCCTCAGACCGGTCGCGGCCTCAGCGATGAAAATATCCGGTTTCAGATGATCACCTTCCTGACAGCTGGGCACGAAACCACCAGCGGCTTGCTGACATTCACCCTCTACGAGCTGCTCGACAACCCGGCTTGCCTCGCCAAGGCTCGCGGCGAAGTGGACCGCGTCCTGGGGAACCAGAATCCGCGTTTCGAACACCTGTCGCAATTGACATATATCGACCAGGTGTTGAAGGAAACTCTCCGGCTCTGGCCGATCGCCTCCGCCTTCGCCGTCCAGCCCTACGACAAAGAAACGACGATCGGCGGCAAATACCGCGTCACCCAGGACCAGGTTATCCTGGTCTTCCTACCCGCGCTGCACCGCGACCCCAAGGTCTGGGTCGATCCCGAACGCTTCGATCCGGAACGCTTCGCGCCGGGCAACGTCGAGAAGATTCCTGAAAATGCCTGGAAGGCCTTCGGCAACGGACAGCGTGCTTGCATCGGCCGGCCCTTCGCTCTCCAGGAGGCGACCGCTGCCCTGGCCGGCATCCTGCAGCGGTTCGAAATCTCCAAGGCCGATCCCGACTATCAGCTTCGCATCAAGGAAGCCGCGACGATCAAGCCCGAGGGATTCTGCATCAAGGCCAAGCGGCGCAACGTCGTCATCGCGTCGACGGCAGCGGTCGCGGCACCCGCTGCTCAGCCGAAAGCGGTAGCGGCGATCGACGCCGCAACCGCCATCCCGCTACGCGTATTGTTCGGCTCCAACAGCGGTTCGGCCGAGGCCTTCGCTCAGCGGATCGCCAGCGACGCCAAGTCGCATGGCTATGTCTCGACCCTCGACACACTCGATTCCGCGGTGGGCCATTTGCCGCACGAAGGAGCAGTGGTCATCGTCACCGCCTCTTACGAAGGCCACCCCACGGATAACGCCAAGCAATTCGTCGCCTGGTTGGAGGAATTTGGTGCAGCCCGATTCTTTCAAGGGCGTGAAGTTTGCCGTGTTCGGCTGTGGCAACAAGGATTGGGCCCGCACTTACCAGGCCATCCCGAAACAAATCGACGAGCGCCTCCAGAAAGCCGGGGCCGAGCGTTTGGTTCGGTAGCGCCGGCGAGGCGGACGCCCGCGGCGATTTCTTCGGTGACTTCGACCGCTGGTATGCGTCCTTCTGGGACACGATCGGGACGGCGCTCGGCCAGAAAGTGCGGGCGGCGATGCCCGTTCCGAAGCTGGAGCTGGAGTTCGTCGAGGCCGTGCGCGAGCCGCTCTTGCGCCAGAACAATTTGGCGCACGGCATGGTCGTCGAGAACCGCGAGCTGGTGGACATGACCTCGCCGCTAGGTCGCTCGAAGCACCACCTGGAAATCGCCCTGCCGCCGGGCGCAACCTACCGGGCCGGCGATTATCTCTCGGTCCTGCCCGCCAACCCGCCGAACGACATCGGCCGGGCACTGCGCCGCCTCGGCCTGCCCTACGATGCGCACGTCATCATCCGCGCGACGGCCGGAGTGCAGACCTTTCTGCCGACCGATCAGCCCGTGCTTGCCGGCGAACTGTTGGCCAGCTTTGTCGAACTCGGTTTGCCTGCCATGCGCCAGCAAATCGAACAGCTTGCTGTTGCAACCAGTGATCCCGCTGAGAAGCAAGCGCTGACGAAATTGGCCGAGAATGAGGAAAATTACACCAAAGAGATTCTCGACAAGCGCGTGAGCCTGCTCGACTTGCTGGAACAGCATCCTTCCTGCAACTTGCCGTTCATTGCCATGCTCCAGATGCTGCCGCCGATGAGGCCCCGTCAGTATTCCATTTCTTCTTCACCCATGTGGAGCGCCGGGCATTGCACGATCACATTTGCCGTGGTGAGCGGCCCCGCCTGGTCCGGGCAGGGAGTTTATTTCGGCGTGGCTTCCAATTACCTAGCCCATGCAAATCCGGGAATGCAGATCGCGGTTACCACGCGTCCGTCGCAGGCCGCGTTCCATCTTCCCGATAGCCTGGCCACACCGATCATCATGGTGGCCGCCGGGTCGGGGCTGGCACCTTTCCGCGGCTTCATTCAGGAGCGGGCGATCCGGTCCGCCGAAGGAGCCCAGCTCGGCGAGGCCTTGCTGTTCTTCGGCTGCGACCATCCCAACGTCGATTTCTTGTATCGGGATGAGCTGAAAGAATGGGAAGACGCGGGGATCATCCGCGTGCTTCCTGCCTTCGCCAAAGGCACCCGAGGGTGATGTCGTTTACGTCCAAGATCGGTTGTGGAAGGAGCGGGCCGAGGTCATGAAGCTCGTGGACCAGGGTGCGCGGATCTACGTCTGCGGCGACGGCAAGCACATGGCGCCCGCGGTGCGTGAAACGTTGGGCCGGATTTATCAGGAACACAGCCAATTCTCCCAGGAGCGGGTCGAAGCCTGGCTGGGCGAACTCGAGAAGAGTTTCCGCTACTCGCAAGACGTGTTCGCGTGAGTGGCCGCCGCCGGTACGAATCGTGGCAGATTACCGCCGGCGGATGAGTTGGGAGAAATCCTCGCGGTCGGCGTACCTTTCGGCGAGCGGGTTGATGTGGGCCCACTTTCGTTGTCTCTCGAACGTGCCGTAGGAACGATCAATCCTTGGTTGTAGGCCACTGGTCGGAGTAGCCCGGTAATATCATACGCAGGTCGTACGTGATCCGGTTGGGCCGGATGCGATCGATGTGGCGGACGATGTTGGTGGTGCAGTTGTTGGTGAGGGTGTCGTAGAATTCGGGCTTCTTGCCAGGTCGTTGACCCGGACGAGTTGTCGCGAGCAGCTGCCGGGATATGTCGGGCGTGGCGGTCGTGGGGTAGAGGTACATGTTCTCTGTCGATATTGGTCCGCTGCCGGATCACGTCCCGCTCGTCGGCCACGACGTACATTAATTCGTACTGTCGGGCGGTTCCCATCACGGGTTGTACGTCTCGTCCTGCTCCTTGCGGATCTCGACGCTGACCGCGAGGTACTCGGCTTTCCCGTCGGGCCCGACGATTCGAAGCTCAACATCGTGTGGGCCACGACGGCATCACTCGAACGGCACCATCAGGAAATCCACCCTGCGGACCGTGTCAGGTCGAACGTCTTGTCGTAGTAGTCGACCAGGTACGTGTCGGCCGCAAAGTATTGGCAGTTGCGGACGTTGTGAATGGTGACCCGGTTGCCGTGAGCGTCTCGGCGGTCGCCAACAGGGCCTGGTCCGGCGTCCAATCGCGGAAGTTCGATGGCGCGAGCAACTTTCTCCGCACTGCGGCAGCCGAGCGATGACAGCGTGAACGCCCAAAAAGGGGCAGGCATGCAGAGCGAAAACACAAATGCAACCATGACGGAGTGCGTCGGTACGCATAAAAGAAGAGCCCGAGACCAGAGAGTCCGCGACGAGTAGATAGAAAAGCGGCGAAGTCTAGCGGACTCCGTCACGGCGCCAAGCAAAGGATGACCGCCGATCGTGCTAGCAGTCTTACAGGCGGCAATTAGTGATTGCCGTTTCGAGAATTGCCGTCGCCCCCAGGGCGTCGAGCTGCTCCATGATGTCGATTACCTCGCGAGCGTTTGACCATCGCGCGGACGGCGAACCAGCCTGCTTCCTCGAGTCGGTTGACGGTCGGAGACTCGAAGCCGGGCGTCACCTTTTCGGCTGCGGCGAGCTTGGCCTCCGGCACGTTGTATTCGAGCAGCGAATAGCTGCGGGCGATCACCACGCCTTCCAGCCGGCGGACGACGCGATCGCACAGCTGCTCTGTTTGGTCGCCGGATTTTGCACGAGCACGGTTTCGTACTGGCCGATCTCGTCCAGGATGCGGAGCCGATTGGCGGCGAGCGTGCTGCCGGTCTCGACGAGTCGACGATCGCGTCGGCCACGCCCAAGGCAATCATCACTTCAACCGAGCCGGTGAGCTGGACGATGTGACCGCGACTTTGTGGTGCTCGAGATAGCGTTCGGTCACGCTTGGAAAGCTCGTAGCGATCCGGGCCTTGGCGAGTCCGCGGGCTTTGCGGATGTCGCTGTCCTCGGGCACACAGAACGCCAGGCGGCAATTCCCGAGGCCGAGCGCGAGCCGGGCCGAGTTCCTCGCCCGATTCCTCGACCAGGTCGCTGCCGGTGATGCCCAGGTCGATCGCCCCTTCGGCACAGAGCACGGGATGTCGTCGGTGCGGAGGAACGTGACGTCGATCGGCATGTCGCGGACGCGGGCGAAAAGGCTGCGTTCCTGGCGGCGGAATTTGAGGCCGGCTTCGACCAGTAGCTCGGCGGCCAACTCGGCCAGACGGCCCTTGCTCGGAATGCCAATGCGGAGATTCATGTGGCTGAGGCGGAGTGCCGAAGTCAGGATGCGGGAGTTGGCAGTGAAGATTACAATCGCGATTTGCGGCGGGCCTTCTTCTTGACGGGACTGGTGACCGCAGTTTGGCGACTTTCTCTTCACGGTCTTTTTGACCGGCTTGGCGGCGGTGGCCTTGGGCCCGAATCGGGATTCGGCCGCGGTTCTTTTCCTCAATACCAGAGACCCCAAAGCGCCGGGCAAGTTCGGCCTCGACGTCGTGCAAATCGCAATCTTTGTGGCAGAGCATCACCAGTAGATGATAGAACAGGTCGCCCATTTCGTGGATGAAATGTTCCCCCCCGGCCTCGCCCGCTCGGCGGCGGCTTCGACCACTTCGGCGGCTTCTTCGACGATCTGGCGCCGATCTTCTCGACGCCGCCGGCGAGCAACTGGCTCGTGTAGGACTTCGCCTTGGGGCTCTTCGCCCGGGCACGGATCGTTCGTTCCAACTTGACTAGCGGAGCAGACGCGGAAGCTGTGGGCACGGTCGCCTTTCCAAATCGAGGATTCGAGGTGAGAATCAGAGAGAACGGCAATTGAGACCAATTGCGAATCGTCCAGTGTAATAGACAGGGAGAGGGGGAGACAAGGAGAGGGGGGGACAGGGGGACACGGAGACAAGGGGACGCGGAGACGGGGAGATGCAATTGGCAGCGATTGCTTTCTCCCTGTCTCCCAGTCTCCTTGTCTTGCATTCGAGCATGAGCGATCAATTCAACGACTGCTGGTTTCTGACCGGGGCGACTGCCACCGGCAAGACGGGCGTGGCGCTGGCCTGGCGCGGCGGCTGGGGGCGGAGATCGTCTCGCTCGATTCGATGACGATCTACCGCGGGATGGACGTCGGCACCGCGAAGCCGACCGCCGCCGAACGCGCCGTGGTGCCGCACCATTGCTCGACGTCGTCGACCCGGCGGACGAATATAGCGTCGCGCAGTACGTCTCGGACGCGGTAGCGACGGTCGAGGCGATCCGCGCCCGCGGCCGCGAGGTGTTGTTTGTCGGCGGCACGCCGTTGTATCTCAAGAGTTTGCTTCGCGGCCTGTTCGACGGGCCGCCGGCGGACTGGGAACTCCGCGAAGAGATCGAGGCGGAGCTGGAACAGGTCGGGCAGGCGGCGCTGCACGAGCGGCTGATGCAAGTCGACCCGGTGGCGGCCTCGGCGATCCACCCGCATGATACGCGGCGGATGATCCGAGCGCTGGAAGTCTACCGCGCGACCGGCGAGCCGCTGAGCCATCAGCAGATGCAGTTCGACGACGGCCGGCGAGCCGACGAGTGCCGCGTGTTCGTGCTGCGGCGCGAGCCGAGCGAGCTGCACCGGCGGATCGAAGGGCGCGTCGCGGCGATGCTCGACGTCGGCTTGGTCGAAGAGGTCGAGCGACTCACGTCGGACGGCAAGCGGTTGGGCCGAACGGCGAGCCAGGCGGTCGGCTACCGCGAGGCGCTGGTGTACCTGGCCGGCGAGATCGACCGGGAGCAAATGCGGCGGCAGATCGAAGTGCGGACGCGGCGGTTCGCCAAGCGCCAGGGGACCTGGTTCCGCAGCCTCTCGGAATGCCGGTTCGTCGACGTCGAGGGCGAGATCGACGCGGCGGCCGTGGCCGAGCGGATCGTCGCGGCGGGCGCGAGTAGGGCGTGTCGATGAAGTGCCTGGTCGTCGGTCATAAGTGCAGGATTCGATTTGGCCACCGAGGGCACGTAGGAGCATGGATGATGGTCGATTGATGCTGGATGCTGGATGCTGGATGCTGGATGCTGGATGAATTGGCGGAATGCGGCAGGGCATTCAGGAACTCGCCAGGTATCAAGGCGTGAAAATCCCTCGTGTTTTTTCGAACTCGCCAAGTTTCTCTCGAACTCGCCAGGTTTTTTGCAGGGGTGCTTCTTCAAGTTTATCGCTGGCTGTTTGGTTGACGGTGATTCGTTCGTCGTTCGCGCGCACTGCGAGCGCAGGCGGCAGGCCTGGTCTGCCTCCGCGCTAGCGCTCTGAGCGTACAGCTCGCGGCGCTCGACTTGCCCAGTAGTGTACGGATGTTTCTATCACGGCGGGGCGTGAAGAGATAGAGGGCAGAATTGGCCACGGGATCGCTTTTCGTCGTGCCGTTGTGTCGCCGTGAAAAAAAGAGATGGATTACCACAACGGCACGACGACACAACGAGGAAGTTGGGTTTTGAAAAAGTGAGGCGGGAATTGGAAGGCGGGAATAAAACTTGCGTTTTCGGCGAATCTCCCCTAGATTGAGGGGTGGCGTCTGCCCGGCGGGCCAGCTTTGATGCCGGGGCGGACCGCTGGCGGACCGGCACGGCCGGCTCGAAAATCTCATGCTTCACCGCACTCGACGTGCGATCTTCACGGTGGCTGCCGCGCTGGCCGCGGGCCTGCGCTCGCTTCGTCTCTGCCTGTTCGGGAGGGCGAGGCTCCTGCCGAGCTTGGTGCCCGATCGCCGTTCACGATCGGCGGGAGCCTCACCCACCCAAGAATTCCTGTGCTCTTTCCAGCGCTGCGCATTATTTTCCATCCGCGAGCGGGGAACTCATACCTGTTTTTCCTTTATTGTCTCGGAGGCACGGAACATGGCACGGCGCAAATTTTCCCGCTCGGGTGCCACGGGTGGCTTGTCCACCCGTGCCAAAAAGCACCCCAATCAGCAATTCGGCCGCTCGCTCTATCGTCGGCAGCTGCGAATTGAACCGCTCGAGGAGCGGCGGCTGCTGGCCGTCGTCACGGTCACGACGCTCGCCGACACGATCGATTTCAACGACGGCGTAACCTCGCTCCGCGAGGCGATCTTCGCCACGAACACAGTGCCGGGGGCCGACACGATCGAGTTCGCGCCGGCGCTGACGGCGGGCGGGCCGGCGAGGATTCTGCTTACGCAAGGTGAGTTCGCGATTACGGACTCGCTCACGATCGAAGGCCCGGGCGCCAGTCTGCTTACTTTGGACGCCAGATCTGGCAGTCGGATTCTGTCACTTGATGGCGGCGGTCCTATGCGACGAATCGACGTTGCGGTCCAAGGCATAACGATGTCTGATGGCTACGTCGGAGACGCGGGGGGAGGAATTCTCAGTGTTGACACAGATCTGACGATCGTCCACTGCGTGCTCAGCGGCAACGCGGCGAACACCGGTGGCGGTGTGTTGAGCCGGCGGGGGAATCTGACAGTCGAAGATAGCGCAATCACCGGCAATACCTCTAAAAATGAGGCTGGTGGAGTCGGTCAGGTCTTTCGGAACTTTGGCCGTACGCGGCAGCATCGTTAGCGGCAATACGGCCGGAAATTTAGGTGGTGGGATTGACGGATTCTTTTCCACCGTATCAGTCTCGCATTCCCTCCTGAGCCACAATTCGGCAGTTGGAGGTGGGGGCATATCCACAACTGGTGACTTGACGCTCTCCGATTGCACAATTGAAAACAACGTTGCCGCGGGTGATTTCAGCCTCTTTTCGTATGACCACGGCGGCGGTGGCGTATGGCATGATTTCGGTTCGGCGCTATCCGGCGCTGTACGATCAGCGGCAACAAAACTGTCTCCAATGGTGGCGGAATTTACAGTCGTAGTCGGAGTCTGTCGCTCGGTGAGTCGACCATTAGTAACAACACTGCTGGGAGAGACGGCGGCGGCATTCTTGTCCATAGGTCTGGCGTCCAGCTAGATCACACCATCGTCGCCGGAAATCTGCTCAGTGCGGCGGGGCGCTCGGATGATGTCGTCGGCACTGTGAAGATGAGCTACTCACTGTTGGGTGTGAACTTGGGTGCAGCGATCGTCGACAATGGTGGCAATATTGTCGGAACAATTGGTTCGCCCATCAACGCCATGCTGGGGCCGCTGGCGGACAATGGTGGATTCGAGCTGCCGGATGGGTCGCATATTTTGACGCACGCGCTCTTGCCGGGGAGTCCGGCGATCAATGCGGGGGATCTCAATGCGGTGGCGGGCCAGGAGGGCGTGCCGCTGTTCGATCAGCGGGGGGAATCGTTTGGGCGGATTGTCGGCGGGCGGATCGACATCGGGGCGTTTGAGTATCAGACGCCGACCGATCTCAATCTGCTGGTCGATACGCTCTCGGACGAATCGGACGGCGATTACTCGCGCGGCGATCTTTCCTTGCGCGAGGCGATCGAGCTGGCGAACGCCAGCAAGTACGCAGGCGTCGTCGACACGATCCGCTTCGATCCGGCCCTGACGGCCGCCGGCCCGGCGAGCATTCTGCTCGCGCATGGGGAGCTCAAGATCACCGACTCGCTCACGATTGACGGACCCGGCGCGGACCTCTTAACGATCGACGCGAGTGGCAATGACGCGACGCCGGGAGCGAACAATGGCGACGGCAGCCGGGTGTTTGACGCGGATGATGGTGACGGTGTGGCGTCGATCGACGTGGCGATCTCGGGGCTGCGGCTGACCGGGGGCGACGTCGCGAGTCGCGGGGGCGCGATTCTTAGCCGCGAGAATCTCGCGCTCTCCGCCAGCGTGATCGAGGGCAACTCGGCCAACAACAGCGACGAGTTGGTCTCGACGTTTGGCGGCGGAATCGACCATGGCGTGGGGACGCTGGCGATCGTCGACAGCATGATCGGGAGCAACTCGGCCGATTTTGGCGGCGGGATTCATCTCGAAGACGGGCAGCTCACGGTGACCGGGAGCCAGATCGTGGGCAATACGGCGCTCAGCGGGGCGGGGCTCCACGTTTCGGGCGGCGACGCGTCGATCCGCCGCAGCGCGATCGCGGGCAACCTGGCCCCGGGGATATTCGCGCTCGGGGGCGGCATCTACACGTCCGGCAACTTGTCGGTTGCGGAAACGACGATCAGCGGCAATTCGGCCGGCTTCGGGGCCGGCGTCTTTTCGCGGACCCACGGCGCCCAGAGCACGACGATCAGCAACTCGACCGTCTCGGGCAACCTGGCCTCGGAGCGGGGCGGCGGCGTGCGGAACGCCGAGGGGCTCACGACGATCGAGTACAGCACGATCACCGGCAACACGGCGCCGGCGGGCGAGGGGAGCGGCGTGGCCTCGCGCGGCTACGCGACGGCACGGACGGTCCTGCGGTCGACGATCGTCGCCGGCAACACCAACAGCGACGTGGATTTCGTCACCGGTGTGATGAACACGTTTGAGTCGGCGGGCTACAACGTGATCGGCACCGGTAACGCGGTGGCAGTATTTGACGCGGCACGCGACGCGACGGGCGTGGCCGATCCGCTCTTGGGGCCGCTGGCGGACAATGGCGGGTTCGAGTTGCCGGATGGGTCGCACATTTTGACGCATGCGCTGCTCGCCGGCAGCCCGGCGATCAACGCGGGGGATCTCAATGCGGTGGCGGGGGCGGGCGGCGTGCCGGAGTTTGACGAGCGGGGGGAGCCGTTTGGGCGGATTGTCGGCGGGCGGATCGACATCGGTGCGTTCGAGTACCAGACGCCGACCGATCTCAATTTGCTCGTCGACACGCTAGTGGACGAATCGGACGGCGATTACTCGCGTGGGGATTTGAGTCTGCGGGAGGCGATTGAGTTGGCCAACGCCAACCCGGGCACCGATACCGTGAGTTTTGATGGGAGTCTGGCGAACGATGTGGTGCGGCTCACACTGGGCCAGTTGCTCGTGACCGATGCGGTGGCGATCGACGGGGCGGCGCTGGGGATCACGATCACCGCCGACGCCCGTGGCGACGACGTGCTGGTCCCTGGAACACACATCACCGACGTGGCGGCGACGCTGGCCAGCAAAGCTGCCGAGAGCGATGGGATCGACAACGACGGCGACGGACTGGTAGACGGTGCAGACACCGACGGAGAAAACCTGTTGGACGACAACAGCCGCGTCCTCATGATTACCGGTGCGGACTCGTCCACGACGATCCACGGGCTGACTTTTACGGGTGGGCGAACGACTTTGGATGGTGACACTGGTGGTGGGATTCAAAGTGCCGCCCCGCTCACCCTCACGGACTGCATCGTCAGTGGAAACTCGACCATCGGCGGCGAGGCTCTTGGCGGCGGGATATTTAGCCGTGGCGCAGTGACTCTCACGCGGAGCACCGTCAGCGGCAACTCGACCACCGGCGAACAGGCCCAGGGCGGCGGGATCTTTGGTAGTGTTGCGGTGACCCTTACCCAGAGCACCGTCAGTGGAAACTCAACCTCCGGCTATATTGCCGGGGGCGGCGGGATTTCTTCAATCAGAGACATCACGCTCTCCAACAGCACCGTCGCCGGAAACTCCACTGCTGGGAGGCGAGCCTATGGTGGTGGGATTTTTGGTCTTCGGCGCACTCACACTTACTCAGAGCACCGTCAGCGGAAATCCACGACGGGCGACTTGTCCCCGGGCGGCGGGATCTGGTCGTTGAGAGACGTGACGCTCTCCTCTAGCACTGTTGCCGGAAACTCTACCGCTGGCAGGCAGTCCTATGGTGGCGGAATCTGTGGTAGTGCAATGACGCTTACACGCAGCACCGTCATCGGAAACTTCACCACCGGCAGTAGGGCTCGAGGCGGTGGGATTTATGGTCAAGGCGCAATGATCCTTACTCAGAGCACCGTGAACGGGAATTGGACCGCGGGCAGCGGAGCCTTGGGAGGCGGGGTTTACGCTTTTCGTACTGTGACCCTTACCGGGAGCACCGTCAGCAGTAACTTTACTACCGGCGACTTTTCCAACGGCGGCGGGATTTCCGGCCAAGTGACCCTTACCCAGAGTACCGTCAGCGGAAACTATACCACTGGCAACGACGGTCGCGGCGGTGGGATTTCGGGCAGCGGAGCGATCCTTGTCCAGAGCACCGTCAGCGGAAACTCTACGGCAGGAAGCTCGGCTGCTGGCGGAGGGATTTTTGTCTTCCAGGATGTCGCAGTTCACCAACAGCATCGTCGCCGGCAATGTTGCTGTCAACGCTTCATCGGATCAGATTCAAGCGAATGGCAGTGTGATCCGACAAGGCGGCAACGATTGAAGGCGACACGCGCCGCGACGGTGACATGATCGTCCGATCGGGCCTGACCGCGGCGGATATCTTCGCCGTCACGACCGAGGTGGTCGATGGTCTCGGCAATCCGACCGGAGTCCTGGCTGGCGTGCTGGCTGACAATGGTGGCCCCACCCAAACGATCGCGATCCTTGTCGGTGGCGAAGCCTACGACACCGGGGACGCTTCCGTCGGGACACCAGCCGAGTTTGACCAGCGGGGGCGCCGTTCACGCGCGTGTACGGCGGGCGGATTGACATCGGCGCCGTCGAATCGATCCCCGCGGGCGTGTTGGCGGGCGACTACAACTTCAACGGCGTCGTGGATGCGGCGGACTACTCCGTCTGGCGGGATACGCTCAATTCAATGGCCGATCTGCGGGCTGACGGGAATGGCGATGGCGTGGTTGATGCGCTCGATTACGGGGTGTGGAGGAGTAATTTTGGGGCGACGGTGAGTGAGCTGGGAGCTCGGGAGCGGGGAGCGGGGAGACGCGGCAAACATTCCTACTCCAGGCGAACCCCCGGCGGAGCCGGGGGCTATTGCGCGTGAACGGGCAGTAACGGGAATTGGCGATTCAATGCGTCAGCCCCCGGCTCTGCCGGGGGTTCATCCTCAGTTACGGCATCGCGCTCGGGTCGATGTGGCGATGCGGCAGGATCCGGCTGCTGGAGGCTTGGGCGGCGACGCGGACGCAGCGAGCGCGGACTGCACTGGCGGAGCCAGTGGCACGCCGAGAATCTTGGGCGCAAGCTGAGGCTGGAACGGAGGCGCTCGATTGTGCGTTGGCGGAGTTGGGGGTGCTGCGATTGACCGATAGCGCGGTGAATCGCGGCAGCGCCGCGATTCGGCGTCGGAGACGCCTTCCACACATGCAAGGCCTACGGCACGCTCGAGGTTTCGAATCGCTCGCGCAAGAGCGTCATCGAGCCGTTGATGACTTTGTCGCGGAAGAAGAACGGGACTACCCAGCTGTTGTTGTTGACGGGGACCGAGACGGCGACCGTCACCTCCGGCGTGTCCTTGGTGATCGCCGAGGGGGTGACGGTGATCGTCGCGCCGTTGGCGGAGATCGAGTTGAG
The DNA here is from genome assembly GCA_963808175.1 of uncultured Planctomycetota bacterium. Lineage (GTDB taxonomy): Bacteria > Planctomycetota > Planctomycetia > Pirellulales > Lacipirellulaceae > DASYDU01. The sequence continues at coordinate 147,094 of CAWEEU010000004.1, read as the reverse complement.
GACGACCTGGGCGGCGGCGCGGCAGTCGTCGGCGGTGGCGCCGGGGACGATGCCACGGCGGGCCCCTTCGTAGACCGCGTTCTCGACGCTCTGCCGGATCATGTTCACGCGGCTGAATTCGAGCGAGGCGAAAAAGAACATGAACAGGATCGGGCGCAGATGGCGAACTCGGCGACGACGGCGGCAGTGCGATCGTGACGCCGGCCGCGTGCGAGGTTGTAGTGATTGGATTCATGCTTGGGCTCTTCGGCGGGCTAGGTTTCAGGTTGTCGAGGTGTCGAGTGAATTGCCATTGGATGCCTTGCCCTGACACCTGGCACCGATTCTTCAGTCCGTGAAGACGACTGGCAGCGTGAGCGCGATTTCCTCGAAGGCGTCCTGGAGGGCCTGGGCGTTGGGGGCGACGTAATTGTTGCCGCCGGTGGCGTCGGCGATGGCCTTCATTTCCACCGGGTCGGCTTCACCGTAAGTGATCGTGTGGATGATGATGTCCTTGGCGGCGGCCTGGGCGGCGACCACGTGCGGCACGCTGCCCTGGTTGTAGGCGCCGTCGCTCATCAGGACCATCGTCTTGGCGGCGTAGGGTCGGGCGTTGGGGCCGGTCAAGACCTGGATGCCTTTGGTGATGCCGGCGCCGATGTCGGTGGCACCGTTCCATTTTTTGGTCGAGAGGCTCGCCATCGCCGAAGTGACCGCCGAGTTATTCTCGCTCAAATTGCAATTGATGTCGGAAGCATTGTTGGTATAGCTGCAGGCCGTATAGCTGCTGGCAAAGGAGACCAGCGCCGACGTGCTCCGACTGGGGCGTGGTGTCGAGCGCGTTGACAAACCGATCGATGCCGATCGACAGGGCGCCCAGCGGCTCAACGACATGTTGGGCGGCTGGCAGAACCGCGAGTCGCCGGTCGACATCAGCCCGCCAGGGTCGGTAAGATAGAGTTTCATCGAGCTGGAGCGGTCGACGACGATGCAGATGTCGCGGTCCAGCCGGACGACGGTCGCTGCCTGGACGGGCTGAAAATCGAAGACGTTGAACACGCGTCCGAAGAAGATCGGCACGCTGCCGCTGGGTGCATCGCGGGTGCGGCGGCCATTGACGCGGACCGCGTTGATCGGCGCCGCCCCCGGCGTGAAGAGCCAGGCGCCGCTGCCTTGCTGCTCGGAGTTGCCGAAGACGACGTCGGAATCGTCCAAGAGCAGAGGCTGGCCGGCGACCAGGTTGGCGGCGGCGACGTCCTTGGCGGCCTGCCGGGCGTAGCCGATGTCCTGGGCGCGGGAGAGGCCCTCGCCGGCGGCGCGGGCGGCCGCGTCGGTCGCCGAGCGCAGCTTGATCTTTGTGAGCTGCATGTAGGCGACGTCGACCGAAAAGGCGACGCTCGCCAGGAAGACAATCATCATCAAGGCCGCCAGGACCACAATCGCGCCGCGGCGCGTGCCGAGCCATTGGTTCCGAGTCGCGTGTTGTTTTCGTGTGGCGTTCATCTGTCGCATGCTCGCGGTCGCACCGGTGAAATCTCGTCGGGGGCTGTAGGTGCGGAGGTGCATCCCTCGGCGGAAGGTTAGGTGTCAGGTGTCAGGTGTCCGAAGTGTACGAATACTTCGTGACGGCAGTTACTCCTTAACCATGGTGGTGGCGCTGGAGAGCGTTTTCCCGCTGTAGAACCACAGCGGCAGCAGTGCGTTCGAGTTGCACGGCGCGGAAGTGGTGATCGTGATTTGGGTGCCGCGGTTGACGGTCGCGACGTTGGACGGGTTGATCGAAATGGTGGCGTCGTTGACGCCGCGATCGTTGAGGATCTGGTTGCAGCGTGCGATCACGTCGGGATTGTTCCCGTCGTAGTTGATCGCCACCCGGACGCCTTCGTAGCTGGCGATCGTGAGGCTGTGGTCGAGGAAGATCATCGAGCAGGCCTCGAGCGAAGCCAACAGCAGAAACACGATCAACGGCAAACAGATCGCCAGTTCCGCGGCGGCGGCGGCGCGGCGCGTTTGCCCGCGAGGCTGCCGGAGGTTCGGGGTGTTGACGTATGCGGGCATAGTCGGAGTCTCTAACATCGGACGCCGCCCGACGACGCGCGGACGACCGCGCGTGCGCATGCGGCTGGCCGGCTCGCGGAGTTTGGGGCTCCAGCAGCCGGCTCGACAAATCAATTCAATGGGGATCAATCAGGTACTGCGTGGCGGGCGGTGGGCCGCGCCGCGGAGGATGGGCAGTTAGTTGGGTGCGGGTCGCGTTTTGCCGTCAGGTCCGGCTCGCGACGCGCAATGGAGGAGCAAAGGCGTGGTTGTCGGGAAAGGACTAAGGAAAAGGTCGGGGCAATTGCTGCCGCCATCGGAAGTGTAGCTCACAAAATGGGGGGATGGAAACACTTAGTCGGCCGGAGTAAGAAATCCTTGGACCAACTGGCAAATGGGGTTATGTCGCCAGTGCCGTCGATACAGTCGTCAAGCTCAGCCTCGCCGGGCGATGGCGAACTCGGTGAGGGACGCCAGGGCGTCGTGCGCCGGGCTGTCGGCGAGGCCGGTCAGCTCAGCTTGGGCCCGGTCGGCGTATAGCTGGGCCTGGCTGCGGGCGTAGCCGAGCGAGTCGTGGCGGGTGAGATAGCCGGCGATCGCGGCGCGGCCTGTCTCGGGAGCGGCGACCAGCGCGGCCAGGAATGGTTTTCGGTCGCGCGGCTCGAGGTTGTCGCGGGCGTGGATCAGCGGGAGCGTCATCTTCCGCTTGGCCAGGTCGGTGCCGAGGGATTTGCCGGTGGCCGCTTCGTTGCCTTCCAGGTCCAACAGGTCGTCGGCGATCTGGAAGGCGATGCCGAGATTGCGGCCGAAGGCGGCAAGGCGGGCAACGATCTCTTGATCGCCACCGGCGTAATAGGCGCCCAGCTCACAGGCACATGCGCAGAGCTCGGCCGTCTTGGCCTCGACGATTGCGAGGTAGTCGTCTTCGGAGAGATTGACGTCGCCGCTGGTGATGGTCTGGCGGAGCTCGCCGTCGCAGACGATGTTGGTGGCCCGGCCGATCGTGCGACAGGCGTAGGTGCTCTCGAGCGTGCTGGCCAGGTAGAAGGCGTGGGTGAAGAGGAAGTCGCCCAAGAGGACGCTGGTCTCGTTGTTCCAGCGGGCGTTGACGGTGTCTTCGTGGCGGCGGAGATCGGCTTCGTCGAGCACGTCGTCGTGCACCAGCGTCGCGGTGTGGATCATCTCGACCACGGCGGCGAGCGTGATGTGCTCGTCGCGCAAGGGGCCGACCGCCTGCCCGGCCAACAAGAGCAGGGCGGGGCGGAGCCGCTTGCCCGAGAGCCGGATGCCGTGGCGGATGACTTCGTTCGCTTGGGCGTGGTCGCTGTGGAGCTCGTCGGCCAACCGGCGATCGACCCGTCGCAGCTCGCTGCCGACGCTGACATAGAGCGCGGCGAGGGTCTGCTCGAGGTCGGCGGGTGGCCGGCGGACGGTGCTCATGGGAATCCTTTCGAGGGGGGCGGGTGGCGATGTTCGTCGGCCCCTGCTGAGCCGATTTCGGCCCCGGGCGTTCGGCGGCGAACCGCCGACTCACCCGGGCTAATGTCATGTTGTTTCGCGGAGCCAGTGGCCGCTGCGGCCGCCCGATTTTTCTTCCAATTGAATGCGCTGGATGGTGATGCCGCGATCCACCGATTTGCACATATCGTAAACCGTCAGGGCCGCGACGGAAACCACCGTCAAGGCCTCCATTTCGACGCCGGTCTTGGCCTCGACCGCCACCGTGCCCTCGATGACCAACGTTTCGGCGTCCGGGGATGTGAAGTCCACGGTGACCGAGTCGATGGCCAGCGGGTGGCACAGTGGGATCAATTCGGCAGTCCGCTTGGCGGCCATGATGCCGGCCAAGCGGGCCACCTCAAGCACGTCGCCTTTTTTAGTTTGTTGACTTTGGATCAAGGCGAGCGTTTCGGCCGCCATTTGTATGCGTGCGCTGGCCCGGGCCAGGCGGTGCGCGACCGGCTTCTCGCCGACGTCGACCATGCGGCTGGCCCCGGTGGCGTCGAAATGGCTTAACTGACCCATCGGTGGGCTCATGGTGGCTGGGATCGGACAGCGGGTCCCAAGTGACCACATTGTAAGGCCTTACGACGGGCTGAGCGAGGGCCGTTGGCGGTGCCCTCAGCAAGAGAACCGCAGTGCCGTCGATGGATTAACCAGCCGAATCAGCGGCCGGTCCAGGCGGAAGGGTCGCGCGACGTGTGGAAGACGGCGACGACGACGATCGAATCCGGCTCGATATGGTAGGCAACGTAATAGGGAAACTTGCGAAGGAGGAGGTAACGATAACGATCATCCCAGCGCGGATACTGCGTCGGATGGCGTTGAATTGAATCGAAGGCGGCTTCGACCTCCACAATAAAGCGCTCCGCCGCGGAGACACTCTGGTCGAGGTACCAATTGGTTGCCTCCCGGTACTCGACGCGAGCGATCGATAGTACGTCGAGATCAGTCATGCGAAGAAATCATTTGACGAATCTCGTCGCGAACCTGTTCCCAAGGAATCGTCTCCATGCGGCCGGCTTCGTATTCGGCCCAGCGGCGCTTGACTTCGTCGAGATGGGATTCGGGCGGAGTGAAATCTTGCTTCGCCTGAGCGGCGAGAAGCCGCTCAATGAGAATTTGTTGATCGGTGGGGCTCAACGATTGAGCGAAAGAGAATGCGTCGTCGACGGTTGCCATGGCGAGTCCTCCACCTCTGATTCTACCGGCTGGCAAGGCAAGTTTCAAACGTGGTTTGTATTTCCCGGCGCAAAAAGACAAAGGCCCGGCTGCTTCGGGAGCAACCGGGCCTCGGTATTCGGGTCGTGGCTGACGGAGGGACGGGATGTCTCCGTCGCCACGCGGCCGATTCGTTCGACCGACCCTGTATCGTTATGTAAACCGTCGCGGTGGACGGGTTAGGTGATCAATCGTTTTTGCCGCGTCGCTGGCGACGCGCTGGCAAGCTCGCGTCGCAAGCGACGCGGCCAACTTCGGCTATGCTACACAAGTTCCTTCTTCGCGCCGATCAGGGTGCGAAGGCGTTCGGCGAAGCAAGGCGGCGTCGAACGGCTTCTTGAACGTTTCGTTGATCGCCGAGCGATCGAAGTTGGCTGCCGAGCCGTCGTCCGGCAGCAGGGCGATCAAAATCGTGTTGCCGAACTCGGTGTTGCGGCGGAGGTTCTGGCAAATCTGCAATGCTTCGACCTGACCGATCGAGAAATCGACAATGATACAGTCGGGATGGAAGCTCTCGGCCTGAATGCCTGCTTCGAAGCCGCTGGCAGCGGTCGAGGTGCGGAACGACCGTTCGACCGGCAACTCGCGCTTAAGGTTTTCGATCAAGACCTGGTCCTGGGCGACGATCAGAACTTTGGCCATGGCCTCGTCCTCAAGATCGCCCAGCGGCATGCCGTGTTCCTTGAGGAACTTGATCAAATATTCACGCGGGATGCGGCGGTCCTGGGAGCCGGGGATGCGATATCCCTTCAGGCGTCCCGAGTCGAACCACTTACTGACCGTGCGCGGGGCCACTTTGCAGATCTTCGCGACCTGACCAGTAGTAAAGACCTTCATCGGGCTCTCCAATTATCTTGCTAATTGTCCGCTGAGTCTTCGGCCGTGGAGGGAAGTCACGTCGCGGCCGAATCAATCTGCCCCGCGCTCGTGTGCCACGGCCGAGCGCTTCAGTCCCTCGCGCTGGCAGTGGGCAAACGTCACGAACGTCTGGGTCGGGGCAATACTGCAAATCACCTCTTGGGTTGGCTCAGGTCCTTCTGATCCGCTCCTTCGCTACCATTTCGCATCGGCTAGCATTGCGAGCAGAGATCGGTGAAAACCCTTTGATCGTTACGATTTGGATTGGCGGATGCCGTTCCAATCGGAGCAATCTGTTCCACCGAACCAGCTCGCACGGCTAAACGTGCAAAGCAGTGGCGAGGACATGCAGGGAGAGGCTTGCGATCGATCGAGAGCCCATTGGCGCACGATCGGTGGCAAGTCGACCTTGGTAGGACGGTCTTGGCAGGCTCCCCCCTGCGAGTCAGTTCCCGTCGGGGGTACACACCGGAGTGTGTGCCGCCGGAAAGCGACCCATCCGATAGGTAATTTCGATTTGCGCGGCCTTGGAACTTTAGAAAGATTCGATAGTCCTGCGGCTGGAGCGGATTGTGAGGCTTCCACCGGGCGTAGCGATCGCCCGGAACGGTCCGGCCGCGCGGGCCGGCCAACAATCTCTGGGGGACAGGCGGAGTGGGCAGGTGCTGGCAGAGAATCGAACGGGGAAGGAAGGGGGAGCAGCGCGGTTTGCACTGCATGGCCGGCGACATGGCAGAACAGCCGGAGCGGTGCCTGGCCGTGAAATCAGCCCACTCCGCCGTTGCCGGACCAAATGCTACGTTAGGCGGCGCGACGAATGAGATTTTCGTTGCGGACGGTGATTTGGCCGTCTTCGCTCACGTCTTCGAAGCGGACCGAAACGTGCTTCGAAACGCCGGACTCTTCCATCGTGATGCCGTAGAGCGTGTCGGCGCCGGCCATCGTCTTTTTTGAATGGGTGACGACGACAAACTGCGTGAAGGAGAGAAAATCGCGCAGTACACCGATGAAGCGGCCGATGTTGGCTTCGTCCAGCGCGGCGTCCACCTCGTCGAGAATGCAGAAGGGGCTCGGCTTGGAGCGGAAGACTGCCAGCAGCAAGGCGACACATGTTAGCGTCTTTTCTCCGCCCGATAGCAATGAAATGCTGCAAGCTTCCTTGCCTGGCGGGCAAGCCACGATGTCGATGCCGCCTTCCAGCACGTCCTCCGAGTCGTCGAGCAGGATGTCGGCCTCGCCGCCGCCGAACAGCCGGCGGTAGAGCTCGCGGAAGTGGCCACGGACGGTTTCGAGGGTCGCCAGAAACAGCTGGCGGCTGTCGACGTTGATCCGCTGGATGATTCGCTCCAGTGCCGCCTTAGCGTCGACCAGGTCGCGATACTGCTGCGAGAGGCCGCCGAAGCGGGACTCGAGGTCGTCGAGCTCGTCGAGCGAGTCGAGGTTCACCGAGCCGAGCTGGTTCAGCTGATCGCGGAGTTGGGTGATTTCTTGTTCCACCGCGGTGCGATCGCCGAGTTCCTCGCTCGCGGAAGCGAGCTCGCCGGCGGCGGCCTCCAGTTCGATGCCATAGTCGTCGCGCATCCGCTCGACGAGCGTTTGGCGTTCGTGGCGGCGCTTGTTGGTGGCGATCTCGAGCTTGTGGTACTGCGATTGAAGCGCGGCGAGCTGGGCGCGGTCGGTGCGCTCCTGCTGCTGGAGCTGCTGGCGGGCAGCTCGGAATCTCTCATCGGCGCCGGTTTCTTTCACCAATTCGGCGACTTGCCCTTGTTTGACGAGGAACAGTTCGGCGAGCAACTGCCGAGCGGTGAGCAAGTCGGCGTCCAGATCGGCCAGTTGCCGCTGCCGATCGGTCAGGCGGCTCCGCAATTCGGCCAGCGCGCAGTTGCGCTCGTGTTGATCGCGTTGGGCCTGTTCCAGCTGGCGCGCAGCATTTCGACGCGCTGCTCGCACCTGGCGGCGACGACTTGCTTGTCGGTGGTCGCCGATTGAAGCATCACGAGCTGTTGTTCGAGTGCCTGCAATCGCGCTTTCGCCGCTGCCTGATCGGCATCCATTTGGGATGCATTCTGTGCGGCGATGAGCTGTTGCTCGCGGATCGATTCCAAGTCGTATCCGCTGGCGGCGCACTGCTCGTCGTAAGACTGCAGTTCGTGGGCCACGCGTTCGGCCGTGAGCGATGCCTGGTCGAGCTGACCGCGGGAGACTGCTGTTCGCTGGCGATTTTCAGCCAGTCGGGCGGTCAGCTCGGTCGCCTGCGCCGTGGCGGTGGCGAGCTGCCGCTCCGCGACGCAGCGGTCGTCTTCGAGCCGGGCGCGGAGCGCCTCCTGGAGAGTCAACTGCCGTTCGAGCTCCGCGAGTTGTTCGTGGCAGGCGCGGATTTCGCTGCGGCGCGAGAGCAATCCGGCCGAGGCCTGACGCGGACCGACCACCAGCGATCCGTCGGCCGCCAGGAGCTCGCCATCGCCGGTGACGAATGACAGCCCGCGACCGGCCGTCTGCGCGATCCGCAGCGCGGTGGCGAGCCGATCGACGAACCAGGTGCGTCCCAGCAGCCGCTCCACCAGCGGCGCGAATTCCGGGGCCGACTCGACGAAGCGGTCGGCCCGGCCCATGACGCCCGGTTCCTGGCTGAGGTCCACGCTGGGACTCGAATCGCCGCGCCGCAACGCCGCGTCGAGCCGCAGGAACCCGACCCGGCCGGTGACGCCTAACGGCTGTTGGTTGAGCCAATCGAACAAACGCCCGGCCGTTGAGACGACGACGAATTGCGCGAACTCGCCGAGTGCCACGTCAACCAAAGGCGCGGAATCGACGTCGACGTGGAACAGATCGGCGACCACACCGCGGACTTCGCCGTACGGTCCGGACGGATCGCGCTGGGCGGCGAGGAGCACCTCGCGGACGCCCGAGTGGAGCCCTTCGAGCCGCTGATGCAACTCCGTCAGCACGTCAATCCGTTCACGCGTGCGCGTGAGCTGGCTCTCCAGCTGGCGGTGTTGTTTTTCGACACGATTGATTTCACGCCGCACCGCTGCCATTCGAGCTTCACAAGCGCCGATGTCGGTGTGACTGGCGTCGACGGCCGCTTGCGCCGCGGCCTCTTGTCTACGCTCGTCGTCGAGTTTGGCGGAGAGGGCATTGCGTTGAGCTTGGAGCTCGTCGAGCCGTTTGCGGCATTTCTTCCGATCGGTGCGGGCGGCAGCGAGCTGCGATTCGAGCGCAGTGACTTGATTTGCCAGCCGCGATGCCTGGTCCATCGCCTCTCGATGCTCGATCCGCTGCCGTTCGAGCGACGCGCGTAAGGCAGCGAGATCCTGCTGCGCGGTGGCAGTTCGTTCAAGTTGCGAGCGATATTCCTGGTCGGCCGTCGCAAGTTCCGCCGCCGCGGCTTCCAGGCCGATCTGTGCGTCGCGGAGCTGGTCGGATGCGTTGCCGGCCCGAGTGCTCATGGCGACGAGTTGGCGGCGGAACCGCTCGATTTCTTGTTCCACGTCCGCACGCCGGGCCGCTTGCGACTCGACGCTGGCATCGAGCGCCGCGATCTGCGTTCGCGTCGCGGCCGCTTGGGCCTCGATCTCGCGGCGCGCCCGAGACGCCGCCTCTTGTTCCTGATCAAGCTCGGCAGCGGCGGCGTCGAGTTTGGCCAGGGCAGCTTCCTGGTCGACGCGGCGGCGATCCAACTCGGCCAATTGGGCTTCGCGGGCGACGATCTGTCGCGTCGAGGCGTGCCAGTCGACCATGGCCACCTGCGTCCGCAGCTGCTGCAAGCGCTGGGAGCACTCGCGATAGCGGCGGGCCTTGCCGGCCTGCGACCGCACGCTGCGGAGCCGGCTTTCGACCTCGTCGACAATGTCCGAGAGGCGGAGCAGATTCTGCTCGACGCGTTCCAAGCGCCGGGCGGCGGCGGCTTTCTTCGTCTTGAACTGGCTGATCCCGGCCGCCTCTTCGAAGATCATCCGTCGATCGCGGGGCGATGACTGCAGCAGTACGTCGACCTTGCCTTGTTCGATGATGCAATAGGCCTCGGTCGTGATGCCGGTGCCGGAGAGCAGCTCGCGGATGTCGCGCAAGCGGCAGGGCTGGCGGTTAATGAGGTATTCACCTTCGCCGCTGCGATAGACGCGGCGTGTAACGTGGACGTCGCGGGCGTCGATCGGCAACTGTGCCGCACTGTTGTCGAGCGTGAGCGTGACCTCGGCGGTGCCGGCCGGTCCGCGCGTGGCACAGCCGTTGAAGATGACGTCGATCATCTCCTGCCCGCGGAGCGACTTGGCGCTCTGCGAACCGAGGACCCACTTGACGGCGTCGACGACGTTGGATTTACCGGAACCGTTGGGTCCCACGACGATCGACACGCCGCGGGGAAAATCGAAGCGGGTGCGGTCGGCAAAGCTCTTGAAGCCGGCAAGTTCGAGCGCTTTGAGCATGGTGGAGAGTCGAGTGTCGAGAGTCAAGAGTCGAGAGCCTGAGACCGCTGGCTCTTGACTCTTGACTCTCAGCTCCCGACCATCTCACCGTTGTTGCGTGAACAAGTCTGGCAGCGGCGTTGAGACGTCCAGCGGCGAAGTCTGCTGGCCCGCCGGCTCGTCGAGCTCGTCCTCGAGTTTGTACTTGGCGGCCTCGCGGTCGTATTGGCGGCCCGTTTGCGGCAGGGCGTCGACGAGGAACCGGCTCTTGAGAGCGCCGTCGTGCTTGGCTTGCTGGAGGGTTTGGACTACGTCGGGATACGTGCCACCGAGTTCGACGATCGCGCGGACCACTTCGTCGACGCTGGTCGAGACGGTCCTCTGCTCGGGCTCGTGACCAGGCGTGAAGTGGCTGACGATGATCTTGTCGCCGCTCTGGCCGTTGACCAAGATGTTCTGCCCGGCGTCGAGCACCAGCGGCAACTCGAAGTGCTGATCCTTGCCGAAGAGCACGACCTCCGGCCGATAGCTATTGGTGACGTGGACCATCGTCGGTCCGCCGACGTCGAGCACGTGATACGTGAATTGGTCGCCCATCTTTTCGCCACGCACGAGCGGATCATTCTCGTTCATGGCCCACAAGGCGCGGAACGCACCGTAGCGAGTCTCGGCGCTGGGGAGCGAGAGCAGGTCGCGGAGCGCGTCGTAGGCGATTACGTCATCCATCGCGCTCAGCGCCGCCAGGGCGTTGACGCGGAAGGCTGGCTCGTCCCGGGCGACCGCTGCGAGCGTTTCCACCGCGGCCGTTTGATCGAGATACGCCAGCGCCTCGGCCGCGTAGAAACGGACCTCTGGGTCGTTGGTCTTCAGGGCCTTCTTGAGGATCTCGACGGCTTGATCGCTACCGATTGCCTCCAGTCGGATTGCCGCGTTGGCGGCGGTCAATGGGTCGGCAAGCTGGCGCTCGAGCAACTGCAGACGACTCTGGCGGACGTTGACCGATTCGCTGACTGCGATGTTGCGGGCGACGCGCATGTAGCGGCCGACGTTGTCTTTGTAGCGGGCGTGGACGGCGAGCTCGATGAACTCTTCGGTCTTCGGTACGGCGACGCCTTGCTTGCGGCCATCGACGTGGACGTAGAACCGCTTGTTGATCGCGGCGGCGATTTGCTCGCTCATGCGGATCGATTGATGTTGCCGGCTGATCACCAGGCCCAGCGAACGCGGTTTGAGCGCGACGCCGCCGCCCAGGATGCGGCCGCGGGTGACCAGTGCCGGGTCCTTCTTCGGATCGGCCGACGGCTCGACGAGCACGGGTCCTTCCGCACTTCCGAGCACGCTACCCTTGCGGATTTGCTCGCCAAGGACGGCCAATTCGGTGAGCCGCGCCGGCAGCAGCCAGCCGCCCCGCAGGCTGGTCGTTTCGCTGCGAGTGGGCACCCGGACTTCCACGTCGAAGTGGTCGCCGACCTGGATGCCCGGCCGTAGATAGGCCCGCACCAACACAAGCGACGTATCGGGCGAGGCGAGTACGTCGTTGGGCTTGTCGATGCCGCGTCGATTCATGTCGTCCAGGAGCACGGCCCGCTGCGGTGAGGGGGGCGGATCGGAGCCGGTGCCCGCCAGACCCGTCACGAGCGAGACCGCCTCGACCTTGGTGTAATCCATGCCGTAGGGATGCGTGTATTCGGCAATCAGCGGGACGTCGGGCGTCGGCGGCAGATCGAGGCTGGCTTCGGGACTCTGCTGACGCAGGATCGGATTCATGCAGCCGAAGCACGCCGCAACGGCGAGCGCGATCCAACAGGCCACGAAGTGGCGAACAATCGGTCGATGTTCGTCTCGGGCGCGACGCTTCATGCCCAGCGCTCCTGCGCGAATGGTCGAAGATTTCACCGCGTGCCGTGCATCCTGCGCAGCCGCGGCCCTTGTCAGCCGTGCGCCGCGCGAATCGCGATTCGTGCGAGCGGACTGCTATCCGGGCGGGCGAAGAGTACTGGCTTGGGGAAAGAGGGTCAAGGCGGGAAGTGAGTCGAGCCGAAATTCAAGCTAGCACGAGGAGAAAATGACGAAGCAAATGACGAATGACGACTGACGATGGACAATGGAATCGTGGGATTGATTCCTCATTGCTGTCATTGGTCATTCGTCATTTTCCTACGGCGGATCGTAGCCGCCGGGGTGGAACGGGTGGCAGCGGGCGATCCGGGCCAGGCCGCGAAACGTGCCACGAATCGCCCCGTATTTTTGCACCGAGCCGATGAAATACGCACTGCAGCTGGGTTCGAATCGGCACCGCTGGCCGAACAGCGGGCTGAGCGTCCATTGGTAGATTTTCACCAGCATGACCAGCATGCGGCGCGGCAATTGCCAGAGTTCCATGGCCACACGATTCATCGGCCGCTCCGCCGCCGCAGCTCGCGGTCGATGCGCTGGGAGAGCTTGCCGAACGATTCGATCAGGCGGGCAACGTTGGGCTCCGCGTCGCGGTGAGGGATGCAGACCAGATCACAGGCCGGCAAGTCGTGCTGGGCCAGTCGGAAGGCCTCGCGGAGCGCCCGCTTCCAGGCGTTGCGCTCGACCGCGCCGCCGACGCGGCGGGAGACCGTGAGCCCCAGCCGCGGATGATTCAAGTCGTTCGCGGCACCGTACATGCGCACGATTGCGTCGGTCGCCGACGCGCGAGACTTCATCACCCGCTCAAAATCGCGCGGTTTGAGGAGCCGCAGTCGCTGGGGGAAACGATAGTCAGGCATGAATTGCATAACGATCAATGGTGATTGATGAATGATGATCGGTGGAGATAATAGACTTCGCCGAGACTTGACATTCATCGATCATCCATCATAGATCATCGCTCGATCGATCCGCCACGGTGTCGTCGCTCTGGTGCTTGATTACGGTGGTTTCGTCGGTGCCCGCCGACGGCAGGATCGGCTCGAGCGCCGAGCGGACGCGCAGGTTTTCAATGTTCGTGGTGTGTTTTGTCTGCCCGTGCCGCTGGCGGGCGATGCGGCGGACCCAGCGGCCGCCGATCATGATGCATGTGACGAGCGCGAGCCCGACGAGCACCAGGGCCAGCATTGCCATCAGCACGGCGGCCCGCTTGGGCGGATCGAGCCGCTCTAGCAGCGGCTCGGCCGACTCTTCGACCGCCACCAGCGCCGGCGCCATCGCAAAGGGGGCTGCGGCGATTACCATCGTAGCTCTGCGCGGGTGTTGCGGATGCCGGGCCGAGATCTCGGCCAGCGTGTTGCGCTGCTCCTCGGTTAGTTCGCTGGGCAGGACGATTTGTATTTCCGCGAACAGGTCGCCGTGCTCACCGTTTTTGGGCCGCACGCCGTGCCCCTTGATCCGGAGCCGTCGTCCGCTGGACGTGCCGGGCGGGATCGAAAGCGTGATCGTGCCCCAGGGGGTGGGGACGTCGATCTTGCCGCCCTGGACGGCTTCGGCGAGCGTCACCGGGACACGGACGTCGAGCCGATTGCCGGTGCGGCGAAAGAACGGGTGGGGGCTGGTGTGGATCGTCACCAGGATATCGCCCGGCGGCGCGCCTCCTTCGCCGGGTTCGCCCTGGCCGCGCACTCGGATTCGTTTGCCGTCGTCGATGCCGGCGGGAATCTTGATGGTGATCGTCTCCAGGTCGCCATTGGCACGTTGGACGGCGACCGCCGCCTCGCCGCCGCGGACCGCCGTGGCAAACGGCACCGTCATCTCATGCTTGAGATCGGCACCGCGGGCGGCCGGCGCGGCGCGGCGGCCGCCGCTCGCGGCGCCGCGGCGGAATTGCTTGAACAGGTCGGCGAACCCGCCGCCTCCTTCTCCCGCGCCCCGCCGCCGAGGATGTCGTCCAGGTCGAACGGGTACGCCTGCGGGCCGGTCGAATAGGTCCAGCGCGGCCCACCGCCGGCACCGCCGGGGGCGAAGTGGGGATCGGCCGAGCCGAACTGATCGTACCGCTTGCGTTTCTCGGCGTCGCTGAGGATTTCGAAGGCGTTTTGCACTTCCTGAAATTTGCTCTTGGCCGAGGCGTCGTCCGGGTTCATGTCCGGATGGTACTTCCGCGCCAGCTTGCGATAGGCTTTTTGGATGTCGTCTTCCGAGGCGTCGCGTTTGACGCCGAGGGTTTCGTAGGGGTCTTTGGCCATAGCGGGCTGAGGCACGGATCATCGATGACGCTGCGAAAGCGCCCTATTCTACCCGAGTTGCGGCGGGCTTTGTACTCCACCTGGCGGTCGCCAGGTGCTCGGCGGGGAGGGTGCTACAGTTAAGCGTCGGCGAAAAATCGCTTCGGCGCGTTGTGGCGGGGCCGCGGCGACACAAGGCCGCCGGCGAACGGGAGCGTTTTTGACAATTGGTCGGTGTGCGATGTTGCGGATGTTCGTTTCTTGGGCTGGTGGGTGCTCGTGGCGTTGTCGCGCACGGTCGCAGTGGTTGCTGCTCCGCGAGGTGACGGTGAACTCACGGTGGAAGTGGTCGACGCGGAGACGCAGAAGCCCGTCGTCGCGCGGATGCATCTGAAGAACAGCCGCGGCCGGCCGGTGCGGCTCCGTCATCTCCGAGCTGAATCAGTTTGCGGACCACTTTTACATCGACGGCCAGTTGACGCTGCCGCTCCGCATCGGGCAGTACACGTTTGAACTGGAGGCCGGGCCCGAGTATCGCACGCAGGACAGGCCACTTCGAGATCGAGCGGCACGCGCAGGATACGAAACGGATCGAGATGCACCCGTTTGCCGACCTTGCGAAGGAAGGCTGGTACGGCGGCGACCTGGACGTCGAGCGCCGCGCGGCGGACTTGCCGCTGGCGATGAAGTCGGAGTCGCTGGCCTACGCAGCGAATCGGGACGCCACGGGGGCAAGCGCGCTGGCGGCAGGGCTGTTGGTGTTTGGGTTGTCCGAGCCGCTTGAGACCGCGAACAAAACGTCGCTGGAAGTGCTCCGGGAGGCGAAGGGGCTCGGCGCCCACGTCGTGGCTCGCACGCCGTTTGAGTGGGACTTACCGGTCTGGCTTGCCAGCGGCGAGCTCGACGCGATCGAGTTGATTCACCACCATGCACTCCGCGACGCGCGTGGTCGACAACGAAGCGGAAGGCAGGCCGCGGGACAAGACCTTCTTTCCAGGGCGCAATGGCAACGGCCGCTGGTCGGAGGCGATCTACTATCATGTGCTCGAGTGCGGGCTGCGGATTCCGCCGGCCGCCGGAAGCGGGACGGGCACCAACGAGAGCCCGCTCGGCACGAACCGCGTGTACGTCGACTGCGGCAAGAAGTTCTCACCGGCGCGGTGGTGGGATGGGCTCGACGATGGGAAGCGTGTTCGTCACCAACGGCCCGCTGCTGCGGCCGAGCGTTGAAGGCGAGCCGCCCGGCTACGTGTTCCACCTCGATCAGCACGAATCGCTGCGGCTCGAGATCGGGCTGAATCTGGCGACGCGCGTCCCCGTGGACTATCTGCAAATCGTCAAGGACGGCGCGGTGGAGC
Organism: uncultured Planctomycetota bacterium; assembly: GCA_963808175.1. GTDB lineage: Bacteria > Planctomycetota > Planctomycetia > Pirellulales > Lacipirellulaceae > DASYDU01. Next base: position 131,608 of record CAWEEU010000004.1, on the reverse strand, counting down.
AGGAAGTGCGGCTCGATCGGTTTGCCGCCCAGGGCGGCAAGTTGCCACCGGTTGAGTTTGCTGAGAGCGGCTGGTTCCTGGTGCGGGCGGTCACGAACAACATGAAGAACTACCAGTTTGCCTCCAGCGGCCCGTACTACGTCGAACGCAGTGGAAAGCCGCGGGTCAGCCGGGCGAGCGTGAAGTTCTTCTTGGACTGGATCGCCGCGGCGGAGGAGCGCATCCGCGGCCTGCGGGACGTCGCGGAGCCGCTGCGCGAAAAAATGCTAGCAGAGCAGGCGTCGGCGCGGGCGTTTTTCGAGGGCCTGATGGCGGCGGCGAATGCGGAATAGTCAATTAGCGGGCCAGCTTGCTGGCCGTTCTCTTTTGCCAAGGCCAACGGCGAGCAAGCTCGCCCGCTAACTGGCGAGAAGGGTGTGCGAACTGTACGCGGCGGGCCCACTTTGCCGACATAAGGGAGGATACGCTTCACTCTTTTCTCGTATACGGTGCGCTGGGCCATGGGTTTTGCCGTTCGTTCGCTCGAAGCTGCGATGGCACCCGATTGGCTCGATTGCCTGCCGGTCCATTCGCGCGTCGCCGGTCCGATCGAGGGGCTGAGCTTTCTGCGGCGGTCGCTGTTGTTCGGCGAGCTGTCCGAGATTTGTTACCTGTCTCGAGCCGAAGCGGGGCGGCTGGCGTTTCGGATCGGATTTCCGGAGATTCGCTACTACGACCACGACGGCGCCCAGGCCTACATTTTCGGCAACGACGACGATCGCGTCATCGTCTGCCGCGGCACCGAACCGAATGATTGGAACGACATCAAGGCGGACCTCGACCTGGCGACCGTGATCGCCGAGACGGCCGGCCGGGTCCACCGCGGCTTCAAACGCGAGGTTGACGACCTCTGGCCTCGGTTAGAGCAGGCGCTGGTGAACAACACGCGGCCGGTCTGGTTCACGGGCCATTCTCTCGGCGGGGCGATGGCCACGATCTGCGCCCATCGCTGCCAGATTTCGCACATCGCTTCGAACCCGCGGGCGCTCTACACGTTCGGCAGCCCCCGCGTCGGTAACCGCCGCTACGTCGACTACGTGCAGCACGAAGCGTATCGCTGGGTGAACAACAACGACATCGTGACCCGGGTGCCGCCCTGGTGGTTCGGCTATCGGCACAAGGGCCAGGAAGTGTATCTCAACGCCTACGGCCAAATCCGCGAGCTCACCGGCTGGCAGCGGCTGAAGGACCGCTGGCGCGGCTTCGTGAGCGGGCTCAAGCTCGGCGAGCTCGATCAGTTCACCGATCACTCGATCACGCGGTACGTCGAATACATTTTGCGGGCGGTGAAAGAAGAGGAATCGGCTGGACGAGCGATCTTGCCGTTCGAGGTGCCGAAACCGACGGCGGCGAACGAGCGGCGTCGTCGGGCGGCTTAAATCCGACCGGTTAGCGAGTGGCGGCTAGACCGCTTCTTATCCTTGTCCTTCTTCTTTTTCTCCGCGCGCTCAGCGGCGCCGTTGTTCTCTGCGACCGCGTCGAACACGGTCGCGGACACGACGGCCGGAGGAGGTTCGACCGGCAGCGCCGGCCTGGGAGATGGGGCCGCGGTCAGCAAGGCGGCTTGGCTGCGGATCGGTTCGCCGTCGCGGCGCTCGGAACGGGCGTAGCTGCCGTCGGCCAGCAGCGTCCGAGCCCGACTGTTGTCGGCCAGATAGGCGGGGATGATCTCCTCGACGATTCGCCAACGGAGGTCCTCGGCCTCGACGGGGAACATCACCTCGACGCGGCGATCGAAGTTCCGCGGCATCCAGTCGGCGCTGGAGAGGAACACCTGCTGCTTGGCCCCTTCGCCGAAGACCAGGATTCGGCTGTGCTCGAGGAAGCGGTCGACGATGCTGCGGACACGAATGTTTTCCGAGATGCCCGGCAGCCCGGGGCGGAGGCAGCAGATGCCGCGGATCACCAGGTCGATCGGCACGCCGGCCTGGCTGGCGCGGTAGAGGGCCTCGATCGTGCGGCGATCGACCACCGAATTGAGCTTGGCGAAGATGCGTGACTTCTTGCCCTGGCGGGCCCGCTCGGCCTGCTCGTCCACCAGCGCGATCGTCTTGGTCCGCAGGTCCATCGGCGCGACGACGAGCTTCTGCCACTGGTGCTTCTGCGAATAGCCGGTGAGGAAATTGAACAGCGCGGAAACATCGTCGGCGATCACCTTGTCGGCGGTGAACAGTCCGATGTCGGTGTAGACGACGGCGGTCACCGGATTGTAGTTACCCGTGCCGAGGTGAACGTAGCGGCGGACCTTCTTGCCTTCCTTGCGGACGACCATCGCCAGTTTCGAGTGGGTCTTGAACTCCATGAAGCCGTAGACGACGTGGACGCCGGCCCGTTCCATCTGGCGGGCCCAGACGATGTTGTTGGCTTCGTCGAAGCGGGCCTTGAGCTCGACCAGGGCGGTGACGTGCTTGCCGTTTTCCGCCGCTTCGGAGAGTGCCCGCACGATCGGGCTGTCGCCGCTGGTTCGATAGAGCGTCTGCTTGATGGCCAGTACGTTTGGGTCTTTGGCCGCTTGCGAGATGAATTCGACGACCGGCGTGAACGAGTCGTAGGGGTGGTGGAGCAGAACGTCGTGGGCCGCGATGACTGCGAACAAGTCCTGGTCGCTCTCCAGCTCGGGCGGCCGCTTGGGCACGAACGTCGGCTCGCGGAGATCGTTGCGATCGACCTTCTGCACCAGCTCAAACAGCGACGTCATGTCGAGCGGCCCGGGGATCGAATAAACCTCGTTGTAGCCGACGGCGCTGAAGTTCGTCTCACAATGAATCGCCTCTTCGCTCACCAGCATCTCGAGCAGGGCACGGTTCATGTTTGCGGAGATCTCGAGCCGGACGGCTTCGGTCCGCTGGCGGACGCGCAGCCGCGACTCGATCGACCGCAGCAGGTCGTCCGCCTCCTGCTCCAGGAGGTTGATGTCCATGTCGCGGGTGACGCGGAACGTGGCCTGGTCGACGATGTCGTAACCGCCGAAGAGCTCCGGCAGCCGGCAGGCGATCATGTCCTCCAGCAGCACGAAATTCTGCTTGTCGTCCGGCTCGACCGAGACGAACCGCGGCAGCACCTGCGGCACGAGCACCACGGCAAACAGCCGCTCGGGCCCGATGCCGGAGGTCCGTTTGAGCATCGCCGCCAGGTACAGGCCGCGGTTGTGGAACCGCGGGCTGGGGTGGCTGGGGTCGATCGCCATTGGCGTGAGCACGGGGAACACCGCCTGACGGAAGTACTTGTCGAGCGACTTGCGGTCCTTGGCCTCGAGATTCGCTTCGCGGTGGATGCGGATGCCGGCCGAGGTGAGCGCGGGCAGGATCGATTCGTTCCAGCAGGCGTACTGCTGGGCCACCAGTTGCTCGGTCCGCTGGGCGATCCGCTGCAGTTGGGTCAAAGGCGCGAGGCCGTCGGCGGGCGGATCCTGGGGCAGCTCGGCGCCGAACGCCTGCTCGCGGAGGCCCGCCACGCGGACCATGAAGAACTCGTCGAGGTTCGACGCGAAGATCGCCAGGAATTTGACCCGCTCCAACAGCGGAGTGGTCTCGTTCTGGGCCTCCTCGAGCACCCGGGCGTTGAACTCCAGCCAGCTGAGTTCGCGGTTGATGAAGTGCTCGGGCAGGAAGTTGGCGGGCTCGGAGACCATAGTGAATTTTACCACGCCCACGGAAGCGGACCGGCGGAACGGGATCCTGCCCCACCTCGACGGACTAGCTGCTACAAACCCATCCGCGGCTCGGGCCAGACGAGAGCCGCCGGTCCGGTACCAGTTTGTACTGGCCGGAGATGAAGTTTTCGTGAAGACCGGCAGGAGGGCAAGCGTATCATAGCGGCCGCCGGCGAGCGGTCAATCAAACGGGAAGACGCCGACTTTGGCGCCTGAGCCGTCGACCGATCGCCTTTGCCCATGCTCGACTTGTCGTTTGAGAGCGGCGGTCTCGCCGTGGCTACTCTTTGGCGTCCTTGAGCAGCTTGCCGTGGTCGTAGTGCTGGACGACCTTCTGGCCATCGGCGCCCAGCAGCGTAGCGGTGCCGTCGAGCTTGCCGTCGGCAAAGTTGAGATCGAGTCGTTTGTTGCCCTTTTCGTCCCACTCGGCATACGGGCCATCGCGGACGCCGTCCTTGACCGAGATCTCGTTCTTCTGCTGGCCCGAGGGGAACCAAACCTTCCAAACGCCGTTGGCCTTCCCGTCGGTATAAACTTCCTCGCGCAAGGGCTGTTTGCCGCTCTCGTCGTAGACGACCCAGGTGCCGTCGCGTTTGCCGCTCTTGTAACCGCGCTTGGCGACGACCGCCCCCTCGGCGTTGTAGACGTCCCAGCTGCCATCGGGCTGGCCGTTCGAATAGGTGACCGTCCGCTGCACCTTGCCGTTGTCGTGATAGTAGGTCCAAGTGCCTTCCTGGTGACCGTCTTTGTACTGGCCTTCGACGAATTTCTGGCCGTTGGGGTAGTATTCGCGGTAGAAGCCATCGGCTTCGTAGTGGTCGTCGGAAAAGCGGCCAATCTCGCCGCTCGTAGCGGAGGGTCTTGCCGTCGGGATAAGTGTCCTTGTCGACGCGCTTCTCGACCAGCTTGGCTGGCGGGGGCGATTCCGGCTCGTCGAGAAAGATCGGCGGGCCAGTGTAACGGTCGATCGTTTCGCCGCCCTGTGAATCGTCGGCGACGGCGGCGGCAAAAGTCGGGGCAGAACGTACAAATCGTCAGCACCGCAGCGCACGAGGCGCACCATGGCGAGATGGTATTCAGGCAAAACATGCGTGCGAAACTCCTGGGGAGAAGCGGCCCGCGAGCGGGGCCCAGAATGTTACTACGATCCAATATGACATGGCGGTTCGCCGGCGTCTACGAAGGGGGGCGAACCGCGCCGATTGTCGCGGTTATGCGGGGCCTGGGCCGCCAAATTGCTGGCAGCTACACGTGCCAGCCGTCGGGGATGACGCCGCTTTTGCCGACGATCAGGATGCCGTCGCGGATCGTGCAATCGGGTCCCACCAGGCCGTAGCTCGTCGAGCGCTGGCCGGGCGTCACCTTGGCGCCGGCGCCGATGTGGCAGTTCTTGTCGACGATCGCGCCGTCGATGATCGCCCGAGCGCCGATGCCCACCGGCGGGCGGCCCTCGTTGCAATCGGCCGAGAGCTGGCCCGGCGTCTCGTAGTAGTCGGCGCCCATGATCACCGAGTTGCGGATGATCACGTCGCGGCCGATGCGGCAGCGGAGGCCGACCACGCTGTTCTCGATCCGCGTGCCCGCGCCGACGACGCAGCCGTCGGCCACCAGGCTCCGCTCGATCGAGGCGCCGTCGCACCGGGTCGGCGGCAGGAAGCGGGCCCGGGTGTAGATCGGCGCGGTGGCGCTCGCCAGCTCGAACGGCGGATTCTCCTGCGCGAGCATCAGGTTCGCCTCGTAGAACGAGCGGATCGTGCCGATGTCTTCCCAGTAGCCGTCGAACAGGTGCAACTGCACGCGCCGCGTGCGGATCGACGCGGGGAAGACCTCCCGGCCGAAGTCGTGGTAGTTGGTTTTCTCCAGCACGTCGAGCAGCGTCTCGCGGCGGAACAGGTAGATGCCCATGCTGGCCAGGCAGTCGCGGCCGCCGCTGGCGATGCCGTGCTCGTCGATCCAGGAGGGGGGCGTGGCGACGTCGTTCAGCTCGGCGTCGGAGGCCGGCTTCTCGCGGAAGCCCACCACGCGGCCGTCGTTGTCCACCCGCATGATGCCCAGCGCGTGGGCCTCGCTGCGAGCCACCGGCTTGGCGGCGATCGTCACGTCGGCCTTGTGCTGCTTCGTGCGTGGCGAGCATCTTGGCGAAGTCCATCCGGTAGAGCTGGTCGCCCGAGAGGATCAGCACGTACTCGGTGCCGATGCCGATCAGGTGGCGCAGATTTTTGCGCACGGCGTCGGCGGTGCCCTGGTACCAGTCCTGGACGCCGCCGTCCTCGGCCAGCGACTGCTGGGCGGCGAGGATCTCGACGAACCCGCCGCTGAAGTTGTCGAAGCGGTAGGTGCCGCGGATGTGCTGGTGGAGGCTCACCGACTGGAACTGCGTGAGCACGTAGATCTGGTTGATCCCGCTGTTGAGGCAATTGGAGAGCGGGATGTCGATCAGGCGGTACTTGCCCGCCAGCGGCACCGCGGGCTTGGCGCGGTAGGTGGTGAGCGGCTGGAGCCGCGTGCCCCGACCACCTCCCAATACAACGGCGACAACGCGTTTCACGGGAGCACCGATTGGCTGGGGGCAAGTCGGACAATGCAAAATGCAAAATATTGTCGGCCGAAGGGAACGCTCCTCACCGCATTTTTCATTTTACATTGTACATTTTGCATTTTGCATTCGCTTCCTTTCCGCATCACTCAGCCCTTGATCACAAAATTTACCAGCCGCCCCGGCACGACGACGGTCTTCACGATTTCCTTGCCGGCCAGGAGTTCCGCGATACGGGCGTCGGCGCGGGCGGCCGCTTCGAGTGTTTTAGCGTCCACATCCGCGGCGACCGCCAGCTTCGCGCGGAGCTTGCCGTTGACCTGGACCGGGATTTCGATAGTATCCTCCCGCGCGAGCGCCGGGTCAAACTCGGGCCACCGCTCGTGGCGCGAGCGACTGGTTGTGCCCCAGCGCAAGCCAGAGTTCTTCCGCCATGTGGGGTGCGAAGGGCGAGAGCAAGAGTACGAACGGCTCCAGCACCGCCCGCGGCCGCTCCGATAGCTTGGTGAAGTAATTGGTGAACTCGATCATCCGGGCGATCGCGGTGTTGAACTTGAGCTTGTCGATATCCGCCGTGACCGCGGCGATTGTCTGGTGCAGCACGCGCAGCTCGTCGGAAGTCGGCAGGCGATCGACGACCGAGGCATTTACCGCAAGCTCTTCCATTCGGTCGTCGACGATGAGACGCCAGACGCGGTTGAGGAAATTGTGCACCCCGTTCACGTCCTGCATGCTCCAGGGTTTGGAGTCTTCCAGAGGCCCCATGTACATCTCATAGAGCCGCAGCGAGTCGGCACCGTACTCCTTGACGATCGCGTCGGGGTTGATCACGTTGCCGCGGCTCTTGCTCATCTTCTCGCCGTTCTCGCCGAGGATCATCCCCTGGTTCACCAGCTTCTGGAACGGCTCGGGCGTACTGACGATGCCGCGGTCGTAAAGCACCTTGTGCCAGAACCGCGCGTAGAGCAGGTGCAGCACGGCATGCTCCGCACCGCCGACGTAGAGATCGATCGGCATCCAGGCTTTTTCCAGCGCGGGATCGACGAGCGCGTCAGAGTTCTTCGGATCGATGAATCGCAGGTAGTACCAGCAGGAGCCAGCCCACTGCGGCATCGTGTTGGTCTCGCGCTTGTAGCGCTTGCCGTTGATCACCGGATAGAGCCACTCGTCAGGCGCTTTGTCGAGCGGCGGTTCCGGGCGGCCGTGCGGTTTGAAGTCGTCGAGATGCGGCAGGTCGACCGGCAGGTCTTTCGCGTCGACGGCGCGGATGCGGCCGGTCGGATTGCCCGCGGCGTCAAGTTCGTGCAGAAGCGGAAACGGCTCACCCCAGAAGCGCTGCCGCGAGAAGAGCCAGTCGCGGAGCTTGTAGTTCACGGCCTCTCGGCCGAGGCCTTGATTCGCCAGATCGTCAGTGATTTGTCTCTTGAACTCAAGACTGAACAATCCATTGTAATTGCCGGAGTTGATCGCAATCCCATATCCAGCGTAACATTCTCGTCCGTCTACTATCTCCTGCAAGATTCGTGGAGTCAGCGACGGATCATAGTAAATGGGCGGTAAGCCTGGCTTCTTTTCCGGCACGGGAGGCTCAACTACGCACTTCACAGCAAGGTCGTATTTCTGTGCGAACTCGAAGTCTCGCTCGTCGTGGGCGGGGACGGCCATGATCGCGCCGGTGCCGTAGCTCACCAGCACGTAGTCTGCAATCCAGATGGGCACCTCGCGGCCGTTGACTGGATTGATCGCGTAGGAGCCGGTGAAGACGCCGGTTTTTTCTTTCGCCAACTCGGTGCGGTCGAGATCGCTTTTGCGCGGCGGCCTCGCAATACGCTCTTACCGCCGCCTCTTGCCCCTTGGCGGTGAGACGCTCGACGAAGGGGTGCTCGGGGGCGATCACCATGTAGGTCGCACCGAAGAGCGTGTCGGGCCGCGTCGTGTAGATGCGGAGGACATTGTCATCGGGTTTGCGCGGGTAGCCGCTCTTGCGCGGCCCGACTTCCACGCGTCGAATTCTGCTTCGCCGCCGATAAAGAAATCGACCTCCGCCCCCGTGCTCCGCCCGATCCAGTTGCGCTGCAGGAGCTTGATGCCTTCGGACCAGTCGAGCGACGCGAGATCCTTTTCGAGCCGGTCGGCATAGGCGGTGATTCGCAGCATCCATTGCCGCAGCGGCATCCGCACCACCGGATGGTCGCCCCGTTCGCTCTTGCCGTCGATCACCTCTTCGTTCGCCAGCACGGTGCCCAGCGCGGGGCACCAATTCACTGGCGCGAAGCTCTGATAGGCGAGGCGATGCTCGTCCTGGTACGCGCGGACCGCATCCTCTCCCTGTTTCTTTACGTCGGCGGGAATCGGCAGCTCGGCAATCGGCCGGCCTTTCTGCTGCTCTGCGTCGAACCACGTGTCGTAAATCTGCAGGAAGATCCACTGCGTCCAACGGAAGTAGTCGACGTCGGTCGTGGCCAGCTCGCGCGACCAGTCGTAGGAGAAGCCGAGCGATTTGAGTTGGCGGCGAAACGTGTCAATGTTTTTCTCGGTCTGCGTGCGGGGGTTTTCGCCAGTCTTGATCGCGTGCTCCTCAGCCGGAAGACCAAACGCATCGAAGCCCATCGGATGGAGCACGGCTTTGCCCTGCATCCGCGCGGCGCGGGAGACGATGTCGGTCGCCGTGTATCCCTCGGGGTGGCCGACGTGGAGGCCGTCGCCGCTGGGATATGGGAACATGTCGAGCGCGTAGAGCTTCCCGCCGCCGGGCTTGGGCATCCGCGGCGCCGGCGAACGACTGGTGCTGGTCCCAGTACGCTTGCCACTTGGGCTCGATCACGGCGGGGTTGTATTTGGGCATCGGGGGAGGAGTCAGGAGACAGGAGTCGGGGGGCCAGGATGGACGACAGTCGTCGATGCGGAACCGCCCATCTTACCGCGATGGGCCTGATCCGCCAACGCGGGTGCTATTTCGCAGCCGCTCGTTCTTCGGCGAGTCGCTCCTGCCAGGAGTGCAGCAGGCCGTGCGCTTCGAGTGGCGTGACGCGGTTGAGATCCACCGCAAGAATTTCTTCCAAGAGGGGATGGTCGTCGGTGCCGAAGAGGGTGAGTTGCCAATGATTGTTATTGAGTCCGAGGGGAGGACGGGAAGCACGGGGCGACGCCGAGGCGTCAGCTAAACCGCAAGCGGCGTTCGAGTCATGCTGGGATTCGAGCCAGTCGAGGACCTCTTTGGCCCGGTCGTTGACGCTTCGCGGCACGCCCGCAAGCTGGGCGACGTGGATGCCGTAGCTCTTGTCGGCCGCCCCGGGGACGATCTGGTGCAGGAACACCACTTGGTCCTGCCACTCCTTCACCGCGACGTTGTAGTTCCGCACGCCGGCGAGCTGGTCCTCAAGATCGGTGAGCTCGTGATAATGCGTGGCGAAGAGCGTGCGGCAGCCGAGCTGCTCGTGGATGTGCTCGACGATGCTCCAGGCCAGCGACAGGCCATCGTAGGTGCTGGTGCCGCGGCCGATCTCGTCGAGGATCACCAGGCTCCGTGCGGTGGCGGTGTTGAGAATGCGGGCCGTCTCGGTCATCTCGACCATGAACGTGCTCTGGCCGCGCGAGAGCTCGTCGCTGGCGCCGACGCGGGCGAAGATGCGGTCGGCCACGCCGATCGTGGCCCGCTGGGCCGGCACGAAGCTGCCCATTTGCGCCATCAGCACCAGCAGCGCGGTCTGACGGATGTACGTGCTCTTGCCGGCCATGTTGGGGCCGGTGATCAGGAGGATGGAGGCGGGCGTGACGGTCGAGCGTTGCCGTCGAGCCGCCCGTCGCCAGCCCGAGCCGCGGCCAAAGCACTCGACGCCATTGGGTACGAACGTCCCTTCCGGTTCCGTGACGTCGAGCACCGGGTGTCGGCCGGCTTCGACGTCGAGGACCGGCTCGGCAACGACGTTGGGTCGCACGTAGCCGCGCGAGCGGGCCAGCTCGGCGAAGCTGGCCAGCACGTCGATCTCCGCAAGTACCTCCGCGGTGGCTTGCAGCCGGGCCGCGGCGGCGGCCACCAGCTCGCGGAGCTCGCCGAAGATTTCGAGTTCGAGTTCCTTGGCCCGCTCCTCGGCAGTGAGGACCTTTTCTTCGTACTCCTTGAGCTCGGGCGTGATGTAGCGCTCGGCGTTCTTGACGGTCTGTTTGCGGATGTAGTCGGCCGGAATCTTGTCGCGGTGGGCGTGGGTGACTTCGAGGTAGTAGCCGAAGACCGAATTGAAGCCGACCTTGATGTTGGGGATGCCGGTCCGCTGGCACTGGTCGGCCTGATATTCGGCCATCCACTGTTTGCCCCCGGCCATCAGTTCGCGGCGCTCGTCGAGGTCGCGGTGATAACCGGTGCGGATGAAACCTCCATCGCGGGCCACGAGCGGGCAATCGTCCACGAGCGCCAGTTCCAGCGGACTACGGACGTCGGCGCACAGGTCCAGCCGCTGTTCCAGCTGCTGCAACCGTGCGCTGGAGCGGGCGGTAAGCCGGGCCTTGACCTTCGGCAGGACCGCGAGCGTGCGGCCGACGAAGCTCAAGTCGCGCGGGCTCGCGCGGCTCGTGGTCACTCGGGCCAATAGTCGTTGCACATCATAGATTTGGTTCAGCGCATCGCGGAGCGCGGCGGTGAGCGAGGCATCGGCAACGAGCTCCGCCACGGCGTCGAGCCGGGCGTCGATTGCCGCAGTGTCGACCAGCGGCGCGGCGAGCCACTCGGCCAAGAGCCGTGCTCCGAGCGACGTCACGGTGCGGTCCAGCACGCCCAGGAGCGAGCCTGCGCGGCCGCCATCGCGGATCGTCGCGGTGAGCTCCAGGCTGCGGCGCGTGGCGGGGTCGATCGCCAGCCGTTCGGTCGCCGCATAGGGGAGCAGGCGATCGACGTGGGCGAGCGAAGCTTTTTGGGTCTCGGCCAGGTAATCGAGCACCGCGCCGGCAGCCCGCAGCGCGGCGGCGTCTGCCGCGTCCGGCGCCACGTCGAAGCCGAAACCGTCGACGCTCCGCGTGCCGAAGTGTTTGGCAAGCGAAGCGATCGCGGCATTGTGGGCGAAGGTCCAGGCCGGGCGGCGCGTGATCGGGATGCCTTGCGACCAGGGCTCGGAGGTCGAGCCGATCGCGTCGCTCACCAAGAGCTCGGCCGGCTCGATGCGGGCGAGTTGATCGGGTAGCTCCTGGAGCGTGCAGCAGGTCGCGGAGAACCGGCCGGTGGAGATGTCGATCCAGGCCAGGCCGGCCGTGTCGCCCGCGGTGGGATGGGCCACGGCCGCGAGGAAATTGCTGGTCGACGGCGTGAGCAGCGCGTCGTCGGTGAGTGTGCCGGGCGTGACGATCCGCGTCACTTCGCGTTTGACGAGGCCTTTGGCCTTCTTGGGATCTTCGACCTGTTCGCAGATCGCGGCGCGGTGGCCGGCGGCGATGATCTTGGCCAGGTAGGCGTCGAGCTGATGGTAGGGGAAGCCGGCCATCGGCACTGGGTTCTCGCCTTTGTCGCGGCTAGTGAGCGCGATGCCCAGCACGCGGGCGGCCGTCTTGGCATCGTCGAAGAACAGCTCGTAGAAGTCGCCCATCCGGAACAAGAGCAGGGCGTCGCCGGCGGCCGCCTTGGCCTCGTGGTACTGCTGCATCATCGGGGTGGCGGCGGGCACGGAACTCCTCCTCGGATCAGAAGAGAGCCATGCTAGCAAATCGCGGCGGCGGGTTCGAGGAGTTAGCGGCGGCGGGCACCACGAAGTGGTCGGCTCCAGCGTTGACAGGAATTGTCGGTTTTGTGCGTCGGGCGACGCTTACCGGTTAGCTAAACCGCAAGCGGAGCGGGGCGCGGCAGCCTGGGGCGGTGCGGGTGCGCTGGCAAGAGGCGGGGCGTTATTGCACCATTTCTTCGACTTCGCCGCTGGTGTTGATCTCGATTTGGCCTTCGTCCTCCAGATGGCGGATGATGTCGACGATCTCCTGCTGCTTGTTCTCGACCGCCGAGCGCTTGACCGAGCCGAGATAGCCGATTTCTTCCTTGAGCATCCCGGCGGCCCGCTCCGACATGTTGCCGAGGATCTTTTGCACGAGCCCGTCGCTCGCGCCCTTGAGTGCCAGGGCCCACTGGTTCGTCTCGACGTTCTTGAGCACGGTCTGGATGTCTTTGTCGGTGAACTTGCTGATGTCTTCGAAGACGAACATCAGGCGGCGGATGTCGTCGACCAGGTCCGGATTCTCTTCGGCGAGCTTGTCCAACAGTGCCCGCTCGGTGGCCCGGTCGGCGACGTTGAGCATCTCGGCCACGGCCTCGACGCCGCCGGCGTGCTCGAAGCTCTGGCTCATCACGTTCGACATCCGGCCTTCGAGGCCGCGTTCGACTTCGCGGATGATCTCGGGGATCGTCTGGCCCATCTTGGCGATCCGCCGCACGACCGACAGCCGCTTTTCCTCGGGCAGGCCGGTGAGAATCTCCGCGCCGAACGCGGGCGGCAGATGGCTCATCACCAGCGCGATCGTCTGCGGGTGCTCGTCGATGATGTAAGTCAGGATGTTTTGCCGGTCGACGTGCCGCAGGAACGCAAACGGCATCGCCTCGATCGATTGCCGGACCGTGTCGAGCGCGGCATTCGCGCCGGAGCCGAGGGCTTTCTGCAACAGCGACTTGGCGACCTCGAGCCCGCCGCCGCCGCCACCGGTCGAAGGCGTCGTCTCGGCAAACTCGAGGATTACCTTTTCCTGCTCCTCGGCCGACACGTTGCGCATCCGGGCGATCTCGATCGAGACCTGCTCGACCTGCTTCGCGTCGAGCTTGCCCATCAGGCTGCTGGCGTCTTCCTGGGGAAGACTCATGAGCAGAACGGCGGCACCGTGGACGTCGGACATAGCGTGTGCGAAAAGTGCTAGCAAGCCGAGGGACGAGCTCACGCGGCGGCGGCGCGCACGCGGACCCTTCGCAATATCGGCCGGAATCCGAGATCGCCTTGAGAAGAAGTGCCGATTGGGGCGACCTTGCCGCTAGCGTGGCCGCGACTCCCAGATCGCCAGCTGGCCATCGCATTCGTCAAGCTCGACGCGGAGCTGAGGCTCCTCGATTCCCAGGCGGCTTTCGAGCGCCAGCTTGAGCTCGCGACCGACGTAGGCGGCCAGCAGCTCGGCCGTCGTGTTGGCGACCGGCAGGAGTTGGCAATCGCCGCGGGGGAAAATCCAGCGGCGGGCGTCGAGCGTGACCTCGACTTCGTCGCCGACCTCGACGACGGCCAGCTGCTCGTGCTCGGTCGGCAACAGCACGTAGTGATCGAGCCGGGCGATGATCTCGCCCAGCGCGGCGCGGACCGCGAGGAAATCGACGACCAGGTGATCGGAATTGAGCGGCCCGGAGATTTCGGCCGCCACGTGGTAGTTGTGCCCGTGCAATCGTTCGCAGCGGCCTTCGTAAGTGATGAAGTGGGCGGCGCTGAAGACGTGCTCGGCCTTGGCGATCCGCACTCGGTAGGATTCAGGCATGTCGTGACTCCGGTGCGTTCAGCAAAATGTTAGAAACGCAGAGGGCGCGGAGATCGCGGAGAAATCACCTCTCTGCGAACTCGGCGCTCTCTGCGTTTCTAAGTCTTTGGTTATTTGGAGGCGAAGCAAGGAAATTTTGAACCAGCGATCGTGCTTCTTCGGGCGCGTCTTCGAGGACCCAATGGCCCACGTCGGCGAGGCGATGGACTTCGGCGTTGGGCCAGGCTTCCGCGAATCGCTTCAGGCAATCGGGACGGAAGCACCAATCGCGCATGCCCCAGACAAGTAGCGCGGGCCGATCGGCGAGCGTCGGAAGCTGGCGCTCGACTTCGGCGAGCATCTGCCACGTCGGATGCGCGGACCGGAGGGGATGTCTTTCACGAAGCCGTACACGGCGCGGCGGTTGGCCCAAGAGTCGTACGGCGCGAGATAGCCGGCCGCGACGGTCGGTTCGAGCCGCGCTGGCGGGCGAGCGTCATCCGCAGCGCGGCGCGGTTGAAGAGTCCGCCGCCCTGGACGGCCAGTCGGCCGACGACGGGCAGGCGGCACGCGCGAATTCGCCAGGGAATGTATCGCGGCGGAAACGCGCCCGTGTTGAAAAGCACGATCCGCTCCAGCCGCTCCGGCATTCGCAGCATCGCCGCCAAAGCCGATCGCTCCGCCCCAATCCTGCGCAACGAGCGTTACGCGTTCAAGGTCCAGCCGCTCGACGAGCGCCACGAGGTTCTCGACGTGGTCGGCGAATTTGAGCAGCCGCCGTGGCTTGTCGCTCAGACCGCAGCCCAGATGATCGGGCGCGACGCAGCGGTAGCGCGACCGCAACGCCGCGATCAAGTTTCGCCAGTGGAACGACCAGGTCGGATTGCCGTGGACGAACAACAAAGTTTCGCGGTCGCCGCGACTGGCGGCGTCGGTTGCTTCGTCGAGATAGTGGAGCCGATCGCTCCCCAATTCGAGCCAATGGGAGTCGAACGGGTAAAGTTCGCGCCAATCGGACGGGTTGGAGAGCTGCTCGTCGGAGTTCATGAGTTTCATTGTTCTGGCGGTCTGGGTGCGAGTCAATCGAGCCGCGTCGATCAGCGCCGCTGACAACGAATCATCGGACGAGTAGGATGAGCGGAGAGGGATCACGCTTCAAATACGACCGGTGCAAGGAGACGTCGCGATGGCCAGTTTGACGGTCGAAAACTACGTCAAAGCAATCTATCAGCTCGCCGAACCGGTCGAGGCGGCGGTGGCGACGGGGCAAATCGCGTCGGCGCTGGGCGTGCTGCCCGGCACCGTGACCAGCATGCTCAAGACGCTCGACGAGAGCAATCTTGCCACCTACACGCCGTACGAAGGCGTGCGACTCACGCCCGCCGGACGGGCGCTCGCGCTGCGGGTCGTGCGGCGACATCGGCTGATCGAGCAGTTTCTGGTGGAAACGCTGCAGCTTTCCTGGGACGAGGTGCACGAAGAGGCGGAGAACATGGAACACGCGGTGAGCGATTGGCTTGTGGACCGCATCGACGCGGTGCTCGGCTATCCGAAGACCGATCCGCACGGCGATCCGATCCCCAAGGCCGATGGCACGGTGGCGTCGCCCGCCGATCGCCGGCTGGCCGACTGCCGGGTGGGCGATCGGTTTCAGGTTGCGCGGGTGACGGATCAGTCGCCGGAGTTTCTGCGCTACCTTTCGCAAGCGGGTGTCGAGATCGGCGCGAGCGGCGCGCTGATGGCGAACGAACCGGCGGCCGACCAGGTGACGATCGCGATCGGCGGCGCGAATCGGACGCTGTCACACGAAGTGGCGGAAAAGCTGATGGTGCGGTAACCATCGTCGCCCAGCAGCCGCATTCTGGACGCGGCGGCCCCCAGCGCGTACAACAGTACATGCAGCTCGCGGCCGCTTTCGGGTCAGCGGGCCGGCTTCCGGTGAGAGGCCTCTGCGAAGGGGGCCTTGCCAACCTGGTCAGGGTGGAAACACAGCAGCCATACGCTTGCGTCTCTTTGTGTGGGGGCCTCTCACCGGCGGCCGATTTGAAAGCGACTTCTTTGATGCCCCGCTCGCTGACGCGAGCTCGCCTGATGCGCTATGAATGATTTCTCGGAACAATCTGGAGGCGGTATCGCGGGTGCGGCAACAAGCGGCGAGTACGTCGTGATCGCCCGGCGTTATCGGCCGCAGACGTTTGGCGAGCTGGTGGGACAGCAGCACGTGGCCCGGGCGCTGGAGCAGGCGATCACCAGCGACCGCGTCGGGCATGCGTATCTGTTCACCGGCGCCCGCGGCGTCGGCAAGACTTCGGCGGCGCGGATTCTCGCCAAAGCCCTCAACTGCGTCCACGGCCCCACGCCGACGCCCTGCAATGAATGCGACGTCTGCCGCAGCGTGGCCACCGGCGACGACGTCGACGTGCTGGAGATCGACGGGGCCTCGAATCGCGGCATCGACGAGATTCGCCAATTGCGGCAAAACGTCTCCGTGCGGCCGAGCCGCTCACGATTCAAAATCTACATCATCGACGAAGTCCACATGCTCACGAAGGAGGCGTTCAACGCGCTACTCAAGACGCTCGAAGAGCCTCCCGAGCACGTGAAGTTCATCTTCGCCACGACCGAGGCAAACAAGATTCCGATCACGATCCTCTCGCGATGCCAGCGGTTCGACTTCGCGGGGATCGACATGGGAGCGATCCAGACGCGGCTGGCGCAGATCGCGGCGGCCGAGGGCGTCGAGATCGAGCCGGAAGCGGTGCAAATCCTGGCCAGCCGGGCTGCCGGGTCGATGCGCGACAGCCAGTCGCTCTTGGAGCAGTTGCTCTCGGTTACGGACAAGCGGATCACGGGCGACGAGGTCCACGCGCTGCTGGGCACGGCGCCCGTGGAACGGCTCAGCGGACTGGTCCGCGCGATGGCCTCGCGCGACGGTGCGGTGGCGCTGGCGGAACTTGACGCAGCAGTAGCCGGCGGCGTCGAAGTGGGGCAATTGCTCGATCAGTTGGTGGGTTACTTCCGCGATGTGATGGCGCTGGCGGTGGGCTGTCCGCCGCAGCAAATGCTCTATGCGATCCCGTCGCAGGCGGAGGAAGTCGCGGCGGTAGGCCGACAACTGGGGCTGGCGACGGTGCTGGCGATGGTGCAGATTCTCGATCAGACGGCCGCGCGGTTGCGAGTGAGCCTGCACGGCCGAACGCTGGTCGAGATGGCGGTCGTGCGGATTTGCCAGCTGGAGGACCTCGACGATTTGGCTTCGCTCGTCGCGGAGCTGCGCGGTGAACCGGCGAGCAGCGCACCGAAGCGTCCTGAGCCGCCCGCAAAAAAAAACGTTGAGCGCCCACCATCGAGTCCGTCGGTCGGAACCATTCCTCCGTTACCCAAGCCGGCACCTTCCACAGTTCAAGCTGACGAAGCGTCGCCGCCGACTAACGGGACGGCGGATGGGGCGCACGAAGTCGCCGACTCGGTGCTCAAGCAGTTCCAACTCGCGGTGGAAGCGGCGCAAGCCGCGGGCGGCGACCCGCTGCCCGCCGCGCCGCGCGTGTCGCGCCGGCAACAGGCGGCGGAGCAACTCGAGGAAGTCAGCCAGCGGCCGTTTGTGAAGCGAGCATTGGAGTTGTTCGACGTGGCCCCGGGACAGGTCCGCTACCAGTCGCCCGAGAGTGAATGAGATCTAGTTGGAGTAACGATGGGAATGGACATGTTCAAAGGACTCGGCAATCTCGCCAATCTCGGCTCAATCGTCAAATCGGCCCAGGAGATGGGCTCGAAGATGCAGGCGCTCGGCGACGAGCTGAAATCGAAGCGGGCCACCGGCTCGGCGGGCGGCGGACTGGTCGAGGTGGAAGTCAACGGCCTGGGCGAGGCGCTCGCGGTGCGGATCGATCCGACGCTCGTCGAAAAGCAAGACCGCGAAATGATCGAAGATCTGCTGCCGGCCGCGTTCAATGCCGCGGTCGCCAAGGCCAACCAGCTCCGCGCCGAAGGCATGCAATCGATCACTGGCGGCATGCAGTTACCGGGGCTCGACGACGCTCTGTCGCAGCTTGGCGGCACGCTGCCGGGCGGCGACGGCAAGTAATTTGGCCGCCAACCGCCAAGCGGGATTCTGTTCGCCGCTGGCACTCTCATCGCGGCGCGTCGTCATGGTGCGTTCCTACCTCCGCCGGAAAAGTCAAGGGATGATTGCCGCCAATCTCACCCCGCGGCGCGAGAATTCGCGACCCCATTTAGGGCTTTCAGGAGCTAGAATTGATGGTGTCGATTTGACCTCGTTCCGCTCGCGGCGGTATGCTACATACGAGTGGGATGGTGAGGACGTGAGTAGCTCAGTAAGAGTCTGAAAGCAGTTCTTACGCCCAGAACACGGTTGCTCACGCGTGCGTCAAATCGAACTCCTTGGGCAGAATTTCGAACGAATTCGATCAGCCGTCGGATTGCTCGGCTCCTGATTCGTCAGGCACATCGTCATGCGACTTTCTCTTGGTCAACAGATGCAGCTGGCTCAGAAGCAGGTGCTTGCGCCGCGGATGATCCAGTCGATGGAAATTCTGCAGTTGCCGCTGATGGCCCTGCAGGAGCGCATCGAGCAGGAGATGGAAGACAACCCCTGCCTCGACCAGGTCGAGCCGGATCAGGACGAAATCGCCGAAGCGGCCGAGGGCGAGGAAGATTTGAATGCCCCCTCCGTGGCCGACACGGAGCGCGAGTTGGTCGTCAAGGACGGCACCGACAACGCGGACGACTTCGAGCGGCTGTTGAACATGGCCGAGAATCTGCCGGACGACTACGAGGAGCGTAGCCGGCCGAGCATGAATCGGATCGAGGCCGAGGGGGACCGGCGCCACGACGCGATGGCGAACATGCTCGCGCGGCCCGAGTCGCTGCACGAATATCTGGAGCATCAGCTGGCCTGGTTCGAGCTGGAGGATTCGGTGCGGCGGATGGCCGAGCGGATCATCTTCAGCCTCGACACGAACGGCTACATGAAATCGCCGCTCGAAGAGCTGTTGCCGCCGATCCCGGCCGATGTGAACGGAGAAGCGGCCCGCTTTCGCGCCGAATACATGGACGTCGCCGAGCAGGCGCTCGCCGTGGTACAGCGGCTCGATCCGCCGGGCGTCGGGGCGCGGTCGCTCAAAGAGTGTTTATTGTTGCAGCTCTTGCCGGGCATGCCGCATTACGAAGAGTTGCGGACGCTGATCGCCGATCACCTCGAAGATCTGGAAAACAACCGGCTGCCGCAAATCTCGAAAAAGACGGGCTACTCGATCGAGAAGATCCAGGAAGTCTGGCAGGAAATGCGGAAGCTCAAGCCGAAGCCGGGGGCCGATTTCGGCGAATCGACCGTGCCGAGCGTGACGCCGGACGTGTACGTCGAGCGGAATGAAGCGGGCAAGTACGAGGTCCGGCTCGAAGACACGCAGCTGCCGTCGCTTTACATCAGCCCGTACTACCGCAACTTGCTCAAAGATGAGACGACCAACGCCGAGACCCGCGAGTACATCAAGCGCAAAGTGAATTCCGCCCAGTGGCTGATCGAGTCGATCGAGCAGCGCCGCAGTACGCTCACGCGGGTGTCGCAGGCGATCGTCGACCACCAGACCAAATTTCTCGACGACGGCCCGGACCACATTGAGCCGCTCAAGATGCAGCAGATCGCCGACAAGGTGCACGTTCACGTCACCACGGTGAGCCGGGCGGTGGACGACAAGTGGATTCAGACGCCGCGGGGCATCTTCCCGCTCAAGCGGTTCTTCGTGGGCGGCACCACCGCGGCCGATGGCGAGGAAGTCGCCTGGGACCGCGTGCGGATCAAGCTGCAAGAGATTATCGACAACGAAGACAAGACGAAGCCTCTCTCGGACGATGCGATCGTCGAGGAGCTGGGCAAGGCCGGCATCACCGTCGCCCGCCGCACCGTGACCAAGTATCGCAAGGCGATGAACATCGCCAGCTCGCGCGGCCGGCGGGATTGGTCGAAGGGCGAGAAGTAGACGATCGCTTACTTATCGGGCCAGGCCGAGGATCCTGAACGAGTAAATCTCGCCGAGTTCCTTCGCCGTTTTTTTGGCGAGTGGATTGAATCGCTGCAAGAACGGATCGATGTCGTTGACGCCGAGGCCCGCGAGCAAGCGGAATTTGTGGTCCAGCAGTGACGCCAAATCGGCCGTCGTGTTGCGCGAGTGGCCGGCGGGATACATCACCAGGCCGCTGGTGAGCTTGCCGAGCTTCGTGTGGTCGACGTCGACGGTCGTGGGGATGCCGTCGGGATACTTGCGGTCGAACTCTTCGCCGCCGTGGCGGAAGTCGATGCGGCCCATCAGCTCGCGGGTGAGCGGGTGGAACAGGGCGGAAGCGTTTTCGGCGTAGTCGTCCGGCATCAGCATCAACCGCCGCCAGCCGTCCTGACCGTCCCACCCCGAGCGCCGTGCTTCGTATGCTTTGCGTAACAGCGTGGCGATGATGTAGAGCATCGAGTGGTCGGCGCTTTGCCGGGTCCGCGGGTCGCGCTTGGCTCTGTCGCCGATGATGCTGAAGGCCGGCTCGTAGATCGTGATCCGGAGCGAGCGGAGCTGGGCGGGGTCGTCGACCAGCGAGGGCTGCTCGGCGATCAGGTCGATCACGCCCTGGATCGCCCCGGCCGACTGGTGCTCGTAGAGCCCGAGCTTGAAGTGCATGCCCATCACGGCGAAGTCGTCGCCCGCGGTGGCGAGCGTCAGATCGAAGGGGCTGCGAGTCAGGTTCTGGCGGCGGCTCGAACAGGCAAAATATCGCCTGCGGGTTGCGAAATATGTCGGCCGGGCCGACGAAGCCGCGCATTGCCCGCCGCATGGCGAGCACCGCGACTTCGGCGCTGATCGCGGCCGACGCACCTTTCGAGTCCGAGAGCTGGTGCCCGGCGCGAATCGCGCGGAACGGCACGTAGTGAGCCACGACCAGGCCGATCGCCGACTCGATCTGGTCGACGGTCGCGCCGAGCACCGCCCCGTAGACGGCGGCCGACGCGATCGCCCCGTGGAGCACGTGGTCGATCTTGTGATTCTTCAGCGCGAACACCTCGGCGAGCCGGCCGCGAATCTCGTCGAGCACCGTCATGGCCACGAGCGTCTGGCGGCCGTCCAGTCCGGCGAGCTGGGCGGCGGCCACGGCGACGGGATAAAAATCGTTGTGGCCGAATTCGCCGGCCGTGGCGCCGCGGGCCGGGTTGTAGCCGAAGTTGGTGCCGTTGGCGTCCCACTCGCGGACCGCCGACGAACAGGCGAGCACGGCCTTCTCGGGCTGCACGCGCACCGTCGAACCGAACATCGGCACGCCCGGCGCATCATCCGGCCACGCGATACTCGAGCGCCTCGCGCCGCAGGACCGTGGGCGCGTTGGCCCCCAACGCCAGGGCCGAAACGCCGCAGGCGATGCTGTCGAGGTGAAACAGCTCGGCCCGCGCGAGCACGGCGTCGCTGGGGCCGGGGTGCCGGCGAGCGAGCATGTCGAGCGCATACTGGCCGATTCCGCGGGCCTGGTTCGCGTCGGCCGCTAATGTAATACACTGGTTGCTATTCATGGCGCTATTCGTTCGGCGAACGAGCGCCGATTATCGACGACTTTCCAGCTGGGATCAACGGACCGTGACGACGGACGACGAGACAATTTCCACTGAACCGACGCTCGCCGAGACGCTCGCCGCGGAGGGAATCGCGCTCGAACCGGCGCAGATCGAGCAGCTCGATCGCTACCGCGCAGCTCCTCTGTGGAGTGGAACGAGAAGATGAACCTGACGCGGCACACGACGATGGAAAAGTTCGTCAGCCGCGACGTGGTCGACAGCCTCCAGCTCGCCAAGCTGCTGGAGAAAGGGGAGCGGGTGCTCGACGTGGGTACGGGCGGCGGCGTGCCGGGGATCATCCTGGCGATTGTGCGGCCAGATCTCAAGGTGAGTCTCGCGGAATCGACTCAGAAGAAAGCGCGGGCCGTCGAAGAAATGGTCGCGGAGCTGAATTTGCCGGTCGCCGTTTATGCTTGCCGCGCGGAAGACGTACTCGAAATGGCGACATTCGACACGCTCGTGGCCCGGGCGCTGGCGTCGCTCACGAAGGTGCTCACCTGGCTCAAGCCGCATTGGGATGCCTTCGACCGGCTGCTACTGGTCAAAGGCCCCTCCTGGGTCGAGGAGCGGGGTGAGGCTCGGCATCACAATCTGCTCCACCGGCTGGAGCTGCGAAAGGCGGCGACCTACCAAACTCCCCGGACGGGCGCAGAGAGCGTAATCCTCAAAATTTGGCGCAAGTCCGCTGAGCCATGATCAGCGATGTGGGCTGCGATCGCGTGAAATTTCGAGGACCGCTAGTAGTCGAAAGTCACGGAATCGCATAAACTTGCGTTGGATCGCCACCCGAATGGTGGCCAGCGGACGTTACTGAGTAGTTGACGCGTTCGGTTGACCGAGAACAGAGTTACTCGAAAGGGAATTGCCGTGGCTGAAGAAGACAAGAAAGCCGAACCTGCCCAAACGCCCGCTGATCAACAGCAGCGGCAGCAGCGGGTCGAAGTGACGGACAAGAACTGCATCTCGCTGTACGCGAATTTCTGCCGGGTGACCGGCACGCCCGAGGAATTGATCCTCGACTTCGGGCTCAATGCCCAGCCGTTCGGCGTGCCGACCGAGCCGGTCGAAGTGAAACAGCGAATTGTGACGAACTACTTCACCGCCAAGCGGATGCTGCAGGCGCTGCACATGAGCGTGCAGCGGCACGAGCAGGCGTTCGGCGTCTTGGAGACCGACGTGCAGAAGCGCGTGGTGGGGAATCGGGGCGGCGGGGCAAGGCCCGCACAGGGCTAGCGTTTCGGAAGGGCCGTTCTGACTGTTTCTCCGCTGGGCAGGTGGGGAGAGTCAAATGGTGGAAGCCGCGCAACGAAGCGCGTCATCTTGCCTGCGCTCTGTGCTCCGGGGAGCGGCCGCCGGGCTCGTGGGCACTCGGTTGTAGGCGGATTGGTCTGCTTAGGGGACCAGTTCCGAGCTCGTCGAATTTTCTCACTTTGTATCTCGGCCCGCGATGGGTTGTCGCGTCGCTGCCGATGACGACGATCGTGGCGCTGGGTGCGATGACGGGATACGCCACCTGCTTCATCCGCCGAACGGCGAAGCGGGAATCGGAGTTTGGCATCGCCGCCTGTTTTGTCGGCGCCGTGATGCTGTTGCTGCACCTGGATGTTGTGGCGGCCGTCCGTCTTGGCGTGGTCGATAACCAGGGAACCCTCTACGCACTGGGGATTCCGCTGATTGTCAGTTGCATCGGCGCCCCGATTGGCCTGGTTCTGGCGCTGCTCGGTTTCGTCCAACCCAACCGAAACCGCAGATTCGCCGCAGTGGGCCTTGGACTGACGCTCGTGGCACCTGTGACCTTTGTCTAGTTTCTCGTGCTGAAGACGAGCTTGCTGCGGTAGTCACCGCGACGCTGCGCCCGCGAGGATTATGGCCGGACTCTGAGAACTCGGCTAAAGAGGCTGCCCAGGTCACCGTCCAAATCACGTAGGTACATCGCTGGTCCAGGCAGCCGTCCCACCCAGCCATTACAGACTTAAGGGGCAACTACAGCGACTTGTTAGTACGTACTTGTCGGTCCCGATTAGTCCCACCATAGGAACAGCTGACCAGAAGTCTTCATATGGTACGCCAACAGCCGAATGCCCATATCTGTCGGGGTCGTGAACGCAGCACCTGAATTCAATAACGTGCGAAGTTCCGGCGGTACGTCCATTTGTTGAAATTGAGTCTTCTGTTCGTCGAGTTTCCGCTGCATATTCTCCGAAAGTTTAGGACAGAGGCGCCGGGCTGCTTCAAATTCCTCCGGATGGTCTCTTTCGTTGGCGAGGCCAACTCCTTGCTCCACCGTGTCTGGGCAAAAACCATACACTTCTTCGGCGAAGGCGCAGATGTCTTCCGGAAGTGATTCAAATTTGACAGCTACCCATGCGCCCCCGCGCCAAGGATCTCAAAGTGGCAATGGCTTTCCCAATCCTTGAGTTTGGCGACCACGTCCTCCGTCGATACTCCGTAATTACCGCCGTTCGTATGTCGGATCCGCATGATCGAGTATGGGTCGGTTGTCTTCAGAATCGCAATTTCCTCACTCGCAATCGCACCGTTGACTTCGTAAGTCTCGCTCCAGAAAGCGCGATAGCCTCGTCGCGTCAATTCAGGCTGAAGCTCCGATATAAGGCGTTCGACCTCTTGACGTTCAACAGCAATCGATAAACCATCGGCGAGTTGCTGGTCAAACTCGTCAGTGAAGACGACCAATCGGTTGAGTGTGCGACCCGTACGCTCGATTGCTATCGCGCATACATCCTCATCGAATTCAATCGAAGCGGCGAGTTCTCTTTGTGCTCGGGTCAATGCCATTGAAAATCCTAATGCTACTTAGGTGGCCGAACTTGTTATTCGAAGCAGAATCTGTGGATATCCATGCTGATCTAGAAATGGTGTTGACTGCCCGCTGACAGTCCAGTCCCGGACGGTCTACATGCGATCATTCGCCGAGAAGACTCTGACGGGGGCCGATTGTGCCCCTAGCCCGGATATTTCATACGACGTTGCTGCGTGCTTGATTCTGGCGGAGAGACTGTTTTTGCGGTGGGCTGGTGCCGAATGCGTGGCCAAGAGTGCGCAAGACCCCCTTTCCCCCATGGGGGCCGTGGTGGCTCGAATTGGCCGCGGATCATCCGGGTCGGAGATGAACCGACTTCGCGATCCGCTGGAAGAGCGCCTGGTAAGGATACGAACTGGCCAAATGAAACACGATTCGGCGTACCGACACGACGACGCGAGCGGCCACTTTGAAGAGTTTCAAACGAATCGTGCTCACCTGTGCGCTTTCCAATTTCGTACCAGCCAAGTGGTGCTGACGAAGATGGGAAGTGAGGACGTACGCAAAGCTGGATAACAGCAGGCGGAATTGGTTCGCCTCGAAGTCGTGGCAGCTCGTGCGATCGGCAAACAGCATCAGTTGCTGCTCTTTGATCCGGTTCTCCATGTCGCCGCGCTTCACGTAGTTCTCGTCATACAGTGCCTGGTGACGGCCTTTGAGGTTGGTCACGATAAAACGGCTGTTGGGACCAGCCGGCAGACGTTCGGCCTTCATGATTACACGCCGCTCGTGATCCCACGTCTCCGCTGTGTATTTGATTTCACCAAACAGCCGCTGCTTATCCCCCGTCGCTTCAAAGGCCGCCTCCGCCTTCTCCATGAGCCGCTCTATCCGTCGTTCCAATACCTGATTGCGGGCCAGCCCCAAAATGTAAGAAACCCCGTGTTTTTCGCACCATCGCATCAACCGCCAGCGGCAGAAGCCGCTGTCTCCACGAATCGTGATTTTCACATCCGGCCACCTCTGGCGAATATAGTCGACCAGCAGCTTCGTGATGGCTCTGGAATGCTTGGCCGCGTCGATGTTGCTGGGGCGGAGGTAGGCACACAGCAGGTGCTCGCCACAAAACACGTAGAGTGGCAGGAAGCAATAGTGGTTGTAATAGCCCTGAAAGAAACGCCGCTCTTGATTGCCGTGAACCGGATCGTCGGTGGCGTCAAAATCGAGCGTGATTTCTTTCGGTGGCTTCTGGTGAGACGCCAGAAACGTATCGACCAGCACCTTGGACATCCTTACCAACGCTTTGCGATTCACGCGATTTTCCAGCCGGCAGAGCGTCGGCGGTGAAGCCAACGGGGATTCCTCCTCTGGCTCACAGCCAACAGCCGTTTGCAGAGCAGGATCAGCTCGCATCGTCTGCTGGTCGTTGAGATCCTCATAACCCAACGTGATGGAGAAGATGCGTTGGGCCAGCATCGAGCGTTGCTGGTGAACGATTAGGAGCGGCTCACGAGGATCAGGCAGGCATTCGTTGATCGCATCAATGAACCCCAGTCGTCTGTCGACTTCACGCAGCAAGAGAATTCCAGCGTCCGAGGTCAACCGACCACCGTTGAAATCCGCGACAACCTTGCGTCGCTCGTGCCCTGTAAACTCCATGACGTCCGTGCTACACTCTGTCATGCGAATGGCCTTGGTCTTGGTGATGGGAATTCGTCGTTGAAACCCCTTATTTACCAGGACTAAGGCCATCGCGCTATAGGCATCAGCGCTTCGGCGTATGAAATATCCGGGCTAGCCTATCTTTTCACTTGTGGCGATGCAATTACCCCGCCGTGCCGCCCAGGCATCTGTCCAACTCAGTGTCTGGGTGCGGTGAACAGGGGCCGGTTGGTATCGTTTCCGAAGGTCGGCAACCGGCGGAAGCGATTTTGCGCCGTCAGTCGTGAGCGTACTTCCGGGCGAGGAATTGCTGGAGGCCCAGGGAGTCGTCGGTGCCGATGCGGAGGATGCGGTTGTCGGTGAGCGTCAGGCGGACGCAGTCGAAGCCCCACAGGTTGTACGTCCAGCCGCGGCCCGGCACCCAGTGGATGCCCCAGCCGTCGATGAAGCTGGTCCGGTCGAGTGCTGCTGCGGTGATCCGCTCGTAGCGGACGCGCTTGCGAAAGAACGGCATCGGCCCGTAACGCACGGCCAGGGTGTCCCCTTCGTCGACCACGCGCAGCCATTGGAACGAGAGGCCTATCACAACCATGGCAAAGCCGGCGAGCATGAGCGGCACGACCGCGTTTGGGTCCACCGGGTAGAGTCCGGCGGCGATGAGCGCCAGCCCCGGCAGCAGAATCAGCCAGCCCATCGGCGCCGATTGCGTGTGTTCGTATTGCGGCTGGTGCGGCAGAGCAAACGTCGACTGGGCAGTCGAATTGATCACGGGAAACGCTACCTACAGATCCCGAGGGATCAGGTCCAGGTCGAGCGCGACGACGAACAGCATCAGGCTGACGATGAACACGAAGCCGATGGTGTGCAGGGCGACGACAAACTTTTCGCTGGCCGGCCGGCCACGGACGCCTTCGTAGGCCAAAAACGCCATGTGCCCGCCGTCCAATAGCGGGATCGGCAGGAAGTTGAGCACCGCCAGGTTGGCGCTGAGCATCGTCAGGAAGATCAGCAGGGCTGGCACGCCATCGTAGGCCGAATAGCCGGCTGCCTTGGCGATCGTGATCGGGCCGCCCAACGCGGTGACCGGTACTTGGGTGCCGATTTTTTTGAGAAAGCGGAAGACCATCCCCAGGGCGTCGGTCGTTTCGTTCCAACCGTACTCGATCTGCTCGGAGAACGACGTCGCGCGGCGGATTCGCTCGATCGGATTAAATAGCAGTCCGCGATCGGCGACGTAGAGTCCGTCGGCCGCGACCGGGGTGAGCTCCTTGGTGAGTTTTTCGTCGCCGCGGTCGATCGTCAGTTTGAGCGACGTACCGGCGGGTGCGTTCTGCAATTGATCGAAGACGGTCGGCCAGTTCTCGGCCTTGGCGGAGAGCTTCACGGTCAGCGGTTCGAGCGCGGCGGACTCGTCAAGTTCCTTGGGGAACACGAATTCGGCGCTGACGACCTTGTCGCCGGGCTCGATCTTGGCGGCGGCGGCCGGGCTATCGGCCACGACGGAAACGACCTCGTTCTCGATGCGATAGGCGATGCCGAGCGACGGCACCCCGACCGGCACTCCGTGCGGGACGACAGAATAGAATTCGGTCGGCACGCGCGGCTGGACGGAGATTTCCACCGGCTGCGAATCGCGCTCGACCGTGAACGTCACCGTTTCGCCGGCCAGGGCGGCCAGCCGCAATCGCTCGCTGAGCGTGTCGGGCTGCCAATCGGCGAAAGTCTTTGCGTCGGCAAGAGACTGGCCGTTGACGGCGGTGATGACGTCGCCCACTTTGAGGCCGGCTTTCGCGGCGGGGCCGTCCGGCTGCACCCCGACGATCGGGCCCATCTTCATGACCAGCCCCAGCAGCTCGAGCGGCCGCGGACCGACTTCGAATGTGAGCTGCTCGGTCGACGGCTGTTTGCCGGCTGCTGCCGTCGCTGCGGTCCGCTCGACCGTGACTTCGTAGCGGCCGGCCGGGAGAGCGGGCGAGCTGCGTCACCAGGTCGCGGAAGTCTTTGATCGGCGTATCGTCGACGCGGACGATGGTGTCCCCCGATTGAAAACCAGTGGACTTCGATTCTTTCCCCGTTGCTGGAGGCACGATTTGTCTGGCGCCCGCAGCCGGCGAATTAGGTACAACCGGTATTTCGTCGCGGAGCGTGACGGTCCAGGGATTGAGGATGCCGATGGTCGCCAGGCCGCGGCCCTGGCTCTGTTCGGGTTTGAGCGTCAGATCGACGTCCCGCCCGTCGGCGGCGCGGCGGACGACGATCGGGATGCCGTTTTCCATGTCGCCTAGCGTGACGCCCCCTTTGAGCTGCAGAAACGTCGGGTTCTTGCGGTCGCCGAGCTTGATGATCTCATCGCCCGACTGGAGACCTGCCCGCCAGGCGGGCGAGCCAGGAATCGTTTCCGACACGATCGACGGCATGTACTTGACGCCCATGCCGTAGGCCACGACGGCAAAGATGAACGCGAAAATGACGTTCATCACCACGCCGGCCGAGATGATTGCCATTCGCTGGGGCACGCTTTTGGCGAGATAGCTGTGGCGATCGACAAAGTAGTGTTCGCCGCTGGGACCGCGGACTTCTACCGCGTCGGGACTGCCGGCGGCGATTTCCGATTTCTTGAGCTGTTCGGCGATGTGGGCCGGGTCGTCGTCCTGGCCGAGCATCTTCACGTAGCCACCCAGGGGGAGAATGCCGATGCCGTATTCGGTTTCGCCCCACTTGCGGCTG
Organism: uncultured Planctomycetota bacterium; assembly: GCA_963808175.1. Taxonomy (GTDB): domain Bacteria; phylum Planctomycetota; class Planctomycetia; order Pirellulales; family Lacipirellulaceae; genus DASYDU01. The sequence goes on along the minus strand of CAWEEU010000004.1, from coordinate 103,167 downwards.
AGCTTGTAGCCGCCGATGTCGAAGCCGATCATGAATTTGTCACAACGCACGCCGCAGGCCTTTGCCACCAGGAAGTGACCCAGCTCATGGACGAAGATCACGGCGCCCAAGCCGATCCCCACGATCAGGATCACGCCCAGGAGCGTGGCGATCGAACTAAGATCTGCAATCGCTAACAACAAGGCGAACGAACTCATATCCACGAAGCACACTCCATCGAGCGAATGAATGGCAAATGACGGATGGCGAATTCGGGCTTCGCCATTCGTGATTCGTCATTTTACTACGCACAGACCCAGCGGGAGACCTCCTCTCGTGCCCACCGGTCAAGCTCGATCAGCTTGGAAAGCGATGGGTTCGGCTCAAAGTGGTGTGATTCTAATACGCTGCGACAGGCGGGAATGATCTCCGTAAAATGTAGCTCGCCGGAGAGGAAAGCCTCAACCGCCGCTTCATTCGCTGCACTTAGCACGGCACCCGTGGTTCCACCGGTTTGGGCACACTGGTGGCCGAGCTCCAGGGCCGGGAATCGCTCCGGGTCGGGCGGCTCGAATTCGAGTTGCCAGCGGCTGCGCCAATCGAGCCGCTGGGCAACGCCCGCCTGGCGGTGCGGGTATTCCAATGCGTACTGGATCGGTAGCTTCATATCCGGAGGACTCAGCTGGGCGATGACCGCGCCGTCGACGAACTCGACGAACGAATGGACAATCGACTGCGGATGGATCACCACCTCGATCTGTTCTGGCGGCAATCCGAAGAGCCAACGGCATTCGATGATCTCCAGAGCCTTGTTCATCATCGTCGCCGAGTCGACGGTAATCTTACGGCCCATCGTCCAATTGGGGTGGGCCAGCGCGTCGTCGACCGTGACTTGCCGAAGTTGGTCGTTGGACAGGTGTCGAAACGGCCCGCCGCTAGCGGTCAACACGACGCGAGCGATCTCTTCGTGGCGGCCGGCCTGAATCGCCTGGAAGACGGCGCTGTGCTCGCTGTCGACCGGCAGAATTATCGCCCCGTGCTTGGCAGCCAGCTCGGTCACCAGGGCGCCGCCCATGACCATCGTTTCCTTGTTGGCCAGGGCCACGGTCTTCTTGGCTTCCAGCGCGGCCCAAGTGCTGCGGAGTCCAACGCTCCCGACGATTCCGGCCAGCACCAGGTCGACCTCCTCAGAGGCCGCGACTTCGGCAAGGCCCTGCTCACCGACCAGCAACTCGGTGTCCATCGGCAAGCCGCTCCAGTGGAAGCCGTCGGCGGCCGCCTCGTCGGTAGCAATTACCCAGCGGGGCCGGAATTGGTGGGCTTGGGTGACCAGGAGGTCGAATCGCCGATGGGCCGAGAGGGCGATGGCCCGCAGGCGGCCCGCGCTGGCTTCGATCACTTCCAACGCACTGGTGCCGATGCTCCCGGTCGAACCGAGAACGGCCACGCGCTTGGTGCTCGTGGGATTCGCGGCGGAATTGGTGGAAGGAGTCGTCATCGCGGATCGATCGGTCAGTGAATAGTTCGGCAGAATCACGGATCAGCGGCTCGCGTCCCTTCCGGCTGATCAGATCATACGTGTCGCACGGATGGTAGAAATTGTAATGCGGAATCGCCCTCTGGGCGTCGGACGACGGTACCCGAAGCGTACCTTTTTCAATGCGACTGCGGCAATTCGGGCGAGATGACAGGCGGGGGAAGCGTGCCAACCGAATTCACGCCGTTGGGGGCAGTCATCGTGGGCTGTTTGACCGATGAAACAAGAGGCCAGCCGGGCAAAGGGGCCATTTTAGGGGGCTTCACCGAGGTAAACAAGCCAAGCTCGAAAGCAACCACAGATGCCCAGCGTCCCCCCGGCCCACAACCGCCTTCGTTGTAATTTCGTACTAGTGCACATACGATAAACACAGGCAAAATCTCAACCGGAACCGAATTAGAAGCACATTCATGGACAGTCAAAAACCCACGCCCGGCCCCCACCCTAAGTCGCCCGACAAAAAGCTGCCGCAGCAGAGCGGCAATTTTGTCTGGTATCTCTTGGGACTTGGCGTCTTGTTGTTGTTGATGGTGACGATCTTCAACAGCCGCAACGAGACGCGGATCAAGATGAGCGATTTCGTCAAGTTGGTCAAAGCCAGCAATCCGGTCACGCATCCCGAAAAGAGCGAGCGGTTCATCGACATCGAGGACCACACGGGCCAGCAAGTGCAAAAAATCCGGCTCTCGGACCTGTCGCAGATCGTCATCGGCGACACGGAGCTCCAGGCCTCGGTCACGCGCACGAAGCTCAGCCCCGCGGTAGCGGAACTTACGGGAGAAAAACCGGTCGGTGCCCAGGAAGGACGCGAGGAAAACATTGCGCTCCGCGTCAATCTGAACGACGACCAGAAAGAGGTCCGTGACCTGCTTGAAGAAAATCACATCCCGGACTGGAACAACTACTCGCAGCCCAGCCCGCTGATGAACTGGATTCCTGTGCTGTTGATGACGGGGCTGTTGGTGGTACTGTTCATCTTCATGATGCGGCGGATGGGCGGGGCCGGCTCGCCGATGGCCTTCGGCCGCAGCCGCGGCAAGCTGATCGCCCAGGAAGACATCGAGGTCACGTTCGAGGACGTGGCCGGCATCGACGAAGCGGTCGAGGAGCTCCGCGAGGTGGTCGAGTTCCTCAAGACGCCGGAAAAATACCAGCGGCTCGGCGGGCGGATTCCCAAGGGCGTGCTGCTGGTCGGCCCGCCGGGCACCGGCAAGACGCTGTTGGCCAAGGCCGTGGCCGGCGAGGCGGGCGTGCCGTTTTTCAGCCTCAGCGGCTCCGACTTCGTCGAGATGTTCGTCGGCGTCGGCGCGGCCCGCGTCCGCGACATGTTCCAGCAGGCCGAGCAGAAGGCCCCCTGCATCATCTTCATCGACGAGCTCGACGCCCTGGGCAAGACCCGCGGCAGCGGCAACATCGGCGGCCACGACGAACGCGAGCAGACGCTCAATGCGCTGTTGGTGGAAATGGACGGCTTCGGCACCAATAGCGGCGTGATCGTGATGGCGGCGACCAACCGGCCCGAAACGCTCGACGCGGCCCTGTTGCGGCCCGGGCGGTTCGACCGCCACGTGCTGGTCGATCGGCCCGACGTGGCTGGCCGCCGGCAGATCATTGAGGTCCACCTGCAGAACATCAAGGTCGATGCCGACGTGGACGTGAAGTCGCTCGCCGCGATTACCAGCGGTTTCGTCGGGGCGGACCTGGCGAACATGGTCAACGAAGCGGCCTTGCTCGCGGCCCGCAAGGGGCGGCAAGTCGTGACGATGGCCGATTTCAACGAGGCGGTCGAGCGCGTCAGCGCCGGGCTCGAAAAGAAAAGCCGCATCATGCACGAGGACGAAAAGCTCCGCGTCGCCTACCACGAGGCGGGGCACGCGCTGGTCGCCTCGTCGCTGCCGAATACCGATCCGGTGCACAAGGTCTCGATCATCCCCCGCGGCCTGGCGGCCTTGGGCTACACGATGCAGCGACCCGAGCAGGACCGCTTCCTGATGACCAAGAGCGAGCTGGAGAGCCGGATCCAGGTGCTGTTGGGCGGCACTGTGGCCGAGGAGATGATCTTCGAAGACGTCTCCAGCGGGGCTCAGAACGACCTGGAGCGAGCCACCGAGATCGCCCGCAGCATGGTCATGGACTTTGGCATGAGCCGGCTGGGGCGGGTCAACTATCGCGAGAGCAACCGCAGCCCGTTCTTGATCGGCACCGACATGCCGCGGATGCAGCACCACAGCGAGCAGACCGCCCGCGAGATCGACGAAGAAGTCAAGCGGATCATCGACGAAGGCCTGCGGCTCACGAAGCACATTCTCGAATCGCGGCGGGCGGCGCTGACCGCCGTGAGCGAATCGCTGATGAAGCAGGAAGTGATCGACTCGACGCAGCTCAAGCAGCTGATCGAAGAAAACTCCTCAAGTCCGATGATCGTGCCGGGCACTGGCACCGACGGCCGCAAGCGGGCCACTCCGCCGCGGCCGGCCAAGGACATCGACGCCTCGGACATGGAACGGGCCGAGGGTTCGGGTTAGACTCGCGGGCTAGACACAAGGGGAGGGGAGAATCTGCCATGGCGACTGTGACCTCGATGCCTTCCGAGTCGATTCCCGCATAATCGGTCCTGAAGCGGTTGCAGTAGCTTCGGGGTGCGGCGCGGGCGTTTTTTCGGCTGCCGGGCATGGTGGACAGCTGACGGCACGGTAATCACACTGAAATCATGTGCTCATGATTTCGGGATTGCCGTGATGCTTCGAAACGTCAACGTTGCGCCGAGTTGGTCTTGGACTTACCGGGCTGCGCCGGTGCTGGTGGCAACCGGGCTGGTCATGTTGTCGGCCTCGATGGCATGGCCCGCGGTGCCGCCCGTGACGGGGATGGCGTTGGCCGCTCTGGGCGCCACGGCTGCGACGATCGAGCGGTTTCGCGGCACGCCGCTCCTCCCGCTGATTCTGTTCGCCAACCTGGCGATCTACGGCGGACTGTATGCGCTGTTTGTTGGCGCGGAACTCTCCTTGGAAACCGTCGAATCGCACCATCTCGGCTGGCCGATGATGAGCGACCTGGCGCTGAGCACTCTGCCGATGGTTGGTGCGGTCGGCATCGGGCTCGACGCCGTGCGAAAGTGCGCTTCGGCCGAATAGCGCGGTTCTGGCGGCCGCTGCTGCGGAATTTCCCGCTTCCAGGCTGTTCTTTTTTGACAGCCGGTCGCTTGTGACCTAGGTTTCCCGATGTAGGGGCGACTGCGCCGCTACTCGACCAACACCTTTTCGTCCTTCCCGCCGCCAACGACTCGTTTAGCGGGCACGTCCAGCGGGCACCAGAACGATCGGCTCGACCGCCGCCTGGCGGGTCGACGTGCCTCGTTCGAGGAGTGCTGCTGTGAAGAAACGACGCCCCGCCGGCCCCCGCACGCTGCAATGTGAACTGCTCGAACCGCGGCAGATGATGGCCGCGACCGCCACGCTCACCGGCGCCGGCGTGCTGAACGTGCTGGGCACCGACGGCGACGACGTCGTCAAGTTCTTCCAGTCGGGCAAGAACATCTACATCCAGGGCGTCGCGGGCGCCTGGTCCGCCTCGAAAGTGAAGGCGATTTACGTCGACTCGAAAGGGGGCGACGACTTCGTCTCGCTCAACAGCTACGCCAATGGCGGCAACAAAGCGATCAAGGAAACGACCACGATCATCGGCGGCGCGGGCACCGAGCAAGTGAGCGTCGGCGCCGCACACGATCTGGTATTTGGCGGCCAGGGCACTTATGCCCAAGTCGACAAGAAGATGGTTGCCAGGCTCAACGGGGCGGCAGTGAACCTGGCCAGCTACGCCACGGCGTCGCTGAGGTCGAAAGTGCTCACCGTGACGGGCACGGTTGGCAATGACAATTTGAAGTTTGCCCAAGTCAGCGGCAAAATCTACATCAGCGGCGTCAGCGGTTCGTTCAAGGCGTCGAAGGTGAATTCGATCGTCGTACGGCTCCAGGACGGCAACGACAGCGTCTCGCTCCACAGCCTGGCCAACGGCGGCAATCAGGCCATGCTCGAGGCCGTGACCGTCTTCTCGATGGCCGGCAACAACACGGTCCGGCTGGCCAACGGGCACGACGTGGCGATGAACGGCGCGCACACGCTGCAAGTGGCCGCCAACGGCGTCGCCAAGCTCGACGGCGTCACGCTCTCCTGGGTCGATCCCACGCCCGATCCCGACCCTACGCCCGACCCGACTCCCGATCCGACGCCGCCCGCCGGCAATTGGTTTGACGCCAACATCACCGACGCGGCTCTTCGCGCGCTGGGTAGCTCGCTCTATTCCGACGGCGTGATCAACCGCGCCGACGCCATCGCCCTGCTCACCAACGCGGGCGACGACGGCGGCGTCGACGCCACCGAGCTGGCCGACCTGCAGAAGATCGTCAACACCTCGTCCCTCTTTGCCGGGCTCGGGTACGTCGAGCGGCTGACGGAATACGTCGTGCTTGGCAGCGCGGCCAACGCCCAGTATCTGGGACAAAGCCTGGGCAATCTCGTGGCCGGCTCCTCGACGACCCAGCTCACGAACCTGGTGAATAAATGGTTCCTCGGTTTGGACCACCCGACCGCGAGCGGCACCTACCGGCAGTTTGCCGGGCAGCTGTTTGTCAGTGGCGTCGCTTACACCGACGTCAATCAGGGCCAGGTCGGCGACTGCTACTTGATGGCGTCGCTCGCCGAGACCGCCCTCCGCAGCCCGTCGACGATCAACAATATGTTCATCGTCAACGGCGACGGCACCTACACCGTGAAGTTCTACAACTACGGCCAGGCCGAATACGTCACCGTCGATTCCTACCTGCCAACCAACAGCAGCGGCTACGCGATTTATGCTGGCATGGGCAAGTACTATGCAAACTCGTCCAACGAGCTGTGGACGATGCTCGCGGAAAAGGCGTACGTCCAGGCCAACCAGTTTGGCTGGATCCGCCCCGGCCTTCCGGGCAACGGCCAAAACGCTTACATGGGCATCGAGGGCGGTTACATCTACGCGGCGACCGGCCACATCACGGGCCAATCGACGATCGCCTTCGCGTCGACTGCGTCGGCCTCGAATTTCACGACGTTTGTCAACGCTTGGAACGCCGGCAAGCTGATCGGCTTTGCCTCGAAGTCGACGCCCGCTTCCAGCAGCGTCGTCGGAAACCACGCCTACGCGGTGATCGGCTACAACGCGTCGAACCAGACGATTACGCTCTACAATCCGTGGGGCCCGAACTACGCCACGGTCACGATGACCTGGGCCCAGATCGGCGGCAGCTTCTCCTACTTCGATCGCACGGCATAAACTGACCGCGCTGCTCGTCCAGAATTGGGCTGGCGTTTTGAGACCGCTATACCGCGTCGTTACGCCGGGAATACGCGATTCCGCCGGCGCGTAAATCTGGCGTAGTTTTTTGGCCGGGGTTTTGACTCCCTTCGCGGCCGACGTACGGTTGTCATTAACAAGGCTGCTCGGATGCGATGCCTTGTGCTCCTCCCGGCAACCATCTCGTCCACGCCGCCCGCCCTGTTGGCCGCGCCCGCGGCAGCTTTTCCGATCGAGGTCTCTCGTGAAGAAACCCGCTCCGTCCCATTCTCGCCGACTGCAGTACGAAACACTGGAACGCCGCGAAGTGATGGCGGCCGGCCTGAACGCGTCGCTCAACGCGGCGGGCGTGCTGACCGTCACCGGCACCGACGCCGCCGATCAGATCAATTTCCGGCAGAGTGCGAACGTGATTTCGATCGCGGGCGTTGCCGGCAGTTGGACTGCGGCGCAAATCAATTCGATCGTCGTCGATCTCCGCGGCGGCAACGACGTCGTCTCGCTCGGCAGTCTCGCCAACGGCGGGACTCAGGCCCTGGCCGAACGAGTCGTCTTGCTGGCGGGGACCGGAACCGAACGCCTTCAGTTGGCCAGCGGCGCCAATCTCTACCTCAAGGGTGCCGGCAACATGCTGGACGTCGCCGCCAACGGCACGGTCAAGCTCAACGGCGTTGCCCAGAACCTGACGAGCCAAATCACGGGCGTACTGAGCGGCGGCGTGCTGACGATCACCGGCACCAACGGCAACGATAATCTGCAGTTTCTCCGCAAGAACAACGTCATTTCACTCAAGGGATCCAGTAGCAGCTGGGCCGCCGCCGGTATCACTTCGATCGTCGTGTACCTGCAGGACGGCACCGACACGGTTTCGCTCGACAGCGTGACCAACGGCGGCAATCAGCCACTGGGCATCGCCGTCACGGTCAACTCGGGGATGGGCAGCGACAAAGTCCGCCTCCAAACGGGCAAGGACGTGACCTGCACCGGTTTGAAGAACGTGGTCAAGGTCGCCGCCGCCGGCACCACGGCCACGCTCAATGGCGTCGCGGTCAATTTCAATACGCCCACGCCCGCCCCCTCGCCGCCGGCAAACTGGTTCGACGCGAATATCGTCGACGCGGCGATTCGGTCCCTCGGTAAATCGCTCTATGCCGACGGCCGCATCGACCGCAACGACGTGATCGCCATCCTCCACAACGCCAAGGACAATTCGGTGATCGACGCCACGGAGCTGTCCGATCTCCGTAAGATCGTGGGCAACACGACGCTGTTTGTCGGTCTGGACTACGTCCGCGTGCTCAGCAGCTACGTCGTCAACGGCAGCGTGGCCAACGCCACGTACCAGGGCCAGGCGCTGGGCAACCTGGCGGCCGGCTCTGCCGCCGCCGTCGTGGATAAACTGATCAACAAGTGGTTCCTGGGCCTCGATCGCCCGACGGCGCCGGGAACCTATCGGAAATTTGCCGGCCAGCTCTTCGTGGGCGGAGCCGCCTACACGGACGTCAACCAGGGGCAGCTCGGCGACTGCTACTTGTTGGCATCGTTCGCCGAAGTCGCTCTCCGCAGCCCGTCGACGATCAGCAACATGTTCATCGTCAACGGCGACGGCACCTACACCGTGAAATTCTTCAACGGCGGCGTGGCCGCGTACGTCACAGTTGATTCGTACCTACCGACCAACGCCAGCGGCAACGCGATCTACGCGGGCATGGGCAAGAACTATGCCAACAGCGGGAACGAGCTGTGGACCATGCTCGCCGAGAAGGCCTATGTCCAGGCCAATCAATTCGGCTGGATTCGCCCGGGCCTCGCGGGCAGCGGTCAGAATGCCTATAGCGGCATCGAGGGCGGGTATGTTTATGCCGCACTCGGCCACGTCACCGGCCAGGCCACTGCGCCGTTTGCCATGACCAGCACGGCGTCGAACTTCCAGGCGTTCGTCACCGCCTGGACGGCTGGAAAATCGGTCGGACTTGCCTCCAAATCGACGCCTGCTTCCAGCAGCGTGGTCGGCGGCCACGCCTACGCCGTGATTGGCTACAACGCCAGCAACCAGACCATTACGCTCTACAACCCCTGGGGACCGAACTACCCCACGCTGACCCTGACCTGGGCCCAAATCCAGGCGAACTTCTTGTACTTCGACCGGCTGGCTTAGGAAGGGCGAGGCCCTGCCGAGCCAGTAGCAGGCTATTTCCCAGGCTCGGCGGGAGCCTCGCCCTCCCGGTGGGAACAAATTGCGATCATTTCGATTCACCCCAGAGTGTGAGCACGAGCCGCCGGCGACCACCCCGCCGGCGGTGCTCACACAGGTAGATTCCCTGCCAGGTTCCGAGGGCCAGCAGTGCCGTGGCGGACGGGGATCGTGAGGCTCGCGCCCAGTAGCGACGCCTTCACGTGGGCCGGCATGTCGTCCGGGCCTTCGCACGTGTGGCGATACGGGAAGTCTTCCGGAGCGATCACCGCGAACGAGGCGTCCAGGTCCACGGGCACGTCCGGGTCGGCGTTCTCGTTGATCGTGAGCGACGCGGAGGTGTGCTGGATGAAGACGTGCAGCAGTCCCACGCCGAATTCGGCCAGTTCCGGCAGCGCGGCGACGACGTCTCGGGTCACCAGATTGAAGCCCCGCGGCAGCGGGGCGAGCTCGATCGTGCGTTGGATCCAGGGCATGCTCGGCTTCCTAAGCAAAGGAGGGTGTCTCCCCCCGACTGAGGATTTTCGCACCAGGCGGGCCGCCGTGCTCAATTCCAGGTGTCGCTCGAACCGCACGCTAGCGGCGTTTTTGAGGATCCCGCGATTTCGTAGATCGACCTATTTGCCTAGTCGGTAAGGTTTTACGCCAAACGAGACGTGTCTGCAATTCTCGCTCAAAACGACGGCGGAATATGCTTGACTTCGCGATTTAGTCGTTAATAATCGTGTGATTAAGACAGTGTTAAAACTGTCGATCGTGCCGGCCGCTTTGCACCATGATCCGCAAGGGGCACCCACCTGAAAAAAAGGCCGGCGGTCGAATTGGATTCTCGCGTTCGCGGCGGCCATGGATTGGACAATATGGACGGGTTAATCGCCGCGGGCGGGCACTAGGCGCACACAATTTTCATTTTGAAATAGGAGTAGGTACGTATTATGCCTGATCCCACGTTAAAAAACGTCTTTGAGGCCATTTTGAAATATGGCCACGACGAAGACTTTGCCCCAAAAACCGACGAAGATTTCAAGGCTACCCAAGCCCCGGCCGGCACGCGTGAAAAGCTCGACGTGTTGGCCGAGCGGGTCCGCATGGGCCAGCCCCTCTGGCACGACGACGACCGCGCGGACTACAGCGGCCTGACCGGGGCGATCCGGCCACGCGACTAAAAGTCGGCTGGTGATGAATTCCCTTGACCGCGGCAGCATTTTCGCGAGAAAGCTGCCGCGGTCAATTTATTGCGCTGACGCGGAGCGCGGCGGTCCGCTGTCAGTCAACTGACCGGCGACGCGACGGCTTGCGATGAGCTCGTCGCCGGCACCGGCAACTTGACGCGGGGCTTTGCCATCGTCGCTCGGCAACGCTCTCCCCAGGTGGCGGCCGCTCCAACCCTCACGCCGAGCGCTCTAGAGGAGCAAGCGCCGCAGGTGCCGCCAGCGGCACCCGGCTCGCACTCACAACGGCGGCGGGGGCCGCTTCGCCGCGGGCTTCGAGCTCGTCGCGGAGCACCAGCACTTCGGCAGGAGCCTCGATTCCGACCCGCACCTTGTCTCCCGATATTTTCACGATCGTCACGACGATCGAGTCACCCAAGCGAATGCGCTGTGTTTCTTTGCGCGAAAGAACAAGCATCGACAACCTCCGTGTGGCTTGCGGCCAATAGTATAGGTATGTATAGTATGCGACCGCAAGTTTGTCAAGCCCGTCGCAGACACAGCCCTCCGCGTCGGGCACTTCGCGTCAAAATCCATGAAAAAACGTGGTTCGAGGTGCGCCGACTTCGACCCGCTTGCGCGGTTGGCGAAGGCCAGCGATTGTCCCCACTAGCCGGACGCCTCCTGGAGGATTCCGGGAGGAGAGATCAATTGCGTTTTGCGGAATCGTTCGCCGCGTGAACCGTAAAACAGGATCGTGTTGCTATCGGTCTCCCAAACTGCCGAGAGGCAAAGCGAGCGCGGGCCACGCAGGCAAAAATACACGCCGCACGGGGCGCCCGATCGTACCAAGACTTGTTCGGAGAGGGGAAAAAAATTGGCTTCTAGTCGGTCCTTTTCGCAAAGTGTTTGGCTAACGTATTTTCGTATTGCAGATAGATCATCGAGCCGCTGATATTCGTTCGGCATGCGAAATCCATTCCTCGCTCTACTGGGAAGTCTCCTGGAGATATTAGTCCGTTGAACTGGTCAAGGTGACGACGTTGCTCGCGTGTCGTCAACACGCAGCTCCCTTGCGTATCCCAGCAGACACGGAGTGGGCCCTCTTCGCCGCCACAGAGCACGAACCGGCCTCGGTTCGCCTGAGACGATTGGAAGTGGCAATGGGTCGACCGCCGCTAGGTTGGCTGTCAGGGGGTTAACAGCTTCTTCACCTTGCTGCCCGCAGAAAATATATCGGTCAGTGAGGGGGCGCACTTTTGGCGGACTTGGAAAGTTGCGCAGAAGAAGGGTCGCGGATTGTGCGATACGATCGACGTTGCGTCATCGTTAGAATCGGCGTGCGCCGTTGATCGCGCGACAGTCTTACTCTTCGGGAAAAATCCCCGCGCCGAATCCTTCGCCCTTCGAGGATGCGGGTGGCGATGGCTTCTGAGGTCCTAAGGCAGCGTCGCTGTGTGGTGATGGCTGGCGATCGTGCGACCGACTTGCCGGCGCTGTCGGCGGACGATTCCGCGCTGAAGGGGACGTCGGCTGGGAGTGGGCCGGATCGAATCGCGCCGGTTTGGATCGCGAGGTATCGGCGAATTCGAAGTCGAAATCGTCATAGCGCGACACATAACCGGGCTGCTTGGAGAGCTCGATTTCGCTGAAATACTCGTGGATCACGCGTTCCTGGATCATCTCCCGGCAATCGGAATTGATCGGGTGTGCGATGTCGGCGTACAGCTTGGCGCGGCCGTCGGCGTCCTTGGGCGCGCGGCCTTCCTCTTGTTTCGCGCCGCACTGGTTGCAGTAGCCGGCCCGCAGATGGTTCTTCATTCCGCAGCGCGGGCAATGGGAAGTCAGCTTTCGGCTGGGCATGGCGACGAACGGGCCGCTGGTGCCTTCGATGATTTTCAGGTCGCGCACCACGAAGCAATCGTCGAACGTGATCGAGCAAAACGCCTTGAGGCGTTCGCCTGGTTCTTCCATGAGTTTGATGCGAACCTCGGTGATCTCCACAGCCATTCTCCTTGCGTAGCCGTTCTACTTAGGTAGTCGCGCGAGCTAGCTGTAACTACGAGTGACGTAGACGAGTCCAAGCTGCCGCAACGTGAGGACCGCTGCCAATCGCCGCGCGTGCCGTGCGTGGCGACAAATGCCGAAATAGGCGGATCCGCTGCCCGAAAGCTGGTGGCCGACAAAGTCCAACTCGGCGAATGCTGCCTGAATTTGCTCGATCCAGGTCGCCAGGCTGGCAGCGGCGGCCTGCAGCCGGTTTCCCATCCACAGACCCAGTTTGTTGATCGAGCCACGCCGCATGGCGCCGGCAAGCATCGCCAAGCTGCGCTCGACACGATCGTCCGCAGGGCGATCCGCCGCGGGCATTCGGTCAAGCTCGCCGTACACGTCCGCGGTGGCCAGCGACGGGGGTGGTTTGACGATGACGACGTCCAGCGGCAGTGTACCGCTGAGTCGCTCGACGCGTTCGCCCCGCCCTCGGCAAATCGCGGCGCCGGGGCGGAGAAAGAACGGTACGTCGCTGCCCAACTCGGCGGCCAGCGAGAGCAACTGCTCTCGCTTCCAATGAATCTTCCAGGCCCGGTTCGCGGCGACCAGTGCGGCAGCCGCGTCGCTCGAACCGCCGCCCAACCCCGCGCCGCTCGGAATCCGCTTCACCAGTTCGACCTTTGCTCCCAGCTCGCAGCCGCTTCGCCGACGGAATAATTCGAGCGCGCGGACGACGAGGTTACTCGAATCGGCGGGGACGTGTGCCGAGGAGTTGCAACGCCGCAGGGCGAAGTCGATGGCACCGGGTCGGCCAGCCACGGCAGGGTTCGGCTCGAAAGAAAGGGAATCAACGAGCCGGACCGGAACCATCAGCGTGGCGATCTCGTGGTAGCCATCGCCGCGCCGATCGAGAACTTCGAGAAAGAGATTGAGCTTGGCGGGCGCGTGCACGATCCGCTTGGATTCGTTCTGGCGGAGGTTCATCCTGCACACCACAACAAAACGGGCTCGAACTCACGCAAATCTCATCCGGCCAAATTCATCAGTCCAAAAATCATCGACTGCCGCGCCAACAAATTTGGCAATTTTCCGGATCCTGGTGAGTGCTCACCGCGCTTGCCCTGCACGAAGTGATCCGATCTAGTCCTTTGAAACCGTTCTCTCTCCCCAGGTTGGCCGCGACCGAATGACCCACCTGCTAACACGCGTCGAGCCATAACCGCTGGCGCCGACAAATTTTACATTGATTGCAGAAATCCGTCAATTACATGCTGCCAGCTCGCATGCCAGCAGCAAGCCGGCAAAGTCTCCGAAGAGCGCGAAATCGGGTAGATTGCGGATTGTGGGGCGCGAAAGATCAATCCGGTGTCTTGCGTTAAGCGCCAAGTGATCAAGCCAGCAATTCGCCGGCAATGCGACGAATCTCGGCCTGCACGATTTCGATCGGTCGGTCGGCGTCGATCCGATGGACGCGTTGCTCGGCGCTGGCCGCTTCGGCGAGAAAGCCTGCCCTCAGGCGCTCGCGGTAGTCGTCACCCTGGCGCTCCATGCGGTCCAGCGTGCGGCTGAGGCGTTGGTCGGCGGCGGTCGGCGACATATCGAGCAGGAACACCGCGTCAGGATAGATGCCGTCCACGGCGATGCCGCCAACTCGGCGAATCGCCTCGACGTCCAGACCACCCGCATGGCCCTGGTAGACGAGGTTGGCCAGCAAATAGCGGTCGGAAACCACGATTTTCCCAGCCGATAATCGCCGGGCGGATCACTTCGTCGACCAGTTGTGCGCGGGCGGCCATGTAGAGCAGCATTTCGGCGCGTCGGCCGATGGGGGTGTCCCCGTCGCTGTGCAGCAGAACTTCCCGCACCCGCTCTCCCAGCGGCGTCGACCCCGGATCGCGGCAAGTGACGACGTCGGCGCCGCGCTGGCGGAGCCATTGGCAAAACAAATCGATCTGTGTCGTCTTGCCGACGCCGTCGATGCCGTCGAAGGAAAAGAACATGGGCGTAGGTGAGTAAGTGAGTAGATGAGTATGTGAGTCGGTGACGCTGGCGATTGCGACACAATCACTTTCTACCGGACTCACTCTTCCCGTTATACACTTCCGCGAGCCGATTGGCACGAACGGCGACCATCCTGCGGAGTTTCAGTGGCTCCAGCACTTCCGCCTGGTCACCGTACCCGAGAATCCACCACATAATTTCGTCGAGTCCAGAGACGCGGACCTTGTACAGCAGCGAGCCGTCCGGCTGAAACTCGAGCTGCTGCGTCTTGTGCCAGAGGACTTCGCCGACATTGCGGGCCACTAGCGGCTCGAAACGTACCACGACGTGATGGTCGGCTCCGTCGCCGGGGATCAACTGCCAGGCGTTGCGCAAGTGGCGTTCGAGACTGAAGCCGCGCGGGATCGTGTACTTGAAGCGGAGCGTTTCGAGCGACGCGATCCGGCTGAGATTGAAAGTTCGCACGGCGCTGTGCAGCGACGAGCGTCCGATCACGTACCAGCTGTGCCGGCAAAAGAGGAAGTGGTACGGGCGAAGCTTGGTCGTGATCCTTTCCCATTCGGTGAGGCTGTCGTATTCGATGCGGACCACACGGCGCTTGGCGTGGGCGTCGACGAGCTGCTGATAGATCTGTTCCTTCGCGGCGAGCGGGCTGACCGGCGTAGGCCGGATGTGGATCGCCCGCGTTAGTTGCCGCAACTCCTCGCGGAGCGGCGGCGGCAAGCTGCCCTCGAGCTTGCGGGCAGCGGCGTTGGCCGGCTCATAGAACGGCAACCGATCGCTGCGGCCCAGCTCGTGCGCCAAGGCCACCAGCGACAGTGCCTCCGCCGGCGTGAAATTGATCGGCGGCAAAAAGTAGGTACCGGGGATCGAATAGCGATCGTGATCGTCGTCGAACGCCACCGGAACGCCGGCCGCTCGCAACGCCTCGATGTCGCGGAAGGCCGTGCGCCGACTGACGCCACAGGCGCTGGCCAATCCGTCAGCGTTTTGCCCATTCCCAGATTGGAGCAGCTCGAGCAGCTTCAGCAGTCGGGTTATTCGCTTGACGTTCATCGACGATGTTTGGCGGCTTGTGGCTGGCGAGCTGGACGCCATCGCCCGGGCTCCGACCCGCCGGCGATTTCGTACTTTGAGCCAATCCGGTGTTCAACGGCTGTTGCGACGCCGAGTGCGGTTGTGGCACCGGCGGCGGCAGCAGTTCAGTCGGGCCGGCTGGCGGCTGCGGCGCCGGGCCGAGGTCTTGCCCACCGTCCGCCTGGCCGTCCGTGTTGCAGCCTTCACCGGTCAATTGCTGGTACGGTCCCTGGCTGATTACGTTCGGACGAGTGAAGCCGTAGTCGAGATACATGCTTGCATCCCGCTTGCGGGCTTCACGCAAGGCGTCGAAGTACGCCTTGCCCGGCCAGGGGCCTTCCGCCAGGAACACGCCGTTGTAGTCCAGCAGCGAGCCCTTGCGGAAGTGAACGTTCATTATAGCCTTGTTGTAGTCGATCAACGACCGGTAGTAGGCGCTTTCCGCTTCGGCCCGGCGGCGCTGGGCGTCCAAGCAGCAGGTCGAGCGTCACTCGATCGGCCTGATAGGCGGCGTCGACGGCCTGGACTTCTTTCTCCGAGGCCACGCGGCGGTTGAAGTTCGTCTGCGAAAGACCGTAGTAGTTGTCGACGTCGCGAATGGCGTCGCCCAGCTGGTGCGAGATTTCAAGCTCCAAATCCTGCAACAGGGCCCGCTCGCGGGCGATCAACAGTTCGTGGTGCCGGACGCCGGAGAGCTCGCGGCGGAAGCCGATCGGCATGCTCAGCTCCAGGCCAACCTGCCATTCCTGGAACTCGCCGCTGGTGAGTGTGTCGAAGGCGCTGGAGCCCCGGGCGGGATTCCCGGTCGTTGTTGTCGATAAACCCGCTGGCATCGCCGAACAGGTCGTCGCCCAGGCCGAGCCAGCGGTAGCGGCCGACCGCATCGAGTCGCGGCAGCATCAAGTTGCGGGCGGCAATCAGTTCCAATTCGCGCCGCTTGACGAGCCATTTTTCCTTGCGAATTTCCACGCGGCGGGTGAGCGCCTCGCAGTGGATGCCCGACCAATCGAACGCGACACGGGCGGTTGTAGGCTCGTCGGAGGGTCGAATCAACCGGCCGTCCGACATCGAGAGGCCCATCAGGTACCGCAGCCGGTTCTCCGCCTTGTACAGATCGGTCAGCGCTTGTTCCACCTGGCCGCGGAACAGGAAGTACTGCGAGCGCGACTGGGCCTCTTTGTCGGCGCTGCCGCCGATCGCACCGCTTCGCAGGAGGGCGGCGGTCTTCTTCCAAGTTTCCAGCGCGCTGTCGCGGCCGAGCTTGCGGGCTTCGAGGTCGCGATACGTAAAATACAGTTCCCAATAGGCGTCTTCCACGTCGCGGACCAGGCCGGTGACGCCGCCTTCAAAATCGGCCAGCGATTCGTCGGTGCGGAGGCGGGCGATCATCACGCCGTCGATCGGGTTGCCGACGCCGGCCGCGTATTGGTTGAAATCGAGCGGGCCGGCGATGCGGTTGTATTGCGTGCCGCCACCCTGCAGCAACGGACGGCTGAAGGTGGCCTCGAAATTCGTGGTCCAGTCGCTTGCCAAGGCGCGGAAACCGCCGGCCAAGGGATTGTTGGGATCGAAGACGGGCGATGTTGTTTCCTTCGTAATTCGTGTTGTTGCGGAAGGCGAAGGTCGTGCCGTCGGCGGTCGTCTTCGTGATGCCGCTGGTAAACGTGCCCAAGTCCTGGGCGAAGATGATCGGCGAAATCTGTGAGCTGATTGCCGGAATTGGCCCGGTTCTGCGGCCGGCGGTTCTTTTCCCAGAACACGCTGGTGTCCAGCTGGGCGTCGAATTCCGAGAGGGCCGCTTCCGGGCCCGAGCCTTGGAACGGCTCACCGACCGACAAGCCCGTCACCGATTCGGCCAGCGCCGGATCGTAGGTCGTTGTGACCGCGACGGGGCTGATCAGCGTCCGCGAGATCGTCTCCGGGGCGATCGATTGCACCCGCGCACCGAGCTGACGCATGACCTGGCTGTTGCAGAGCGTGATGCGGGTTGCCTCTTCGAGCGAGAGGTCCCACATCTCGTAGTTTTCGTTGTTCTTGAGCGTTAGCGGCGGCTGGGCACAGTTCACTTCGTCGAGCGTCGGTTCGTGGACGTCGGGATATTCGATGTCGGTGGCGACGTCGACGTAGTGCGAAAGGTCGCCGTCTTCCTTGAAGTAGAACGGCTGCTGCGGCTGGCAGCCGGTGGCCAGGACCGACGCGCTGAGCACCAGCGCCCAAAATTTGCGGCAACGATGATTCATGGCTGTGCTCGGTGGCTCAAGTGCGTGGCACCCAAGCCGCGTGCGAGAGGCAAAGCGGCCCGGGTCGTGTTCGGACGTGCCGCGGCGTCGGCAACGTGCCGACCGCCTCGAACTGCGACCGATTCCTTCCCCCGGGCTGCTTACTCTTGCGGCGCCTGGCGACGAACGACCGTAGCGCCGGCGCGTGAGCAATCAGCACGACTGTTATCGTCGGCCTAACCGTCAAACTTTGACGATTCTCGCTCTCTTCCCAATTGAGGGCGGTGCGGACGAGCGCGAAGAAGCAAGCGACGCTTGCGATTTAGCTCAGAACGAACAGATTTCCCGCACGATGCAATGCCGGCGCCATCAGAGATTCATGCCAGCAAAACCTGCGGGGCCCGCCAGGTGCGAAAGCCGCTCCAGCTCGTCGACCCGCCTGGCCAGGTGCCCGGCCGCGATGAAGCGGTCGAATTCCACGAGCACCGCCCGCTCGACCGCGACGCGGAACCAGGCGAAAACGTCCTCCGGTACGCCGCCACACGTTTCGCTCACCAGCTCGACGTCGAGATCGGCCCGGTCGGCCTTGGCGTCGCTGCGGTCGGTGAGCACGGTGCCCTCGAACGAGAACCGCAGCAGGCCTTCCACGTCGGAATTGGCCAGTCGATAGACACAGCGGGAATTGTAGAGAAAGTACGCGTTCTCGACGCCGTGGGTGTCGATCGCCCGCTTGAGATGTTCCAGCCGGGCGCGAAACGCCGGCGACGCGTCCAGCGGAATGTCCACCCGGCCCACGGAACGCAACGGCAGGCAATCGAACGCGACGTCGACGGGAGTGTCCATGACGCAATTATAGCGGGAGGGCCAAGCTCCGGCTGAGCCAATGCAGGAAAAAGCTCGGTGGGAGCCTCGCCCTCCCGGTCCTGTGCTACTGTCGATCCCAAGCGACAGTCAGCCAGCCGCTCGCGCTGTCGAACTTCTGTACCGGCAGCGGGCCTACCTCGGCCAGGTCGTCTTTCGGCTCGAGTTTATCGACGTGGATCGTCTGCGGGATGCCGCGGCCTTTGTCCGAGCGCTCGGTGAGCACCTTGGTGAGATTCCGCCGCAGAGCGACTTGCCGTGTGGACAGCCCGCCCTTGGCCGGATCGAAGCCGGTGGGTAGCACGTCAAGCTCGCCTTCGCGGGCGAGCGTCACGCCGCCGTCGGTCAGCTCCGGATTGTAGGTCGCGGTGACGTCCCAGCGGTCGAAGACGTCGTCGCCGGACTTGAGGTGAGCGAGATGAATTGTCAGCCGCACCTTGCCGTCGACGAACGCAACGGTGATCGGGCGGTCGCGGCGGAAGGTCAGCGACCACGGCTCGAAGTCGGCGTCGGCGCTGTGATCGGCCTTTTTGTCCATGCGGCTCTTCCACGCGTCCTTGATAAACGGCGGGAGCTTCACGTCGGCCTTGGTGCCTTCGCCCGGCTTGGTTTCGCTCAATGTCGCGCCGCCGAGCAGCGCCGCCGTATAGTTGTTCACGGCCGACTCGTGCAACCGCAGCACAAGGTCGGAGTCCGCCGGCAGGTCGGGCGGCGCGGTCGGCGCGGCGAGCTCATTGCGATCGGCCTGCGTTGTCTCGAACGCCAGCGATTCGTTCGTGGTGCTGAACCGCGCGTACTCGGGTGCAGCGCCCCGTCGCAAAAGCGGCAAACGGTAGTCTGTCTGGTAGCGATCCCAGGCCTTGTGGAGCCGGTCGTCGATTTCGTCCGTCATGCGGTGGGAGATTCGCTGCTCGGCGTGGCTGGCAGCGATGCGGTTGGCCTGGCCCTGCTTCTCGTGCGCCTTTTGCATGCCGACGTTGGACACCAGCCGGCTCCCCAAGCCCCCGCCGGCCTTGCTCACCGAGTGGATGTTCGAGCTGGTCCGCGCGGCAACTTTCGCCGGGAAGGCGACAAAGCGGTCATTGGTCAGCTCGACCACGACGTTGGCATCGAAATCCGTGTAACCGGTGCTGCGAATCACGGCGGGCCCGTTGCGGCCTACGTTCTGCGAGACCACGCGCCCGTCGGTCTTGAGCTCGATCACCGCCTTGTCGGCGGATGGTACGGTGCGCAATGCAACCGTGCCGGTTGTCCGGCCATTGCCATTGATCCTGGTGCCGAGGATCATGTCCGTGATCGGATCTCGCCGGTCGATCGGTTTGGCGGCCGCCGCGCGCAACAGATCCGTCGAGACCGTGACCAATGCGTTCGGCTGCGAAAACGTCTTGCGGATTGCGGCCACCAAGTCTGGCGATTGCCCCAATTCGGTCAGCAGGTCGAGGCGCCGGCCAATTTCCGCGCTCGTGGCAGCCGTCGGCGTCGAGCTGTACTCATCTAGGTTCTTTGTGAGCCCGTCGAGCTGGGCACCATAGGTAGCAACCTGGTCCTTTTGTTTTGCCATGTCCGTTAGATACAGATATCTTCGTAATGAGTCGGAGACGGCGCGAAACGGAGCGAGCTCGAGTCCATTCTCGTCTTTGTTGAGTTGATTGAACGTCGCGACAAGCGGCACGGCGTTCAGTTCGCCTTCGGCGCAGAGCGCCTGTTGGAATTCGTCCCACTTGAGGTACGCGAGCCATTTCTTACCGTTGGACGTTTGCGGTCGCAGGTAACGCTCCAGCGCGGCCGCCTGCTTGGCGAGATCCGCCTTGGCTGCCACGACCTGGTCGGCAGTGACGGGCGCGAATTTCTCGCGCGCGGCGGCAATCAGTGCCGAAAGGTCTTCGTCCGCCCACGAGGTTGCCGCGCTACCGAATGCCGCGAGCGCGAGTGCCAGGTAAATTGACCAGCCGAGACTTCGACGAACGAAACTCCAGTCGAGGTAAGCGTGCGAATGGCGCATGGGGATCGTCCTTTCCAGTACCGTGTGTATCCTGAAACAAGTTTGTGCCCGCACCGAAGCCATCGTGGGCGCGACGGCCGGTGTATGAAAGAGAGGCGCCATCCTCCGATCGAACGGCAGCTCAGATTCTTCGCTTCCTGCGGCGGCTCGGAGAGATTCCATACCCAGGCCGCAGAACTTAGCCAATCTATGCTGATCTGTGTAAATTGTCTATATGCATCAAAGTGACTCAGCGTGCCAGCTGTGCTAGCTTGACACACCCTGGCTTGAGGTGTGCGCTGAGAGTCACTTCCCCTCGCGGAGCCGATTGAAATACTCCTCCGCGTGCTCGCGGCGATTGCGGGGGAGCTGTTCGGTCGTGAGCGGGTCGGCCGACGAGTCGCCGAAGGTGGCGAGTTCCTGTTGAATGGTGGCCTGGACCTCGCCTTTGACGTTGGGGCCGGCGACGCTGCCGGCAAACACGGCCGCGCCCGGGTTCGGCTTCACGCGGACTTGTGCGTCGCGCGTGCTGGTTTTCGGTTCGCTCTCCGGCGCTCGGCCATTGCCGCGACCAGTGCCGATCCCTTTGCCGGTCTTGTTGCTTTGGCTCGCGGCATTGTTGGCGGCCAAATTGCCTTGGCACATCTCGCAGCCGGCGCCTTGGCAGTTCTGGCAAGTCATCGCGTTCTTAGCCGATTGCAGCTGGGCCAGCGCGTTGTCGAGCATCTTCATTTCGTTGGCGTCTTGCTGCATCTGGCTGAGCTGCTGGGACATTTGCTGCATCGCGTCGGCCGCTTTCTGGGCGTCGCCATCTTTCATCGCTTGCTGCATCATGCCCAGCTTGTCGGCGAGCTGCTCCAACTGCCCGAATTGCGGTGATTGGTTGGTGAGCTGGTCGAGCTTTTGCTGCATTTCTCCTGCTTTGGCGAGGTCGCCGCTTTGACGTGCCGCGGTGATTCGCTTTTGGAGGTCGTCTATCGCCTGTTGGTGATCGGCAGCGGCGTCGGCGAGATTTTGTCGCATCGCGTCGAGCTGCTTCTCCAGTTCGGCTTTGCCCGCCGCGTCGAGCTTGCCGTTGCGGAGCTCTTTTGCCAGCTTCTCGATTTCCCGGGCGGCTTCGTCGAAGTCGCCCTGCTTCATCGCTTGGGCGATCTTCTCGGCCGGACCCTTGCCGAACGACTTGAGGCTCTTCAATTGCCTCTGCAGTCCGTCTTTGCCTCCGAGTTGCTGACGACGCTGTTCGAGCTCGCGGGCTAAATCGTTGAGCTTTACCGCCGCCTTGGTGCGATCGAGATCTTTCTTCTCGGCCAGCTCCTTGGTACCGGCTTCGATCCGTTGGAAGAGTCCAGTTGCGTCCTTCAGTCCCATTCGCTCGGCCTCTTTGCGCTCGTCGGCGAGCTTCTTGCGGGCCGATTCGGCGGCCGTGTTGATTTGCTTGGCGACGACCGCCGGCGCGTTGGGATCCAGGCTGCTGGTGGCGGTCGACGGACTGCCGAACGTCATCAACAGAAATGCGATGGCCGCCGGCGCCAGCGGCAGCCACGCCCGGCGGCCGAGCCGGACGCGGAATTTGTCGCCCACGTCGATTCGACTCGCGGCGCGCACCGCATCGCGGACCAGTGCCTGTCCCGCTTCCGTGTGTAGCTCCGCCTCGGAGAGCGAGATGCTGCTGGCCACCCGCTCGCGGAGCTCGAAGCGGCTGTCAATTTCGATCGCGGCATCGAGCGCGGTCCGCCGCGCGATGGCGGTCCAAACGGCGGCAGCCCCCAGACCGAGCACGATCGCCGCAAGGAACCAAAGCTGGTCCCAACGCTCCGGCAGATCGGCAATCGACACCATCCGGGGCAAGGCGATCGCCACGACCGCAACAAAAAATGACGCGAACAAGCACCACACCGAGCGGACCAGGAACTGCTCCAGGACCAGCCGTCGCCGGGCTCGGGCGATTTGCTCCCGCAGCTCGTTCATCGTGTCGCTCCCGTTCCAATGCAGTATGCGGAAAGCCACGCCTCCGCCCCTCGATTATACGGCGTTTGCCGGCCGGAACGAAGTAATTCACGCCGCTGGAATGCGTTTGCAGTTAAGATGCACGCCAAATGGCGGTTACAATACCATAGAGGAATTCCGTGAATGGCCACGGCAACTGCCCCAATCGAGACCACCGCACCCGAGCTGCCGACCCCGGCCGAGCGGCCGGAGAGCGACGTCGTGATCTACGACGGCCAGTGTCGCATCTGCACGGCCCAGATTCGCAAGCTCCCCTGGTGGGACTGTCAGCGGCGGCTTTCGTACCTGTCGCTGCACGACCCGGAGGTGGCCCGCCGCTTTCCCGATCTTTCGCACGAGCGGATGATGCAGGAGATGGTGATCGTCGACCGCTACGGCAACCGCTACTGGGGCCCGGAGGCGATCCGCTATTTAACGCGGCGCTTGCGGCGGCTGTGGTGGGCCGCGCCGTTTCTCTACTTCCCCGGCAGCATGCTCCTCTGGCGGCCGCTCTACCGTTGGATCGCACGGAACCGCTACCGGCTCAGCGGTGGCGCGGCGTGTGACGAAGGCGGGACGTGCTCGCTGCACCGATAGCATCGAGATCATGCGGCCCGCGCGAAGTTTGTGACGTCGGCGAAGAGCCTATCGAGCGCTCGCCGGCTCTTGCCCCAATCGTAGAGCTGACCCGGGATTGTGAGCTCGGCTTCGATCAAGCGTCGTGTTTCCTTCGTAGCGCACGGTGACGATGAGGTCGCCCTTGAGCGACCAAAGATCCGAGGGCATCGCCGCCCGAATAATGCAGCCGTTGGGCAGCTGAGTCACTTCGCCCAACTGCTGGTTGTTTTCGGCCAGTGACGAGAGTACCGCCACGAGCACCTTGCCAGGCGGCTCCGCCAGGCGCTGGACGCGGGCCTGACCGGTTTTTAGGCCGAGCTTCTCGCTGATTGGTTGTGTGAATTTGGCGATCATCGCCAGCGGCACGCCGCCGGTGAGTGGCGTGAGAACCTTGTCGCAGCACTCCAGGAACTCTTCGCCGGTGAGCTTCTTCTTCGCGCCGTGCGCGTGCTGGGCAATCCGGTCGCGGACTTCCGGGATGCCGATCATCGTCGTGTAATCAGTCAGCGTCGTCCAATCAATGGGGCCGAATTCATCGCCGGCTCGTTCGGTATCCTGCGGTAGCTGATGCAACCGATGGCCGCACGACGAGCAGAATTTTCCCGATGCTTCCTGGCCACATTCCGAGCAGAACATCGATGCGCTCCCGTTGGTTGATGGCAATTCCTAAAGAATCGGCCAGCGGAGCGTCCGAGCATTCCGGAAACTTGCACCCGCAGCGCGAGCGCCAGCGGTGCTGTCACTCGAACCAGTGCGACTTGTCGGGAAACGTGCCGTCGCGAACCTCGTCGCGGTAGGCGGTCACTGCGCGGGTGATATCGGTCTTCAGGTCGGCGTAGGCTTTGACGAACTTGGGCACGTAGCCGGCGGTGATGCCGAGTAAATCGTGCAGCACGAGGACCTGGCCGTCGCAGTCGCCGCCTGCCCCGATACCGATGGTGGGAATCGAAATTGCACCGGTGATGTCCTTGGCGATCTCGCGGGGGATGCATTCGAGCACGATCGCAAACGCCCCGGCCTGCTCCGCCGCTTTGGCGTCGGCCATCAGTGAATCGGCATCGCGCTGCACGCGGTAGCCGCCAAGCGTGTGGACGCTTTGGGGCCGCAGCCCGCTGTGGGCCATCACGGGGATGCCTGCGGAGACTAGCGCCGCGATCGTGTCGGCCTGCTCGACGCCGCTTTCGAGCTTCACCGCCTGGCAGCGCGACTCCTTCAATATGCGGCCCGCGTTTTCGATCGCCTTGTGCTTGCCCAGGTGAAAGCTCGGGAACGGCATGTCGACTACGACTAGTGCGTGCTCGACCGCCCGGCCGACCATCTCGGCGTGATAGATCATTTCGTCGAGGGTGACCGGGAGCGTGCTGTCGTGGCCTTGGACGACCATCGACATGCTGTCGCCCACGAGGATGCCCTCGACACCAGCCTCATCGACGAGCTTCGCCAGCGCGAAGTCGTACGCGGTGACCATCGAGATCTTGCGTCCCTCGGTCTTGAGAGCCGTGAACTGCGGGGCCGTGATGCGCTGGGAGCGTAATGACATCGTGCGCGCGAACTGACGAAGAAGAAAATATGAATTGATTCCAGCGATGGTTTGCTGGCGAACGGCCCGTCAACGACCATTTGCAGTAGAATCGAGCTGTTTTATTGTGACTGCCATCCTAACGGGTGACAACGGCCCACCGCGACATCCTGGCAGGTGTGATCGATTGTTGCACGAAATTGCTTGACGCACGAGCCCATCGCGGTAGACTACCGGTCGGCAGCGGAAGTTCACATAATTCTGCCCACACTCTTCGAGCAATGCTAATGCGTTTTCTTGCAGGCTTTCGTATTCGATTCTAAACGAATACCGCAGCAACGACTGCCGCGAGCCGACTCCGGTTTACTTCGGCCATCTGTTGTCCGTGGATCGCATGTGCGATCGCGCGGACTGGCAAGGGCATTCGGTTCTCCTACCTCGGGCGAAAGGGCAGCTTGTGAATTGAGCATCCTGACTGGGAACGGAAGTTGGCTTCGTTTCGGCTCCGACGGCATGGGCCAAACCGTGGAGCATTTCGATAACCGCGGCCCGAATTCTTCAGGGGAGAAGTATCATGAGATGCAATCTGTGTCTGGCGACGGCGGCCAGTCTTTTCTCGATAGTTTTGACGGCCGGTGCCATGGCCGCCCCGCTTCCGGGGCAAGTGCTCAAATTTCAACAGAAGCCGATGATCAACACGCCGCTAATCGGCCCCGACGGCGGCCAGGTTTTCTTTCATGGGCACGATGAGCTCAGCACGGCCTGGGGCTCAATCACTGCGGCCGGCCCAACGACCTACAGCGGCACATTCATGGCGGACGACTTTGCCGACAGGTTGTCGTCCCCGGTAGTCCACGTCCGGTGGTGGGGATCCTACCTGAACCGGCCCACGAGCGATCCCGACCCGTTCGTCAGGCGGTTTCTAATTTCGTTCGAGGATGACGTGCCGGCGATACCAGGCGGCCCCGCCAGCCATCCGGGCGACAAGCGGTTCAATCAAATCGTGAGCCTGGACAGCGACGGAGTACTCAAGCCGGGCGAAGGGACGTTTCTCGAAAAGGTGGTTCCCGGTTCCACGAGCATCGATGGGCCGATCTTCGAATACAACGCGGAGCTGAACCTCGGCAAAGAGTTTCACCAGGATCCGAACACGGTGTACTGGCTAAAGATCGTCGCCCTGGAGGACATCGGGCCCAACACGCCGATCGACGAGCGGCTCCAATGGGGTTGGCACAACCGTGACTACACGGTCATGGATCCACTGGCGTCGATGCCGCCGGCAGTGATGCCCGGCGAGCACCCGGAGGGTCCACTGCCCCAGCCGGGCGGAGACATTCCCATTTGGCATTTCCAGGACGATGCCGTGAGCGGCAACGTGAACGTAATCATCGACCCCAACATGCCGATCATGCCGATCGTGCAACAGAACGAATTCGTGCCGCAGCACTATTTGCCGCCGCACGACGGCCCGTCGTTGATCGTCGAATACTCGAAGGACCTGGCGTTTGAGCTGTATACGGTACCCGAGCCGGCGACGCTGGCACTTGCGGCGTTGGCCCTGTGTGGTCTTGGATCGTGGGCCAGGCGGCGACGCGATTGAGCTTCGGTGCCGCGGGCACCCATAGCTACACAAAGACACCCGGCGAGCGCTCGTGGCTCGCCGGGTGCTTTTCCCGCATGGTCCAAGCTATTTACAATAGGTTGATTCCCGGCCGGTTCAATTGCGCTGAGGAGCCATGGCATGCGCAGACTTTGACTGACGTGACCGCGAAACTCTGTCTTTTGGTCGGATTAGTAACCGTCGGTGAACTGGGCTGTTCACGTCAATCCGATTCACCTAGGTCAACTTCACCTTCCGTAGTCGACCAATCTCAGAGTGGAAAGGTACCGGAGCAGTCGTTCGAAAGATTGACAAACTCCCTGTTTACTCCGGAGCTGGAGAATCCCGACGCGGTTCCTCTAGTTCACGCTGTCCCTGTCCCTCAGTCCGACGTAGGAGCAGCTATCTGGGGCGCGACTGGCCGAGATGATCAGGGGCATGTGTGGTTTGCGGTATCGCCCATGGATGGCGCCGAGAAGTCTGCAATCCTGTACGAATACGATCCGGCAACCAACTCGGTGACCAACCGCGGCGACGTCTTGTCAGAGGCGCGCAAGGCTCAGATCTACGTGCCTGGAATGCAGCAACCGAAGATTCATACAAAGATCATTCAAGCCGCGGATGGAAACCTCTATTTTGCCTCAAGTGACGAGAATCCGCGGGCAGTTCTTGGTCGCACGGCGCCGAAATGGGGATCGCACCTGTGGCGGTTGCGGATGCCCGAGCGGACCTGGGAGCATCTGGCCGCGATCGAGGAGGGCGTGTTAGCGCTCGGCGGAGTCGGGAACGACTTGTTCGGCCTCGCGTTTCCCGATCACACGCTGATTCATTACGATGTCGCCACCGGCAACCTCAACAAGGTCAAAGTAGGAAGCGTCGAAGGTCACATCTCGCGAAATCTGCTGGTCGCCGGCCAGGGAAGAGCGTATGTTCCGCGCCTGAAAATGGTCGGGCCCGACGTCGCCGAACACACGCTCGTTGCTTTCGACTCCGCGCTGCATGAACTGGGCTCACACCCGATTCCCTTTTATCAGCAGGCGGCGGATCAACAGCCGGCAAGCATTGCCGATCAGTTTCACGGAATTACGGGTTTTACCTACCTGGCTGACGGGTCGATCGTCTTTGCAACGCATCCAGGACGTTTGCTCCACCTGATCCCCTCAGAAACGGGTGCGGGAACTCTCGAGGACTTGGGCTGGCTCCATCCCGACGGCAAATCGTATGCCTCGAGCTTGTTTACGGTTGCCGGCACCCGCTACGTCTATGGATTGCCAATGATCGTGCGCGACAATCACGATGACCACGATCTGGTCTGCTTCGATCTTGCCGAGCGAAAGTCACGAGTCATCGACCTGAAATTGCCAGAAGTCGACGGCAGGAGTCCTCTCGATAGTTCCCTGTATGGCTCCAATACGCGTGACGGCAAAGGGGCGCTCATGATCGCCGGTGCTTATGGAGGTCCAACGATGCAGCCTGTGCTGCTACGCATCCTATGGGAGGCTGATTTGAAGAATTCGAGCAATCTCTAGGGCCAAATGACGATCACGTGTGGCGCAATTCGAGAGGCGTGCCGCATTGCTGCGTGTGAAAGCATGAGTCGAAATCGGTCGGCGTGGCAATACCCGAATCCAGTGGGCGCGGCAGAACTCGAATCTGCGACCTCTTGCATGTCAAGCACTGCACCTCTTCATTCACACTACAGACTTCTCAAAACTACCCGGACAATTCGATGGTTTCAATAGCATGATCCAGAATGTGATCCACAATTGTGGAAGAAAAGCTAAGCCGGGAAGGCATTATACCGATGGCGTCGGTAGCGATTCTAGATCATTGGCAAGAGGCCATCATGGTACGAAATAGAGGCAGCCGCCAGGGCGTAGGTGCGCCGCAAATTTTGAGAAATGTCGCGATGATCTCGACTAACTCAGGCTTGCGAGCAGTTCGTTCTTCGATCGAACGCCGGAACTGAGCAAGGCAAATACAGTATCATTAGTTTCGCTATGGTGGTGTGCAGCGCCGCTTGACGAATCATGGCTACCATCATCGCCGGAATCTAAGGTTCGGTGGAAGTCCTCCGGCAAGCGGCTGGATAACCAAGCCAGCAAGTCTTCGTTCTGCACCAGTTTGTCAATGAGCGTCCCACGGGCTTCACGAGCAAACCGCGCATTGACGTTGGAATGGCCGATCGAAGCAACTACCGGATGGAATGAACGCAAATCAACCGTCGTGAAATTGGCGAACGCGATCATGGTTGGTTCGGCCGTGAGATTATGATCCACGGACGCTGTAGCTGTCGCTTCCGATGTTATTCCCTGGTCCGAAGCGGGAGAACTCACGTCGCCCTGCGAATCTTGCGACATTGAGGCTAACGTAGACCCAGTACCGCTGCCACTTCCGGGCACAGGGAATGTCTGACCGAAGTGTGACTTCCACACGTCGTAGTCGGCTTGCGTAATCTGACCATCGCCGTTGCCATCGGCGCTGGTGTATACTGTCAAGCCCGATTGCCCCAGCCTATCACGCCAAACGGTGTAGTCGGCCGCGTCCGCTACACCATTGCCGTTGTAGTCGCCCTGCGACACCCGCGCCGCACTCATCGCGGAAACGCCATTAACCAAACCTGTGCCAGTCGCAAAGTCAAATCCAGTCTGGAATCCAGCGAGGACAGGATCATCCATATCGACAGTCGTAGCACTCAACACCTGTCCAATCTGAGTGGGGGTTAGGCTCGGCGCGGCGTCAAGCATAAGGGCGGCGAGACCGGCCGCGTGTGGTGCCGCTGCGGACGTGCCAAAGAAATTCGGGAATCCATCCGCCTCGAATGTGCCGGAACCAATTGGGTCAGCATTACCGAAAAATGTTGTGTTCACACCGTCTGGGCCAACAACGTTCGGCTTCTCGCGAACGACTGGCGTTACGAGCCTGACGCCCGCTGTGTTGAAAATAATCGGTGTGCCGCTGTACGCCGAGAAATTTTCAACAACGGGCGGGGTAACACCAAACGGCGGCGTTTGAGTGTATCGCGCTGCACCGACCGAAATTGCGCTTGTTGAATTTGCATGGGCATAGAGAGTGCTGCTGTTCGTGAGGTGTTCATTGTACGCAACTGTTTGCCCATTGATATTTGGAACGCTGAAATCAACGTATTTGATGGTTCCAGGATCAGGACCGGCGGTGCGCGTAATGAGAATGTCAAATTGAGTTGTGCCGGTGAGACCCGTGTTGTTTAAGAAGGCTAAAATCTCCACGGCATCGCCACCGACGTTATTGGTTCGAGATTGGGCGACTCTTGTAAGGGTGCCACCGATCAGCAAATAAATGTTGAGGTTATTGTTTGCCCCAGCACCACCGGCTGTCGCAAACGGTGCGTCCCATTGGAAGGACACGCGCAGCGTGGCACCATTCGGAATCGTGACGCCTTGAAATAAATCACCCGGCGCAAATAAGTGCGCGGTTTCCAGTGTTCCGTCAATGTTGAAGTTCGTCCCTGAGTTGTTGAAGGCGCTCTGATAACTTCGACGGGCTTGATTGCCTGCGGCCGATACATAGGCAACCCCGGCTGCCGTTACTTGATCGACAGTTTGTGCGACAATGCCGTCTTGAAACATCGGTTCGTTTAGGAAGATGATGTCGTCAACGATTACATCAGAACCGGCACTTTGCAGATCGAGAATTGCGCTTCGCATCGCTTGTTGTGAAACACCGGCCGTGTGAAACGCAAGGTTTGCGCCCGGTGCAACATCATGGACGATTTGAAGCATTGCGCGACCTTCGTCAATCGCATTCTGTGCCGGGAATGTGTCGTCTAGCACATTGACGGCCCCTGGCAGGTCGCCCGTGGCCACGTCGTTCGCGGCGCGTGTCATAATACTTGGGTTGCGAATAAATCCGATGTCGTAACTGTCCGAGATTACGCCAACGTTGACGCCCGCCCCATTGACGTTGTACGTGGTGCGCACGGTATTCGTGCGCTGGGCAACATCACCCTGCGAATCAGTAGCACCGACATTCGTGACCGGCGTGTATGACGCGCGGGCGAAATTAAGCCCCTCGATTCCGGTAAGCTCATTCACAGCATCGAGTGGCAGCCACCCGGCGAGTCCATTCCCATAGGAAGCGATTTCTTGAAAGCCAATTGCCGTAAGGTCGTCGAGAATCGAATTAGCATCATCGAGCGCATACGCTTCAATGGCTGCCAGCCCCGCATCTTGAACGAAAAAGTGGTCGCCTGAAAATTGAATTGCGGTACTGAATTCACTAAATAGACCAATTTCGTCTCCACCGGCCGCCTGATAATCAACCCAATCTCGATGGAGCCATGCCAAGTCAGTGCCAACCTTATCCGCAATCTGCTGTTCTTCCGCATCAACAGGTATGAATACCCACGGAGCAAATTCCAACGGGTCGCCATCCAACATGCGTCTATCTTCAAGTCTTTCAAACGACAATCGGCCACGACGACGAGTATAGTTTGATCGGTCTTGATTCTTCCGAGTCATCCTTCGCTGCTTCTAGTTCTGACGAAGCCGGTGCTTTCTGCGATGAATCACGAAGCCAAACATAGCCACGGCGGAACAAACAAAATAGATTCCAGATGGTTCCGGTACTGCATTACCGTATTGAAAATGGTCGATGCGCGGGAACGCAGATGGATTGTTGTCAAATATCCTTTTGGAGAATACGGCCATGCTAATTCCTTGAGGATTGATAGCGCCGATAAAACGATAGGTTGCCGGATTTAGAGGATCAATTTCCAAATCGTCGGTCAGGAAATCCGCGCGATTCCCCAAAGGGTCGTACACACTCAGTCCACTGAATGGGCCTGCACCATCTGTCAGCACCACGCCTACCGCTGTCGGCCAAAAGCCAAGTTCATCCCTGTCAAATTCAAAGCCAACAGCAACTATGCTTGAATCTCCAATAATGATGCCAAGGTCGGTTGCAAGTGCAGAATGCCCATTCGGCTCGATGGAAGGGCCTTGGATCGGTGTGCCGTAAATCATCTGTGCGCCGGGCGCATCAAACTTGCCGCCGCCGCAAATCACGCCATTTCCCGGCACACACGGCTCGTCCGGTTCAAAGTCTTCCAAAAAGAAATTCGGGTTGCTGCCATCGACCGGGAAGGGGCTGTCGGCCGCTGACAGGTACGGCGATGGACCAAGAAAGACGAAATCCGCGCGACACGATTCGCCGATCGTGCAAAGCGTGAGCACCACGCACAGAACTAAAAACAATTGTGTGAACCGCCACCGTCGCATGGTCGCCTCTCATTGGCCGCATAGCACGGCAGGTCCGCCCCTCTTCACGTCCATCCAGTATAGACGGCCGCGCAGATTTGCGATGAATCCCGCGCGGATTTAACGGAATATAAACAGAAAATCTCCGACTCGTGACAGTGACAACGTGCTCTCTTTCCGGCCTCGTGGCACGTGATTGAACATCGTCGCACCCTGCTAGCTTCGGCGACGATTGCCAATAAGCTCCAATCGCACCGATCGCAGTAAGGTGCGTCCGATAGCGTACTTATGCCGAGTCGCTTGTCAAGTATCGTCTGTATAGAAATCGTCTGTAGAAAGATCGTCGTCCAAGCGGCAATTTGGGCCGCATGGAACCGATCGAACGGCTCTTTGGAGCCGCCATCCGCCGGCGCAGACAGAAGTTGGGGCTATCCCAAGAGGATTTTGCCGACCATGCCGGCATCCATCGGACCTACATAAGCTCCATTGAGCTAGGCAAAGTGAAGATCAGCATTTCCGTCGCCCAGCAGTTGGCCGACGCTCTGAGCACCCCGCTGAGCCGAATCTGGCGGGAGATTGAACGACCGCGCAAAATAGGGTCACGAAATAACTAGCTGGCGTCTACTGACGCGTGTCGGCGCGATCGGCCTGGAGATATCCGGCTACCAGAACCGCTTCGACGATTCGTTAATATTTGCGGATCGCCGTTCTGCGGACGGGTAGCGCGTGGCGGTAATGGGCGCTAGAGGACTCGAACCTCTGACCTTAGCCATGTCAAGGCTACGCTCTAACCAACTGAGCTAAGCGCCCTTTCGATATCGCGATCCTGTGACCGCTTGCATGAATTCCGGATCACATTCTGGATCACTCTGCAAGCGGTCGTGTCATCATGCAAGCGGTCACGTGATCCAGAATGTGATCCAGAATCCGTGTAATTCTGTGACATTTCATGCCGCTTTGGCCGACTTTTTCGACCGGTTGAGGATCGTCCAACTTCTCTAACTCTTTACTATCAAAGGTCTACGGAGCGATTAGATGGCTTGTAATGATTTTGCGGGTTTTTGCATGTCAAGCAAGCGCTCTAACCAACTGAGCTACGCGCCCGAACTCACTTCGGACTGGGGTGTCCGACAGCCCGCGTGAAGCCTGGCTGGAAAGCCAGGCATACGGCGAATCTCCAAATATAACATGACAGCAGTCGCCGGCTAAGGTGTCGTTTTTCACACGGGACAACCGCGGTTTTCGGCTGGGCGGGCGGGCGATGCTGGCAACGGCGGGCAGTCGAGTCGCCGTAAGCCCCCCGAATTGACGCGGTTCGGCCGAATTCCCCGCCGCTCAAGAACTTGCCGCCCAACCGGGCTTGCCAGCTCCGTGAAGATTCGATGTAATCGACGGCTTGAGTTTCACTTGCTCCTCGCGGCTGCGTGGCAAGGGACGTCACGCCGGCCGAGTCGGCAACGGCTCGGCGCGCTCATTCTCTGCGAGGCTTAGGCGGACGTGACACTCGGCGACGGATCGGCATGGATTGATGCTCGGAACTCGTTGGAACTGGCAGAAGCTGTTTAACTACGGCGAGGTGATCTGTTTTGCCTCGGCGTGGGCGGTCGCGCTCGCGGTGGCGATTTCGGCCGAACAGCATAGCGACCAGCGCAGCTGCGAGGCAGACGTTTGCCATCTCCAGCGACGCGGGCGGCATGCAAGCGCGGCGCTAACGGTGCGTATGCGACTCAGCCCGGCGACGCCTACCGAGAACGACTGCATCGTGACCCATGTCGCCAACTAGCGCTTTGCGTTGGCGGGTTGCTTTTCCCTTTGACGCGAGCTGGTTTGCTTCTTTCCGCGCCGGATTCTTTCTCGACAGTCGCCAGCTGTGAATCCACTTCGTCGCGCAAATCGGCTGGATGGCGGCGACGGAGATAGAGCTTGATTGGCACTTCGGGGAAATCGAGCTCATCGCGGAACTTGCCCAACAGATACCGCTGGTAGGTCCGCGAGATCGCGCTCGGCGCGCTGCAGAAAAGCACGATCGTCGGCGGCTGCACGCCGACCTGTGTTGCATAGTAGATTTTCGGCGTGCGATTGGCCTGGGCCGGTGGCGGGCTCCTCTTCAGGGCTTCGCGGAGCATGCGATTGAGCTGGCCGGTGGTCGCCCGGGCCCGCGACTGCTTGAACAGCATCTGGGCGTGGTTCAACAGCGCTTTGACGTTCTTGCCGGTCTGGCCGGTAATAAACGCGATTGGCACATAGCGCATTGAAGGGAAATTGTCGTGCAAGTAGCGGACCCACTTCTCGGTCGGCATCGATTTGAACAGCTGGTCCCACTTGTTGACGACGAAAATGCAGGGCCGGTACTGCTGGGCGATGTAGTCGCAGAGCTGCTTGTCGACCTTGCTGATCCGCTCCGTGGCGTCGAAGAACAACAGCGTCACGTCCGAGCGGCGGATGCTCCGCTGGGCCCGGTGCGTGCCGTAGAAATCAATGTCTGTCTTGACGCTTTTGGTCCGGCGAATGCCGGGCGTGTCGATCGCCACGAAGCTCTTGCCATCGAGCTCGAATCGCACGTCGACGCTGTCGCGCGTCGTGCCGGGCACTTCACTGACGATCATCCGCTCGGCCTGCACCAACGTGTTGACGAACGTGCTCTTGCCGACGTTGCGCCGGCCGACGATTGCGACCTTCATCTCAGGTTCGCCGATCTCGAGCGGGTCGTCGGCCAGCGCCGGCGGCAGATGGGCCACGATCATGTTCAAAAGCACGGCCCGATTGCGATTCTGGATCGTGCTGATGCGGAGCGGCTTGCCGCAGCCGAGCCGGTAAAACTCGTCTGCCTGGCCGTCGAGCGATTCGCTGTCGGTCTTGTTCGCCAGCAGGATGATCGGGCACTTCACCGAGCGGAGCCGCTTGGCCACGTCCTGATCCAGGGGCAGCATCCCCTCGCGGGAATCGACGACCAACAAAATCACCGCCGCCGAATCGATGGCCAGATTGATCTGGTCCTCGATGTGCTGGGTGAGATTATCCATGTCGGCGAAGCCCATGCCGCCGGTGTCCACCAGCTCGAAGAAGCGGTCGTTGTGACACACCAGATGCGAGATACGATCGCGGGTGACTCCCGGCTTATCGTCGACGATGGCGATCCGCACGCCCGCGAGCCAATTGAGCACGCTGCTCTTGCCGACGTTGGGTCGGCCGACGATCACGACTTGGGGGACGCCCATGATGAACCGCCTCGCGGCGCGGCGATGCACGAAGTGAAAAAGAATGCCGCGCGTATGGCGCGGTCCAGGCGTCATGCCCGACAAGGATTTTGCCGCCGGCCCACAACCGGCAGTCTCGCTCTCTGCGAGCGTTGCCCACCCAGTTCCAATCTGCTTGATTTCTCCCGTAATATCATAGTCCAAATCGGGCCCGCTGAGTAGGAGGAGTGATCGGTCAGGCGGGCCGAAAGCCCGCGTCTGCGGCGACTTTAGCGGCTCGGCAAAATGACCCGGCGGAGCCCCCTTCCCCGTGCGACAGCGTCGCCTACACTGGCAGGGAAGGAAAATGGTGCGACAGTGCTCAGTGACAACCAGCAGCGGCTGCGTGAGGTCCTCGTAGGGCGTCTGGAGAGTCTGCACCGAGCCGGGTGTCCAGCAGCTGCCCAAAGCGCAGCGGACCGATTCACGTGCTGGCGATGCGAGAACGGCCGCCGCTGGCGCAAGCTCAGCCGTCGCCACCGTGGCTCCCGAAATTGCCAGGGCACCCACCACAGAGGAAGTCAAAGTGGCACGAAAGTCGGGCTGGGCGCGAGGGACCGGGACATTGTTTGACGACAAGTGCGACTCGGCTGCGCCGGCATCGGATGCCGCAACCCTGGCGATTCTCAAGCAGGAAGTCGCGCCCTGCACGCGCTGCGGCGAGCTGGCGGCCACGCGGACGCAAACCGTCTTCGGCGTCGGCAACCCTCACGCGCAGCTCTGTTTTCTCGGCGAAGCGCCGGGGGCCGACGAGGACCGGTTGGGCGAACCGTTTGTCGGCCGCGGCGGGCAACTTTTGAATAAGATCATCGAAGCCTGCCGGCTCAAGCGGGAAGACGTTTATATTCTCAACATGCTCAAGTGCCGCCCGCCGGGCAACCGCAATCCGCTGCCGGAGGAACTCACCAACTGCCGGCCGTTCCTGGAGCGGCAATTGGAGCTGATCCAGCCCGAGTACATTTGCTGCCTGGGTGCGGTCGCGTCGCAAAATCTCTTGGGTACGACGACGCCGATCGGTAAACTGCGGGGCAAGCTCCACGCCTACCGCGGGGCGAATAGTCGTCTGTACCTTCCACCCGGCCTACCTGCTCCGCAATCCGGCGGCCAAGAAGGACTGCTGGGAAGACATGAAGTTCCTGATGCGGCAGCTGGGCGTCGAATTGTAACGAGCGAAGGGTCCGCAACATTTCACCGCTATTCTGGGAAATCCTGCTGATCTTGGCGCTGGTGCTAGCCAATGGTTTTTTCGCCGCGGCCGAGATCGCAATCATCGCCGCCCGCCGCGGCCGACTGGAGCAGCGCGCCGAGGAAGGCAGCCGCAAGGCACGCCTCGCACTGGAGCTCTCGCGGGATCCGAACCGCTTTCTGCCGACGGTGCAGATTGGCATGACGCTGGTCAGTGCCTTCGGCGCCGCCTACGGTGGCCAGCAAATTGTCGACGATCTCTGCGAGATGATCGACAAGCTGCCGTTCGCCTTCGCGCGGCAGCACAACGAGGCGATTGGGCTGACGTTATTCGTCGTCTGCTTCACGTACGTCACGTTGATTATCGGCGAGCTCGTACCGAAGCGGGCGGCGCTCCATCGGGCCGAGGCGTTGGCAGTTTTCGTGGCTCCGGTGATGAGCTTCTTGGCGACCGTCGCGCGACCGGTCGTGTGGGCGATGGGCGCGTCATCCGACGCCGTGCTATGGGTCCTGAGACTGCGCGCCGGGGCGGAGCCCTCCGTGTCGATCGACGACATCGAACACTTGATCGAGTCCGGCACGGCCGAGGGTGTCGTCGAACCGCTCGAGCAAAGAATGGCGCTCGAGGCGTTGCGGCTCGGCGAGCACACGGTCCGCGAGATCATGCGGCCACGAATTGACCTGGACGCGATGGACGTCGACACGCCCGCGGATGAAATCCTCGGGACCGTCGCCATGGCCGGCTTCTCGCGATTGCCGGTCTACGAGCGCGATCTCGATCACATCATCGGCTTCGTGCACATCAAGGATCTGTTTCGGCAGCTCCATCTGGGCTGGCCGCTGGAGCTGCGGAAGCTGCTGCATCCCGCGCTGTTCGTCCCCGAGTCGATGCATCTCGACCGCTTGCTGGAGCTGTTCCAGGAGAAGCATAACCAGTTGGCGATCGTGCTCAACGAATACGGCGGCACGGAGGGGATGGTCACGCTCGAGGACGTGATGGAGGAAATCGTCGGCGAAATCCGCGACGAGCATCGCCGCACCGAGGATCAGGAATTCGTCCGTCGCGAGGATGGCACGTGGCTCATCGACGGTGGGGCGACGGTCACGGACCTCCTGGAGCGGCTCGACTTGGAGGAGGATAAATCCCTGCAAAACAGGGACTTTAACACCCTCGGCGGCCTGATCCTGGATCAACTCGGCAAGATCCCGTCGATCGGCGACGCGGTCGATTGGAATGGCCTGCGGATGGAGGTCGTCGACATGGACGGCAAGCGAATCGACCGCGTGCTGGTCATGCCGCAGGCCGTTTCTTGACGCGGACGCGGATGCTGGCGCGCGACTTTAACGGATGCGCAGATTGCTCCGCCTGACCTTGCCTAACTTGCTGGTCGTGATTCTGCCAGCAGGCGAACTGTTCGCGCGAGACGTCGTACGAGCGCTTTGCGAATTCGTGGTTTGTTGATAGAGTGAAGTTTCCCGATTGGGTTTGTCAATTGATTGGGTCAACCGTCGCGTTCGTCCCGCGAACGTCGACTGCTTCGCTTCCCCAGGTGCCATGTTCCGCTCCCAGCCTGCGAATTCGGATGAAGTCGAGCACCTGTTGCGCAATGCGCAGTTGCGCGACGAGCTTGAGCCGCTGTTCGACGAATCGATCGGCCGCGTGAATTCGACCGTCATGTCCACCCGGAGCGAGAACGAATTCTTGGCGTCGATGCTCGAATGGGAGCGAGCCCCGATCCTGCCGATCAGCCAGTGGTTCCAGCCGGAGCTGACGTTGCCCCACCCGGACGGCTTGAGCGGCCACCAACTGTCGCTGGTGCTCACGGCGACGATCGAAAAGCTCTTCGAGAAGCACGTCGTGCTCGATTTCACCGATCACTTGAGCGACTACCAGCTCTACTGCATCGTCTACCGCGACATTCTGCCGTCGCAGGAGAAGATGCTCGAACGCCGCTCGACGTACCTGCACTGGGATTGTGCGAACATCAACGACGACCCGGCGCTGTGGCTCCGCTACTACGCGACCGAAGGGGAACGGCAACTGTGGGCGGCCGAAAACGACGAGGCTTTGCCCACCCGTGCCGAGCCACCCTACCGGCGGCAATTGCCGAAGGCACCGCTCTGATTAACGATTGGAAATCACTTCGCCGGATCGCCGCTGCGAATGTGCTTGATTCGTCGCTTGCGGTTTAGCTAGCCTCAGAGCAATTCCGGCCAAATTGCGTCACTCACGAACAGCCCCTCCCGCGTCAGCCGCAGTCGATCGCCGTCGCTCTCAAGAAGCCCAAGTGCTTCGAATTTCGCGAGCGGCCCACCGATTAGTTGATCGACGGCGAACCCCGTCTTCTCGGCAAAATCACGCGTCGACACGCCTTCAATCGTCCGCAGGGCAAACACCAGGTGCTCCCGCGCCCGCGCCTCGGAATCAAGTCGTTCGCGCTCCGCGACGGGCGACTCACCAGCGAGCACTCGCTGCAAATACTTCGTCGTACTGCGATGGTTCGTTTCGCGCACGCCGTCGACGTAGCGGGCCGCGCCGGGGCCGGCCGCGTAGTAACCCTCGCCGGACCAATACGTCTGATTGTGGCGCGAGCGGTGACCGGGACGGGCGAAGTTCGACACCTCGTAGTGCTCGAACCCGGCGGCCGTGAGCCGGTCGATCGCCGCGGCGTACATCGCGCGCTCCAGCTCTTCGTCCACGGCGACGAGCTCACCGCGCTCGCGGCGACTCCAATAGCTCGTGCCGCGCTCGAACGTGAGTCCGTACGTCGAAACGTGATCGGGCGCGAGCGTGATCGCGGCTTCCACGTCGGTGAGCCACTGGTGGAGCGTTTCGCCGGGCGTGGCAAAGATGAGGTCGAGCGAAACGTGGATGCCGGCGGCGCGGGCGAGATCGGCCGCCCGGACAACGTCGCTCGCCGCATGGTCGCGCTCCAGCAGCCGCAACTTTTCCTCGCGGAACGACTGACCGCCGAGGCTCAGCCGGGTGACTCCCAAATTGCGGAGCGTCTCGATCATCGGTCCGTTCACGTCGGCTGGGTTCGCTTCTACCGTCCACTCATAGTGGTTTGCCGGGGAGGCGACCGCCAGCGGATGCCAGTGGAGCACGGTCTCGCCGAGCCGGCGCAGCTGCTGCGGGTTAAGATGAGTCGGCGTCCCGCCGCCGAAATAGAGCGTATCGACCTCGCGCGGCGAACCCAAGTGCTCGAGTTCCAGCTCGATCGCCCGGAGATAATCTTCGATCAAATCGTCGCGGCCCGCAACCAATGTAAAGTTGCAATAGCCGCAGCGATGGCGGCAGAAAGGGACGTGGATGTATGCCGAGCGCGGCGGCGCGAACGCCACTCCGATCGACTCGTTCTGACATGCGCTAACGGCATCACCCATATTCCGATTCTACGAGCCGCGGACGGCGGCCGCCATCGACGCCGCGTCGAACTGGACCCTCACGGTTGTTTCGGGCCATAATGCCTGCCACGCCCTGGCGGCGGAGGTCGGTCCATGCACCACACGTACGAATTTCTGCAAACGCTCACGGTGGTGCTCTGCGCAGCGGCCGTGACCACGGTCCTATTCCAGCGTTTGCGGCAGCCGGTCGTCTTGGGCTACCTGCTCGCGGGGCTGGTGGTCGGGCCGCACGTGCCGATCCCATTGCACGCCGACATGAACGTCGTGCAGACGCTGGCCGAGCTGGGGGTCATCTTGTTGATGTTCTCGCTGGGCATCGAGTTCAGCCTCGCGAAGCTGCTCCGCGTCGGCCCGACGGCAGCTTTCGTTGCGGTGGTGCAGTGCAGCCTGCTAGTGTGGTGCGGCTACGTCGCGGGCCAGGCCTTCGGTTGGAACTCGCTGCAAAGTCTCTACGCCGGGGCCGCAATCGCGATCCCCAGCTCGACGATCATCGTCAAGGCCTTCGAGGAGCAGCGGATCAAAGCCGACTTCACGCACATCGTGTTCGGCATTCTGATTGTCGAGGATCTGATCGCGATCCTCCTGATCACGATCCTGACCGGCCTCTCGACTGGGCGGGAACTTGGCGCTCGCGAGTTGACGATCACGATCGGCCGGCTGGCGGGGTTCCTCGTGCTATTGATCGGCATCGGATTGCTGACGATCCCGCGGCTCGTGCGCTCGGTCGTCAGTCGCGACCGGACCGAGACGACGATCGTCGCCAGCATCGGCATCGCCTTCGGCTTTTCCTACCTGGCAGCCTACGTCGGCTATTCGGTCGCGCTGGGGGCGTTCATCGCCGGTAGCCTCGTGGCCGAGTCGGGCGTGGCCAAGACGGTCGAGCACCTGGTGAATCCGATCCGCGACATGTTCGCCGCGATCTTCTTCGTGTCGGTGGGCATGATGATCGATCCGGTGGCGATCGCGGCGAATTGGCCGATCGTGCTGGTGTTCCTCACGATCGTCGTGCTGGGCAACTTGTTTGTCGTGACGCTCGGCTCGTTCCTGACCGGGCAGAGTGTGCAGACTTCGGTCAAGACCGCGATGAGCCTGGCCCAGATCGGAGAGTTTTCGTTCATCATTGCCGGCGTGGGCGTGACTCTGGCGACGGACGAAGGTCGGCCGACCTACCAGTTGTTGTATTCGATCGCGGTGGCCGTCTCGGGAATCACGACGCTGCTCACGCCGTGGCTGATCCGAGCGGCCGAGCCGACCGCGGCGACCGTCGACCGCAAGTTGCCCCGCTCGCTGCAGACTTTCGTCGCACTCTACGCCACCTGGCTGGAAAAACTGCGGGCCAGCTCGGCCGACGAGCACACCAGCCGTATTCGCCAATTGGTTCGCTGGCTGCTGGTCGACGCGGTGGTCGTCGCGGCAATTGTGATCGGAGCGTCGCTCGAGCTCGACACGATCGAGCGCTGGGCGCAACAGCAATTTCAAGTCTCGCCCCGTTTCTCGACGATTTTCGTGATCGCCGCGGCCGGGCTCGTTTCGGCGCCGTTTTGGATCGGGCTGGCACGGGTGTCGCGGGTGCTGGGGTTCGAGCTGGCGAGTCGTGTGTTTCCCGAGGCCCATCTGGAAAAAACAGATTTGGCCGCCGCACCGCGCCGCCTGCTGATCGTGACCCTGCAATTGGCGATCGTGCTCGTGGTGGGCATCCCGCTGGTTGCCATCACGCAGCCGTTTGTGCCGACGCTGCGTGGTGCGGCCGTTTTGATCTTTGTGCTGGGGCTGCTGGCGATTGCCTTTTGGCGGAACGCCACGAACCTGCAGGGTCACGCCCGGGCCGCCGCCCAGGCGATGATCCAGGCGATCGGCCGGCAGACGCAGACAGGCCGCGCGATGGAGGCCGACCACCGCGCGACGCAGCAAAGGCTCGATGACGTCAATCGCATCATTGCGGGCCTCGGCTCGCCCATCTCGATCGTGCTCAAGCCGAGCAGCTCCGCGGTCGGGCGGACGCTGGCCGAGGTGAAGCTCCGCGGGCTTACCGGCGCGACGATCCTGGCGATCGAGCGCGAAGGTGATTCGGTGGTCGTACCCGCGGGCAACGAGCGGCTGCGGTCGGGCGACGTGCTGGCCGTCGCCGGGACCCACGCGGCCGTCGAGGCGGCTCGCGAGCTGCTCGCGGCCGAGAACATCGATCATTTTTCCAATTGGCAGAGCCCGGTGCTGCGGCGGCCAGATTGAACCATCGCGACGCTATGCGTGTCTCTTGCCGTCGATCGCTCCCTTGTCGGGCAGGTCCGGTTGCCTTTATGGTGTAGGGCGAAAACACGATGCGAAATTCTCTGGTGATCGCCGTGATGTGTGCCGCATTGAGTGCCGCTGGTTCCGCCTCCGCCGACTCGCCGCAGACGGCGCCGTTCGGTTCGTGGAAGTCGCCGATCACGGCCCAGATGCTGGTGGCCAAGAGCGTGCGGTTCGGCGACTTGTCGATCGACGGCGAGACGGTTTATTGGATTGAATCGCGGCCGGAAGAACAGGGCCGTGGCGCGATCGTTCGCCGCACGCCGGACGGGTCGATCGACGACGTGCTGCCGCCGCCGTTTAGCGCCCGGACGACGGCCCACGAATACGGCGGCGGGGCGCTGTTGGCGGCGGGAGGCACCGTGTATTTCTCCAACTACGCCGACCAGCGGATCTGGCGATTCAAGCCCGGCGAGCCGCCCCAGCCCCTCACGCCCGAGGGCAAGCTCCGCTTCGCGGACTACGTGCTCGACGCCCCGCGTAACCGGCTCATCGCCGTCGAGGAAGACCACACCGCCAGCGACGCCGAGCCGGCCAACCGGATCGTGGCGATCGACCTGGCGAGCGGCAGCGTGACGCCGCTGGTGGAAGGGGCCGATTTCTATTCGACGCCCTGCGTCAGCCCCGACGGCCGGCAGCTCGCCTGGCTCTCCTGGAATCATCCGAACATGCCCTGGGACGATACCGAGCTGCACGTCGCGGAGATCCACGCCGACGGCTCGCTCGGCAAATCGCGGCTGGTGGCGGGCGGCAAAGATGAGTCGATCTTCCAGGGAGCCTGGGCGCCGGACGGCACGCTCTATTTCGTCTCGGACCGCAGCGATTGGTGGAATCTCTACGCCGAGCGCGATGGCAAGGTGACGGCCGTGCTCCCGATGGAGGCCGAGTTCGGCGCGCCGCAGTGGGTCTTCGGCACGGTCACGTACGGTTTTCTGGCCGACGGCCGAATCGTCGCCCGCTACTCGCAAAACGGCGCGTGGCGGCTCACGGTCATCGATCCGCAGACGGGTCAGCACCGCGATCTCGATCTTCCGTACACGAGCATCTCGAATCTCGCCGTGGGCGGCGAGCGGGTCTATGCGATTGTCGGTTCGCCCACCGAGCCCGATTCGATCGCGGAAATCGATCCCGCCACCGCATCCGTCAACGTGCTCCGCAAGAGCTCGCCGATTGCCGCCGATCCCGCCTACACGTCGATCCCGCAAGCGATCGAGTTCCCCACCACGTCGGTCGGGAAACAAGGAGACGGCGAGACGGCCCACGCCTTTTACTATCCGCCCGCGAATCGCGAATTTCGACGGGCCCGCGGGTGAGCTTCCGCCGCTGCTGGTGATGATCCACGGCGGGCCGACCTCGGCGACCGGCTCGTCGCTGCGGCTCTCGATCCAGTATTGGACGTCGCGCGGTTTCGCGGTCGCGGACGTGAACTATGGCGGCAGCACCGGCTATGGCCGCAAGTATCGCAATCGGCTCCGGGAGAACTGGGGCGTAGTCGACGTGGCCGACGCCACCAGCGCCGCGCTGTATTTGGCCGACCAGGGAAAGGTGGATCGCAAGAAGCTGCTGATCCGCGGCGGCAGCGCCGGCGGCTACACGACGCTCGCCTCGCTGGCCTTCGGCAACACGTTTCGCGCCGGGGCGAGCCTCTACGGCGTGAGTGATTTGAGTTTGCTCGCCGAAGACACGCACAAGTTCGAGTCGCGGTATCTCGACCGGCTCGTGGGCCCCTATCCCAGCGGAGAAGGAGCGCTACCAGGCCCGCTCGCCGCTGGCCCACCTGGAGGGCTTCACCGAGCCGGTGATCCTGCTGCAAGGCCTGGAGGACAAGATCGTGCCGCCGAACCAGGCGGAGAAAATCCTCGCGTCGCTCAAGTCACGCGGCATCCCGGTGGCCTACGTCCCCTTCGAGGCGAGCAACACGGCTTCCGCCGCGCGGAAAACATCATCCGGGCCCAGGAAGCGGAGCTGTATTTCTACTCAAAGATCCTCGACTTCCCGCTGGCGGAGCCAATCGAGCCGGTTGAGATTCTTAATCTGTCGCCGCTAAGAAGTGGGTTGGCTGCTACTGAAGGTCGTCGATCGACGTGGTTTCTTCACCATTGCGAGTGACGAAGGCGTCGATGACCGTGATGTCGACGGATCGGCTGATTGCTCGGCTGCTGCCGTCTCCCATTGTGACATTGAAAACGCTGGGATGGTCGCCGCCAATCCAGATGTAGTCGCCACCCGCGACGTTGCGATCGGTGTTGCGCCATTCCTCGGGACGGCTCGCGATGGCACCGCCCACGACGTTGTTTCGACTGGGGGCCGGAGGCACCGAACCCCGAGGGAACTCGGAATTGATGTATTTGTCGAAGTCGCCAGTACCTAGACAACCACCTGGATTGTCGTTGCCATCGTATACGGAACAGCGGGCTGACATGAAGTACGAATTCTCGGCGACGAGGAATGTCTTCGAGAGACCGTCGGTGATCTTGGTGAAGCTAGTGCGTGACTTGTAATTGGCGCTGTTGAAATTCTTCGGACGGATAATGGCCCCGTTGTATAGCTCTTCGTAGCTCTTGATGGGCCCAGAGCCCGGGACGGCGCCGCCATTGTTGACGCGCCAGGTA
The DNA here is from genome assembly GCA_963808175.1 of uncultured Planctomycetota bacterium. Lineage (GTDB taxonomy): Bacteria > Planctomycetota > Planctomycetia > Pirellulales > Lacipirellulaceae > DASYDU01. The sequence continues at coordinate 59,157 of CAWEEU010000004.1, read as the reverse complement.
CCGCTAACGCACGCGTAGTCGCCGCGAGCGCCAACTGTGGCGCCGACGGTGTTTACAAACGAGCTGCCGTTGGTATCAGTAAGATTAGGAATGACTTGGCCCTTTTGAATGGATAGCAGCTGGTCGCGGTCACGGGACGGACAAAGGTACGTTGGAATCGTCGATTCGCGGAATTCGACTTTCTGATGGGCAAACGTGTCGCCGACGTCCATCAGATTGCCGAGCGACGTCTCCTCCATGTATGGCAGGATCAGCGCCGCCCAGGTGAGATAGCCGTCGCCGTTGCGGCTAGGAGGCAATACTTTCTTGGAATCATGGAAGTTGTGAATGGCGATGCCAATTTGGCGGCAGTTATTGAGGCACTGTGCACGGCGGGCGGCTTCGCGGGCAGCTTGGATCGCCGGCAGCAGCAGGGCTACCAAAATCCCGATGATCGCGATTACGACCAGCAGCTCGACCAAAGTAAAGCCAGGGCGTCGAGATCCGTTCCGTCTGTCCATAATTGGGTGTCCAAGTCAAGTTTTCGCCGCAGATGACGCAGATTGGCGCAGATCGAATCCTAGTTATCTGCGGTCATCGGCGAAATCTGCGGCAAGTCCTTTGTGTATTCGCACCGTGGCCAATATTCCCAAACTCATGACGACCAAAGCCAGGGTCGCCGGTTCCGGCACGGGGCTGCCGCCGAGACTGCCGGCTCCCGCGCCGGACGTGTTGCCAAAGTGGGACTTCCAGAACGCATAGTCGGCGGCGTCGATCTTGTTCGCGCTGTGCACCGTAGTTGTCGCCGTTGGCGCGGAGGTCGGTCGTCGAGCCAAGCGTGTCACGCCAGATCGTGTAGTCGGCGGCGTCGACCACGCCGTTGCCGTTGTAGTCGCCCGCCACGGCGGTCAGAGCCTGGTACAGCACTTTGCCGGGGAGTGCCGTGTCCTGTCCCATCAACAGGAACGAGAGCTGCAAATCCTGGGTGCCGCCGAGGTACAGCTTGCCGAGATTCAAGCTCGCACCAGGCGCCAAGGTGGTGAACCCGCTCTGGTTGACTTCGCCGATCTGATTGGCGTTGCTGTTGACTTCCAGCCAGGTGTTCGCGCCTTCGAAGTTCTGCTCGTCGAGGCTATTCCAGCCGCTGGTCGTAAGCCGGCCCTGCGCAGAGAGCACGTCGTAGCTGTCGATTTGGACGGTCGTGTCGGACGTGTTCCGCAAATAGGCGTTGCCAGCTCCCGTCGGGATCGACCTGCAGCAACAGCGTGTTGAACTTGGTGCCGACGTACTGGACCCGGCCGGGGAACTGCGCGCCGTCCGACGAGCGGCGATAGACGAACTGCAGATCTTCGTTCACGGTGCCGAAGGGCCCCGCAAAAGTGTCGAAGACGTTGCCGAACTGATAATTGAATGTGTTGCCGCCGGGGAGCGTGGCGTCGTTCGTGGGCTTGAGCTCGCCCAGGTTGTTGGGCGTGGCCGCGGTGGCGACCCAATCGCCGCCGAAGAGATTGCCGGCGTCCCAGCTGCTCCAATTCGCCGGCTTGAGCGAGCCGCTACTGGAGCCGATGAAATACCCGTCCGTCAAGATCGCGGCGCTGCCGGGATGCTTGAGCGTGACCATGCCGTTGTCGCGATTCACCTCCAGAACGAGCACTTCCTGCAGGCTGACGTTGTAGCCCTTCTGACCGCCGCCGACGTCGGGCTTGGTCACGACGAAGTTCTGGTTCGAGGCGAGCGTGGCATTGGTGGTGACGGAAGTGAAGTTGCCGCTGTAGGCCGTTGCTTCCAGGACGTTCCAGTTATGACCCACGCTGGGAGTATACGGAGCATTGAAGTGGATCACGAGGTTGCCATTGAGCGAGGCCGTGGCACCGACGTCGATTTTACCGTTGGCACCGTTGCCGGTGATTTCGGACGTGTAGGTCGAGGTGCCGAGAAAATTGCCGGCGCCGGTCGTGCTGAATGCGGCGTTGGGAAACACCTGGACTTTCGACGCTAATGTCGTGGTCGCACCCATCAAAGTCGCCGTCCCTACGCCTCCTATGTTGCCCACCTGAATCGAGTTGTTCGAGTTGCTGCCTTCGACGATCGAGGAATCGGCCGAGAGCGTGCCACCCGGCAAGACGCGGAGCGTGCCAGTGCCGCCGGAACTGCCGACCGTGATGTTGCCGTTAGTAGACAGACCGATTTTCGAGGCGAGCACGCCACCACTTTGGACCTCCAACGTCCCGCTCGTGCCCCCTGCCGATCCCAGCACGAGCTGTCCGGTGGCGATTCCGCCGTCGGAATTGACGATCACTGTGCCGCCGTTCTCGATGAATGACTGCTCGCCGTTGCCGATGCTGAAGTCGGGGATGAAGCGATTGAACGTGTTGGGATCCCACCAGTTATCGTCGACAAAATAATTGCCGTCCGGTCCGGCCGGAGCGGGCAGCGTATGGCCGGTTCCGTCCGCCTCCGAAGCGGGGTCGCGGAAATTATAACGCGTTGCTTGGGCAGGCCGCTCGTTCGGGGCCAGGCCGCACGACGCGACGAGTGCCACCAACGGAAGAAAGAAGCCAGATTTCATCGCGATTCGCCTTGGGTGGATCATCATCTTGCGCTGTCTCGGCAGATAAGTTAGTGTAATCAGCGAAAGTTTGGATCGCTCGCCAATCGTCGTCCCTAGATCTTCGTATTTGCGCGGTCTGACGTGGCCACATCGGCGGCGAGGTAAGCCGGCCACGACGCCGCTGCCCCATCACCAGCAACAGGAAGCTGCCCGGCTCGGGCACGTTGCCGAACAGTGCCGCTGCTGCGCTGCCAGGAAAGGCGCCTGGATAGTTCTGCTTCCACTGTTGAAAGTCGTCGAAGTCGATGAAGCCGTTGCCGGTGAGGTCGCCCAAATCGTGGTCGCCACTCTGGCGGAAATGGGCCGCGATAATGCCCAGATCCGTCAAGTCAACCATCATGTCACGGTTCACGTCGCCCGGATCGCCGGGCATTTCCGTGCTGCCCACGAGCGAGATGCCAACGTCGCGATAGGAAGTACTAGCGGTTCCCGATTCGGTATAGTAGCGACCGGTGGTGTAATAATCCGTTGACGCAGCGCTCACGTCGGTAAACCAGAGCACTCCCGGATCACCATCGGACGAAAGCGAGTTCGGCGTCGAAATCTCCATTCCGTATCCAGCGCTGCCGGCATTTCGCTGCGGCAAGGCGAACACGTCTCCGCCCGTAAGGTCGAGACGAAAGACTTCGTTTCCACCCGGCATGTTCCCCGGCTGGAGGACGACTTCCTTGATCAAATTGCCGGGCGTCCAGTTGCCCGCGAGCACGTCGTCGACTTCGTAAGAATGCGAGTCTGAGGCCAGTGTCTCCCGCACCCCCCAGCGTACTGCCGCCCGTCACATCGAACGACAGATTGATCTGACCGACGTTTAAGTCGCTGGGATTTTGGAACGTCTGCCTCAATTTGCGGGTATTGGCGACGCCGCGGTTATGGCCTGCTACCGGCGGGCCGCCGTACATCGGGTCGAACGGGTCGACCGTGAACACGTTGGGAGTCACCCCGTATCGATCCTCCGGATCGCCCGTTGCCGTGATGGCCGCCCGAGCCGACACCGCGATCCCCATCAAGAGCGCTACTGCCCCGGCCGCGGACCAATACCGTCTGAACGCCACCTTCGGTCGCCACAACCTGCACATGCGAAACTCCTCAAGACAGTTCATTTTTCGGCGGGGCGAAGTGCGAACCAGCCGATCGATCCGTCCCTCGACCCATCGACAGGCCGGTCCGCCTGTTCGCCCGCTTGTCATCTGCATCACATTCAAGACTCAATCAATTCACGTCCTGTTTTCTGCTTAGTTTTCGTCCTTATCGACCGCGGCGGCTGGTCCCCAGCCCGGCGGCGGCCAACATTCCCAACAGCATCAGACAGATCGTCGCCGGCTCGGGCACGCTCGACAGCGATAATCCCGCATCGCGACTCGCACTCGATTGCTGCGCCGCTTTCCTGGTAGACCTTGCCGTCGACGTAATTGTCGGTTCCGTTGTTCGCATAGAACAAATTGCCCGAAACGACGGAGCCGGACTGATCAATCTGCGAAATGCTGATCGCGTATCCGGTGGTGCCGGCGTCGCGTTGCGGCAAACTAAATATGTCGCTGCCGGAGAGGGTCACGCCGATTCGCTCGCTGGAGGTGCCATAGCTGCCGACTGGCAGCGAAATCGTGTGAATCAAGTTGCCCAATGCCGGCGGCGTCCCGGTCAAAATGTTCGATGCGTTGACGTCCTCATCTTCGTATAACTTCAGCTGCAGCCCGGTCGAGGCGTTCGTGACCCGGAACGAGAGCACGATGTTGCGGACGTCGATCGTGGCCGGATTCTTAAACGATTGAAACAACTCGCGCGTCGTGGTCAGGCCGCGATTGGCGTTGGTCACCGCCGCGGGGTCCGTCGTGTACACTTCGCCGCTGGTCATATAGGGCGCGTTGCCGGTCACAATGATCCCGCCATAGCTTTCGGAGCCAATTACGATCATGACCAACGCCGCTAAAGTCCCGTGCGAAATACAAAACCAATTCAATCCACCCAACAATCTCGTCTTCATTAGGCAACTCCTCAAAAGTAAAACGATCGGACGAAGATGTCCCTCAACGACAAGCTCGTTCTCATGTCCGGCAATTCAGTCGTGTTCCTGCTACTCGAACGTGGCGCATGTTGCCGCCGGCCGCCGCAAACCCCCAGGGCGACTCCCGACAGCACCAACAACATGGCCGACGGCTCTGGCACGCTGGTGAAGCTCAGGTCGATTCCGTCGAGCGAGCCGCCGCCGGCGAGGATCGCCGTCTTCCATTGGCGGAAATCGGCGAAGTCGACCAGGCCGGCCGCGTCGCCGGTCAGATTCCCCTCCATGCGGGTCTTGCCCGTCTGCCGCCAATTCATGCGGATCGGCGTCAGGTCTTCCGGTTCCACGACGCCATCGCCGTCGGTGTCGCCAGGCAGCGGCGGTGGGAAGGTTTCCGCGTTGTAGATGTCGAGGATTTCACTGGCGGTGAGCGCGGTGTTGAAGATCCGCGCCCTGTCGATGGCCCCGCGCCAGTATTCCTGCGTGCCATTGGCGTGGGAGCCGATGCGGGCGGCCAGGTTCGCCGTGTCGGCCGAGTTCGTGCCCCAGCCGGCGATCGACGTATTCGACCCGACTTGCTGGCCGTCAACGTAGAGTCGAATGGCGCTGCCGGCGTAATCGAATACGCCCGCCACAAACGCAGTTTGTCCGACGACCGGTGTCCCGCCCGTCGTGAAGACCGAGCTGTCGGCATCGCCGACCCGACCCAGAGCGCGAAACGTGCCGGCGTTGACCTGAATGATCGCCCGGGCGTCGCCAATCCCAGTGGTCGAGCCGGTGTTGCCGTTGTTGACCACCAAGATTGTGTTCGCCCCGGTACCACTGATCGCGTCCGGCCGCACCCACGCCATCAGCGTCGCGCCCGGCGCATTGCGGATGAAATCGGTGCCGGGAGGCAACGTCACCGATTGGCCGTCCGCGTTCTGGACCAGCGCGCCGGCCGAACCCATGTACAGACCGGAGCCAAACGTGGAACCGCCCTCGATGGTTCCCGAGTGGCCGAGCCCGGACGTATCGGCGGCCGAATTGTCCAATAGATAGACCCCGGTCGGGACGGCGAACGAGGATTCGCAGAGGAATCCGGCGAGCGTCACGACCGCGAAGAAACAGCATTGATTCAAATTCATGTTCATTTCCGCCACTTGCGTGAAAGTCAAATCAGTGATCGCTGGAGAATTGAGTTGGGTGAATCGTGCGCGTCGTCCATCCGACTGCCAGCGAGGCAGATTGCTCCGCTGGATTCCGCCAACCGTCCGCCGTGCTCCTGTCTCGTCACCCACTTCCCATCTTATCTACGTCTTCCTGGATGTCACGTTTCCGCCGATTGTTTTCTGGGCAGCACCCTGCGGTGCCGCCCGCTCTTGCTGACAGACGTTGCTACTAACCATCAAATGGCGACAGAGCCAGACCGCGACTGCCCGCCCCCCGAAACAGAGCAGGCCCGCCCCGACTCAGCGCACAACTTCAATTCGAATTCGAATTCTTCGCCAGCGGCGTCGCCACGATCCCGTACATGCCTCGCTTCACGACGCGCGCCGGCACCGTATACTTCTCATGCCCCAACGGACCGAGCCGCACACTGGTCGGCTCGCGCACCTCTCGCTTCCAAACCGAATAAAACTGATCGAGGCTTTTGCCGGCCCCCACGGCGGTATCCATGTTGACGTGCAAGTGGACTTCGTCCAATCCGACGTCGACGTTGGTATCCACGAAGTCGCGGGTCAGCCACTCGGGCGGCGGCACGCGATTGTCGATCAAGACGTAGAGGTTGGCCGGCTGGGCGAGTTGGACCGTCAATTCCAGCTCGGTCGCCGTCTTGTCCTCGTTAAAGGTCATCACGTAGTCGCCGCCTACCAGGAACGACGGCAGCCCGTGCTCGTCGACGCCGTTCCACTCGTGTTCGCGGTCGACGTACGCACGGCAATCCTCCTCGAATCCGGCGGGAATCACGCGGTTGTACTTGGCGGTGTCGTGCAGACGGATATTGTCCGACACGCTGGCAATGATCGGCGCGTGGGCCGCCGAGCCGTGCCGAACCTGGGGTGGCGAGAGGAAATCGTCGCCTTGCACCGAAGCGATGCGGCTCAATCCCCCTTCGTTGCTCACGCGCAGCGCCTCGCCGGTCGCCAGCCGATGTCGCGGCTGGCTGCCGTGGCCCACGACGTCGAGGTCGACGATCCCCTCATACACGACGACGTCGGTTTGCTTGGAACCGCTGACCGAGACGCCAAAGGCCGTGCCGCGGTCGATCACGTTGGCGTGCGGCGTCTCGATGCGAAAGCCGACGGCGTCTGGACCGACGCGGGCCGCCAACTTGCCTTCGACGACCACCACCCGCTCGAGCGACGCGAACCGCACTTCGGCCGGACCTTCGACCAGCAACTCGACGCCATTGTCGATGAACAGATTGATAATGCCGCTTTGAAATTTCAGCACGTCGCCCGGTCCGATTTGTGACCAGGGAAAGAAGTGTTTCGCCCCGGCCGACCATTCGAGCCCGGAGAAATTGACGATCCGTGCGACTCGCGGCGATTTCGGCGGACGCCGGTTGGCCGACAGCGGCCAGGAGGCCAACAGCGCCCCGGTCACAACGAGCAGGACGGCCGCTGCCGCAAAACGAATCCACTTCGGAGCCAACCAACCGGCCGGCTTCTCGACGACCACAGCGGTTTCCCACTCGTCGTCTCCTGCAGCTAGCGAGGTATCGAGCGAAGACTCCTGCGCGAGATTGGCACGCACTTCAGCAAGCTCGCGGATCGACAGCGCGTCGGCGACGACGTCGAGATAGTAGACGACCGCTTGCCGGCTGCTTCCCAGCAGGCGCTCCAAGCGAGCTAGCTCCTCGTCGGTTGCTTCGCCCTTGTGGCGATGCATCGTCAGTTGGAGCACTTCGTCAAATAAGGAGGAGTCGTCCATATCAAGCGTCAATGAGACAAACGTCAATTACAACCGGCAGGTGCGACTAACCCCGCATTTCGCTCTGCACGGCCCGCTCGACACAATTGAACAGCGTCTTGCGAATCCGAAATAACAACTGCCGCAAGGCGTTGGGGGACATCGACAGCCGGTCGGCAATTTTTTGTGCCGGCTCGGCCGACAGGTAGTACTCTTCAACGACGTGTCGCTTCTGTTCACCCAATTTTTCCAGGCAGCGAGATGCGCCGCGCGACGCTCGTTGGCGCTCTCGGCCACCGTCTCGTACGCCAGGCTGACCTCCTCGAGGATTCGCTCGCTGAAAAATTCCCGCTGGCGACTTCTCTCTTTGCGAAACGCCAATGTCAGGTAATACGCAATCGCCCGCGCCCAACTGCCGAACGGCTTGGCCGGATCGTACTGGTCGAAATCCTGCCAAATGCGAATGCGAACCTGCTGCATGATCTCTTCCGCATCCTGCCAATTGGGCGTCAGCGCGCACACATAGGCGAACAAGCTACGCTCGTGAGCCCCCAGCAGCGAAAGTAGCTCAAGCGTTCTGGGGGTGGGCTCATTGAACGCGGAAGAGTGCGAATCGGATTCACTCACGACGTACTCTCCGCCCCCCAACCGAATGCCGCGAAACATTTGCGGCACTCCAACCTAAGAGATATAAGCAAAAGTCAGCGATTTGTTACGAGAAATGTCGCCCAACCCCCCGGTTTTGTCGACAATTATGGGCGTTCGAGCGATTCGAGTTTGATCGTCGTCGATGCCGGCTAGTGATCACTGCGGCGTGGCCGCCACCGCTAACAGCCGTATTCTGAGGCTGTATGGTCTCGGGCAGGGATTTGGTGGCGAATTGCGCCGGAAGTGCGTCGCGGGTGTGTCCGCGACGAGCCTCGCCCGGCCTTGTTTTCGCGCAAGTTGATGCGCTTGGCTACTTGTTCAAAACGAGCACGACGTCGACGGCATCATCATCTTTGGCGAGTCGTACCTGCAACAAACCGTCGCCATTTTTTCGGGATTCGACTTCGCCATCGGCACCAAGCCGGCCCACTTGCCCCGCCGGCACGTCAGCGCTGCCGGAGAGCGTCAGCCAGCCGTCTGCATCGGCCTTGGTCGCGTCCAGCACGTGCAGATAGATCGTCGCGGGAGTTTGGGTCGAGACGCCCCACGATTGCGGCTCGATCGGGCCGCCACGGGTCCCATAGACCGACTGGCCGTGCGTCGCCAGCCACGCACCAATGCCTTCGAGCCGCTTGACGGACTCGGGGTCGAGCGTGCCGTCCGGCCGGGGCCCGACGTTCAACAAGAAATTCGCGTCACGCCCCGCTGCCCGCACCAGGTAGCGAATCAAGTCGGGCACGGACTTGAAGTTTTTGTCACTGGCGTTGTAGCCCCAGGCGCCGTTGATCGTGTCGCACGTCTCGAGCGGCAGCCGGCCAATCTGGGCGTCTTTACTGTGGCCGCCCTTGTTCTCACCGGGTAGATCGCGCTCGAACATTTGAAAGTCCTCGCCCGGAAACGGACGGACGTGATGGTTCGCCCCGATCAGGCAGGCGGGTTGCAGGGCGTGAATCATGTCGTAGGTCCGCCGCAAGTGCCAATCGAGATTCGTCGCCAGCGGGTCAGCGTTCTTGGTCTTCTCGAACCGCTTTGACTGTTGATCCCACCAGCCGTCGAACCAGATGCCGCCGACCTGGCCGTACTCGCCGCTCAAAAGCTCGGCCAACTGGGCGTCCATGTAGGCGAGGTACTTGTTCCAATCGCCGTGGTCGGGGCGGCCGGCGGTCTGGCCCGTCATCCCGCGCGGATAATAGTCGGGGTTGTGCCAGTCGAGCTGCGAGTAATAGAAGAACAATTTCATGTCCTGCTTGGCACACTCGTCGGCCAACTGTTTGAGTACGTCGCGCTGGTAGGGCGTACGATCGACGATGTCCCAGTCGCTGACCTTTGAGTCCCACATTGCGAACCCGTCGTGGTGCTTCGACGTGATCGTGATGTATTTCGCTCCCGCCTTTTTGAACGTCGCCACCCACTGGGCCGCGTCGAACTTCTCGGGATCGAACTTGGCTGGGAGCTTTTCGTAGTCAGCGACGGTCATCTTTTCGATGTTCATCACCCACTCGCCGCGGCCCAGCACGCTGTAGGTGCCCCAATGAATGAAGATCCCAAACCGCGCGTCCTGGAACCACTTGCGGGCGGCGAGATTCGCGGCCGACGGTACGTAGGGTGCTTCGTCGACTGGCTTTGCTTCCACCGATTCCGCCTCGGGCGCGGCGTCAACCGGCGTCGGCCCACCACCGAGAAAGAATAACGCCAAAATTGCCACCGCCAATTCGCTGTTTCGTTTTGTCACTGCCGCCACCTCGTTGAGATACCAAATGAAATAATTCGCAATCGACGCCATGCAAGTAACGCCCAGCATAAGCAAAGTGCATCACCTCGCAAGTCTTGATCCCATTGCCCGCTGCATTGCGCCGACCAATCAGTCGCCTTCGGCTTCCAGCTTCTTTCTTGCCTCCGCCAGCGTGGCTCGCTCACTCTCTGGCACCGTCGGATACTTGAATCCCAGCTTCTCGATGCAGTGCGTGATGACGTCGGCCACGCAAGCCCGCGTGAACCACTTCTTGTCGGCAGGGATTATGTACCACGGCGACGTCTCGGTGCTGGTGGCACTGAGCATGTCTTCGTATGCCGCCTGGTAGTCCTCCCAGCAATCGCGTTCGCGGAGGTCGGCGGCCGAGAACTTCCAGTTCTTCTTGGGGTTCTCCAGCCGCTCCAGAAATCGCTTGCGCTGCTCCTTCTTCGAGACATTCAGAAAGAATTTCAGCACGGTCGTGTTATTCGTCCGCTTCAAGATCGACTCGAACTCGTTGATCTCTTCGTAGCGCACCGACCAGAGCCGCGGGAGGTCGCCGCGTAATTCGGGCGGCAGCCATTGGCCGGCGAGAAACGCCGGGTGCACGCGGACGACCAGCACCTCTTCGTAGTAGGACCGGTTGAAAATCGCAATCTCACCGCGGGGCGGCAGCACCCGCGTCGGCCGCCAAAGAAAATGGTGCAAGCAATTCCTCGGCCCTCGGCGCCTTGAAGCTGCGGACGTATACGCCCTGCGGATTGACGCCGGACATCACGTGCTTGATCGTGCTGTCCTTTCCTGCCGCGTCGAGCGCCTGAAACAAGATGATCACCGCCTGCTGCTTCGCCGCCCAGAGCACGTCCTGCGCCGCCGCCAACCCCGACACGTCTTCCAACAGCGCCTCCCGCGCCTCGTCTTTATTCTTGAATCCGGCAGTAAAGTCCGGGTCAAAATCCTTCAGCCGCACCTTTTTCCCCGGCGGAACCAGAAACGGCGAGTGATCCAGATGATGATGATTCGACATGGGACGATTTCGCTTCTCAAAAGAGAGTTCTGATACGACATTGTTGGATGAGCGTCGGCCGTCAAGTATAACCGATTGGCACGCCAAGACGACCGAGGGATATCAATGGGGTCCCCATTTGACTGCCTTCGCTTCTCTCGTTGAAAAGCGCGAGAATTCGTGTGGCACCCAAGCTGTCCGGTTCGACACAAGAAATCAACTATCAAGGCAACAGTCTTGCCGAGTTCTCTTATGGCGAACGACTCAAACGAGGCGTTTGACCGCGGTGCGTCTCCCGCGAATCGCGCCTTGTGCATGACCGTCGACGTCGCACTTTTGTTGCATCTTGCGGCGGCGGCTGGCTGGTGGTGGCTCAGCCCCAAAGGCTTTTCAGTCGCGAGCAGTCAATTTTGGACGAATTCGATGTTACCGGTGGCAACGATGCTGTTAGCAGGCGTCGGACTGGTAGCCATGCACTACGGCCGCCGCGGATTGGCCGCCGGAGTTGTGTTGTGTTTTGCTTGTGCTTGGGCTGCGGCAGCTGTCTCCGCTCGCGTAGCATTCCCGCTGAGCCTGGCGGTCATTTGGCTAATGTTGCTCTGCATCGCCTGCGCCGGCGTAGTCATGTTCGCGCTGCTGATCTGCGGTCAACCAAAATCCACATTGGCCTGGATTGCCTCCGCGGCAATCGGCTTGGTGATTGGATTTTTCGTCGTCCGCTGGCAAGTCCCGGAGTCGCCCACCACCATTCCCTGGAACCCCGCGATTCCCGACTCATTCAATGCCAAGGCGCCGGCCGCAAATGCGTCGAACATGCGCGTCAGCGAGCACGCAGACTTTCAGCCGAATGCCGCAGCCCTCCAGTACTCGCAAGGCGGAATCCGACTCAGTTGCTCACCCCTGTTGGATTTTGAGCGCATCTCGCTCGATCACTTCTGGTCGCTCCTGGCGCGGCGACGATGGACCCCCGATCGCCGGTTTCTCAGCCAGCGGTTGAGCGACGATGAGAGTCTCGTCCGGTACAACGATGGATCGTCCGTGCACATTCGATATCCGTCAGTCGGTGCAGTGCTAGAACTCACCGCTTACACGCCGGTTCGCGCGGTAACATATTCGCATCTTAATTCGTTCTGCTACCTGGAGATCAGCGGACACAAATCGCTGGCGATAAAGTTTTCCCCCTGTGCGGATGCAGTAATCGATGTCCTGGCGGCCGACTATCCATTCGGCCGCCCGGCCCGGTTCGCCTATCTCGACGCCAACGATAGATTCCGCGTATGCGAAGCCACCTCCGGCGAGAAGGGGCCGTTTCGCGAGCTCGCGGCGGGAAAGCTGAGTCGCGGCGAACCGCTGGCGATCACGTTTTACGACGAAGGTCATGCGGCCACGTCCGTGACTCTCGACGATTGGTCGGCGCAGGCTAGCACCGCGATTTCCCCCACGGCCGGTTGGGGCGTGCCGGTCAACGCGATCGAATTTCACCGCTTCGGCGACAGTCCCTCCGCTGACGCCGGTATCTGGGTCACTCTCGCAGCAACATCCGTCGGTCGCGGTTTCGAAACTGTCGGCCATCGCCCAGGGACGTACAGAAATCACCTCACCATTCGAGGACCGCAGTCGCTACCACCCGCCGCCGATTGACACACGCCTCATTCGCCCCGCGCCGCCGCCAACCGCGGATCGTCGAGGTCCAGCCGGTAGAGAATCTGGTTGTAGTCGTAACGCGGCGTCGGCGTTGGATGGTCGGCGAACATTTGCGTGTAGGTGCCCTCGAACAACAGCACCGGCGAGTCGGCCGGCGTGAATTCCGGGTGCAATCGCGGGTTGTAAAACGTGTAGTTGGCGTGGGAGAGGATTTTCACGGCCGGTCCCCACGGGCCCAGCGGCGAATCGGCTTCGGCGTACCAGAGCTCGCCGAAGGGCGACGGTTTGCCGAACTTCTCCATGAACACTGCGACCCAGCGACCGCGATACGCGTTCCAAGCGATCGATCCCGAATGGGGCACGACCGCCTTGGCCGGTCCTGTGCCGTCGCTGGCGGCCGCGATCGAGAGCTGAGGCGTGATCACTTCCCATTGGGATTCGTCCTGCCAGGCCTCAAACGTCGCCGGGCAGCGCAGCGTCGGCAGCGGGTCGCCGAACAGGACCCACTCCTTGCCTGTTGCGTCGGTGAACTTTGCTGGATGCCCCGTCGGCACCGGCGGGCACTCGGGCGCCGCCGCCGATTTCGTCCAGACTTTCTTTAACCGCTCGAACTTCTCCGCCTCGTCGTTCCAGACGCACAAGCCACATTCGTAGGTCTCGAGCGGCGGCGTGATCTTGCGATAGGTCGCCACCAGTCGTTCCCGCCCCGCGGAATCCCGCAGGCTGACATAACCGCTGATCCAAGTCGGCCCGTCGCCCGGCATTTCCGCGACGCCCCGCGGTCGGCCTTGCTTGTCGACGAAATAATCGAGCCGCAAACGCAGCGGCGGCGCGAACGACGCCAACGGCCGCACCGCGGAAGTCGCGCTCGTTGTGTGGAAGATTCCCAGCGGATAGGGCGCAAGCGTCGTGTCGCCCCACGCCCAGAACATCCGGCCCCGGTATACGGCATTCTGCACGCTGTCGGAGCCTAGCACTCCCGTTTCCGCCCAATCGCTCGCGCGGCCCAGCTTCTGGCTCTCGGCGAACAATCCGGCACCGGTGATCCGCCCCAAGCACTTCGCGATCGCGGTCCGCGTCACTTCGACCCGCAGCTCCGCGCCCGCTCGCGGCGTCAATCGCACGCCGCGGTAGCCAAACCCATCGGCCGGCACCTCATACCCGTCACTCGATACGGCAAACCAGGTTTCCCTGCCCATCAACTCGGGCAAATCCACCGCGACGACGCCCGCGTTGTCGGTGACGAAGCTCACCTGGTGATTGGTCCGCAACTCCACCAGCGGCACCGGCCAGCCGGATCCATGTTCCACCACCTGGATTTCACAGTACCGCGAAGCAGCCGGCCGGTCCGCAGCCGCGCCAACCGCAACGAACTGCCAAGCACAAATCCCAATTCCAACGATCAGCACAACCCGTCGCATCACATCTGCACCAGCCGCGAACTCATAATTACGCCCCGAACGACAAATTGGCCGCGTCGCTCGCGACGCGGGTTTTTTTTCGCCGCGTACCTCGCGAGCAATGGGCCACCTCCGATCGCTCCAATCAATAGTATCCGCCGCGGCCAGGAATCGCATCGCCGTCTCTCCGCCCGCGCCCGTTTTTCACTTATGAATCCTCGAACCTGCTACAATCAATGCGAATGCTGGTTATCCCGAATCGGTCCCGATCGTACTTAGTATCATTTCTAAAATCGATGTCCTTCAAAAATCTAATGAATTATGGACTTTCAAATGTTCCAGCAAAAGTATCAAACGTGGCTCGTCTGTACATTGACTGTACTCTTGCTTTCAGCCGCATCATGCCGCTTGGAAGAGAATGAACGGCGAGAAGCGATGAACCAAATGCGACGACTTATAGCGGTCGTGCATGAGTATCATTGGTTAGTTCGGAACTCGTCCGGTTTCCCCGAGGCCGTAAATCGAACCGACAATCCAATCACCGCATGTAGTTGGCGCTTGACCATTCTAGATTCCTCATTTTCGGGCCCATATACTCATCTGTCATGGAAGTCACCGCTCAATCAAGCTTTTGACGCCGAAGGGAATCGTCGCCTATTTGCTGTCGCGTCAAGGGATCACCCTCAGATATTTACACAAGTGTTTGCACTAGTGGGCGCGGGTACGGCATTCACTGAATTCGAGACGGGTAAGAACCGTGACACTCGCGAGGCAGAACCCGATGCAATCTTGCTGCTGGATTGTGTGAATCACCTCATTCATTGGATGGAACCAGGTGATATCGATGTAGATCCGCTCAAGAGTTCCACAACAGGATTTGGCGATCTGACGTCCAACTATCCCGAAGGATTTCTAGTAGGGTTTGTTGATGGTTCGGTTTGGCTTATTCGTAAAGACGTGCCACACGAAGTAATTGCCCCGTTTTTTACGCTTGAAGGTGCGGCGGCACATGATCGCGATGTCGACTTAGCGCCATACGTGATTGATAGGACTTCACCGCTTCCAAAATTGGATGGTCGATATGTGTTGCCCGACGTAAAATAAATACCTGAGTTAAGACATCTGCCCGCTGCTCTCCCAACGGCCGGAATTAGTGGTTGATCTCGCCCAGCCCTACGCCGCCTTGCAACGCGGCACCAATGAACACACCAACGACCTGATGCGGAAATACGTGCCGAAATGAACCGAATTCCACGCGACCAGCCATCGCGCGGTGGCCGCCATCGAAGCATCACTCCACGATCGTCCCCGAAATCGGCTCAGCTATCGCACGCCCCGCGAAGTACCCGAACATTACGCTCGACGACGCGGTGTCGCGTTTGATGTTTGAAGCGGCAAACGAAAGAGCGACCGCAGTGTAGTGTGAGCCGTGCGGGTGTGTCGCATCGTCGGCTTTTTTCGGCAGCACCCAAGCTCGTGGAGTGTTAGCAAGAATGGGAACTACTTGTGTTCGTCAGACGTTTCCAATGGCTTGGCTGTTGCGCCCGTTGCCGGCTCGATTCCCAGCAATTTCGCCACGGTGGGATGAATCCGCAGGGTATCGAGCTCACCGACGTCGCGGCCGGGCGTCGTCGAGCCCCAGCGGGTGAGCACCGCGAAGCCTAACATTTCTTTGTTTTCGGCCGGGTCGTAGCCGTGCATGCCGCGGGGAAAATCGGGGTCGCTCTGGACTGCCGCCATCGTGAGCCCCTCTTTCCAGCCGAACGTGTAGCCCTTGTCCAAGCTCACGACCAGATCGCCGGTCCGGCCCGGGGCGTCGTAGCCCCACTTGGCCGGCAGCTCCTCGCGTCGCCAGACCTTGGCGAAGGGAACTTTGCGCAGCCGTTCCAGAACGGCTTCCAGCGTGGCCGCCCGCTGCGACGCCGGGACCTGGTGAAAGTAGAGGTTGGCAAGGTTGCCGCTGGTTTCGGCGATCACCGATTCCGGCACCTCGTCGCCGCCCATCAAATAGCGCACGCTGACGACGTGCGTCACATCACCCATGCCGTGATCGGTGGTGATGAGCACCCACAGCGCGTCGCCGGCATCGGGATGCATGTGCTCGTGGAAGACGTCGGCAATCTGGCCGACAACCTGCGCCAGTAATTGGTCCATCTCGCCAATGGCTGCGTCGACGGCTCGGCTCGTCGGCCCGCTTTGATGGCCCGCCTTGTCGGTCCCGTAGGCGTAGCCCATCAACAGCCGCAGCGGCTCGCCGCCTTGCGGGCGGTCGAAATCCTCTCGATATTTGCCGACCAGCAGCGCGAGCCGATCTCGGTCCGAGAGCTTCGCGTCGAAGTCAGGATTGAAATAGGCGGTCCGTACGGCGTCGGCCGGCAGTTGATCCTGCCCTTCCGACAGCGGCCAATCGATGACCGCCGTCCGCCGGCCTTGCCGCGTGGCCGTCATCCAGATCGGCTCCGCACGCAGCGCCTGCGGCAAGGTCGACAGATTGAAAACCTGGCCCGTCAGCGTGTCCAGATACCTGTTCGACACGATGCCATGCACGCCGGGCAGCACGCCCGTCGCTTCCGAAATGTGGCTGGGAAAAGTCAGCGACGGAAAGACAGGCACGAGTTGCCGCGTGTACAATCCATGGTCCATCAGACTGCCGAGAAACGGTGTGCGGCCGCGATCCACGTAGTCGCCCCTGAATCCGTCGACGCTGATCCACAACACGACATTGCGAACGGCCGGCGCCGGCGCTTCGCCGGCACATACAGCCGGCGGCACGCAAACTGCAATCACCACCGCCCAGACTCTCAAAACATAACCCATGTTCGCTCCCATTCTTGTACGTCGCCCTGAGGCGGGTTGCCGTCTGCGGTAAGCCTGTGGACGTCTAATCTACCCGACGGAAAAGGAGGTTCCAATCCGCCGGATGGTCCAGGCATATAATGTTTCAAGCTGCGACCGGCGTTACTTGAGAGCGGCGGGTCGGCTGCGGGCATGCCGAATGAGGAAAGCGACGCGAAATGAGCATTAAGATCGTCCTGCTCTTGTTGGCCGCCTTTCTGACGTTTGTCGTCACCCCGATTGCGCTCGTCTGGACGTTTGTCGATGGCATGCGTCGCCGGGCCAGCGATCGGCCGAGCGGTGGGGGAGGCATCTCGAACTTCGTTGGCGCGGGATTGCAGGAGGTCGATCGCCTGCTGGCCCGGCCCTCGATCGAGCATCAGATCGAAGTCGAGACGCCGGTCGTCAAACCGCAAGAGGACGATGGTGAATAGTCCGCAGCCGACTCACCAGGTGACGACCACGCCCGTCAGGGCACCGTGGTAAAACAGGTCGCCTTGCGTGGTCACCACATTGGTCTCGAGTTGCTGGAGCGTCAAGGCCGCCTGATCGCTGGCCAGCGCCGCGCCGTTGATCCAGAGCAACTGGTAGCCTGCCATCAGCGAAACGTGCCGAGTCAATTGATACGACAGGTTGATCGTGATGTCGCCCACAAACGCGACGTCGTTCCGCTCCGCGCTGCCTTGCACGAGCGGGATGCTGGCCAGCTTGTAGCGAAAGTGGTTGTCGGCCGCGTTACCGTACACGCCCGCCTTGAGCACGCTGTTGATCGACAACGGACTCGTGAGGTCCCACAGCTGCAGATCGAGACCGAACTGGCCGCCGTACATGTGATTGTCGGTGTTCCAGTTGAAGTCGTTGTTGATCAAGGACAGCAACTCGATGTCGTAGTTGAGGTCCTCGTGCAGTTCCAGCCAACGGAAGCCGGTGAGCCACGTCACGCGCCGCGACGTCGGCACCCGCAGGTTGACTTCCGTGCTATGCAAGCTCGCGCCATAGGCCGCGTCGACGTCGAACAAGCTGACGACCGACGTATGGCCGATGTCGAGGTCGCCGGTGTCGCCATAGTCGAAGCTTGCATTGGAGTCGACGTTGAAATAGCGGGCCTCGATGCCCAGGCCGCCGGCAAACTGGCGGGAGAGATACACGTCGACGCCGCCGGCCCAGTCGAAATCGAAGTCGCCGCCGGCCGACACCGTAAGCAGCCCGCCGGCGGGACGAGCGATCACGTCGTTCTCCGGCTTCGAGCGGTCGAGGATCACTGCCCCGGCGCGAACCGTCCACAGCGGCTCGCATTCGGGCGTGCAACAGTCGCACCATGGGGTCTGGTCGGAGTTCGTGAGGGAAACGAATTTGCCGTCCAACGCGTCGAAGTCGGCACTCTCGCCGTCGAGTACCGCCACGATCGGCTTAATCGCGGCCGGCGAATCGTCGATAGTCGCCGCGTCGACGACGGGAGTCTTCAGCGGTGCGGCTGTCGCGGCGGCGGCGCCGACCACCAGCAGTGAAATCACGCAAAGTGCGCGAACAGACCAACTCACCTGAGAGACCTCCCTGTCTCGACGAAGCTCGAAACCCTGGCCATCCTGGCGGGCGCGGAGTCGTTCGTCCAACATTTCCCATCGGCGACGCGGATCGGGGAAGTACGGGCTTGTACCGGCCGAGCTTGCGACCGGCGCGACTGGCGGCACCTCGCCAACCGGCAGGAATTGCCGGAGCCGCATATTGTGACGTGGCGGCGCGCCGTTTCGCGGCAATCTGGTCGCGCGGGCGGCGAATTCGGGGGTAGTATTCTCATAGGGACATCATCTCCCGAAAGTGAGGTCCGATGATGACCAGGGTCCACGCTCATCACGTCATTTTGTCGCTGGCGTCGATACTTGCCGGCATCCAAAGCGGATGCCAACAAAGTCCGCTCTTCGTCCGGACGGAAACACTCGCCGTGCCGCAAGTTGCCGGGGCTGCGCTGGAGGCCGTCACCACGAACGGCGAGATAGAAGCTCTGCAGAGCAGCCTCAGCGACGTGCAGATCGCGGCCACGATCCGCGCTGAATCGGAGGCCCGCGTCCAAGCGACCAAGATCGTCGCCCAGCGCCGCGCGGATCAAACGCTTGTTGTCGGCGTCCAATGGCCGGACGGCGAGCCACTCCCTCGGGAAGGCTGCGATTTCCAAATCCAGCTTCCCGCAGCCAGTGGCGTTATGCTGAGGACCGATAATGGCAGGCTGGCTACTTCCGGTCTATCTGGCCCGGCCAGCCTGCAAACTTCAAACGGCGCGATCGACGTCAGCGGGCATCACGGGGCAGTTACCGCCGCCACGTCAAACGGCCAGACAAAGATCGCCGGCGCCACGAGCAGTGCGAGCGCCCAAGCCACGAACGGCGCGATCCTGGTTGCCCTCGCCCCCGACGCACCAGGGCCCGTCCAACTGCGCACGACCACGGGCCTAGTCGACCTTGCCGTCGGGCCGGGCTTCGCCGGAAGATTGACGCTGACGACGACGGTCGGCGCAATTTCGATCGACGACTCGGTCGGCGCGAAACGCGTCGAAAACGGCCCGCATCAGGTCGAGCTAGAGTTCGGTCCAGGGGACGAACAGTCAGAAGTTTCGTCCGTCGTCGGCGCGATCCACGTCCGCATGGTCGGCGAGTAGCGCTCGGTAAATCCGTCTGTGGCGATCATGGATTCTGCGGTGCGCCGCTCACGCCTTGCGGGCCGACGCTGATGCCCGGCGGCAAAGGCCGCTGGCCGCGAACCCGCTCGTTCATCCGTTGTTGGATCGCCTGCAGCTCCTGGACGTCGAGCTTGCCGTTGTGATTCTGGTCGGCGCCGCGGACCAGGCCCATCATCTGCATCGGAACTTCGTCGGCCGACAGCTGGCCGTCTCCGTTACGGTCGAACTGCAACAGGTTCGGACCGCCGGGCCTCGGATCACCACCGGCGGTCCCGCCGAAACCGTTGGGTCCGCCGAAGCTGCTGCCGGCACCTGCAAACTGGGGCCGCGCGCCTTGCATAGCCGCGGTCAGTTCTGCCCGATCGAGCGTGCCGTCGCCATTGGTGTCGGCGCCGACGAGCATTTGGGCCAGGTGCCGCGGGATTTCGTTCTTCGAGAGCTTGCCGTCGCCATTCTTGTCGTTTTGCATCAGCCGATCGACGGCCGCGGACGCATCGCCGGCGGGGTCGCCGGGGCCACCCATGGCCTCGGCCTGGGTGATCTTGCCATCCTTGTCGGCATCGAGCTTTTTCAACGCGACGACCGCCTTCCGCAATTCGCGGATCGAAATCGCTCCGTCGCCATCGGCGTCGAGGGCGCGAAACATCGCGTTGGGCGGCGGTCCGCCGGGGCCAGTGCCATATTCACCTGCGGCCAGTCCGCCTGCCGGCGCGACGCCGCCCGGCTCCGGCGGCTGCGCAACGGCGAGAGCGATCAAACCCATCCAAACGGCGATCGTCCCCAGTTGCACTTTCATCTCTCGTTCCTTTCAAAGCGGCTTGCCGGTGGCCAAAATCGAATCCCTTGCCTGTGGCCGGCGCAGCCCTACTTCATTCTACTCCGCCCAAAGATCGAACCGCGCCGCCGCCAGAAAGTTGCGAAAAACCGGCAATTTCCCACCAGATTCCCGTCGGCAAAGAGTCGTGACCAGCCACTAAGGTCGATTTCACCCGGCCCGCGCCACGAAAAAACCTTGAATTGTTCTATCGCCGGCGGAAAAACGGTTGTATATGCATGATTCACGACGTCGGGAACGAGCGACTCGCAACGCTTCCACACCTCTGCCTCCGCTCGGCACCCGATCGCTGCTAGCAGCGCTGTTGTGGCGTAAAATCGTGCGCGGCGCGCCGCAATCGGTCCTCAAGTACGAGAAATCGAGCAGCCGACCCGTTTATTCATGAGTCGACTTTCCGAAGCTTGGCGCAGGACGCGATTCCACCAGCGGATCGTGGGACAACGACTGCCCGAAGTCTTGGTCCTCGGCGCTCAGAAGGGTGGAACTTCGGCACTATTTGCCTACCTGGCGCAGCACCCACGATTCCTGGCGGCCCGCGAAAAAGAAGTCGACTTCTTCGGCAGCAATCTCCGCTACGCGCGCGGCATCGAGTGGTATGCCGAGCAGTGGGATCGCAGGGCATCGAAGCGAATGATCCGCTTCGAGGCGTCGCCCCAATATCTCTACATCCCTCGCGCGGCCGATCGGATCCGCCAGTTCTTGCCGCGCGTTCAAACTTATCGCGATCTTGCGAGATCCAGTCGTGCGCGCCCATTCGGCGTGGACGATGTACCGGCAGCAATTGGCCGGCGATCCGCAGTTCTACGAGAAGTTCTATTGCGATCGGTACACCGACCGACGAAGTGACGGAATTAGTCCCCCGCACTGGGGCCGAGCTCGATGACTTTTCGCTGGCGGTCGAGCGTGAGATCGCGTGCCTCGAACACGGCAAAAGAATGCAGCTGAGCGTCGTCGACTTGGGACTCTATGGGCCGCAGTTGAAACGCTACGTCGACGTATTCCCCAGGGAGCAGCTGCTCGTTCTCGACAACCATGATCTTAGAACCTGCCGCATCGCGACGCTCAACCGCGTGCTCGACTTCGTTGGTCTGCCACGCTGGGACTGGTCTCGGTCCGATTTGCGGGATGTGTTCGTTGGTGGTGCACCTGGGCCGATACCGCAGCGGGCCGGCGAGCTGCTGCGCAATTACTACGCTGAATCGAATCGCATGTTGGTCGACATGCTGGACGAGCCGCCGCTGTTCGCCCGCGAAGATTCTCATCGGCGCGCTTCGGCGTAGGCCGGGCACACAGTACGGCGTCAATACAGCACCAAAACGAATCCACCGCGCGGCGCGAGGGTGACGTCCAGCTGTTTGTCGGCCGGCAGTTCGATCGATTCTTCCCGGAACGAAAGATTGCTGCCACCGGCGTCACCTTTGCCGTCGGAGATCAATCGACCGCTGGTCACTCCGGCAAGCTCTCCCAGGTCGAGCGTCAACTCGCGGGGCGACGTCTCGGCATTGATGCCGGCGACGAACCAACGGTCTCCGGCGCGTCGCGCGAGGACGACGTACTTGCCCGGATAGCCGGCGAGGAATTTCGTGTCGTCCCACACGCTCGGCACGCCCTTGAGAAACTCCCGCACATAGTCGGGCGCCTTCGCCATGCCCGCGGGAATCTCCGCGTAGTGCTGGATGCCGGAAGTGAACAGTACCGAGAGACGCGAGCTCGAACGCGCTGGTGGTCCGACGCTGGATATTGCGGATGCGGTCGAGCACGACGGGCGTGAAATCCATCGGGTCGAAGACGTTCCGCGTGAACGGCAGCATCGCCGCATGGGTCGGTTCCTCATCGGCGTTCCGCTGCTCGAACGTGACGAACTCCAGGCCGCGAATCGCCTCCATCGTCATCAAATGGGGATAGGTCCGCTCCCAGCCGCGGGGCAGCGTCGCGCCGTGAAAGTTCATCACGAAGCCGTAGGGAGCGGCGTCGGTGAGAATGTCGTGGTAGTAGTCGATCATCGACTGCCCGTCGCCGCCGAAGAAGTCGACCTTCAGCCCGGCGACGCCCATCGCCTTGAGCTTGTCGAATTCGGCCACCCGGCTCTCGTGGGTCAGCATCCGATTGCGGGGCCCCTGCGGCGTTGTGTTCCAATCGCCGGCCGAGTTGTACCAGACCAGGATCTTCACGTTCTTGCCGCGGGCGTAGTCGACCAGCTCGGCGAGCTTCGCTTCGCCGATCTGCTTGTCCCACAGCGCGTCGACCAGGCAATATCGCCAACTGCATCTCGGCGGCATAGTCGATGAATTGCTTCTGCACCTCGAAGATCGTCTGTGAATCGCCCAAGAGCGGCCAGCTCCAGGAGGCCTTTCCCGGCTCGACGCCGTCCAGGTTGGCATCCTCGCCGGCGGATCGGCCAGGTCGATGCCGAGCGTCGACTCCGCGATCGTTTTCAGGTCGCCGACTACTACGATCCGCCAGGGCGTCTGCCAAGGCAGCGTCGACTGGGGCAGCACCGGCCCGTCATCTTTCCCCTCGCGGGGATCGGGGAATCCAATCGTGTACTCGCCGTCCGGCGAATCGCTCCGCAACCGGCCGCCGCAATACTTGCGGCCGAGCCCACACTCACTGACCAACAGCCACGTGTCGCCGGAGCGAAACAGCGCGGGGAACACCCAGCCCGCGCCGGTCGGCGACGCCGTGCCTACGGGAATCTCCTTTTCGTAGTACTCTTCGTACGAGGGGTTGCAGTGCTCCCAGCCACTCTTGGCCACCGACATCGGTTGCAGCCAGGCCTTCGACTCCGGCAGGAAATGGAACGACGAGAGTTCCTCTTTCAGATGGCGTGTTTCGGCGCTCGAGTCGGGAAACCGATAGCGAAAGGCGACGCCGTCGTCGGAGACCTGAAAAATAACGTCCATTTTTTGGCCGCTGGCCGCCTGCAGATGGAACACTTTGCGGTTCGCCCGATAGTCGTTCACCCGCCGCTTGGCGGTGAGGATCTCGTAATGGTCCTCGACCGGTTCGGTCGGCGACTCGCTCACGAGTCGCAGTCCCTTCGAGAAATCGGCGTCGTCGCGGACGAGCCCCAGCCGCGACTCGTCGAGCACCGGTTGGCCGTCCCGCTGGATCGTGTAACGGGGCACGCCGTCCGCGTCGAGATGAAACTCGGCGGTCAGCCTACCATTCGGGCTGGTTATGCTCACCAGCTTCGACTCCGCAGCGAATCCGTTTGTCACGACACCCAACACCACCAGCCAAGCCAAAACGTTCCTCATGCGGAAAGGATTGCAACGCGATAGAAGCATGGGGCCAGCAGTTAAATCCACGTTTCGCGGCCTCATGTGTCGGTTCACCGAATGTTACCTTACTTGCATTCCGCATGAACCCAATCGACTTCGCGTTGGAGTTCGCGCTAGCGAAGCAGCACCTGCGGCGGGCGCGTCCCTCGGATTTCAGAATGCCCCAGAAAGGGCATTGTAGCCGATCTGCGACAGCCGAGGGCAAGATGAAATCCAGTAACGGTATGAAATTCTCTTGCGGCGTCCGTGGGCCCTGACGGCGTGGTCAGGGCCCGTAGTACATCGGGTATCTGGTGGATTCGGGCGTAACCAGCTCGTAGCGTCCCTGGAGGAACGTCACGAGGTCGGTCAGCTGCGAGACTGTCATCACGTCGTTATAGACGGTCATCCGCGACTGCCCATCTTTGGCTACCAGCTCCGGCGCATAGCCTTGCGCCAGCCGGTGCGAGGGATTGATGATCGCCGTCACCAGGTCGTCGTAGGTTCGCAAGTTAGTGACCTTTCCACCCAGCTCGACCATCGCCTGGTTCGGCTCTTCGGCCACCGGCAACTCAACGCCTGCCACGCGGTGGCAGTCGTAACAACGAAACTTGACAAAATCCGCCTGGCCCCGCGCCGCGTCGCCCGGCGGCAACGTGAAGCCCTCGTATCCGCCCGAGCATCCGACCAGTACGCCCCCAATCCCAACACGATCCCCAGCCTTAGCGCAATTCGCATTCGAATCGTATTCATGGCGAAGACCTCCTCAGCGGACAGCATCCGCTCTCAACACGCGCGGTGCAGCTACCAACACGGCTGTTGCGCTGATCCTAACGGCTTAAAGTGTGCACCTTATGTGCCGAAAGAAAGACTGCGCCGACTGGCGCATTCTGCGCAGCCCCGGCGAGCGAGAATGTGCGATTCGGCACGCTGCCGTCGCGAATGGGCCCAGCGGCTGCAAAGGAGAAGGGTTCGCCCGGATGGACCGTCCACCCGAGCGAACCCTGGACACAAGACAGTGGAGAGACTGTCGTCAGCGGTAAGTTTCACTCATTCGCGTCACACGGCCGCGGCCGGTTCGAGGTGCTCTGCCAGCCGCTTCCGCGCGACGTGCAGCCGGCGCTTGATTGTGCCGACCGGCGCCCGGAACGACTTGCTCATCTCCGCCAGCGACTTGCCGTGGAAATAGAACGCCTCGAGCGTGTGCCGATCCAATTCGCCCAGCCGCGCCAGGCCGCCTCGGACCTCGGCCGCCCGCTCGTTCGCCAACGCCGCGTCGAGCGGGGTCCGCGACTCGGTCAGCGTGGCTTCGAGCGTTTGCGGTTCGGTGGCGATCAGCGGCGCTCGGCGGACCCGGCGATTGATCGCCATCCGCACGGTGATCGAGCGCAACCAACCACCGAACGCGGCCGGCACTTCGAGCTGGTGAATCTTTTGCATCGCCTTGACCAGCACTTCCTGGCACAGCTCTTGCGCCTCGCTGTGGTTGCCGAGCCGGCGCAGTGCGATCGCGAAGACCATGCCTTCGAACCGCTTGGCCAGTTCGCCAAACGCGGCGCGGTCGCCCTGTTGGGCCCATTCGACCAGCGATTCCAGCGGGGCGCTTCCGTATTCGAACTCTTCGAGTTCCTCCGGTTCGATTTCAGCAAATTTGACGGCGGCGATCATGACTCGATTCCTTCTCGGTTAAAGCACGCGTTTGGACTTCCTTGGGGGTCGTGCGATAGGTGATTTAGTTTCGATGGGGCTCATGGCAAACGGGGATCGGACGGACATTCCGGTCGGCGGAAGACCTGGCAACGCGAGGCCCGAATCGTGGCGCGTGAAAGCAAGGCGACGCGCCTGCGGGGCTCGCTCAGTCGGCGATTGGTGTTTTCTGTTGGATCAGGCGGCTGGTGCTAGCCGCGGTTCCAATCAGCAAACGCCGACTGTGCCGGGGTCGACGACGACGCCCGACATCCAGCGCTGGTGGCGCTGGTGGCGACGGTCGGTAATCCAACACGTCGCCATGTTTGGCGTCATCGTGGCCGGCATGCGCTTAAGACTTAGCGCACGCCAATACCCGCGGGACACAAAGAGGCCGCACGACTCGAATGCTTCCGAAACGGAGGCGGCGCGCAAGGCGGCGGCCAGCCAACCACCCGCGGCGTTTACGAGGCCGTTGCCAATCAAGTTGGCGGCCGTAATCGCGTTTTGGATGTAATTGGTAGCCATTGTCGCCTCGCTGCGCGGTGTTGCGCGGCTCAAGGTGAAAGAACGGTCAAATGTCTGCCGGGCAAAATGCCCGAGCTAATTAAGCTTCCCATGCTTTTTGGGGGGTGTCAAGCGAAGCACCCCAATCGCTGCCGGAGGGCTTGCCGGGCCCGCCGACGCCGCTAGGACATCTTGTTCGGCAGGCCGGTTCGGGGCAAATTCCGAAAAATCCTGGAATTCGGGAAAATCGGCGGAAATCCGCGGAAACTTGGGCGGCTTCGCGGCGGACGAACCGCGGCCGCCGGCGTCGGGCGGGCCTTGGACAGTCGCCCCCGGCGCCTGGCTTTAGCAACACTTCCCATTGGCCTTTGGAGCGTCGTCGACGCGGCTATATTGTCAGGTATCCGCTGCCAGCAATTTCAGCTGGGGAGCCGGAAATCGAAACTTCGTTTCCGAATCCGGCCAGCCGCAAAACGATGCGCAAGGAGCCCGCGATGGCCAAACGGAAGAAAGCTGCCCGACAGAAGCCCACACCGGAACAGCGGATCGCCGAGTACGTCGATAGTCCGATGATGACGCATCGCTTGCGAACAGGAAAGCAAGTGTCCGCCCGCATCCTGGGCAACTACGGCGTCTATCGCACCGAGGTTAGCACGACAAGGAAGGGCAAGATGCCGACCGGCTGTTGTACGTGTCCGTCGGATTGGCAGCCGTGCAAACACGTCTATGCTTTGCGCGAAACGTGGGAGGTAAATCCGGCCAGCTTCTTCGACCTCGATCAGTGGCTGGCCGAACTGTTCGACCAGCCAAAGGCAAAGCTCATTGACGCGATCGCCAAGATCGTGGCGCGGTCGCCGGAGTGCTTGAGCGAATTCGGTGTGCCAGGCTTCGAGGAAGACGAGGACGACGAAGAAGCTGTGGACGAATATTGGTACGATTGAAATGGACGAGTGTGAAAGTCGTCATTCGCCCGGACGATAGACTACGTTCGTCCGACGAGCGGGACATAAGATTGGCCAGCAACTGAGTGCCGCGAATCACTCCGCCATCGGCACACTGCTTGCCTAAGAGAAGACGACAGAGTTCCGTGAGGCGAAAACCGCTTCGAATACGTGCGGATTTGCTCCAATGGTGGGCGGCATCGGCACATTATATCGGGATAATAGCCGGCCAGATCGCTTTTTGGCACGTCTCGACGGGCTGTGTTACGATAGACGTTACCTGAAATGCCTGGTTTCTCGGGGTCTCTTCTCATGGAAAATCCGCTCCCTCCGGCGGCGGAGATGAAACGGTTACTGTCGTTCCTCGGCAAGCACGGGGCGTCCGACTTGCACTTGAAGGTCGGCTATCCGCCTTACGTGCGGATCGGTGGCTATCTCCGCCAGTTGCAGCTGCCGCCCATCGCGGATACCGGACACATGACCGACATGGTCCGCCCGCTGGTGCCGAGCAATCGCTGGATCGATTTTGAAACCCGCGGTTCACTCGATTTCTCGGCCGCCGATGACGACGGCGATCGCTACCGCGTGAACATCTTTCGCTCGATGGGCGAATTGCACGTGGCGGTGCGGCGGGTGCAGTCGAAGATACTCGACTTCGACGACCTGAATCTGCCGGAAATCTATCGCAAGATGATCAATGATACGTCGGAAGGACTGATTCTGGTATGCGGCGTGACCGGCTCCGGCAAGAGCTCGACGCTCGCGGCGATGATCGAGTACATCAACAACCATCGCAGCATGCACGTCATCACGGTCGAGGACCCGATCGAGTTCCGCTTCCACGGCAAGAAATGCATCATCTCGCAGCGCGAGATCGGGCTCGACGTGCCGACGTTTCCGGATGTGCTGCGAGCCGTCGTGCGGCAGGACCCGGATTGTATCCTGATCGGCGAGATGAGGGACCGGGAGACGATGCTCGCCGCGATCCAGGCCGCCGAGACCGGCCACCTGGTCATGGGCTCGCTCCATTGTGCCGACGTCCAGCTGACCTTCTCGCGGATTCTCGAGTTCTTCGACCGCACCGAGCACGCGTTCATCCGCTCGTCGCTGGCCAATAGCCTGCGGGCGATCATGTGTCAGCGGCTGATACCCGGCGTCAAGGAGGGTTCGCGTTTCCCGGCCACCGAGGTCTTGTTGTCCAACTCGGTGGCAAAGGACAAGATTCTCCATGAAGAAGACGAAGATCTGCCGGCCGTGTTGAATCAGTGCCGCCAGGAGGGAATGCGGGACTTCACGCATTCGCTGTGTGAACTCGTGCTCGCGGACAAGGTGTTGCGGGAAGTGGCCCTGGATTGCGCCCCGCATCGCGAAGCACTGATGTCGTCTCTCAAAGGGATCGATTCTGCATCGGCGACCAACATGGTCTCGCGGCTCAGGAGTTGACGCGCATTCACGGGCCCTGCGTGGATCACCCGCGGTAGCCATCGTGGCAATTCGCGCAAGCGTTTGTTGCTCGGCCGATCGCTTCCCGCGCTTGTTCATAGTTGCCGGTCGCCGCGGCCTTGCTCACGTCGCTCTCCGCCTGCTCCAGATCGTGCGCGTAGCCGACGTACGTGTCGTCGTCCGAAAACTCGAACGCCTCGCGGTGAATCACCTCGGCCAGCATCGCCACGATCTGGGCCTCGTGCGCCACGTCGCTTTGATTGCGGCGGAACGCGGCCGGGTCGGCCAGCCACTTGGTGAGTCGTTCCTGATGGGAGACGTTGATCCGCTGCATGATCGGCGGCCGGGCGGCAACTTGCGACCAATCGGCCACGGCAGCTTCTGCCTTTGCGACCTGCGGCCGATTGCCGCGGACCAGATCGGCCAGCTCCTCTCGACAGGCCGTCGCTTCGCGGAGCCATTCGTCGGTGCCGCTCTTGGCGTCGCCCGGCTCGCGAAATGCGTCACGCAGGCCCGCAGCCGCGTCTTGCCAACGCGCATTGCCACCGTACTCGGCCGTCACCGCAAACAGCACGGCCAGTTCGCTGAGCGACCGGCAGGCCGCCTTGTTCCCGCCCCCTTTGAACCGGCTGGCCGACGTGACGCTGACGGCCATCGACTGGCTCAGTCGCTTCACTTCCGACTCGAGCGTCTCGGCAGCGACAACCTTGGACCAGGGCGATCCGATTTGATTCGCGATGGCGTTGAGTGTCGCCGTGCTGCCTGTTCTGGGATGCAGCACGCTCTTCATAATTTGGACGGGGGCCCGAAAGTGTCGCGGGCGTCGTCGAAGAACGCGTCGAGCACGTCTTGCGCGACCACTCGGGGGCGAGCCTCTTTGCCGCCGAGCGGTACTGCCGTGGCACGAGGGCGGAGACGCAAATCCGCACTTCCAAAACTTTCAACCTCGAGTCTCTTCATGCCGTTGATTGTACCGGAAACCGGGGCTGGCTCGCCCCGCGGAAGTTGTGTGATACGTTGGGCTTAGACCACCGCAAGACAGGCCATCCATTGCGATTGAACGACCACGATCCCATCATGCCCAGTTCAAGAACTCGGCCAACCTGCTCCCGCTCGTCGACCAGGCCGTGTGGAAGGGAAGCTCACCGGTCTGCTGCAAAGAACATCAAGGCCTGGCTGACCGAGCCGCGTTACGCCGAATATGCCGACGAGGTCGCTGCCCACGTCAACGACGGCAAGTGGCAGGTGCTCGACGACGTGTTCTGGACCGTGATTCCGTTTGGCACCGGCGGGCGGCGGGGAAGATGTACCCGATCGGGTCGAACGCGATCAACGACCGCACGATCGGCGAGACGCCAGGGGCTGGCCGACTATGTGAAGGCGACGCTCGGCCCGGGGCGAGCGTCGTGCGGAATCGCCTACGACACTCGGCACAAGTCGGACCATTTCGCCCGGCTCTGTGCCGAGATCATGACGGCCGCCGGCTTCACCGTCTACTTCCTGCAAGGCTATCGCAGCACGCCCGAGTTGTCGTTCCTGGTGCGAGACAAAAATGCTCGTGCGGCATCATGGTCACCGCCAGCCACAACCCGCCGAGCGACAACGCGGTGAAAGTCTATTGGTCGACCGGCGGCCAAGTGCTTCCGCCGCACGACGCGGGAATCATCGAGCGCGTGATGAACACGCAGGAGATCCGGCGGGC
Source organism: uncultured Planctomycetota bacterium (assembly GCA_963808175.1). Taxonomy (GTDB): domain Bacteria; phylum Planctomycetota; class Planctomycetia; order Pirellulales; family Lacipirellulaceae; genus DASYDU01. The sequence goes on along the minus strand of CAWEEU010000004.1, from coordinate 29,357 downwards.
CGACTTCGACGAGATGCTCGCCGCCGGGAAGATCGTCGTTTGCCAGGACGAAGTCGATCCAAATTTCAAGAGGCGGTGATGACGCAGTCGTGGCCCGGCCCGCGGGATTTGAAGGTGATTTACTCGCCGCTGCATGGCGTCGGTACGTCCGCCGTGGTCCCGGTGCTCGAAAGTGTGGCTTCGGCGAAGTCGAAGTGTTTGGACCGAACGCCACGCCGGACGGCGACTTTCCGAATGTGCCGGGGCATGTGTCGAATCCCGAAAACCCCAAGGTGTTCGACGCATCGTGCGAGCAAAAGAAGCCGGAGCAGATCTGGCCCTGGCGACCGATCCCGATTGCGATCGCATCGGTTGCGCGGCGCGCACCGTTCCGACAGGGGCCGTGGCAGACTCTTACGGGCAACCAGATCGGCGGACTGTTGGCCGACTACGTGCTCGAAAATTGGAAGAAGTCGGGCCGCTCACGCCGCACACTTTATCGTCATTACGCTCGTCACGACAAAGCTGATCCGCCGTATCGGCGATAGCTACGGCGTAGGGACAGTGGCGACTTGCTCGTCGGCTTCAAATGGATCGCCGGCGCGATCGACGAGTACGGCCCGGAGTATTTCGTTTTCGGAACGGAGGAATCGCACGGCTACATGGCGGGGACCTACGCCCGCGACAAAGACGGGGCGCTGGCTTCGATGCTGCTTTGCGAGCTCGCTGCCAAGTGAAGGCCAACAGACGGTCCACGAAAAACTGGACTCCCTGTTTTGGCAGCATGGCGTGCATGTCGAGCGGACGCTCAATGTGCAAATGCCGGGCAGCGAGGGATGGCGCGGATGCAAGAAGTGATGGAGGCGTTTCACTGTCACCCCCGACCGAGCTGGGCGGCGACAATGTGGTAGAGTCGCGACTACGAACGGCAACTTGTGACGGACGCCGGCGGCAAGCAGCCGCTCGCTGGGCCGCAGGGCGACCTGGTGATTCTCGATCTGTCGACGAGGGAAACTATGTGGCTTGCCGCCCGAGCGGCACCGAGCCGAAGATCATGTTCTACATGTTCGCCTACACGCCGCCCGAGCAATTGGCGAATCTCGAGGCCGCCAAAGCGGAACTTGACAAGCGGCTCGACGCAATCGAAGTCGACCTGCGAAAGTTTGCCGGCGTCTAACTCGGCCAAATGTCTATCTTCTTAATTTCACCACCATCTGTCCTGCCAATCACCGATCAAAGCTTTCGCATTAGGCTTCACGAATTCTTAACAGTCCCTCACTTTTTCTTCTTCTGTTCCACATAGTATCTTCGCTTCGCCGCAACAATTGAGCCGTCTTACGGGCGGGGAGCGGCATCGAACGATTGGAAAGAGTTAAGAGGATGGAAAGGTGCGGATCAAAGCTCGGGCCAACAGTGCGTCATCGGGGTTTCACGCTGGTCGAATTATTGGTCGTGATTGCGATCATCGGCATCCTGGTGGCGCTGCTGTTGCCGGCGATCCAGGCGGCCCGCGAGGCGGCACGCGAACCGAATGCAACAATAACATGCGGCAACTGGGGATCGCGATTCACAATCACGTCAGCTCGAAAAAGACGCTGCCATCCGGAGGGGAAGGGACCAATTGGACCCAGCGAGAGCACTGCTTTCGACATGCATTCGACGTTCACACAGCTTCTCCCTTACTTGGAAGAGACGGCGGCGACCGGCTTGTTCGATCTCAAGTTTCCCTACAACGACAAGGATCACCCAAACAACCAACTAGCGGCCAAGACCCTGATCGCCGTCTTTCGTTGTCCTTCGAATTCATTGTGCAAGCCCGATCCGGCGGCTACGGCACCACCATTAATGCCGACCGTCTACACGGACATCGACCCCAGACCGGCCTCCGCGACGCCTCGACGGCGACCGAACGAACTCCCGGGCCGACGGGGCGCTGGCCCTTGGACAAGTCAATATCAGCAAGGTGATTGACGGCACGAGCAAGACGATTGCCATCGCCGAGGACGCCGGACGGAACTTCGAAACGATCGAGCCGTTCACCCTTTCGAAGTACCCTCGTCGACAATATTGCCGATGACGCTAAGACGCCGAGCGGCAAACGAGCGATCAATCGCTGGGCCGAGCCGGACACCGGCAACGGCGTATCCGGACCGCCAATTCGGTCGCGGGAGCAGTCAAGAGCGTGATCAACAACAACAGCACCCCGGAAGGTGGGCCGGAGGACTGCAAGTGGTCGACGAACAACTGTGGGCCGAACGATGAAATCTTTGGTTTCATCCGGGAGGGGCAGTTGCCGTATTTGCCGACGGGAGTGCACTTCATCTCGGACGACATCGAGCCGATTGCGATGCGGGCCCTGATCACCCGATCTGAGGAGGACTCCGCAACTGGACCCCCTTACACGGGCCGGGGCGACTGTGCAGCGAAAGTCAGCAAACCCTCGGGCGAGATTGCCCGAGGGTTTTTATGCGAGTTGGCCGCTATGATTGGTATGCGCCACCAGCGCGAACAATCCATGCCCGACGAGAACTCCGTCCTGTGAAGATCGCCGCCCGATGCTTGCCGAAGACTCAGGCGGAGTTTTTTGCCCGCGCCGGGGAGAAGGTGCGGAGCAAATTTCCCGCGGCGCCGGGCGTCTACCTCTTTCAGGACCAGGCCGGCCGCGTGATCTACATCGGCAAGGCCAGCAACTTGCGGTCGCGGGCCGGCAGCTATTTCCTCCAGGCCGCCGCCGACGATCGCCGGACCACCCAGCTCGTCCAGGAGGCTTACGACGTCGATTTCCTGGAGGCGGAGAGCGAGGTCGACGCGCTGCTGTTGGAAGCGCGGTGATCAAGGACATCCAGCCCAAATTCAACCGCGACCTCCGCGACGACAAGACGTTTCCCTACCTGCAGATCACGACCCACGAAGATTTTCCGCGCGTCGAAGTCACCCGCGAGCCGCGCACCAGCGGCGTGAAGCTCTATGGCCCGTTCGCCAGCGCCGGCAGTCTCCGCGGGGCGATGCAGATCCTGCAGCGGGTGTTCAAGTTTCGCACCTGCCCGCTCGACATCGAGGCCGATGATGAGCGCTGGCGCTGGTTCCGGCCGTGTCTGCTGGCGTCGATCAATCAATGCACCGCGCCATCAACCTGCGGATCTCGAAGGAAGAGTACCGCAAGGACATCCAGCGGTTGAAGCTGTTTCTGGAAGGCAACCGCAAGCAGCTGTTCGCGGAGATGCGGGCCGACATGCAGGCGGCATCGAAGGAACTGAAGTTCGAGAAGGCGGCCCGGCTCCGCGACGAGATCGAGATGCTCGAAAGCCTCCGCGATCGCGGCGAGATCGACAAGCACGAGCAGCCCGAGGTGTTCTACATCGATCCGAACAAGGGACTCGCCGGCCTGCAGAAAATCCTGAAGCTCGAAGAGAAGCCGCGGAATATCGAGGGCGTCGACATCGCCCATCTCGGCGGCAACGAAACGGTCGCCAGCCTGGTGCAATTCCTCGACGGCCTGCCGTTCAAGCCCGGCTATCGCCGCTTCCGCATCCGCGACGTCGAAGGCATCGACGACTACGCCAGCATCCGCGAAGTGGTCGCCCGCCGTTCCGCAAGCTCCGCGACGACGGCGACGTATTCCCCGACATCCTCTTGATCGACGGCGGCATCGGCCAGCTCCGCAAAGGGCTCGAAGCGTTTGAGCTGCTGGGCATCAAGCCGCCGACCGTGATCTCGATCGCCAAGCAGGAAGAGCTGCTCTACGTGCCGGCCGCGACGAGCCGCTACGACTGAGCCGCCGCTCCTATTCGCTGCGGCTGCTGCAATACGTCCGCGATGAAGCGCACCGATTTGCCCAGCACTACCACCACCTCCTGCGGCGGAAGCGGCAGATCGGGGAATAGAAGAGCGTCGGACCGTTTGGCTTAGGCGGCGCGGCGAAGCGATTGAACAATTCAAAAAAAAGAATGTAAGGATGAGGAACAGACGGGCAGGGCGGGAGCGGGCTTCGGCACCGTCCCAGCGGCGGAGGACGATCGCGGCCAGGTGGCCGCCGAAGGCGATCGAGAGCTTGATCGCGTGCTCGAACGGCCGGCGCGGCCCACCAGCGGCACGCAGTCGAGGTCGCACTCCGGGTCCGGGTTCGTGAGATTCAGCGTCGGCGGGGCGAAGCCGTCGCGCAGCGCCAGCGCCGTCAGCGCCAGCTCGACGCTGCCCGAGGCGTTCACCAGGTGGCCCAGCATCGACTTGTTGGCGCTGACGCAAATCGAGTCGGCCGCCCGGCCCAGCGCCCGGCGGATGCCGTGGGTTTCCATCACGTCGTTCTGCTTGGTGCCCGTGCCGTGGGCGTTGACGTAGGAAATATCGTGCGGCGTGAGGCCGCTCGTGCGGAGCGCGCCGTCGATCAGCTCGACAAGCGTGTCGCTGCCGGCGTCGAGACTAGTCACGTGGCGGCCGTCGCTGAGCATCCGCCCGCCGAGGATCTCCGCGTAGATCGACGCGCCGCGCTGGCGGGCGTGGCTGAGCCGTTCGACGACGAGCATGGCCGCCCCTTCGCCCATCACAAAGCCGTTGCGATCGGCGTCAAACGGCCGCGAGGCCTGCGCCGGGTCGTCGTGCTTGGCCAGCACGCCCATGCTGTAGAACCCCGCGGCAAACAGCGGGTGAATCGCTTCCGAACTGCCGGCCAACGCGATGTCGCACTGGTCGTCGCGGATCGCCCGGACCGCCTTCAAAATCGCGATCGTGCCGCTGGCGCAGGCCGTCGAGTTGCTCAGCCGCGGGCCGCGCAGGTCGTGCTCCCTGGCCACGGTTGCACACGAAGTGTTCGGCAGCCACTGTTCAACCAGGGATGCTTGCCCGCCGGAATCAGATCGTGCCGGCCGAGCCGTTCGGCGACGTAATCGTCGTCGCCCATGTGGGCGCCGATCGAGCAGCCGAAGCGATCGCGGTCGACCTCATCCAAGTCGATGCCGCTGTCGGCCAGCGCTTCGGCGGCGGTTTGGCGAGTAGGGGAATGTTCTTCAGTTGGCCGGGAAATCGGTTTCGACGTCGACCGTCGCGCCGAGCAGCAGGTCGTCGGGGATGCCCGGGACGCCCGTCAGCCGGCCGATGCCGCTCTTGCCCACCTGCATCGCCCGCCAAACCGCTTCACGATTGCCGCCGACGGCCGTCACGATGCCGATGCCGGTAATCACGATCCGGTCGTCGCGCTGCCGCTGAAACGCACGATATGCCCACCCCAAGGGAGAAGATTCTGGGTCGAATCCGCCAACCAGCCGGCTCTGCCGACGCCGCATGCACTTGCTGCACCGGAACTCATAGTCCCCACACCGCATGATCCGCGTCGGCAGAAATTCAATACAAAAAAACTCGGCAGAACGCCACGCGGGATTGAAGAAATCGGGACGGCAAATAGCGGCAGTCGGCCAGTTGATAGCAGCCGGGATCGGGCATCTCGAAAACCTGAAATTGACGGTGACGGTTGCAAGCGGCAGAAAAGCGGCTAGAATCGCGATCGCTGATGTGGGAAACACGACCCAAATATGTGAATAATTTCGATTGTGTTCGGGGAATTAACCCATTTAGCAACAAGGATGACAGCAGCAGCCGAGGATGGCCATTCCCCTGGCCGTCCTTTGACCCCCAGCCTCGGCGGCCATGGCTCGCTTGATCCTTGGAGAATCGACCCGCACGCTCGACCCGCGGTATCGCCTGTCGATCCCGCCGGAGTTGGCCGAGACGCTCGCCGCGAAGGGTGGCGAATGCATTCTGGCCAAGGAGCGGCCCGGCTGCCTGAGCTTGTGGAATGTGGCCCATGGAAGGCCCGCCTGGACGCGGGCGTGAAGCTGATCGAAAGCAAGATCGAGGCCGGCCGGCTCGAAGGACGCGTGGAGGAAGTGCAGCGGCTGGGACGACTGCTTTCGACTCGCCACCGGGACGTCCAACTGGCTGGCCGCGGCCGACTGGTCCTGCCGGAAGGATTTCGCGAGTTCCTGGGCGTCGAGCCGGGCGGCGAAGCGATGGTGGTCGGCGCGGCGGTTTGCGTCGAGATTTGGCATCCGGAGAAATGGAGTCACTACGTCGGCGACGAGATGCCGGCATTTCGGCAACTGTTGGATAGCTTCAGGCTGAGCGTCGAAGCTAAACGGCGAGCGTTGGTGTTGGCCACGTCGCCCAAATCGCCAGGCACATTCACGAATCACTCGGACCGCAGCCATGCCCAGTTAGGACCATTGACACGTGATAACCCGGCCGTTGTCACCCGGCGGGGAAATGCAAGTCACGTTCGCAAGGCTCTCCCGGCTGGGGATGCCGGGGAGTCGTCCAACTGGGCATGGCGTTTTTTGCTGTTAGCTCTTCGCCAGCAGCTCGACGAGTCTAACAGCGTCTTTGCGCTCAGCGCCGGCTTGGGCGCCGCGGTCAGCTCCACGTAGGCCATCCGCAGTTGGTGGAGCAGTTGATCCATCAGCTCGGTCTCTTCGGCCGTCACGTTGCCCTTGGTCTTCTCGCAGAGCACGTCGATCGTGTCGATCAGGTACTTCGCCTGCTGGGCTGGAAGACGGCCTTCGCCGGTTTGCGGATGGGGCATCTGGCCGAGCGCCATCATCGCTTCGGTGGCGAGCGTCGTGACCAGCATCTCGAGCGACGCGGGCGGCATCGGCATGTCGCCGGCTGCTTTGGGCTTCGCGCTTGCCGGCGTTTCGGCCGCTGGTGCGGGGCGGGCCGCTGTCGGCCGCCTCCTTCTCGGCCTGCACCTGCGACTTCCAGTCTTCGTCGATGATGATCTTCTTTTCTTCGGCCATGGTTTCTTGTGATGTCTAGCGGCATGAGTCGCACGTCGTGGCGGCACCGAGGCGCAGTCGGCGTTGCGGCGACTGGCCCGCTGCGTCGTCGCGGTGGCGGGGACCGTGCGGCCGCTTTGCCGTGGCTGTGGGCGACGGCCGCTCCGACGAAGCCGGCGAACAGCGGCTGCGGCGAGGTCGGCTTCGACTTGAACTCCGGGTGATACTGCACCGCCAGGAACCACGGATGCTCCGGCAGCTCGACCACCTCGACCAGCGAGCCGTCGGGGCTGGTGCCGGAAATCTTCATGCCGTGGGCGGCGAACTGCTGGCGATACACGTTGTTGAATTCGTAGCGGTGGCGATGCCGCTCGGAAATCTCGGTCTTGCCGTAGCAGCGGGCGGCGAGCGTGCCGGGTTCGAGCCGCGTCGGCTGGGCCCCGAGCCGCATCGTGCCGCCCTTGTCGGTGATCGACTTCTGCTCGTCCAAGCAGGCAGATCACCGGGTGCTCGGCATCCTTGTCGAACTCGGTCGAGTGGGCGCCGGCGAGATTGCACACGTCGCGGGCGAACTCGATCACGGCGCATTGCATGCCGAGGCAAATGCCGAAGAACGGGATGCCCTTGGTGCGGGCATAGCGGATCGCGGCCACTTTGCCCTCGATGCCGCGCTCGCCGAACCCGCCGGGCACCAGCAGGCCGTTGTAGCCGGAGAGCAGCCGCTCCGGGCCTTCCGCTTCGATGTCCTCGCTGCGGATGCGGCCGACGCGAACCTGGGCGCGATGGGCGATGCCGGCGTGGTCCAGCGACTTCGTAGATCGACTTGTAGGCGTCGCGGTGCTCGGCGTATTTGCCGACCATCGCGATGCTGATTTCGTGCTCGGGATTCCGCAGCCGCCGCAGCAGCTCGCGCCAATCCTCCAGGTCGGGCTCGGCCGTCTTGAGGCCGAGCCGGTCGACGATCAGCTTGTCGATCTTGTTGTCGACCAGGCTCAGCGGCACCTCGTAGATCGAAAAATCCTTGTCCTTCTCTTCGATCACGGCGTCGATCGACATGTTGCAGAACAGGGCGATCTTTTCGCGGTCCTCGCGGCTGAGCGAATGCTCGGTGCGGCAGACGAGGATGTCGGGCTGGATGCCGATCTCGCGGAGCTGGCCGACCGAGTGCTGGGTCGGCTTGGTCTTGAGCTCCTTGGCCGCCTTGAGATACGGCACGAGCGTCAGGTGGATGTAGAGGCAGTTCTGCTTGCCGACGTCGAGGGCGAACTGGCGGATCGCCTCGAGAAACGGCAGGCTCTCGATGTCGCCGACCGTGCCGCCGATCTCGGTGATCACGACGTCGACCGGCTCGCCGTGGCTATCTCCCGTGTGCGTCGGCCAGCTTGGCGATCACGCTCTTGATCTCGTTGGTGATGTGCGGGATGACCTGGACCGTCTTGCCCAGGAACTCGCCGCGCCGCTCCTTGTTGATCACCGACTGGTAGATCTGGCCGGTGGTGTAGTTCGAGTCGCGGGAGAGGGGGCCGTTGGTGAACCGTTCGTAGTGGCCGAGGTCGAGGTCGGTTTCGCTGCCATCGTCGAGCACGTAGACCTCGCCGTGCTGGTAGGGGCTCATCGTGCCGGGGTCGACGTTGATGTACGGATCGAGCTTCTGCATCCGCACCGAGAGGCCGCGTTTTTCGAGCAGCATGCCGATCGACGCGCTGGTGAGACCCTTGCCGAGAGAGCTGACGACGCCGCCGGTGACGAAGATGTGCTTGGCCATGAACAAGTTTACCTTCCTGGTACTGAGTCCGCCGAGGAGAACCGCGCCTGGTTTCCAACTGCTAGCTTCATTCTAGCGGGATGGCGGCGGGTGAGGCAGCCCCTGGGGAAATGGCGGGAAAGTTGAGGGTTGAGCGTTGAGCGTTGAGTGAACAAGGCAGGAGCCACTGAGATCACCGAGGACACGGAGAGAGCAAGTAGGATGTCGAGCCTGCGTGAATGGAGGCCGCAGGGGGTTGGGCGAGCGGATACAAAACCGCCGAGGTCACCACGATCGCCAAGGGGACACGTTGCCAAGGCGGGCACAGCGAAGGTGACAGTTGGCGACGGCCTTGTCGAACTATTCGCATGTTCAGTTCGTAAATCAGGGGGAGAAATGGATTCCCCCTCACACTGAAGGAACGAGTGAATGGTTGCCAAGGCGAAAACGAGCTACAAGATTACCAATTGGAGAAAATATAACGAGTCGCTGGTGCAGCGGGGCTCGATTACGTTCTGGTTTAGCGACGACGTGATCGACGCGTGGGAACATACCAACGAGGCCACGAAGGTCGGGCACCCGTTTGTTTACAGCGATACGGCCGTTGAAAGCCTGCTGATGTTGCGGGAGTTGTTTCGGCTTCCCTATCGGCAGACCGAAGGTTTGGGGCGGATCCGCTGGCACAGTTGATGCAGGTGGACGTGGCGATTCCCGACTTCACGTCTCTGGCCAAACGGGCGGCCAAGCTGGAAATCGCCTTGGACGTTGCGGACCGCCAGGGACCGATCGACGTGGTCGTCGACAGCACCGGCTTGAAGGTGTTTGGCGAAGGCGAATGGAAAACTCGCAAGCACGGTGTGAGCAAACGACGCACGTGGCGGAAGTTGCACTTGGCCGTGAACCCGGATACGCAGGAGATCGAAGCGGAAGTGCTGACGAAAGTTTTGGGCACGACGCAAGGACCGAGTGAAATAATTACTGGAGCAGATTGATTCGCCCATCGAAACCGTTTGCCGGCGATGGGGCCTATGATCAGTGGAAAGTGTACGAAACGCTCGGCGCCGACGAGATAGAGCCGATCATTCCTCCGCGTCGCAATGCCAAAATCAAGCAACGCGGCAACTCGAGCCAGCCGCCTTTGAGAGTTGAGCATGACGAAGCAATCCGCGAGATTCGCCGAGTTGGTCGGAAACGGTGGAAGGAAGACGTGGGATATCATCGACGCAGCCTGGCGGAAACCGCCATGTATCGCATGAAGTGTTGTTTCGGAGGAAATGTGAAAAACAGGATTCTCGAAAACCAACAGGCCGAAGCCCGTCTGAGATGCAAAATCCTAAACCGTTTCACCCACCTCGGGCTGCCTCAGTTCGAGTGGAATTAGTCAACAAGGCCGTTGGCGACATCAAAAAGTCCTTGTTTTTCTCGAAGGCGTCACGATTTGCCGAAGGCGACAGGTTTTTTGAGGGTGCAGGTGTGGGGATTCCTGGGCAGGGTTCGCAACTGGATTTTTGGATTTTTGGAACATGTTTGTAGACTCGATTCCCTGTTCCAAAAAACGCATATTTTCGGCACGCCCGCCCGGCGTTTGGCCCTGCAAATCGAGCAACTTCTCGTTGCTGCATGTGCCAAAACTCCTTAAAAATCGCGCTTTCACGTTGGTTCCAAAATTCGCGCGTCCCGCGTTGGGCCTTACCGGCCCAGCGTGAACGCGGCCATCCGCCAAACTGACGGCTGATGGCTGAATACTGACGGCTTTCCTCGACCCCCGATCGTACCGGACTAGGATACATTTGTCAACTAGTCCAATTGGCCGGACTTTTTCGTCCCTGCTGGCGAGCCATGCCGACGCACGATCGATCGATGACGTCTCCGCTGGGGCGACCGGTGTGCTCCAAAATCGCCGCGTCATGGGGGGTTAACCCACATAAGTGACCCAGGTCGGATCGACCTTCACACAGTACAGCCAAGAATTTCATAGCGGGCTCCAGCCCGAAACATTGTCGGTTGTCAGCGCACCTCATGGCCGGACGGATCTTGAGACGAGCGTCCGCACGATCGCCATCCCAATGAGCAGCATAATCCCCGCCGCCGGCTCAGGTACCACTGCATTCGAACCAGTACCCACGCCGCTGCCGGTAGTATTCGCCGAAGTGAGTAATCCAGCGGTCGTAGTCGTCGGGCCCAACGCCCGCCGTGTCGTCGTTGGGTAGCGCATCGGGGCTGCCCAGCTTGTCGCACCACACCGTGTAATCGGCGGCGTCGACGACGCCGTTCTCGTTGTAGTCGCCAAGCAGAAAGACTGGCACCACCTCAGCAAAGCTGTAGCCGATACGAATCTCGTCGATCGAGAAAGCACCGGTCGAGTAGATCGTCAGCCCGTTTACCGTGCCAACGTCGCTGTCGAATTTGATGGTGCCCTCCAGCGGCTCGACGTCGCCTGCCGATGGATCAACATACAGCGTGAACCGGTCGTTGCCGGCGAAGAAATCAGCGCGTACGACGAGGACGTATTCTTCGCCAACGGTTGTCGTGGCGTCAGAGTGGCGCTGCAGCAAACCGCCACGAGACTCCAACACGAATTCGTCGAGTGTGCCTCCACCCGCCTTGCCAATGAACAAATCACTCGTTGTCGACGCGTTGAGATAGAGTCCGAAAAAGCCGTTGAATTGCCCTTCGTTCAAAGCCCCCTCGGGTCGCACGACAAAGCTGATGTACCGCGTCGTGCCAGGCGGCGGCGAGCGGCTCGCTCAGCGCGTCTCAGGCCGGCGATTGTGCCAGCGATCGGGGCTGTCGCCACACGGTTGCCTTCGACCGGCGGTCCGTCGAATCGAGCGACCCGGACGCCACTTCGTAGTTGTCATGAATCGTCGCGTTAAGGCCGCCCACCGACCACGGGCCGGCAAAGCCACTTCCGCCATTCTGACCCAACAAGTCCGTGCCGGGCGAGTAGTCGAATCCCTCGTAGGCAATCGGTCCGACGGGAGCCGGAGCGACGACCCCGGTGAGTGAAAAGTCGTCGAGAAAGGCGGACTGCGACGGGTCCACGTTGTTGACGCCGTCGATCATTCCCGCCGTGAGCTGGGCACTTACCGTGTTGGCCGGCGCGACAAACTCGAACGAGTGTTGCACCCAGCCATCGGAGGCGGGGCCGCATCGCTGGTCGTTCGGCCCACCGGCGACGCAGCGGCGCCTCGGCCTTGAGGTCAATGGTCTTACCGCTGATCACTTCGCCGTTGGAGTTTAGGAAATCGAGAGTCATCAACGTCTGGGTTGGCGAGGCCTGACCGGCGAGGAGTCCTCCACTCGACGCATCAATCGTATCCACACCGCCGGAGTAGTTTGGTTCGAATTTCGACCAACCGGAAAATGTGTAGGACGCGCGAGGCACCGCATCGATGGTTTGGACAACAGCCCGTCCACGGGCGTAGACGCAAAGAAGGGTGCGAATTCGAGGCACGATTTCAGCCAGATTCCCTGGGAGCCCCCCGGCGTGTGGTTCGCGAAAGACGATGTCTGGAGGGCATCGCCCTGCGAGGGCGGGTCAGAAGTGACGTCCCAGTAGTCAATCGCAGCCGGCAACTCGTCCAACAATGGATTGGTGAGAATTTCCGCTGCAGGGGCACTGGCCGCAGTCAGCGAAAACTCATCAAAGAATGCGGACTGCGCCATACCGTCGGGTGCTCCGTTCCAGACCATATCCCTGGCAGCGGCCGTTACCCGAGCACTGAAGGTATTCGCCGGGGCGGTCCCCATCAGAGTGCTTTCAACCAGGAAACCAGGAATGGTCTGTTCCGTCCTGAGATCCAACGCGACAGGCGTGCCGAGCACATTCCCGCCGGAATCTAGAAAGGCGATCTCGAACGTAGTGGTCGTAGGTGACGCTTGCCCGTCCAACGGCCCACCGTCGAGTGTGTTCACAAAGCCAGAATAGTTTTCTTCAAACGCCGATTTTCCAGTCAACCTATAGACTTCGCCGGGGACAGCCGGGACCATCTGAGAGAGAATCGCATTGGTCAAGTTGTTGGGGCCGACTGCTTCGCCGCCTGCAGATGGCAGCAAGACAAGTCCCGGCGAGCCGCCGATCCTAGGACGATAGAGGGCAGTGTTGATCGAATCAGCCGAGCCGGTCGCGAACTCCTCCAGCGTCCAACCAGGTACTTCTGGAAGCCCGGTCACCTCGAAGTCGCCTGCGGTCAGCAACTCAAGGGCCTCAACTCGGCTCACCAGCGAGAGGCACATCGCCAGCGCAATTGTAGAGAACCATCGTGGCATCTTGGCATACCGATTTCGGAGAACGCGTGCCGGTGAGTGTCCTGTTGACTGTCGACGAATGACTTTGGATCGATGTGAGAAAGGGTCCCCCGTCGAGTGGCCGCAGCCGCTCACCCTAGTCAAATCGACCGTCAGCGTCGAACCGCTAAATCGAAGTCGCGATGTGACCACCCGTCCCTGAGCACAATCTACATAACGTTTCCCAAGTCGATTGGGTCTGGAAATGCTCCAGTTTGGCACAGGTGCCAATTCTAACACCCAGTGGGCAGCGCGGCTCGCCACACCATCCAAGTTTGGTCGGTTATTCTGTACGAATTGCCCTAAGGTGTTTCGGCGGCGACGCTTTCGACACAAGGGTTTCTAAACTCGTCTTACAAGTCAAAGCGCCATCATATCGCAATTTGTGACACGGCTCTACGCGACCTACGACCGCTGGCGAGAGTGGATTCCGTGTGCATCCGCGTAAGGTGGGCGTGTCCTTTGTCGATTAGGCTACTCACCCGGCAAAGTGTGCATAATCGCCACTCGACGGCAATGTCGCCGCTTCGCGGCTGGGGGCGGGCCTCGGTATCTCAGCGTGCATGTTTCGTTGAGGAGTGTATTCGCATTGTGATTGGGGGAGTAGGCCCGGGCGTTCGACGGTGGAACCGTCGAATCACCCGGGGCTAAATGGTGTGGGATGCGAATGGATGGAGTTCAATTGAAGAATTGGCCGCGGCCGGTGGCGGGGAAGGCGTTTTGGATGTGTTCGACCTGTGGCTCGCGGGCGGCTTCGGGCCAGAGGAGGGCGATCACGTCGAAGCGGGCTGGGTAGTCGAGCAGGCCGTGGGATTTCAGATAGGCCAAGGCGGCGCGGGGCATCCGCCTCTGACGCTCCTCGTCGACGGCTTCGGCGGGGAGGCCGGCGTCGGTTGCGGTGCGGGTTTTGACTTCGCCACGCTGGCCCAAGGACTGGGACTTTGACGTGGCGAATTCTCACCGGTGGGAGTGACCGTAGTTGCGTTCGAGCAGCAGGCGCTGCGGATTTTTGGGACCAGTTTCATAACCGCGTCGGAGTAAGCAGCCATTCTCGCCCGTATTGCAGCCGGTTCGAGCCCAATGGCTGTAAACGCCCGACATTGGCTAGCTAGCCATGCTAGGCTTTTTCTGTACGGATCGCCCTCTTCTCGTCACGCTCGGAATATCGTCTATGTCGTTGGCATCGGTACTTCAGTCGGCCCATAGCGGGATGTCGGCCGCTGCGGCCGCGGTGGACGCGGTGAGTCTGAACATGGCCAACTCGCTGACCAACCGGTACAAGGCCGTGCATCCCGTATTTGTTACCGAGACCGCCGGGCAAGGTGTGCAAGTGGCCGGTTTCGTCACCGACAACTCGGCAGGCCCCCTTGTCGTCTCGACGAGTGACGGCGGCGGTGACGCCGCAAGCGGGGTCGTGGAGCTCTCGAACACCGACGTCGGCGAGGAGCTGGTGCAAATGATCCTCGCGGCGGATCAATTCATGGCCAATGCCAGCGTGTTTGAAACGGCCGACGATCTGCTCGTCGAGCTGATTCAGATGCGCCGCGATCACCGGTGACGGCGTACTAATGCGGCTTTCTGGTCGGTGTGCCGAGTCGCCATAAGACCGGCGATGCCATCGCCGGCTTTATGAGATCAAGTGAGCGACGATTTGCGAAGCGGATGGGCGCAACTACCTGCAAAATGCACTAAGCGGCCAGCGGCTCGGCGGGGTCGTGCACGGTTTCGTGGTAGCGGACCAGTTCGATGCGGCCGTCGTCGTGTTCCACCAGCGCGGTGCAGCTTTCGACCCAGTCGCCGCAATTGTAGTAGGTCAGCCCGTCGAGGATTTTGATCGCCGGGGTGTGGATGTGGCCGCAGACGACGCCATCGCAGCGGCGCTTGCGGGTGTGCAGCGCGATCATTTCCTCGAAGCCGTGGATGTAGCTGACGGCCCGTTTGACGTTCTGCTTCATGATCTGGCTGTAGGAGCGGTATTTTCGACCCAGTTTGCGGCGGCACCAATTGACGGCCGTGTTGAAGGCCAGCAGGGCGGAGTAGGCTCGGTCGCCGAACCGCGCGAGCCAGGGCATGTTGATCGAGACACCGTCGAACTTGTCGCCGTGGATCACCAGGAGCTGCCGGCCGTCAGCGGTCTGGTGCAGAAACTCGTCGGCGATTTCGATGTGGCCGGTGAGCGCGGTTTGCAGCTCGTCCATGTAGTTGCGGAGAAACTCGTCGTGGTTGCCGGCTACGTAGCGGACGACCGTGCCGCGTTTGACCATGCCGAAGATGCGGCGGACGAGCAGCGTGTAGGTGTCGTTCCAGTGAAAGCCGCGATGCAATTTCCAGCCATCGACAATATCGCCCACCAAGTACAGCGTGTCGCATGTGTGCTCCTTCAGAAACGAGAGCAAGAGGTCGGCCTGGCTATGCCGGCAGCCGAGGTGCACGTCGGAGACAAAGATGCTCCGCACACGTTTACGTTGTGATTCATCCATCGCCGATTCCCAGGAGATCGAGGGTTTGGGCGACGCCGTTGCCTGGGCGGGAGCGGAGGGTCGGGCGCCGCAGCGTTTGTTGGATGTGTTCGGCGTTGAGCCGGTCGACCGTGACGAAGTCGCCAAGACCTTCCAGCCGGGCGTAATACGCGTTGATCGCTTGTTCGTGCTGGTTGGGCATCGGTACGACGAGCAGCGGTTTGCCGAAGTAGCGCGCTTCGCTGATCAGTTGGTGCCCGGCCGAGGCGATCACCGCGCGCGACGAGGCGAGGTCGGCGGCGAACTGGTCGTAGCTGGCCCGCTTGTATTCGATGTTTGAGGCGGCGGGACCTGTGCACCCATAGGCGATGAAGCGAGCCGGGACGGTCGCTGCGATTTCCATCATCCGCAGGCCGATTCCGCCGCGCCCGTAGAGCAGCACGTGGTCGCCGTCGCTGGGTTCGAGCCGCGCAATCCGATCGCGGACGAAGGCGTCGACCCGGCGAAAGTGCCGGCTGGGAGGACAGTCGTGAAACACGGCGACGATCGAGTCTCGCGGGCCTTTGATCCAGCGCCGCACAAACGCGCCCGCCATTCGGCCGTAACATTGAAGCGAAAGTGGAAAGCTCCTTCCCAGCGGCTGGCAGAAGCGATGTTGATTGTCGACGCTCACGCAGGGAGTTTTGAGCGACGCGGCGGCCAGGGCCGTGAGCGGCTCGAAGTCGGTGATGAACAAATCGGGCCGCTCCACGAGCGCGAGCTGGCGAATGGCGTCGAGCGCCTGGGGGCGAGCACGCAGGAACTGACCGAAGTTGCCCAGCGTTCCCAGCGTTGACACGCCTCCGCGTCCATTCTCGCGCCAGCGGAGTCCCGCGATGCGAACCGGTCGTAGGCCGCTGTTGGCGAGCAGCGAATACGCGTCGGCGAAGGTGAAGATGGTGACGGCGTGACCGAGGGCGGTGAGCCGCTCGATAAGCGCCAGCGAGCGGCCGCTGTGGCCGAGCCCCTCGCCGCAGATGCCGTAGAAGATTTTCACAGTGCGGGTCCGTCAGGATCCGTCCAAAGTAGGGGGATTTGAGCGAAGGACCATGACGCCGATCTCAAGGGATTCGTGCAAAGTTGTAAGTTGCCATGAATTCTAATCGCTCGAATCAATACGACAGTTCAACGTAAGACACGTCCACTAACGGTATTCATAGAAATATCATAAACAGCAGTCCAGATAGAATGGAATTGGTCGGCGGTGCCATGTGTGAAATACACGAAAGCATTACCTGGCGATAACAAGTTCTTTACAAACGACGTTTCAAACCACGTCAGCATGGCGGCAGATGGAGGGGCAAAAATGCGTGATTGGCGGCGGACTTCCCGGCGCCGAGTGACTTGGTCGATAGTACGGGTGATAGAGCACTCTTGCTCGACAAATCGGGCCAGCGTGGCGAGTACCGATTCGATCACGCGGACCGGACAAATTCTATAGCACGCCCGCGATCATGCGATCACTCGGCTGCTCGACGAGGCGACCATGCGAATCGACGCTAACCGATCTGTCAGCCGGCCGACTCGCTGACCCCTCGGTGGGCCACCAAGCCGTGCCGTTGACGGATTGCATGCGAAGAATTGTGACTCGACCTGCAATATGCTAGGCTTGAGGAAGTCTTTAGGCGTAGGTTTCAGGGTTTTGGCAGTGTCGTCCGACTCGTGCCCGATGTGGTCATCGACACGTAACACCGTGTGATTCGTCCTTTCTGATCGGCGCCGAGCTGCCGCGCTTTCCCATGAATTACCCCGATGATGCCATCATCCGTGGCAATTTCGGAGTACCTGAATCAGACCACTGCCGAGGCGGCAGAATGATTGACCAACACGTGTCTCCAGCCAATGTCGCGATGCTCGTTCAGGGGACCGAGGACTACGGCATCGGCACGATCGAAAAGCAATATGCGGAGTTCTGGCCAGAAATCACGCTCGTCTGCCTGACAACAGGACCCATGTACGATTGGCTCCGCGAGCGGCACGCCAAGATCGAATTGGTGGAGGGAATGGCGGCGCTGTGTGAGAAAAGTACTTGGCGAACCCTCGCGCGGATGCCGATCGTGATGTACCGAGCGAAGCGGAACGCAAAGCGCATTCATGAACGACTGGCGGGAAAAGGGATTCGCATCGTCCACGCGCATTGGCGGCCGCAACAGATCATTGCCGGCTACATGCGCCGGCTCGGATATCGCTCGGTTTGGCAAATCAACAACAATACAAGTCGCACGCGGGTTGGCGGGTTGGGGATAAAATTGAATCACCAGCTAGCCCGGTGGGGCGCGGACCTATTGCTACCGGCCAGCGACTTTATTGCAGCCAATTGGCGAGCGAGCGGTGTACCGATGCGAACGATTCGCAATGCGGCGATTCCTCAGTTCGAAAGCCCGAGCGGCCCACCAATGAAAGGACCGCTCAAGTGTGTCGTGGCCGGCCGACTGGAGGCAAGCAAAGGTCATCATGTAGCGGTGGACGCAGTTGCCAAAGCGCGCCGCGCCGGGTGCGACGTCATGCTCGACGTCTTCGGTGGTCCTCTCGACGATAGTCCATATGCGGACGACTTGCGCCGCAAGATCGCGGCCGCAGGGATCGAACCGGCCGTGCGATTGATGGGCTTCTGTAGCAACTTGCGCGAACGACATCGAGACTATCACCTCGGATTGCAGTGCCGAATCGATCCGGAGCCGTGTAGTCTGTGGGTTTGCGAAACGCTTGTCGACGGTCTGCCTTTAATTGCATCGGCGACCGGCGGCACTCCCGAATTGGTCGAGGATGGCGTGACGGGCTACCTTTACAAGCCCGGATGCGTTGACGAATTAGCAGCGCGCCTCATCGAACTTGACCACGATCGTGCGCGGCTGGCTGCGATGCGGGAAGCGGCGTTCGCCCGCGGCGCGGAACATTTCACCGTCCGGCGATTCCTCGCAGAATCGGCGGCGGCGTACGCGACACTAGCCGTCTAATGCATGACGGATTGTGTCGCAACATTGCAAGATTGCCGGGCGTCCAATCCGCTCTGCCGCCACGAGCATGTCGATGGCGATTCAGGCGGGCAATCGATATCTACCGTATCACCCGGTAGTTGTACGCAAAATGGACGCACAAACTCAGAGCTGTCAACTTCGGCCAACAACTGCTTGAACTGACTTTCGTACCTCGTCTGCAAATCGGTCGAATGAAAAGCGCTCCGATACGACCCACGCTCCGGTCGCGGCCAAGCGATGACGTAGTGAATCCTCGCGCAACAAACGAATGCAAGCCTCCGCCAACTGCGGCTCATCGTCGGCAATCAACAGCGACTCATTATCGACCAATTCGCGTTCATAACCGCGGATGGAGTGCCGGGCGACGACAATCGTGCGTCCGTGAGCGAGCGATTCGAGAACTTTGATTTTCGTGCCACCGCCTTCGAAGATCGGACACACGGCGAAGGCGCATCTTGCGTATTCGTCAGCCAAGTCCTCGGCAAATCCCACGGCTTCGACTTGCCGATGCGCCTCCCAACGCGCCCTTCGTTCAGACGTCATTCCGGAACCAACGATACGAAAGACAGCCTGCGGCACGGCATCGAGCACCGACGGCCACACATTCTCAAGGAATCGGTCAATGGAGCGGACGTTCACGGAATGAATTAAAGTGCCGACCATCAGCACGCATGGTCGAGGATCGCTGGGCGCTTCTCGATGGCTATCAGATGCGTCAAGTTTCTGGAACGGTATGTTTGGCAAGACGCTCTTGCTGGGATGCTGAACGAGATCCAGATCTTCCGGGCCGGCAACCCACACGTGGTCGGCCGCCAGAATACACGGCGGGACCATTCGCCGGAGCTGTCGTAGATGGTGACTTACGACTAGCCTTTCCCACCACTTGGCACCCGGGGCTGATTGCCGCGTCTCGTAAACCGCCGTGTCGATGTCGTCAATATCGATGATCGTGGGAAGAGACAGTTCGAGCGCTCCGGAAATCGCTGTCGGCGAAATAAAGCGCCCTGCGATCAAGTCATAATCGCCACGATCCACGATCTCATGAAGCCGTTCCGAGATGGCGAGATCGGGCTCATAGCTGTATTTGCGGCTTGAGAGGTTGTGAGCCAACCGATCGATCCAACGCTCGCTCAGCGGTCGCACGATTTTCCAGGGAAGCCGCTGGCCGGGCATCGTCCGCTGCACGTAATCTACCATGCGATATTCTTCGCGCAACACGCGCTGCACCTCCGCGGTGGCCGGTACGCGGCCGCCGATCGCGAAGAGATCCACCTCTCCCAATTTGGCCAGCGCGGAACCAATAAGTTCGAGCGCTGCGTGTCACCGTGAATCGTCGGATACGGAAGACTTCCCGCAATGAACAGTGTCTTCATCGATTCCTTTGTGGCGTGAGGTCGGTCGCCGCTGTCATCGTCACTCGGCGCGGACCACCAGCTGATCATAAGTCGACGTGGCGAGCACGCTCTCAATACGCTGACGCTGCTGATCGTCAAACAGGGTATTGTACTTGCAAAGGTGCTGGTTACTGATCGCGCGGTTGATATTGGACTTCCAAACCTCGCCCGGGCGAACAATGTTAGATGCGGTGTCGGAGTATTGGTTCGTCATCTCGTCGCAGTGAGCCATGCCGAGAAAATCGCACAGCCGGCGGCTTTCGCGCTGCGGGTCCCTCGTCAGCCGCTCATAGTCGACAACCAGGTGGTCCGCATGAGCGGACCATTTCAAAGAGCTGTCGATCGCCCGATTCCAGTAGTCGATGCATTGGTCCAGGTCCCACGCGCCAAACCACGACTGCGGATGCTTGTGCGTAACTTCCCAAAGCGACGCCACAACGTCTTTGCCGTCGCGAATCAGGTGTATGAATTTCGCATCCGGCGCGAATCGATTGATCAACGGGACATGGAAGACATGACCAGGAGTCTTTTCGACCCACAACCGCTTGCCAGCGGCGAGCGTCTTGGCGTCGAACAGACTAACGAATCTTTTTGCCAACGAGTCCCGCCACCAGTAGTTGAGCTGCCAGGGTTTCGGCAATGGCTCACCCAGGTCGTTGGCAGTTTGGCAAAATGCCCTCCAGCCGCGTCGCGACGCGAGCCCCATCGCTCGAGGCAGTCGGCGTCCTGGCTCAAGCATCTCGAAGAAATGTGTTTCCGGCAACGACCAGACGTCTGGATGTGCTGAGAGAATGCCCTGCAATAACGTCGTTCCAGATCGCGGACAACCGACAACAAATACGCGGCCGACGGCCGATATGGGGCGACAATCATTCATTGGGTGTACCAGCGGTGAAACTACTGTGATCGACATCTCGCTTGCAATTGCGGGGGCAAAACCAACGTCTGTCACAGAGGTTTTCGAGCGATATAGCTGACAAATGGCCGTAATCGCGGAAACACCGAGTACAGGACATGTGCCTTTCGCGACACGACCGCTGGCCCGCGAAAGAGCATGTCTTCAACGCTGAATCCAATACGCTGTAAAAAAGTAGTCACCTCGACAGTCGTGTACTCGCGCACATGTCCCATATGCCCGAGCTTTGAGAGCTTCTCGTATTCTGAATAGATGTCACCGACGCACGAAGTTGCTCGGCCATGCAACAAGAAGTTCGTCAATCCGGACAATGATTTGAGGTTTGGCGTGGACAGAATCAGAACGCCGTTTGGTGCGAGCACACGAAATACCTGCTGCATCGTAAAAATCAGGTTGATGCGCAGATGTTCGAAGACCTCGTTAAAAACTACGGCTTGAAACTCGCCGTCGCCGACAGGAAAAAGTTCATGTTCAATATTGCACTTGAGAATGTTCAATCCAAGCTTCGCCGCGGACGAAGCGGAACGTTCCGGTGCGAGGTCGAGCCCGGTAACGCGATATCCGCGCTTGGCGACTGCGGCCGTAAACAGCAAAGGATTCGCGCCGACGTCCAAGACCGAAGACCCGGATGGTAAAAAACGTTCGATGATGTCGACGTCGAATGCGAGTCGCCGCCGGTGGACACGCGCGTAAAAGGCGAACCAATCGGCCAATTCGGAATCGTCGGACCCAATTTGACCGATGCACTCGTCGATCAGGTCGATCGATTCGGGGCGAGGGCTCACTGGTTCATTTTCGATCCGCATGGCAACTTCTCAATGGGATTCTTGAGCATAGCGTTTCTCAGCCAACGCATTGAGCAGCAATACTTGGCGTAGACACGAAGATGGCTGGACTATCGATTCAACTCAGGCCTTTGTACCCAGGTAATAGAAGTTACAGGCATTTGTCTCGGCCCACTTACTGTTTTCGAACAGTCGGTCAAGGAACTTGATGGGGTGCAGCAGGATACCTAGTATTGCGTTGACCAACGTCGACATGTATCGGTTGAAGTCGAACATAGTGCGAACGAAGTCGAAAAAAAAGCGCCAGCCCCGTAAATGGGCCAGAGCAAATACCCTTATCGAGCAACTTGAAGCCATGCCGAGCAAAAAGACGTTCAATCCCTGAAATCGTATACCTTTGATAATCGATGGGCTTCATATGATAGGCGCGCATGAACGGGACTTCGGCATACACGTACCCTCCGGGCTTTAGCACCCGATGCATCTCCGCCACGGCGCGCTCCGGATCATACACGTGTTCCAGCACGGAACTGGAAAGTATCATGTCGGCCGAATCGTTTACAAATGGAAGATTACAGATGTCGCATGCCACGTCGACCTCACCTCGCAGAGCGAGTCCGCTCCGTATCAACGATCGATAGGGTCGCAATAACCGCATGAACACGGACTCGAATCCAGCCCCGATCAGAATGACATTCCTTTCTGGCGCGTCCGGATTCTTGGTGCGCAGGGCGCCATCGAGCACCTTTTGCGACTTCCGCGTCCAGACTCGCTCTTCCGGCGTGAGGGCGTCCAATAGGGCGCGGCCGATGCGTTTCCAAGCCGGGCGACTGTTCCTCGCGCCACCGGCATGAGGGTGATACCACTGGAGGACTTCTGATGTGTTGTCAACCAGGATGGGAAGTCCAGAGTGAACGGAAAATGCCTCGTGACATGCCTGACAGCGAATCTCGTGCGAGTCGTAGGTAATCGGTTGCTTGCAACGTGGACAAGCCAATATGGTTACTGCTTTCTCGAAGGCCGACGTCATTATGCGCTCGATTCGGTGGGTGAGTAGATTCGCCAACAGTAGCTGCGCCGATCCGACGCAGTTGCAGAATAAGTTCGAGTACAATGGACATGGATTTGCCGGAGGCGGAATAGTTGCCGTTGTATCGGCAGCCCCCTGTGGCAGACTCCACTATACATAGAATATTTCGCTCGTTCACTTGTCCACGAACTGTCGTCGATCGCGATATCTCGTACCACTCGTCGAACCCGGTTCGATTGCCGTTGATCGAATACGGGAATTCCTGCAGACGTGGCATCAGGGAAAAGGGCATCCGCCAGCGATCTACTTGGTTGGGACACTCACGACTCGCTATGACGTGGGGCCGTACTTATTGTAACCAAGCCGTCGCATATTGTTAGTCTTTGAGCTGCAACTCCGAGCAGGTCGGGCCAACGTAGTTCCGGAAGAGCATTCAGATTCGAAACAGGCCGCCGATTCGCGCCAGGTCCTCACGATCCACCTGTTTCATGACGAACCACACAGCAATCACGTAGGTCGCCAAGCAGATTGGAGCGCCTCCAATGACGCGCGCAATGCTGGAATCTGGCAACCACTGTGAGGCCAGCAGTCCGCTGAGAGAAGCTACCGCGAAAGGGATCAATCCGGGCAGCAGTGCGTCGCGGAAGAACCGCCGCCAGGATAGGTCGAGGCTTCCGATCGCCAGAGGCCAAATCAGAAGTGGTTGGGAAAGTGAGAACGTGATGAGCGTGGCGGTCGCAGATCCGATGGCACCCATCTGCATTTTGCCAACCAGTAGCAGAGTCAATGCTAAGTTGGCTGCCTGAGTGAGTGCCGTGCGAACGGCAAGCGGTCGAATGTTGCCCTGCGCATAGGCGATGCGATAAAACGTGACCATCGGATACGTCATAGGGCAAACCAAAAGTAGTATTATCATCACGGTCGCCGCAGATGTGTGTTTTTCATATTCGCTTCCCAGATAGAGGTGAATCAAGTCGTGACTGAAAACCACGAGCGGCACGACAACGATCATGCCGGCCCATTGAATTAGCCTGGAGCTACGCAGGAAGGCGGAAGTGAGACGAACGAGCTGTTGATTAGCATGCATTGCCGTCAGCGGTGGTAATAGCGGCTCGGTTGCCCAGAGAGTCATCTCTCTCAATTGTGACTCGAACAGCGACCCGATAAAGAAGTCGTTCACTGCCACCGGTGTTGACAGCTCGTTAAGGATCGGAGCGTCGGCTGCACGACGGATTAAATACGACGCCTCGGAAACAAAACTCCAGCCGCCGAACGCCAGAATGTTTTGGCACGTCTCCCAGTTGAAGCTGGCTGGGTCGTATCGCAGCGCGGGAAGCAACCGCAGCGAGAATCCCGCCCTCAGGAACGTCGAAAACAGCTGCGACGCGATCTGGGCTACAACGACCCATACCACGTTCGGCCCGAGGCCCAGGATCAAGGACAGCATCAGCAAAATGCGCAGGATCGACGCTCCGACGTCGATCACGTTCTGAAGCATGAATCGCTGCTGGGCGACTAAGCCCGTGCTGAATGGAATCATTGGCATCGCAACAGCCAATCGAAAAACGATGAGTAGCGCCATGCACTGAGCTTTGCCAACGTAATCCGGCGGAACGGTAAGAATATGTTGGATGTTCCAAGCCGTCATTCCGCCGAGTAGCATGACAGCCAATCCCGCGACGAACAGTATCGGGAACTGGCTTGAGACGACTTTCGTCACGCCGGCAAGATCGCCGCGGGCGTAGGCTTCCGTAACGTATCGCGACATGCCCCCGGTGAAGATACTCTGCAGTACCGGGAGCACCAGCGCGATCGATAGCACGACCGGTAACAGTGCGAGTTCCGCCTCGGGGATCCGCCCCATCAGATATTTGATTACCCAAGCAAACACACCAACCGTCAGCAGACGCGTCACGACATTGCTGGCGGAGTTGATAAGTACCAGTCGTTTGCTTATGCGTACTGAGCTCGTGTGCGTCATCGTCAGTATGAGTGAGGGAACGTGGGCCTTGCAGAAATAGGCAGTGAGATGCGAACGGTGATATGGTTACTTGCCGCGCGACCACTCTGTTTGCTACACGCACGCGACGGGAGTCAGCCTGAGCGGGCGGAAATCGTGACATGCAGAGAGTCGCAACGGAATGAGAGAGATGCGCGATTGCGATGGAAAGCCGTATTGATCACCGGGGTCATGGATTCGCTGCAACAGAGCTGAGAGTATTGTTCAGAGGCTGCACGGATGTGACATGGCGGCCAGGTTCCGTCGCTCGAAATGAGGCGCGTGTCGTCAGTCGATTTACCCTGCATTGAGTCTAGTTTGCCGATCGTGATACGGATAGTGCGACCTTTGCCGCCGCCACTGGGCCCTGTGTGTTCTTCTGCGGGAAATTGCGGTCATAAGAGATACCCAAAAAAAGCGCATTTTACGGTCGCCAAGCCGCCCAAAACCGGTGTCTGCACTAAATCGCACAGCCGGTACAATGCTCTTTGGCTGGCGTCGAGTCAATGCCGCCGATTGCGATTCAACGGAGTTTTTCCCTGACACGGATCGTCGACATGTCGCCGCCCGCGGGCCTACAACGTCCCCGAATTCTCATCGTTCGCTTAAGTGCGATCGGCGACGTGATCCATGGTGCGCCCGTGCTCTGCGCGTTGCGCGACTCTCTTCCAGAGGCGTTTCTCGGCTGGATCGTTGAGGGGCGGGCGGCCGACGTCCTCGAAGGTCATCCGGCGCTCGACGCGCTGGTGCGCGTTCCGCGCGGTTGGCTGAAATCTCCGCGAGAAATCTGGCGCGTGCAGCGACGCTTGCATGAACTGCAATTCGACACGACGATCGACCTGCAGTGTCTCACCAAGAGCGCCATCGCGGCGTGGCTCTCCCGTGCGCGACGGAGGATCGGCAAGGGCGGCAGCGATGGACGAGAACTGAGCCGCTGGTTTCACACCGAGCTGGTCCCCTGCGGCGGCTTGCATGTGATCGAGCATTACCTCGATTTGCTCAAGCCGCTGGGGATCAATTCGCCACAGGTACACTTCGATCTGCTGGAACGCGATGTTGATTGCCGGATGGCGGACGATTTTTTGCACTCGAGCGGATTGCCTCGCGGCGGGTTTGTGCTGATGAATCCGGGGGCTGGTTGGCCCTCGAAGATTTGGCCAGCCGAGCGGTACGGTGAGCTGGCGCGGCGGCTGGCGAAAGTGCACGGTTTGGCGAGTGTGGCGGTCTGGGGCGTTCCCAGTGAGCGACCGCTCGCCGAACGAATTGTGGCCACGAGCGGCCATCATGCCCGGCTCGCGCCGCCGACGTCGATGACGGAGCTCGCTGCCCTCTGTCGGCGGGCGGCGCTGTTCGTCGGTTCGGACACGGGGCCGATGCACTTGGCCGTGGCCGTCGGCGCGCCGACGATCAGCCTGCACGGACCGAGCCGGGCCGATTGGTGTGGAGCGTATGGTGCAGGCAACATTCGGTTGCAGGTCCGATATGAGGAGGGTTCGGCACTCGAACGCCGGCAGGCGGACGATTCGGCAATGCGGGCGATCGACGTCGAGCTGGTGGCGGATGCGTGTGATCGGCTCCTGGCGGATAAATTAGTTCGGCAATGTGGGTAGTTGGTTAGCCGGCGGGCTTGTCCCGCCGCGGCGTGCGGATACGGGCACAATTCAGAAAACGGCGGGACAAGCCCGCCGGCTAACACGTGAGTGTGCGAAGCATTACGAGTTTTTAGGAGTATTTTCATGATGCGTTTTCATCGGATGATGTTGTTTGTTGTCACCACGTCCGCAACCGCAGCGGCCGCGGCCCAATCGCTTGACGGGGTCTGGGAGATTACCGCCGTGATCGACGACGGTCGCGTCGTTTCGCCAACGGACATTCGCACGAACTATGCGGCCGACGGCCGGGTCACGATCAACGGCCAGGTCGCGCAGTTGATCATGCCGATGACCTACCAGCGGAAACAACTGCCGTTTGCCGTCGACGCCAGTCGCAGCCCGGCGCGGCTCGACCTGGCTGGGGCGGAGAAGACTGGCGGGCGCGGCATCATTTTGCCGAGCAAGGACACGATGATCCTCTGCCTGGCGAGCCGCGACCGCGATCGGCCGACGTCGTTTTCCTCGCAACCCGGCTCGGGAAACTTGCTGGTGACGCTCAACCGTTCGACAGGCGACGCGGCGAGCACGCCGACGTCGGGACAGCCGCAAACGTACAGCGACGACCAACTCCGCCAGATGCTCGCGGGTACTTGGGGGCACCAGGACGAAGAATCGATCCATTACCTGACATTCAATTCCGACGGCACCATGACCGCCACGATGACTTGGAAAGACAATTTCAAGAAGATGTTCCACCAGGACGTCCGCTCCAGCGGTAGCTGGAAAGTGCAGAACGGCGTGGTGCTGGTGAAGATCGACAATTCGAGCGACAAGGAACGCATCGGCCAGCTGTTCTCGTTCCGCATCCGCTCGATCAGCTCGACGGAGCTGGTCGCCGTCGACGCCCAGGGGACGGTGCGACAGGAGTGGAAGGCGCAATAGCGGAACGGAAAATTTGCAGCAGATCTAGCGCGAGTGGTGTATAATTCCAGAGGCAATTCTCGCGTGGAAGAATTGAGCCGGCTGCAAACAGATTTCCGGGTCCGGCAATGACGACTGTCACAGCATTCGTAAGCGACCAACTGGAAGCAGTTCGGTAAGCGTGCGCTCGGAACCAAGTCCGCCGGTTAGAGCTGTTTGGTTCTGCAACCAATGGTACTTTCGACCTACGTAGAAGCGATCTCGATTTCTTAGTCGAGTTTAAGGCACTTCGTCCGCGGGACCGGGCCGACGCCTACTTCGGCCTGTTGGCCGCACTGCAGGATCTTTTTCGAGCGAAACGTCGACCTCGGGGAGACGGATGCAATTAGCAATCCGTATTTCAAGAAATCCGTCGATCAGCAGCGAATGGTGCTGTATGCCGCCTGAAGTGCTCAAGTTTTTGCATGACGTCGAGCAGGCGTGCGAATTGATCGAGCAGTTTACGGCGGGAAGGTCGATCGTCGACTTCCGTCAGGACGCGCAGCTTCGTTCGGCGGTAGAACGGCAGTTCATCACGATTGGCGAAGCGATTCAGCAGTCATTGCGACTGCTGCCAGAGTTGGCGAACTCGATATCGGAATATCGGCGGATCATCAACTTTCGAAACGTCATGGTCCACGGCTATGCGCAAATCATGCCAGACACCGTCTGGGGTGTCGTCGAGAAAGATTTGGTGGTGTTGCATCAGCAAGTCGAGACATTGATCGACCAAAGCGCTGAGGAGAATTCTGGGCGGTGATGGCGATGGACGAACGGTGTACGACTGCTCATGCGAAATTGCTCGCTGGCACCTGCCCCTGGTGCGGGCGGTCGATCGTCAACGGTCGTGTCGAACCTGTCGCGGAATTCACGGCGTCTGCGGAATCGCCGATAATCGACTTCGTCCATTTCGAAATTGGAAGTCTCCAGCGAATGGTATACGACGTGGGACCGCTGGAATTCTCGCGGGCGGCACGCTATGTCGAAGAGGTGGCACTCGCGTTGGATGCTACGCGGGAAACGACTCAGGTACATGGCGGAGTTCGTCCGGACAATATTTTTGTTGACGATGGCGGAATGGCTGTGCTAGGGAGTTCGATGCGCTCTAATGTCGGCGGCGCCGAGATCGCACCTGCTCAAGCCGAATCGCTTGCTGACCCGACCGGTCTCGCTGATTACCTCGCCCCTGAGCTTGCGGACGGTTCTTCAGAGATTGATCAGCGATCGGATATCTACGCCCTGGGATGCACGTTCTACTATTTATTGACCGGGCAGCCACCATTTTCGCAGGGGACAATTTCGGAGCGTTTGGTAAAACACCAGACGATCATGCCCGTTTCAATCAGTAAGATTCGCCCTGACACTCCGATTGGACTCATTAAAATCTGCGAGAAGATGTTGGCCAAGAAGCCAATCGAACGGTTTCAATCGTCGCGAGAGGTTACCACGGCAATTGCTGATTGGCGAGCCGCGTCATTGAGTCCGTGAGCCTGCATGAAATGAGGTAATCACGTTAGGCGGCGCTGCGCACAAACGAACGAGGCTGACATACCTCTCGGCCGCGCACCCTGTGATATACTTCAACGAGTTGAGCAAGATAATTCGACCACGTGAACCGTTCGAGGGCGAGCTCGCGGCCGCGGCGGCCCATGGCGGCGGCGCGGCTGCGGTTGTCGAGCAGCGTGAGGAGGGCTTCGGTCAGGTCGGGGACGTTTTGCGGCCGGACCAGCAGGCCCGTCTCTTCGTGTTCGATGATCTCCGGGGCGCCGCCCGCTTCGCAGGCGATGACCGGCTTCTCGGCGAGCGCGGCTTCGACGTAGACCAGTCCGAATGGCTCGCGGTGCGAAGGGCAGGCACATCACGTCGACGGCCCGCATCAAGTCGGGTACGTCGCGGCGGAAACCCCAGAGGCGCACCCGATCGGCGATGCCGGCCGGCTCGGATCTGCTGCTCCAACTCGCCACGCAACGGGCCTTCGCCGAAGCACCAGAATTGGGCGTTCGGTACGTGGTTGAGCACCAGGCCCGCGGCACGGATCAACTCGCGGTAGCCCTTCTTTACCGACAGGTGTGCGAACGTACCAACGACGGGCGTGGAGGCGTCCACGCCAAATTCGGCCCGCACGTCGGCCGGCGAGCGGGTACGACGCTGGTCGTTGGGGTCGACTGGGTAGTGGATCACGGAGACCCGTTCGCGCACGGATGCCCTTCTCGACGAGGTCGCGCTTCACCGCCTCCGAACAAGCGACGAGATGGCTCTGCTGCGCGTGCCAGAACGACGACGTGAAGCCGTGCACGTGCCCGATCGACGGCGGCCCACCCAATCGCTCCAGCCAACCACACCACCAGCTGGCCGTCGACAAATGGGAGTGGAGCACGTCGGCGTGGAATTCGCGGGCGGCGCGGCGAATCCGCGGCAAGGCGAGCAG
>CAWEEU010000003.1:0-317868 GCA_963808175.1 uncultured Planctomycetota bacterium | reverse complement strand
GACATCGGCGTCGAACGAGGTCAGCGCCGCGACGAGCTGGTTCTTGCCCGTGTCGGCGAGCATTTTGAGCCGCTCGTGGGCCATCATGATCTTGCGGGCCTGCATCATCTTGAACCGCCGCACGGTCGCGTCGTTGATCGATTTCAGATTGTCGAGCGTGATGCCGTGCTCGGGGTTGAAGCGGAAGCGGCGTTCCATCTCGGCCCGCCACTGGGCCAGGTTGATCGACATCGCTTCGTCGATGGTCGGGATGCCGTAGAGCTTCATCCGCTCGGCGTCGTAGGCCGATTCGACGCCGAACGATTCGAGGATCGTCACGTGGGAGAGCGTTAAGCCGGGAATCATGTCGACGCTGTCGCGGATGGAGACGTTGCGCAAGTATTCGTCCAGCTGCGAATGCCGACTGGCGACGATCACGCGGACCAGGTCGTCCCCCTCGGCGTTGTAGTGCTTTCTTTCCTGGATCAGTTCCTCGGCGGGAGGCTCGAATCCGGCCAGCCGCGTGCGGTGCTGCACGTCGAGCTTGCGGGCTTTCGACTTGAGGGCGTTCCATTGCTTGTCGAGCCTTTTGAGGAAGGTGTCGACGATCGAGCGACGTTCGCGGCTGGGCTGCGCGGCGACGAGGTAACCGGCACTGGCGACCGACGCGGCGGCACCGGCGGCCAGGGCCAGAGGCGAGACGAACGCCCCCACCAGCGTCACCAGCCAACCGCCGACCAGCGCTGCGGCCGCCCAATCGAGCGGCGTCAGCTTCGGTCGCGGGCGGACTTTCTTGAGCTTCGGCAGCGTCGGCAGCGCGATCCGCTCGGCGGGCAGGACGGGGAACTCGACCTCCGGCAGGTTGGACACGGTCTCGTCGAGTCGCGCCTGCCGCAGCGAGGTGATCGTGCTGGGAACATCGGAGGGGACGAAGAACGACGGGCCGCCGATGTCTTCGATCCAGCACCAGGGGCAACGCTTCGCTTCCGGTGCGAAGACGTGCATCGGATCGATGTTGCAGGCCTTGCGCCGCTTGATCAGCAGCTCCAACTCTTGAATCCATTGTTCCGGCGCGGGCCGAAAATTGCCCCGCGTTCTTTTGGGGCGAAAGGCCGCTTCAAACAGGTTGCCCAAGCTCTGTGGCAAGTCGTCGAGCAGCAAGGAGGCCGGCGGCGGGTCGACTTGCGTCTCCGATTTGTTTTGCGAAAAGGCGAACCGGCATTCGGCGATCGCCTTTTCGATGGTCAGGTCGCCCTGAGCCGCGGAAGCGGCCGGCGAACGGATGACGTCCGACGAAGAGCAAGTGAAAGATGAGCGTTGCCAGGCCGAAGCGGTCGTGGTTCACGGTGCGCACGACCTCGCGGAGCCGCTGCCCCTGCAGTTCGGGCGGCGTGAAGTGGGGCGAACCGACCGGGCAGTTGTACGTCTTGCCTTCCCGGGTGATCTGGAACGAGTCGCAATCGATCATCCGCACGCACATTTTGGAGTCCACGAGCAGGTTGCCCTGGTTGACGTCGCCGACGACGATGCCGGCCGAGTGGAGCGTGTTGAAGGCGGCGGCCGCGTTGCGGGCGGCGAGCACGAGGTGGTGCCAGCCGACGTCGGGGAAGTGGCGGCGGCGGTTGGTGGTGCCGTAGAGCTCGTGGAGCGGGCGGGCACCCTCCATTTTCGACATCAACAGGCCGCACGGTTTGCGCTGCACCGGATCGAAGAGAATCGTCCGCGGCCAGGCGGCGATCTTCTCGAGATTGCCGGACCACAGGGCCGACATCGCCCGCAGCTTGGCCACCTGGTCTTCCGGCAGCGGCAATTTGTGGTAGACCTTGGCGACTAGAGACGGATTCCCCTCGACTTCGAACACGCTGCCTTCGCCGCCGCGGCCCACCTCGTCGCCCAAGTCGACGGGTTGGCTGATGGCGTCAAACAGCGTTTTCGGTCGTGTCGTCGACGAACGAGGCGAGGATGAGGGTCTTGTCGTCATCCGATCTTTCCCGGACTTGTGCACCTCCCAGGAAATCGAGAAGTGCCTTGTTCAGGGTGGTGTGATCTTCGGCCGCCCGCAGGGCGCGGAAAAACGGATCAAAAAAAGGTATGTGAGGAGTTTGCGTGTCGAACCGCAGCGCGAGTCGTTCGAGCCCATCGGTCATCAGGGCGAAGTCCGAACAGCGCGTGCCGACCGAAATGAACTCGAGCTGCGAGTCGAATTGCTGGGAAGTGACAAAGTTGGTGGAATTGGCATATTCTCCGGACTGCGGCCAAAACACCACGCCATACGCCCCGTGATGCCGCAGGATCATGGCCCCGTCGCCGATCTGAAAGAAGCAGGAGCTCGCGGGTGCAATGATCGCGGCGCAAAGCGTCGTCGCCAGCTCGCGGACTTCGCATTTTAGCTGAGCCGCTTCCCTTTCGATTTGCAGGCGGGCTTCCCGGCACCAGCGCAGCACGTCCTGCCGCTCGAGATTGTCGACGTTTCCTCCCGCGATCAGGAACGCTTCGGCACACTCGACGATCGCATTGCAGACAATCGCGGAGCCAATTTCGCCGTGATCTGCGCTGCCGGCGCCATCGGCAACGCAGGCCACGAGTGCCGGTCCCGACTCCGCGTCGAAGACGCGAATCGAGAAGCTATCCTGGCAAGGGCTGTCGTCGGCAACGTGACTGGGCCCTTGCACACTCTGAGCGATGCTGCGCCACACGGCAGGTTCCTACACTTGTGCCCAGCCTTTGGGCCCGGTCGGATCCTGCAGCGGAACTTCGTCGCCGGGCGAGGATCGAGAGACCGCCTGCTGCGAATTCGACAGCCAGCTGAACAGTTCCCGGAACTTGAGGCCTTCCAGCCGCAACGGGGTGCGAACGCAGATCTCGGCGAGCGTCGCCATGTCGGCGCCTTCGACGCCCACCGCGAAGAACGAGAACGACTTCTCGCGTTCGCCGTCCCTGACGCGGGGAATCGTCGGCTTCCAGGAATCATTCGGTTCGCCGTCGGTGATCAAGAACGCCCACGGCCGGTAATAGGCGATTCCGTGCTCGCGGTACTCAGTTTTGCGGTCCTCGATCATGTCGAGCGCTTTGTTGATGGCCTGGCCCATCGGCGTATTGCCGGACGTGGTGAGCGTCGGCGGCTGGAACTTGGTGGCGGTGACGAAGTCGACCGGCCGCTCCACGTCGCCGCCGAACGTGACGATCGCCACCTCGACCCGCTTGGAGGCCAACGGATCGGCGAGCAATTCCTCTTTGTAGAACTTCAGCCCGGCGTTGAGTTCGTTGATGCGGCTGCCTTGCATCGACTGCGACGTATCGAGGATCAGCACACAAGGGACGCGCGGCTCGGGGTTCTCGGCGAACTCCACCGAACCGAAGGCGTCGTCTGCGGAGACTTGATTCATGGGTAGATCGGACTAGGGACGGAGAAAAGGTAACCGGAATGCATCGACCGGAGGCGTATCCTCCGGTTGGGGGTACGCCTACTCCATTTGTACCAGCGCGGCGAGCCCGATGCAATTCGACGAATCGCGGGCGAAATTGGAAGCGATGTGCGAATTAAGATCGCAGAAAGTTAAGATTTTGACGGCTGCCGCCCGGGACGCTTCCGCGTCGGCGGCCAGCCGGGCGCGGGCCATCATTGATTCGGCCGTGTCGTTCGGACGGAATTCGGCGATGCCGTGCGTCACGTCAATGTGCACTTTCTCATTGTGCAAGCGGGCGTCGCAGTTGGCGGCCGACATGTGCAGCCGCTTGGCGATTTGATTGGCTTCGGTGCGTGTGCTGCCCGGCAGGAGGACGGCAAATTCGCCGTCGTCGAGCCGCGCCAGCAGATCGACTTGGCGCAGCGCCAACTGCGTAAACGCTGCTACCGCGTCGAGTGTTGTCCGGGCATCGGCTTCTCCGTACGTCTCACAGAGTGTCGTGTAGTTGGCCACGCGCAATTCGATGATCGACAGCGGCAGGCCGAACCGCTGGCTTTCCGGCAGGCGCCGGCTGAGCGCGTCGACAAAGGCTTGCCGATCGGCGAGGGTCTCGATCAGGGGCGCCGGCGACGAGGCCGAGTTCGGCCCATCGCTCGACAGCGGCAGGCTCTCGTTGCCGTCGTGCCAATGGCCACAATTGCGGCCAGCGTCTTTCGACTTATACAGCGCCTCATCCGCGCGACGAACCAGCCTGGCGGCGTCGTCATTGGCGCCGATTCGCGCCACGCCGACACTGCAAGTCAAATGCAACGACTGGCCGCCAGCTTCGATGGTAATGCTTTCGATCGCTTTACGAATCCGCTCGGCGGCAGTGCGTGCTTCCTGGGTGCCCGAATCGGGCATGATCACGATGAACTCGTCGCCGCCATAACGACAGCGGAAGTCCATCTGTCGAGAACTGTCGGTAATGACCTGCCCGATTTGCCGGAGCGCTTCGTCGCCCGTCTGATGGCCGTAGGTGTCGTTGATCTTCTTGAAATTGTCAGCGTCCAGAATCATTAAAGTAAATGGCGTGCGGCGGCGCTGCCATTCGGCGAAACGGCGTTGAATCTCGTCGTCGAACGCGCGGCGGTTGGCCAGCCCGGTCACCGAGTCGGTACGCGCCTCGCTGCCGTATGTGCGTAGTTCCGCGGCCTGCGATGCAATTTGCTTCTCGATCCGTGCCAGTCGCTGCTGCAGCTCGGTATTGGCGCACGTCATTTGGCCGATCGCCAGGAGCAGGGTGTCCGTGGCAATGCTCGTTTGCTGTCCGGCCATCGCCCGGATGTCGGAGTTGAACGCTTCGACTTTCGAGCCGTGGTCGCCGACGTGGCTCACCACGTGCCGGGCCAGATCGTGGATGCGTTCGGACGCCATGACGGCCCGTTCGATCGAGCGCGTCATGTGGATGTTGCCTCCATTCGACGCGGCGGCGTCCGATTGCGTCCTGCTGGAACGAACGAACCAACCGCCCACGGCACAGCCGACGACAAACGTCACGACCGAAAACAGCATGCCGAGCGTCAACAGCGTTCCGATGGACGTAAAGCTGGCGAACATCACAATTACCTGAGTGGTTGGGGGGCGCGAGGCAAACCTACCGACTTCGCAACGACGTAATTCGCAGACGTCGGGGACGTCGACGAATCATCGAGCAAGAACTTTTTTCGCAGTTTGACGAGAAAGTGTAGGTTTGGCGTCGAGTCGGTGAACGGCGTAGTTGCGCACTTTCAGCAAGATAATCGAAGTCGGATGCAGCCAGACGGGGAAGGTCGGCCGGTAGTGATCGTCACCATTGATACAACCGGACATCGCACACACTGCGGTCGGCGAACGGTCCGCCCCGATCCGGTGCGATACGGCGCAGTTCGTCCCACCCCGGGTCAATCGGCGACGCCGCGGTCGCGCGTAAACGCCTCGACGAACCAGGTCTGCAGGGCGGCTTCCTGCTTGCGCACACGGGTGATGAATTGGATGCCCTCGTCGACCAACACTCTGGTGTGCTCGGCGATCTTTTCCTCGTCCGGCTCAAATTTCGGCGCATGTTCCGCAAAGCGTTGAATCGAGCGGGCATACTCCTCGCATTGTTCCGCGAGTTCGGCGTCTTCCGCTTGCAGCTTTTCGGTAAGAGGCAAGAGCTCCGGATCCGCAGCCGAGATTTCGTCGTACTGCCGCGGATGTAGAGCCTCGACGTGCTCGCGAATTTGGGCGGCTGCGTCTGCCCAGACGTGTCGTACTTCGTCGACCCAGGACGTCAATTCACCGGAAACCACCGGCGACAACAAGCAGTCCTCGAGTCGTTCGAGCGAAGATCTCAGGGACGATTCGGATTCGGCGTGCGTGGTCGTCATTGGCGTTTGCTCCTCAAATCGAAGCGACGATGTGACCCAGCCGCCTTGCGGCAGCATCCGGTGCAACGGACCAAACTGCCAAACCCTGGTCATCACTCCGACGGCCCGGAAAGGACATAGTCGAAGTTCGACGGCTCCCGGCCAGTCCACATCGGCAGCAGGCCGATCAGCAACAACGTGAGCCCGACAATCAAGACGGTTCTCATCGTAGTGTCCCCTTCGCTCAATTCTACGTCAGTCGGCGGACGATGGCCGGCAAATATCCACGGCTGCAATCGGCGTGCCACCGCGGCACTAGCGCCACGGCAGCAAGTCGCCGTGGAAGGCACGCTGTTTGCTCGCACACCTGGCCGTCACGCTGTTCGCACGAGATTCTACCGGTGCGGGACAGCGAATTTCCTGAGACTAGGGAAAACGCAGTGGACACGTCGAAACGCACCTGGGCGGAAATCAGGAGGACGTCTCCGGGCTTGTGCGCCAGCTTATCGGCGTCGACATTTGCTGTTAGCATGGCAAGCGTCTCAGGGGTGAATCACCGATGCTGCAGCAAGAGTATTCGTACTTTCTGGCGAATCGGCCGCAACGGCCCAACGCTGACCTGGCGGTGACCAACAAGTACACGGGCGAAGTGGCTGCCCGCGTGGCACTGGCTGACGCCACGGTGTTGGACCGCGCGATCGCTGCCGCGGCCGACGCCGCAGGGCCGATGCGACGCATGGCCGCTTGGCAACGGAAGGCGGTGCTCGTCCACCTCGCGGCACGTTGCCGCGAGCGATCCGCAGAATTGGCCGAGGCGCTCGACGATCGAGGCCGGGAAGCCGGTCAAGTTTTCTCGCGGTGAAGTCGACCGGCTGATCGACACGGTCGAAATCGCGGCCGAGGAGTCGACGCGAATCTACGGCGAGGTGATGCCGCTCGACATTTCAGCGCGGGCCGACGGCTATCGCGGCATGTGGAAGCGGGTGCCGTTGGGTCCGTGTGCGTTCATTACGCCTTGGAATTTCCCGCTCAACCTGGTGGCACACAAGATCGCCCCAGCCCTGGCCTGCGGCTGCCCGTTCGTATTGAAGCCAGCGTCGGCGACGCCGCTCGGGGCGCTCGTGCTCGGCGAGATACTGGCGGAAACAGACTTGCCGGTGGGCGCGTTCTCGATCCTGCCGATGAAGGTGAGCGAATCGAACGCGCTGGTCGAAGACGAGCGGATCAAGAAGCTCAGCTTCACCGGCTCGCCGGAAGTTGGCTGGCAACTCCGCGACCGGGCTCGGTTCAAGCAAGTGACGCTCGAGCTGGGCGGCAACGCGGCGGTGATCATCGAGCGAGACGCCGATCTCGACGATGCCGTGGCCCGGTGCATCTTCGGCGGATACTACCAGTCGGGCCAGAGTTGCATCAGCGTGCAACGAATCCTCGTGCACGAATCGGTGTACGACGCCTTTCGCACGAAGTTCGTCGCGGCGGTGCGGGTGCTCAAGATGGGTGATCCGAAATTGGAAGATACGTTCATCGGGCCGATCATCAACGACCAGGAAGCCACGCGGATCGAACGCTCGATCCAAGCGGCCGTGGCTAGCGGGGCAAAACTACTCTGCGGCGGTGGCCGGCGGGGACTCATGGTCGAGCCGGCGGTGCTGGAAGACGTGCCAACCGGTTCCACCGCCTGGTGCGAGGAGATCTTCGGACCGGTGACGGTGCTCAGGCCCTTCCGCGAGTTTGATGAAGCGCTCGCCGTGGTGAACAACAGCCAATACGGTCTGCAAGCCGGCGTGTTTACGCGCGACATTGACAAGATCGAGCGGGCTTGGGACGAATTGGACGTGGGCGGCGTGATGATCAACGAAGTGCCTTCCTGGCGCGTCGACCACATGCCGTACGGAGGCACGAAACACAGCGGCTTCGGCCGCGAGGGAATCCGCTGGGCGATCGAGAGCATGACCGAGCCGCGGCTGCTGGTGCTGCGAACGAAAAGATAGGCACGCTCGGCGGGTGCCGTCGCACCGCCAATGCCGAGCGGGTCCTCGCTGCCGGTATCATCGGCCAGGCACGATGAGGTGTCGCTGAATGAGCGACAGGATGTCGCGGGCGACAGCTGCTTTGGTCCCAGAGACAGCGGCGATCACCGTGCCATCGGGGGCGATCACTTCGACCGCGTTGTCGCGGGAATTGATGGCTTGGGCGCCGTTCGAGACGACCAGGTCGCAGTGCTTACGTTCGAGCTTGGCCAGGGCGCGGAGGCGGTGGTCGTCTGTTTCCAATGCGAAGCCGACGACCCAGCGCGAGCCTTTTCTCGCGCCGAGTGCCGCCACGACATCGTCGGTTTCCACCAGGTGCAGGTCGATTGGCTGCCCGGTCTTGGCGATCTTGTGATCCTCGACGCGAATCGGCCGGTAATCGCACGGGGCAGCCGCGCCGATCAACCCGTCGCACAACTCGAACTCGCGCGACGCGGCGGAGAGCATGTCCTCGGTCGAGACGACCGGCACGACTCGGGCGGCGGTAGGATACTGGACCTCGACCGGCCCAGTGACGATGACCACATCGTGCCCGAGTGCCAGTGCCGCTTCGGCGAGCGCCTTGCCCATCCGGCCGCTGGAGGCATTCGTAAGATACCGCACCGGGTCGAGGTACTGGCGAGTGGGCCACCAGGCGATTTTTTTCTTCTTCGGGTTGCGGGCCACGATCCGCTCATACGCTCGTTGTTCTTCTTTGTCCCAGCGGACCCGCGCCCAGGTGGCCTGGCACAACAACTTGCGGACGCGGCTGGAACCTTGGTGGGTGATGTGCCCTTTGCGGTCAGTCGCATTGCCGCTCTCGAAGCTGCGTGGCGCAAGGCCCAAGTAAGCGGCCAATTGCCGACGATTCGCAAACCGGCTGAGGTCGCCCAACTCGGTCAAAAACACCAACGCCGTCAGCACTCCCACGCCGCACAGGGAAGTCATCTCTTCGACCGCCGCGGCGTAACGTGGCGTGCCGGCCAAGGCGTTCACGTCCTCGTCGAGCCGGCGTTGCTCTTGCTCTACGAAATCGAGTTGTCGCAGCAGGCTCGCCAGCGCCAAGCGGGCACCCGGCCCCAAAGGGCTCCTGGGCGACTCGGCCAGAGTCGACTTCAGCCAACTGCGAAACAGGCGTGTCCAGCCTTTTCCGGTGAGTGCGTCGCGGCGAATGTGGTTTCGCTTCAAGAGGCTTTGGATCTGCGATTTGACCATCGTCAACTTCTCCGCCAACTCCAACCGCATGCGAATCAGCTCCCGATCGTCGCGGGTCGTCGGATCGGGCACCCACACACTCGGCAGCTCGTTGCCGGCCAGCACGTGAGCACGCAACAATTCCAGCAGTTGTTGGGCATCCTTCTCGTCGGTCTTTTGGCTCGCCTGACGTTGCGACCGGGCAATCCGCGTCTGCGCCAGGACGTGACACTCGAAGCCGGCCTCGGTCAGCTGGTCGTACAGGCCAAATCCCTGGCCCGAGGCCTCGTAGGCGAACAGCACCCGCGCCCCGCCGGCAGCCGCCGACCGATCACGAAGCCGCTGGATCATTTTCGCCCGCCCTGCCGCCGTATTCCGCACCGACAGCATCTCGGGCTCGCCGCGCCCCAGAGCGATCTTCAAGAGCATCGTCTGATCGTGCAAATCACAGCCAATCATGATAACCTGACACATGGCCAGTTCCTCCATCGGGATGCGGCTAGGAAACGTTCGTCAACACCAACAACTGAACTTTCCTACCCACCATTCCGTTGCGAGGCAACTGGCCCTTTTTATGAACGCCACAAGTCGCCATCAATTACATGGTAACTTCGTGGTTCACTTTTGATTCGGTGCTAGCAGGCGCTCAATTGCCGCCTGGATGTCGGCGGGCTCGGCCATGCGGCCCATGCCGCTGCGGCGGCAGCTTTGCCAGCCTTCCTTGGGGTCGACGATGTGGATGCCGTCGCCACGGAGGGCTTTGACGTTTCGCTGGACGGCGGGCTTGGCCCACATCGCGGAGTTCATCGCGGGGGCGACCACGAGTGGGCCTTCGAAGCTGAGGGTCAGGGTCGAAAGCAAGTCGTCGGCTAAACCGCAAGCGGCTTGGGCGAGAAAATTCGCAGAAGCTGGCGCGACGACCATTAAGTCGGCTCGCTCGGCGAGCTCAATGTGGGCACCGAGCGGGAACTGGCCGCGGTCGAAGACGTCGCTGGCGACCGGCCGACCCGTGAGGGCGCGGAAGGTTGCAGGGCCGACGAATTTCCGCGAGCCGCGAGTCATTACGACGGAAACACCGTGGCCCTGTTGAACCAAGGAACTCACCAGCGCGGCCGTTTTGAAGGCGGCGATGCCGCCGGTGACGCCGACGATTAGTTCGCTGGGCATGGAACGACGCGCGCGTCGCAAGCGACGCGGCTAAATGCTGGAGAGATCGAATTCGAGCGGGCCGGCGGGTGCCTCGCCGGTGGTTTTCACTTCGTTCGACATGTCGAGGTAAATCTTGTCCTGCAGGATTTCCTGGACGATGATCTCCATCTTGTTTTCGTCCGCGGCGGCCTCGACCAATGGCCGGGCCCCCGCGTTGAGCGCGACCAACCGCTTCTGGATCAGCGTCGAGAGCTTGAAACGCCCGCCGACCTTGTTGACGATCCCCTCTTCTTTGAGCGCCTCGATCATTTGGCTATTCCTTCGTGTTCAAGAATTTTGCTGATTCGCTCGACCGCGGCATCCAGCGAGTCGTTGATGACAGTGTATTGGTATTCCGGGGCCCGGTCGATCTCGCGGCGGGCGACCTCAAGTCGACGCTGGATCGCCTTCTTCCGACTCGGTGCCGCGGGCCCGCAGCCGTCGTTCGAGTTCCTGCTTCCGAGCCAGGATGAACGAAGATCGACAGCACGTCGGGACAGAGGTTCCGGACCTTGGCCGCCCCGTCGACGTCGATATCCAGGATAACCCAGCGCGGGTCATCTCGGCTAGGCGTGACCTCGGACAGCGGCGTGCCGTACCAGTGCCCGCGGCCGAAAACCTCGAAACATTCGAGAAAATCGCCGGCCTGGCGGCGGCGGGCAAATTCTTCGCCCGAGAGGAAATAGTAGTCGACGCCCTCCTGCTCGCCGGGCCGGGGCGGGCGGGTCGTCGCCGAAACGCTCAGCCGCAGCCGCTCCGGAAACCGCTCCAAGAGCCGCCGCAACAAGGTCGACTTCCCGACGCCCGACGGGCCAGAGAGGACAACAAGCTTGGCGGTGGTGGGCGGGTCAGTCATGGCTGGAAATCAATAGCCACAAAAAGGCACAAGAAGTCACGAAAAACTTTTCGTCCCCTTTCGTGCCTTTTTGTGGCTATTGAACTTACTCCACGTTTTGAATTTGTTCGCGGATGCGCTCCAGCGCGCTTTTGATTTCGACGACGTAGCGGGAGATTTCCGCGTCGTTGGCCTTCGAGCCGATCGTGTTCACCTCGCGGCCCATCTCCTGGACGATGAACTCGAGCTTGCGGCCGGAGCTTTCTTCGAGCGTGAGCGTCTCGGCAAATTGCTGCAAGTGGCTCCGCAGGCGGACGGCTTCTTCCGAGATGTCGCTGCGATCGATGAACAGGCTGACTTCACGCACCAGATCCGTCGGATCGAGCGTGACGTTCAGTTCGCCGAGCGCCTTGTTGACCCGCTGCGCGAGCCGCTCGCGATACGACTCGGAGACCGTCGGCGCCCGCTTGATGATCTCTTCGAGGAATTGCTCGACGGCCTGGCCGTTGGCGGAGAGGTCGGCCAGCAGCGCCTTCCCTTCGTCGTTCCGCATCTTGTTCACTGCGGCGAGGGCCTCGCGCAGCACCGGCTCGATGGTCGGCCAATCTTCGTGCGGATCGAAATTCGCGCGGGATTGTTCGTCGACGGCGCCCGGCAGCTGCAGCAGCACGTCGAGACCGACGTTGCCTTTCCAGCTGTTGTGGCCGCAAAGCGCGTCGACCTGGGCCCGATAGCTCTCGACGACCGACGTGTTGATGCGGAAGCTATCGGGCGAAAGCTGGCGATCGACGCGGAGACTGACCTGCACGGTGCCGCGACGCATCAGCTGGCGGACGACGTTCTCGACGTCTGGCTCGAGGCTCGCATAACCGTCCGACGAGCGATAGCCGAGCTTGAAGTGCCGGTTGTTGATCGTCCGCACTTCGACGTGCACGGAGAGGCTCGCCGAGAGTCCGCGTGCCTCGCCAAAACCGGTCATGCTTGCAAGCAAAGTGGCAGACTCCTGGTGGGGGCTACTGCGAATCGTCGGAGGCCGGGCTCGTCGGCGCCGGCGTCGCCGGCGTCGCCGGCGAGGATGCAGGGGCGGTGTTGCTCGTGGCGTCGGCGGGGCCGGTGGTGTCCCCGCTGGTCGACTCTTCGGCGGACCCCTTCTCGGCATTGGTCGCCGGGGGATTGAGTCCCGGGCCCGCCGGCTCGGATTGCGTTGCCGTCGACACCGGCAAGGTTGTCGAACCGAGCCGATCGCCGCGGTGATTGGCCCAGTAGAACGCCGCCGCGCAGACGCAGATCCAAATGCTGGCGGTGACGATCGTGATCCGCGTGAAGACGTCGCCCGCCTTGGCACCAAACGCGCTGGAGCCGCCCATGCCGCCCAGGGCCCCCGTCAGCCCGCCGCCGCGGCCGCGCTGAACGAGCACCAGCATGATCAGAAAGATGGCTAGAACGAGCAGTACTGAGCCGAAGAGAAATCCCATAGTAAAATCGTATCTTGCGAGGAAAGTCAGTGAACGGCGGGGCTTGCCCCGCGCTTTCTTGAATACAGAGTCTACGTTCCCTTGGCAATGCCCAGGAACTCGTCGACCTTGAGGCTCGCGCCGCCGACCAAAGCCCCATCGATGTTCGGCTGGCTCAGGAGCTCGCCGGCGTTGGAGGCCTTGACGCTGCCGCCGTAAAGAATCCGCACCTCGGCGGCGACCGCCTCATTGTACCGCTTCGCCAGCAGAGTGCGAAGGTCAGCATGCACCTCCTCGGCCTGCTGGGGAGTGGCCACTTTTCCAGTACCGATGGCCCAAACCGGCTCGTAGGCGATGACCACGCCCCGAATCTGCTCTCCGCTGATCCCGGCGAGCGAGCCATCGAATTGCGCCTTGATGACCTGGGCCGTTTTGCCGGCCTCGCGCTCTTCGAGCAGTTCGCCGACGCACACGATCGGTGCGAGGCCCGCGGCCAGCGCGGCGTGGGTCTTTTTGTTGACGTCGGCGTCGGACTCCTTGAAGATGTGCCGCCGTTCGCTGTGGCCCAGAATCACGTACCGCGCCCCGACGTCGAGCAGCATCGCGGCGCTCACCTCGCCGGTGAACGCGCCGCTCTTCTCGAAGCACATGTTCTGCCCGCCGACCTCGACGCCCTTGCCCTTCACGGCGTCGGCCACTGCGGCGATGTAGACGCTCGGCGGGCAGACTAGCAGGTCCACGTCGAGGACCTCGCCAGCCCGCTCGGCAATGCCCTCGGCGAGCGCAACGCCGCCCGCACGGTCCATGTTCATTTTCCAGTTTCCGGCAATCAAAGGGCGACGCATGATTGAAAGTCGAGAGTCTAGAGTCGAGGGTCAAGAGCCAGCAACGTCGGAAGCCGAGAGTCCTCTGGCTCTTGTCCCTGGACTCTCGACTCTCGACCAATTTACCCGACCGGCTCCCCTTGCGCATAGGAGCCAAGAATCTCCAGGCGGAGGGCCTTTTTGGTGAGCGTGGCGATCGCGCGGCGGGCCTTCAGCTCGCTTTGGTGGCCAACGAACTCGACGAAGAACAGATAGCGGCCGCGATGGCCGGGAATCGGAAACGATTCGATCCAGGTCATGTTCAGGCGGTTGCGCTTGAAGACGACCATCACGTCGGCCAGCGCCCCGGGCTGGTGGGCGATTTCGAGCATCAGGGCGGTTTTGTCGTTGCCGGTGCGGGGTGCCGTATCTTTGGCGATGATCGCGAAACGGGTGATGTTGTCCGGCTGGTCTTCGATGTTCTTGGCCAGCACGGGCAGGCCGTAATTGGTGCCAGCCTGCAGACTGGCGATGGCCGCCAGGTCGGGGTTTTCGCGGGCGAGCTGGGCGGCCTCGGCGGTGCTGGCCACTTCGCACAAGCTCGCCTTCGGCAAGTGCTTGGCCAGCCAATTGCGGCACTGGGACAGCGGCTGCGGCTTGCTGTAGACGATGCGAATCTGATCGCGTGGCTCGCAGCCCAACAGGCAATGGTGGATCCGCAGCGGCAATTCGCCGCAGATCCGCGCACTCGATCGCGAGAAGCAATCGAGCGTGTCGGAGACGCGGCCGTCGGTCGAGTTTTCCATCGGCACGACGCCGAATTCCGACTGCCCCCGCTCCACTTCCTCAAACACGGCGGCGATCGTGCCGACCGGCACCAGCTCGGCGCTTTGGCCGAAGCGCTCGATGGCGGCCAGGTGGCTGAACGTGAACTCGGGACCCAAATAGGCCACGCGGGTCGGCGTCTGGATCGCCCGGGCAGCGCTGATCACTTCGCGGAAGATCTTCCGCACCGAGGCGTCGCTCAAGGGTCCGCGATTGTCGGCCGCCAGTCGGTCGAGCACGTCCGCTTCGCGCTGCGGATCGAAGATGCAGCGCTTGTCCGATTGCTTGGCCCGGCCGATCTGCTGGGCGACTTCGGCCCGGCGATTGATCGCAGCCAGAATCTCGCGGTCGATGGCATCGAGCTGGCGGCGCAGGTCGGCAACCGACTCGTTCGAGCCTGCGGCTGCCGCGCTGGACGGTCGCGTGTCAGTTTTTTTCCGCTTGGCCATGAATCAAATGTACCTGCCGAATCGCGCCTTGACTACGGGGCCGGCGAGACTGCCAATCTGACATGCGGCCGGCGACAAACCATCGCCGGAAATCGATTTTCAGTCGCCAATATGGCAGTCGGTCGAGCCCGACCACCATCCTCGGCGCCCGCGCCAGCAAATGTAACATATTATTATACAACGCCTTACGCGAGACCCTCCCATTCGGAACCGGCCAGGCACGGGCTTTGCTATCAATATCCGCGGGGAGCTGCTCTGCGCTCTGGGAAACCTATCGGATCGACCATGCCTTCGCCGTCGGTCGCCAGCGATTTCCCACGTCATTCGCAGACCGTTCCCACTCAACAAATCAACGACTCGATCGAACAAACGCGATCGCTAAATAAAGGAGCAACCAACCATGGCAGCAGGTGAAAAAATTATCGGCATCGACCTGGGCACCACCAACTCGGTCGTGGCCGTGATGGAAGGCAAAGAAGCGAAGGTGATCCCGAATGCCGAAGGCAACCGCCTCACGCCGAGCGTCGTCGCGTTCACCGACAAGGGCGACGTCCTGGTCGGCGAGCCCGCGCGGCGGCAGGCGGTGACCAACCCGACGCGGACCGTCTACTCGATCAAGCGGTTCATGGGCCGCCGGCACAACGAAGTCGCCACCGAAGAGAAGATGGTGCCCTACGAGGTCGTCGGCGGACCGGAGGACTATGTAAAGGTCCAGGTCGGCGACAAGGAATATACGCCGCCGGAGATCTCGGCCAAGATTCTCCGCAAGCTCAAGGAGGCGGCCGAGGCCTATCTGGGTCACAAGGTCAACAAGGCCGTGATCACCGTGCCGGCCTACTTCAACGACGCCCAGCGCCAGGCCAC
The DNA here is from genome assembly GCA_963808175.1 of uncultured Planctomycetota bacterium. Taxonomy (GTDB): domain Bacteria; phylum Planctomycetota; class Planctomycetia; order Pirellulales; family Lacipirellulaceae; genus DASYDU01. The sequence continues at coordinate 302,492 of CAWEEU010000003.1, read as the reverse complement.
CAAAGACGCCGGCCAGATCGCCGGCCTGGAAGTCGCCCGCATCATCAACGAGCCGACCGCCGCCTCGCTGGCCTACGGCCTCGACAAGAAGGGCGAGGAAACGATCTGCGTGTTCGACCTCGGCGGCGGCACGTTCGACGTCTCGATCCTCGAAGTGGCCGACGGCGTGTTCCGCGTGATCTCCACCAACGGCGACACGCACCTCGGCGGCGACGACTTCGACGAAGTGCTGATCAACTACGTGGCCGACGAGTTCAAGAAAGAGCAGGGCATCGACCTCCGCAAGGACACGATGGCCCTGCAGCGGCTGCAGGAGGCCTGCGAAAAGGCCAAGAAGGAGCTCAGCTCCGCCCAGACGACCGACATCAATCTGCCGTTCATCACGGCCGACGCCAACGGTCCGAAGCACTTGCAGATGTCGATCTCGCGAGCCCAGTTCGAGAAGCTGGTCGACGCGCTGATCGAGCGCGTCAAGGGCCCGGTGCAGCCAGGCGCTCAAAGACGCCAAGCTCGACCCCACGAAGATCGACGAAGTCGTGCTCGTGGGCGGCTCGACCCGCATCCCCAAGGTGCAGGAAGTCGTCAAGGAGCTGTTCGGCGGCAAGGAGCCCCACAAGGGCGTCAACCCGGACGAAGTCGTGGCCGTCGGCGCGGCGATCCAGGGCGGCGTGCTCGCCGGCGAAGTGCAGGACATCCTGCTCCTGGACGTCACGCCGCTCTCGCTGGGCATCGAGACCCTGGGCGGCGTGATGACCAAGCTCGTCGAGCGCAACACCACGATCCCCGCCGAGCGGAAGCAGGTCTTCAGCACGGCCGACGACAACCAGACGGCGGTCACGGTCCGCGTCTTCCAGGGCGAGCGCGAGATGGCGGCCGACAACCGGCTGCTCTCGGCAGTTCAACCTGGAAGGCATCCCGCCCGCGCCGCGCGGCGTGCCGCAGATCGAGGTCAAGTTCGACATCGACGCCAACGGCATCCTCAACGTCGCGGCCAAGGACCTCGGCACCGGCACCGAGCAGACGGTCCGCATCGAGCAATCGAGCGGCCTGTCGGAGACCGAAATCGAAAAGATGCGCAAGGACGCCGAGTCGCACGCCGACGAGGACAAGAAGAAGCGCGGCCTGATCGAAGCCCGCAACGAGGCCGAGTCGCGCTGCTACCAGCTCGAAAAGCTGATCAAGCAGCAGGGCGACAAGCTCAAGGACAGCGACAAGCAGCGCGCTCGAAGCGGCCATCGCCAAGGTCCGCGAAGCGGCCAAGGGCGAAGACGCGGCCGGATCAAGTCCGCCATCGGCGAGCTCGAAGCCGCCTCGCACGCGATGAGCGAAGCTCTTGTACAAGTCGGCCGCCACGGCGCGGTGCCGGACCAGCCGGCGCCTCAGCCGCCGACGCGGCCGGCGCTGCCAGCGGCGGCTCGTCACCGACGACGACGCGATCGACGCGGAGTTCGAGGTGAAGTCGTAAGCGTGCTGGGGCGATAAAGTACGATCCAACCGCGAACGCGGTTCAACAACAAAGCCCAGGGTCGCTCCGAGTTCACGAGGAGCGCACCCTGGGTTGTGAACGCCCCAGACCACCCCAACCGCACCGCGGTTGCACAAGTGAGGGTCGACGATGGGACAATCGTTGGCGCAGATCGTATGTGCATCTCATCTTCTCGACGAAGGATCGTCAGCGGTTCCTGATTGACGAAGCGTTGCGTGACAACACGCACGCTTACCTCGCGGGCATTTGCAGTAATCAGGATTCGCCGGCATTGATCATCGGCGGAGCGGAAGACCATATCCACATTCTGTGTCGTCTGGGTAAGCAGAGGACAATCGCCGACCTCGTCCATGAATTGAAACGCGATTCCTCATCGTGGATCAAGACGCGGAAAACCGATCTAGTCGAATTTCATTGGCAAACGGGCTACGGGGCATTTTCCGTCAGCCCAGGCCACGCAGAGGAATTGAAAACGTATATCGCAAATCAGATGGAACATCATCGGCACGAAAGTTTTCAGGATGAATTTCGACGTGTGTGTGCCAAATACGGTGTTGAGATCGATGAACGATACGTTTGGGATTGAACTTGTAAAACCCCTTTGGGGTTTCGGAGATTGAACGAAATTATCCCAGGGTGCGCCCTCTTAAAACTCGGGGAGACCCTGGGCTTTGATGTGAAACGCCTGCGGCGTTGCAAGGAAGGAACTCACCCATGCCATTTCGTTTCGACAAACTGACGATCAAAGCCCAAGAAGCGGTCGCCCGTGCGCAGGAGCTGGCCGCCGAGGCGGGCAATCCGCAGATTGAGCCGATGCACCTGCTCGCCGCGCTGTTGGCCGAGGAGGGCGGCATCGTCCGGCCGGTGCTCGATAAGATCGGCGCCAACGTCAGCCAGCTCGAAACGATCGTCGAAGCCGAGCTGAAGCATCTGCCCAAGGCCAGCGGCGGCGCGCCGCCCGGCGTCAGCCCGCGCTGCAAAAGGTGCTCGACGCCGCCCAGGCCGAGGCCGACGGCATGAAGGACGACTTCGTCTCGACCGAGCATCTGCTGCTGGCCCTGGCCGGCACGAAGTCGAAGGCCCAGGACGTGCTCGCCGCTCAACGCGATCACCAAGGACGCGGTGCTCGGCGCGCTGCGCGCGGTCCGCGGCTCGGCCCGCGTCACCGACCAGACGCCGGAAGGCAAATTCCAGGCCCTGGAAAAATACGGCATCGACCTGGTCGAGCGGGCCCGCCAGGGCAAGCTCGACCCGGTGATCGGCCGCGACCAGGAAATCCGCCGCGTGATCCAGGTCCTCTCGCGGCGCACGAAGAACAACCCCGTGCTGATCGGCGAGCCGGGCGTCGGCAAGACGGCCATCGTCGAAGGGCTGGCCCTGCGGATCGTGCAGGCCGACGTGCCGCAGAGCCTCAAGAACAGCCGCGTGATCGCGCTCGACATGGGCGCGCTGGTCGCCGGCACGAAGTTCCGCGGCGAATTCGAAGAGCGGCTCAAGGCGCTCCTCAAGGAAGTGCAGGACGCCGGCAACGTCATCCTGTTCATCGACGAGTTGCACACGGTGGTCGGCGCCGGCGCGGCCGAAGGGGGCGCGGACGCGGCCAACCTGCTGAAGCCGGCCCTGGCCCGCGGCGAGCTGCGCTGCATCGGCGCCACGACGCTCGACGAATATCGCAAGCACATCGAAAAAGACGCCGCCCTGGAGCGCCGCTTCCAGCCGGTCTCGTCGGCGAGCCGAACGTCGAAGACACGATCGCCATCCTCCGCGGCCTGAAGCCGCGCTACGAAGCCCATCACAAGGGCGTGCGGATCAAGGACTCGGCCCTGGTGGCCGCGGCCGAGCTCTCGAACCGCTACATCACCGACCGCTTCCTGCCCGACAAGGCGATCGACCTGATGGACGAAGCCGCCAGCCGGCTGGCGATGGAGCTGGAAAGCGTGCCGACCGAGATCGACCAGGTGCAGCGGCGGCTGATGCAGCTGGAACTGGCCGCCCGGCAGCTCGAGGACGAAACCGAAGAGCACGCCAAGGAGCGGCTCGCCGAGATCAACGAAGAGATGGCCGAGCTGAAGCGCCAGCTGGCCAGCCTCCGCGAGCAATGGGAGAGCGAGAAGCTGGGCCTGGGCGACGTGGCCGACGTCCGCAGCAAGCTCGAAGAGGCCCAGCGCAACTACGACCAGCACGCCGCCGAATCAAAGAGCGCCAGGCGATGGGCCAGCGGTCGACGAAGCCGCTACCAGAAGCTCTACGAGCTCGACGTCGAGCGCAAGAAGCTCGCCAAGCTCGTCGAAGACGCCGAAGCGAAGCAAGCGGCACGCCGCGACCGAAGCGAGCCGCATCGGCGCACTGGCGGAGCCAGTGGGCACGCGCCGCCTGCTCCGCCAGGAAGTCGGCCCCGAGGAAATCGCCGAAGTCGTCAGCGCCTGGACCGGCGTGCCCGTCACCCGCATGATGGAAACCGAAAAGGCCAAGCTGCTGGTGCTCGAAGAGCGGCTCCACCAGCGCGTGATCGGCCAGGACGAAGCCGTCGAGGCCGTGGCCAACGCCGTCCGCCGCAGCCGCAGCGGCCTGCAGGACCCGAACCGGCCGATCGGCTCGTTCATCTTCTGCGGCCCCACCGGCGTCGGCAAAACCGAGCTCTGCAAGGCGCTGGCCGAGGTGCTGTTCGACGACGAGCACGCCATGGTCCGCATCGACATGAGCGAGTTCATGGAGAAGCACACCGTGAGCCGGCTGATCGGCGCCCCGCCGGGCTACGTCGGCTACGAAGAAGGCGGCAAGCTCACCGAAGCCGTCCGCCGCCGGCCGTACTCCGTCGTGCTGCTCGACGAAATCGAAAAGGCCCACCGCGACGTGTTCAACATCCTGCTGCAAGTGCTCGACGACGGCCGCCTCACCGACAACCACGGCCACACGGTCGACTTCACCAACACGATCATCGTGATGACCTCGAACGTCGGCAGCCAGATGATCCAGGAGATTTTCGAGGGAGGCGGCACGTACGAAGAGATGCGCACGAGCGTGATGGAATCGCTCCAGACCCGCTTCCTGCCCGAGTTCCTCAACCGCATCGACGAGATCATCGTCTTCCACCCGCTCGATCGCTCGCAGATCCGCAAGATCGTCGACCTGCAAGTCGACCACCTGGCGAAGCTGCTCGAACAAGCGCGAGCTGCGGCTGGACGTCACCGACGCCGCCCGGCAAGAACTCGCCAACCGCGGCTACGACCCGCCGTTCGGCGCCCGGCCGCTGAAGCGCGTGATCCAGCAACAACTTCAAAACCCGCTGGCCACCGAGCTGCTCAAAGGCCAGTTCGCCGAAGGCAGCACCGTCAAGATCGACTTCGACGGCGAGGAGTTCACGTTCGAGAAGGGCGAGCACCCGCCGGCGGCAAGCCGCGGGACAAGGTAGTGGCGTCGAAAGTCACTTAAGCCGATCTATTGTGTGTAAAGCTACACAGTTGTGCGGTAACCTCATACTCATTAGTTCGTCGGCAAATTACGAGAGTCGCGGAAATGGCCAAATACCTTTTGACGAAGCCATTTCAAGGTCATTCGACTTACGTTGCGCTCACTAGAGATGAGGACGAGGAGATCGAATCAGCCAGAGAAAAGCACTTTTTGCGCTGTTCATCGAGGATCAAGTTGGATTTGTGCTTCAGAATTATGTCGAACTTGAACGGACTCTACTGAATTTAAGCCCGAATAGCACGTTGGCTGCGCCAACTTCGTGGACAGACTCGGTTGAAAATATACATCGAGTGAATTTGAGTCTCGACAACCTATTGTCCTCCATAAGGACGTACGTCGACACGGTTAAGAATTTACTTGGCGACATCTATGGAAAAGGTGGCCGGGAGACTCGGAAGGAGTTTGAGGCAGCGAGAAGGAAAACGCATTCGGATTCATTTGGATACCGCGTGTGTGACGAGTTGCGCAACCATGCTCAGCATCGCTGCGTGGTTTCCAATATCTTCACTTGGGCTTAGGGCATCGGTAGTGCGCGATTGCATGGAACATGTAATTGCCATCAATTCGTCATTGGACGAACTAGAACATGGCGGATTTAGGGGGCAAGGTTCTTGACGAATTAAAGCATTGATTCAGCGGGCAGTTTGATGTGAAGCCATTGATTCGGGAGGCTGTCGTTGGAATTGGCCGGATTGACGAAAGTTGTACGAAATACTCTTTCAAAAGATATCCCGGAATGGGCTGGAACCATCACGAAGGCAATTGAAAAGTATTCCGATCGGTCGACGAAAACGTCTTGGGCCTTGCTGCTAATGAAGACCAATGCATTCGGGTCTTCCAATTGTCTCCTACGCAATAAACATGGACCCCATCGAGTGCTTAGACAAAATACAAAGGAGATTCAAACATTTTAACACATTTTGACTCGCACTATGTTAAGCGGCGCGGTTCTACAAGTCCCAAAGTCTTCCTGAAGTGAGAGCGACATAACAAACGGAAAGATACTGCCACTTCCTCTCTCACTCATGCCAGTTTTCGATCCTAACTCGTACACGCCGTCTTGTAGCAACGAAGTTTGGTCGTGAAGCGAGCATCGCCCATGACATTGCACCCTTCGTTGATGGTTCAATTCGACGCGAGCCAGATTTGAGCATGAATTTCCCGCAATTTCCTGCCTCTGTCGAGCAGGCAAATTCGCTCCCCGGCTGAAACGCGGCGACATCATCGCATACCCGCTGAACAAGGCAAGATACGGACTCGATCATTTTCTGAAGACTGATCTACTTCGGCGTCAAAGTGTCTTGAAGTGTTTCCAAGCCATTTGGCTGGTTCCAAATGGTACGCGGAACGACAACTGTCACTGCCAAACAATTGTTGGTTGCTCGGCAATCCAGCCATGCCACTCGACCACAGCCACCGCCGAAATCGAAATAAAGACTTGCCAGCGGCAGAATTCCACCGACAATGGGATATCGAGTATAGAGCACGTTCAATACGATACGGAACGTTCGTGGTATGCGAGCGTCTGTTCGCAGACCTCTTGGAATGCGCCTGAAGTCACGGCAGAAGTGCCACAACAGTTTTCGGCCGTGTTCCAGGTACACGAAATCGGGATCATGGGGCATTGAATAAAGCTCGGACGCTCTGTGCGCTCTTGCAAATTGATGTGTCATTTTAGTACGGCAATAGTCGATTCCTCAACACCTTCGAATGCCATCGTCTTCTGGGAGGCCGCGGCCTGCCTCTACGCGGCGAACACCTGGCACCTGCGTTAGTCACTCGCTCCGTCCGGGGGCGAACTAAAGGGGACGGGAGTCTAATCCCAGACCACCCATGTATGCCATGGTCTCCTGGCCAGCCACGGTCTGCCTCTACGCGGCGAACACCTGGCACCTGCTCGAACAGACTGTTGAAATCAGCCATCAGCCATCAGCCATCAGCCATCAGTGCGAACAAGCGGAGAGCGGAGGGCTGAGAGCGGAGTGCCAGGCCTTAAATCCATCCGCGTTTAGTCGCGTCCATCGGCGGTTCAAACGTTCTCCTCTGTGTGCTCGGTGCCCTCGGCGGGCAAATGATTAAGCCGACAGCCGACAGCCATCAGCAGGACCGGAAACTGCAAAGAATGCGACAGTGCCAGGAACCAGTTTGAATGAAATCGGCCCTCAACGGGCAACCGCTCTTTTTTTCTGCGGAGGACGTTCGATGGCTCTGGACGGAATCGGCTCGATCCTGGTCGTGCTGCTGGTCGTCCTGCGACTCTCGGGCTACAAGCTGCCCGCCAGGCCGTTCCGCATACCGACCCAGTACCGTCTCTGGCATCTGTTCGCGGTAACGACGGCGACAGCCGTTCTCCTGGCCGTCTTCCGCTACGCCATCTGACGCCCCCAGCCCCGTCACGGAAGCCGTTCAATTGACGTCGTTCCGCCAAGTAACGACCGCCGGCCAGAAAAGCTGTCAGGAGCTTTGTCATCGCGAAAAGCGAATTTTGCCACGCCAATCGCTTCGCTGATGCTCTGTCAATCGACCAGCGCTGCGAAACACAAGTCGCCATGCCGACGTGCCTTGGCAATCGCCCCGCGAAACGAATCAAACAACTTGGGCCTCCTTGCTGAGAAGGTGTGTCGTTCGCAACGCTTTCGTCGCGAGGGATATCCCTTTCAATCTGTATCAGTCGACTACGTCAACACTTACGAGCGCTCAATTGCCATCCGTTACCGACCCCGTTGTCTGTGCCCCAGCACCTAAATCGGATCGAGAGCGACGAAAACACTTGACAACTGGACGCGGCGAAGCCCAATATCAGGCTGCGGGGGGATGAGAGTTCCCAATAGTTGGGGTCGTTTCAAACGTTCTGTCGTAGAATGACTGGAGGGACAAGTGATCAGACTCGCGGCCTTGATTGCGGTGGCGTCGGTTGTAGCAAGAATTGGCGTATGCGGTCCCATTTATACGCTCACCGTCCCATCCGCCCAGCCGCCGATTATAACAGGGTCGACCCCGCAGACCGTCTCGACTAGCGGGACGGTTGGTAGCGGAACCACATTTGAAGTCTCGGCCCATGCGGACAACACCGTGGGGGCGTCGGTATCGGTGTTCGCCCCGGCGCCGCACTCCTTGACCGGTACCAGTATCAATACCTTTGCGGAGGCCGAATCGGATTTCGACGACATTATCGTGAGCGGTCCGGCCGCAACGACCATGATTTCCTTGACAATCCCGTTCGACGCAATCTTCTCGATGGACACTACGGCCTGGAGCGGGCCGAGCGGAATCTCTCATGCAGGTAGTAGCGTGGATTTCCAAACGATAGGCTCATTCGGGATCGGTTCTTATTCAATCGACATCAACTACGTCGAACCCGCAGTTGTGGAGTCCGATGGGGGCACGGCCGAGCTCGAACAAATCTCGTTGACGCAATTGTTTTTGCAGACTGGGCCGGGAGTTTCGCCGCCAGAGGCAGGCATCCGGACCATGCAACAGCTTCGCCTCAGCGGCATGATCACGCTTCCCGAAGTTGAAGTCCAAACCGGGGTTCCGCAATTCCTGAGCCTGTTTGTTTACGCGGCGGCGTCGGCCAGCGGCAGCAATGAAACCGAGGCAGGTTCGGGAACTTTCGGCTCCCACACGTTCGGACCGGCGTTTGGTGTTCCCGTTTTTAGCGTGGAGCCGGGGTTTACGGTCAATTCGGAGTCTATGAGGATCGTGAACAACGTCATTGCCGAGACTTCGATTCCGGAGCCATTCACATCGGAATTGGCCGCTTTGGGGATCGGGACGATGCTCGCCGGTGCGTTGAAGCGGGCACGCGCGGCAAAGGGCATAACCTGATGTGGATAAAAGGAAGGGAACGGATGGGAGCCGTTATTTTCCTACCAGCATGGAAGAGCCAACCCATCTATGCCAAGTGCTAAGACAAAAAAAAGGACCTTGTCGTCAATAGAAGGTGGAGCACTGCTCAGTGCTTTGAAAGCCCGGTTCGAGAAGAACATGAACCGCCACAAGGGTCTCAAGTGGGCTCAAGTCGCAAGGCCAGGCTGGAGGCCAAGCCGGACGAACTCTGGTCGCTCCAGGAAATGGAACGCACGCGGCGGGGAGCCGGATGTGGTGGGACACGATAAGAAGTCGGGCGAGTTCGTTTTCTACGACTGCTCGGCGGAGAGTCCGGCCGGCCGCCGCAGCGTTTGCTACGACCGCGCGGGGCTGGAATCGCAGGAAGGAACATCGGCCGAAGACCAGCGCGATCGACATGGCGACGGCGATGGGCGTTGAGCTCTTAACGGAGGCCGAGTATCGGGAGCTGCAGGAGCTCGGCGAGTTCGACACGAAAACGTCGAGCTGGCTGCAAACGCCAGCGGAGATCCGCAAGCTCGGCGGCGCCCTGTTTGGCGATTTCCGCTACGGCCAGGTCTTCGTCTACCACAACGGCGCCCAATCGTACTACGCCGCGCGGGGATTCCGCGCCTTGCTCCGGGTGTAGAGCTCGGCGTCGGAGACGCCTCCCACAGCGAGAGTTTTGGGGGCAAGGCTGAGCAGTGGGCGGAGTGGCGGTTGGTGCCTATAATCATCCGTTCACCCGAGTCGTGTGGGATTTATGGCCGTCATTGAGATTCGCAATCTTCAGAAGTCGTACCGGGTCTACCAGAAGCAGGAAGGCCTGCGGGCCGCGTTTGCGGGGCTCTTTAATCGCAAGTACCGCGACGTGGAGGCGGTCCGCGGCATCGATCTGGACGTCGAGGCGGGCGAGTTTGTCGCCTTTCTGGGGCCGAACGGGGCCGGCAAGACGACGACGCTCAAGCTGCTCTCCGGCGTGATCAATCCCACGGGCGGCGAGGCGCGGGTGATGGGCTACGTGCCGTGGCAGCGGGAGAACGCGTATCGGCGGCGGTTCGCGCTGGTGATGGGGCAGAAGAACCAGCTCTGGTGGGACCTGCCGGCCGCGGAGTCGTTTCGGCTGCACCAGCAGATTTACGGCATCGAGCCGGCGAGCTTTCGGCAGACGCACGACGAGCTGGTCGATTTGCTCGACGTGCGGCGGCTGTTGAATCAGCCGGTGCGGGAGCTGTCGCTCGGCGAGCGGATGAAGATGGAGCTGATCGCGGCGCTGCTGCATTCGCCCGAGGTGCTGTTCCTCGACGAGCCGACGATCGGGCTCGACGTGATCGCGCAGCACAACATCCAGAAGTTTTTGAAGCACTACCAGGAGGTGCGGCGGATCACGATCCTGCTTGACGAGCCACTACATGAAAGACGTGGCGGCGCTGTGCCGGCGGGTGGTGGTCATCAACCACGGCCAGATCATCTACGACGGCTCGCTGGACGGGATCGTCGACCGGTTCAGCGAGTCACAAGGTGCTGACGCTGCAGTTTGGCGACGGCCGGATGCCCAGCGACCTGAGCCGCTACGGCGACGTGCTCGAGCTCAAGGAGCCGGAGGTGAAGCTGCGGGTCGAGCGGGACGTGATCACCGACGTGCTCTCGGCGGTGCTGGCCGAGCACGAGATCGAGGACGTGAGCGTCGAGGATCCGCCGCTGGAGGAAGTGATCGCCGAGGTGTTTTCGCAGGCGGATGGGGTGGGGGCGGGCGATGGCGACCATGGTGAGCGCGTCGAGCGCGTCGCAAGCGACGCGGCCAATTGTTTCTCGCTCTTGACGCTCAACTCTCGACACTCAAGCATCAACACTTCCATGCTCGCCCGTGCTCAAACCTGGTGGACGATCCTTCGCATCTCGCTCGAGGAGCGGCTGGTGTATCGCGGCGACTTCTGGCTCGGCACGCTGATGCGGTTCCTGCCGATCGTGACGCAGGTGTTTCTGTGGGGGGCGGTGTTTGCGGGGATGGGCGTCGCGGCCAAGAGTGCGGCGGTCGGGCCAGATCGCCGGGTACAGCTATCCACGACATGGTCGCCTACTACCTGCTGGCGATGATCGGCCGGGCGTTTTCCAGCATGCCGGGGTTGGCCAGCGGCATCGCGCTGCAGATCCGCAACGGCGAAATCAAGAAGTTTCTGATCCAGCCGATCGATTTGGTCGGCTTTCTGTTCCTGACGCGGCGTGGCCCACAAGCTGGTGTACTACGGGGTGGCGCTGGTGCCGTTTGCGATCGTGTTTTACCTGTTCCGCGGCTATTTTCCCGGTTGGCCGCCGGCGGAGGTGCTGGCTGGCGTTCGGGCTGTCGCTGGTGATGGCGTTCCTGCTCGGCTTCTTTCTCGAAGCGCTGATGGGCATGATCGGCTTCTGGACGCTCGAGGTCAGCTCGCTGTTGTGGATCTACATGCTGTTCAACTTCTTCTTGTCGGGCCAGATGTTCCCGCTGAGCATCCTGCCGGCGCCGTGGGACACGCGTGGCGCTGGCGATTCCGCTGCAGTATCTGGCGTATTTTCCGGCGGCGGTGTTTTTGCAGAAGATCAGCGGGCGCCGCGATGTGGCAGGGACTGGCGATCGAGGCGATTTGGGTCGTGATTCTGATTGTCGCTTGCCGCGTGGCATTTCACCGCGGCGTGCGGCGGTACAGTGCGTTTGGTGGGTGAGTGAGGCATAGACTGCGTGATGACAAACTGCGACGCCGCGAAATGATGAACTCGCGTCCGAAATACTTTCGCGTGTTTTTGACATTCGTCCGCAACAGCCTGGTGCGGGACATGATGTTCCCGACCAATTTCATCATCGAGTCGATCTCGTCGCTCGGCTGGGTGGCGATGAATCTGGCGCTGTACCTGCTGATCTTTCAATACACGAACTACATTGGTGCGAATTCAGCCGGCGACGGGGCTTGGGACAAGTATCAGTTCTTTGTGTTCTTGGCGACGACGCTTTTGATCAATAACATCGTGCAGATGTTCTTCATGCCGAACGCCGAAGAGTTCAGCGAGCTGATTCGCACGGGCAATCTCGACTTCGCGCTGTTGAAGCCGATCGACACGCAGTTCCTGATCTCGCTGCAGAAAGCCGACTGGTCGTCGCTGGCGAATCTGGTGGTGGGTGTACTGCTGCTCGCGTACTCGCTACCGCGGCTGGACGGGTTCACGCCGTCGCTGTGGGCGCTGGTGCTCTATCCGCTGTATGTGCTGTTGGGCGTGCTGATCATGTACAGCGTGATGATTTCGCTGGCGGCGACGAGTGTCTGGCTGGGGCGCAACCAGTCGCTCTATGATTTCTGGTTTTACATCACGAACTTCGCCCGCTATCCGATGGAGATCTACGACGGCCCGATCGGCGGCTGGCTCCGCTGGGCGCTGACGTTCCTGATCCCGGTGCTGGTGGTGGTGAACGTGCCGGCCCGCTTGCTGGCCAAGCCGTTTCATCCGCAATACGCGTACCTGGCGGTGTTTGCGGTCTTTGCCACCGGCGTGTCCCTCTGGGCCAGCCGCTGGCTGTTCCAGCGGGCGCTATTGAGCTACCGCAGCGCGAGCAGCTGACGAGGCTTTCCCGCCTGTCGCACGCCGCCCGGATGGCGTACGATACCGAATCATTCCTACACTGCGGAGGCAGCCGATGCGAACTACATTGGTCACGATTGGATTGGCAATTTGCGCTTGCGGCTGCGGATCACAACCTGCCGCCGTGAAGACGGTCGACCAATCGCGGACGCGATCGTATCCTGAGACGCGCCGCGTCGACCAGGTCGACACGTTTCACGGCGTGAAAGTCGCCGATCCCTATCGCTGGCTGGAGGCAGACGTCCGCGAGTCGCCGGAAGTGGCCAAGTGGGTGGCGGAGCGAGAACGCAGTGGCCCGGGCCTATCTCGACGCGATCCCGCAGCGGAAGCAGATCGAGCGGCGGCTCACGGAGCTCTACAACTACGCCCGCTACAGCGCCCCGGTGGAAGAAGGGGGAAACTACTTCTATCTCAAGAACGACGGGCTGCAGGACCAGGCGGTGCTGTACGTGGCGGACACGTTTCGCGGCGAGGGCCGCGTGCTGTTGGACCCGAACACCTGGTCGAAGGACGGGACCGTGGCGCTAGGGAGCTTTGCACCGAGCCCGGATGGGAAGCTGCTGGCATACGCGCGGTCGGAAGCTGGGAGCGATTGGCAGCAAATATACGTGGTCGAAGTGGCGACGGGGAAGGAGCAGGCTGACCATTTGAAGTGGGCTCGGTTCAGCGACGTGGATTGGGCGCGTGACGGTAGCGGCTTCTATTACACTCGCTATCCGGAGCCTGAGGCGGGCGAACTGTATCAGTCGGTGGCCCTGAATCAGATGGTCTATTTTCACAAGCTGGGCGACGAGCAGTCGGCAGATCGGCTGGTGTATCGCAACGAGGAGCATCCGGACTGGAGCTTCGGACCGAAGCCGACGGATGACGGAAAGTACCTGGTGCTGGGGATTTATCGCAGCACCGATCCGCAGAACCAGGTGCTGGTGCGCGAGACGGCCGCGCCGGCCGACGCCAAGTGGACCGAGCTGATCGGCGACTTCGACAACGAGTTTTCGTTCGTGGGCAACGAGGGCGGGAAGTTCTATTTCATTACGGACCTCAAGGCACCCGCCAAGCGGATCGTGGCGATGGACGTCGCCCAGCCGGGCCGCGATCATCTGACGGAGATCGTGCCGACGGGCGCAGGAACGATCGACGCGGCGAGCATCCTCTCCGGCCGGCTGATCGTGCAGTCGTTGGTCGACGTGCTACCCAAAGTGCGGCTCTTCGACTTGGCGGGCAAGCCACAGGGCGAAGTGAAGCTGCCCGGGCTGGGCACGGTGGCCGGCTTCGGAGGCGATCAGGACAACACGGAGACGTTCTACATTTTCACGAGCTACAACACGCCCACGTCGATCTACCGCTACGACGTGCCGACGAACGAGAGCGAGTTGGTCCGCCGCCCCAACGTGCCGTTCAATCCGGACGAATTCGCCGTTGAGCAGGTGTTCTACCAGAGCAAGGACGGCACCCGGATTCCGCTGATGTTGGCCTACAAGAAGCCGGCTGCGGCTTCCGCCCCCGCCGAGCGAGCCGGGGCGTCCTCGCCCCCGAGTGCAACGTCGACCAGCACCTTGTCGCCGGAACGCACCGCCCGCGAGTAACTATTTGACCGAGGTCGGCGACGACCCTGCTCGCTCGCAGCCGCGACCCACGTTGCTCTACGGCTACGGCGGCTACAGCATCACGATCTCACCCGCATTCTCGCCCGACTACGTCGAATGGATGGAACTGGGCGGCGTGGTGGCGGTGGCCAATCTCCGCGGCGGTGGCGAGTACGGCGAAGATTGGCACCTGGCCGGCAAGAATCTCAACAAGCAAAACGTGTTCGACGACTTCATCGCCGCCGGCGAGTGGCTGATCGCCGAGCACCGCACGACCAGCGACCAGCTGGCGATCATGGGCGGCAGCAACGGCGGGCTGCTGGTCGGCGCCGTCGAAGTGCAGCGGCCCGAGCTGTTCGGCGCCTGCATCCCGATGGTCGGCGTGATGGACATGCTCCGTTTTCAGAAGTTCACGGCCGGCCAATTCTGGCGCGACGAGTACGGCTACGTCGAGAAGCCCGAGGAGTTCAAGAACCTGCTGTCCTATTCGCCCTACCACAACATCAAGGACGGCGTGCGGTATCCGGCGACGCTGGTGATGACGGCCGACACCGACGACCGCGTCGTGCCGATGCATAGCTTCAAGTTCGCGGCGGCCTTGCAGCACGCCCAGGCGGGCGACGCACCAATTCTCTTGCGGATCGAGAGCCGCGCCGGCCACGGCCACGGCACGCCCGTCTCGAAAATGATCGACAGCGCCGCCGACCGCTGGGCGTTTCTGGTGAAGAATCTCGGGATGGACGTGCCGGTGGAAAATGAACCGACTGCCCAGAATCAGTCGACCAGCGGCGTCGAGCGCAAGCGGCGGCGGGCGAGCGCGACCCAGCTCCAGGGCGGCATCCGGCCGGGGTCGTCGACGCCGTCGTCCGACCAGGGATAGTGGATCCGCCTGAGCGAGATCACACGGAGGCCTTCGAGGGCGATCGTCTCCCGGAGTTCCACGCGGCCATAGTGCTTCTGCGGGTAGTCGCCGCGGAACACGATGCCCGAGTCAAAATCGCTGTCGTGAATCCGGTTTTCCTCGTCGGCATACTTGGCCACGCGGAGCGCCGATTCGAGCGCCGGCACGACGACCAGCACGTACCCGCCGATGCGGGCCAAATTGGCGAGGCTGTTCCACTGGCGGCCGCGGAGCACCGCGTCGGTGGACGTAATCACGTTGAGGCAGGCGACCAAATCGCCGGCGGGTCCCAGCCTGGCAGCGGCATCTTCGAGCCCCATGGTCGACCAGGAAACGTCCGGCACCGCGGCACAACGCTGTTTCGCGCGCTCCACCATCTTCTCGGCAAAGTCGAAGGCCAGCACCCGTCCAAACCGCCGGCCGAATCGCCTGGTAAAGCTGCCAATCCCGCAACCGGCGTCGACGAGCGTCTTGGTTCTCTTCGGTTGAGTTCGCCGCACGAGCTGGGCCAATTGCGGACCCACTGGAACGAGTCACGTCGCACACGGCGACTTCAAAAGACTTGGCCAGTCGGTTCCAGTTGCGGCGGCTCATCATCACCTCTTGATGGGTCTCTGCGAAATCCTCGGTCCAGTTCAGTATAGCTTCCAACTACTGGTGCATCGCCGAACGAATGTCAGTTTCCTGCCACGACGCTGCGCAGCTCGCGCGGCAGCGGGAACGACACGCTTTCCTCACGGATCGAACGCGGCTCGACGGTCGCGCCGAAGCGGTCGCAAAGCCAGGTCAAACACGCCTCGACCACCACTTCCGGAGCGCTCGCGCCGGCGGTGACCAGCACGGTCTCGACGCCTTCGAACCAAGCGGCGTCGATGTCGTCCGGCCCGTCGATCAAGTGAGCGTGGACGCCGCGCTCGCGGGCCAGTTCGGCCAACCGCTGGCTGTTCGAGCTGTTCTGGCTGCCCAGAACGAGCACCAGGTCCGCCTCGGCCGAGAGTTGCGCCACGGCTTCCTGCCGGTTTTGGGTGGCATAGCAGATGTCGTCCTTTGGCGGGGCGGCGATGTGGGGGAACCGCTCCTTCAGCCGGCGGATGATCCGGTTGGCATCGTCGACGCTGAGCGTCGTCTGCGTCAGGTAGGCGACTTTGCGCTCGTCGGCGACCTGGAGCGAGGCAACTTGCTCCGGCGATTCGACGAGCAGGATCGCCTCGGGCGCTTCGCCCATCGTGCCGATCACCTCGTCGTGCCCCTCGTGGCCAATCAACAGGATTGTGTAGCCGGCTTCCGCATACTTAATCGCTTCGAGGTGGACCTTGGTCACCAGCGGGCAAGTGGCGTCGATCGCGCGGAGTTTCCGCTCGCGGGCCACGCGGCGAATCTCCGGCGAAACGCCGTGGGCCGAGAACAGCAGCGTCGCACCTGGCGGCACTTCCGCGAGCGAGTCGACGAACGTCACGCCGCGGCCGCGGAAGTGATTCACGACGTGCTGATTATGCACGATCTCATGATACACATAGATCGGCGGGCCGAACGCGTCGAGCGCCAGTTCGAGCGACTCGATGGCCATGTTGACGCCGGCACAAAATCCACGCGGGCTCGCCAGGAGAACCTTCATATTCTCCATGATAGAGCGCCTGACGACGGCGGACCAATAGCCGGCGAGCTACGCGCGCCGGTGGTGGAGCAGTCCGCGGCCGGCGTCCGCGGCTTCACAACTGCATTTTACTTCGCTTTGCGCCGCAGCCGCTGCGTCATTCGCTGAGTGGCCAACGCCTCGCTGGCGGTGCGCGTGTGCGAAGGATAACGCATTTCCAGCTCTTTGAGCGCCTCGCTGAGCGACTGGCTGAGCTTGAGATAAGGTCGGGTGCGGAAGCGGATCGGGGGAATCCACGTGCGGTGGACTTTCGGACGAAGCGGATTGGTTACCTTGGGGAGCGCATGCATCTCGGGCCTCCTCTCTGTGACCCTGCGTACTAGACGCAGCGGAACAGGTGCCGGGCACCATGCGGTAGCCGCCCGCGCTTCGACCTGTCCGGTTGCATCTATTACGCAGGACAGTGGGCCGCGGTTTCCGGTTCGCGGCCGACTCACCTATCTGGGACGAGACATACGACAAGGGCGTGGCCGCCCGTCGGCGACCACTACTGGTATTTTGCTCGGCTTGGCGGAAAGCACAAGCAAATTGTTCGCACTTCGTGCAAAGCCGGGTAGAGGCCCTCCCGACGCCCTTGAGCGGGCGACCTGGAGGTAGTTGGCAGCGGTGGCAAATCGCCTCGGTCGTCGAATCGGCTGTGCCGAATCTGACGGTTTGTACAGATACCAAAGCTGTCAGCTCTTCAGCCATCAGCCATCAGCCGAACAGTTGCGACAGCCGGTAGCGAAATCCGCGATCCCGCAAGTCGCATCCGGAATCAAAGTCGTCCGTCCGACATGCCAAAACCCGCCGCCGTGATGCTTCAAAGAGAGAGAATGACGAATCACTCGACACGAAGTAAGAACGGTGAACAGGCCGTCTGAACGGCGTTTCATGCGACGTTCGGAAATCAAGAAATCGTCGTTTGCCCGCTACCGGTCGACTTCGACCAGGTTCCATTGGGCGATCAACACTTCCGCGCCGGGGGTCATCGAGCGAAGCTTGCGGGCGATTTCGACCTTTTCGCTCTTGGTCGCCTTGGGCAACCGTTTCTTGAGACGCGCAATTTGCAGACGGCGCTTCTGTTGCGCCTTGAGTTCCGATTTTCGTTCGCTAAGGCCCAAGTGAAATTCTCCGCGTGTCGAGGTCCGCCGGTCTGTCGATTGCCGAACTTTCTTTGTAGCCGCGGGCCCCCCCGGGGTCAATGCGGCCCCCAAATGGGTGCGCCAAGTCGCCAAGGAGCAAAGACCGCCAAGGAGAGGAGAATTGAATTGCCGTCATGATCTTTATCTTTGCGCCCTTTGCCACTTGGCGACTTGGTGCGCACTACCGGAGGATCGTTGCAAGATTGACACTCGAATTCCGCCCCCGTAGAGTCAATCGAGCAAGGTTGGGTGGCCGAGTGGTTTAAGGCACCGGTCTTGAAAACCGGCGTGCACGAAAGTGTACCGGGGGTTCGAATCCCTCCCCAACCGCTCTTTTGCTCGCCACCGATCGCATATCCGCTGGCGATGTGCCGCGCCTGCAAATTACCGACCGGCTCCAGACGGCGGATTGTGGCCGCGGCAGCCATCGTGTTGCGTTTGGGCGGGAGACAACTCGTTCGCGGCAACCTCCACGATTCGCCGTCTTTTCGGGCCTGCGTACGCCGCGTCCCGGACTTCTTTGCCTCGGATCGTCGCGATTCCCCTAGACCGGTACCCATAGAATTGCGCAAAATAATACGTAATATATAAATGAAGCGGCGCCGACTCGCCGCCTTCCCGTACTGGCCGAGTTCGTCAGCACCGCCAGCGGCTGCCTATGAATAACGATTGTCCACGTGTGGCTCTGCTCGTCGAAACGTCGCGCGGCTATGGCCGAACCATGCTGCGGGGGATCATGCGTTTTGCGCGACTGCACGGACCGTGGAGCTTTTACGTGACGCCCGGCGATTTCGAGCAGGCACTGCCTCAAATGAGTCAGTGGGGAGGCGCCGGGATCATCGCGCGAGTCGAGACGCTGGAAGTCGCCGAGGCGATTCTGGCGGCGAATGTGCCGACGATCCTGGTCGGGATTGAACCCCGGATCATCGCCAAGGCACCAGGACTGGCCCAACTGAGCGAGATTTCGTCCGATTCCGAAGGCGCGGCTCGGCTCGCGGCAGAACACTTGTTGGCGCGGGGATTCCAAAACTTCGGCTATGTCGGGCTGTGGGATCGAGGTTGGTCGGAGCGGCGGCAGGCGGCGTTTTGTGCCGCGATTCATACCGCCGGTTTCGATCCGATCGTCTATCCCGTGCCGAAGTCCAGCAAGCAGCGCGGCTGGGAACATGAGCAAGCGATCCTCGCCGAGTGGATCAAGGAACTTCCCAAGCCGGTCGGCGTGATGGCCTGCAACGACGACCGAGGTCGAGGCGTGCTGGAGGCGTGCCGGCTGGCCGGCGTGCATGTGCCCGACGACGTCGCCGTGATTGGCGTCGACGACGACGAGCTGTTTTGCGAATTGGCAGATCCGCCGCTGTCGAGCGTCGCGCTCAACGCCGAACATGGCGGCTACCGAGCCGCCCATTTGCTTGACCAATTGATTCGCAAGAAAGTCCAGGCCCCGCAGAAGCTGATCGTGGAACCGACACACGTCGTCGCGCGGCGCTCGACCGAAATCCAGGCGATCGGCGATCGCGAGGTCGGCTCGGCGATGGATTTCATCCACCGCAATCGGGCCCGTAACTTCACGGTGAGCGACGTGGCGGCCGACGTGGGGATTTCCCGCCGCAACCTGGAAGTGAAATTCCGCCGCTGCACGGGCCGGACGATCCTCTCCGAAATCCAGCGGATTCGCCTGGATCATGCCAAGCGGATGCTGCGCGACACCGACATTCCGATCCCCCAGATCGCCGCCTCGAGCGGATACAACTCGGCGAGCTACCTGACGCAAGTCTTCCGCAAAGAGCTGGGAATCACGCCGGCGAAATACCGGACCCGATTTCGGGTTTAATGCGGTTTTACGGCTGGCGGGCCGAGTCGCCATAGAGCCGGCGATGCCGTCGCCGGCTTGTTGAGATCGACCGAGCGATTTCAGCAGTTTGCGCGCTGGGAGATCGTTAACGTATGGGCCGCCAATCGACCGCGTCCTCGAACGCGGCCGCCACGGCCAGTTCCATGTCGCCGCTCTGCTCTTCGTCGTGGCAGAGCCAGTCGGCGTCGGCGGCGGAAGTGTCGTCGTCGGGCGACGAGCGCTGACGGCGACCATCCCGCGACAATAGCAGCAGCGCCAAATCTACGCTGCCGGCCGACTTGTTCGCCCGGTGGTGGAACGCGGAGGGTGCCATCGCGTGTCCAACCGTCGTCGTAAACTGCAGGTCGGCCACGCCGAGCGGACTTGGCCGCCATGCTCTGCGAGGACGTCAGCTCAATCGCTGCCCCGCCCGATGACGAAACATCTCTCGTCACGGGCGATTCTGTCGGCCCGGTGCCGCCGGCGCGCGTCGATGGCATCATCACGCTATAGCGGGTGACGCCATTGACGACCGTCGCCACGGCGCCGAGTTGATTCAGCCGGGCGATTTCGCCAGCCGAAAGCGGATTTGCTCGCCGCGCTTTCAACGCATTGATCGCCTGACGAGTGGCCAGTTCGGCCGCATTGCTGGTCGCGGCTAGTGGTTCGACGGAGAGCCGGGCAAGATTGGCGGCGGCCCCAGCCCCCGAACCCGAGCCGAAGCCTGACTCCGGTTCCAGATGGTCTCGCCAGATCGTGTAGTCGCCGGCGTCGATCACGCCATTCTTGTTGGCGTCGGCCCGCAAGTCGACCGTCGAGCCAAAGGTCGACTTCCACACCAGGTAATCGTCGTGGTTGACGTGCTGGTCGCCGTTGAAATCGCCCGGTGGCAGCTCGATCGGTGCGGCCTCGGAATCGAACAAGTAGTCTTCGATTTCGCCGATCACGTCCGTGGTGGCGAATGTCTGGTTCTTCGTCCCCCAGCGGAAACGAGCGGCAACCGTACCGCCGCCAACGACTGCGGAGCATCGACGAGCAACTGGTAGGTGCCCGGATTGATGTCGAGATTCGTGATCACCTGCTCGTTGGCGTCGAACATACCATTGTTGTTAAAGTCGATCCACGCCTGTAGATAGCCTCCAACGCCATTGACGGTCACGGAGACGGTGTTGGCACCCGGCCGCAAGATGCCGCCCACGAGCACGACTCCGTCTTCATCGTCGAAGTTGTCGGGGTTGTCATTCTGATCGTCGGCACCGCCCGAAACAGCTTGGTCATTCAAAATGAAGTCCGGGTGATTTGGATCGGGGCTATTGGGATCGGCGACCAAATACCGCGGCCGAGCCTCGGCGTCGATCGTCGCACCCAGCGAAAAGCCGGGCTTGACGACGCTCTTTGCGTCGGCCGTCTTGTAATCGATGCCGATCAAGTCGCCGAAGTCGTAGATCGCCAGATTGTGGACGGCAAAAATGTTGTCGACTGACACCTGCCCCGCCACGAGCTGGATCGTGATAAAACCGGCCACCGGTGCGATCAACTCCAAAGGATCGTCCACAACGGCGTCGATTCGCACAGTGCCCGGTGGAACATCGCCAAACTGGTATGCACCCGTTGATGAAGTAACCGTCGAAATTTCGCCGTCGTCCAGATGGCCGTTCTCGTTGGCATCGATGTAGACGGTGATGCCTTGCTTCCCGTTCTCATTCGCGTCTTGATGGCCATCGCTGTTCTTATCGTCGAATACGAAGCCGAAGATCGTGGCGTTGCCGATGTTTGTCGGCGAGCTGGGCGGCTTGCACCAGGAACTTGAAGTTCTCGACCAACTCGCCCGGCTGGGCATATTCGTTGATCACCCCGCTCGCCGGCGACGTGGGCGTCCAACCGGCGAGCGGTTTGACGGTAATCGAGAAGGTGTTGGGCGTGGCCGTCGGGACGTGTAGCTCGTACAGGCCATTCTCGTCGGTGAGGGTAAACGGTTCGCCGAGTTCGAATTGGCCGGTGTGATTCAGGTCCGCATACACCGTGAACTTGTAGACGCCCACGTCCTTGGGATCTTGCACGCCATTGCCGTTCAAATCGCCGACGACCTGCCCGGTAAAGACCACGTCGCTGGGCGGAACCGAACCCGGATCGAGGAGGAAGTTGAGGTCGTTGAAGAGGTGGAGCTTGCCGGAGATTGGATCAATTTCCCCCGCTTCGCGCGTGAATTGATCATCTGCGTCGACAGTGATTACCCACTCGCTGTCGTAATTGCGACCGCCGGCGAGTGCCGTTCGGCCCAGCGGGTCCTCAACGCCGAGGGTATAGCTCCCTTTATCCCCACCGGTCAACGTGGCGCTGATGTTCACATCGTCTGCGGAAAACTTGGCCGTCGAACTGCCAACGGCGACCGTAAACTGTGCTCCCCCCAAAATCGATTCGATGGCGTTCTTGATGGTACCCCAAGCCACTGACTCGTCTTTGACTTTAACGTTGATTGTGTTTGACGAGAAATCGTAACTAGCTTGTGCCCCAGTGATGGACGAATCCAACTGGAACGTAACGCCGATATCGTTGCCGGCCAGTCCCTTAAATTGCCCGAATGCACCGGCCGACACCGTGACGGTGGTGTTCTTTGCGGCGATGGGCCCGGTCGTGGCCTGCTTGGGATTTGCCGGCAGATCGAAGTAGTAATTGCCGTCGTAACCGGTGACAAACTGGGCGACTCGCTGACCGGTGTTATTGTCGATCGCGTAGACGGTGATGTTCTCGGCGAATCTTCTCCTGCGTGGGATCGGCCACGCGGATTTCGTGCGTGCCGAACGGCGTCGTACTGAAACCTCCAAAATGCCGAAGTCGACGTTAAGGCGTGCGAATTCGGCGAATCCACCGTAATGTAGCGATCGAAATTAAACTGCTTGTCGTTGGCGCCCACGACCTGATTCTGATCGACCATAAAGCGACCGGAATCGACGCCGACTTTGCCTGAAACCCGCTCGACCGGCGCGGCGGAGCTGCCAATCGCCGAACCGTGGAAGGCAATCTGGACGTCACTGAGCTGCAGGTCGGTGTGGCTGTAGTTCTCGAAGTGCAGCTCCCAGCCATGGATGGCAATTGGATTCCCATACTCGTCGTAGTCGATCTTGGAATCCGAGCGTTCGCCCCAGATGCGGTTAGTGCTATAGACCCAGTCGAGCGTGTTGCTGCTCATCCCCATGTCGTCGAGATTGGTGATGCTGCTGTTGTCGAAGCTGGTGAAGTACACCTCCCGTGGCCATTTCCTGAAAATTGTGAGTGATATCGGCAGGATCGTATTGGTTCTCGGTGAATTCCGACTGAGTACCATCGGGCGAAACGAGCGTGATGCGAAGATAGTTCATCGCATTGGCGTCACCCGTGACTGTCAATTTGACTTCGACCCACTCCATCGACATCAAATTGCTGGCGCCCGTCACTGGATCCACTGCTGGCACGTCGAATTGGAAGAACGACCCGCGCGAATTCGTCGGCGGATTGTCTTCCGTAAACGGCAGGCTCATCGGGTCGATTTCGTCCGCTGTATCCGTTGTGGGCGGATCGGCCATGGGGTCGCCTGCCATGCCCGCGGTGATCGTCGGCTCCTTGAAGAACTCGTTGAAATAGTCGGCAAATCCGGTCGTGGCCTGGCTCATGCGCACCGGGGATGACGTATTCCCCCGAAGTCCATATCGGTTACTTGTGCTGCGCGGATCTTAATTCCGCCCGTCGAACCGATGAAGTAGGTCTTTTCCGACGGCAGGTTCTGATCCTTGATATGCCACTGACGGGCCAATTCGACCGCCAACGCGGCATCCACCACGCCATGAGCCCAGCCATATTGCGAGTTACCACCCCGGCCGTCGCTTACGGTGTAGCCCGCGCCGTTGGTAAACAACGAGAGCGGCTCGGGATTGGTAATCGGATCGGCGATCGGGTGATATCCAGCGTACTGCGGGTTCCGCTGCAAGGTCGTATCGAGTGCGGTGGCATCAACGCCACCACTTAACGGCGCTTGGATCGCTTCGTCGGTCGGATCGAATAAGGCAGTTGGATCGCCGACATCGACCATGAACCAGGCTTCCGCTGGGTCGGGATTCATCGGATCTGGTTGTCCCAACAGCTCGATCGCGTCTTTAATGTCACCCCAAGTGACTCCTTCACCTGTCACAGTGACGCGAATCTTACCTTCAACGATCTGAGCTACTGCGCCAGGAAATGTCCCCGGCTGCGTTCGGAAAACGACCGTGAGATTGTTGGCGACCCAACCATCCCATGGCTTGTCGGCTGCTGCTGTGACAGTAAAGTCGGTATTGGCGGCTGAAACCATGCCCGTAGCTAGCTTGTACTGCGGGATCGACAATCGTTCCCGGCACAAGCTGATAGACGATTTCGTCGTTCCATTGGCTTTCATCGCTCGGATAGAACGATTTCGGCGGATCGTCCATCGAGGGAGTTGGATAATTGCTTGGAAATGGGTTATGTGCTGTTGGATCGCGGAAGAGCGGGACGAGATTGGTGATCCAACTCTCGTCCAGATCGTCATTTTGCCGGGCGGACCGCACGAGAATCTCTTCCACGTCGCGATAGGTGAGATTCGGGTTGGCCTGGAGCATCAATGCAATCACGCCCGAAACCAAGGGCGCGGCGGCCGAGGTACCGCCAAAACGCGAGGTGTAATTGGCATCGGGGAACCCATCGATGTCGAGATTGAGACCGCTAGGTAGCGGTGGCACGTTATAGCCGCCGTTGGTGAGGTCGGTCGTAAAGATGCCGCTACCAGTGTTGAAATTGTTGATGATGTCGGTGGGCCCAGATGCAGACGGTGCTACGACGAGCACAGACGGCCCCACTTCGCCGTATTGAGTCGTCGTGCCGTCCGAGTTTGCCACCTGACCGTCATGATCGACCATCCCCACGCCGATCGTGTAGCGCGAGTTGACATATCCATCCGATTCTGCGGTATCGAGAATACCTGCGCCATTGCCGGATGCAAAAACGTTGATCGCGCCGAGCCCGTTGCGTCCCGTCCGGGCTGAATTCGTGAGCGCGATCAACTCGTGTCGTGTCCGGACCCTGAACGTTTCGAATGTTACCGCCTGGCCCCCAACTGTTGTTGTAAATGTCGACAGGTGCACCGTTGGCCCCGAGGGCTCGGACGTACGCGGCGGAGAAGTCGAGTGCGGGTGAACTCTGCGCTGATCAAACGGATCGGAATGATCGTTGCACCGTATGCGACGCCAGTCCCACCGATTCCATTGTTCGCCGTAGCTGCAATCAGGCCCGCCACACTAGTGCCGTGCCCCTCATCGCCCTGTGGCCCGCCTCCAACTCGGTTGCGTAATGCGTCGTAGCCAGTTCCGAGATTCTGCACAAGATCCGGATGATCCAGCTGGACTCCCGAATCGACCACCGCGACATTCACCCCGGCGCCCGTGTAGCCCTGGTCCCAGGCCGGGATCACGTTGATGTCCTGTCCCGGCACACCAAAAAGATCTTGCAGATCGTTGTATGGGTTGACGACCTGCCCAACGTTAAACAGATGCCATTGATATTGGAAATAGGGATCGCTCGGCGCCGACCTTGTCTCGATCTGGCTCGAGGTCCCCTGACTATTCTGGCCGCCGGCAGATGAATCGGCCGCCCACTGCTGCTCGATCGCGTCAAGTAATTGCTGGCCTTCGGCCGTGCTATTGGACACGGTGAACCACTGCGACGCATCAAGCCCGGCCAGCGGCGAGGCGGTGAAGAGGTAGCGTTCTTCGAGACGTTCAAACGTCCACGTACGGCGATCGCGCCGCTCGGGCGTCGACCTTGGGTTCCACAGGCTGGTAACGCGGGACGTGATTTGTTGCCGACGCGACCGTTTGCGCTTCTTCACGACAGAATCCCCTTCAACAATGTTCCGTTTGCCGAAATAGCTCCACAGACAGGACCCATTCGGCAATTTCTTGGACGGGCAGCGGCTGGCTGGTTCCGATCAGCATCCGCTCGTAATTGGCTCTCACCGCCCGAATATCCCCTGCAATGCAACCCCGCTAGCAGAAGTGGGTAACGGAACGCCTGACCATCGCGTCCAGATTCCCCCGCCACCAGCTGGTATTCAGATCACTCCGCGCAGAATATTCCCGTGATGCGTCCGGATTGCAACCGCCCAGCCCCGCTCGCAAAACTGTCCCAATCCATTTATCCTACTCAGCCGAAAAAACCGCGTCAAATTGTTTGTAAGCCAGAACTTAGGGCAAAGAATTCGGTGTACTTCGGGCGTTGCGCCTGGTGTCCTGGTCGGCCGTTGTGTAGCTCCAATCGAGGTCGGCGGGGCGACGTTAGCTGTCGCAAGTCCCTGCTATTTAATCAATTGTGACTCAGCCGCCGATACTCTGAGTCACTGAAGGCTAACTCGGCGCGGAATGTCAAGCCAGGTCGACTGGGTAGGAATTGAGGCTTTTGCCGGAAGATTTGGTTTTGACGCAGGTACCGGTCCGATAGTTTTTTCCGAGTGACCCTGCGGGGCCGGGCAATGATGCCCTGTCTCGTCAGGAAGCATGAGGGGGGACATCGATGCGAACCGGATTGTTGACCATTCGACTGCTGGTGCTGTTGGCCATTTGCTTGGCCAGCCGCGACCTCTCGGCCCAGATGAGCGGCGCGCCGGCCGGACCGATTCAGGCGATGTACATGCAGCCGATGGGCACCAGCGCCGGCAATACGTACGTCGACGCCTACGGTAATCCTGTCGTCGTTCCGGCGAGCTACGGTCCGGACTGTTCCAGTGGCGACTGCTACGGCGGGGACTGCTACGGCGGGGACTGCTACGGCGGATTGCTATGGCGGCTGTGGTTATCCGCCGGGGGGCGATTGCTATGGCGACTATTGCGATGGTGGCTGCGGCGACTGCTCCAGCTGCGGACCGCGGTGGCGCGATGGCTTCAGCGGCTCTGGCGTCGGCTGCGGATATGGCGGCTACGGCTACGGCGGCTCCTGGCAGGACCCGCGGCGCGGGCACCAACCCGCCATTTCCAGACGACGTCGAAGACTATTCGCTGCTGCCACCCGGACGCACCGAGCAATGCGGGCCGCACTATTTCGACGTGCGGATGGAAGCCGTCACGATGACGCGCGACGACACGTTTCGGACGCCGGTCAACTTCACGTCGCTCAACGTCTTCAACCCGTCGATGCCGGACCCGAGCCAATTCGTCGTCCGAAGCGACGAACTCAGATTTCAACTATCGATACTGGCTTCCGTATCCTGGGCCGCTACGACATTGGTCCGCTTGTCGGTCATCGAATTCGGCTACTGGGGCATCCAAAACCTCACACGCTAGTTCCTCCTTCACCGATCCAAATCCGGTCGATTCCAGACACGGGCAATCTGTACTCATTGTTCTCGTACTACGGAAATACACCCGCCGACGTGACGTCACCCGATGGCCCTTTGCCCTGGACCGAGCGGTCGATCACACAGAGCATATCGCTCGAATCGGAATTGCAGACCGCTGAATTCAACTATCGGCGCTACTGGGTCGGCTTCAATCCGATGGTATCTGGAACGCTACTGGCCGGCTTCCGCTTTACCCGACTGCGCGAAGACTTCCGCTTCCAGGCAATCGGCGAGGCGCGCGGTCGGTACGACGAGGACATCAAAAACGACATGGCCGGCTTCCAGACGGGCGGCGACATTTGGATCCACATTCGTCAAGGCATTCGCATCGGGGCCGAAGGCAAAGTCGGCCTGATGAACAATCACTACACTCTCGACAACACGTTTTCGACGAAGCCAGTGGCCGGCAGCCCGCCCGACTTCACCGAGCACTTCGAGAAGGACATTCCGGCGCTCGTGACGGATGCCAGTGTCGACGTTGTGTGGGACATCTGCCCAAGTTGGTCGGTTCGCGCCGGCTATGAGATCTTCTTCGTGAATTCCGTCGTCTTGGCGGGTGAAAACTTCAACACCGGAACCGTCTATAACGGGATACCAGGCGTCGACCTGCCGGAACGGGTGCCTTACGTCAACGATCAAGGCAATGCGTTTTATCATGGTGCCCACCTCGGTGCGGAATTCACCTGGTAGGCCGCCGCGAAGCTACAGCGGCGGCGAGATTCGTCGCTCGGCGCGAACCGTCGCCCGAGCAAACGCGTCCAGTGTATTTACCCGACAAAGTGCGGCCGACTTTCGGCGGCACTTTGTTGCATTTGGCCGCCCTGGGGTCTGTCGGACTCGGCGCTGTCTGGTATAATAGTCTAGGGACGAACGGATTGGGCCGGCCGGGTGTGTCCGCTGCCGCCGGCCGATGCGACAGTTGACCCGACAAGGAACCCAACAACCTCGTGAAGGACATCGAACGTAATCAGGGCGTCGAGTGTGAGTCCGCCATCTTGGTCGGCGTTTTCCTGTCCGACCAGCCGAACGACGACGAAATTCTAAGCGAGCTCGCCGGTCTGGCCGAAACGGCGGGGGCGGAAGTCGTCGGCCGGCTTACCCAGCGTCGCGACGTGCCCGACGTGACCACCTACCTGGGCAAGGGCAAGCTCGAACAGCTCGAGCGGATGGTCAAGGCCACGGACGCCAGCGTCGTGATCTTCGACAACGATCTCTCGCCAGCGCAAATTCGCAATCTCGAAACCGCGCTCGGCGTGAAAGTGCTTGATCGCACCGAAGTGATCCTCGACATTTTCTCGACCCGCGCAGACGCACGAGGCCCGGTTGGCAGTGGAGCTCGCGCAGCTCGAATACTCGCTGCCGCGGCTCAAGCGGATGTGGACCCACTTGTCGCGGATCAAGGCCGGCGTGGGCATGCGTGGCCCTGGCGAAAAGCAGCTCGAAACCGACCGTCGGCTGGTCGAGCGGCGGATCGTCGAATTGCGCTCGGACCTGGACAAGGTGCTCCGCCGCAAGGAACGCGAGGTCGCCGCCCGCTCCGACAAGATGACCGTGTCGCTGGTCGGCTACACAAATGCCGGTAAAAGCACGCTGCTCAACAAGCTCACCGGGAGCCCAAGAGCTGGCGGCCGACAAACTGTTCGCCACGCTCGATACCCGCACTCGGCGTTGGCAGCTTCCCGATTGGGGCCCGGTGCTGCTTGTCCGACACCGTCGGCTTTATCCGCGACCTGCCGCATCGACTGATCGCCAGCTTCAAGGCCACGCTGGAAGAAGCCCGCCAGGCGGACTTGCTGTTGCACGTCGCAGACGCCAGCAACCCCGCGGCTCTGCAGCAAATCGCCGCCGTATACCGGGTGCTCGAAGAACTCGGCATCCGCGAAAAGGACACCATTCTCGTGCTTAACCAGGTCGACCGGATCACGGAGCCGGGCGTGCTCGACACGCTGCTGCGCAACTATTCTCACGCCGTGGCGGTCAGCGCCAAGTCGGGCCAAGGTCTGTCGCGGCTGGCTACGGCGGTGAGCGAGTCGCTCACGCAGCACTTCCTCGACGTCGACGTCGAGACCGACGTCGGCAACGGTCGGCTGATGGCCTACCTGGCCCGGCACGGCGAGATTCTCAGCCGCACGTTTACGGGCGACCGCGTGTCGGTGCATTGCCGCCTGCCCAAGAAGTATGCCGGCCGCATTCGGCCGGACGAAGCGGCGGTCCACCTTCGCACCGCCGGCGAAACGCCCGGCGGCAACGGCCACGTACACGTCGACGTCAGTGGCAACGGAATCGCGCACACCGCCGTGACCCCGCCCGGGCAAATCGAAGACGTCGCGTAGATTTCTCTCATGGCACGCCGACGACTCCAGGACAAGCGCGCACTGGTAACCGGCGCGTCGGGAGGCATCGGCCGGGCGATTTCCATCGAGCTGGCGCGCCACGGCGTGGAGCAGGTGCTCGTCGCCCGGCGGGGCGACCGATTGTCGGCAGTTGTCGAGGAGATCCAGCATCTCGGTCGTCGCGCCGAGGCGGTGGTCGGCGACGTCACCGACCGCGCCGTGCGTCGGCAGGCATTGGAAGTCGCCCGCGAGCAGTTTGGCGGGCTCGACGTGCTGGTGAACAACGCGGGCGTGAGTGCCCATGGCCGCTTTGCCGACGCCGATCCGGATCGCCTCAGGCCGATCATGGAGACGAACTTTTTCGCCCCGGTGGAGCTCATCCGCGAGTCGCTGCCGCTGCTCAAAATGGGCCGCGACCCAATCGTCGTGAATATCGGCTCAGTGCTTGGCCAGCGCGGCTGTCCGCATAAGAGCGAATACTCGGCCAGCAAATTCGCGCTCCGCGGCTTTAGTGAAGCGCTGCGGGCGGAATTCTCGCCGCTGGGCATCGACGTGCTGGTGGTCACGGCCGGTCCGACCGACACCGAGTTCTTCAAGCATCTGCTCGAAGAGCACGGCGAATTGCCTTGGGGCGAAGGCAAACCGGTTTCGCCCGAACGCGTCGCCCGCGCGACGATCCGGGCGATGGAGCGCGGCCGCCACGAAATCATCCCCAGCTGGCGCGGCTGGTTCCTGTCGATCGCCAACCGCTTCTTCCCGCGGCTGGTCGACCGGGCGATGGCCCGCTACGGCTGAGCGGCAACCATTACTGGGAACACTACTGGGAATCGCCCTCCAATGCCGACAATTTGTCGAATTCCTCTGGTTGTGCATCTTTGACCTTTTCCAGCGCATTCTCAAATTTGCTGCGGTTCCCGCGCCGAGCTCGCTTCTCCAAGTAATCGCCGGCCGACAGCGCCGAGATTTTTTCGGCCAATGCCGTGGCGACGAGTTGATTGATCGAAACGCCCTCTTGCCGTGCGAGCTCCTTTGCTCGCCGGTGAAGCGACGCCGATAGCCGCAGACTCATTGTGCTCATGGAAGCACTCCAATTTCCTGCAATAATTCTTGCGGTGCGATCGTCTTCACACCGAATCGCTCCGTACCGCGAAAGTCCTTGAGATTGTACGTCACCAGCCGATTGCATCCGGCCTCAACGGCCAGCTCGAGCAACATGTCATCGTCGGGATCCGGCAAGTAGGGCCGCCACAAATAGAAAATCGTGTGTAGACCTGCTACGGAACATAAGTAGTCGAGTATGTCGTCGATGTTCTGGAAAGTCAGTCCCAAAGCTCGGGCGTTGCGCTTCGCCACTTCTTCGTATTCGAGGACCAGCGGCACAGACAGATGGATGCGAAACGCCGAACTGAGTCCGACTTGTCGCAACAGGTAGTGCGCGGCACCCCGACGCGAGCGTAAGCCGGTAAGAAAGACGTTGGTATCCAAGACGATCTCTAACATCATCTCGTTGGTATTATATATGATACCACAGATTCGTCGAGGTGAAGCTCTTGGCCGGAACGCAGATCGAATCAGCCACCGCTTCCTGCCAATATGGCATAAGCGGTCACCCGTCCGATTCGGACGGAAATTGCTAAACCATTCGTGATTAATGATTTACGCCCGCCCCACTAGTCTCGGCACGTCGCTTGCGTTGTAATGGGTCACCTGAGGGTGCGCCTGCCAGTTTTGGGAGCTGATGGCGGGCAGCGTCCAACGATGCGCCAATCCAGGGCGGACCGAGGCGTCCGCTCCTTCCCACCGTACAACGCACAGTTCTTCGCACATCGATTTCGGAGGAATGAATCGTGGCAGCAAAACAGATGGTGTTTGACGATGAAGCCCGGGCTCCGCTGGCGGCGGGCGTGGGCAAGTTGGCCCGGGCGGTTCGCAGCACGCTCGGCCCCCGCGGCCGCAACGCCGTGCTCGACAAAGGCTGGGGCTCACCCAAGATCACCAAGGACGGTGTCACGGTCGCGGAAGACATCGAACTCGATGACCCATACGAAAACCTGGGCGCCCAGCTGGTGAAGGAGGCGGCGAGCAAAACGAATGAAGTCGCCGGCGATGGCACCACCACCGCGACCGTGCTGGCCGACGGGATCTTCCGCGAAGGCCTCAAAATGATCGCCGCGGGCGCCGATCCGATGGCGCTCGGCCGCGGCATTCAGAAGGCCGTCGACGCCGTGAACGAAGCGATCACCAAGCAGGCCGAGAAGGTCGAAGTCAGCGACAAGAAGCGGCTGCAACAAATCGCCTCGATCGCCGGCAACAACGATCCGTCGATCGGCACGATCCTCGCCGACGCGTTTACCAAGGTCGGCAAAGACGGCGTGATCACGGTCGACGAAGGCCGTGGCAACGAAACGACCGTCGAGGTGGTCGAGGGCATGCAGTTCGACCGCGGCTTTCTCTCGCCGCACTTCGTAACGAATCCGGACGAGCAGGAAGTCGAGTTCGATAACGCCTTGGTGCTCGTCTACGAAGAGAAGATTTCGAGCGCCAAGCTGCTGGTGCCGCTGTTGGAGGCCGTCTCGAAGGCCGGTAAACCCCTGTTGATCATTGCGGAAGACGTCGACGGCGAAGCGCTGGCGACGCTGGTCGTGAACAAGCTCCGGGGCGTGCTCTCGGTCTGTGCCGTGAAGGCCCCCGGTTACGGCGACCGCCGCAAGGCAATGCTCGGCGACATCGCGGTGCTCACCGGCGCGACGGCGATCTTCAAGGACCTCGGCATCAAGCTCGACGGCGTGCAACTCTCCGATCTCGGCAAGGCCAAGCGGCTGGTCGTCACGAATGACAACACGACGATCATCAGCGGCGGCGGAAAGAAGGAAGAGATCACCGGCCGGGCCGAACAGATCCGCCGCGAAATCGACACCACCGACAGCGACTATGACCGGGAGAAGCTGCAAGAGCGGCTGGCCAAGCTGGCCGGCGGCGTCGCGCAGATCAAAGTCGGGGCGGCGACCGAAGCGGAGCTCAAGGAACGCAAGGCGCTGTTCGATGATGCTCGTTCCGCGACCCAGGCGGCCCTGGAGGAAGGCATCGTCGCGGGCGGCGGCGTGGCCCTGTTGCGGGCCGAAAAGGTCGTCAAAAAGCTGGAGCTGACCGGTGACGAAAAGCATGGAGCCGACATCGTCGCCAGCGTACTGCCACACCCGTTGCGCTATATCGCGGAAAACGCCGGCGTCGACGGCGAAGTCGTCGTCAACCGCGTTCGCCAGATGAAGAACAAGAACGAAGGCTACAACGCCGACAAGGATGAGTACTGCGACCTGGTGGCGGCCGGCGTGATCGACCCGGCCAAGGTCGTGAAAACCGCACTCACCAACGGCGCGAGCGTCGCGGCCCTCTTGCTCACCACCGATTCGCTGGTGACCGAAATCCCCAAGGACGAGGAGCCCGCTGGCCCCGGCGGTCATGACCACGGCATGGGTGGCATGGGCGGAATGGGCGGCGGCATGGGAGGCATGGGCGGAATGGGCGGCATGCCCGGAATGATGTAGTAAGCGAAACTATTAGCCGTTAGCTCTTAGCTTCCGGCGATTGGCTAACAGCTAAGAGCTAACAGCTAACAGCCTCTCAATCGAAGTCAGCGGCTTCGAATCACTGAATTAATTTCCAACACAACAGATACCGAACTAAGGAACCCAAACATGGCCAAACTCAACTTGCGACCGCTCGACGATCGCGTCGTGGTCCGTCCGCTCGAAGCCGAAGAAGTCACCGCTGGCGGCATTTACCTGCCGGACGCGGCGAAGGAAAAGCCGCAACGCGGCAAAGTGGTGGCCGCCGGCCCCGGCAAGCTGCTCGATAGCGGCAACCGCGGCGAGCTCTCCGTCAAGGTCGGCGACGAAGTGATCTACGGCAAGTACGGTGGCTCGGAAGTCGAAGTCGACGGCGAAGAGCTGAAGATCCTCCGCGAGAGCGATATCCTCGCCAAAGTCGTCGGCTAGCTTGGCAGATGCTGGATACTGGATGCTGGATCACGCTACTAATCTCGTATCCGGAATCTAGCATCCAGCATCCAGCATCAAACACCTCAACAATCAACGATTCAAGGTAGAAGACATGGCTAAACAACTCCTATTCGACGACGCCGCGCGGGCCAAGATGCTCGCCGGCGTGGACAAGCTGGCCGACGCCGTGGCGATTACGCTCGGTCCGACCGGCCGCAACGTGATCATCAACAAGTCCTTCGGCGGCCCGACGGTCACCAAGGACGGCGTCACCGTGAGCAAGGAAATCGAGCTCGAAGACCCGTTCGAAAACATGGGCGCGAAGCTGGTGCACGAAGTGGCCGATAAGACTTCGACCCTGGCGGGCGACGGCACGACGACCGCCACCGTGCTGGCCCGGGCCATCCTGCGGGAAGGCACGCGAAACGTCGTGGCCGGCAGCAATCCGACCGCGGTCCGCCGCGGCATCGAGAAGGCCGTCGCTGCCGCGGTCGAGCACCTCGACAAAATGTCGAAGAAGGTCTCCAGCAAGGAAGAAATCGCCCACGTCGGCTCGATCAGCGCCAACAACGATCGCGTAATCGGCGAGCTGCTGGCCGACGCGATGGAAAAGGTCGGCAAGGACGGCGTGATCACGGTCGAAGAAGGCAAGACGACCGAGACGACGCTCGAACTGGTCGAAGGCATGCAGTTCGACAAGGGCTACCTGTCGCCGTACTTCATCAACGAGCCGGCGACGATGGAGTGCTCGCTCGAAGACGCGTACATCCTGATCCACGAGAAGAAGATCAGCAATTTGCGCGATCTGCTACCGATTCTCGAGCAGACGATGCAGAAAGCCCGGCCGCTCTTGATCATCGCCGAAGACATTGAGGGCGAAGCGCTGGCGGCCCTGGTCGTCAACAAGCTCCGCGGCGTGTTGAACGTCTGCGCGGTGAAGGCCCCCGGTTTCGGCGATCGTCGCAAGGCAATGCTCGGCGACATCGCCACGCTCACCGGCGGCACCGTGATCAGCGAGGACCTCGGCAAGAAGCTCGAAAATGTCACCGTGGATGAGCTTGGCCGGGCGAAGAAGCTCACCATCACCAAGGACAACACCACGATCGTCCAGGGTGCCGGCGACACGAAGGAAGTCCAGAAGCGGATCGAGCAGATTCGCAAGGCGATCGAGGCGTCGACCAGCGACTACGACCGCGAGAAGCTACAGGAGCGGCTGGCCAAGCTGACCGGCGGCGTGGCGATCGTCTCGGTCGGCGCTTCGAGCGAAGCCGACATGAAGCAGAAGAAAGCCCGCGTCGAAGACGCGTTGCACGCGACCCGTGCGGCCGTCGAGGAAGGCATTTTGCCCGGTGGCGGCGTGGCATTGCTCCGTTGCAAGGAAGCGGTCGAGGCCGCCCGCTCCGGCGCCAAGGGCGACGAAAAAATCGGCATCGACATCGTGCTCGGCGTGCTCGACGCTCCGCTCAAGCAGATCGTCAACAACTGCGGTCTCTCGGGCAGCGTCATCGCCGACGAAGTCAGCCAGAAATCGACCAACACCGGCTACGACGCCAACGCCGGGGAATTCGTCGACATGGTGAAGGCCGGTATCCTCGACCCCACGAAGGTCGTGAAGACCGCACTTGCCAACGCCGCGAGCATTTCGGGCCTGCTGCTCACGACCGAGGCGCTGGTGACCAACTTCGACTCGAAAGACGACGCCAAAAAGGCCGTCGTAGGTTCGATCCGCTAGGCCGCGGGACGATTTAGCGGGCGAGCTTGCTCGCCGCTATTTGCCGAAGCGAGCATAGGGAAGAACGGCGGGCAAGCCCGCCCGCTAACTGTGTGAAACTAACCGAGCGGGCCACTTTGCCTTGTGCCGAGTGGCCCGCTTGCATGAAGCAAATCCGTCTACCCGCCGGCGTATAATTTCTGAGATACTCATGTCCGCCATGGCCATCGAGCGCGATTACTACGAAGTGCTGGGCGTCGCACGCACGGCGAGCGACGGTGAGATTGCCACGGCCTATCGGCGGCTGGCCATCAAGTATCATCCGGACAAGAACCCTGGCGACCAAGAGGCGATCGAGCGGTTCAAGGAGGCGGCCGAGGCCTTCGAGGTGCTCAACGATCCGGACAAGCGCTCGCGGTACGACCGCTTCGGCCACGCCGGCGTGAACGGCAACCGCGGGCACCAATTCCACGACGTCGAGGACATCTTTTCCGCGTTCGGCGACATCTTTGGCGACCTGTTCGGCGGCGGGCGGAATCGGCCTCGCAAGGGCCGCGACGTTCGCTGCGACGTCACTCTAACGCTGCACGAAGCGGCCCAAGGCGTCACCAAGACCGTCGAGTTTCAACGCCACGAGGTGTGCGATAGCTGCCAGGGCTCGGGAGCGGCCAAGGGGAGCCGGCGCGAGGTTTGCTCCTATTGCCGCGGGCAGGGCCGCGTGATTCAGGCGGCCGGCATCGTCCGCATGCAGACGACCTGCCCCAAATGCCACGGCGAAGGTTCGACGGTGAAGAATCCCTGTACGGACTGTCGCGGTTCGGGCCAAAGACTCAAAAAAGTCGTCACCGACGTGGAGATCCCCGCCGGCGTCGACGATGAAATGCGGGTCCGGATCACGGGCCAGGGAGAGCCAAGCCCCAACGGTGGGCCACCCGGGGACTGCTATTGTTTCATCTCGGTGCTCCCCCATCCGCTGTTCGAGCGTGACGGGCAGCACCTGGTGTGCCGGGTCCCGATCACCTATTCGCAAGCGGCGCTTGGCACGACGCTCGAAGTGCCGACGCTCACCGGGCGCGGCGAGCTGGAGGTGCCCGCCGGCACGCAGTCGGGTACGGTGTTTCGCCTCGGAGGCAAAGGGATGCCCGACCCGCGGCGGCGTGGGCTGGGCGACCTGTTGGTGCAGGTGGTGATTGAGGTGCCCAAGAAACTCAGCAAGGAGGAAGACACGCTGCTCCGCGAGCTGGCGGAGATCGAGCACAAACACGTCGCCCCGGAACGAAAGGGATTCTTCGACAAACTAAAAGAGTATTTCACGGCCGACGAAGAATCGGCCACTTAAATCGGATCGTAAATCATGGCGAATCAACCAGACGCACCGGAAAACGAATCCACCTTGACCGACGAGCAGATGCTCGCCGGCGCGATCAACGCGGCCGGCGACGCGGATCCAGCCGGCGAGCTGGCGGCCGCCAACGACCGGCTGTTGCGGCTCCAGGCCGAAATGCAAAACCTCCGCAATCGCACGTCGCGCGAAATCGCCGACGAACGAAAATACGCCGCATTGCCGGTGATCCGCGAGCTGCTGCCCGTGATCGACAACATCGAGCGGGCCATCGATGCCGCGGAGAAAGCGGGCGAGGCGGAAAACCTGCTCGAGGGCTTTCGGCTCGTGCGCCAGCAATTGCTCACGCTCTTGGATCATCACCACTGTGCGCCGATCGAAGCGTTGGGCAAGCCCTTCGACCCGAATTTCCACCAGGCGATCCTGCATCAGCCCGCGCCGGATACGCCGGCCGACACCGTAACCATGGTCACCCAGCAAGGCTACGTCTTGCACGACCGGGTCGTGCGGCCGGCGCAAGTAATCGTGTCGTCCGGCCCCGCAAGCTAGAGCAGGATACGACCAGCCAAATTGCCGAACGGATCGTGGATTCGGCGTGGCCGCCGACGCGAACTTCCCTCTAACCCTGCAGCATTTTTCCGATGCCCACTTACGACTACGAGTGCGACGCCTGCGGCCACAAGTTCGAGCTGTTCCAGTCGATCTCCGCGCCGGTCGAAAAAAAGTGCCCCGAGTGCGGCAAACTGAAGCTCCGCCGCTTGTTCGGTACGGGCGCGGCGGTCGTCTTCAAGGGCTCGGGCTTCTACCAGACCGACTACCGCAGCGACTCGTACAAGAAAGGCGGCCGACAAGGACAAGCCGGCGAGCGAATCGAAGAGCGACTCGAAGTCAGAATCAAAGTCCGAATCGAAATCGAGCGAACCCAAGAAATCGTCCGGAAATGCCAAGAACACGAAGAAATATTCGAAAAAGGAATGATCACCAACTTACGCGCCTTTGGCCGAATTGGCAAATGCCTGGCGGGCCGCCAAATACAGATCCTTGTCTGCCGCAAAATATTCGTCGATTTCCTCCGAAGCATTCGTCGATGCGCGCAAGATTGCATTCGTCGCCAAATTGATCATCGGATAGTCACAGTCGACGATCGCATTTTTCAATACTCGCAACATATTTGTAAGCAAGCAAGAAGCATCCGTTCCATATTGGGCTGCACACGTCAGCGCGCCCTCAAGGACCAGCCTGTCGGTGTCCGCCAAAAGCTCATCCAACAAAGGAATTACATGTCTGGGCTCTGCACGCAGCGCCCTTAAAGCCCGAGCGGCTGCCGCACGAACTTCTGAGTCGTGATCGCTCAAGCGCAATTAAAACCTCGGTTGCAAGTCGATTTGAACCAGCGATTACCTCCAGAGTTCGGGCAGACTCTGTCCTCACGACCGAATTCTTATGCTGAAGTTGCGCAATCACTCGATCTACGACCTCCGGTGCACTGAGCCGCATATCCCGGACAGTCCAGAGTGTCGCCACCCGGGTCCCCTCAAATCTACTGCTTAAACCCGCGAGTGCGACCGAGACGCTCATTTCCTTACTGATTTCAGAATTCGATTCGCATAGCAAGCAATCTCCGGTGCGCCGTAAATAGCGCACGCCTCTCACATATGCGGCCTTCGCATCGAGGCGGAGGAAATCACTCCAAGTTGGATGCCGTTCCTGTTGGATCCAGCTGCAAACCGCAAGTGCATACCCATACTCTCGAGCTGTCATGTATCCTTGCTTTCCGATGCTCCACCGATACGACCTCCCCGTATTCTCAAACGATTCTTGCACCACCGCATTTGCAGCAAAAATCCCCATGCCGACAAACACTGCATATAGATCTGTAACGTACTCGTGATCCGACACGTCGGACGTGAGTTTTCCGCTTCCCAGAAGGACTCTGTGCGAGAGCTCGTGAATTAGTGTTGCAACGAGGCGCTGCCAATCAGCGAGCTGAGACTTGGCGACACAAATGTTTGCACCGGACTCACTCGCCTGATAGAGTCCCGCAGCGCCACGCATATCAACATCGGGCACAAACTCGAGCGTCAACTTCGACGCGTCGATTTCCATTCGTCGGCACAATTCCGCAAATAATTCTCTAACGCTATCCTCAGTCTCGTCGACGGCTGAGAAACACTCGTCGGTCGGGAGTAGCACTTCGCACGTATGCAACCGATCGCGTCCAAAATGTTTGCAGAGCCATTGTAATCGCGTTTCCGTCCAAGCTTTTTGACGAGCGTTTACTGGATACGACGGCCATAAGAATGAAAGCATAATTCGTCCTGTGCCCCTGTTTCCCTGGATTCACACCGGGCTAAGTTGGGCGGCGGAGAATTTATATTGATCCAGCGGGGATGTCGAGACCACTCCAAGCCGGCGGTAGGGGTGCAATCACGTCCACCAGGTCCGGTGTCATCGGGTGACGAAAGCCTAGCTGCCGGGCGTGCAATGCAATCGCCCGCAGCCGCTCGTCTTCAAACTGTTCGCCGAACGGTTGCGTCGCTCCGTACTGCGTGTCGCCGACGACCGCATGCCCCCGCGAGGCGGCTTGGATGCGGATTTGGTGGGTCCGGCCGGTTTCCAGTTGCACTTCGAGCCACGTGCCGGCGTCGGTTCGCGCCAGCACCCGCCAGTGCATGATCGCCAGCTTGCCGCGGGGATCGTCGGCGGGCACCACGATTGTTTGGGCCATGCCGTGCCGCTTGTGCAAATGGTCGGTCCAGGTGCCTTCGTCCCCTGCGACCTGGCCCTCAACGAACGCCCAGTAAACTTTGGTCACGGTACGGTTCTCGAACTGCGTCGAAATCCGCTCAGCCGCTCGCACGTGGCGGGCAAAGACAATCGCGCCGGAGACCGGGCGGTCGAGCCGATGCGGCAGCCCGAGATAGATGTTGCCCTCTTTGCCTTCACGTTGGCGGTAGAACTCCTTGACGCGGACTTCCAGGCTGTCGATCCCGGCGGGGGCTTGCGTGAGCACGCCGGCCGGCTTATTGATCACCAGCACCGGTCCGTTGTCGTAGAGTATTTCGAGCATGGTGAACCCCATCAGACCGCCGGCTGTCCCACTTCGCAAGCTGGCGGTGGCGATCCGGCGGCAGGCAAGCTAAAATGCGTGGCTCGCCCCACGTCGGTCTCTCGCGCTCTCTTGTTTGACGAATCAAAAACATGGCCGGAACGAAACAGCGTGTGGCGATCCTGGGAGCATCCGGCTATTCGGCACTCGAACTGATCAAGCTGCTTCTGCGTCATCCGCAGGCGGAGATCACGACGCTCACCACTCGCAAGGCAGAGCCGCAGCCGGTTGGCGAGGTCCATCCCTCGCTCGTGGGCCGGTTGGACCTCGCGCTCGAGAATCTGCCGCCCGAGGCGATCGCCGAGCGGGCGGACGTGCGTGTTCTGCTGCCTGCCGCACGGGGCGAGTGCCGCGGCGGCGACGCAGCTCCTGCCGCTGGGCAAGAAAGTGATCGATCTGAGTGCCGACTACCGGCTCAGCGACCCGGCTGAATACGCCAAATGGTACGGCCTCCCGCACGCCGACCCCGAGAACCTCAAAGATGCCGTCTACGGCCTGCCGGAGCTGTATCGGGAGGAAATCCGCGAGGCGTCAGCTGGTGGCCAACCCCGGCTGCTATCCGACTTCGGCGATCCTGGCCCTGGCACCGCTGTTGGAGGCAGGGGCGATCGAGCCGGAGGGCATCATCGTCGACTCGAAGAGCGGCGTGAGCGGCGGCGGCCGCGAGCCCAAGCCGCAATTCCACTACCCCGAGTGCAACGAGAGCATCTCGGCCTACGGCGTGGGCACCCACCGCCACATGCCGGAAATCGACCAGATTCTCAGCGACGTGGCCGCCAAAAATGTTGCCGGCAAGAGCGTCGAGGTGGTCTTCACACCCCACCTCGTGCCGATGGACCGCGGCATCCTGTCGACCAGCTACGCGGTGCCGACCGGGGCAACCTCGACCGAGGACCTGCTATCACTCTACCGCGAGTTCTACGCCGGTGAGCCATTCATCCGCGTTCTCTCCGGATTGCCGGCGACCAAGCACGTCTCGGGCACCAATTTCTGCGACCTGACGGTCCGCGTCGTCCGCGGCCGCGTGGTCGTTCTGTCGGCGATCGACAACCTGATTAAGGGGGCGTCTGGCGCGGCGGTGCAAAACTTCAATCTGATGTGTGGCATTCCGGAAACGACCGCGTTATTGTAATGGGCTAGGCTTACCATAAAGCCGCCACCGGTGGTGGCGGTATGCGGCGGTGTTGCCGGTTCGACCGCGACCAGCGGTCGCGGCTTTATGTAACCTAACGAGTACTCGCACACGATCATTCCATCCCGCATGCCCACCCTCCCCCAAGGATTTCGAGCCGGCGGCATTTATTCGGGCGTCAAACGCATTCCGGACAAGCTCGATCTGTCGCTGGTGGTCTCCGATCGGCCGGCCGTGGGCGTGGGCGTGTACACGCAGAATCTGGTCAGCGCGGCGCCGGTGAATTTCGACCGGGCCCGCACACCGAGCGACCGCATCCGCTGCGTGGCGATCAATTCCGGCGTGGCCAATGCCTGCACCGGCGAACAAGGCGACCGGGACGCGGCTCAGATGGCGGCTTACGCGGCCGAAGCCTGCGGCGTACAGGCCGACGAGGCCTTGGTGATGTCGACGGGCGTCATCGGCGAGAAGCTGCCGCTGGAGAAGATTCGCGCGGGCTTGCCGAAGCTCGCGGCCGAGCTCGGCACCGACGAAGGCTCGCTCGAGCGGGCGGCCCGCGGCATGATGACCACCGACACCGTCCCGAAGATTCGCTGTCGGGTGGTCAAGATCGGCGAGCAAACGATCACGGTCACCGGCATCGCCAAGGGCGCGGCGATGATCGGGCCGAACATGTCGACGATGCTGGCACTGGTGCTTACCGACGCGTCGCTGAACAAGGAAGACGCCCAGTCGGCGCTGTTCGACGCGGTGGACGATTCGTTCAACTGCATCAGCGTCGACGGGCACATGAGCACGAACGACACGGTGCTGCTGTTGGCCAACGGCGCGGCGGGCGGGCCGGTGCTCTGGGGCAAGACGCTCGCCGAGTTCCGGGCCACGCTCGACGAGGTGTGCGAGGACCTGGCCCAGTCGATCCCGGCCGACGGCGAAGGGGCCACGCACCTGATCACCGTCGAGGTCCACGGCTGCCAGACGCAGCAGGACGCCCGGCAAGTCGCCCGCACGATCGCCGACAGCCCGCTGGTAAAAACGGCCATCGCCGGGGCCGACCCGAACTGGGGACGCATCGTCTCGGCGGCCGGCTATTCGAAGGTGCGATTTGACTCGTCGAAAATGACGCTCCATCTCAACGGCCTGCTGGTCTACGAGCGCGGTTGCGCCGGTGGATTTCGACGCC
This sequence comes from uncultured Planctomycetota bacterium, assembly GCA_963808175.1. Classification (GTDB taxonomy): domain Bacteria; phylum Planctomycetota; class Planctomycetia; order Pirellulales; family Lacipirellulaceae; genus DASYDU01. The sequence goes on along the minus strand of CAWEEU010000003.1, from coordinate 260,819 downwards.
GAGGCGATCTCCAAGTCGATCGCCGACGAGCGGGACACGAGCATCGTGCTGATCCTCGAAGAAGGCCGCGCGGCGGCACGATTCTGGACAACCGACCTGACGGCGGAATACGTGCGCCTCAACGCCGACTACCATACGTGATCTTGAGCGATGATCGATCCGCTCACACGAATCCGCCGCGGCGCGTTGGTCCTGGCCGGCTTTTCGATCGCCACCGTCCTGGTGCACGCCTTGTTGACCGGCCGTGGTTGGCTGGATTCGGCTTACTGGTTCGTGATCACGATCTCGACGGTCGGCTACGGCGAACGGTCGACGGAATCGCCGGCGGTGATGGCGTTCACGATTTTCGTGATTCTGGTCGGCGTTTCGCTGGCGGCCTATGTGATCGGCAACTTTTTGCAGCTTTTGGCCCAAGGGGCCATCGAACGGACGTTAGGAGTGCGACGCATGCATCGAGACATTGACCAATTGTCCAATCACACGATCGTCTGCGGCTATGGCCGGGTCGGCAAAACACTCACGGAGGAATTGGCGGGCCGAAAAATCCCCTTCGTCGTGATCGAAAACGAGTCGGAGGTGGTCGCCGAGTCGGCCGACAGCGGCTATCTGTTCCTTACCGGCGACGCGACCGACGAAGACACGCTGCTCGAGGCCGGCGTCAAGCGGGCGACTTCGCTGATCGTGGCACTCCGTTCCGATGCCGATAATGTGTTCCTCACGCTCACCGCCCGCAATCTCAATCCGCGGCTGCGGATCATTGCCCGCGGCGAACAGCCGGCGACCGAGAAAAAGCTACTCCAAGCCGGGGCCGATCGAGTCGTGATGCCGGCCGTCCTCGGCGCACGACGGATGGCGGCGATGGTCAGCCATCCTCACGCCGCCGAATTGATCGACCTGGTCACCGACCACCGGGCACTCAATGCGACGCTCGAAGAGCTGCAGGTCCCCGAAGAGAGTCCCTGGGCCGGCAAGAGCATCCGCGACGCCGGCACCCGCACCAAACACCACCTGCTGATCGTCGCGCTGCGACGGGCCGACGGTGGCATGGTCTTCAATCCGGAAGCCGATCTCGTCGTTCAGGCCGGCGACACCGCCATCGTGATGGGCAAGAGCGACGACATCCACAACTTTCGCCGGGAATATCGGCTTTAGCATTCTGCCGATATCAACTTCAACTAGTGACTGGCGATCGTTTCTCTCACACGGAAAATGGCAGCAAGGCATTTCCGTCGAATTGGCGCCGGTCCCCCGGCCATAAATAATTGAGGAGAGACAAACGCCTCGGCATGCCCAATTCAATTCACCGAGTTCCGCTTCGTGAGTACGGCGCCATGGGAGTATCGCAGGGCGATTTCATCAAGTATCCGCGTACGCCGCACCTCACAGGTTCGATCGGCACTTCCGATGACAAACGTCTAAGCCCGAAACACTCGGCCAAATTCCTTGCCGATGAATCGTTGGTAATCGAAGAAAAACTAGATGGCACAAATGTGGGAATCCATTTTTCCGACGCTGGAATGCTGGTCCTCCAATGTCGTGGGCATCTGATCACCGAAGGCATGCACGCTCAATACGACCTGTTCAAACAATGGGCTTGCGTGAAACAAGAGCACTTCGCCAAATTCCTGCAAAGTCGTTATGTCCTGTTTGGTGAATGGATGTACGCGCGACACAACATACACTACCAAGAACTACCCCATTATTTCTTTGCGTTCGACATTTATGACAAACACGAAGCGACCTTCCACGGTCGTGATCGGCGAAGGGAGATGATCGACAATCTTGCGGTACACACCCCACCCGTGCTACATAACGGCCCTGTAAAACTAGATCAGCTAAATCGCATGATCACAACATCGCGGTTCGACGGTCATTTTGAGCATCACTCTGCGCTCGGTATGGATCAACTCATGGAAGGCCTGTACCTTCGAATCGAAGCAGACGGAAACATCGTTGGCAGGGCCAAATACGTGCGATACGAGTTCTCAGAAAGAGTTCGGCAGAACGCCGGTTGGCGGCATCAGGCGATCGTCGCCAATAAGCTTGCGATGAATGCAGATATCTGGCGCTGATTCAAAGTCGACGCTTTCGCCGCTGCGACGTCAACGACAGTTTTTCCAATCCTTCATTTCGTCGTATAGCCATGCGCAGGCATGATGCCGTGCGAGTGCTTGGCGTCGGGGGCGAGCAGGATGCTCAGGATTCCGCCGGCGCAGACGAGCAGAATTCCCACCGCGGCGACCCAGTCGAGTGTGTTCTGCCAGACGATCCAGCCGATCAGGCCGGAGAAGATTACGACCGAATAGTTGAATGGAGCGATCTGCGAGGCGGTGGCGTGCTGATAGGCCAGGATGATCAAGAGCTGGGCCACGGCCATGAAAACGCCGACGCCAATCAAGTAGCCCCACTCCTGGGTCGTCGGCGAACTCCAATTGAAAATCGCGAAGGGCAACGTGGCCAGTGACGCGATGAAGAAGTAATAGAACAGGATCGTATCGGGGTGGTTGTGGCCTGAAAGCTTATTGACGCTCACCAGCGCGATCGCCGAAAACAGCGCGGCCGACAGGGCGATCAGGGCCGACGGATTCGTGAGCAAGTCGGCCCCCGGCTTGATAATCAGCACGACGCCGATAAAACCAACCAGCAGGCTGATGCCCACCGCCGGCGTGATCGGCGTGCGATTCCACAAGAATGCTACCAGCGGAATGAACAGCGGGGCGGCGTTCACCAAGCAGCACCGCGTCGATCAGCGTCATTTCCTTTACGGCCCAGAAGTAGAGCACCTGCGACAACAGGCCCGCGAGCGCCCGGGCGACGTGCAGCGGCAGCTGCGTCGTTTTGAGGTCCGCCAGTCCGTGCCGCAGCGTCCACGGCAAAAACAGCAGGAGGCTGATGAAGCTCTGAAAGAAGCTGATCGTGGCGGTCGACACGCCCGCAGCCGCTTTGCCGAACGCGCTCATCACGGCCACGCAAAAGAACGCAGCCACAATGAGCACGATGCCCAACATTAACTGCCGCGTCATGCTCGTCTCGTGCTCACGTTGCTGGCCGGCTATTGTCTAACCGGCGAATTCCGGCTCGGCGATGCCACACACACCGGGTGTGGCCGCGAACAAACTTCCCGACAAAGGGTACTTTGCAATTTGCTCGGGCGTGAGCGTTTCCCGGGCGGTGGTGATATAGAGAGTATCGAGCTTTTCGCCACCAAAGATGCAGCCGCACGGCCGCGGCACCGGCAATTCAATCGTCCGCTCAATTTGGCCGTCCGGACTGTAACGAACAACCCGGCCCACGGCATTGTGGACGCTCCACACATGCCCCTCGGCGTCGACAGTGAGTCCATCCGGAAACGCTCCGGACGCTTTGTCGACCGTCGCGAACACGCGGCGATTGGAGATTGCCCCTTTCTCCGCCTCGAAGTCGTAGGCATAGATCGCGTAGCGAAAACTCTCGGTAAAGTACATCGTGCGGTGGTCGGGACTCCAGCCCATGCCGTTCGCACAGATCACGTCCCGCTGGTGGCAAGTGATCGTGCCATCCGGATCGAGTCGGTAGAGGGCTCCGCTCGGCGCATCCCAGTGGACGTCCCCCATCGTCCCGCCCCAGAATCGCCCCTGCGGATCGCACTTCGCGTCGTTGAACCGATTGTCGGGCTTGTCCTTCTCTGGATCGCCGAGGTAGGTGAGCTGCTGCGACTCAAGATCAAACAGCGCGAACTCTTTCTTGAGCGAGAGCACCAACCCGCCCTTGGCCCGCAGCGCCAGCGCCGTCACGGGCTTCGGCAGATGAAACGTGTCGTTGACGCTCGTCGCCGGATGAAACCGATGAATCATCTGCCCTGTGATGTCGACCCAATAAAGCACCTTCTCCGCCGGACACCAAACCGGCGACTCGCCGACGACCGCCTCTTCACGCTGCATGCATTCGACGCTAAACATTTGCATGACGGAAGTTTAGTGAACCGGCGTAAAGCGGCAAAGCGGAAAACGCTTTCCGATCCGGCTGAGGCAGGATCGTGGCTGGGCGGAATCCGTCAAAATCTCGACGCGTCCGTCCGCCCTCACTGGAGATGACTCATCACGTTGATGACGACGCCGTTGGGGTCATTCACGTGAAATCGACGCACGCCCCACGGCTCGTTCGTCAAAGGGTAAACTACTGGCACTCTCGCCGCCACGGCTTTGGCATGCGCAGCATCCACATCGGAAACTTCGATGGAAATCGTCAAATTCATTGGCACGACGGCTGCATCGTTCGACTGCAGGAGACTTATCTGAGCGGTCGGATTGCTCGGCGATGCGAGCGTCACGATCCAGCCCATATCCATCTTCACTTCAAAGCCGAGGAAATCGGAATAGAATCTTCGACTGTCGTCCATCCGATTCGTCGGGATATTAGGCACTACGCGGCGGATCGTCATCCACTTCTTCTCCTTCGCCAATGCTGGTATCCGACAAACCTTCGATACGGCATTGCATCAACCTTACACGTCACGTCTTCGTCACCGCCAACAAAAAGCTCGGCTTGAGCGGCTCGAACGTGAGGCGGTCGAGTTGGTCGGTGCCGCGGGAGAGGTTGATCATCCAGACGCCGATTTTCGATGAGTGCTGGCTGAGCGTGCGGCGGAGCTCGGCGAGGTGGTCGATGCTGGTGGTGTTGACGACCAGGCGGCCGCCCTTGCGCAAGCGGGCGTAGGCGGCCTCGGTGAGGCGGAGCACTTCGCGGCCCGCACCGGCGATGAAGACCGCATCCGGATCGGGCAGCTCCTCGAAAACGTCCGGCGCCCGGCCGAGGACCGCGCTGACGTTGGCCACGCCGAAGCGCTCGGCGTTCTCGCGAATGAGGGCATGCTCGCCGGCGTCCATCTCGATCGCGTAGACGCTGCCGTCGGTGGCCATCTGGGCCGCTTCCATGCTCACCGAGCCGCTCCCCGCGCCGACGTCCCAGACGGTGCTCGACGGGGCGATGTCCAGCTGCGCCAGCGCCATCGCCCGCACTTCGGCCGGGGTGAGCAGTCCGAGCTGCGGCTTCGACTGCAAGAACGCTTCGTCGGGGTTGCCGAACAGCCGCCGGCCGACGGCTTCGCTGGGCCGGTCGGGCGCGTTCGGTTCGCGGACCAGGATCATCACGTTGAGCGCGTCGAACTCCTGGCCGGCAATCTCGGCGAGCGAGCCGCGGGTGACCCGTTCGTCGCGGGCGCCGAGGTTCTCACAGACGTAAGCCGTGAAATAGTCGATCTTTCGCGCCAGCAGCGCCTTGGCCACCTCGGTCGGTCCGCACTGGTCGCTGGTAAAAAGGCCGACTTTCTGAGCCGTGCGAATCTTCTCCAGCACGGCGTCGAGCGGATGATTGGCGATATTCGTGAGATACGCCTCTTCCCAAGTCTCCATCACGCGGGCAAACGCCAGCTGCATGCTCGAGACGTGCGGCACGACCGCGAACCGGTCCTTGCCAAGCCGCTCGCTCACGAAGCGGGCGAGCCCGTAGAACAACGGATCGCCGTGGATCAGCATCACGACCCGCTTGTCGCCGGCTGATTCGAGCAGGGCGACCAATTTGTTGAGGTCGGTCGGAATGACGTGCCGCTCGGCCTTCGACTCCGGCACCAGCGTAAGCGTCCGCTCGGTGCCGAGCAGCACCTGGGCATTGGTGATCAGTTCGCGCACGCTCGCCGGCATGGCCGCGAGGCCATCGTCGCCGATGCCGATGACGTGGATTCTTTGCATGACGTCAATATAACAAACCGGCGGGCCGTCGATCAGGCCAATGTCACGGGCCGTTGGCGTCGTCGGCCACGACGGATTTCACTGCAATGGTGCCCGCTCGCACGTGATTCGGCGTTGCCGCCGACGTCAACCGGCGGTCGCTGCGCGACGGGTTATTTATCCGCCACATAGCACCTTAGCGAGTGGTGCTCCATCAGGATCGGGCCGGATTGGGGCGGCGGAGGGCCGTCGGCGCCAGGATAGACGTCGCCTGGCGATTCCGCGGCCGTATCGACGAACAGCCGCCACTTGCGGCCGGAGGCCACCTTCGGCACGGCGAACGGCTGCGGCTGGCCGCCGGCGTGCATCATGATCATCACCGGTTTGGCGGCCGGGTCGTTCGCGCCGCTGCGGCCGAACACGGCCGTCAGCGCTGTGAAAGACATTGTGCCAATCGACCGGCTTGCCGTCGGTGCCGTACCAGCTCACGTCCGGCAACCCGCCCGGCCGTTCCGACGTGCCGGTGAGGAACATCGGCCGGCGGACGTTCGGTTGCTTGCGGCGGAACTCGATCAGCGCCTGCGTGAAACGCAGCTGCTCGGCGTTCCGCTCCACGAGCCGCCAGTCGAACCAGCTCGTGGCGTTGTCCTGGCAGTAGGCATTGTTGTTGCCGTGCTGGGTTCGCTTCACCTCGTCGCCGAAGAGGATCATCGGCACGCCCTGGCTCAACAGCAGCGACGCGAGCATATTCTTGATTTGCCGATCGCGGAGGCGGGTGATCGCCTTGCGCCGCGTGGGTCCTTCGATGCCGTAGTTGGCACTGTAGTTATTGTTGTCGCCGTCGCGGTTCTCCTCGCCGTTGGCCATGTTGTGCTTCCGCTCGTAGGTCACCAGGTCGTTGAGCGTGTAGCCGTCGTGGGAGGTGATGAAATTGATGCTGTGATACGGCAGGCGGCCGCTGGGCTGATAGAGGTCGCTGGAGCCGGCCAGCCGCGTGGCCATCGGGCCGGTCATGCCGAAGTCGCCGCGCCAATAGCGGCGGATGTTGTCGCGATAGTGGCCGTTCCACTCGGCCCACCGTTGCGTGGCGAACGAGCCGACCTGAAACGCCCCGGCCGCGTCCCAGGCCTCGGCGATGATCTTCGTGTCGGCCAGCATCGGATCTTCGGCGATCAGTTCGACCATCGGCGGATTGGGCACGAGCTCGCCCTTCCGATTGCGGCTCAGAATCGACGCCAGGTCGAAGCGGAAGCCGTCAACGTGGTAGTTGTGGACCCAGTGCCGGAGGCAATGGAAGATCATCTCGCGGACGATCGGGTGATTGCCGTTGATCGTGTTGCCGCAGCCGGAGTAGTTCTTGTAACTGCCGTCGTCGTTCAGCATGTAATAGACTTTGTTTTCCAGGCCTTTGAAGCTGAACGTGGGCCCCTGCTCGTTGCCCTCGGACGTGTGATTGAAGACGACGTCGAGAATCACTTCGATGCCAGCGGCGTGGAGCTCGCGGACCATTTCCTTGAACTGCCGGACCTGGTCGCCGGGCGTCGTGCCCTCCATGTAGCCGCGGTGCGGCGCGAAGAACGCCATCGGATCGTAGCCCCAGTAGTTCGACCGCTCGCGCTTCGAGCCGTCGGCTTCTTCGGTGGGGATACTCGTGCACCGGCATCAGCTCGACCGCCGTCACGCCGAGCGATTTCAAATACGGAATCTTCTCGATGACGCCGAGGTAGGTGCCGGGGTGCTGGGCTTTGCTGGTCGTGCTCTGCGTGAAGCCGCGGACGTGCATCTCGTAGATGATCGTCTCCGCGAGCGGCCGGCGCAAGTGCCGATCACCCTTCCAATCGAAGCGGTCGTCGATGACAACGCACTTGGGCGGCCGGGTGATTCCGTCGTCGTTCGCCATGAAGCGGCCCGCCAGCGCCCGCGCATAGGGGTCGATCAACCGGGCGTCGTTGGTGAAGCGGTGCCCCTCACGCGGATCGAACGGTCCCTCGGCCTGGAAGTGGTACAGCTGCCCCGCCCTGAGACAAGGCACGATACACGCTCCAGATGTCGCCCCAGCGGTTGGTGCTCGGGCTGAAATCGATCGTGCGACTCGGGTCGGCGTCGTTCACCGAGTCGTACAAGAGGACCCGCATCGCCGTCGCCGAACGGCTGAAGACAACGAACTGAACTCCGCCGTCGCGGAGCACCGCGCCATACGGCAGCGGATAGGCGAACTGTGTCCAGGCGGGAGCGGTTTTTCGGCTCGTCTTAGGCATCACGACAAACACGCGGCGGGCAAGGAAATTCGTAGCGGTCGTAAGCATCGGGGGTGAGACTCGTGTAGAAGGGCCTGGGGAAACTTCACCGGCGTGAAGATGCCCAGCCGACGGTCCTGTCGATTGTCCGGCCGCCCTGCCGTGCATGGACGCGATCGCGCCGCCCTTACCCTTCGACACCCGCCACAAGTCTACTTCAATGAGGGTGCCATCCTACCGCAGAGCTTCGCCGGGTAGAATCCTTGTTTTTCGTGGCATGCGCGTCGCAATGGGAACAATCTGGATACTCGATGCTGGATGCTCCATGCTGGATACCGGATGCTGGACTTCGACGATCTAGCATCCGGCATCCAGCATCCAGTATCCTGGCCTCATGGCGAAAGCGACCTACAAAGACGCCGGCGTCGACCTGGCGGTCTATGAGGAGTCGATGGCCCGGCTGCCGCGGCTGTTGCGGCGGACCCACTCGCCGCGCGTGCTGGCGAACGAAGGCGGCTTCGCCGGCCTGTTCCAGCTCGACTTTGCCCCCGGCCTGTTCGCCCGCAACTACCAAGAGCCCGTGCTCGTCTCGGGCACCGACGGCGTCGGCACAAAACTCAAGGTCGCCCAGCTCGCCGGCCGGCACGACACGGTGGGCATCGACCTGGTGGCGATGTGCGTGAACGACGTGCTCTGCTGCGGCGCCGAGCCGCTGTTCTTCCTCGACTACGTGGCGATGTCGCACGACGATCCGGCGCTGTTGGAGGCAGATCGTCCGAGGGATCAGCGACGGCTGCGTCGAGAGCGACATGGCCCTGGTGGGCGGCGAGACCGCCATCATGCCCGACCTCTACGCCCGCGGCGACTACGACCTGGCGGGGTTTTGCGTCGGCGTGGTGGAGAAGCAGAAGCTGCTCGACGGCTCGACGATCTCGCCCGGCGACGTCGTGCTCGGCGTCGCCTCGAACGGCATTCACTCGAACGGCTTCAGCCTGGTGCGGAAGATCGTTTTCGAAGTCGCGAAGCGCAAGATCGACGACGCGGTTCCAGAGTGCGGCGGCACCGTCGGCGAAATCTTGCTGCGCCCGACGACAATCTACACCCGCGCCGTCCGCAGCGTGCTCACCCACTACAAAGTGAAGAGCGTCGTCCACGGCATCGCCCACATCACGGGCGGCGGCCTGCACGAAAACCTCGCGCGGATCCTGCCGCCGGGTGTCGGCATCACGATCGACCGCGGCAGCTGGCCCATGCCGGCAGTATTTCCCTGGCTGCAGCAACTCGGCGAAGTCGACGACGAGGAAATGTACCGCGTCTTCAACATGGGCATCGGCCTGGCGCTGGTGGTGAGCCCCTACTACGCCGAAAGCATCCGCGAACAACTCGCCACTTGCGGTTTAGCATCCTGGCCCATCGGCCGCACGGTCGCAGGCCCATCCGAAGTCCGCTGGTCGTAATCGGTGTGAACGAACTCCTCGCCAAATCGTTGTTATATTCTTTGTTTCCAGCGATCGGACTAGTGGCGGGCGGTTGCCTTGCCGCCTGGTGGCGCCCGGGCAATCGTTTCCGCAGTTACATCCAGCACTTCGCAGCGGGTGTCGTATTCGCGGCCATCGGCGTCGAGATCCTGCCTGACGTGATGCACCGCAATAGCCCGCTGGCTGCCGCATTCGGTTTCGCGGCGGGCGTGGTGGCCATGCTCGTGATCCGCGAATTCAGCCGCGCTGCCGAGCGATCGGGAGGAGTTGCAGAAACCAGTGGCCGCAGTTCCTGGGCACTCGTGGCGGCCGTGGTCGTCGACGTATTGGTCGACGGCATGCTGATCGGCATCGCCTTTGCCGCCGGTGAAAGTCAGGGGCTGCTCGTCGCACTCTCCATTACCGGTTGCACCGTCTCGCTCGGCCTGGCGACCGCCGCCTCACTGCTCGGCGACGGCTCGTCACCGCCCCGCGCCGCGTCGCTCACATCGGCGCTCGCGGTCGTGCCCGTGGTCGGGGCGATCGGCGGAGCGTTGATCGCTGGCTCTCTCAACGACCGCTCAATGGAAACCGTGCTCGCCTTTACCTGCGCCGCCCTGCTCTATCTCGTGACCGAAGAGCTCCTCGTCGAGGCCCACGCGGAACAAGAAGGCCCGGAAACTCCGCTCATGACCGCGGTCTTCTTCGTAGGCTTCTTGGCGATCCTGATCACTGCGATGCGGATGCAACATTGAGTCCTCTAGTGACGAAATGGAAACAACTTCAGCACCCCGCCTACCGAATCGCCGTGCGGACGCCGCTTTACCCCATACATTTCGCGACGATGTTTGTGTTACGACATTTGGCGAATCCACTGCCACGGGGTTCAGGTCGTAGGGATTGAGCAAACTCTCGCACCTGAAACAAGCCGTTTGCAGGTTAGATCGCCGAAATGTCGAGAGAAACCGCAACGGGGGCAAACATGATGAAAATCGTCTCGTCTCGCGGCCGCGTGCTACGCGCCGCAGTACTCAGCAGTTTTCTCGGGCTCTACTACGCTGCCACGGCTCAGGCGGAATTTGCTCTAGAATTCTGCGACGACTTGTGGTGTCCCGAATGCCGCGAATCGCGCGATCCGTATGAAGAGCGGATCGAGACGGATCGCAACGACTTCACGCAATCGCCAACCACGGTCGGTGCCGGCGTGGTTCAGCTCGAAGGCGGCTACACTTTCTTCTACAACGACGACAATGGCGAGCGGGAAACGGCGCACACGGGTCCGGAAGCACTGCTGCGACTGGGACTGAGCGACGACATTGAGTTTCGATTGCGTTGGAACTATGTCTGGCTCTCTCCGAACGAGGGTCCGACGGAGAGCGGTGCGGAGGACCTCCGCTGGGCGTTCAAGCTGCAAATGACCAGGCAGGACGGCAGTTGCATGCTGCCGACCAGCGCCCTGGAAATCATCTCGACGGTCCCCACCGGCGGCGAAGCTTGGACGACTGGACGCGTCGGCTTCGGACTCGACTACATTTACCAATGGGACCTCACCGAGCGGGTCAACGTCGCGGGGTCGACCGGCTTCGCCACCGATGGATTTGGCGACTTTGGCCTGCTGCCGGAGGACCCCCAGGCAGAAAAATTTCTGGCCATGAGCCAGTCGGCCGTGATTGGGATCGATCTGACCGAATCAGCGGTGCTCTACACCGAATGGTACGGAATCTTTTCGCACGGCTTGGAAGATGAGTTCACCGTGAATGTATTCGACCTGGGCCTCGACTATTACATCTCCAACAACTTCAGCCTGGATGCCCGCGCGGGCATCGGTCTCAGCCACGACGCCGACGACTTCTTCACCGGCGTGGGCGGCGGCTATCGCTTCTAATGCGGTTTTCTGGTTGGCGTGCCGATTCGCCATCGAACCGGCGATGCCATCGCCGGCCCTATGAAATCAACCAAGCGACGATCAACGTAGCGTATTGGCCGCAGCGGGTATCGCGGCCGGTGTGGTCGCCATGCTGATGGAAAACTGAATCTGCGAGCGAGGCACCGTTACGAGTTCGGTTGGCTACCCGCCGAGGTGACCGATCGCCCAACCATGGGCCGGCACCGCGTGCCCGCCGTCTTGAACCTTCCCGGCCAGCAGCTCCAACGATGCCTCGGGAATTTCCAGCGGTTTGTCCGCCACGTTGAGCACAACGTCGATCGAGTGCTTCGCGTCCGACCGATCGCTCGTGCGGTAGACCAACGTGGTGTTCGTTCGGCTCCGCACTTCGGTCCGCCCACCGGCGAGCCAAGGCCGTGCCCGCCGCAATGCGATCAATTCCTGGTAGAGCGCATGCAACGGCCAGCCGTGCGGCGCCAGTTCGTCGGGGCGCGGCGGGAAGTAAGGCCGGACCGCATCATCGCCGCCAACGCGATGCTCCTTCACGCCGCGGAACCCCTGCTCGTCGCCCGCGTAGATCGAAGGCGAGCCGCCTACCGTCATCAACACCGCCAGCGCATGCTCCAAGTGCCGCTCGTCCTTCAGCTGGCTTGCGATCCGTGTAACGTCGTGGTTGCCGAGAAACGTCATCGGCACCAAGTGCTGGAGAAAGCGTTCGTGACGCTCAAGTGCCGCGGTCAATTCAAAGAAATTGCGATCGTTCAGCGCGCTCCAGATGGCCTTCCACAGCTCATACTGCGTCACCGCGTCGAACCCCGACTCGGCGACGATCCGCACGTAGTCGCCGTGGATCACCTCGCCGACAAAATACGCGCCCGGAAACTTCGCTCGGACCCCCGGCAGCACCCGCGCCCAAAACGACGGCGCCACCGCATAGGCCGCGTCCAGCCGCCACCCCGACGCCCCGCGCCCCAGCCAATGAACCATCACGCGCGCCACGTAGTCCGCAACCGCCGCCTCATCGTGATTCAGCTTGACGAGACTGTGATGTCCCTCGAACACCTCGGCATCGGGCTCCTGGCCGCTCTCCGGGCGCCAATGCAAATGAAACCAACGCGCCGCTTCGGAATGGGGGCCGTCGCGCAGCGCGCGGAAAAGCGGGGGAAACTCCGACCGACGTGATTGAACACGCCGTCGAGCAGAATCCGCAATCCCCGCCTGTGCGCCGCCGCCACCAGACGATCGAAATCGCCCTCATCCCCCAGCCGCGGATCGATCCGAAAATGATCGACCGTGTCGTAGCCATGCGTTTCCGACGCAAAGATCGGCCCCAGCGCCAACCCTGTGCAGCCGAGTCCGGCCGCATAGTCGAGCCACGGCTCCAGCCGCGCGAGCCGATGGTGCACCTCGCCGCGCAGCTCACCCGCCGTGCGTTCGGCGCCAAGGAAGCCGAGCGGATAAACGTGCCACCAGATGACGTCGTGCAGTTGCTTCATGCGTAGATGCTAACGGATGGGGGCCGCCGTGCGTACCGCAGTCATACATCTGATACGGGCAATCGTCACCAGCGCACTGTACTGCGCTAGCGATTTCAAAGTTTTTACTTGCCGAATGCTTCCCCCTCTATTAGCATGACGACACATCCCAAGCTCGGGGCCAGGCTCGACCTTGTTGGATTGACGTATGCGACAAATAGGAGGCGCTCACAAAAAACATTCCGAGGTGGTGCTGATGAATCGACATTTCTACGGGATATCAGTTGCAATTCCGTCAATCCTATTTCTGACAAGTAACGTACTCGACGGTTGGGCGCTGACGATCGACAGCCAATGGCTTAGTGCAACCGATGGCAATTGGACAACGGCTTCCAATTGGTCGACCGATCCCATCTATCCACACAATGGTGCTCCTAGCGGGGCCAGCGAGTATGACGTGCTGATCGACAAAGTCGGTGCACCATACACCGTTACTTTAGCGGACAAAGTCAGCGTATCCAGCCTCAAATTGGATTCACCGGATGCCACGCTCGTACTCGTCGACGGCATTAGCACCAATTCCCTGGACGTAAGTGGAGCCACGGTTACAGTCGGCACGACAAGCTGCTGCACGCATTCTCTCGACGTATTCGATGATGTTAATTTGACTAATGGATCAATTCGCCTCGTCATGAGCCAGAATCTATACGAACCGGCATGGATACGATTTCTGGACAACAATTCGCCGCAGGCGATCACCGGCCAAGGAAAGATAGTCTTCGCCCAAGGAAGAGTCAGTCGGATTTTTCCGGGCAAAGAATTGACCATTGGTCCAAGTATCGTCATTGAGTCGAATGCCGAAGGGGAATTTCGCAACGGCCGAATTGTAAATGACGGGACGATTCGTTCCAACTCGGGCAGTACACTGGACTTGAAAGTTGCAGAAATGCTCAATCGAGGCAAAATAGAAGTCGCTGGTGTGACCACAATCGGAGTCGATGCAACTGCAAAGTGGCTCAACGAGGGATCAATTCGCATCAAGCCCGGTGGCAAGCTAATTCTATCGGGCCAATTTACTACTGACGATTTGGGCACACTCATCGATGAAGGCGCAAGTTATGTTTGGCTTACGGGAGTGCTCGAAAACACGGGAAAGAATCTCGATTTACAGGCGCTCAATCTTAGTGTCCCTTTACACGCTTAATGGTGGCGAGATCCGGGGGGGTCGTGTGGAATCCTCTGGAACCGCAACTTTGGACTTCGTCAAACCCAGGAACGTTTGACGGAGTTGTACTGGCCACCGACTTAACAATTCGGGGCTTTGGCGGTCAACTAAATGTGCTGAACGGGCTGACTCTCGATCATGTCACGCTCACGATGCCAGAAGGTGCCGGACTGTTATTTCCGGGCACGGAACCACAGACACTCGGAGGAACGGGGACGATTTTTGCACCGAATTTGCCTCAAACGAGTGCAGTTACGAACATCGCGGTGCGAACCTGACCATTGAGGAAGGCATCACGATTCGCGATGGCACCGAAGCGTCCCAAGAACTCCACGTCGATTTTAAGGAAAGCCGAGGCACAATCGTCGCTGAGGCGCCAAATTCGCTCGTATCCATCGGACACTATGCCAATCCCACGGTCGGCCCTACTTGGACGAATAACGGCACGATCCGCGTGCTGGATGGCACGCTCGAATTACTTGGCAACTACTCCGTCGACGATATTGGCAACCTCGAGTTTTTAGGTGGAGAGGTAATTCATAGGGGGAACATTCTTAACCAAGGCAAGACAATTGTGCAGAATCCCTCCACTGGCGTTTGGAAACTCCGTGCACATATTTATGGAGGTCGGATCGAAACCAGCGGCGGCGTGTGCGCAGACGTGGCGGGCGTACTTGATAACGTCACGCTGGCCGGAGACGCGGTGGTGTTTGATGACTTTTCGTCTACTGCGACCGGCAAGGTAACGACTCCCAATACGCTGACGTTTGACGGCGGTACCTTGACGATCGAGCGATTCGCCGAGTTCTCGGTCGCCCAACACATCTCCCTGGCTGGCAAGGGACAAATTATTCTGAATAGCAACCCACAAGATTCGTTGATTCAAACGTACACGGGCGGACAGATTACCATTGGACCAGACATCATCGTGCGTTCCGGACCTGACGGCGGCGGCACCATCAGCCGCAGCAACCTTCCAGTAATCAATCATGGTACTATTTCCGCGGAAACCTTCGGCCAGGAGTTAGTCGTTGCCGGCGCCCTGACAAATACCGGGGTTCTGCAGGCTCGGGAAAATGGAACCTTGCGCATCGACGCAGACAATTGGACAAATGAAGGTACCATGCACGTCGATCAGGGAGTCATCGTGCTTAGAAGCGGGACGGTTACGAACGGGCCCAACGCAATAGTATCCGGCGAGGGTGGAGTCGAGTTTCTACAAACCCAATTCACCAATCAAGGAACGATTTCACCTGGCATTCCCATTGGCCGACTGACATTTATTGGGGGACTCAGCTTGGGAAACACCAGCGAGGTTATGATCGAGCTGGCTGGTGACACGGCAAATAAATATGACGTGATTCAAGTCGAGGGAGACATTCAGCTCGGCGGTAAGCTCCATGTTGCGCTAATCGACGGGTTTGCGCTACGAGACAGTCAACGTTTCACAATTTTAAACATTGTCGGAGAAGTCACCGGAGGTTTTGAGGGGCTCAGTGAAGGCGATCTGGTGGGCAATTTTGGCAATAGGCAGTTGCACATTTCGTACAAAGGTGGTGACGGCAACGACGTCGTGCTTTACACGCCAGTTCCCGAGCCAGGCGAATGGACAATGGTTCTCATCATTTGCATTTCGGCATTTCTGTTTCCAGCTCGCTACACTATCCAACACTCTGCATAGTAATGCAGCTTTGCCAACACCCGTCGAATTTGCACGACACTTTGCCGACGAGGCCAAAGTCGTTGGGGGACAAGCGAATCCGGGGTGGCCAAATTTGCCGTTGATTACCCCACCGCGAGTCGCTAGAAGGACAATGTACAGATAGACACTTTCACGACTCGGGAAAGATATTCGTTGCAGCATGTTCCGAACAGACGCCACCGTACTGCTCCAGCGGACATTTGCGGACAATTCACTTCGCGGTTTTGTCCACGACAATTCGCGTAAGCCTCGAGGAACCTCGCAGTTTTTCGCGCCGCGAGGCGACAATTCGCCCGGCAATTGTCACCTCCGCGCAAGTTCGCGAGTTGCAGCCCAACTTGCAACTCCGAACCAGTCAACAACTTGGAAAAATGGCATCGAAAGATGACGCGGGACAAAACGCAAGAATCTCCGAGCGCCACGCCAATTGTCCACGCGTGTCCGCAACGCCGCCGGACAAATCGCAAGAGGAAATGTCTTAGAGTTCGCCGTCGCCGCCGAAAGAATCCCGGCCTTTCCGTTCGTTGAGTTTGCCCAGCAGATGGTCGAGTGCCCGTTCGAGCTTTTCGGTCGCGCCGTCGAAGGCCTGTCGGACGGTTGCCGCTTCGTGGCTCACGACCGTCGGCTGCCGGCCAGCGAGCCGGGCTTCGAGCAGGCAGCACTTGTCGTCGCCGACCTTCTTTGGGCCATTGGTGTCGCGCAAGTGAACCTCAACGCGCGTGATCTGGTTGCCGAAGCGGTCCAAGATCTCTTTCAATTCCGCCTCGATGTTTTCGCTGAGTTTGGCGCTGCCGTTGATGTTGTTGTCGGTGCTGACTTGGACTTGCATGATGAGTTTCCTTTCACGGCAATTTTAGCTTTTTCGCTAGCCGCGGCAACGCATCGATAAATGGGTTTTCGAGGTGCTGTGGTAGGGTATAATCGCATTTACTCGTCCAATTCACGTCGCCAGTGGAAATGCACCTATTTTCGCCGGCGGCACGCAAACTTTTTTTCCGAGGGATTCGCGGCATGAATCGCGGGAGCCGGCGACTGGCGATTTGCCTGCTGGGGGGTTCAGTTTTCGCGGCATTCGTTGCGCGGTGCCGCGCAATCGCCCGAACCGGAACCCGCGGCCGAGCTGACGCCCGCGCAGATCAGCGACGAAGCGCGGCTCCGTCTGCCGAGCGGTACGAAATCAAAACCGGGCACGGCGAGACGCTGCTACTGCGCGGAGCCGCCGGCACCTCACTGGTCGTGAAGTTGCACTGCGAGATGGGTGTCGAATTGCTCGTGATGCTGCCGACCGGCGAATTGGCACTCGTGCCGAGGAACCAGACGAGCCCGACCGATCAACCGTTCGTCCCGGCCGACGCGGAGGCGATGAAGCGGGCGCTCGCGGCAGCCGGCTTTGCGAAGTTTAACATGGTCTCCGCGCCGCCGTATCTGTTCGTTTACGCGTCGAGCGAAGGCTTTTATCTCCACACGCGCTCGATCCTGGAGTCGATGTATCCGGGCGTCAAGGCAACGCTCGAAGGCTGGGGGCTCACGGTGGCTGATCCGGCAGTACCGCTGGTGGTCGTGATCATGCCCAGCCGCACCGCGTTCGACGCCTACGACAAGACCAGTCCCGACATCGCCGCTTACTACAACACGCTGACCAACTACGTCGTGCTCTACGAAGACCAGCGGCTGTGGGAAGCGGCGCCGGAGTTCGCGCTCAAACAGGGCGCGTATATCGTCGCCCACGAAGGCGTGCACCAGATCCTGGCCAACGCGGGCATTCAGCAGCGGCTGGCCCGCTGGCCGATGTGGATCTGCGAAGGCCTGCCAGAATACTTTTGCCCGCTCAAAGTCAGCTCGCGAATCGTTCGCACCCGGAACGCGGAGCTGCCGACGCGGACCCTCAAGTGGACCGACCCTGGAATGGTGAACGACCTGCGGATGTACGAGCTGCTGCGGACCAACGCCGCAGGCGGCGACGTGGCGAAACAACTCGTCGAGGCCAGCGAGCTGGGTAGCCGCGAGTACGCGCTCGCCTGGGGACTGGTGCATTATCTGGTGAGCGAGCGACCGCAGGAATTCCGCGAGTATCTCCAGGACGTCCGCCAGATCGAGCCGCTCGACGAAGCGCAAAAGGCGCTCGCCGGCCGCGTTGACCCGCTCTTCGTCAAGCATTTTGGCGACGACTTCGCGACGATCGAAGCCGGCGTGCAACAGCACCTCACCAGCAAGCAAATGCAGTCAGAGTACCGCGACCCCGAGGTCTATCAGACGCATTACGTCGTGAAGCGTTCGATCAAACACGGCCACACGTTCGAACATCGCGATGATCGTGACCACCTCGCCGGCCGCCGCTCGGGCCTGGAAGGAACAGGAAGAAGCGGCCAACGACAAAGCGAAGTTCTTTACCAAGATCTGCAAAACCCGGCGCGAGGCCGAGTTCCAGGTGCGGAAACTGCAGAGTCTCTAGATTGGACCAAGCGGTTGGTGCAGATCATGGCGGGACCAATGCTTCGGATCGACGGGAAGTTCGGTCCGCACGCGCAATGGGTTTCACCCTGGTCGAGCTGTTGGTGGTGATCGCGCTGATTGGGATTCTGCTCGGGCTGCTGCTGCCGGCGCTTCAGTCGTCGCGCGAGAGTGCCCGCAAGACCCAGTGCGCGAATCATCTCAAGCAGATGGGCCAAGGATTCCTCAACCACGAGAGTGCACAAGGGTTCTTCCCATCCAGCGGCTGGGGAAACAAATGGGTCGGTGATCCCGACGGCGGCTTTGGGGCAACGCAACCGGGCGGTTGGGCCTATAGCATCCTGCCGTACATGGGGTATGACACGTTGTTCGACGCCGGCAATCGCATGCGGGATGTGGCGCTGGTCAACGACTTCGACGACGGGAACGACCTGAGCTCCGACTATTTCTTGCGGCTGGTCACGACGGTGGTACCGCTCTTCAATTGCCCGAGCAAGCGCCCGGCCGAGCTCTTCCCGATGCACGTGGTGCATGGCCAGCTGGCATACAATGTGCCGGTGTGTTGGGAGGCGTCGGGATGTCGCGTCGCGCGGGGCGACTACCTGGTCAATAGCGGCAACGTATACCCCGGCGATTTGCACGGACCGATTCCCACGTTCGCTCCGCCCTGGTATCCGGTCGAGAAGCCGAGCAGGATTCAGAACGGCATTTCCTATGTGCGGAGCGAAGTCCGCGTCGCCGAAATCACCGACGGCACGTCGAAGACGGCGATGGTCGGCGAGAAGTACCAGGATCCGAACAATTACTACACCGGCGCTGACGGTGCCGACAATCAATGCGTCTATTCGGGTCACGATAGCGATAACAATGGCTATACGGGGCGGCGAATCGATGGGGTCGCCACTCCGTTCACTCCGCGGCAGGATCAGGCCGGCCAAATCGCCCTCCAATACTTCGGCAGCAACCACGGCGAAGGCCTGCACATGGCCTATTGCGACGGCTCGGTCCACTTCGTCGAGTACGGCGTCAGCGGCCGTGTCTGGTATTTGCTCGGCGGGCGGAACGACGACGCGGAGAGCGTGCAGTTCCAGAGTGATTGAACGCCTCCGGAACGATTCAGTGCTCAGTTCAGCGGCGAACCGGCAGACGCGACGGCTGGACTGGCCTGTCCCGCCTTGCCGCCGCCGGCCTGCTTGAGCGCGTTGATCAAGCCGTGGGAGGTGTAGCCGTCGCGGAAGACGATCGGCTCGTAAGGGCGGTCGCCGGGAAAAATCGCGATCACGGGCACGCCGTTACTCTTGAGCGCGCGGATCGTGCGTTCGATGACCGGCGGATAGTCGGTGTAGTCGCCATACATCGTGACGGCACCAGAGTCGGCGATTGCTTGCATCACCCGTTCGGTATGCAGCACCGTTTTTTCGAGAGCTCTGCAGGTGATGCACCAATCGGCAGAGAAATCCACGAGCACGGTGCGGCCTTCGACGACGGCCTCTTGTTGCAACTTCTCGAGCGTAAACGGCTCCCAGGCAACCTGCGCACCATTCGAATAGAGCCAGCCAAACGAGACAACCGCCGCCAGCAGTACAACTGCACCCGCCAGGGCCCAGGTTTGCAGCCGATCGCCGAGCTCCGCGGTGATGGGTGTCCGCGCGACGAGCCAACAAGCAGCACCGACTCCCAGCAGCAATGCGACCGTCGGTACGACTGCGTTCGGTTCCATGAACGAGAGGATGAACACGACGGTCGCCAGCAGGATGAACCCGGTGATTTGCTTGAACGTTTCCATCCAATGCCCCGGCTTCGGCATGAATCGCAGCAACTCGGGGAACACGCCGATCAGCAGGTACGGGCTGGCCATGCCGAGGCCGAGCGCACCAAAGACGATCAAAGTGGTCGACATCGTTTGCGTGACGGCCCAAGCGATCGCGCTGGCCATGAAGGGACCGGTACAGGGCGTGGCGAGCACGGTCGTGATCGCGCCTTTGACGAACGCGCCGAACGGGCCTTCCCGGCTAGCCACGTCTTGCACCGCGCCGCTGCCAAAGAAGCCTGGAATTGGAATCTCCCACACGCCCAACAGGCTCAGGGCCATGGCAAACACTACGGCCGCGAGCGTGACGGTGAAGGCAGTGCTGCCAAACTGCCCGCCCCAAGACAGGCCAATCCACCCGGCCAGGAACCCCAGCAGCAGAAACACCGACACGATGCCGGCCGAGTACCAAAGATTGAGCACCAGCGCGTGCGTGCGGCTGTGGTGCGATTGTTGGACGAAGCTCATCACTTTGAGCCCGATCACCGGCAGGACACACGGCATCAAATTGAGGATGATGCCGCCCACAAACGCGAGCACGACGTAATAGACAAGCGAGCCGGTGGTCTCGTGCACGTCGATCCGACTCAAGTCGTAAGCGGGGCCGAGTGCAGTTACGGCAGGATCGCTGCTCGCCTGCGCCGGAGGCGCCGGTGCGCGGGGTTCGCCGTTCCAATTCGGCGCCCAATCCGCGGCGACCGCGGCGGCCTCCTTGTACGTGATGGGTGCGAAATCGAGCGCCCAGCGGCCGAACTGGCGACGTCGCCAACTACGATGTTCGCCGTGAACTTTACCGCCTTGGGGAGCTCGCAGCTGCCGAGACCATCGGCGCGGGTCTCGCAGGCTTGATAGGCAATCACTCCGCCGATCGGATATTCGCCAGGCCTGGTACCCGGCGGAATCTCGATCGGCAATTCCCACGTGACCGGGCCCGTGTAGAAATGCATCGGGCCAAATTCCGGAATCGAATTGTCCGTCGAGACGACGGCGGCAGTAACTGGCCGGGCCGCACGGAAGCCAGAGAGCTGGTCGAAGGCGATCAGCGTGGGCTTGCTGCCGGGATGGTCGTCACGGTCGGCATAGGCGTAGATATGCCAATGTCCTGGTGGCGCGAGTGTGATCTCCAAGCGACTATCGCCGCCGGATCGAGCTACGCCTGGGACAAGGCGGGCTGAGATTTTGACCTCGGAGCCTTCGGGTTGGTAGGCGGTGGTGGGTGAGGCGGGGACCGTGGCTGAGGCCGCATCGCTGCTCGTGTCCGGCCCGCTCGCTAAAGCGAGCTCGCCGATCGGGACGCCGGCGCCGAGCCGGGCGGTGAAGTCCTGATTGACGGGAATGCAACTCTCTTTGCAGGCGAGCATCCGCACCTTGCCGATGATCGCCAACGAGGCCGGGTCGACGCCAGCCGTCAGCTCGATCGGAGCGTACCAGGTGACCTGGCCCTCTTGTTCTTCGATCGTGAGCCCAACCCAGGCCTGGTCGTCGACGCGCTCCGTTGGTTCCGGTTGAGAGCGGAATTGACCGATTAGCTTGAATTGCGTCGAGTCGTTGAGCTCGATCTTGGTCTTGGTGGGCCCGCCCGGCGGCTGCGTGAGCGAGTAGACGTGCCAGCCCGGTGCGATCTCGGCCGTGATCATCGAGCACGGCGGGCCGCTCTGCGGTGGGCGCCGTGAACTGGGCGGAGAGGGTCACGGGATCGGAGAACTGCGAATCGCCCTCCAGGCCGGCCAGCGGGCCGCGGCTCGGCCCACCCAGCTGGTCGCCGAGTCGAATCTGGGCCTGCGTCGAAGTGCCCGCGCCGACGACCAACGCGGCCACCATCAAGATGTTTATCAAAGACCAACGCATGGCAGAGATTCTACCGTAAGTCGAGAGGCCGGAAAACGTTAGTATCGGCCGAGGTAGGAAGGGCTGTGCCGCCCTTATCCTCTACGCGGGCGGTGCGCCCGGAGTTTGCCATGATCACGAATCTTCGGCCCAGCCGTTGGACGCCGGCGGCTCGATTCGCCACAATAAGGAGCGGCCGGCTGGGAAAAACCTTCGCGGGAGGCGAATCATGGAGCAATCGCTCACGCTCGACGTCAACGGCCAAAAGCACAGCGTGCGGACCGATCCCGACCGGCCGCTCTTGGACGTGCTGCGGGAAGACCTGGGACTGACCGGCGCCAAGTTCGGCTGCGGCGAGCGGCAGTGTGGCGCGTGCACCGTGCTCGTGAGCGGCCGGCCGATCTTTTCTTGCTCCACGCGGGTATCGACCGTCGCAGGCCGGAAGATCGAAACGATCGAGGGCCTCGCCGACGGCGAAGCACTCCATCCGCTGCAACAAGCGTTTGTCGACGAAGGCGTCGCGCAGTGTGGATATTGCACGCCGGGGATGATCATGACGGCGGTCAGCCTGCTCCGGAGCGATCCGCATCCAACGCGGGAAAAGATCTGCGACCAGATGCAGCGAAACGTTTGCCGCTGCGGCACGTACACGCGGATCATCGCGGCGGTCGAGCGGGCCGCGGGAGGTGGCGCATGAGCACCGTCGAAAAACAAATCGAGCCGATCGACATTGTGCCGCCGGAGATCGACTATGACGAGCTCTTGGAGCCGGTGCACTTCAGCTTCGCGCTGCAGCGGCGGGAGTTCGTGCAACTGCTGGGAGCCGGGCTGGTTGTGAGCGTTGTGGTTGGGCCGGCGCTCGCGCAGCGTCGCGGCGGGCGCGGTCGCCGCGGCGGTGGCTTCATGGGCGGGCCGCCGCCGGCGCTTTCGGCGCGGATTCACATCGGCGAGGACGGCACGATCACGGTCCTCTCCGGCAAGGTCGACGCCGGCCAGGGTGCGCGGACCGAGATCGCCATGGCGGCCGCGGAAGAGCTCCGCGTGCCACTTGCGCAGATTCAGGTCGTGCTCGCCGACACCGGTGCGACGCCGGACGATGGCATGACGGCGGGCAGCGGCACGACGCCGCGGACGATCCCCAGCATCCGCCAGGCGGCCGCGGCCGTGCGCAAGCTGCTGGTGGACCGGGCGGCCGAACGTTGGGGCGTTCCGGCCGATGAGCTCGAGTTTCACGACGGCCACGTCGATGCGCCGGCAGCGACGAGTCGTTTGGCTACGCTGACCTGGTCGCGCGATCCCGGCATCGCCGAGAAGCTCGCAGCCCAGACGCCGCGCGACGCCCAGCTCCTGCGCGGTCGACCAGTGGCAGGTGTTGGGACAGCCGCAGCGGGCGGTCACCGGCCGCGAGAAGGTGACGGGCGAACATCGCTTTCCGAGCGACATGAAGCGGCCCGGCATGTTGTATGGAGCCGTGCTGCGTTCGCCCACGTATCGCGGCAAGTTGTCGTCGGTCGATGTGGAACCGGCGCGAGCGATGTCGGGCGTCGTCGTGGTGAAGGATGGCGACTTTGTCGGCGTGGCCGCGCCCACTGCCTATGCGGCCCGCCAGGCGGTCGCGGCGATTGCCGAGACGGCGAAATGGGACGAGTCGCCGCTGCCACCGAGCGAATCGCTCGCCGACCATTTGCGCGAACATTCCAGCGGTCGCCGCGAGAGTCCGTTTACCGACGAGGTGAAGTCTGCCCCGAAATCGCTCCAACAGGTTTACCACATCGCCTATGTGCAGCATGCGCCGTTGGAGCCGCGGACCGCGCTCGCAGAGTGGTCGGACGGCAAGCTGACCGTCTGGACCGGCACGCAGGGGCCGTTCCGCGTGAAGGGCGAATTGCAGGGTGCGTTTCGGTTGGGCGACGATGCGGTCCGCGTGATCGTGCCCGACTTCGGCGCCGGCTATGGCGGCAAGCATACCGGCGAGGTGTCGGTCGAAGCGGCCCGGCTGGCCAAAGAGGCCGGCAAACCGGTGATGCTCCGCTGGACGCGCGAGGAGGAGTTGACATGGGCCTATTTCCGGCCGGCCGGCGTGATGGAGATGGAGGCGTCGCTCGACGCGACGGGTCGCCTTGCCACGTGGCGGCACATCAACATCAGCTCCGGCGGCAACTCGCTCGAATCGCCCTACCAGGTAGCCAAGAAGGAGGAGCGGTCGCTCCGCTCGCAGCCGCCGCTCCGCGAGGGATCGTATCGGGCGCTGGCTTCGACCGGCAATTCGTTTGCCCGCGAGTCGTTCATCGACGAGCTGGCTGCGCTGGCCGGCGTCGACCCGCTGGAGTTTCGCCTGGCCCATTTGGCGGATCAGCCGCGGCTGCGGCCGGTGCTTGAAGCGGCAGCGGACAAGTTCCAGCTGGCGCCAGCGCGTCGGCACAACGGCGCCAAATCGCGGCGTCGGCCTGGCCTGCAGCTTGGACAAGGGATCGGTCGTGGCGGCCTGCGTCGAGGTCGAAGTCGATCCGGACTCCGGCGACAGTCCACGTGCTGGAAGTCTGCGAGGCGTTTGAGTGCGGCAAAGTTCTGAATCCCGACAATCTCCGCAACCAGATCGAAGGGGCGATCACGATGGGCTTGGGCCCGGCGCTGGCCGAAGAAATGAAGTTCGACGACAAGCGGATCACCAACGCCAGCTTCCGCCGCTATCGCGTGCCACATTTTAAGGACACGCCGAAGATCGAAACCGTGCTGGTCGACCGGCCCGATCTCTCCAGCGTCGGCGCCGGCGAGACGCCGATCATCGCCGTCGCCCCGGCGATCGCCAACGCGGTGTTTGCGGCGACGGGCAAACGGATTCGGCAGATGCCGATTCGGCTGGATGCGTAATCGCATGCCGGTGGAGTTGGCCGATTCCGCGCCGGGTCAAGCCCTCCGGCTAACGATCTGTAGCCGCGATTGTAGCCGGGCGAAGCGATTGATGATCCGTGCCTGATTGTCGAACCGACGTTTGTCGACGTAGATCCAGCGGATCCAATTGTCGAGAGCCAGCACGGTGCCGGCCGCATCGAGGGCCGGAACGACTTGCTGTTCTTGATCGGTCAGTCGTCGAACGGCGCAGTAGGCGGCGAGGCCTTCACGCCAGCCTTCGTCATCATCGCCGACGAGACTGCCCAGCAGCCGGGCGACGTCGGTGGCGGGCGTGTCGATTTGCATCGCGCCGAAGTCGACGAGACCGGTGACTCGGTTGCCCTCGAATAAAACGTGATCGTGCCAGACGTCGCGGATGCAGACTTGCAGCGGGAGCGGCGTGTCGGCGAACGGCGCGAGGCGGGAGATGGCGATCGGTACGACGCGGGGCAACTCGGCGGCGAACCGGCGGGCGAGCGGGGCGAGCTCGGGCCAGGTCGAGTCATTGATGGCGCGGGTGAGTGATTCGACACCTCCGGTTTGCAACTGTTCGCGAGGCGGGTGAGGCGATGAGTGACGGCGGGGGCGGGGCCACGCGAAGACGCAAGCGGCGTCGTGGCGGGGAAATCGGCGACCGACAGGTGGAATTCGGCGAGGGCCGCCATCGCGGAGCGGAGTTTTTCCGGCCGAGGGTTTTGCTCGTAGTCGGCCACGCCGGGAAGCCAGGGGGTGAGTTCCCAAAGATGTCCTGCCGCGCGAACGAACGTGCCGCCGGTCCGCGTCTCGATCGGGACCGGTAGGAAGTCGAGGCCGCGCTGCGCCGCGTGCCGCAGCACGGCGTGGATGAACTCGAGGCCGCTCGGGCGTTGGATGCTCATTCGGCCAACGTCGCAGCCCCAGCGCGCCGCGCGGCGCGACAATTCGCCAGAACTGGGCCCCGCTCAGGCCGCCGGCGGAACCGAGTGCCTCCACGGCGGCCGGCTGGCAGTCGGACGGGTAGGATTTCAAAATCTTGGCGATTTCTTCCACGGCGATTTTCCCGCCAAAAAGAAGTACCTCGACCAGCCTCGGCTGGACTTGCAGCGGCGATCCGAATACTGATTGAATATCGCGGGCAAACTTTTCCTACCAGTCGGAACGTACTAAGAAGTAAATTTGGGGTATATTTAGGCGGCATGGTCTCGAAATAGACCGCCGGCTCCCCTCCCCGATCGTCGCCCGCCGACTGTAACTCCCAGCCCTCAAGGAAGTTATCATGCTTTGTCGTTCTCTGCGTGCCGCTTCGGCGCTTGCGCTCTCCGTCTGCTCTTTGGTCGTTGTCGCGGCAGCGCCGTCGGCTGTGAAGGCGGAGGATTTGGAACAATCGTTGCGAAAGGCACTGGCCGAGGTGCGGGCGGCAGAAGTGGCGAAGGGGGAGGCGAAGGCGGACGAGGAGAAACCAGCGGAGGCCGCAAAGACGGCATCGACCACCAAGGCCAAGGAAGCAGAGGCGGGCGAGGCCACGAAGTCGCAAGCGGCAGCGGAGGCGAAGCCAGCGAAGCCGAAGTCGAAGTATCCGCCCTATGAGCAGGTGCTCAAAGACACGCAGAAGATACCGGGATTGATCACGCTCTATCGCAAGGACGACCACGTACTGGCGGAGCTTGAGGCAAAGAATCTCAATCGCGACATGATCGTGCTGATCGCGATCGCCCGCGGCATCGGCCAGACGCCGATCGTCGGCGGGTTCAGCTGGCAGTTCGGGGACGATGCGGTTTGGCAGTTCCGCCGGGCGGGAGAGCGGATTCACCTGGTGCGGCGCAATGTCCGCTTCACGGCGGACAAAGGCAGCCCCGACGCCGAAGCGGTCGCGGTCGCTTACACCGACAGCGTGCTGTTCAGCCTGCCGATCATCACGCGGAGCCCCAGCGGGGGTTACATCGTCGATCTCAATGCCGGTGTTCATGAGCGACCTGCCGCAGATTTCGAATGTGCTGCCCGGGTTTGCATTTTCCGAGTCGAAGTCGACGTGGGCCGAGGTCGAAGGCTTTCCCAAGAACGTCGAGCTGCAAGTCGCCGCGACCTATGCGTCCAACGGCAAGGAGAGCATCGAATCGGTGCCCGATGCCCGCGGCGTGACGGTCAACGTTCACTATTCGATCAGCGAGCTGCCGGTTACGTCGTATAAGCCGCGGCTGGCGGACGACCGCGTGGGCTACTTTGTCGTCGCCAAGAAGGACTTCTCGAAGAAGGACCTCGACGACCGTTTCGTGCGTTACATCACGCGGTGGAACCTGGAGAAGGCCGATCCGAGCGCCGAAGTGTCGACGCCGAAGCAGCCGATCATCTTCTGGCTCGAAAAAACGATCCCGTTCAAGTATCGCAAGCCGATCCGCGACGGCATCCTGGAGTGGAACAAGGCTTTCGAGAAGGCAGGATTCTACGACGCGATCGAGGTCCGCCAGCAACCGGATGATGCGACCTGGGATCCGGGCGACGTGAACTACAACACGTTCCAGTGGATCACGGCCGGCGTCGCCTATGCGATGGGCCCGTCGCGCGTGAATCCGTCGACCGGGCAAATCCTCGACGCCGACATCATCTTCGACGCCGACTTCCTCCAGTACTGGAAGCAGGAGCATGAGACGTTTACGCCCGAGGACGTCGCCATGATGACCGGCGGGGCGATCGACCTCCAGCAGTACCGGGAGGAGATGAAGCATCGTCCCGCTTTCATGCAAAATGCGCACGGCGATCGCTGCGACTGCTACTTGCTCAACGGGATGTCGCGCCAGCTCGCAGTCGGGGCGACTGTCATGGCGACCAAACGGCGCAGCCCGGAAGAGATGGAGAAACTGATCAAGCAGGGGCTGAAAGAGTGCACGATGCACGAAGTCGGCCACACGCTCGGCCTGTCGCACAACTTCCGCGCCAGCGGTTACTATTCGCTCGCCGATTTGAACGACAAGACCAAAGACGGACGCAAACTGGCCTCGGCATGAGCGTGATGGACTACAACCCGGTGAACATCATGCCTGCAGGCATGAAGCAAGGCGACTATTTCTCGCAGACGATCGGGCCCTACGACATGTGGGCCATCGAATACGGGTACAAGCCGCTCAAGGGCAGCTCGCCCGAGGACGAGTTGCCGGAACTGAAGAAAATCGCGTCGCGCAGCGGCGATCCGCGGTACGCGTTTGGCGACGATGGGAACGCCCGCGGCATCGACCCCGATCCGCTCACGTCGCGTTACGACCTGTCGAACGACATCGTCGAATACGCCAAGGCGGAGGCCCAGCTCGTGGCCGAAAGCTGGCCGAAGATCGTTGCGGAGCTGACGCCCGACGGCGACGGTTACCAAAAGGCCCGCCAGGCGTTCAACATGCTGATTGCGCGGCACGGCGAAGTGATGTTCGCGGCCTCGCGCTACGTGGGTGGCGTGAGCGTCAACCGCAGCCACAAGGGTGACGAGAAAGCGAGCACTCCGTTGGTAGTCGTACCGGCCAAAAAGCAACGCGAGGCGCTGGCGCTGGTCGAGGAACAGGCGTTCGGCGACAAGCCGTTCGGTTTCCCGCCGGAGTTGTACGGCTACTTGGCCCCGTCGCAATGGGACCATTGGGGCGTCGAGCCGATCGAGCGGACCGACTACCCGGCCCATGACGTGATTCTGATGTGGCAGGACCGCATCTTGAGCCGGTTGCTCTCGCCGCTCACGCTGGACCGGATTCACGATTCGGAGCTGAAAGTGCCCCAGAGTGAGGACGTGCTCACGACCGCCGAACTGCTGGCGAGTCTCACGAACTCAATCTTCGCGGAGGCCAAGGACTTCAAGGCGGGCGAGTACACCGACCGCAAGCCGGCGATTTCCAGCCTGCGGCGGAATCTGCAGCGGGCCTATCTGCGGCGGCTCTCGCGGCTGGCGCTGGGGCAGACAGCGGCACCCGAGGATTGCGAGACCATCGCCTTCATGCAGCTGAAGGACCTCAAGGGGCGAATTGACACGATTCTCGCCGGCGACTTCCAGCTCGACGACTATAGCCAAGCCCACCTGGCCGATTCGTCGGCGAAGATTCAAAAGGTGCTCGACGCGACGATGGTGATGGGGCCGTAAGGACGGCGCGCCGCGGGAATCGCGGACTTCTGGCCGCCGCCGGGTCCTGCTACAATTGACTGCAGTAGCAGTCGCGCGGAGGCACGTGCAATGAAAGCCGTCATGGCCAGTGTTCCGGATCACATTCTCCAATGGAGGCACCAGACCGGTGCCGACCAGTGGGACGAAATGTGGGAGGGTGTGCTCCACATGGCACCGAGCCCGAATCGTGAGCATCAAGATTTTGAGTTCGGCTTGGAAGCATGGCTGCGCCAGCTACTGGGCGGAGCCAAACGGTTGTCGCGTCTATCATCAGATCAACGTTTCCGACCCCGGCACCTGGCCGAATAACTATCGGATTCCGGATTTGGTGCTGCTGACACCGGACCGATTCGACATCGACTGCAACACATATTTTGAAGGCGGCCCGGACGCGGTGGTGGAGATCCATAGCCCGGGCGACGAAGCATACGAGAAGTCTGACTTCTATGCCAAACTGGCGGTCCGCGAGCTGTGGGTGCTCGACCGCGACACGCGGCGGCCCGAGGTCTATGATCTGGTCGACGGCGAGTATCAATTGCGGGACGCAGATCAGAATGGTTGGATTCTGAGCCGCGTGGCCGGTGTCGAACTGCGGGCGGCCGCGGGCGATAAACTGCAGATTCGCGTTGCCGGCCGCGACGACACGCTCGGCACGCTGCCGTAACTGCCGGTTTGGTTGGCTCTCATAATAGGCGCTATTTCATGAAGTTGGTGATAGCGGTGATCCAGCCGACCAAGCTGGACGCGGTGCATCAGGCGTTGGAACGGCTCGACGTGACGCGGATGACCGTCTGCGACGCCCAAGGTTACGCCCGGCAGCGCGGGCAGCTGGAGACGTATCGCGGTCACGAGTACAAGACGAATCTGCTCCGCAAGGTGGCGCTGGAGATCGCCGTGAACGACGATTTTCTGGATCGCACCGTCGAGTGCCTGGAAGAAGTCGCTCGCACCACCGCCGAGGGCCACATCGGCGACGGCAAGATTTTCGTCGTGCCCATGGAACAGGCGATTCAAATCAGCGACGGATACCGCGGCAAAGGGGCCATTTAGGCGATGCGCATGGCGGTGGTGCTGCTCAGCGGCGATCTGATGGGTGCGTCGCGCGTGGAAGGAGCTGCACGGCTGGCCGGCGTCGAAATTGCGGCTGGCGGAAGATGCCGACGCCGCGGTCGACTGCTGTGCCGCCGAGAAAGTGGCGCTCGTGTTGACGGACCTATCGACGCCGGCATTAGACATTCTGTCGCTGGTCCAACGCTTGAGGGGCGGCACCGGATTCGTACTGGCGATCGTCGCGTTCGGTCCGCACGTGCATGAAGAGTCGCTCGCAGCGGCCAAGAGCAGCGGGATGTGACGAGGTCTTCACGCGCGGGCAGTTTCATGTCCCAGGCGAGCGAGATCATCGCACGCTACGCCCGCCGCGATTCGCCGGTCGGCCGCTAGCCGACCGTCGGTGCTTTCGGGCGAGGCCAGATCGGTCTGGACTTCGGGCACACCGGTCACGTGATCGTCCGCCAACGGCGGCATGCCGAACTCCGGTTCGTCCTCGACGTAGACCTCGTCCATCTCCGCGCCGTCAATGTCCTTGCGCAAGAGCAAGTACACGCCGACTGCCGCAACGAACAAGAAGCCGGCCTGATATCCGGCCGCCAGGGCCCCCAGGATCGACTTCCAGAAGGCGATCGCCTTGGCGGCGAGCCAGCGAGTTCCGGCAAGCGGTGGAGGTGGCGCCGGCGCGGCGGGGGCCGAACCTTCCGTCACCAGCGGCGGGACGGCCACCTCGTTCAGGGATTTCGGATTCGCCCGGATTCATCCCGGGATGCGGCGCCACGACTTGACGGTAGGTCGTGGCGTCGAGCCCCCAGCTGACCGACCAATTGCCGAGCGAGACCGCCGAGGTGGCAAACAGCTTCACGATGAACATGCTCACCGCCGCCAGGATTGCCGCCAGCACGACGTACCACAACAGCCGCAGCGGCCGTTGATACGTGTAGGCATAGCTGCGGCTCAAGGCATCGAAGGCGTCGGTCCCCTCGACGGCCACCGTCGACCACATCAGCGGCCAGCCGGCGAGCACGCCGATCAGCAAGATCGCCATCAATAGGCCCAACAGCAGCGTAAACGGCCAAATGAACCCGGCGATCATGGCCAGGAAATCGAGCCGCATGATCCAGCCCAGCACGGCCAGCTGAATACCGAAAACGGCGGCGCCGGCGAGCGCCAGCAGAGGAGCCATGCTATAGGACGTCAACTTGCTCAGTGCGTGTCGTAGCGCACCAGGCAAATCGGGAGCTTCATCGCGAGTGAACTTGAGGGCGGCGATTCGGGCGATCGCCCCGCCGAACAAGCCCCACACCAGGAGCTCCCAACCACCACACAACGCAAAATAGAGGAACCCGACTGGCGTCAGATCGCCGTGAAACAGATTGATGAACGGCCGCGTCAGGTAAAGCCACAGACTTACCGGCGCTTCGGCCAGCCCCGAGGCAACCTGCGAGAACAAGGCGTCGGCACTCTGTGCGGAAGTAATGATTGAGAATTCGGGAGACGTGTTCCAGAGCCAGTCACTGATCGTGGTCTGCCACTGGGCACCATTCACGACTGGGTCGTGGCTCGTCGAAAACACGTAGTCGATCGCCCACCAACCGAGCGTCGTCGCCGCCAGCCCCATGGCACCGAGCACCAGCACGCGTGCCAAGAGGGCGATCCGCACGGCCCGCAGCAACACCAGCCAACGAAACAGCTCGTTCCAAGAAACTTCGCGCAATTTGTCGTGTTGATTGATCATCGGCACCAACAGGATAAGTGAGCAAAAGGCGGGGGGCGGGGCAGCGTGCCGATTATAGGCGGCCTGGTCCTCGATGCCTAGCGGACACCGTCGAGGGCAGCAACCCTGCCCAGCTACTCGTCGAGCGGCTCGCCGTTCGTGCCGGCATCCGCCGGGTCGGCTTCTGGGCGCTGGTCGGCCTCGGGATCGGCGATCACCGGCAGGCCGTACGACTCGTCGAGCCAGCGGCCCAGGTCGATCGTCCGGCAGCGCTCGCTGCAAAACGGCTTGGCTGGCGACTGCTCGGCGTCGAACTCTTTTCTGCAGGTGGGGCAGCGCATGACTTCGATCGGCTCAAAAACCTTGCCAGCCGCACCACTGGAGCCATTGGTAAATCCACGGGTGCGTCCACGGATTCCACGTCGGATAGCTCACCGAGAGCGCGCTGAACGTGAGCAACACGGCCGCGAGTACCATGCCGGCCGATGTTCGCGCCAGGCGATCGGCAGCCGGCAGCATCACCACCAGCCACAATGGCGTGAACCAGAACATCCAGCGGAAGCCGCTGGTCATGCCGCCATAGTTGCGGTCCGGCTGCGGCCGCAGCCCAATATAGAACACCAGACAGACGAGCGTCAGGGCACCGATCATCGCCGCCAGATCGCGCAGCGATGGCTCACCGGAGCGGAGCCAGATCCAGCTGCCCCAAACGCTGAGCAGCCACACTGGAGTGAGTGAAAAGATGCCGTGATGCCCCAGCAGTACGTTGAGTGCGTACACCAGCTTCGACGGTTCTCCGCGGTCGATGCCCTGGCGGTTGAGCCAGTAGCTGTCGC
The DNA here is from genome assembly GCA_963808175.1 of uncultured Planctomycetota bacterium. Lineage (GTDB taxonomy): Bacteria > Planctomycetota > Planctomycetia > Pirellulales > Lacipirellulaceae > DASYDU01. Next base: position 228,442 of record CAWEEU010000003.1, on the reverse strand, counting down.
GCTCGATTCCATTGACGTTGTACGTATAGGCGTACCAATTGTCGCTCGGATCGGTGGCACTGCGGTGCATGTAGGGCGGCCGTAGGCTGTCGTGAGCGATGTAGTTGGTGACGAAGAAGGCAGCGACGACGATCAGAGCTGCCGGCGCAAAGGCGAACAAAGTTTCACGAGGCGCCCGGATGAATAGCAGCAGCCCCAGGGCGGCCAGCAGCGAGAGTGCCGGCAGGTCGTCGGCGGCCGTCAGCGCCGCGGCAAGTCCAGCGAGCGCAAAGTACGACCAGTGTCGCTGGTCGTCGAAGTAAGCACGAACAAACGCATAGAGCGCGACCGCGGCGCGTCACGGCGGCCACCAGGTGGTTGTTGAGGACGACGGCAAACGTAGTGAGCAACGTCCCGAACGTTGCCGCGGCCATCACAAACACGCGGCCCCAATCGGTCGTGCCAAACCGCTCCACCAACTTTGCCAGCAAGCAATACATCAAAACCAGCGGCAGGATGTTCACCGTGAACAGCATTAGCCGGCCGACCTCGTACGGCTGCTCGCCGAGCGTCCAGCCGGTGAGCCGATGCAAGAGCCAGTATTCGCCAGCCAGAATCGTCGCCAGCAGCGGCGGCTTGCTGGAATAGAGATGCAGCTGGCCGTCGCGGCCGCGGTGCTGGACCATGTCGATCGTGTCCCAAGTGGGTTGGCCGACGATCGCGTCGATCTCGTAGGTCCCCTGTTCGACGAGCGAGCGAATCGTCATCCAGCGGCTGCGGTCGTTGGCGCTTAAGAACGGCCGCTGCAAGATTTCCTTGCCGCCGCGGCTGCGCTCGAGGGCGGCCTTGTCGACGGAATTGACGGCCAACAGCCGGCCCGCCATGTTCCCGGTCGCCACGGCGATGAGCACCAGGTAGATGCCCCAGCGGAGCCGCGCGGATTGGTCCTCATCCACAACCGTCATGGCGTTTCGCTCGCGTTGCCGGTCGGAGCCCGCTGCGGCATGGGACCGGGCACGGTGTGTTCTTTGATCGAGTAGGTATCCGACTCGCGGACGAGATACGCAGTGATCATCTCCCCCAAAAAGCCGAACGACATGAACTGGGCGCCGATCATGATCAGCGCGAGCGAGTAATACAGAGCGGCCGTTTCGTGCAAGTGGATTGGCACCGCCCCCTCGCCGAGGCGGGAAAGGCACCAGCGGATCGCCAGATAGAACATCCCCGCGCCGCCCAGCGCGAACGACGCCAGGCCGATCGTTCCCATCAAATGCTGTGGCCGCTGGCCGTAGCCGATCACGAATCGCACCGTGAGCAAGTCCAACAAACCCGTGATGATCCGCGACGCGCCGTACTTCGACCGCCCATGAATTCGCGGCCGATGCTGCACCACGACTTCCGACACCTTGAACCCACGGGCCGACGCGAGGACCGGCATGAAGCGGTGCAACTCGCCGTAGAGTCGAATCTCGAGCATCACGTCGCGGCGGAAGCACTTGAGGCCGCAGTTGTGGTCGTGCAGCACGACGCCCGTCAGCTTGCTCACGAGCCAGTTGAAGACCCGCGACGGCAGTACCTTGTGCCAGGGATCGTGTCGCACTCGCTTCCAGCCGCTGACCACGTCGAATCCTTCGTCGAGCTTGGCCAGGAGATGAGGAATCTCCGCGGGATCGTCCTGGAGATCGCCATCGATCATAACGATCCGATCGCCTTCGGCGGCGTCGAAGCCTGCGTTCAACGCGGCGGCCTTGCCGAAATTGCGGCGAAAGCGGATCCCCAGCACGCGCGGATCGTCGGCCGCGAGCCGTTCGATCACGGCCCACGAACCGTCGATCGAGCCGTCGTCGACGAAGATCATCTGCAGCGTCGTAGCCCTCGGCTGCGGCCACGTCCGTCAGCTCGCGATGAAGCTGCGGCAAGTTTTCCGCTTCGTCAAGGACGGGGATGATGACCGAGAGCATACAGTTTAGTCGGTGGAGGGTGGTCCGCGGTCCCCTGGAGAACTCCGGCGCGCATTTCGCTATTTCCAGGATACCACAGATAGTTAGCTCGGCCAGCAGCGAAACAAGCCGCCACAACACGGCCGCGACCAGCGCGTCGGCCTCGCCGCAGACTTTCGAGAGCAGCTCGAACAAGAGCGCGTCCCGCACGACCATCCCGCCCGGCAGCATCGAAACAAAGCCGGCGACGATCGACAGCGCGACCACCGCTACCAGCAAGGGCAGATTGTAGATTGGATGCACTGACTCAACGCCGATCGCGTGGAGCGTCGCCCACATGCTCCAGCCCAAGAAGACCCAGCACGTCGCCGACGCCAGCCAACCCTTCGACAGGAGCCGCGCCGTAATCTGATGTTCGATAATTGACTTGATCAACGCTGCTCGATTCGTCGGCGACGTCGAGCGCGATCTTCCGAGCCGTGAGTCGCCGCACCAACCGCCGCGTGATCGGTGGTATCGTCGGCAATCCGACCACCAGCGCCGTGACAGACGCCGCGACGGCCAGCCGCAAATCGTGCCGCAACACGAAGAGCGAGAGCACGGCCGCGAGCACCGAGCCGACCGACATCAGGGTGAGCGTCTCCAGGAGCACGCTCGCCACGCCGAGCCGGATCGAAATCATCGCGCTGCTTGATCAGACCGATACGGATCACCAACACGAGCGCCTTGCCGGGAACGTATTTGCCCAAGTGCCCGAGGAAGTACGCATGGAGCGTGTCGAACCAACCGATCGGCTGCCCCAGCGCCACCAGCACGCGTCCCCAGAACGCGGCCATCGGCAGCCAGGCAATGAGATACAGCGCTCCGGCGACAATCAGCCAGCCAACGTCTGGGTGCCATTGGTGCTCGCGGAGCTTCACCAATGCATCGCGGACGGTTCCTTGCACTGCAAAGCAGACGGCCACCACGACCGCCAATTTCAAAATAGGCAACCACCAGCGACGTCGTTTAGCAGGATGGTCGGTCACGAACAGCTGTTAGAACGTAGGGACTGGAGGGATGGCACGGCCGCATTCTCGCCCAGCAGGCGGTGCGAAGACAAGATTGCTCATGGGCCGGGCGAATAGGGTTTGTTAGAATCGGAGACATCTCTCCCTGGTGAGGCCCATGGCCGCTACCCGCTCGACCAATCTCGGCAATCTATACGTGCCGCGCGTCGTCTCGTTCCTCGTGCTGCTGGCGATCATTTTGCTGGTCGGGATCGTGTTCTTCCAGGTAATGGCACAGTTCATCGTGCCGTTGTTCCTGGCGTGCGTGCTGTTGGTGGTGTTTCAACCGCTGCACCGCTGGTATCTCGACAAAACGCCGCGGTGGACAAGACTGGCGGCGCTCCTGACGACGATCACTGTTTTGCTCACGGTTCTGGTGCCAACGATTTTCATCGGCTGGAAGGCGTACGTCGAATGCGCCGAGCATATTGAAAAATTTAGTGAGAAGGCCGCGGTCCAAAGAAAATCCCAACAGCCTCCCGCCACCGCATCGGCAGCGGAAGCGCCATCGGCCGCCGTGAGGCCTCAAAACGGCAACGCAAACGCGGCTACGGTCGTCCCGACCGACGAAAAGACTCCCGACATCTACACGCGATTCGTTACCGAGGTTAGCAATTGGGTTACTGACAAGGTTGGAATCACGTTTGAGCCGAACGAAATAAAGAAGTTCTTCTCTGATCAGGTGGGCTGGGTGGCGAATCTGCTGCCGCAAGTCGCCGGCGCCGCGATTCGCATCGTCGTCGGTCTGATCATTATGGTGATTGCCACCTACTATTTCTTCGCCGACGGTCCGGCGATGATCAACGGGATCATCCGGCTCTCGCCGATGGATGAGCGGCACGAGCTGGAGCTGCTGGCGCGGTTTGCGGAGATCAGCCGGTCGGTCGTCGTGGCGACGATGCTCTCGGCGATCGTGCAAGGGCTGCTCGCTGGGGTCGGTTTTTACTTCGCCCTGCCCAGCGGAGCGCCGATTTTCCTGCTCATGGCGCTGACGATGGTGTTCGCCATCGTGCCGTTCGTGGGGGCGGCCGGCGTCTGGATTCCCACTTGCATCATCATCTTCTTCTTCGGCGAGCAGGTGTTTGTCGTCGGGGGAGAGGCGGTTGCTGGCGGGAATTGGAAGGTCGCCGCGGCGCTGGCCGTGTATTGTGCCGTCGTCGTTTCCGGCATCGACAACGTGATCAAGCCGTTGGTGCTCCACGGCCAGGCCAATCTCCACCCGCTGCTAGCACTCTTGAGCATCCTGGGCGGCATCCAGGTGCTGGGGCCGGTCGGCATCTTGATCGGGCCGATGCTGGTCTCGTTTCTGCAGGCCCTGTTGGCGATGTTTCGCCGGGAACTCGAGCAGTGGGAGGACCCCACGCAGAAGTCCCTCACGCTATCGCCGACGGCCCAGGCGCTTGCCGAGCACATCGAGGCGGCCGCCGACGCCGCGGAGGACAGCGACCACAACGACAAGCCCGCTGCGGCAAAAGGTGCCCAGCCCGCTCCCACCAAGAAAAAAGGGCGCTGATACGGGCGGCGCGAACCGCGGCTGGCCCCATCGACTTGTCTAGTCGATTCGCGTGATTCTGGCTTAGAATGACATTTGGCACGGGCCATTCACGGTCCGGTCGCCCACAGGATTCTAGCTGGAAAGGATGTCGCGATGGACGTTGCATCGGTGGCGATCGTGGTGGCCGCGCTCTGCGTAAACTTTGGCTGGCAGCCTTCGCAAGACGATCCGCAGGCGTACGAAGTGTTGATGCAAGTCGAGCCTGAGCTCGTCGATGCGTTGCACGACAGTCCTGAAATGGCGATCGAGAGCCATGTGCCGGCCAGCATCACACCGATCCGCAACATCCGCGTGGTGGTTGGCACCGGCGAGCTGCCGCGAACGTTCATCGCCGCCAAGTCTGCAGTGAAACCAGCAGATCGCGTCGTCCGCGGTCAAGAGCCGGCCCCCGTCGAGCGAACCACCAAGTTTCAAAACGATGACAGCTGGAGCGGCGATCGCTACGCGACGCCCAGTGGAAGCGGCCGGCAGTACGACGCGCTGGGCGCGACGATTGGCGCTGAGCCGAAAGGCACGGCGGATGCGAATCCCTGGACGCTCGACAGCTCCCAGAACGCGAGTCGCGATTTCGGCCAGGAACTGCAGAACATGACCGGCTTGGGCGGACCGACTAGTGCTCCGCCCGCAACTAGGTCCGGTTCCATCGCGAAACGCTGGCCCGCGCCGCCGCCGACCGCAGCGCCGCAATCGACAACCACTGCGCCGGTCGCCAGCGCAGCCACGAACAGCGCGATCACTCCCAACACGTGGACCAGCATTCGGCCGGAGTTCGCGCCACCGCGTTTGACCACACCACCGCTGCCCAACGGATTACGCGTCGCAAGCAACCCGGCAACGACACGCCCAACAGCCGGCCCGACATTTCCTGCACCGCCTACAAGCGCTGCGCCGCCGCTGCACAGTGTACTGTCAAACCCCGCTGCAACCAGCCAAACGGCCGAGCAAGATTGGTCGGCGGTATGGGGGACGGGCACATCGACCAATTCCGCTGCCGACGACGTCGGCAGCGGGATGGTGCCAGTACCTCCGCGTCCGCAAACCACGGCGCGGACGAAGCCTCAGACATCAACAAGTGAACAGAGCGCGTTTGACCGCTGGCCGACAACTGCCACCGCACCGGCAACCATTTCCAACCACACTCCTTCGCCGGACCAGTCGATTGGTGATCGGTACGGCCAACCGAGGCCCGGCAGGCCCAATTGCAGAGACGGGAGCCGACGAATGGGCGAATTTCGGCCGGCAGCCGACGGACAACTCCATTGGTAGTGGGCAGCCAACCATTCCGGCGACGGCACCGTTCTCCGTCGAGCCGCAAAATCGGACGGCGGCCGAGACTGTCCCGTCAATCGCTACGCAGACACCTGCGCCAGTTGCGGGGCAAAACGTTGCAGCGAGCGGCGAGGAAGTGCCCTGGAAGCCACTGTTGGGAGTGAGCCTGGCCCTGGCCGGTTCGGTCGGGGCGAATTTCTTCCTCGGCATGAGCTACGCCGACGCCCGCCGCCGCTATCGCTCGCTCGTGGCCAAAACGACGCACGCCTTCCAAAAGGAAGCGGGCATCGCGGCGTAGTTCCGGATTGGATTAGCCGGCAGCCGCCTACCACCAATCGGGCCGATGGATCATCGGCTCCGCCGGCCAGGGGCGCAGCCGTAGCGGTTGTTCGATCGCGTGATGGCCGTTCTTCGCGGCATGACCATTTCGCGGCGCGTCCTGCCACGAGTACTCGACTTCGTCGTATTTCGTTGCGACGGGCACGGGATCGAGTTCGATCTCGGTGATGACTTCCTCGGCGAATTCGACAATCGCTTCTGGCTCCGGTTCCGGCAATGCTTTTTCAACGACCACTGGCTCGGGCTCTGGCGCGATGATTTCAGCGATCGCTTCCGGCTCGGGTTCCGGCAAGACTTCCGGTTCGACAAATTCTTCGTTGTTGTTGAAGCGATTGGGGATCCGCCGTGTGTCGGCCTTCACGTCGGCAAACATTCGCCAAACGTGCTCGTGGCAAGTGAACACCAGCAGCTGGTGCCCCTCGCGGGCAAACTCGCGCAGCACGCTCACGGCGATCTTCGTGCGGCCGGCGTCGAAATTGACGAACACATCGTCGAGGATCATCGGCAAATGAATGCCGCGGCGGGCGTAGGCGGCCACCAGCGCCAGCCGCAGGCTGACAAACAGCTGCTCGCGCGTGCCGCGGCTGAGCACCTCGACCGGCAGTGACGTTCCGTCCTCGGTGTCGACGAGCAGGATGTCGTTCGCCAGCGGCGTCCAAATCCGCTTGTATTTGCCGCTGGTGAGTTTGACCATGTACTCCGAGGCTTCGCGGAGCGTTTCCGGTTGGCGGAATTTCTCGTACTCGTCCCGAATCTCTTCGAGCAACACTCCGATCGCGGCCCGCTCGCGCCAGGCAGCGACCTTCTCGACGATTTGGGCCGAGACGATGTCGAGATCGAGTTGCTTTTCGGCGAGCGATTGATCGGCCGCGGCCGAGCGTTGCTGCTCGACCAGCGCCCGCGCTGTTGCAACAGGTCTTTGAGCTGGCGATCGATCGTTTCCAGTTGCGTCGAGAGCGATTCCCAGTCGGACTCCAGCCGGCCGATCGTGTCGGGAGCTAAGTAGGGCGCGAAATCGGCTTCGCTGCCGTGCTTGCCGATGGCGGCGGCGATTTCGCGGGTCGCGTCGCTCCGCTTCTTGCGTAGCGAATCGGCCTCGGCCAGCCGGTCGGCGAGCTGCCGCAGGCCGCGTTCATCCTCGACGCCACATTTTTGAAACAAGGCTTCGCGGCGGCGACGATAGCCGATCGAGGCTTGAGCGTGCTTGATTGCTTCGGCTTTAAGCGCCTTGGCCCGCTGGCGAATCGACTCGCGGTGAGCCACGCGTTGTTGTTGTTGGCGATACTCTTCGAGCAGATGCACGAGCTGGTCGATTGCCGACGCGTTTTCCTCGCGCAGGCCGGTTTCTTCCGCCAACGCGACGATCCGTCGCGTGACGCGACTCGAGCTCGCGGCTGCGGCGGTCCATATCCTCCTGGCGATTCTCGATCTTCTGGCGGAGTTGCTCGAGCTGCTCGTGCTGCCCGGCCATCGTGGCCAGGTCTTCGGGATGGATGTCGTCAGGCAGGCCCAGTGCTCGCAATTTGCTCTTCCAATTGGCGAGCGCCGCGGTGTGTTTTTCCTTGGCCAATTCGAGCCGACGTTCGGCGGAAGATATCTCTTCAGCGGCTTCCCGCCGCTTGCTCTCGACCGGAAGCACTCGTTCCAACTCCGCCAGGTGCCGCTGGGCGTGCTCCAATCGCAATTGCACCGAGCCGTCCGTGAGTGGCAATTCCCGATCGAGCTGGTCCCGCTCGGCCTCCGCTTCGTGCATTTGCTTGGCCACGAGTTCTAGCTGTCGGTGGCAGGCGTCGAGCCGGTCGGCGGCCGAGTCTTCGACAAAATATTTGAATAGCCAGGCGAAGACGGCCCCGCCGATGCCGATCGCCGCGATCCAGCCGCCATACTGGCCGAGCATCGACTTGGGCATCAAGTACCAGGCGGCCATCATCACGAAGCCGATCACGAACACCGCCAGCAGCCAACTGAAGAGCCCGATCGGCACGACTTGTTCGTCGACCAGGTCCTGGCCCGACTCCCGCATTTCGTCGGCCTGCGCGCGGGCCTTTTCGAGCCGCTGTTCGACCAGCAGCCGGCGTCGCAGCCGAGCCACGAGGTCGCCCGCCTCATCGACCGTCATCGGCAGCCCGAGCTTGTCGCCGCCGGCCATCGCCGATTCGATCTGCGTGCGATAGTGATGCTCGCCAGTGCGACGATGTTCGAGCTCGTTGGTCGAGATCGCCAACAGCTGCTCGGTCGATTCGATCGCCTTGGCTTGCGGCGTGAGCTGTTCGACGAGCTCGTGGGTGATCGCGGGAGGAATCTTGCCGGCGCCGGTCCATTCCTGAGAAAGTCGTTCGTTCTCGCTTTCGAGCCGGGCTTCGAGCAGCTTCACGTCGTCGGCCAGGTCGCCGACCTGCTTTTCGAGCGAGACGAGCCACTCTTGCTGCTCGGCGAGTGCTTCCAGCCGCGGGCCGCTGCGGACCAAGAGGTCGTTGATGCCCAGCCGCTGGGCCTCGTCGCGGAGTTGTTGCCGCTGGCCCTTGAGGATGTCGCGCTGCCGGCCGTGCTCTTCGAATTTCTCGTTTAGCTCGTCGAGCAACTCCAGCGTGCCGTCTTCCAGCGGCTGCAGTCCGGCAAACCGTTCGAGCTGATCGTCGATCTTGTCACGCTTCGTCCACAGCGGCTTCAGGTTGATGGCAATCTCGAGCCGCCGCGCCCGGGCGGCGAGCTCTTTCGACGTGGCCTGGCGGCGATCCACCTCATCGGCCAGCTCGCGGAGCTTGACGGCCGACTGGGCCCAACGCCGTCCTTTCACAACCAGCTCGTCCAGCTCACCGTGCAATTGGTCGCGCTTTGCGAACAGCGCCCGAATCTCCGACGGCTCCTCGGGCGAATTCAATAGCCGCGTCCGCGACCGGCCCAGCATGTGGATCACGTCGTACAGCGACACGCGGTCCAGGCCGGACGTGAGCCGATAGAGCCATTGGGCGGCGGCCGTGTCGCTGAGCGAGTTGAGTTCCTGCACCTCGCGCAAGCCCACGGCGAAAATGTTGACGTAGGTCTGCTCGTCGACGTGTTCGAGCGTGTCCAAGAGCAGCCGGTCGCCGTGCTCCTGGCCGTCGGCCGTCCTGATCGTCACTTTGCCGACGTCGTCGGGACTGCGGTCGGCGTAGCGGGTGATCTTGAAAGGTCCGTGCTCGCCGACGACGCTCAACGATCCGCCCGGCCGCCCGCCCGCCAGCGGCGGCAAGTAACGCTTGCGGCGCTGCGGCGTCACTCCATAGAGCACGGTCCGCAGGAAGTTCATCAGCGTGCTCTTGCCCGCCTCGTTCGGCCCGTAGAACACCGTCAGTTCCGACGACAGCCCGCGCAGCGTGAGATCGTGCCACACGCCAAAGCCGTCGATATGAATGTCGGTAATTCTCATGGACTCGTGGCAGTGTATCCGGCAAGGCTAGCCGGCGGGCTTGTCCCGCCGCGATTTCACGGCGACACAAGGTGCGCCGGCTAACGATCAGCTCTCCGCAATGTCGCTCTCTTCCAAGGGCAGGGTCAGCAAGTCGACGCCCAACTTGCCTGCTCGCGTGATCAATGCCGTCCGTTCCGCAGGCGAATCGATTTCGGCAATCGCCAGCAACTCCGGGTCGCGGAGCCCACTGGGCAAAAACCGCTTGAGCTCGAACGGTATTCGCCCGTCTTGTTCGCTCGTCCGCACCTGCCGCACGAAATCGCCCAGCACCGTCTCCTGGTCGTACCATTCAGGCGGAACGCTCAGCGGCGACGAGCACTCGAGCGACGCACTCCAAGCGAGCGGAGTGCCGCTGCCAAATTTGCGCCGCAGGTCGGTGAGCAGCTCGCCTCCGAGACCACCGGGCCGCAATCGATTCACCAGCGGCCCCGTGCCCTCGATCTTCCAACGCACCAGCAGGTTGACGCCCGGGTGCTTGGCGATCAGCTTCTCCATCCGATCGACGAGCCGCTCGCTCAGTTGCTCCTCGCGCGTCGAGGCCGTGATTTCGAGCGTTTGCTCGGTCCAGCGGACCGAGTCGGTGGCCACGAACTGCGGCTTCGCCCGGCCGGTATCGTCGACGTGGACCAGCGTCGCGCCGTGCGGCCCGGTTTCATGCGGTCCCCTGCCCTGTGGTGTGCCGCTGTAATGAGCGACGCCGGGCTGCTCGTCGACGGTTTGATACTTGTGCCGCCCCCCCAGTGCCATGTAGTGCACGCGGTCGCCCTCGCGACCGGTGGAGTCGCTCGTGCCATGAGCGACGCCGATCGTGAACAGACCATGCGCGTCGCGGTGGAAGCCCCGCGAGTCCACCTCGCCATCCTCGCGGCAGCTGATGCCCTGAACGCGTGCGACCGGCTCGCCGTTCCGCACCAGGTCGAGCGTCTCGACGCGGCCGACGGGAAACACGTGCACGTTCTCCGGCAGCATTACGCTCCGCGGCCAGTGGTCCGGATGATCCGCGACGCCGCCCGCCCAGTACACCGGAATGCCCCGATCGCCCAGCCGGGCGAACTGTTCCAACAGCAGCATGATCGCCGGCGGTCCGGCCCGGTCGACATTCAGCACGTCGCCCGCCAAGAGCACGGCATCGACGTCCTCCGCCAGCGCCGCCTCGAAGACTTGTTCGGCGGCATGGTACGGAGCTTCGATCAACAATTCGCGCACATTGCCGGGAACCTCGGACAGGCCGTAAATCGGCTGCTCGAGATGCAGATCGCTGGCGTGCAGCAATCGCAAGGTAGGTTTGCCGCTGGTCGGCTGTGGCATCGACGCCTCCATGCGCGAAGCGAACTATCGAGGGCGGGTGAACGTCACAGTCTACACGCGCCGGCCAGTGAATCACCAACTTCAGCTTGCACCACCGAAGAGTGCTAGCACCGACAATCGGCTCGCCCCAAAGGGGCCTTCGTCAATAGCCAGGGGCGCAAGCCCCTGGAAAACGGTACGACGATTCGGCAAAAGCCCCAAAGGGGCGGAAGTCGTCGCCGATCAATCCCAAACGTACCGATCATCCCAAGTCAATTCGTGACGCCGCAACAGTTCGAGGAACTCCTCCTGAAACGTCTGCTGCCGATGGTGCTCGGCCTGGTTCGCCAAATAACTCTTCACCGACTCGACGTTCGAATAACTGACGGCAAATGCCCCGTACCCGTCCTGCCACTGAAATTCAGGGAACGAGAGTTCATCGTGGATCCATTTCGAGGAGTTCGTTTTGACCAATCGGACCAGGTCCGCCACCGAAATCGTACGCGCCAATGACACCAGCAAATGGACGTGGTCAGGAACTGCGCCGGCCGCAACAAGGACGCTCGACTGATTGCGGACAATGCCACCCATGTATTCGAACAGGCGCGGCTGCAAATCCGCGCTAATTTGCGGGGCACGATGCTTGGTGCTGAACACGATCTGGCAATGAAGAGCAATGAAGAGAACCGAACGACTGCGGCATGCGTGGACTCCTGCGAGAGTGCGAAAAGGCAGGACTGCCGCCCCGTGGGGGCTTCGGCGGTGACGCGGTCTAGGTTACCAAGGGCTTTCGCCCCTGGCTATTAACTTTTGCCGCTTTGCGGCGAAGAGGTTGGTTGACGGTTAATGCCGGGCCGCCTTGCGGGGCGGGCGGCGTTTGGAGGAGGGAGTTTTCGTGCCGCGGCCTCGGCCCTTTTTGTCGGCCGGGGCGGGGCCTTCGTTGCCGGGGGAGCGCGGATTGTCGGCCTGGCCTGTCATTTCGTAGAGGAAGCGGCTGGGGATCGTCTTGAGCGGTTTGCCCCATTTGCGGCGCGTCAGCGCGAACGAGATCGTGAGCACCTCGCGGGCCCGCGTCACGCCGACGTAGCAGAGCCGCCGTTCTTCGTCGATCGCCGCCCCTTCGACCTCGAGCGATCTCTTGTGGGGCAGGATGCCTTCCTCCATACCGACCAGGTAGACCCGCGGGAACTCGAGGCCCTTGGCGCTGTGGAGCGTCATCAGGGCGACCGCGTTCCGCTCAAGTTGCGATTCTTTCTCGTCGCTGTCGTCGCGGTCGTTCAGCAGCACATCATCAAGAAACCCGGCCAGGCTGGCCGACTTGCGGCGGCTTGCCTCGTAACTGGCGGCCGCATTGATGATCTCTTCCAAGGAATTGAGTCGCGATTCGCACTCAGCCGGGTCGGGGTAAAGCTTGTGCAGCGCGTCGCGGTAGGCCGTCTTGTCGATCACCTGGGCGATCAGCTGCGGCAAACTCAGTTTCGACGCACTCGTGCGAAATTCCTCGACGAGCCGCACGAATCGCTGCACGGCATCGGACGTCTTGGCGTCGACCCCGTCGACGACGATCGCGTCGGCGAGTACGTCCCAGAGGAATTTGCCCTGTGCGGTGGCCTCGTCGAGCAGCCGCTTCTGGGCCGTGTCGCCGATGCCCCGCGGCGGCTGATTGATGATCCGCCGCAGCGCCGGCTCGTCGTGTGGATTGTCGATCAGCTTCAAATACGACAACAGGTCCCGCACTTCCTTGCGATCGAAGAACGACATCCCGCCGATGAGCACGTAGGGCACATTGGCCTGTCGCAGCTCGGTTTCGAACGACCGCGGCTGCTCGTTCGTGCGGCAGAGAATGGCGACGTCGCGCGGCTGGGCCTTGCGAGCATCGAGCACCGCGCGGATGCTCGCGACGACGCGGATCGCCTCGTCCGTCTCGTCCTTGCATTGCATGATGCCGGGCCGATCGCCGCCCAATTTGTCGGGAATCAGCGTCTTATCGTGTCGCTGGCGGTTGAAGGCGATCAGCGTATTCGCATACTCGATAATCGCCGCGGTCGAACGATAGTTGTTCTCGAGCCGCACGACCTTGGCTTCTTTCCAGTCCTGCTGGAACCGCAGGATATGCGTCACCTCCGCGCCGCGCCAGCCGTAGATCGATTGGTCATCGTCGCCCACCACGCACAGATTGCGATGGTCTTTGGCGAGTCCCTTCACGATCGAATACTGGCTGTGGTTCGTGTCCTGGTACTCGTCGATCAGCACGTGGTCGAACCGCTGGGCCTCCGCCTTGCGCACCGGCGGAAATCGCTCGAACAATTCTTCGGTCAGCAGCAACAGGTCGTCGAAGTCGACCGCGCCGAGCTTCTTGAGATTGTCCTGGTAGCGGCGATAGCCGGCCGAAGCCAGGTGATCGCGGTCCGATTGGGCGATCGACTCCGCGTCGTGCGGCCGGACCGATTGCGTCTTCCAGCGGCCGATGTAACCCAACAGATCGCCCGGCGCCAGAGCCGTCGCCGGGGCCCGCAATTCGCGCAGCACCGCGCGGGCCTGGCTCTCCTGCTCGTTGCGATCGCAGATGATGAACTTTTCCGGGTAGCCGAGCCGCTTGATGTTCCGCCGCAAGATCCGCACGCAAAGCGAATGGAACGTCGAGATCTCGGGCCGCGGGGGCGACTGCTTCGTGCGTTTGGCTCCCGCTCGCCCTTTGCCCTCCAGCAGCACGCCCGCCCGCTGCTGCATTTCGGCGGCCGCCTTCTTCGTGAACGTGACCGCCAGGATCCGCTCCGGCTTGATGCCGCTGCGAATCAAGTTGGCGATCCGATAGGTGACGACGCGCGTCTTGCCGGTCCCGGCCCCGGCCAGCACCAACAGGGGCCCACGCAGCGTCCGCACGGCATCCAGCTGAGCGGGGTTGAGATCGTGGGCCATGGTGCTTCCAATGCAGCGCGTCTGGTGGTGCGGCCAATCCTCGTGCGACGTCAAAGTCCGACGCGGAGAACTCCCTAACCTATCGCCCTCGCCCGGCACTTTCCAGGGGCGCACTTGACGCTCGGTTCCGCGAAGTCCTACACTTCCTGAAGACTTCCCAACCCTCATCATCGGAAATTCTGACTCGCATGAAATCCGAACATCGCCACGAACTGGAAACCAATTGGCTCGCCCATCACACGGCGATCTGGATCGAACGGGTGCAGCCGTACAACTCACTAATCGTCGGCGGCCTGCTGGTGATCGTGATCTTGATGCTGGCGTATTCCTATTTCGGCAGCGAGTCGTCGGCCCGGCAGAGCGCCGCCTGGAATTCGTATAACGAAGCGGTCGAGGGATTGCTGCCGAATCTCGATCAGCTGCATCAGTCGGCCGGAGAATATCCCGACTCGCCAATGCAGCAATTTGCCGACATCACTTGGGCCGACGGCCAGGTGGCGATTGCGTCGCAGTCCTTCCTCCAAAATCGAGCCGTGGCGACCGAGGCACTCAATCGCGCCAGCAGCACGTATCAAGGCTTGCTCCGGGAGTCGGATGATGAACGGATCAAGGACCGCGCTCACTTTGGTCTCGGGCGGGTCTACGAGCTGCAGAACGATCTAGAAAAGGCGCGGGAAGAGTACCTCTCGGTCAAGGGGGGATTCGCCGTATTGGCCGAACAGCGGGCCAAACAGCTCGAGAGTCAGGACGCCAAGGATGCCTATTCTTGGCTGGCGACGGCTGAGAGCCCCCGCCGCACGGCCCCGGCCGGTCCAGGCACTCCCGGCCAGCGACCTGGTTTTAGCCCCGGTGAAATTGAGCTGCCTTCAGCGAACTCGACGAACAACGAGACCGGCCCCAGCGTTTCGATCGACGACTTGTTCAAGGGCATCGGCGAGACGAGCGACAAGGACAACCCGGATGTCACCAATCGCTACAATCAAGACGCCACCAGTGAGCAAGCGCCCAGCGAGACTCCAACGGAAAGTGGTGCTCCGGCTGATGCTGCCCAGCCCAGTGAGTAACTCGAGGATGCCGCCGTATGGCATGTTCCGATCCTGGTCCTTTCTGATCTTCTGCCCCTGATTTCGCCGCTCTACTCATTCACGGTTCCGCCCGAGGCCTCCGGCCAGCGGCTCGACATTTTCCTGGCCGATCAGTCTGCCGACTTTCAGCCGCGCCGTGTTACAGCGCGCGATTGAAGCAGACCAGGTGCGGGTTGACAATGAAGCGCGCAAGCCGTCGCTCAAGCTGCGAACGGGCAACGTCGTGGCGGTCTTCGCAGCTCGACGTGCCGCGGGAAGGGCCGATACCGCAGGACATTCCGCTTGATATTTTGCACGAGGACGACGCAATCGTTGTCGTGAACAAGCCGGCGGGGATGATCGTCCACCCGGCCAAAGGACATTGGGACGGAACGCTCGCCGGGGCACTCGCGTACCATTTCGGAACCATGAGCCAGCGCGGCGGCCCGACGCGGCCGGGGATCGTCCACCGGCTCGACCGCGACACCAGCGGCGTGATCGTCGTCGCCAAGACCGACCGGGCCCACGACGCGCTGGCCGCCCAGTTCAAAGCTCGCACCGTCGAGAAAGCAGTATCTGGCGATCGTCGTGGGTGTCCCCCAGTTCGACCGCGACGTCATCATTGCCCCGATTGGCGATCACCCTTCCGAACGGGAAAAGAAGGCGATCCGTCCCGGGCATCCGTCGAGCCGGGCGGCGGAAACGCTCTACGAGGTCGTCGAGCGATTCGTCGGTTACGCGCTGGTGCGGGCCCGGCCCAAGACCGGCCGCACGCACCAGATCCGTCTCCATCTGGCCCATGCCGGTTACCCCGTCCTCTGCGACCGGCTCTACGCGGGCCGCAATCCGAAGAAGATCACGGAATTGGAGTTGATCCCCCGCGACAAGCTGCGGCACGATACGCCAGAGCAAACGGCGACCGACCCGCTGCTGGCCCGGCACGCCTTGCACGCACATCGCCTCACCATCGATCGCCCGACGACTGGACAGCGAGCGGTATTCGAAGCGCCGCTTGCCGCCGACATGGAAGAAACGCTCGCCGCAATCAGGAAATGGCGCAACGGTTAGCCGGCGACCTCGTGTCGCCGCGAAATGCGCGGCGGGACAAGCCCGCCGGCTAACTGACGATACAAATTGCTTCCCAAGGAGGTTCGATCATGGGCATGTTGCAGGAATTCAAGAAGTTTGCCTTGCGGGGCAACGTCGTCGACATGGCCGTCGGCATCATCATTGGCGGTGCCTTTGGCACCATCGTGAAGTCGTTGGTCGATGACGTGATCATGCCGCCGCTGGGACTGCTGACCAATGACGTCAACGTGAAAGGTCTGGCCTTCACGCTGCGGGAGGCCGATCCGGCGGCGAAGGTTCCGGCGGTCGTGATCAACTACGGCGCGTTTCTCAACAACGTAATTACGTTTTTGATCGTGGCCTGGGCTGTGTTCATGCTCGTCAAGGCGATGAACGTGGCCGAAACTCGCCTGCGGCTCGGCACGGAGCCGCCGGCCGATGCACCGCCGCCACCGGAAGATATTTTGCTGCTGCGCGAGATTCGGGACGAATTGAAGAAAGCGTAAGCGTTCGCACGTCACTCAAACAGCGCGCTCATCAAGTCGCGGGTGACGATCGGCTTCGGGCTGATCAACATCTCCGCCGCTTCCACGCCGGCGGTGCTGCCCAGGAAGCGGGCCATTGACTCGATCCGGGCAAAGAGCTGGTGCTTGGTGGGTGGGAACTGCGTCTTGTAGCAGCGGATCGACGCGAGCTTGCGTTCGAGCGTGCCGCTGACGTCGACCAGCAAGTGCCCCGGCAACGTCGGCACGCCCGAGAGCGGCTGGGCCAGCATGCAGTAAATCTGCCGATCGATCGTGTGCACCGGCAGATGTTCAAAATGTTCGTCCCACTTGGTGAGCCGAGCATAGAACACGGCCGCGTCGATGATCTGCATCGCCTGCCAGTGGTCGGGCGAGGCCATCGGCGTGCGGTCGCCGATGCCGATCACCAGCCGGGGCCGGTACTTGCGAAACTCGATGGCGAGCTTCACCCGGGCCTCGAACGAGTCAAACAGCCGGCGGTTGGGGAGGTCCAAAGTGATCCGCTTCGCCACACCAAGTGTCTCGGCCGCGGCCTGGGCCTCCGCCAGCCGCACCTCCGGCCCCGGAGAGAGCGGCGTCGGCTCGCCGTCCGTGAGGTCGATCATGCCGACCTTGTGGCCGGCATCGACCAGCCGAGCCAGCGTGCCGCCACAGGCGATCTCCAAGTCGTCCGGGTGGGCCCCGACGGCGATGACGTCCAGCCGCTCGTGCGTAGAATTGGGCATTAGAGGAAACATCCGTTGTCAGTGGTCCATCGTCCGTTGCAAGATACCACGGACGACGGACCACGGACTACGGACTAAAGCGGCCATTTTTTTCGGCCAAGTCACCGTTCGGGGCGGCAAATGCCAATCGTTTCTTGACAAGGCGCCCCAAAGCGCTTCAAAATTCCGGGTTACCCCGCGCTTGCGGAGCCCGCGGCCGCAGCGCACGCCACTGTCAGGATATCGACGAAAACCGTATTCGAGGCGCGGCGTCCATGGGTTGGTGACTTGGGGGAATCGCGTATGTCGTTGCTAATCGAGAGAAATATCGGGGCGTGGAACATGGGATTTGACGAGCCGGATGAGACCGAAGAGATCAACGAGCCGGACGAAGGCTATGTGGGCACGCCCGCGCCCGACGAGGAGGTCGCGTCGAACGACCCGTTCGATGATTTCGATGATGACGACTTCGACGACGATTTCGACGACGATTTCGAAGAGGAATGGGACGACGACCTGCCGGGCGACGCCGACCAATTCGAACCGGACGAGGTCAAAGAGGAGGAAGACGCCCCCTTCAGCGACGATCCGGAATTCGAGGATGAGTAAAGGCTTCACCACAGAGGACACAGAGGGCACTGAGGAATCGACGAATTCCAAATGAACGAATGGCGGCCGCCCGAACTCACGTACCTTCGTCATTATTCGTATTCTTCTCCGTGTCCTCTGTGCACTCTGTGGTGAATAGTTTTCTGCTTATTTGAAGGCACAGTGGCTGCTAGATGTTCGACCCTGTTGACGGCAATGTGAATTTTCCGGAGCAGGAGCTCGCCGTCGGCAGGTTCTGGAAAGAGCAAGGCATCTACGAGAAGTCGCTCAAGCAGCGGAAGGACGCGCCGCCCTTCGTGTTCTACGAAGGACCCCCGACCGCCAACGGCATGCCCCACCCCGGCCACTGCCTCACTCGCGCGATCAAAGACCTCTTCCCGCGCTACCAAACCATGCGCGGCCGACGTTGTCGAGCGCAAGGCCGGCTGGGACACCCACGGCCTGCCGGTCGAGGTCGAAGTCTGCAAAGAACTGGGCATCCATTCGAAGGAAGAAATCGAAGCCTACGGCATCGAGAAGTTTATCCAGCTCTGCCAGCAAAGCGTCTGGCGCTACATGCAGGAGTGGCGGCGACTCACCGAACGGATCGGCTTCTGGGTCGATCTTGATGATGCCTACGTGACGTATCACCAGAGCTACGTCGAAAGCGTCTGGTGGAGCCTCAAAAACCTCTTCGACCGTGGCTTGCTCTACCAGGGCCACAAAATCGTCTGGTGGTGGGCCCAAGGCGGCACGGCACTATCGGCGGGCGAAGTCGGGCAAGGTTACCGCCAGGTGGCGGATCCGAGTGTCTTTGTGAAGTTTCCGCTTTTACATTCCCACGGCGAACTGACCAATCGCTATCTTCTTGTTTGGACGACAACTCCTTGGACGCTTCCCAGCAATCAGTTTGTCGCTGTGCATCCCGACTTGGACTACGAGGAGTGGCGCGACATCCATGACAATACAACGATATTCGTGGCGTCGGCTCTTGCGGAAAAGTTTGTGGCGAACCTAGCAAAACACGAGATGCGACCTGGTCGACAGAATCCCAGGAAGGCAACTCGTTGGCTATCGCTATTTACCGCCATTTGATTCGTATTACGGGTTGCTCGGAGACGCGGAAGGTACCAGAAAGGATACAGCGCGAACAACATATTGCTTGGCGCGTCGTTCCTGCGGACTTTGTGACAATTGAGAGTGGTACCGGCCTCGTACATATCGCGCCGGCTTTCGGTGAAGATGATTATGAAGTTCTCACCGAACAGCAGCTCAACTTTCGAGATGACGAAGGTCCAACACTTATAAATTGCGTCGGTTCCGACGGCAAATTCACTGACGAAGCCCCTGAGTATTGCCGCGGCCGTTGGGTCAAGGATTGCGACAAAGACATCATCCGCGATTTGAAGCAACGCGGGTTGTTGTTCCATCAGGAACAATACGTCCACGACTATCCATTCTGCTGGCGGGCGGAAGAGGATCCGCTCATCCAGTATCCGCGTGAGGGTTGGTTCATCCGCACGACGCAGTTCAAAGACGCGATGCTCGCCAACAACGCGAAGATCAACTGGCTCCCCGAGCATATCAAAGACGGGCGGTTCGGGAATTTTCTCGAATCGAACGTCGATTGGGCCCTCTCGCGCGAGCGCTATTGGGGCACGCCGCTGCCGATCTGGAAGTGCAGCGAGACTGGCAAGATGGAAGCGGTCGGCAGCTTTGACGAATTGCTCGCCAAGCCGGGATTCACCGGCGGCCAGGTATGGGCCGCGGCTAAGGCGAAAAATCCAGAGCTGCCCGACGATCTGCTAGTTCACAAGCCGTACATCGACGCGGTGACGTACGACTCGCCGTTCGCCAAAGGCGCGCGAATGCAGCGCGTGCCCGAAGTGATCGACTGCTGGTACGACTCCGGCGCGATGCCGTTTGCCCAATGGGGCTATCCACATGCCGAGGGCAGCACCGAGCGTTTCAAGTCGCAGTTCCCCGCCGACTTCATCAGCGAAGCCCTCGACCAAACCCGCGGCTGGTTCTACAGCCTGCTCGCAATCAGCACGCTGATGTTTAGCAAGGAGCAAGGAGCAGCGAGCACGGAAAAAAACAGTGCTTCCGCACTCCCTGCTCCCTGCTCCCAGCTCCCTGCTCCCTTCCCCCACCCCTACCGCAACTGCATCGTGCTCGGCCTGATGCTCGGCGAAGACGGGCAGAAGATGTCGAAGAGCAAGCGGAATTATTTGCCGCCGAACGAAATCTTCGACAAGTACGGAGCCGACGCCCTGCGGTGGTACTTCTTCGCCAACCAGCCGCCGTGGACGACGATTCGCTACAGCGAGCAGGCGATCAAGGACAGCATCCCCGAGTTCCTGTTGCGGCTCTGGAACGTCTACAGCTTCTTTGTGATCTACGCCAATATCGACGGGTTCGATCCGAAGGAAGAGGTCAGAGGTCAGAGGTCAGAGGTCAGAGATTTAGACGCAAAATCATTCGCGGCCGCGAAGTCCTACCGCCCCATTGCCGACCGAAGCGAGCTTGATCGCTGGATCCTCAGCGAGCTGAATCGCACAACTGCCGCGGTCGTCGAGCGGATGGACGCCTACGACAATTTCGGCGCCTGCGGCCAGATTACCGAATTCGTCGACGCGCTCTCGAACTGGTACGTCCGCCGCAGCCGCGACCGCTTCTGGGCCGCCGACAAACGCGGCGTCGAAAAGCTCGACGCCTATTGGACACTTTACGAGTGCCTGGTGACGACGCGCAAAACTGGTCGCCCCGTTTGTGCCGTTTTTGGCCGAGACACTTTGGCAGAATCTGGCCGGGGTGTTTCGATCGGGAGTCGGGAGTCAGGAGTCGGGAGTCGGGGAAAGCGTCCACCTGTGCGACTATCCTGCGGGCGATGTGAGCATCATCGACGAGGGCCTCTCCGCTCGGATGAACCTCGTCCGCGAGATCTCCTCGCTCGGTCGCAACGCCCGCATGGCCGCGAGCCTCAAAGTTCGCCAGCCGCTGGCGAAAGTCGAAGTGGTGCTCGCCGACGCGACGCATCAAAAATGGCTCGAAGAACACGCCGAGCTGATCGCCGACGAACTCAACGTAAAACAAGTTGCCTTCACGACGCATGGCGAAGAGTACATCACCTACTCGGTGGTGCCGAACTTCAAGCGTCTCGGCCCCCGGCTGGGCAAAAACATGCCCGCCGCCAAAAAGCTCCTGGCCGACGTCGACGCGTCGAAGCTGCTGGCGGAGCTCAAATCGACCGGCAAGTCGACGCTCACCTTTCCCGACGGCTCGGCGGTCGACCTCGACAACGACGACATCGAAGTCCGACTGCAGGCCAAAGCAGGCTGGGCCGCGGCGCAGGGAAAGGGCTGCGTCGTGGTGCTCGCCACGGAGCTCACGCCAGAACTTGTCGCCGAAGGCCTGGCACGGGACCTCGTGCGGCTGATTCAAGACCATCGCAAGGACACCGGTTGCGAGTACACCGATCGGATCCGAGTCGGCGTGCTGACCGATTCGCAAGTGCTAAAAGACGCAATCACGAAGCACCGCGACTTCATCGTCCAGGAAACGCTCGCCACGGAGATTGTCGACGATCTGCTCGCAAAGGGAAAATCCACCGTCTCCAAAGTCGGCAGCGATGAGTTGACGCTCTACGTCGAGGTCATCCAATGAGCCAATCGACGCCGAAAGGGCCGTTGCGATTGGCCGTGTTGATCTCCGGCTCCGGCCGGACGCTCAAGAACTTCATCGACCTCGCGGCCGACGGCGAACTTCCGATCGACATCCGCCTGGTGATCTCAAGCTCCGCCAAGGCGAGCGGGCTTCAGCACGCGGCGTCGGCGGACATTCCCACCCACGTATTCAAACGGAGCGACTACCCCGCCGGCCCCGCGGGCGACAAACCGTACGGCGACGCAATCTTCGCCGCCTGCCGCGAGGCCGGCGTCGACTACGTCGCCATGGCCGGCTTCTTGAAACTCGCCCCGGTGCCGGACGACTTTGCGGGCCGTGTCGTAAATATCCATCCGGCCCTGATCCCGGCATTCTGCGGCCCCGGCATGTACGGTCACCATGTGCATCAGGCCGTGCTCGACGCCGGCGTGACGGTCACCGGCTGCACCCTCCACTTCGTCGACAACCAGTACGACCACGGCCCGATCATCTGGCAGCAGCCGGTGCCGGTTTTTGCGGACGACACGGCCGAGCGGCTCGCCGACCGCGTATTCACGGCGGAAAAGGAAGCCTATCCCCACGTGCTCAAGCTGCTCGCGGCCGGGCGAGTGCGGCTCGAGGGCGGTCGAGTCACCATCCTCAAGCCGTCCCGCGGCGACGGCGGCCGAGCCACCACTTTGCCGATCGACTGACGCGAGCGCAAAAGAACTGCCATGACGAACGACGTCCGCGAGCTGAAAGAGCAAATCTGCGAGATCGGCCGCCGAATCTACGAGCGGGGCTTCGTCGCGGCCAACGCCGGCAACATCACCTGCCGGCTCACTGAGCACGAAGTCCTCTGCACGCCCACGATGATCAGCAAGGGCTTCATGCGGCCCGAAGACTTGTGCCTGATCGATATGACCGGCAAGCAGCTCGCGGGCTCGCGCAAGCGCTCAAGCGAAGCGCTGATGCACCTGGAGATTCTCAAGGCCCGGCCCGACGTGTCGTGCGTCGTCCACTGCCATCCGCCGCACGCGACGGCGTTCGCCATCGTCGGTGAGCCGATCCCGCAGGCGGTGATGCCGGAAGTCGAGGTCTTCCTCAGCGAAGTGCCGATCACGAAATACGAAACGCCGGGCGGCAAGAAGTTCGCGGAGACGGTGCTGCCGTTCGTCGCCAGGACGAACATCATCCTGCTCGCCAACCATGGCGCCGTGAGCTACGGCGAGTCGCCCGAGCGGGCCTACTGGCTCACTGAGATTCTCGACCAGTATTGCCGCATTCTCCTCGCCACGCGTCAGCTCGGGCCGCCGCGTTATCTGCCCACGGCGAAGATCGAAGAGCTATTGGATGACAAGAAGAAAATGGGCTTCGCTGACCCGCGACATGCCGACGACTTCCGGGGCGACATTCGCTCGAATGCTGCGTTTGGCGAGATTTGCGCCGAATATGGCGTTGCGCCCCGCGTGTTTCCGCCGCCCGCGTCTTAACCCGCCAGCAACCGTTCGAGCAATCGCTGCAGCTTTGCTCGGTCTTCGCCGACGATCAAGAATCGCTTCTGCGACGACGTCTCGCCGGCGATCAGCTCGATCGACGATTTCGACCGCCTAGAAGGCCTTGCTCAACACGTCCACGATCGCTTTGTTGGCTTTGCCTTTTTCCGGTGCGGCGGTCACCGCGACGCGAAGCATCCCGTTGTGCTCGCCGACGATGCCGTTTTGGCGAGCGCCGGCATGGGCTCGCACCGGCAAGACGACTCCACGTGGATGGGCAACGAGCTCAATCATATCGGTTCGTCAATGGGCCCCGGCAGAAATGACTCGCCAGAGCGCAAAGAGCGACATCCCGTTGAACAACGCGTGGGTCACCATCGAGGGCACGATGCGATGCGTCCGCTGATAGACGTAGCCCAGGATGAGAGCGAGCAGAAACAGCGGGATGGGGTCAGGACCGTAGCCGACGTGGGCCAGCGCGAATAGCAGTGAGCTGACGCCGATTGGCAGCCAGCCATGGGGCAAACCCGCCGACGCCGATTCGAGGCGGCTCCCGAAGTTCGTCCTCCTGGAGCGGTGACGGCACGCCGTCGGAAGCGGCGATGCCGTCAGCGGTTACGTCATCGGGAATGAGGTCTCCGGGGCCCTCCTCTGCCGCCCCAGACGGCACTGGCCATCCCAGCCATTTATCCTCCCACTTTTCGAGCCACCCTTGCAGCAGCATGCGGAACAGCAGCTCTTCGCAAATCGGCGCCACGACAACCGCCGCGGCGAACGCCAGCACAAACAGCGTCGGACTGGCATGCTCCTCGACCATTTTGATCAGCGGATGGCCTTGAGCCCCGCCCAAGACGCTAATCAGCACAAACTGCACGCCATACACCGGCGCGAGCGCCGCCAGCCAGGCGACAAACCCAATGCGCACGTCGCGGGCAAGTTCGCCGAAGTCGCGCGGAATTCCGAGATCCGACCGCGTGGCACGCGACACCGCGATCATCACCGCCAAAAACGCAACCACGAACGCACTCTGCTGAACGGAGCCCAAGGCGATTCGCTCGACCAGGTCGGTCGCCGTCGCGGATTTCGCGTCGGCGGCCGGATTGTCGCCTGCGAGGGCCGCGTAGATCGTGAACGCCACGAGCAGCACCGGCAGCAGTAGCCAAGCGCCATGCCAGGGTACCGGCCGCCGCGGCTCGAAGGGCAAGATCGGGCCGTGCCGGAGTCGATCGGCCAGCGCGAACCAGGTGCCGACGCTGGCGATCGCCAAGATGAGGACGACCGCGCCCAACAGTGCATCGGAGGGTTCAGTCGCCATCGTCGTGCGTTACTTCCTCAACATCCGCAGCGCGGTGGCCACGTAGCCCCAGCCGGAGTAGACGGTGAACACGATCGACGTCCAGACCAACGCGTGGAGCGACCAGGTGAGCCAGTCGGGAGGCGTCGTGGTCCAATCGACGACCGGATAGTGCGGATTGAAATACATTCCCAGGCGATAGAGGCTGAAACCGACGGCCAGGCACTGAAACAGCATCTTCCATTTGCCGGCCCACTTGGCGGAGAAGTCGACGCCCCCCTCCTCGAAGAAGCTGCGAATCGCGGTGACCAGCATTTCGCGGGCGACCACCAGCACCGCCATCCAGGGCGCGATCCCGGACGCGGGCAGCCAGCTGTCGCCCACGTGCGGCACGCCGGCGAGGAAGATAAACGCCCCGCAGATGATGATCTTGTCGGCGAACGGATCCATCACCCGGCCAAGCTGGGTAATTTGGCCGTATTTGCGGGCCCAGTAACCGTCGACCCAGTCGGTGCCGGCCGCAATCACGAACAGTACCAGTCCCGTCAGATACCAATTGCAGGCCAGGAACACAAAGCAGACGACCGACAACACCAGCCGGGCGATCGTGAGTTGGTTCGGCACGTTCATGACACCCGATGAGGCGGCAGCTTGGCGGTGGTCTGATCCATAAACCAGCTCCAGCCTCTTGGCAGACGATCAAGCGTTGGAGAGTCCTGCCAGTTTTTTCCTAACGCGAGGCGACCGCCTCCAATACGACGCCACTCTTCTTCGCCCTGCCTTTTCCCTTTGGCGACTTCGGCTTACTGATACGGACGACAAACTTTCCACCGGCGGCAGTGAACGCCCGAATAAGCTGGTCCATCGAGACATCCGACGCGGCCCGTTCGATTTTGGCGACTCGCGGCTGAGTTGTCTTCAACCTGGTGCCTAGCTCCTTCTGCGAAAGCCGGTGGGCCTGTCGCACCTCCCGAATTGCCGCTGCGAGTTTCACTCGGGCATCAAGCAGCTGGCGTTCTTCTGCGCTCATCCCGAGAAAGTCAGCGGCATCGCCGAACTTCCAGCCAGCGGCCTCCAACATTTTACGTTTTGCAACATCCATCTTCCTCTTATTCCTGCGTCTCTAAGTCTTCTTCGCCGTTCTGGCTGCACTATCATAACGCTTCAGGCGGTCCTTGCAGCGGCTGATGACCTCGTCTGGCATCTTCCGAGTCTTCTTCGAGTACACGTTCAGAACAAGGACCGCGTCCGAATCAGCGCGATACATGATGCGCCAATTGTGCTCTGCGTCTCGAAGCTGCAAGGCTCCGCAGCGCGGTCCGACGTTGGGCAACAGCTCGGCTTGGGGCATTTCCTATTGCTCCCCTTGCTGCAACAGTCGAAGCAACATGCCCGCTTCCTGCCGTCCTTTGGCCGTAAAAGGCGGAGTCTTGATTTCTCCTTGCAGCCACACCAAGGGCTTTCGCGGCGGTTGATACGGCTCGTCCGCCTTCGACTTTGCCTTGGACTGGGCCATCGGCTCGACGCCCTTCACCCATCAAAGTATATATCGGATACGATATACAGTCAAATCTCGCAATTATGGCATTGGAACACAGATAGCTGCTACCTTGCCCGCCCCACCGCGGCGGCCACCAGGTCGTAGCCGCTCGAGCCGACGATCTCGCAGGGCACGATCGCTCCGACGCGCAGACCCTCTCCACTAGTGTAGACCACGCCGTCGACGTCGGGCGCGTCGGCGTAGGAGCGGCCGATGAAGGCCTCTTTCTCGCCCGGAACCGCGGAGTCGAGGATCACGTCCATTTGCCGTCCGAGTTGTGCCTCGTTCCAGGCGAAGGCGATCTCCTGCTGCACCGCCATCAGCCGCTCGCGGCGCTCGTTCTTGACCTCTTCCGGCAAATGCTCCGGCAGCCGCGCGGCCGGCGTGTCGGGCTCGAGCGAATACGTGAAGACGCCCATCCGCTCGAACCTCTGAGTGCGAACGAAATCCACCAGCTCGTCGAAATCGGCTTCGGTCTCGCCGGGGAAGCCGGTGATGAACGTCGTGCGCATCGTCAGGTTCGGAATCCGCTCGCGGAGTTGCGCCAGGAGCGACTCCGTGTCGGCTCGGTTCACGCGCCGCTGCATGAGGCGGAGCATGCGGTCGCTGGCGTGCTGAAGCGGCATGTCGAGGTAGGGCACGATCCGAGTCGAGCCGGCAATCGTGTCGATTAGCTCATCGCTTACATACATCGGATAGAAATACATGAGCCGGATCCAATCGAGTCCGTCGACCTGGTCCAACTCGCGCAGGAGCTCGACGAGCCGCGTTTCGCCGTAAAGGTCAAGACCGTAGTAGGTCGTATCCTGGGCCACGATCACCAGCTCACGCACTCCGTCGGCCGCCAGCTCGCGGGCCTCGGCCACCACTTCTTCGATCGGCTTCGTGGCGTGCTTGCCGCGCATCTTGGGGATCGCGCAGAACGTGCAGAGCCGGTCGCAGCCTTCGGAGATCTTCAGAAACGCAAAGTGCCGCGGCGTAATCCGCAGCCGGGCCGTGTCGGGCAGCGGGTGGGTCGGCGCGGGATGAAAGACACTGCGCTGCTCGTTGAGCCCGCCCACCAGCCGGTCGGCCACCTTGGTGACTTCCTCGCGGCCGAATACGCCGACCAGGTGGTCGATGCCGGGCCGCTCGACGAGCAGCGACTCCTTCTGCCGCTCGGCGAGGCAGCCGGAGACGATCAGCCCCCGCAATTGGCCGGTCCGCTTGAGCTCGAGCATCTCGTCGATGGCAGCAAACGACTCGGTGCGGGCGGCCTCGATGAAGCCGCAGGTGTTCACGACGGCGAAATCGGCCCCCTTGGGATCGCTCACCAGCTCGTAACCGTCGAGCCGCAACATGCCCAGCATCCGTTCGCTGTCGACCAGGTTCTTCGGACAGCCGAGGCTGACGAAGGCGTAGCGGCCCTTGGTGGCGGGTCGTTCGGCAGCGAGTGTGTACGATTCGGGCACTGTAGGAAGGAAATCCGCAGCCTGGGAAAATGGGGAACCCTTGATTGTAGTCACAGCCGGGCCAGCGGCCAATTGGAGGAAAGTGCCTCTCATCGCTCAGCAATTCAAATTGTCGAATAGCCGCAAATGGAGGGGCAAATGACTATCGCACGGTATCGCGATTTGGCCGGATCCGTTTTCCACCGAGAGAGTCAAGCCAGACGGGCGTTGAACTGCGCATTGGAGCGAGCTCGCCTAGTCGTAATGCAGCGCTTGGGAAAGTTGCAGGCGGGCAGCGCGTTCGGCAGGAAGCCAGGCGGCAGCTGCGACCACGATCAGGCCCACAACCAATGCACCGGATACTAGCAGCGGGTGGAAGACAAACACGACCGGATGACCAGTTACGGGATACGTGGCGAGGTTGATCAAGTAGGCGACGCTGAGGCCGGCCGCGATGCCGGGAATCAACGCCAACAGGCCCATCATCACCGCTTGGGCAAACACGGTCTTGCGGACCTGGTCACGCGTCATGGCGATGATCCGCAACAAGCCCAGCTCGCGGGTCTGCTCCAGCACGTTCATCGTGAGCGTGTTGGCGACGCCGAAGGCGGCAACCAACAGACCCAGTGCGACCATGCCCCACAGGGCGCCGACCACACCAGCCATCATGCCGTCGATCTTGTGCTGAATGTCGGAGAACGACTGCAGCAACAGACCGTTGTCGGCGGCGAGTTTTTCCAGCGCTGGCCGGACCTCGGCCATCCGTGTGTGATCGACGCTGATCGCATAGGCGTCGACGCCCTCAATTCCCAGCTCGCGCTCGGCGACGGAGCGGTCCATGTAGAGGACCAACCCGCCCGCCTGATAGTCGTTGGCGATGGCAGCGACGGTGAACTCGCGGGCCGCGTCTCCCACGCCGAGCGGAATCTTGTCGCCGACCTGGAGTCCCAACCGCTTGGCGAGGACGGAGCCAACGATTACTTCGCCTTGTTTGAGGTCTTCGAGCAGCTTGGCCTGGTCGCCGCCGACAAGGTCGAACGCTTCCACGCTGCGACGTGTGAAGTCGCGCGCCGCGATGATCGCCTGTTCGTCGCGGGCTTTGGCGCTCACCAACCGGATGGCTTCGTAACTTGTGATCCCGGGAATCTCGCGGAGTTTTTCTGCGATGCCGTCCGGCAAGTCAGCCGCCAGCCCAGTGGCCATGTCGGGAGCCATCGCGCGGAGGAAGAAATCGGCGACGATTGCCTTGCGATACCACTGGCGGACGTCGTTCACGTTGTCGAGCACCGAGTTGGCCAGGCCGATGCCGGTACTCACGGCGATGAACACGACGCCGATCGTGAGCGTCGAGCGCGAATGGTTTCGGAGCAGCTGACGGCGGGCGATGCTGCTTTCGACACGCAACAAAGGCTTTAGCGCCGCCGCAACGAGCCTCGATAACGGCTCGAGTACCAGCGGCAACAGCAACATCAAGCCGGTGAGCAGCAGAATCGCGCTCCAAACACTGTGCATGATGGGAAGCCAGCCGAGAATCGACGCGGTCAAGATCAGGCTCGATACGACGAGGATCACCGCGCCGAGCATTGTCAGCCAACTCGAGAAGCCTTCGATTTCGCTGGACAAGACGTCGCGGAGAGCCTCCAGAGGCGAGAGCTGGCGGGCCCGGCGGGCAGGCAGCGCCGCGCCGATGAACGAGACGCCCATGCCGAATACAGCCGCCAAAATAAAAGGCTTGGGCGAGAGCTGAATACTCGGCAACGTCGCCTGGTAGAGCGCACCCATAGCACGGGTCAGCAAATGGGCGGCCCCGATCCCGACCAGGCAACCCAGGATGCTGCCGACGATTCCCATACAGATGGCTTCCGAGTAGATCATCGTGCCGATCTGCAACCGCGTGGCGCCGATCGCCCGCAAGATGCCCAGCTGCTTGCGGCGCTGCGTGACGTTGATCAGGAAAGTGTTCGCAATGATAAAAATGGCCACCAGCAGCGAGAAGCCGCGGGCCATGCTCATGCCCTGCTCGGTCGAAAGAGAAGTTTCTTCGGCTAGAGCGCCTGCGCGGCCGGACGCCCAACCGTGACACCCTCCGGCAGTCGCTTGGCGATGGCCGACTCGACGGCTTGCTGGTCCGCGTCGGGCTCCAGGACGATCTGGGCGCTATCGACCTTGCGCGGCGCTTTGAAGTAATACTGGGCCGCATTGAGCGGCATCAAGACCACGGCCCCCTGCCCCGTGGTGGCGGTGCCCTCGCGGGTAAACAGGCCGGCAATGCGGGCCTTGATCTGACCGCGGCGGGTGAGCAGATCGACGTCGTCGCCGAGTTTGACGCCGGCATTCTTGGCGAACGAGGCGTCCATGATCACGCCCTGCGCCTCGCCGAGCGGCTTGCCGGCGACAATCTTGTATTCGTGGACGGCGCGGTCCTGCTCCGGAATCACGCCGAGCGAAATCAATTGGATCCGGCGATCGCCAACGAACATTACCGAGCGGCGCTCAATGACCGGCGAGACGGCGGCCACGCCCGGCACGTCACGGAGTGACTCGGCAATGGACGCCGCGAAACTGGTGCCGACCGGCGCCGTCACCTCCAGCGCGGCGCGACCAGCCACGGTGTGGTAGATCTCGTCGAACGCTCGGCGGGTCGTGTCGGCCGACAGGCTCACGGCCACCACCGCAGCAACGCCAATCACGATCGACAACAGCGTGAGGATCGCGCGACCGGGGCGCTGGCGGAATTCGCGAATACCGAGACGGAAGTAGACCATAGTGAGCGCGGAGCATGCTCCGCGGCTAAATGTTAAGAGTGCTGGCCGGCGGCGGTGAGCCAGTGCTGGCCGTTGGGGGCTTCGTCGTTCACCACGTGTCCGTCCCGCATGCGAACGACGCGATCGGCCAAAGCCGCGATGTCGAGGTCGTGGGTCACCATCACGACCGTCTGATCCTGATTGTCGACCAGATCGCGGAGCATCCCCATGACCTGAGCGCTGGCCACGCTATCGAGGTTCCCAGTCGGTTCGTCGGCCAGCACCAAAGCAGGATTGATCACCAGCGCGCGGGCCACCGCCACCCGCTGCTGTTCGCCGCCCGACATCATGCTGGGCAAGTGGTCCTTGCGCTCGGCAAGATCGACGAGCGAGAGCATGTCCATCGCGCGCTCGTAGGCCTCCGCTTCGGAGATTCCATCGAGTTCCAGCGGCAGGGCAACGTTTTCAACCGAGGTCAACGTCGGTATCAGATTGAATGCCTGGAAGATGAAGCCGATCCGGCGGCGGCGCAAGAGCGTGCGTCGGTCGTCGCTGAGCGTGGCGACGTCGACGCCTTCGAGCAGGATCTGGCCCGACGTCGGCGTCTCGATCGCGCCGAGCATCGTGAGCAGAGTGCTCTTTCCCGAACCGGAGGGACCGATGATCGCCAGCAGCTCGCTCTTGCGGACTACCAGGTCGATGCCGCGAACGGCCTCGACGGTGACTTCGCCCAGGATGTAGTTCTTGGTGAGGTCAACGGCTTCAACGATATTCATAAGGGGACGCCCTTGGGGTCTCGCAGGGGCAGCACTCGTCGTGGGCAGAGAGAAATGGCGTGCCGATGCGTGGGGAGGCGGGGCCGGCCACCAAGCCGGTAAGGTTGCGGGGTTTCAACAAGTATACCGCACAATCAAGGTTTGAGGATACGACAATACCCAGCGGGTCGTTGATTCCAGCACCGTGAACCGCACAGGAAACTAGAAATTCCTTCAAGTTGCAGCTAGCAGTTGCCGACGAGCACCGGCACGCGACAACGGCCGGCCGTGCTGACGCAACCCGGCGGCATACGTCACTTCGCTCGAAGAATTCCGGGTGGGGCACTGCCCACCACTAAACTGATATGCGCGTTCGCCCGATGACTGGGAACGCGATTATTTGAACTTGCCGATGCGGGAGATCAAATCGACGGTGCGGCAGCTGTAGCCCCACTCGTTGTCATACCAGGAGAGGACCTTGAGCATGTTGCCGTCGATGACTTGCGTCCAGTCGGCGGTGAAGATCGAGCTGTGGGAGTCGCCGATGATGTCGCTCGAGACCAGTGGGTCGGTCGTGAAGGCCAGGATGCCCTTCATGGGCCCCTCGGACGCGGCCTTCATCGCATCGTTCACCGCCTCTTTGGTACACGGCTTCTTCGTGATGACCGTCAGGTCGACGATGCTACCGGTCGACACCGGGACGCGGAGCGCGATGCCGGTGAGCTTGCCTTTGAGCTCGGGGATCACCAGGCCGACCGCGCTGGCAGCACCGGTGGTGCTGGGAATGATGTTGATCGCCGCGGCGCGGGCACGATACGGATCCTTGTGCGGCAGGTCCTGCACATTTTGATCGTTCGTATAGGCGTGGCAGGTAGTCATGAGGCCCTTTTCGATGCCCCAGTTGTCGTTGAGCACCTTGGCCACAGGCGCGAGGCAGTTGGTTGTACAGCTCGCGTTCGAGATGCACTTCAGTTCAGGCGTGAGTTTGTCGTCGTTCACCCCCAGTACACAGGTGAGATCTGCGCCGTCCTTTGCCGGGGCGCTCAGAACGACCCGCTTGGCACCGGCCGCGAGGTGGGTGTCGTAACCGGGTTTACCGTCTTTGGAGCGGGAGGTGAAAATGCCCGTGCTCTCGACGACCACGTCGACGCCGAGGTCTTTCCAGGGGAGCTCGGCAGGATTGCGGACCGCCAGGGCGCGAATCTTCTTGCCGTCGACAATCAGGTTCTCGGCATCACATCCGACTTTGCCTTGGAAGCGGCGGTGATTGCTGTCGTACTTCAGCAGCGTGGAGAGCATCTGGTTGTCGGTAAGGTCGTTGATCGCGACGACTTCGAACTCTTGCGGACGCGCATGCAACAGACGAAACGTCAACCGGCCGATCCGACCAAAACCGTTGATGGCAACACGAATGGACATGTTTTTCTTCTCCTACCGCACTGTTATTCTACAAATGCTACGGGTCGCAGTTTCCCGGACGCCGGCCTCCAACATCGGTAGATCGAGCGCTGGGCAAATCGTTTATTGTAGCCGAACCGGCAATTATATCGTTCGCGCGGTAGCCTCACAACGGGCGGCCAATCCAAGGAAATCGCCGCGAGATTTGGCGTGCCGGACCCCAAGATTCTGTCCCAGTTCTGAACGACGTAACGTGCCGCCAGCCAGATTGCGGTCGCGACAAGAGGGCGACTACCTGGCGGACTCTCCCGCCAATCCGGAACGTCAGCGGCGCACTGCAATTCATCTCGCGTCGACCCGCCAAGGGACGACTCAAAAATAACTTCGGCATTTGTTATACTCCGAGGGGGCTTCTCGGAGATTTGTCATGAGTGGGTACGGATCACGGGTGGAAGTTCAGATGGTGAACTTTTTCCAGTCGTTATCGGAAAAAGATGGTCGGCGTTACGCCGCGGTCGAAGCCGGCAAGCTTGGTCATGGCGGGGTGGCGTACATCGCCGGGCTGTTTGGCTGTGATGCGGATACAATTCGACGCGGCATGACCGATGTCGAGCAGCTTCCGCAAGACGCGGCCGAGGGGCGCGTCCGAAAAAAAGGGGGGTCGCAAGAAAGCTAGCTCGGCCGAGCCCGAGTTGGTTCCCCAGCTGACAGAAGCTGGTCGAACAGCACACGGCCGGTTCGCCGGTCGAGCCGGGGCGCGTGTGGACGAGTCGCTCGTGTGAGTCGTTTTCGGAGGAATTGGCCGAACTCGGATTCGCGGTTTGTGCCAACCCGGTCGACCGGCTGCTGCGAAGCGAACTTGGCTTGTCGCGCCGCAAGATGGAGAAAACGTTGGCCCTGGGAGAGAATGCGGATCGCGACGCGCAATTCCAGCGGATGAACCGAGTGCAGCAATACTTTCGGGGCCGTGGCTGGCCGGTGCTCTCGATCGACACCAAGAAGAAAGAGCTGCTGGGGCGGTTCGAGCGAACTGGTCGAGCTTGGACGAACGATCGGCTGCAGGCCTGGGACCATGACTTTCCCAGTTCCAGCTGGGGCAAGGTGATTCCCTACGGAGTCTATGATCTTGCGGCGAATGAAGCCTTGGTCTATCTGGCTCAAGGCGCCGACACGGGCGAGTTGGCCTGTGACGCCATTCGCCGCTGGTGGCATCGACTGGGCAAGTGGCGATACGACGCGGCGAGTCCGATTCTGTTGTTGGCGGATTGCGGCGGCAGCAATGGCTATCGCCTGCCGCTGTTTCGGCAGCAACTGCACCAACTGAGCCAGCTGTCTGGGCCGCACCTTCCGCGTCTGCCATCTTCCGCCCTATTGCTCGAAGTACAATCCCATCGACCATCGCCTGTTCTGCCACCTGTCCCGTGCCTTGCAGGCAATTCAACTCACCAGCATCGAAGTCATCTACCAGGCCCTCCAACAAACCACGACGCGGACTGGCTTACGCGTGGTTTGCGAACTGGCCCGCAAGGTCTACGCGGCTGGCCGCAAAGCCGATCCTGAATTCCTCGCCGCCGAACCAACCCGACGCGACCACCCCCTTTCAGCCTACAACTACAAGTTCTCACCCAACTGAAACACCGAAGTTATTATTGAGCCATGCCCAACGCCTAAAGCTGGGGTGCTCCCTCGGTGCGCTCCCGGTATACGTCCTGAATCGCTTAATCCCATAGATGATCGTGCCTACCGTCGACCGCTCGTGGAATTGCGTCAGTGCTTCCCTTTCCCCTTCAAGCGTGGCCCAAATCGACACGTTGCCGAAGCGTGTGGCGAGACGCAGACTCGATGCCAATCTTGCAGCCGATGCGTATATGATCCTTTGCAGCGCTCTCCCGACACCTCTCTTCGCTAGCAACGCAGTAAGATAAATGGCACGAACCTGGCCCAGGCCAAGGACTTGGAGCGAGTCACCCGATCCTGTTCCCAGTCACTTTTGGAGACGGGGGAAAGCCCCTTCATGGCCAAATCCGATCGCTGGACTCGAACCGCCAAGGCGGGAGGCTCAAGCGTCACTCGGTCTTCCGTGGTCGTGGCATGGTTATTCTCAACAATTCCATTTGGTCCCTCTGGACAAATTTGCAGCATGTGGCAGAATGTGTACGGAAAGGTCCCGACGATCATCCAGGCGGCGTCGGCCATCATTGCTTGGAGTGCTGCGATTGTTCGCATCAGGGGTCGATCCTTGACGCTCCGGTTCCGTCAGATGCATTCAACTCAATTCTCTTCTGGGTGCTGAAGCGCGTGGAATGCGCGATCAGGTATGGGCCAGTAACGGCCTGCCGTTCTTCTTCAATCGTCCACACTCCACAAGGGCAACTTATATGTTGCTTTGGCGCTGGTCGTATACAAATGCTGCGAACTTAGGCGCGCTTTGATACTCGTCGCTGCTTTGTTTGATGCGTGCCAGTTGCAGGCGCAACTTACCCCGAGCCGCCCGAATATCGTCTACATTCTGGCTGACGACATGGGGACGGGCGATGTTCGGAGTTATTACCCCAACTCGCCGGTAAATACGCCGAATATCGACCGCATCGCCGGAGCCGGCATGCGATTCGACAACGCACATACTTCTTCGTCGGTTTGTTCGCCCACGAGGTACAGCCTATTGACCGGTCGCTATGCTTGGCGAACACGTTTGACGAAGGAAGTCGTCTTCCCTCACGAACCCGCTTTGATCGATCCGGCACAGTTGACGGTGGCCGAGATGCTGAAACAAGTCGGTTACCAAACAGGGGCGATCGGCAAATGGCATTTGGGAATGAATTGGGTGACGACGGATGGACTTCCGGCTCGACAGGACGGGACCAACGTGGATTACTCTCAACCCTTCACTGGCGGTCCGACCGACAATGGCTTCGACTCGTACTACGGTGAAGACATTATTAATTGGCCGCCGTATGCAATCATGCAGGACAACCACACAATCGGCATTCCCGCGGGACCTCCGGTCATTCCGCCAGGAGGAAATGCGCCGGCGGGATTGGTACGCCCGGTTACGACACACACGCGGTCTTTCCAATGATGTCTGACGCTGCAGTGTCCTACATCGGGGATCACGCCCAACAAGCCAACCCTTTCTTTTTGTATTACGCGCTCTCCGCGCCCCACCACCCGATCTTCCCACCAGATTTTTTGATTGGATCGACTGGCACCAACGCGTATGGAGATTTTATCGGGGCGGTGGATTGGGCGGTTGGGCGAGTGTTGGACGCGCTCTCCGACCCGAACCATGACGGCAATCACGATGATAGCGTGCTCGATAACACGCTCGTTGTTTTTTCGGCCGATAACGGCGCCGAGACTGATTATTCATTCAGCACCTCCACCGGGTTCGTAAGCAGTCAGAAGTTGCGTGGAGACAAAGCAACTATCTATGAAGGTGGCAACCGCATTCCCTTGATGATGCAATGGAACGGTAGGATTCCGGCCGGCACCGCTGCTTCTAACATGACGGAATTGAACGACTTTATGGCAACGACGGCGGATCTGCTGGGCTATGCTCTTCCATGGAATTCCGCCCCAGATAGCTATAGCATGAAGGGAGTGCTTCTCGGACAGTCGGGATCGCCGACTCGCACCACGGGAGTAGAAACATCGAACGGCGGTGCTTACTCGCTACGGCAGATCGATGATCAGGGCAATGAATGGAAGCTGATCTTTACCTCCGGCGACGGTCAATCGGTGGGCGGCATAGATCCCCTTTCGACGATCACAAACTTCAATTCTTTGCAGCTTTACAACCTAACAACCGATCCGGGTGAGCGTACCAATCTACTTGCTGGCGGTGGGGCTGCGACGATGCAGCAGCGCGCATTGGCGATGCAATCTGTCGTGCGAGGGTACATTCTCAATGGCCGCAGCACACCGGCACCGGGTTTGGCGCAATCGGCAGACTATCGGCAACAGAACGTGTTTCGCGTCGACTTCGGTCTTTCCACCCAGACTACGCCCGGGACCGGCTGGAACAACGTCGCCGGGGCGGCAGGGGACGAAACCGTCGTCGACATGCCTCTGGCAAACTCCCTCGGACAAGATACTGGAATTCGGCTGAGGACCGTTTGGAGTTCCGTTTCGTCTGACGATTCCGGGATCAACGCGGCGGCGGCAAATTTCAATGGTCCCTACCCGTACGAACTCGACGGATTGCCTCAATCCGCGTTGCAAGATGGCGTCTACGTGCGTGACGGCCAGACGTTGTCGATCACGCTGCAAGGACTGCGTGTCGGTTACGTTTACGACTTCTTGTTTTATGGCGCTGCAGCAAACTCGGGAGAGTTTTCACTCTTTACGGTAACCGGCGCAAACAGCGACCAGAAAGGCATCGCGCCCCTGATCAACAACAGCACCACTGTCGCCTGGATCAACGGCATCGTTGCCGACGCGTCGAACCAGATCCTCATCGAATTTGAAGGTCGACGTCCGAATGGGGCAACGCAGTTGCCGGGCGTCAATGACGACGGTATGGGCCGGCTGAATTTTCTACAAATCATTGAGCGCTGGAATCTGCCAGGCGATTATAATCGCGACGGGTTCGTCGATACGCAGGATTATCAAGTTTGGTTGGACGGCTTCGGATCAACGTCGGACTTAAGTGCCGATGGAAACGGAGATGGCATCGTCGACGCAAGCGACTACACTGTCTGGCGTGATCACTTCGGATCAGGAAGCTTGGCCGCCGGCGCGGGCGCCACCGCGTCTCCATTCACTGACCACAACTCTTGGACGGCGGTGCCGGAATGCAATTCTCTTCGACTCCTGGCCTTGGGATTGATGGGCGAGTCAGTCGGCTACCGCGGGCTCAGACGACGGCCCATTTATGTACGCGCGTGGCCTTGTTGACTAATTCCACTCGAACTGAGGCAGCCCGAGGTGGGTGAAACGGTTTAAGATTTTGCATCTCAGACGGGCTTCGGCCTGTTGGTTTTCGAGAATCCTGTTTTTCACATTTCCTCCGAAACAACACTTCATGCGATACATGGCGGTTTCCGCCAGGCTGCGTCGATGATATCCCACGTCTTCCTTCCACCGTTTCCGACCAACTCGGCGAATCTCGCGGATCGCTTCGTCACGCTCCAAAGGCGGCTGGCTCGAGTTGCCGTGTTGCTTGATTTTGGCATTGCGACGCGGAGGAATGATCGGCTCTATCTCGTCGGCGCCGAGCGTTTCGTACACTTTCCACTGATCATAGGCCCCATCGCCGGCAAACGAATTGATGGGCGAATCAATCTGCTCCAGCAATTCCTCCACTTGGTCCGCGTCGTGCCCACAGTTTTCCGTCAGCACTTCCGCTTCGATCTCCTGCGTATCCGGGTTCACGGCCAAGTGCAATTTCCGCCACGTGCGTCGTTTGCTCACACCGTGCTTGCGAGTTTTCCATTCGCCTTCGCCAAACACCTTCAAGCCGGTGCTGTCGACGACCACGTCGATCGGTCCCTGGCGGTCCGCAACGTCCAAGGCGATTTCCAGCTTGGCCGCCCGTTTGGCCAGAGACGTGAAGTCGGGAATCGCCACGTCCACCTGCATCAACTGTGCCAGCGAACGCCCCAAACCTTCGGTCTGCCGATAGGGAAGCCGAAACAACTCCCGCAACATCAGCAGGCTTTCAACGGCCGTATCGCTGTAAACAAACGGGTGCCCGACCTTCGTGGCCTCGTTGGTATGTTCCCACGCGTCGATCACGTCGTCGCTAAACCAGAACGTAATCGAGCCCCGCTGCACCAGCGACTCGTTATATTTTCTCCAATTGGTAATCTTGTAGCTCGTTTTCGCCTTGGCAACCATTCACGCGCTCCTTCAGTGTGAGGGGGAATCCATTTCTCCCCTGATTTACGAACTGAACATGCGAATAGTTCGACAAGGCCTACGCGCATGCTAGTGCCAATGCGACGGACAGTGTGCCTGTGGCCGCACACCCATCTGCCGCACGATACTCTGCGGGAGTCGTGCTCGATTGTCTGAGAGCATGGCACGAACATCGAATATTCTGGAGGACGCACTATCCCTGTCGCCGACGATCGAGCGCCGCATCCGCTCCCACCAATGCCGCAACCGGCCTGCGGAACCGTTTCGACGGGACGCGAGCTCCGCGACCGCGGCGTTCCAGTCTTCGCTACCGTCGCCGAATGGCCGGCCGCGGGCCTCCCAAATTTCGTAGGCCCGGCGGGCGATTTCTTCCGTAGATACTTCGCTGTGGACCTGGCCCATGGCGATCCTCCTTTTGGCTGGCAAATGGCTTGCCCACGCGCCTGTGTCGCCTGTGAGCGTGCGAAACGTCATTGAACGCGATTGAGCCACGCGAAGTCAAGTGCTGCTCGCTGCACCGGCTAGCGCAGAATTGGGAGGAGCTAGATGACTGCTATCATCCACACGGCGACCAGCAATCGTATGCCGAGTTTCAATAGGTCCAGGTGAGGGTTGTGTACACCTGCGGCGGGACTTCTGTGCCGACGATGCCAGAAAGCGCGTCCACGAATTCAGTGTGGGGACTATCGATCAGATTGCGTCCCACCACTGCCCACTCGAGGTTCTTGCGCGGACGCCACGCGAGCCGCACGTCCATCGTGGTGTAGCTCGGCACGTCGAGCGCGGGCAAATTGTCGACGTATCGGCCGATCATGTCCAGCTGCCAGTCGCGCTGGAAATCCCAGGACGAACGCAGATAGACCTGGTTGATCGGGCTGGAACCCTGGGTCTTGTCGGTGGCCGCGGCGTGGACGTCCATGTAAAGCAGCGAGTAGGAACCCGTAAGCTGCCAGTCTTCGCGGACTTGGTAGGTGCTCGTCAATTCGCCGCCCCAGGTGTCGGCGGTCGCCACGTTGTCGAGGGTTAGCGGCACGATGACTCCCGGAATCGAAGGGTCGAAAAACGGTGGTCCGAGCGACTGCACCCCGCTTTGATCGGAATAGTCGTTGTAGAACAGGGCCAGGTCCCAAGAGAACTGATCGGTCGTCTGAGTTCGATAGCCAAACTCGTACGCCAGCAGGTCCTCCGATTGTAGATGCCGGTTGCCGACGATTTGCGTAAACGTGGGTCCTGGCCCGGCAAATTGGTGAAAAGTAAAGTCCTGGTCGATGCGATTGGGTGTTCGCACCGCGCGAGAAACGGCAGCCCAGATGCTCTTCCGCTCGGAGGGAGTATAGAGGAGCCGTACCGAAGGTTGAAATTCGAAGCCGGTGAAATCGTTGTGCTCGAACTTCGAGCCCGCAATAAAGTACCACTCGTCCTCGACGAGCGTCATCTCATCCTGGACAAAGTAGGTGAACAGATTAGTGCTGCGGCGGACCGGATCTAAGGAGAGACCGAAGTCGCCGAAGAAGTGGTCGTCGATGCGACGGTATTCAGTTCCGCAGACGACGTTGTGGTCGTCGCCGATCGGGAAGCGGTAGACAAAATCGACGTCGTATGTCCGCTGGTCGAGATTGGCAAATGGCGTTTCGCGGCCGTAATTGTCGTAATACGCCTGCACCGACCAATCCGAGTCGTCATCAATGAGGTGCGTCCAGCGGAGAATGCAGTCTTGACCGAAGTCGTGGCTATTGAATCGCGGCGTGGCGACGAACGGAGGAGTGGAAAACGCGAAAGTCTGGGCATTGTCCGCATTGCTGTCAAACACGTCCCCTTCGGCAGTAAACGTGTCGTCGCAGGTGGGGGTCCACTCGCAACGGGCGCCACCCCGCTGTTCGCGCCAATCGTCGTCGCCACCGCCGGGGAAGATGCCGTCGTCGACCTCCCATTGCTTGCCGAAGATCCGCCAATGAAAGTCGTCGCCTAGCTCCCCGCCGTAACGCACCGTGCTGAAGTCCCGCCACTCGGTGCCGGCGCCGCCGGTCACCAGCCACCCCTGGGTGTCCTTGGCCTCTTTGGTAATGATGTTGATGACGCCGTTGACGGCGTTGGCGCCCCAGACCGTCGCGCCTGGACCACGGATCACTTCGATGCGTTCGACGTCTTGGAGCACGACGTCCTGGTTGCTCCAGATGACGCCGCTAAAGAACTGCGAATAGACGGCCCGGCCGTCGATTTGCACCAGCAGCTTCTTCGCATACAGATCGTTGAATCCGCGGATACTAATCGCCCATTTGTTGGCGTCGATCTGGGCGACTTGCACTCCCGGCGCCATCCGCAGCACGTCGGGGATGTTGTTCGCACCGCTCCGCGCGATCATTTCAGGCGTGATCACGAAGATCGCAGTCGGAGATTTTCCCACCGTGCTCGGCTGACGCGCCACGGTCGTGACTTCTTCTTGCAGCAGCGGTGAAGTAACGTCGACCTTGCCCAGCTGCTCGATGTCCATGTTTAAGAGCTTGTCGACGTCGGTCGCCTTGGGGGCCGGCGCTGTCGACTGGGCTGGCGGGAGGTTCTCGGGCACAGCCAGCTGGTCGGCACCCGCACGATCAGCTGCCCGCGCGCCCAATGCGAGCGCGATTGCGAGAATCGTCGGCAGTCGATGAAGTTGCAGCGCCACTGTAACGCCTTAAATGTCAGGCCGTTGGATGGCGGCAAGTACCGGCGGAATGACGCCGGAATACGAAGTTGCCCCGCTAGCGTTATCGGCCGGCAACCTCGCTGTAGTCACCAAACTTCAACACGCCCATACAGACCGAAGATTCACTAGTTCCGGTCGACGGGCGGTCAAACGGCAAGTTCACGCGCGCCGGGCGAGCCAGGCGTCGAGATACCGAATTCCTTGTCCGGACATGCGGAATCAGCAGTCCTCGTGTTGTGGGTCGAAAACCAGTGAATCGCCTGGGGGACGGTGACTGACAAGCCATTTAGCGAGAACGGTCTCAATCGCCATATTCCCTTGGCTTTGAAACTCATGAATAATGACCCGACCGGTCCGCGAATTGATTCCCAGAGGCGGTTTCGCCTCCTGGCATGCCGATTCAACCCGTTTCCGGAGTTTAGCCATGGAAAATAGAGCTACATCGCAGCGTGCGCTGCTACTTTGCGGGATTCTGGTCGCGTTCGCCGGCGCCAAGAATCTGGCCCAGTGTGCTGAACGAAGTAACGCAAATGTCTCCCCGAAGGCCGAGCGGCTCGTGGCAGATGCCCTCCGAGCCGAAATCAACGGGAACTCGGCGCTGCGG
The DNA here is from genome assembly GCA_963808175.1 of uncultured Planctomycetota bacterium. Taxonomy (GTDB): domain Bacteria; phylum Planctomycetota; class Planctomycetia; order Pirellulales; family Lacipirellulaceae; genus DASYDU01. The sequence continues at coordinate 187,258 of CAWEEU010000003.1, read as the reverse complement.
CGCGTCCTGCTCAGTGAAGCCGTGGACGTGGCGCCCGACTTTATGCCGGCGCGGTGGCAAAGCGGGCAATTGCTCGTCGGCGACCAATGGCTTCCGGTCGACAAAGCTCAACAGGTTGCGGCGGCGGATCCAAAACGCGCCGAATACGTGTCGTTGCGTGCGGCCGCGCGTGATTCGCTCGATGGACAAATCGCGCTCGCCCGCTGGTGTCGCAAGAATGACTTCAACGACGAAGCGGAGTTCCATTGGCGGGCTGTGCTCGTGCACCAGCCGAACAACGAGGAGGCATTGCGGGCGCTGGGTGTCCGCTGGAACGGCGGCCGCTTGATGAGTCCTGCGGAGATTCAAGCCGCGAAGGCGGCATTCCGTGAGTCGAAGCGGGCGGCAAAGGAGTTTGCTCCTCAAATGGCGCGGTGGGAGCGGCTGCTGGCGGCGGGAGACGTCAAATCGCGCGACCTGGCAATTAATGAGATTCGCTCCCTGCGCGAAACGCCCGCGATCTCCGCGGTGGAAGAAGTTACGCTCGACGTGCAGCTGACGACGAACGACAAATTCGAGCGCTCGCTGGAAGTCGGCCAGGCCTTCGTCGCGGCGCTCGACCAGATGCCCGATCGAGCGGCGACGCAATCTCTTGTGCGACACGCGGTCTTCGCGCCGGTCAAAAGCGTGCGCACGGCAGCGATCACGGCACTCAAGCAGCGGCCGCCGCACGATTACGTCCCGCAGCTCTTGGCGTCACTTACGATGCCGATCGAGTCGTCGCATCGAATCGTGACCGGCACCGACGGCAGCGTGCACTACTTCCAGTCGCTCTATCGCGAAGGACCAACGGCGGACTGGTCGTTCGAGGGCCGCCTCTCGGCGATGCAACACGACCTGCAAGGCCCGATCGACGTCACGGTCGACGATCGCATACGCAACAAAGTGACCACCACGCGATTCGCAGCACCTGCGAATCCAGCGGTCGTGGCCGAAATGGCCTCGGTTGCCGCAGTCAATCGGCGAAATTTTGCGGCCAAGGCGAACGCGGCCGAGCAACAGGTCGCGGCGATCAACCAGGCCACCGCGGCCGCCAATCGCATGATCCTGCCCGTCCTTGTGGCGACGACCGGCAAGAACTTTGGCGATAGCCCCCATGCCTGGTGGGATTGGTGGCAGCGTTACAATGAATACTCGACCGACACAGAGCACCCAGTCCGTGAGTCGAGCTACGCCGATTCCACGCACCAATACTACCGACCGCCGGAAGATCATGCGTATCGTATCGACCCGCCACCACCGCCGCGGCCGCCGGGAAGTCTTTCTTGCTTCGCCGCAGGCACGCTCGTTTGGACCAAGACCGGACAGCAGCAAATCGAGACGCTCGAAATCGGAGACCTCGTGCTCGCACAGGACGTCGACACGGGCGAGCTCGCCTACAAGCCGGTGATCGGCCGCACGGTCCGGCCGCCGACCGAGATTCGCGCGCTCACGATCGACAAGGACGAAATCCGAGCGACGTTGGGCCACCCGTTCTGGGTTTCCGGTGTCGGTTGGCGGATGACCAAAGAGCTCGCGGACGGCGCAGTGCTGCATGGCGTGAACGGGCCGCTCCGCGTCGATGAAATCGCCCCGGCTGATGAGTCCGAGGCTTACAATCTGATCGTGGCCGACTTCAACACCTATTTCGTAGGCCAGAACGGTATTCTGGTGCACGACAACACTCCGCGCCAGCCGACGGCCGCCAAGCTGCCCGGGCTGGCCTGCGACTGACTAGCGCGGCTCGATTAGACAGCGATCATTCCCTGCGTGATTCCAGGAGCGGGTAGTGTGCTGCAGCCCATCAGAAAAGCGTCGATCGCGCGGGCGGCGCCGCGGCCTTCGTTGATCGCCCAGACCACCAGCGATTGGCCGCGGCGGCAGTCGCCGGCGGCGAAGACGCCTTCGACCGTCGTGGCGAATGGGCCGTGGTCGGCTTTGAACGTTTCCCAATTGCCGCGTGGCTTCTGCGTGGCAAGACCGAGCATCTCGGCGAGCCCCAGTTCCGGACCTAGGAAGCCGGTGGCCAGGAGCACCAGGTCCGCCGGCCAGACTTTTTCGCTGCCGGCGACTTCGCTGAACGGAGCCTTCTCGGCCGGCGTCGACCAGTCGACTTGCACGGTCTTCACGCCCGTTACGCGGCCATTCTTGCCGACAAACTCCTTCGTCAAGAGATTGAACTCGCGCGGGTCGTGGCCGCTCTTGGCCTTCCATTCGGCGTGCGAATAGTCGACGCGGTAAATCCGCGGCCACTCGGGCCAGGGATTATTCGCCGCGCGGTGCGCGGGCGGACGATCGAGCAGCTCGAAATTCACCACGCTTCGAGCAGCCATGGCGGATCGACGTACCGATGCAGTCGGCCCCCGTATCACCGCCGCCGATCACAATCACGTCGAGCCCCTTGGCGGAGATGTATTTTCCATTGGCGAGGTTGTCGTCCAGCAAGCTCTTGGTGTTGCGGGCGAGAAAATCCATTGCCAGGTGAATGCCAGCCAGGTCGCGGCCTGGACAGCGCCGCGTGGGGTCAAACGACTTGGTCGCCCCGGTCGCCAGGAGCACCGCGTCGAAGTCCGCCACCAGGTCGTTTGGATCGATGAATGTCATCTTGCAACCACCGGCTTGCATGATCTCGGTCATGTGGCCGGCGGGAAAATCCTCTTCCTTGCCGATGTGGGCACAGGTGACGAACTCGACCCCTTCCTCGGCGAGCAAATCCACGCGCCGCTGCACGACGCCCTTGTCGAGCTTCATGTTCGGGATGCCGTACATCAACAGGCCACCGATGCGGTCGGCCCGCTCATAGACGGTCACCGTGTGGCCGACCTTGTTGAGTTGGGCTGCCGCCGCCAGTCCCGCGGGCCCGCTGCCGACGATGGCCACGCGTTTGCCGCTGCGCGACGCCGGCGGTTGGGCGGCGATCCAACCTTCGGCGAAACCGCGGTCGACGATCGCGTTCTCGATGTTCTTGATCGTCACCGGCGGCTCGTTGATCCCCAGCACGCAGGCCCCTTCGCAGGGCGCGGGACAAGTGCGGCCGGTGAACTCGGGGAAGTTATTCGTCTTGTGCAAGCGATCGAGCGCGTCCCGCCAGCGGCCCTGGTAAACGAGATCGTTCCACTCGGGAATCAAATTGTCGATCGGGCAACCGGTCGAGCTCTGGCAGAACGGCACGCCGCAATCCATGCAGCGGGCACCTTGGGTGCGGAGCTGGGCATCGATCGGCTCGGTGTAGATTTCCAGGAAATCGTCCGCGCGCACCAGCGGATCGCGATACGGCACCGCCTGGCGATCGAACTCTTTGAATCCTGTTGGTTTACCCATCGTCAATTACACCGCTTCACAAATCTCGAAATCGCCCCGGAGGGGCCGTCCGACAATAGCCCAGCGATTTATCGCTGGGATGCTGGTTCATCAATTCACGCTAGTCCCGGAGGGACGACTGACTCCTTAACCCCAAACGTACCGCGGATCGTATTCAATGCCGTGACGCTCCAGGAATGCGATGAACTCTTCCTGGAATGTCCTCGTGCGATGATGCTCTGGTTGATTGGCGATGTAACGAATCGTGTCGTAAATTTGCGAAATCCCTATGCTAAATGCTCCGTACCCTTCTTGCCACTCAAAATCCTGATGCTCTGGAAAGGTATCGTGTATCCATTTTGAGGATCCGCCCTTGATCAGCTGCAATGCTTTCGAGACATTCAAAGTCGAGGGCAACGACAAGAGCAGATGTACGTGATCCTCAACGCCGCCGATCTGCAGCGCCTTCATTTTGTTTTCGCGGGCGATGCCTCCCATATATTTCCAAAGGCGATCCTCGAGGTCGGCAGAGATTGTTCTGCGTTGTTCTTTGGTGCTGAATACGCAATGGAAAAGCGAGCTGTTGTAGGAATGCGACATGCAATCGGCCCTCGCAACCTAGGGAGTCGACCTTCCATGACGTTATGATTCATTCGTCCCTACGGGACTTGATATCCTCCTATCGGCCCGGTGTCCCAGCGATAAATCGCTGGGCTATTTTCGGGTGTCCCTCCGGGACCAAATCAAATTGCAAACTAGTATCGTCTCCAGCATTTCACACCACGGCTGCTGGTTGTTTCACATCGCACTTTTTCCGGCGTTCTTCTAGCACGCGCTTGTAGTCGGTCGGCATCACCTTAACGAACTGTGCCAGGACTTCGTCCCAATTCGCCAATAGCTTATCCGCCACGGTCGACTGGGTGCGGTTCAGGTGCTGCTCGATCAGTTCTCGCAGCTCGGCAACGTCTTCGTCGGCGACGACTTTTTCCAGCTCCACCATGCCGAGATTGCAGTTAGCGAGGAACCGGTCGTGGGGATCCCAGATGTAGGCGACGCCGCCGGACATGCCGGCGGCGAAGTTGCGGCCCGTGGGGCCGAGGATCACGACGCGGCCGCCGGTCATGTACTCGCAGCCGTGGTCACCGACGCCTTCGATCACTGCCCGAGCGCCGCTGTTACGAACGCAGAACCGCTCGGCCGCCCGGCCGCGGAAGAACGCCTCGCCGCCAGTGGCACCATAGAGCGCGACGTTGCCGATGACGATATTCTCCTCGGGCACAAAGCTCGCCTTGGCGGGCGGATAGATGATGATCCGGCCGCCGGAAAGTCCCTTGCCGACGTAATCATTCGCGTCACCCTCGAGTTCCAACGTCACTCCGCGAGCCAGGAACGCGCCAAAGCTCTGGCCGGCGGAACCGTGGAATGTGAAATGAATTGTGCCGTCTGGCAACAAATCCTCACCAAACCGCTTGGCAATCTCGTGGCTGAGGATCGTGCCGACGGTTCGATTGGTGTTGACGATTTCAAGCTTGGCACGGACCGGCTTACCGTGCTCGAGCGCGGGCCGAGCCAGATCGAGCAGCTTCGTCCGGTCGAGCGAGAGCTCGAGACCGTGGTCCTGGCCGCGAGTGCAATAGGTCCCGACGTCGGGCCGCGGCTTTTTCACCGGCGAGAGCAACTTGGTGAGGTCAAGCCCATCGGCCTTCCAATGTTTGATCGCGTCGTTGGTTTCCAGACAGTCGACGCGGCCGACCATCTCGTCGATCGTGCGGAAGCCGAGCTCGGCCATGATCGCCCGGGCGTCTTCGGCAACCATGAACAGATAGTTGACGACGTGCTCTGGTGCGCCGGCGAATTTCTTCCGCAGTTCCGGATCCTGCGTGGCGATGCCGACCGGGCAAGTGTTGAGGTGGCACTTCCGCATCATGATGCAACCGAGCGTCACCAGCGGCGCGGTGGCGAAGCCGAACTCCTCGGCACCGAGCATCGCGGCGATCACGACGTCGCGGCCCGTCTTGAGGCCGCCATCCGTCTGCAGGACCACGCGGCTCCGCAGGTCGTTGAGCACGAGCGTCTGGTGCGTTTCGGCAATGCCGAGCTCCCAGGGCAGGCCGGCGTGCTTGATGCTCGTGAGCGGCGAGGCGCCGGTGCCGCCGCCGTCGCCGGAGATCAGGATGTGGTCGGCGTACCCCTTGGCCACGCCGGCCGCGATCGTGCCGACTCCCACCTCCGCCACCAGCTTCACGCTCACCCGCGCCGACGGATTGCTGTTCTTCAAATCGTGGATCAGCTGCTTGAGATCCTCGATCGAATAAATGTCGTGGTGCGGCGGCGGGCTGATCAAACCGACGCCAGGGGTCGAGTAGCGAATTCGGGCGATGTTCTCGTCGACCTTGCGGCCGGGCAGCTCGCCCCCTTCGCCCGGCTTCGCGCCCTGCGAAATCTTGATCTGCAGCTCGTCGGCGTTGGCCAGATACCAGATCGTGACGCCGAAGCGTCCCGAGGCCACTTGCTTGATCGCCGAGCGCTTCGAGTCGCCATTGGCCAGCGGCTTGAACCGCTCGGGGTCCTCGCCTCCTTCGCCGGTATTGCTTTTGCCGCCCAACCGATTCATGGCGATCGCCAGCGTTTCGTGCGCCTCGGCCGAGATCGAGCCGAAGCTCATCGCGCCGGTGCAGAACCGCTTGACGATGTCTTTGGCGGGCATGACCTCGTCGAGCGGGATCGGGCCACCGGCGGCCGGCTTGAACTTCAGCAATCCCCGCAGCGCGCAGCGGGTGCGGGCATCGGCATTGGAATGTTCGGCAAAGCGGCGATAGGCGTCGACGCTGTTGCTGCGGGCGGCGACTTGCAGGTCGGAAATCGCCGTCGGGTCCCACATGTGGCGTTCGCCCTCGGCACGCCAATGAAACTCGCCGGGATTCGGCAACACCGGAAGCCGATCAGTCGCCTGCTCCGGATAGCCGATCGCGTGGCGGCGAAGTGCTTCTTCGGCTAGCACGTCGAAATCGCAGCCTTGAATGCGGCTGGCGGTTCCGACAAACGAGCGGTCGATCACTTCGTCGCGCAGGCCGACCGCCTCGAAAATCTGGGCGCCCTTGTAGCTCTGCAGCGTCGAGATGCCCATCTTCGCCATCACCTTGAGCATTCCCTTGGCGACGCCCTTGCGGTAGGCGTAGACGAGGTCGTGGTCTTCCTTCGTGACCGGATCGATCAGCTCGCCGTCCGAGCCGCGTTCGATCGCCGGGTGGGCCTTCCCTTCGCCACCCTCATCGCCTTTGACGCCCGCGCCTTCCGGTCGCTGCAATAGTCCTTCGCGGCGCGAATGCCAGAGAGCCTCGAACGCCAGGTAGGGATTGATCGCGTCGGCACCATAGCCGACCAAAAGACAATGATGATGCACCTCGCGGGCTTCGCCGGTCTCGACGACGATGCCGATCCGGGTCCGCTTCGTGCGGCGGACCAGGTGGTGGTGGACGGCCCCGGTCGCCAGCAGCGCCGAAAGCGGCACGCGATCGGGCCCGATCTCGCGGTCCGAGAGGATCACCAGCGTATAGCCTTGGTCGGTTGCCAGCTCGGCCTCGGCACAAATGCGATCGAGCGCTTTGACCATACCGGCTTTGCCTTCACTCCGCGGCCAAGTTAAATCGATCACCTTCGTCTTCCAGCCGCGGAGGTCCATGTGTTTCAACGCGGCAAGCTGTTCGTTCGAGAGGATTGGATGGGGAATCCGCAGCCGCTCGGCGTGCTCGGCCGAGGACTCGAGCAGATTCCGCTCCGGCCCGATGTAGCACTCCAGCGACATGATCACCTCCTCGCGGATCGAGTCGATCGCCGGATTGGTGACCTGAGCGAAGAGCTGGCGGAAATAGTCGTAGAGCATCCGCGGCTTATCCGAGAGACAAGCCAGGCAGGAATCGTTGCCCATCGAGCCGACCGGATCGCGCAGCTCGCGGACCAGCGGCAGCAGCATGAACTGCATCGTCTCGACCGTGTAGCCGAACGCCTGCATCCGTTCGATCAGCGTCTTGGGCTCGAAGCCATGCGGCTCTTCGTCCGGTTCAAGGTCGTTGAGGTTGATGCGGCCAGAGCTGAGCCACTGGGCGTAGGGCCGGCGGCTGGCAAAGTCGCGCTTCAACTCCTCGTCCGGGATCAGGCAACCGCGCTCGAAATCCACCAGGAACATCCTGCCCGGCTGCAAGCGCCCCTTGGCCTTGACGTTCTCGGGCTCGATCCGCAGCACTCCCACTTCGCTGGCCATGATTACGCGGTCGTCGTGCGTCAGGTAGTACCGCGAGGGGCGGAGGCCATTGCGGTCCAGCACGGCGCCAATGTACTTGCCGTCGGTAAACGCGATCGAAGCCGGGCCGTCCCAGGGCTCCATCAGGCAGGAATGGTATTCGTAAAAGGCCCGCTTCTGGTCCGACATCGACTCGTGGTTCTGCCAGGCCTCGGGGACCATCATCATCACCGATTCCTGCAACGAGCGCCCAGTCATCAACAGGAACTCGAGCACGTTGTCGAACGTACCGGAGTCGCTGCAATCCGGCTCCGTGACCGGGAACAGCTTGTTGAGCTCGCCGCCGAACAGTTCGCTCTTCACGACGCCTTCGCGGGCGTGCATCCAGTTGATGTTGCCGCGGACGGTATTGATCTCGCCGTTGTGGCTCATGAACCGCATCGGCTGGGCGCGGTCCCAGGAGGGGAACGTATTGGTCGAAAACCGCGAGTGGACCATCGCCAGGTGGCTGGTGTAGTCGGGCGCGCTCAAGTCGGGGAAGTACCTGAAGAGCTGCTCGGTCGTGAGCATGCCCTTGTAAATGATCACCTTGGTCGAGAGCGAGCAGATGTAGAACATCTTCGCCTGCTTGAGCGACGCGTCGCCGCGGAGGCGGTGGCTGGCCTGTTTGCGAATCAAGTACAGCTGTCGCTCGAAGGCGTCGCCGGAAAGTCCCTTGCCGGCAGCGATCACCAACTGCTCGATGCAAGGCTCGCCCGCTTTGGCCGAGGGACCGATGTCGGCCTTGGCGCCCTGGGTCGGCACTTTGCGCCAACCCACCAGCCGCTGTTTCTGCTGCTTGATGAGATCCTCGACCACGCCCTTGCATTGGCGGCGCTCGGATTCGTCGGTCGGCAGAAAGACCAGCCCCGCCGCGAATTCGCCCGGCGCGGGCAGCTCAGCCTTCAGTTCTTGCTTGACGACGCGAGTGAGAAACTCGTGTGGCAACGCGGTCAAGATGCCCGCGCCATCGCCCGTGTTTGCCTCGCAGCCGCAAGCGCCGCGGTGGTCCATGCTGCGGAGCACTTCCTCAGCGTCAATCAGTATCTGATGGCTCCGCTTGCCCTTGACGTGCGCGACGAATCCGACTCCGCAGGAATCGTGCTCGTGGCGAGGATCATAGAGCCCCTGTTGAGGAGGTAGCGACGAGTACGGCGAGGATGAGTTGTTTGCTCGTTCGGACATGATAAGACTCTCCGTGCGCAGAGCGCCGATTTTCGTCAACCCACTTGTTCAACCCATCGAGCCGACGGCGTGACCGGCGAGCTCGGGCTGCCACGTGACGTGGCCGTTCGTCGAGGAAAAGTTTGATTCGATCGCCCGCGATTGCAGCAGCTGCACGAAGCGGCGCGCGGTGTCGCTCAATTCGCGGTCCCGCCGCTGGATGATTCCCAGCGGCCGCACCAGCGGCCGGCCGATCAGCTGGACCTTCACCAGCGTGCCGGTGGAGAGCTCGCGCTCGATCGTCGGCTCCGGCAGCAGACTCACGCCCGATCCGATCTCGACGGCCCGCTTGATCGTCTCGATGTTGTCGAACTCCAAGGCCACCTTAACCGTGACGTCGTCGATTCCAAGCACACGATCGATCTCATCGCGGATCGCCAGACCCGACTGAAACGCCACGAATGCTTCGCCTTGAAGTTCGCGCAGCGCAACGCTCGGCTTGCCCGCCAGCGGATGCTCCGGATGACACACCAACACCATCGGCTCGGTCCGCCAGGCAATCGCGGCGAGGCTCTTGGATTCTTCCGGGTAACTGATCAGACCAAGATCGGCCTGGCCGCTGTCGACCGCTTCATAGACGCGATGCGGGTGCAAGTATTCGAGCCGGACGTCGGCCCGCGGATTGGCGCCCAGAAACTCGCGCAAGTACCGGCTCATGCGGGCCAGGCCCACCGAGTAGATCGACGCCACGGTCAGCCGCGCGACGACTGCTTCGTGCAGTGAGCGGACCTCCCGCTCCAAGTCGTCGTAGCGCTGCACGATCACGCGGGCGCCTTCATGAAACTTGTACCCCTCCGGCGTCAGCACGAAGGGCCGCTTCGAGCGGTCGATCAACTGCACGCCCAGTCGATCTTCGAGCTGGTGCACGACCTGGCTGGCGTTCGATTGGGAAACGCCATTGAGCTCCGCCGCATGGGAAAAACTCCCGTGATCCACTACGTCGCAGAAAATCTTGAGCCAGCGTGTATGCATGAGATTCAAACGGCAGGACGACAGGGTCGCCCTTCGACTTGATTACAGATGACCGGCGCAGGGCGGCGTGCAACCGATCGTGACACGGATGCCACCTGCTCGGCTTCCCGCCCTAAGGAGCTAGTTCGGACAGATCATTCTCGGGACTACATCAACAATCCGAATATCGCCGAACACCGACATTCGAAATCGAAATGCAAGGATAACCGCATGCGCCGAATTGTCAACTGACGCGTAAATCCCGAAGAATTAGCGGTTTCTCCCGGATAGCACTGCTATCGCTGGCGGCAATGAATGGGTGTGGCAGATTCACGCAAAATCATCCCGGTGGCAAGCGTTAGAAAAATGCCTGATAGAAGGGTGGGCCGGATCGACTTGTCAACGACGTAGCCAGCTGCGGGCTGGACACTTAGAATCGCCCCGACAAATCTTGCCCGGTTCGGCCCCATGCCCGAAAGCGGACCGTGAACGAACTACTGACGCCGAATTCCTTATTGGCCTTTGTCGCGCTGGCGGCGCTGGAAATCGTGCTGGGGGTCGACAACCTCGTATTCATTGCGATCCTCACCGGCCGACTGCCACCGGAGAAGCGTCGCTGGGGCGACAGCTGGGCCTCGGTCTGGCGGCCATTGGACGCGTCGCGCTATTGCTGGCCGCCTCCTGGGTGATGACGCTCGAACAATCGAAGTTGCTCTCCGTCGGCCAATGGGATCTGACGCTCCGCGGTCTGATCCTGATCGCCGGCGGCCTGTTCCTGCTGGCCAAAACTACCTGGGAGATTCACAACAATCTTGAAGGCGAGCTGCACGATCCGGCCGCGGCGGGCGGGCCGACGGGCACGAGTGTGGCAAGCGTCATCGGCCAGATCCTACTGCTCGACCTGGTGTTCTCGATCGACTCGGTGCTGACGGCCGTCGGCATGGTCGAACCAGATAAGTTCTCCTCCGCGCCGATCCCCGGCACGACCGTTCCCTGGCCGGCGATGCTGCTGATGGCCTCGGCGGTGTTGAGCGCGGTCGCGGTGATGGTTTGGTTCATCAACCCCGTGTCGAACTTCATCGATCGCCATCCGACGGTGAAGATGCTCGCACTGGCGTTTCTGCTGTTGATCGGCGTGATCCTCGTGGCCGAAGGCCTGGGCCAACACATCCCGCGCGGATACATCTACTTCGCGATGGGTTTCAGCGTGTTTGTCGAGATGCTGAATCTGAAAATGCGGCGGAGCAAGCAGCCGGCAAAGGCACGCTGACGCCCAGCTTCATTTCAGGCCGTGGCTGATTCTCCTCGCGGACGGCGCGGGTGTACTCCGCCCCGAGGAAGACGACAAGCATGGCATAGTACGTCCACAGCATGATCGCCAGGAACGAGCCGATCACACCGTAGGCCGACGCATAGCCGCGGTGCACCAGGTAAACGGCCAGCACCTGCCGGCCGATCTCCCAGAGGATGGCCGCCACGCAAGCTCCGCGGAGCGCCTCGCCCCATTCGATCTTCACGCGGGGTACGAAGCGGTAGATGAGCGCAAAGGCGAGAAAATTGAGCGCACGTTGATCAGCAAACTCACGAGCCAATTGAATTCTGAGTGACCGGCACGGCCGGCTCGATCGCGCTTGACCGCCGACCAGACCAGCGACGAGATCGTGGCCGCCAGCACGAACGCTCCGGCCCCAACAGCATCAACAGCGACTTGAGCCTGCGAAACACCAGCGGCCAGCCATCGAGCCAACCCTTGTCCGTCGTCGGGAATCCGCCAGATGCGATTGAAGGCGTGGTCGACCTGCGAAAAAATCGCCACCGCCGTCACCAGCAGCGCGACAAAGCCGATCGGCCCGCGCGACGTGGCCTTTTCGCTGACCACCGCCAGCGCCGGCCCACTTGATCGCTCAGCTCGGGCGAGACCTGCTGCTCCAGCGCCGCGAGCAATCGCTCCTGGGCATCCTGGCCGATCGCCGTCGTTGAGCGCCAGCCCCAAGCCGGCCACCAGCACCAACAGCAGCGGAAAGAACGACAGCGCAAAGTAATAGGCCACCGCCGCCGCCATCAACAAGCCGTCGTGCTCGTTGAATCCGTGATAGGTGGCAAGCAACCGCCGCACCAGCCGGCGCGGATACCTGGTAAATAAATCCCCATCATCCATGGGCACGATTGTACCCTGAATCACGGGTCGATCTTATCTCAATTTCATCGAATCAACTTACCTCTTGGGATGTAAAACGATGCGGGATGGAAGTCGCCCTTTTCGATCGTCGGACCGTGAAAACGGCTCGTGGCCGCCGCGCCGACGTTGACGAGCTCGATGTCCGCCAGGTGCCCTTCGCGCGACGCCCCGCCGACCGCCAGCAAGGCAGCGGGTTTCGCCGCGGGGACCAACTGATGGAAGAACCGCGGATGGTTAAGCCTGGCGACTTCTTCCCACTTCGAGGCGTCGTTCGCAAGCCGGTACACTCGCCCGCTGAAACCCGACGTGTACACACGATCGTCGAGATTCCAGGCCGAGACTCCGAAGCCCGTCATGCCCGAGCCGGGCAGCTTCGGTCCCTGCGACCACTTGCCGGTCGCCGGATCGAAGATGTCGACGCGGCGGGAGACGTCGGCGTTTTCGTCCATTCCGCCCAGGGCGACGAGCCTGCCGTGCCACTGACTGGCGGCCAGGGCCCGGCGTTGAAAGTTTTGTTTCGGCAGTTTTTGCCAGCCGGCGCGGGGGTCGGCAAAGTCGTACACGATCGAATCGTCGAGCCACCCGCCGTCGCGCGAGCCGTCGAGCGTCCAGCCGCCGGTGACGTAGAGCTTGTCGCCGATCACGACCGCATTGTGACTCGAGCGCGGCGCCGGCAGCGGGGCGAGCGCGGTCCACTGGTTCGTCGCCGGATCGTACTCGGCGAACTCCGCGACCGAGTGCAGGTCCTCCTCCTCATCGGTCGTCGCGTTGTGGGCGTTCATGCCGCCCACGCGGTAGAGTTTGCCGCGATGGGCCACCAGCGCCAGTCCCTGCAGCGGCGTCTGCATCGGCAGCTCTTCCCACGCGGTTCCGCCGTCGTGTGCGACGCGGCGGAAGTGCCGCGAGAGATTCGCCGCCGAGTGATCGTGCTCGGTACCGGTGTGGCCGCCGTAAACATAGAGGTACCCGTCCGCGACGGCCGCCCCGAAGCTGGACACCGGCTCCGGCAGCGGCGCGATGCCCGATTGGCCGCGCGGGATTCTTTGACTCTCGACTCTCAATCCCTGCTTCGCGACTCGACTTCCGCCAGCGGAAGGTGAGCGTGGCGTATTGGGCGGCGCTGGTGTACTTCTTGCCGCCGAGCTCGCCGCTCTGCGTGGCGTCGTAGAAATTCGCTAGCACGGCGACCAGCCCGCCATCGCCCGCCTTGACCGTGACCTTGCCTTCGGCGTCCGTCTTGAGCTTCTGCGGTTCGGCATCTTCGTTATTGCCATCGAGGGTGACGTTCACTTCAACGCCGGCCTTAGGTTTTCCCTCCCAGAACACCGTGAGCTCGATGCCCTCGTCCGTCGCCTTGGGGACAATATCCAGCTTCAAATCGGGCGACGGTCCGACCGCCGCCAATTCGCCGTTGTTCGCGGTGCGGATGTGTTTGGCGTAGTACGTGAGCAGGAAATCGCCATAGATTCCGTACTGGCGCGTGGCTTCGAGCACTTGCGGCGCCTGGTCGTTCCGCCGGGGCGTGTCGAACCGCGGTGCGTCAGGCATCGGCGCCACCAGACCGATCCGATCGTCGTTCTCAACCTTCGTGGTTTTCAGCCGCGTCCGTTCGACCCCCGGCGTGCGGCACCAAATTTCCGTGTCCGCTAGGGCCTCCGGCAAATGGTACGCCTCGTCGGCCGCACTTTCGCCAAAGAACAGCACCGCCTCCGGCTGGTCATCCGGCGCGTCGCTCTTGAGCCAGAGGAAATGAGCGTTCGCCTGGTTGAATGCGATCAGCACGACGACGCCAGCCTGGGCGGTCCAACGAAAGATCGGATAGTTCATGTTTTCGTGTTACCTTTTTTTGCGGAATCACAATTCGACGCCAAGCGTGCGAAACTATTGGAATGCGTAGGTCATTTCGTCGCCCGCGCGTGTCACCAGGCGCACAGCACCGGATAGTCGATGGTGTCGGGAATGAACCGAGCCGAGCCATCAAGGAGCACAAACTGCACTCCGCCCGGGTGGTCGCTGCGAAAGACGCGGTATATCTGACTTCTAATAGGATTTTCGTCCGCCAGTATTTTGGATCAATTATAGTATTCGCGTTTGCTCGTGCTGTAAACTTCGTAGTTGATATGCCCCCATGCTTCAAACCAGTACCCTTGTGCCCAAGTTTGGTCACCACCTCGTGGAGTACCGTTCAAATCCGCGCATTTCTCCCAGTCATAGCCATCCAAACCATAGTCGTTTTCACCGACCAGCAACGTCTTCGACGTACCATCCGTGATTTGCCTGTAATCCAATGAATATGCGTGATTCGAAGATGGATTGTCGAACGCTCCATCCAGATGGGCATATTTGCCATATTCCGTGCGCGAGGAAATCATATAGCTCCCGGGTCCGAGCTTTTCACCACATGCCCGTTCAGGAATCGTCCGGGGCAATTGCATCGATGGGCAGAGGTAGACGGAAATCGGTTCACCTGTGATGGGTAGATTGGTCGGGTCGTCGGCCGACTTAGCCATGTCATATTGATCGAAGCGGTTGGATTCTTCCAAATACGGTAACAATACGACAAAAGTGCTACCGAGGGCGCTAAACGTTGTGTTATCTAATTTCGGCGGCGGCAAATGCCCGTTGCTGTCAGCAAAATTATGAGTCGCTAGACCGATTTGCTTCAGGTTGTTTTGGCACTCGGTCCGTCGGGCCGCCTCGCGGGCGGCCTGAATCGCCGGCAGCAGCATGGCGACCAAGATCCCAATGATCGCAATTACCACCAGGAGTTCGACCAAGGTAAACGCCCGCGAGCGTTCACGGCCAAGAGCACTCGTGTCCCAGGCAGGCCCGGTGCGGCAGAGGTCGCGTGCGACCGGTTGCTCTGTTCGATGTTTTCTCAGTCCCCCGACAGCGAGCAATGCAGTCAGCCAACCACACAACGCGAGCGCCGCCGGCTCTGGCACGGGAATACCAGCCATCGATCCGCTTCCGCTACTCGATAAATGGTCCCGCCAATATGTATAGTCGGCAGCGTCGACCACACCGTCGCCATTGCCATCGGCTTCGTCACCGGGAGTGGACACCGACTGGCCGAAATCGAGTTTCCATTTCGCGTAGTCGGCGCCATCGACCGCGCCGCTGCCGTCGTAATCGCCAGGGAGAACGTCTGCGACGATTTCGTATTCGATCGTGAGGGTGGGCGGGGACGTCGCAAAGTAGGGAAAGCCCGTCGATTCGCGCAGGAACCATTGCGGATAGCCGCCGCCCGCACCAAATTCGCCCGTCGAATGCAGCGACGAGTACATCACGCCGAGCGCTCCCTTGGCGAGCGACTCTTGAACATACTCTCGCACCCCCGGTAGCGACAAATCGAGCGTGAAGGTGAACGTGGAATTGTCGGGGACCGTCTGTCCCGGCGACAAATCCAGCTTGCCGATCGCCCAGGGCGTCGGACCGAAAGCCGCTGTCGTTCCATCGGTTTCGCTTTCACCGCCTGTCACGCTGTTGGAAACGTCGACATACTTTCCAGGCTGTGAGCTGTCGCCCACGATCGGGTAGGCAACGTAAGCACCGTTGGGTCCCGAAGCGGGGTGGGTCTTCTCGTCGAACAATGGCGGACCGGAAATGGTGTTTGAGAATTCGTACCCCGTGTAGTCGGAGGTCAGCCCCACGCCATAGAGTTCAACCGGGCGGCCTGGGTCGCCGTCTTCAAGACCCAAAACTTCAGCCCGCGTGTCCGGCGTATCGTCGTAGGTGATTCCGCCCGTCTTCATCGTGAGGGTCAATGATACCGAGTTGATCTGGTACAGACTCGGCGCAAGTCCCTGTGTGATCTGGGGCGACGTATCGAAGGCAACCAGTGACATTCCGAGCCGCGCCGGGTCGGCCAAAGTGTGCGGCAGAAACTCGCCTGATCCTTCGTCGATGTCAAAGGCATTGGCAAAGGTCGGCCCCAAAGCACGCGTTCCCGGTCCGACGGCGTTCGTATAGAAAAACGAGTCCATGCCCGAAGTTGTCCAAAACGCCGTAGTGGCGCCCGCCGAAGCGGGCGCCACCGCGACCATCGTCCACGTAAAAATGCTTGCAATCGCCGAGTGCCGTGGAAATGCCGGCCATGGCTCGCAATCAGTGCTCCGTCTCATCGTCTCTGCTCCCATCGCGCACGAATTAGCAGGAACGACGCCGCCAGGCTGGCAGCAGCCCCAACTCCAAAACCGCGAGGCAAAGCGGCCCCGGTTCCGGAGTGGCGACCGCATTGTCCAAATCAAATGTGTAAGCAGTCGTGTCGTCGGCCAGCGCGGCAGGAATGCTCACGCCCAACTGAATGTGTCCGATATTCGAGAACACCGTGCCAAAATCAGTGCCTTCAAACGTCACGAACTGCGGGCTCGAAGGAGAAATGTCAAACGTCAACGTCGTCCACACATTCGGAGCGACCGGCGCGAACTGGATCGCGGTGCCGCCGGGAAAATTACCTGGCCCCGAAAGACGAGCAAAGTAATTCAGCGGCTGCGGCGCGTTGTGCCGAACCTGCATCGTCAGCTTCGTAACCTCGTCGGCGATCCAATTTCCTTCAAATGCATGGTCGCTGGAATCAAACTCATCCTGTGCACGGAACAACACCGCACTGGTACCCCCTGCGCCACCGCCCGAATTAAACGCAAAACTTGTCGATACGTAACCGCCGCCATCCGCGCCCCCACTTGGCACGTATGTGAGCAGTGCCAGCCCCGTGCTGTCAGCCCAATTGGCGGCATCGGTATCAAAGGTTTCAACGGTTGGAATTGTCACGGCGTGCCCCGCGTTTTCCAACGTGCTGAACACAAAAACCGCTGCCAAAGTACTCCAATTCAAAACACTCAAAGAAGTTCGCATTAGTCTCCAATGCCTCGAACGAAAGTTGTCCGGTTCAAAAAAGGTAGAAAATCAGTTTCGCTACGCGGTGTCACTCGCTCATCACCGGCCTCCTTCCACGATCGAGCCGAAGCGACTCTCGACGGTGCGGCTCGCTTCGACGTCCGTTACCGCACGTGCCTTGGGTAACGGGTTGCGAGCCTGGCTGGCAGCCGATAGGAGGGCGAAGGGCTGGCTGGGCATTTTCACTTGAGACTTACAATCAACAGCACGAATCTAGGGCAATCCGATGTTTTTCACAAGAGCCTATTTCAAAAAACTTTTTGCGGCGTATATTGCGTGTTTTCACGAGACGGGGTATGAAACTGGAGCAATAGCCGGCGAAATAATTCCATTAATTGATACTAAGTCTCAATGTCTTGATATCAAGATGCGGCGGACGAGGGGCCATGACCGACGACGATTCCAGCAACATTCCATCGAACGATACCGCGTCCGAACGCGCGCAGCCTCGCGTGATTTCGTCGGAAGAGCTCTTTGCAGGCGAACGGGTCGTCCTGATTCAGCATGCCGGTGAGCAGTACCGGCTGCTGGTGACCCGCAACGATCGGCTGATTCTACAGAAATGAGGGTGGGCCGAATCGAGCTCGCAGGCCGCGAGCGGGCCCTTACCGCCCGGGCAGCTTCTCGAACGTGTACTCGTGACCGCGGTCGCGGAGCACCTCGGCCTTGATGATCTTGTCGGCTGCCGGCGGATTCGGCGCTTCTGGATTCCGCTTTTGTAGTTCGCCGAGCACGTCGATGCCTTCGATCACGCGACCGAAGACGGTGTGCTTGCCGTCCAGGTGCGGCGTCGGCACGAACGTCAGAAAGAACTGCGAACCTCCCGTGTCGGGCTCCGCCGTTTTGGCCATGCTGAGGCTGCCGCGGAAATGGTGCCGGTAGTTCGGCTGCCGACACTCGTCGTGGATCGTGTAGCCGGGGCCACCGCTGCCGTTGCCATTGGGATCGCCGCCCTGTGCCATGAATTGCGGCAACACGCGGTGAAACGTAATGCCGTCGTAGAATCCCTTCTTGACCAACGTGATAAAGTTGGCCGTCGCCTGCGGTGCCTCGTTTTCAAACAGCTCGACCACGACGTCGCCCTTGGTCGTATGGAGCTTCACGCGGGGCAAATCGTCCGCCTGCGCCTCGGCCGCTCGAATCGCCTGCTCTTTCGCCCAGAGCTGGCGATATTGGTCAATCATGCCGGAATAGTTTTGGACCAAAGCCAGCACCGCTTGATCGGCCGGATCGGTAATACTCGACGGATCGCTGAGGACTCCGTTGGCCTGGATCTGCTTGAGATACGCCTCGGCCAGGTCGTAGTCGTTCGTGGCAAACGCGGCAAGAAAGCCCCACACTGGCAGCCGCTTGTCGTCGTTGCCGCTCTCGATCAGAAGCTTGATGATCGGCAATGCTTTTTCGTAGCTGTCGCCGCCATTGGTCGGTGCACCTTTATTCGGTGGCGCCTCGCCGGCCACGTAGTATTTGGCAACCGAGACCAGTAGCTGCCCGAGTTGCGGATTGTCCTTCGGCGCCGATCGATAGCAATCGAGCCCCGCGGCGATCATGGCATCGAGCTGCTGCTTGGCGACGGCGAGCTTCTCGCTGAGTTGGAAATTGATCGTCTTGCGGCCCGAGGCGCCGGCGGTCTGATAGTCGGTCCGCAGCTTCTCGATCTCGCGGAGCGTCTCACCATATTGCTTAAAATGCTGGTCGAATTGCGCCTTCGCTTCCGCGGCGGTCGCGGGCGCTTGCTGGTCCGTTGTCTGTGCCGCGACGCTCGACACCAGGACGGTCTGGGCCAACACGACCAACGCGGCGCGCCAAAATACGATACAATGGTTCATCCGAATGACTCCGTCGACAAAGTGCGCGTACATCTTCCCACCCAGAAAAGCATACGGCAAGCGGCCTGCTTTTGGCAGTGGCGCCTCGCACAGAGTGACAGCATGGGCCAACCACGCCGACGAGCCAAATCACCCGCCCAACCGTCGCCGAGCGACGCTGGCCGAGACTCCGAGCTGCGGATCATCGGTGGACAGTTTCGCGGGCGGCGGCTTCTTTATCATGGCGACCCCATCGTGCGGCCGATGAAGCACCGCGTCCGCGAGGCGATTTTCAACCTGATCAGCACCGAGTCGGCCGGGCACCACGTGATCGACCTGTTCGCCGGCACGGGGGCCCTGGGCCTCGAGGCACTGAGCCGCGGAGCCGCGAGCGTCGCGATGATCGAGCGGCACGTGCCCTCAGCCCGCGTGATCGAGCAAAACATTGCCGAGTTAGGAGTAGCCGACCGCGTCACGCTGCACGTGACCAGCGCCTTTCTGTGGACGAAACGCGACCTCAACTCGGAGTCGCCCGACGGGCCGCCGCGCGACTTGCCGTGGCTTGTGTTTTGCAGCCCGCCCTATTCGTTCTTCGTCGAGCGCGAAGCGGACATGCAGGACCTTCTGACGCGGATTGCTGAACGCGCTCCTCCCACGAGCACCCTGGTCATCGAATCGGACCTGAGATTTGACTTTGGCCGCCTGATTGGCGACAACATGTCGGCGTGGGACGTTCGCGATTATCCACCGGCGCGGGTAGGTATCTGGCGGTTGTCGAAGCTGGAAACCAATACTGATGAACTAGCGTAGAGATGAGTCGGGGGCCGGGGCAGCAACAAGAAAGGGAGATGATCATGCGGAATCGATGGTCGGACTGGTTCGTAGGACTGGGGTTGTTGCTGGCCGGCGCCTGGTGTGGGACGGCGCTGGCGCAAGGAAATCGACTCGACACTTCGCCGCGCCATCTGGAATGGGTGGACGTCCCCAACGGCCAGCGCACCGTTCGCTCGTTCATTGCCTACCCCGAGGTGTCCAACAAGGCCCACGCGGTCATCGTAATCCATGAAATCTTCGGCATGACGGACTGGGTCCGCGGCGTTTGCGATCAGCTGGCTGAGGCCGGCTACATCGCCATTGCGCCCGACCTGCTTTCGGGCATGGGGCCCGGCGGCGGCGGCAGCGAGGCACTCGGTGGTCCGGACGGAGTCCGTGGCGTGATTGGCCGGCTGCCGCCCGATCAAATCACCGGCGACCTCAACGCGGTCGCGAAATATGTAACCGCACTGCCGGCGTGCGACGGCACGGTCTCTGTAAGCGGCTTCTGTTGGGGCGGCGGACAATCGTTCCGCTACGCAACCAACAATAAGGATCTCAAGGCCGCGTTCGTGTTTTACGGCCAAGGCCCCGATTCGGAGCAGGCCATCGAGCGGATCAATTGCCCGGTCTACGGCTTCTACGGAGGCAACGACGCGCGGATCGGCGCCTCGATTCCCAAGACCACGGAAATGATGAAGGCCGCCGGTAAAACGTACGAACCCGTGACCTACGTCGGTGCCGGACACGGATTCATGCGGGCCGGCGAACAGTCGACCGACGAGAACGATCCAAACCGCAAAGCCCGCAACGAAGCCTGGGTGCGCTGGAAGAAGATCTTGTCCGGGTTGTAGAGCGTTACAACAGTTACGACGATTGCTAGACTCCTAACCAACGGGCGATGATATTGCGCTGTATGTCGGAGGTGCCGGAGTAGAGGGTCGTGGCTACCGCGTTTCGCAACTCGCGTTCGAGCTCGCACTCTTCGAACAATCCACTGCCGCCATAGATCCTAACGACGTCGATCGCCGCCTGGAGCAGCGACTCGCTGGTGAAGAGCTTGGCGATCGACGCGTCCATTGCCACCGATTTGCTCCGCTCCAGCCGCCATGCCGCCTGGTAGACAAGCAACCGCGCCGCCTCCAAGTGGACCTTCATGTCGGCCACTCGATTGGAAACGGACTGAAACTTGCCAATTGCCTGGCCCGATTGACGGCGCGTGCGGGCCCGCTCGATCGCCCGCTCCAGCAACCGTTCCAGGCCGCCGACATGGGCGGCGAATAAGCAGGTTCTCTCCCAATTCATGGCCGTGGCGAAAACCGCCGATCCGCCCCCGACGCCGCCCAAGACCGCCTGCGCGGGAACCAACGTGTCGTTCAGGTGAATCTCGCCCACGCCGCAGGAGCGCACGCTCATCATCGGGTTGGCTTCCGGCCGCGCGACGCCGGTGCTCGTCATCTCGACGAGAAATGCAGTCAGCCCACCGTGAAATTTTTTCTGGGGGTCCGTGATTGCGAATATGAGTGCCACGTCGGCCAACGGGGCATTAGTGATTAACGCTTTAACGCCAGTCAGACGAAAGCCGTCGGTAGCGGGCGCTGCGCTGGTGGTGATCGACGACACGTCCGAACCGGACCCGGGCTCGGTCATGGCGTTCGCCCCGATCCAAGTGCCATCACACAGGCGGGGCAAGTACGCTCGCCGCTGTTCGTCACTGCCATGCTTCCAGATGGGCACCACGACTGCCAACAGGTGCGCCGCCAGGGCAAACACCAGCCCGCCGTCGAAGCAACCGTATCCCAGCGCCTCTAAGGCCATCGCCGTCGAGAGCGAATCGAACCCACGTCCGCCGAACTCGGGCGGTGCGGCTAGTCCCTGCAACTTCACATCGCCACATTTTCTCCACAGATTTCGGTCGAACAGCCCGGCCTGATCTCGATGCCGCGTCCCGTCATTCAGCTCGCGTTGGGCGAAATTCACGATTTCATTGTGAATTGCTTGTTGCTCCGGACTGATCGAGAAATCCATCAGGACAGCTCCTTGAGCTTTTGGTAGTCGATTTTGTCGGTCGACGTCTTGGGAAGCGATTCGAGGCATCGAAACAGGTCCGGCACCATGTACAGCGGCAAGTTGTCGGCAGAGAATTTCTTGAGCTCGATGATCGACAATCGCGCCGAATCGCGCGTGGTCACGAAGGCCTTGATCCGTACGTCGCCATCGTCGCCGCAAAGCGCAATGACAGCGGCCTCGTTGATGGTCGGATGACGATAGAGGGCTGCCTCGATTTCACCTAGCTCGATTCGATTGCCGCGTTTCTTGACCATCCGATCACGCCGTCCTAGGAACCGATAGGTTGCGTCGGGCTGCTCGAGAACGACGTCGCCAGTACGATACCAGCGCTCGTCGCGGCCGGTGAGAAACGCGCCCGCCGTTTGTTCGGGCAAACTCCAATAACCTTGCAGCACGCTTGGGCCGGCAATGCACAGTTCACCTTCTTCGCCCGGTGCGACAGCGGCACCGCTTGAGTCGACGACCAGTGCTCGGCAATGCGCGCACGGCCGCCCGATCGAAACCGGCTCGGACTGGGATTCCGGGATCTCGCGGGGAACTTCACACCAGGTACAGACGTTTGTTTCCGTGGGGCCGTACAGATTGTAATAGCGCGGGTGCGGCACGAGCGACTTCAATAGTCGGAGGTACTTGATCGGAAAGACCTCGCCGGCAAACAGGACGGTCCGCAGCGACGAGTAGTCGTGCTCATCGAGCTTGCCAAATTGGGCCAGCATGCTCAGGATTGACGGCGCCGAATACCAAATCGTGAGCTGCTTTTCGGCGATCCACGGAGCGAGCCGCACGGGGTCCTTGCCCAGCTGCTCATCGACGATAACCATCGTCGCGCCCTGCATGAGCGAGACGTAAACGTCGAAAATCGATAGGTCGAAATGGAACGGAGCATGGGATGAAAAGCGATCCGCTTCGTTCGGCCGAAAGACTTCCGAGCACCAGTCGACGAAGGACGTGGCGTTGCCGTGCGAAATCATCACCCCTTTCGGGCGACCTGTCGAACCGGATGTGTACAGAATGTAAGCGAGCTCCGCGGAATCGGCGCACTCGTCCGGGAATGGCGGCGCCGCGTCATGCGTGTTGAGCAAATCTAGTGCCTGCTGCAATCCTGCGCCGGCTCCCACTTCATCGAGGGCGATCAGCTTGGGGGCGAATCCGATGGAGGTAAATTCAGCCTGCAGTCGGCCAGCGAGCCGCTGCTCGACGATAACGACCTTAACGTCACAATTCTGGAAGATGTACGCGCTGCGTGCCGCGGGCGCCGATGGATCGACAGGAACATACGCACCACCGGCCTTCATAATGCCGAACATCGCGGCGACCGCATCGGCCGACTTCCTCATGCAAATGCCAACTCGGTCGCCGGGCTCAACCCCCAGTCTCCTCAGCCGATCGCGTGTAAGGTTCGAAAGACGGGCAAGATCCGAGTAGGAAATCACACTGCCGTTGGATTCCTCGATCGCGACACGCTGGGGGAATCTCTCGGCCGAATGATCCAGATATTGAAAGAGCGCGGGGGTCATGAGCTTGACGAAATGGCATTCGCGGCGATCGTCGAATTGTCACGGAACGCATACAACATGTCGGTGGTATCTCGCACATGCCCGTGGGTTCGAATGCTCATTTCGCGAGCTTCGATTTCACGAGCCGGGTTATGTCGGCCACAGTATTTAGATTCTCCATCCCGGTTTCGTAGGCCTCGATCCGAATTCCAAACTTTTCTTCCAAGAACGTAACCAGCCGAAGCACGGCGATGGAATCCAGGATGCCTGTGCTGATGAGTTCTACGGAGTCGGTCAGCGCTGCAGGATCCTCTCCCGGCAGGAATTCTTTCAGCACATAGGTCTTAACAATCGACTCGATCTCTGCGTCGTTCATTTGTTTTGCTCTGGTGGTTTCGATGATTAATCTTGAACGCCGCCGCCGATTACTCGCCCCTCGCGACGATCAGTCGGCCCCCACAGTCTTTGCGACAGCTCGACGTAGAGCCCGTCCGCCAGCAATTTGTGCCCCAGCGCATTGGTATGATCATCCCAAGGCGCCAGCACCAATGTATTGCGATCGACGATCGAATCAAAGACCGTGGAAAGGTCGATGACTTCGAGGCCCGCCTCTTCAGCAGCGCGGAGAATTTCTCGGCACCGCTCTCCTCGATTTCTCGCAAGGTCGATTGCCGAAGGACGATAAAATCCCCAGACACGCACATCTCGCCGCGTACATTCGTCCACAACCCGTTTGAGCGCCCAGCGGTGCACTTCCGGAACGTAAGGCCGCAGTCGGTGCCTGGCGACCGGCGTCTGAAGGTCGGCATCGACTCGGGCCTGCTGGAACATCTGTTTGATGTAGTCGTAGGGAATATCTGCATTCGGCTGCAACGCCAGGATGAGATCACTCAGGTCCAAATCGCTATCCATGGAGTTCACGGCGAAAATCACTCCATCAGGCGCAAAATCGAAAGCCTCTCTTTCCAGTCGCACCAGCTCTTGCAGCACTCCGTGACCGCCGAATGAAAGATTCAATATTTCGTATCGAATACCGTTAGCTTGCGGCGAAGACTGGTTGAGCCGGTCTTCCACCAGGTTCTCGAACGTTTCTCCATCTTTCACCCCGGCACCTACCTCGTGGGATGAACCGAGTAGTACGATTCGATAGGTGCCGCCAGGCTTTTCCTTCTCGTAGTCGCGATCGCGCATTCCCCATCGATTCGTCGTGGCGGGAGTGCCGCGGAGGATTCCCGACGCGGAAGGCGTGTAGTCGATCTCGAGGAAATCGTTCCGTTTTCGAAACATGCGTTTATCGCTCCAATCGTCGGGTTGCACGAACGCCCGACCCCAGGTTCGATAATTGGCGCGCACCAAATCCAGCTCTTCGTAATAGCCGCGCCGCTGCAAATTCACGTCACGTGCGTTCATTTGATCTTCGCGCAGAGTCGCCAGCAGCCCCATGGAAAAAGGTGAGTCGAGGCCGCGGCACACAGGCACCAGAGCCAAAATCACGAGGCCAACTGCACTGGTGAGTGCCACGGAGCGCCAGAAGTTGGAAAGCGTGCCGCGGGCTTTTTCAGAAGTTACCTGGGTAGTCTCGGGCAAGGACCCGCCCCAGAGGACGCCAGCGATGCCCAGCAAGACCAGGCCACTGACGATCATTGCGGCGTCGCGCCACGAAGTGTTGGATGCGGCCTCGGCCAGGACCTGCAATTCGCCCCACGACTGAGCCGACCAGAGCGTCCAAAGAGTGCAGATGACGACGAAGGTCGCGATCGTCTTGAGCCCGATTCGCATCCGCTCCCAAAAATCGAGCTGGGGTTTCGAGAGCGACCGTCTTCGTCCGGCCACTGCTTCGTAGACGGCGTTGGCCACCACCAACAAAGCCAGCACGCTCCAAAACGCGATGTCCAGGCTGTTGAAGAGGAACCGGCCTCGAAACCAAAACCATTGCCAGGTGTGCAGCGCCCAAGTGGCAACAAACGCGCCGAGCGTGGCCACGGCGATCGCCCGCAACGTGCCAAGTCTTTTCAGCACGAAAAACGCGGGATAAAAGAAGAGCCTCATAATGAAGTCCTTCCAATAGATGTTGATCCGCCGCCAAAAGTCGGTGAAGCTCGACGCTAACAAGTAGCGATGATGAGTCTCGGGAAGGTTGAAACCAAACATGTGGAGCAATCCCACAATCAAGTGGAATTGGCCAGACACATGCAGGTAGAGCAAATAAGTCGCCACCATGTACTCGGCGACCTGCCGGGAGTTGTTCACGTCGTCGATGTTGAGCGTCGCAAAGTGATAGATTACCCGGTAAACGAGCAGCTGCACGATTCCCCGCATCATCCAGCGCACGCCCAATTGATAAATGCTGATGGCGTCGTCGTTGTAATGTGTGCTGCAGAACGTTTTGTAGTCGACCACCGGAAAAAGTGGAAAACAGACGTTCGGCACCATGAAAAAGTAGGCCACGGCTCGCGCCGGACTGAACGGTGCAGTACCGTGCTTCAGGTCGTACAAATAAAGCAGCATTCGAAAAATGAACATCGATCCGAGGATCGCCCACATCCCGTCGAGCGCCGGGACTAGCTCGGAATAGAATCGTGCGACAGCCAGCCCCAGGCCCGCTATACCCAGAAGCCCGACTCGACTCCAAAACGGAATCGGCAGGTGGCAGACCGCAATCAACCCTAGTCCGACGATGATCAGGACTGAGCCCATCTCAAAGTGGGCAACGGCCATCGTTCCGGCCAGCGAGAAGAGTGCAAAAAACGGTAGTCTGTATCGCGGCGGCAAATAGTGGTGCAGCAAGAATCCAGCGTAGATCAGCACGATCAGTCGTCCGAACGTGAGACTCTCCAGATGGAAGCCGAGCACCAACAGCACGATCAGGCCAAACTGGACCGCCACCGCTAGAAAGGGCAATTGCTCCCACAGAAACGACCGCGTGCCTCCGCTATTCACCGCGCTCGACGTCCGAACTGGATCAGCCTCCGCGCGTAACGATCGCGGGGGAAATTCGGTATTTGGACTAGCCGCGGGAACCATGGGCTGGAATCCGGTTCTGAAAAGAACACGTAATTTCACGTGTTGATTTGCACACTATCGACCGACAGTGTCGCGTCTGAAAGCCACATTCTAATTGCGGCCCGACAAGATGTCAGCATATTCGTTGCGCAAAATCTCGGTCTTTTCCCAGGAAAGCGTAATTGCTGGGGAGATTTGCGGCGGCCCCGCACCGGCGGCCCCGTTGAGCTGGCCATTGGCCGATGCAGACCCAGACTTGGCGGATCCACCGTTCAAACCTTGGTCCGCATCCGCGTGCCGAGCTGAACGCTATTGCTGATCTCCTGCGGCGATAGGTTGACCGGCAAAAACGCGCCGCTAATCTTTGCGTGGTAGAGCGAACAGCCCTCCATGTCCCAGCCGCGAAGATCGAGTCCGCGGAGGTCGGCGTCGCGGAGGTACGCACCGCGGACGGTGATTCGACTCACGTCCGCAACGCCGCGGAAGTCGACGCCGCGCAAGTCGGCGTCCGAGAAGTCGATAAGTTTCTGTCCTGTCACCCGCCGGTTGAATTCCTCAAAATCGCCCAAACGCAATGCCTTAAAGGCCGGATCGTCCAAAAACCGCGGTTGCGCCATCGTTTTGCTCCCGTTTACCAAGGGCCTCAATCACGCGACGGTTGCGTGCCGAACCTTCGCTGGGAACAGTTTCAAAAAGCCCCCGGCGGCGGATCACGAACGCTCATCATAGGTCGGCGATGCTTCCAGGCTCAATCGCAGCCGCGACAAATCCCGCTTTTCCCGTAGTTGCCCGGTCGACCAAAACAGGTCAAAATAGAGGTTTATCCGAATCCTCGCCGCCAATCATCGCTCGCCAAGAAGGAACCTCTGATGTCGAAGCTGCTGGACGTCGGCTTGTACTCGGTTGGACGGACCTCGCTCGTTGCCCTGCTGATCCTGCTGGCGCCGGCTGGGTGGATCGTCGCGGCGGAGCCGAAGTCCTATTCTTCGTATGACAACCAGATCCGGCCGCTCGTCGAACGAATGACGCTCGAGGAAAAGGTTGGACAAATGACACAGCCCGAGTTGGGCTATCTCAAGGAGCACCCGGAAGACATCGAGAAGTATCACGTCGGCTCGGTGCTCAGTGGCGGCGGTTCCGACCCCGACGCTGGAAACAGCCTCGACGCTTGGACCGACGCGTACGACCTCTGCCAGAAGTGGGCCCTAAAAACGCGGCTCGGCATTCCCATTCTCTATGGCATCGACGGAGTGCACGGGCACAACAACGTGATCGGGGCCGTCATCTTCCCGCACCACATCGGACTGGGTTGCACGCGCGATCCGCAGTTAGTCGAAGAGGTAGGGCGTGTCACCGCGGAGGAGATTCGCGCCACCGGGATTCAATGGACGTTCGCTCCTTGTGTCACCGTGCCGCGCGACGAGCGGTGGGGCCGCACCTATGAGGGTTTTGCCGAGGAGCCAGAGGTGGTTACCGAGCTCGGCGAGGCGATGGTCCGCGGACTGCAAGGCGAGCGGCTGAGCGATCCATTGTCCGTCGTGGCGTGCGCCAAACACTATGTCGGCGACGGAGGCACCACCGCCCAGACCGGCGAATATCAGCAGGGGACCACCGCCTTTGGCAATGATCGCCCCGGCGGGCGCGTCAGAATGAAGCTCGACCAGGGCGACACCCAGGTCGACGAAGCGACCCTGCGCCGGATCCACCTGGCGCCTTACTTGGCGGCGATCGAGGCCGGCGTCGGCACCGTTATGCCCTCGTACAGCCGCTGGAACGGCGTCAAGTGCAGCGGCAACAAATTCCTGATCACCGACGTGCTCAAGAATGAACTCGGCTTCCAGGGCTTCGTCATCTCCGATTACAACGCCATCGACCAGATCGATCCCGATTACAAAAGGGCCGTCGAAATCTCGGTGAACGCCGGAATGGACATGGCGATGGCCCCCAACACCTACAAGCAGTTCTATGAGACGCTCCTGGATCTGGTCCACGAAGGTCGCGTGCCGACGTCGCGGATCGACGACGCGGTGACGCGGATCTTGCGCGTCAAGGCGGCGGCCGGATTGTTGGACAAGAATCGCTCGCAGTTGGCGGATCGCAGCTTGCACAAGTCGTTCGGTTCGGCCGAGCATCGGGCGGTGGCCCGGGAGGCGGTGCGCAAGTCGCTCGTGCTCCTGAAGAACGACGGCGACGTGCTGCCGCTCGCCAAGACCGCCTCCCGAATTCACGTCGGCGGCAAGAGCGCCGACAACATTGGCAATCAGTGCGGCGGATGGACGATCCAGTGGCAGGGGGAAAGCGGCAACGTCACTACCGGCGGCACCACGATTCTCGAAGCCATCAAGGACGCCGTCGCCCAAAACACCAAGGTCACTTATGCCAAGGACGGCAGCGGCGCGCAGGGGGCCGACGTCGGCGTGTTGGTGATTGGCGAGCCGCCCTATGCGGAAGGAAACGGCGACTCGGCCGATCTGGCCCTGGCCGACGAAGACGTCGCCGCGTTCAAAAACATGAAGGCGGCCGGGATTCCGGTCGTCGTCGTGCTGATCTCCGGCCGGCCACTCATCCTGGAGCCGATTCTTGATGAAGCGGACGCGATTGTCGCTGCCTGGCTCCCCGGCACCGAGGGCGAAGGCGTCGCCGACGTGTTGTTCGGCGACTACGCCCCCACCGGCAAACTCTCGTTCACCTGGCCCAAATCGGTGGACCAGATTCCCATCAACGTGGGCGACGCGAAGTACGACCCGCTATTCCCCTTCGGCTTCGGCCTCTCATACGCCGCCGAGCCCGCAGCCACGGCCGCGGCCGGTGGCAACTGACCGGCTGGGTCAGAAAAATACTCCGTACAGCGCCAGCGTGGCGATCACCACGACGACGCCCCAGAATTTCGCGCCGGGTGAGCCGATCAATTCGATCTTTGTCTGCTGCGGCAAGGTCACCGGCTCCTTCAGCGGCATTACAACCGTCATCAGTGCGAGCGCCGCCAGCGCCGCGCCGAACGTCAGAGCCATCCGGTTTAAGAACGCCATGTCCGGCATGGTCAGCTTGAGCGCACCGTAGACAACTGGACAGATCAACAATCCGACGACTCCGCACGCCCGTCGGCGCCGGTGTATGAACAGGCCAAAGAGAAACACCGCCAGCACGCCGGGCGAAATGAATCCTTGAAACTCCTGGATGTAGGTGAAGATCCCCTGGAATTTCGGGTTGCCGAGTTGCGGAGCGATCCAGCAGCCGACCGCGGTGAACAATACCACGCATAGCCGGCCGACGGCGACCAAATTGGTTTGCGACGCGCCCGGGTTGAGATATTGCTTGTAGATGTCCATCGTGAAAATCGTGGACGATGCGTTGAGCATCGCGGCCAGCGAGCTGACGACCGCCCCCAGCAGCGCCGCCAAAACAAACCCACGGATGCCGGGATGCACCAGCTGTTTGAGCAACATCGCGAACGCCGAATCGTACTTGTAGCCGGTTAATCGCCTCTGGACGACAACTTGTTGATCGGTCGGTTGATCGGCGTTTTTAGCCTTAATCGTTGCGAGCGCGGCCGCGTTTTGAGTCACGAGATCGTCTGGCTTTGTCGGATGGGTTGCCTCCATGCCGGCAACCGCCTGATTGAAGGTGACGATTTGCCCAGCCACGTCGGTCTGCAGCAGGGCGAAATCCGCGTCGAAATCAAAGGCGATTTTCGCCGCTTGCGGATTGCTTTGACCCGCCGTCAATTTGTCGAGCACGGTCTGGTTGGCCGCCGCCGCCTGTTCCTTCATCTCCGGCGCGAACAGATTAAACGCGATCATGCCCGGAATCACGATGATAAAGGGGATGATCAGCTTCATCGCGGCGGCGAACACGACGCCCTTCTGGCCGGCTGCCAGAGAATGGGCTCCGAGCGTGCGCTGCGTGATGTATTGGTTGAGACCCCAGTAGTACAGATTGGGAATCCACAAACCGAGCGCGAGCGCCGTCCATGGCAGGATCGTATCGGTCGCCGGAAGGACCATGTGCAGCTTGTCGCTGTTCAGCTCGTGAAATCGTGCGATCGCACCGGTGCCGGCGTGCTCCGCAGCGAGGCCGATCGGCAGCAGGGTCAGCTTTCCCCAGCGCTTGAAAGGCCAGGTAGGTTACGATCGCTCCGCCGAGAATCAGCGCGGAGCCCTGGAGCAGGTCGGCCCAGGCGCACGCCTTCAAACCGCCTGCGACAACGTAAACCGCGGCCAGGATGCCAATGATCCAGGAAGCATTCGTAAGCGTGACCTCGAAACCACCCCACACGGGATGGCCGCCAAAGACCACGTCCGCCGTCAGCGCGCCGGAATAGATTACTGCAGCGAGCGTCACGCCGATGTAGATCAGCATCATCATGAGCGACATCACGATGCGCGCCGCGTGATTGAAGCGGTATTCGAGGAACTCGGGAATCGTGTAGATGCCTGCGGAAAGAAACTTCGGCAAGAAGAAGAACGCCACAAACACCAGCGTGATTGCCGCCATCCATTCGTAACTGGCGATTGCCAAGCCGACGTAGCTGGCGGCCTGCCCCGACATGCCGATGAACTGCTCCGTTGAGATGTTGGCCGCGATCAACGAGAAGCCGATCAGCCACCAACTCAGCCCGCGCCCCGCCAGAAAATAGTCTTCGCTGTCGGTCTCGCCGCGGCTCATCCCGATGCCGACGCGATGACGGCGATGATAAACCCAAAAAAGACCACCACGTCGAGCAGGATATAGAGGTCCATAGCTGTCCTCGGTAAGGGGCCGCCACCGCAATGGCCGACCGGGTCCGCGTGTTGTTGCCAGACGATCGTCTCGCGACAGAAGTTGCCAATATCGCCAGCCCGACGACGCACGTCAACTGAAAACGGCTCAGAGCGACGTGATCACGTGCGCCCTGCGCGACGGGCGGCTCGTGAGCACGGTTGGCTCGATGCCCGTTTCGCGCTGGTAGGCGGCCGCGATTTGCCGGCCCACTTCTTCGACGCGGGCCGTCTCGACCAGGCTCACCGTGCAGCCGCCGAAGCCGCCGCCGGTCATCCGCGAGCCGTAAACGCCGCCCGCGCGGCCGATGCCATCCGCCAGCTTCACCAAGAGATCGAGTTCCGCGCAGCTGACTTCGTAATCGTCGCGGAGCGAGGCGTGGCTCGCGCCCATCAGCCGGCCGAATTCCACCAATTCGCCCGCCTTCATTGCTTCGGCGGCCTCGGCAGTGCGGGCGATTTCGCTGATCGCGTGCCGCATCCGGCGGTACTCCAGCGGCGAGAGCTGGTCGTGGGCGGCCTCCAGTTGGTCCATCGTCGCATCGCGGGGCGAGGAAACGCCGAGCTTGCGCGACGCGGCCTCGCATTGTCCGCGCCGCTCGGCGTACTCGCCGCCCGTGAGCTCGTGCTTCACGTTGCTGTTGACGATCAACACAGTGACCGCGGGGTCGGCAAACGGAATCGCCTCCACCTGCCGCGACCGGCAATCGAGCAGCATCAGGTGGTCGGCCTCGCAAAGCGTCGAGGCGAATTGATCCATGATGCCGCAGGGCATGCCCGGAAAGTCGTGCTCGGCCTGTTGGCAAAGCAGGGCCTTGGCGACCGGATCGAGCGTTACGCCGGTCATCGCCTCGATGAGCGTGGCGGTGGCGACCTCCAGCGCGGCGCTGCTCGAAAGACCGCCACCGAGCGGCACGTCGGAGCCGATCGCCGCGCGAAACCCGTCCGGCCTCATGCCGCGCGAGAGGCACCCGGCCACCACGCCGGCCACGTAATTCGACCAGTGTCCGCGATTCTCGTGCCGCTTCGGAGCGGCAAGCGAGACCATCGCCTCTTCGTCCGCTCGATCGCTGGAGAAGTTCGCCTGCTCGCCGGCCGCCGGCCCCGCCGCAATCACGGTATAGCGGTCGAGCGCCATCGGCAGCACGAAGCCGTCGCTGTAGTCGACGTGCTCGCCGATGAGATTCACTCGGCCCGGCGCGGCGACGACCCACCGCGGCGGCTCATTGTAGCGATCGCGAAAACGCCGCGACGTGCTCGCAACCAACGAGTCGAGCAAATTCGCCATGCGATCATTTACCTCGTATCGGCTGGATCAGAAACTGGTACTCGAAGTGCTTGCCGCGGATCGTGTACTGGGGCAACGTGTGCTCGCCCCAGGAGTTCACGCCGCCCACGCCTCGCTGCCGCCAATCGAGGTTCACGGTGATGAAACCAGCCGGAGTCAGCTCGTAGTCGTGCTGGGCCCGTTCGAGTTGGTCCTGAGTGTACTCCGATGCGCTGAAGTCGAGCAGCGGCTCGCCCAACGCTTTCAGGCCCTTGCCCTGCTTGTCGGTGAACGTAACCCAGCGGACGTCGGTGCGGTTGCCGTTTTCCTGGGGGCGGCCGTAGGCGTAGTGCAGTCCCGCCACCGTGTTTTCGTAGAGTCCCACCGCAGCGCTCGTCTTGCGGTCCCAATACGACTCGTGCGGCCCGCGGCCGAACCAGGCAACCTGATCCAACTCTCGCGGCAGGCCCAGTTGCATGCCGAAACGGACCAACTCGGGCAGATCCTGCTCGCTCTCGAGCGTCGCGGAAACTTCGAGCGCACCGTCGCCGCGGACCGTGTACTTGTTGACGTACGACGAGTTCCAGACGGGCAATCGCTGCCGAACGGTGACGACCACGGTCTGCGGATTTTGTTGTTCGACGTCGATCGATTCGAGCCGGCGGTTTGCCGCCGCCGTCTTCCACAAGTAAGCGTTGCCGTCCATGCCGCCGCGGACTTCGTTGTCGTTCAGCGCCCGCCAGAAATTCGGCTCCAGCGGACGCGCGAGGAGTCGCTCGCCGGCTGCGATGATCTGCACCAATTCGCCGCGGCGGGTGTCGAAGACGTACGCCGTCGCGCCGGCCCGGACCGAGATGCGGTTTGCCCCTTTGTTGAACACGACCGCTTTGGGCGCGGCGGCCGGTTCGACCGCCTTGCCCTCGTACGGCACGGCGAACTGCTCCCAGGCGACGACGTGCCCCGCCGGGGCCCAGTTGGTCGCCGCTTTGAGCGCAAGCTCGACGGTGAGAAACACTTCGCCATATTCGCCGGCGGCCGGCATGTGAATCGGCAGCGTCACGGTCGCCGACTTGCCAGGCGCCAGATCCGGCGCCGGCTGCTGACCCTCCTCGAGTAGCTTTCCGTCGCCTTCGAGCCGCCACTTCAGCTCGAATTGGCTCAGGTCCTGAAACTCATATTTGTTGGTGATGCGAATCTTGCCTGCGGCTGCATCGACCGCCGCGAACTTGACCCACTGCTGAACCTTTTTCACTTCGTAGAGGTGCGGATTGGGGACGCGGTCGGCGCTCACCAGGCCGTTGAAGCAGAAATTGGTGTCGTTCGGCTTGTCGCCGAAGTCGCCGCCGTAGGCCCAATACTCTTCTTCGCGGCCCGTGTGGCGGCGCAGCCCCTGATCGACCCAATCCCAAATGAACGCCCCGGCAAATTTCGGATACCGCTCCATCACCTCCCAATACTCGGCAAAGTTGCCGCCCGAGTTGCCCATCATGTGGGCGTATTCGGTCAGCACGACTGGCCGCTTGTCGCGGTTGTCCTGCCCCACGCGTTCCAGCGTCTCCGGCCGGGGATAGAACATGCCGATCACGTCCGCATATTGATTTCCATCCTGGTAATGAATCGGCCGCGTGTCGTCGATCGCCAGCGCCGCCTTGCGCATCAGTTCAAACGTGCGACCACGGCCCGCCTCGTTGCCTAGCGACCAAAAAATGATCGACGGGTGATTCTTGTCGCGCTGGACCATGGCGACCATGCGGGCGACGCACGGTGCAAACCACTCCGGCCGGTTGCCCGGCAGGCTGTTGCCGCCGTCCTTCAATTCGTGCGATTCGAGATTCGCCTCGTCGATCAGATAGATGCCGTATTCATCGCATAGCTCGTACCAGCGGGGATGATCCGGATAATGCGACGTCCGCACCGCGTTGAAGTTGTTCTGCTTCATCAGCTTGATGTCTTGAATCATCCGCTCTTCGGAGACCGTCTTGCCATGGTCCGGATCGTGCTCGTGGCGGTTCGTGCCGCGCAAGAGCACGGGCACGCCGTTGACCAGGAAGCGGTCGCCGCGGATCTCGACTTCACGGAAGCCCACTCGGGTCGCAACCGATTCGATCGCCTTGCCATCGGCGTCGTTGAGTGTCAGGACGAGGCGGTATAGGTTTGGCGTTTCGGCGGTCCAATGAAGCGGCTTGCGAACCGTCAGCTCGCGGTCGACCGTCGTCTCCTTGCCGGCAGCAACCTGGAGCGGGATATCGAGCGCGCCGTCGGGAACGGGCTTGCCGTCCGCGTCGAACAATTTCGCCCGCACCGAGAATTTGCCCGCGTCCTGCCCGAGATTCCTCACGCTCACGTTCAATTTCAGCTCGGCATCGCGATACTCTTTATCGAAATCGGTCCGCACGAAAAAATCGCGGATATAGGCCGGTGCACGGGATACGAGGTACACGTCGCGGTAGATGCCCGAAAGCCGCCACATGTCCTGGTCTTCCAAATAGCTGCCGTCGCTCCAGCGGTAGACTTCCACCGCTACTTCATTCTGGCCGGGATGGAGATACTTGGTGATGTTGAACTCGGCCGGCGTCATGCTGTCCTGGTGGTAGCCAACCATTTCGCCGTTCACCCAGACGTACCCGGCGCTCATGATCCCGTCGAAATGCAGGAACGTTTCGCGCCCCTGCCAATCGGCGGGGAGCTCGAACGTGCGGCGATAAGAACCCACGGGCTGCCACAGCCTACCGACCTTCGGCGGATGCGGCGGATGGGGATAGCGAATGTTGGTATAGATCGGCGAGTCGTATCCCTCGCACTCCCAATTCGCCGGCACGTTGATCTCTTCCCAGCCGGAAACGTCGTACGACGGCTTGTAGAAATCCTTGGGCCGCTCGGTCCGCCGTTTTCGACCAGCGGAACTTCCACTTCCCATCGAGCGAATGGTACCAGGGGCTGTCGCTCGGTCGGCCCGTGAGCGCCGCCGGTTCGTCGGCAAAGGGATAGAACGTCGCGTGGGGCGGCTCGGTGTTGCGGGCGAATACCGCCGGATTCTCCCAATCGGGAGGCGCGTCCGCGGCCAAGAGCGGCCGCACGCCGACAGCCGCAAGGACGATCAGACTAAAGAGTCTCGCTTCGAGTCGTTGCACGACGTCCCCCTTTGCTAATCTCTAGATGTCTCGTCAAGGCAAAACCTTGCGGATCGGCCGGAAGCCCGCTCGATTTGCGGTTCATTGTAACAGAAATAAACCGCGTCGGGAGCCGCCGCCAGGCCGGGATGGCCGGTCATTCCTCGGCGTCCGAGCCTTCGCCGAGGCCGTGGCGCGTGAGCTTCTTGCGGAGCGTCGTGCGGTGAATGCCCAGCGTCCGAGCGGCCGAGGCACACTGGCCCCGATGTTTCCGCAGCGCGGTGTCCAACAGCGGCGGTTCGATCTTGTCGAGCAACTCGTCGTAGACGCGGCCGTTGAGCGAAGCATCGTCCAGCGAATGCTCCGCCCACCGCCGCACGGCCAGCGCCATCGTGTGATCGACGTCGCCCGCCACGTCGGCCTCGGCCGCCGGCACGCTCGGCGGCAAGTGTTCCACCAGGATCGCCGGGCCGCGGGCCACGATCAAGGCGTGCTCGATCGCGTGCCGCAGCTCACGGACGTTGCCGTGCCATGGCCGATGCTCCAGCTCGGCGAGCGTCTGAGCTGTGAGCCGCGCGACCTGCTCGTTGGCGCCGCTCGCCAATTGCTCGATGAAGTAGCTGGCCAAGTCTGCAATGTCCTCGCGACGTTCTCTCAGTGCGGGCAGCTCGATTTGAAACGCGCCCAGCCGGAACAACAAATCGTGCCGGAAGCGGGCCTCATTCGCACATCGGATCAAATTGTGCCGCGACGCCGAGATCACGCGAAAGTCGATCGGAACCGGATGGCTGGCGCCGACCGGTACGACCTCGTGGTGCTCCAGCGCACGGAGCAGCTTGACCTGAGTCGGCAGCGGGATTTCGGAGACCTCGTCCAAGAACAGGGTCCCACCGCTGGCCTGGACCAGCCGGCCCACGCGGTCCTCGTCCGCTCCGGCAAAGGCCC
The DNA here is from genome assembly GCA_963808175.1 of uncultured Planctomycetota bacterium. Taxonomy (GTDB): domain Bacteria; phylum Planctomycetota; class Planctomycetia; order Pirellulales; family Lacipirellulaceae; genus DASYDU01. The sequence continues at coordinate 151,139 of CAWEEU010000003.1, read as the reverse complement.
CGCGGACGTGTCCGAACAATTCGCTCTCGGCCGCCTGGGGCGCGAGCGCCGCGAAGTTCACCGCGACGAACGGCTCGCTCGCGCGGTGGCCGTAGCGATGGATCGCCCGTGCCGCCAGTTCCTTGCCCGTGCCGCTTTCGCCCGCCAGTAGCACCGAGGCGTCGGACGCGGCCGCCAACGCGATTCGCTTGTACACTTCCTGCATCGCCGCCGAACGGCCCACCATGCCTTCCACCCGCGAGGGCGCCGGCGTGTTGACCGTTTTCTCGCGCCCACTTACCAAGGCCCGCACCAGTGCGACCTTGACCTTGTCGACGTCGAACGGTTTGGCAATGTAATCGAAGGCGCCGCGACGGACCGCTTCGACCGCCGTCCGCAAGTCGCCGTAGGCCGTGATCACGATGATCGGCACGCTGCCGAGCTGCTGCTGGAATCGCTCGATCGCCGTCAGGCCGTCCATGCCGGGCAGCCGCACGTCGAGGATCACGGCATCGGGCCGCTGCCGATCGACTTCGCGGAAGGCCTGCTCCGCGCTCGACGCGGCGACGACCTCATGGCCGAGGCTCTCGCCCAACCGCGTCAGTCCCCAGCAGATCGATTGTTCGTCATCGACAACCAGCAGTTTCGACACGGCAAGCCTCCACGATCGAGAGGGGAAAATCCACGGTAAAGAACGTCATCTCATTGGCACGGTGCCAGGAGATCTGGCCGCCGTGCTGTTCGACGATTTCGCGAGCCACCGAAAGACCCAGCCCCACTCCATCCGGCTTGCCTGTCACAAAAGGGTCAAACATCGTCTGTTGTACGCCTTCGCTCGGACCGGGGCCAGTGTCCGAGATCGTGAGGACGATGCGACCCGACGATTTCGTGCTCAACGCAATGCCAACCTCGGGCCTTGGAACCCGCGGGCGGCACGTCTTGGGCTGCCGCGTCGATCGCGTTGACGAGCAGATTAATCAACGTCTGACCTAGCCGCTCCGCGTTTCCCATGACCGTCGCAGCACCGTCGGGGCGCTTCCACATCAAGGTCGACGCCGGCGTGACGGGCCGATGGTTCGACCAACGGCACCAGATCGTCAATCAACGCCGCAAGATCGATTGGTTGCATGGCGGGGGCGTCGCTGGCTTTTCCCAACTGCAGGAATCGCTGAATATATTGTTCCATCAGCCGCAATTGCCGCTTGGCGACGCTCAGCGATTCCGACGCCTCTCCGAGCGGGCATTCGTCCGCGTGCAAGTCGACGGCCATCGCGCAGCCAGTGGCAGAATTTCGCAATTGATGGGCGATGCCGCCGCCCAGATGGGCCAGCGTCCGCATCCGTTCGGTGCGGCGCACTTCCTTCTCGTAACCGGCGAGCATCGCCGCCATCCGATTTACGGCCCCGGCCAGCGAGCGAATCTCGTCGTCCCCGTCCGGAAGCGCGAATTGGTGAAAGTCGCCGTCCGCGATCCGGTCGACCTGCTGATGCAGCCGGCCCACACGGGCGGCGATCCTCGAGGCAGTGAAGTGCGACAACACCAACACGATCGGCAGCGCTACCGCCATAAATCCCAGTGGCGGAAACACCTCCCGTTGCCACGCCCGCTGGTATTCCTCTTCGGGAAACAAGATATGCAGCCGCGACGAACCGTCACCCACCGCCGCGCGGGTCGAAACGACAGTGTGAAAATAACTGTGTCCGTCGAGCTCGACGCGGTCGCTCCCCGCTAGCAACGTGCGATCGCCGCGAGCATCGCCGTTGGAGAGTTCGTCGGCGCTGGCCGTTGGTCCGCTCGTCGCGATGGGAATGCCCCGACCGTCGACGACGATCAGCTCGGCGCCGGACAGTGCCTTCATCTGCCGCAAGACGTGCGAGGTGAGCGGAAAATTGGCCTCGGCGGCAATCCGGCCCACCTCGCGAATCTGCTCGGCGATTTGAGACTCGGTATCTCGAACCGCCAAAAACGCTCCGACCCCCTCGACAAACATTACCGCCAGCAACATGACTGCGGCCATCGGCACCATGATTTGATATCGCAACGGCCAACGCATCGTGAGATGGACTTTTCTGGGAGTGCTGGATCGCCGCTCAAAGTGGTCATTTTAGAGTCGCCAAAGACGCGGAGCAACCAATTTGCCTGCTCCCCATCCCGTTGGCCCAACGACTGTTGTATTATGGACGGCTCGCGAGCATTGGTCTGCTCTCTTGAGTCGGACGGCAATGAAGGGACATCTTGCAGGGGCTATCTAATGTGCGGGATCGCAGGCGCAGTCGATCTATCGGGACGGCGGCAATTTCCGACCGATCGACTGTTGCGCATGACGGCGGCGATCGCGCATCGCGGGCCGGATGATGAACAGATTCACGTCGAGCCCGGCGTCGCACTGGCCACTCGCCGGCTGGCGATCATCGACGTCGCGGGCGGCCGGCAACCGCTCGCCAACGAATCGCGCGACGTCTGGGTCGCCTTCGAGGGCGAACTTTACGATTATCCGGATCTCCGCAGTGGCCTCCTCGCGCGGACACCGGCTCGCCACGCGCTGCGACACCGAGGCTTGGGTCCACCTCTACGAAGAACTCGGCGAACGGGTCTTTCTTAAAGCCGAAGGCCAATTCTCCGTGTCCCTCTGGGATCAGCGCGAGCGGAAGCTCATGCTCGCGCGGGACCGCGTCGGCATCGGGCCGCTGTTCTATGCCCAGCGCGACGGCTGGCTGCTGTGGTCCTCCGAAATCAAGGGCCTGCTGGCGTCCGGTATGATCGACGCCGAGCCGGACCCGCGCGGATTGGATTACTTCTTCAATTTCTTCTCACTGCCCTACGAGCGGACGTGCTTTGCCGGCATTCGGCAGCTTCCGCCCGGGCACTACGCCGTCGTGAAGGACGGCGAATTGAGCATCCATCAATACTGGGACCTTGAATTTCCAGAGTCCGGCGCCGAGCAGCACTTCAATGATCCAGCGCAAGCCGCGGCCGAGCTGGAAGAGCTGTTGCGCGGCGCCGTGCGACGGCGGCTCGCCAGCGAAGTGCCGGTGAGCTGTTATCTCAGCGGCGGGCTCGATTCGACCGTCGTGCTCGCGCTCGCCTGCCAGGAGCGCGGCGAGCCGCTGCCGTCGTTCACGATCGGGCTCGACCGCACCGGTCCGCTCGACGAGCGGGCCAAGGCCGCCGAATCGGCCCGGTTTTTCGGCTCGCCGAATCGCGTCGTCAACGTCTCGGACGCCGACATCTGCGCCGCCTATCCGCGGCTGGTCGTCGCCAACGAAGCGCCCGATCATGGACACTTCCTGCGCGGCGATGGTCCAGCTCGCCGCGGCGAACCGCCAGGCCGGAAACGTCGTCGCCCTCACCGGCGAAGGCGCCGACGAAGCGCTGGCCGGCTATGCTTGGTTCAAGTGGCGCCGCGCCGGCCGATCTCGAATCTGCTCGGCAACCCGATCGAGCGGTTCGTCTGCTGGTTCATGTCGTCGCGGCTGGTGGGCGGCGGCAGCGCTCACCGGGCGCCATTTCATGGAGCCGAGGGTCATGGAGCCGCGGGCGTGCGTTTCGCCCAGCAGATTTCCTGGGAGCTGATCGCCCAATCGCGCGAGCGGTTATACTCGCCCGCGATGTGGGACCGACTCGGATCCGCTACCGCCTACGCAGATTTGCCGCCGCTGCCGCCGCAAATCGACAGGTGGCATCCACTCAATCAATCGCTCTACGCGGCCTATAAAGTGATGCTGCCCGGCCTGTTGCTCGCCGGCAAGGGCGACCGCCCGCTGCGGACCGCCTCGACCGAAGGGCGTTATCCCTTCCTCGATGAGAAAGTTGTCGAATTCTGCAGCCGGATCGCGCCGCAGTACAAGCTGCGCGGCAACACGGACAAGTGGCTGCTCCGCGAGGTCGCGGAGCGAGTTGCGCCGCGGCAAGTGCGCAGCCGCCGCAAAGTGATGTTCCGCGCGAATCTGGGCACGGCCTTTCTTGGACCGCAGCGGCCCGCCTGGGTCGACCAGCTCCTGAGTCCGGAGTCGCTCGCGGCAACCGGCTACTTCGATCCGCGCGCCGTCGAACAGGCCCGCGCGATGATTCAAACTCAGCGAGGCAATTCGCTCCGTCGCTTCGTCTTCGACATGAGCCTGGCCGGCGTCATCTCCACGCAACTCTGGCACCATCTCTATTGCGGCGGTGGGCTCTGCGAATTGCCCACCTGGACCGTCGCCGACCAGACGAGAAAGCCGGTCGGCGTGCCAAGCGTGGCGTGAGCCGCCGCGTGAGTGCTACCGCAGCATCCGCGTGCGTTCCGCGGTGCGCTCCGGCGAGCTGGGGCCGATCGCCAGACCGATCCAGCCGTCTTCCAGAACCAGCTGCGTGATCATCAGGCCAGCGAGCCGCTCGTCGTTCGCATTGTTCAGCCGGATGATCGGCAGCTTGCGGTCTTCGGTGAGCACTTTGTTGAACACCGAGTACATGGCGGCCCGCTCGCCGGTGCGAAGCCGGCCTTCGATCCCCAGCGCCCCGTTGCGGACGAATTCGGCTTCCAGGCCGTGAAGCTCCGGGATGTAAAACGCGTGGACGCGGAAATTACGCACGGGGCTATGCTGGTGGTTGACCTCGCGCATCGACAGAATCAACTCCAGCTTCTCGTCAGCAAAGCGGAACCGCACTGCGTCTTGTCCCGCAAACTCGAAGACGGTGTCTTCCTCGACCAGCGTTTTCGTCGGCTGCTGGGAACGCGAGAGCTTTTCGCGGATCAGCGTCTGCAGCTCTGGGGCCGTCAACCGCTTGCCGTCGAGCTCGAGGCTCACCGCCGCGTTGGTCAGCGCCGATTCGTGCACTTGAACGCTGGCCAGGCTGTCGGCCGGAGCGCGGGGCCGCGGCGTGTGGCTGCCAAGCTGCTCCGCGCCCGCCACGCGCAGCCGCGCGATCACTCGCTGGGCGGTCGTCGAGAGCTCGATCGGCGTGAGTTCGACGCCGGCCGATTCGAGCGGGCCGGTCACCTGGTCGCGCATGTCGTTCTGCACTTTGTCCACCGCCTGGCCCGCGCGATCGTCGAGCTGTTGTTCGACGCGATACGCCACTTTGCACTCGACCTCGGCCTTGGCTTGCGGCCGCTTGCGGTGGTACTCGTCGATCGCGCGGTTGCGGACGACGTCGTCGACGATCGGCATCCAATCGAAATCGCTGCGGACGCCGACCAGCCGGCTCGTGTTGTGGGCGTCGGCCGAGCTTTCGTGCAGCTCGACGCCGTCGCGCTCGACCAGGATCGACTTCGCAGCGGTGAACGCCGTCGTGCCCAGCGTGTGCAGGCGGACCTGGCCACTGTCGGCCACCGTGTCGGAGTCCACCGTTCCGTCCGATTCCAGATTGACGTGCCACCGCTCGGGATCGGGCTCGAGGTTCACCTTGTTTTCGGAGCTGGTGATCGACTGGCCGCGAACCGGCGTGCCCACGATGCGGTCGTGGACCGGGCTCATTTCCGACTGCTGCTTCGGAATGAAACGTTCGAGCAACTCGGCCGACAGCGCCAGCCTCACGTTGGCATTGCGGTAATTCTGTTCGATCTGGTCGGCAAGCTCATGTTCGCGGGAATCGTTTGCCTGCGCCAGTAATCGCTGCCGCTCGAGGATCGCCCGGGCCAGGCGTGGCGAGCGGCTTCGCTCGTAGGCTTCCAGGTCGACGCTGAGCGAACGCAGGTCGGCCGGCTGAGTGCCCTGTCCGATGAGCACGCTCTTGGTTTCGTCCCACGGCTCGCGGGCCGCGAAGCGATTCTCCGCCACCGACGCCACCGCGATGTCGCGCATCAGCGACCAGCATTCCAGCCGCCGGGCGAGGCCCCAATGGGCCCGCAGCAGGTCGGCACGGAGGCAGTCGTCGTCGCTCGCCTCGGCCAGGGTAAACGCCTGTTCGGCCAGCGTATGGAGTCGTTCGAGACGCGCGGCAGTCGCTGCCGCGCTCGGGCGCTCGCTCTGCGTCAGTGCCCGCACTTCGTCGATCGTCTGGCGAGCCCAGTCGGCCGAATACGGATGGGCCGCGAGCACTTCAAGCCGCTCGACCAACACGTCCGGCAGGCACCAGGGCGTCGGGAAAGCGTCGACGTTTGCCTCGGCCACTCGCGGCTCGCGCGGCGGTAGCATCGCCAGGCGATCGTTCGGGCTGGTCAATTTGAGTGTAATCGTCGGCTGCGGCACCGAGCGCTCCGCGGCGTCGCGGTCATGACGGATAGCAGCTCTCAACGAGTGCCGCCGCCAAATGCTCGCCCGGTTCAATCTCGACGAGTCCGCGGCCCGCTTCGTGCAGGAAGCCACGCAGGTACTGCCAAACCACACCGGACGGCAGCTCGGCCGCATCGGCCTGGACTGGGGCCGGCGAGCCGAGCAGCTCCATGAATACGTCCGGCTGGTTGCTGGTGATGCCGCCGGGCCGGCTTGCCAGCTGGAACAGCAGCTCGTCGAGCGTGTCGATGGAGTCGTCACCCGGCCGAAGTGGTCCGAAGCTCGGATAGCGATTGAAGCGCACGAAATGGCCGTCCGATGGTCGCCGTGACGTCTTCGTACTCGGCCGGCTCGTCCTTGTCGCCGCGTCCGGCTCGCGACTGCCAATAAAGCGGGATCGTCAGGCAAAGCGTGAGCAGGCAGACGAGCGCGGCCAGGTACGGCCCGCGATTTGGACGGCGATCGATTTGCATGACTCCCCACTCCTGCCCCATCGGCCTCTCGGCGCGCACTGCGACCGTTTCCGCTCGATGCGGAGTTGCAGACCGAGAATCCGGCTATCAGCTAAGATCGGTAACATCAGCCGAGCCCATAAAATGCGAGTACCCCGCGCGGCAAAGTCGGATGCTAGCACTGGCCGCCGGCAGGCGATAACCTGGATCGGGCCCGGCCGGCTCGATACAACGGGAGGAGCCAGTTGCCGGGCGGCGCGAAAAGGAGCGGAAATGAACCAATATCTGGCCGTCGCGATCGGCGGGTGCCTGGGGTCGATCGCCCGCTATTGGCTCGCCGGGGCGGTCCAGCGCTATTCGGGCAGCGAGTCGTTTCCGTTCGGCACTTTGGCGGTCAATCTGCTCGGTTGCCTGGTGATCGGCTGGCTGATCGGTTTGGTCGAGTACCGGCAGCTGTTCGGGCCCAATGTGCGGCTGCTGCTGACGGTCGGCATGCTGGGCGGCTTTACCACGTTCTCGACGTTCGGCTACGAAACGTTTGCGCTGCTGCGCGATAACGAATACCTCCTGGCTCTGGGCAACGTGGCGGCCAACGTGGTGATCGGTCTGGCGGCGGTAACGGCCGGCTGGCTGCTGGCCAAATTGTTTTAGCGAAGGATCGGGACCATGAAAATTGAAGGTGAAGGCCACTTGTTGCGGATTCTGATCGGCGAGAGCGACCACTGGCACGGCCGGCCGCTCCACGAAGCGATCCTGCTCGCGGCGCGGGAACAGGGACTGGCCGGCTGCACGGTGATCCGCGGCATGGCCGGCTTCGGCGCCACGAGCCTGATCCACACGGTCAAAATTTTGCGTCTCTCCGAAGACCTGCCGATGGTCATCGAGATCGTCGACAAATCGGAGCGCATCAACGAGTTCCTGCCGAAGCTCGACGAAATGGTCAGCGACGGCCTGGTGACGCTCGAAAAAGTGAACGTGCTGATCTATCGGCATAATGGGGGGAAGGTGGAGGGGTGACTGGGGACTGGGGGCTGGGGGCTGGGGCTGGGGACTGGGGATTGGCGAGTTGGGAAAACCCCGGTGTTTTTCCCAACTCGCCAGGTTTCGCTCGAACTCGCCAGGTTTTTTGGGGGCTGGGGATTGGGGACGGATTACTGGGGACTGGGAATTTTGGATTTTTGGAACACGTTCGCGAAACACGATTCGGTGCTCCAAAAATCACGTTCATTGTCACACGCCCTTCGGCGGCAGAGCTAGAAAAACCAGGCAATTCCGCCCACTGTACGTTCCAAAAATGCTCGAATTCGCGCCTCATAGGTGAAGTTCCAAAAATCACAGTGTCCGGATGCGGTGTGTGGTGTCAGGGGGTCAGGTGTCAGGAGTGTCGCGCAGCGTGAATGGGGCCGTCGGGCCGCTTGGCTGACGGATGATGGCTTAGAGCTGCCGGCTTCCTATTCTATTCACCCGTACAGTATCGGATTTGGCGACCGCATTTCCAGGGGTCGGAATTGGCCATGTGGGAGGCGAGAGAAGCCAGGAAGAGGTCGAACCGCCAAAGTTCGCCAAGGGTTTTGCCGCAGATTACTCAGATGGACACAGATTGAGCAAGGCGGGCTTTGTTCGACAAGGAAAGTTCGTCTGCCGATTAAACGCATTCGCTGTCGGCTTGCGTGGCGGATAGTGATTTGGCGACTTGTTTGTCGGCGTTCAAGCCGGGGTCGCCGTCGCCGAAGCTTGGGAGCGTATAGCGGGACTCGCCAACACGTTCAAGACATTGACGATCTCGGTCATATGCTCCGAGCCAGTGGTCGGGTTGGATTTCGCCGAGTTAAGTGCGGCTCATGAGCTGTATTCTGGTGGGAGGGCATTGACGATCTTGACGGTTTCGACGCTGACGCGGATGACTTGGCCGACGAGGCGGACGATGTACTCGGGGTCGTCGGGGTTGTTGGGGTCGCTGGTGATGCCGCTGCGTTTGTCCGTGCTGATCTGGTATTGGTCGATGACCCAATCGAGCTCGCTGCGGTTGCCGAGGTGGTAGTCGAAGACTTCGGACGGGATGCCCGCGAGCGTCGAGGATTCGTTGACGGTTAATTGGGTCTTGTCTTTGGAGAACCGCCTCTTCTCGACGTGGTAGGAGAGCGGGATGCCGTCGGTTTCGAGCCATTTGAGTGGCCACGGTTCGAGTTATTCGTATTCGGCGCGTGCGCCAGTTGCGCCCAGCTAACCGACTTGGCGTGGTGCTACTCATCGGCTGTAGACTCATCGTATGCACGGGCGACACGATGTTATTCCCATGAAGGATGCCCGGCTTGAAAAGTTTGGCGTGCGTGTCAGAAGCCTACGGCAGAAGGCACGTCTCAGCCAGGAAGAACTTGCGAATAAGGTCGGAATTCACCGGACATACATCGGCGGAGTGGAACGCGGCGAACGAAACCTTGGTCTCATCAATATCTTGCGTATCGCGGATGCCTTGGAGATTTCGCCCGCGTCGCTCTTCAAAGGAATCGAACGCCAGTTGTGACAAGCCCGTATTCAAACAAGCCGGTTGCTGCTTGGCTGAAGATCACCAAGGGGTTGCTCGTACGTCATCCGCTGACGACGGACGTTATCTTAGAAGTTGCAACTCAGGCTTGGGGATGTCTTTGGAATACGCGAGTTGGCGTTGGGAAGACCGCAGTCGAGCTCAATCAACTCGACGTGCCTGCGACTGTGGTTGGGTACTTCTTTGAGGTGCTCTTCACGAATGAGATGGAAAGGCGGTTTCCTGGTAAATGGCGAGGTTGCAAGAAAGGAGATGAAAAGGATTTGGTATATATCCCGGATCCTCGCTTGTCAGTCGAGATCAAAACGTCCGGTCAATTGGGATTGAAGGTATTTGGAAACCGCAGCTACGGTCAGAAAGGGCCTTGTTGACTAATTCCACTCGAACTGAGGCAGCCCGAGGTGGGTGAAACGGTTTAAGATTTTGCATCTCAGACGGGCTTCGGCCTGTTGGTTTTCGAGAATCCTGTTTTTCACATTTCCTCCGAAACAACACTTCATGCGATACATGGCGGTTTCCGCCAGGCTGCGTCGATGATATCCCACGTCTTCCTTCCACCGTTTCCGACCAACTCGGCGAATCTCGCGGATCGCTTCGTCACGCTCCAAAGGCGGCTGGCTCGAGTTGCCGTGTTGCTTGATTTTGGCATTGCGACGCGGAGGAATGATCGGCTCTATCTCGTCGGCGCCGAGCGTTTCGTACACTTTCCACTGATCATAGGCCCCATCGCCGGCAAACGAATCGATGGGCGAATCAATCTGCTCCAGCAATTCCTCCACTTGGTCCGCGTCGTGCCCACAGTTTTCCGTCAGCACTTCCGCTTCGATCTCCTGCGTATCCGGGTTCACGGCCAAGTGCAATTTCCGCCACGTGCGTCGTTTGCTCACACCGTGCTTGCGAGTTTTCCATTCGCCTTCGCCAAACACCTTCAAGCCGGTGCTGTCGACGACCACGTCGATCGGTCCCTGGCGGTCCGCAACGTCCAAGGCGATTTCCAGCTTGGCCGCCCGTTTGGCCAGAGACGTGAAGTCGGGAATCGCCACGTCCACCTGCATCAACTGTGCCAGCGAACGCCCCAAACCTTCGGTCTGCCGATAGGGAAGCCGAAACAACTCCCGCAACATCAGCAGGCTTTCAACGGCCGTATCGCTGTAAACAAACGGGTGCCCGACCTTCGTGGCCTCGTTGGTATGTTCCCACGCGTCGATCACGTCGTCGCTAAACCAGAACGTAATCGAGCCCCGCTGCACCAGCGACTCGTTATATTTTCTCCAATTGGTAATCTTGTAGCTCGTTTTCGCCTTGGCAACCATTCACGCGCTCCTTCAGTGTGAGGGGGAATCCATTTCTCCCCTGATTTACGAACTGAACATGCGAATAGTTCGACAAGGCCGTCAGAAAGTGCAGAACCAACTGCTGACCAAGAAGGAAAAATCAGGGTTCTATATCACGATCAACTTCTTCAAACAGACGCTTATGCTGATCCGATTTGGCTGGATTGACGCCGACGATTGGAAACCGCAGGCATCGCCCACTGGACAGATGGCGGGGCTTCCCGACGACGTCTATCAGTTTAAGCTGGTTCCCATTGTTGGCGATTATCGACTTCTCGCCCCGGTCATGGTATTGCCGGGTATTGGATCAAAGACAGCCGTCGAGTTGGCGACTTTGGGAATCGAAACCGTGGGCGACCTCCTCCTATCCACAGCGGCGCTGCCCGCAAGGATTTTGCGGATTCGCGATGAAATCAAGGCCAGCCATTCGCAGAAGCAATCTTCTCAAAGCACCTCGAAAAGCATGGAACCGCGTATCTCGGCAGCCTTCTTCAATCGTTTTGCAGCGAAGTCGCAGTAATCCCGTCTGATTTCAAACCCGATGACCGTGCGCCCGTGAAGAATGCAAGACTCTGCCGTCGATCCGGATCCCATGAATGGATCGAGGACTGTTTCCGTTCGGTTTGAAAAGCCTTGCACGATACGATTAATCAGATCAAGCGGAAACTGCGCCGGGTGAGGTGCCCGTTCGGGCGATGATTGATCGGTCCCTGAAGTAACCTTCGCGATCTGCCAGACGTCAGAAGGATTCTTCCCAATCGTGTTGCATCGCAACTTTCCATTCTTCTTTTGATGCGGATACTTTACGTCGGGATCGCGAATGTCATCCAGGTTGAAAGTGTATCGTTCTGGATCCTTGACAAACCAGAGAAATTTTTCGTTACGTGGCGAGAGGAATTTTTTTCCGGCAACACCAGCACCGTAGTTCCAAACGACTTCCTGGAGCAAGAAAAAAGGACACTTGTCCCAAAGAATATACGGCAGTGGAAGAGCTCTGGCCCTTCCTGGCATCGGGACGTATCCTACGTTTAACCAGAAAGCACCGTGGGATTGCGTCAGTCGATGCACCTGGAACATCCACCTGCGAGACCAATCAACGTACTCGTCGATGGGGAGCCGATCCTCGTATTCCTTGCCGATATTGTAGGGAGGACTCGTAATCGTTAGATCAATTATCGAGTTGGGTAGCTCGCACATCACTTCGAGACATTCTGCATTAAAAATTGCGAAGTCTTCGCCACGGCAATATGGCTGGCCAAGCAATTGGACGCAATCGTCAATGACGAAACCGGTCTTACTCACATCGCTACTTATAGTCATCATAACCAAATTCTGTCAAGGGAAGCGGGTGGATACCGATCCGTGCAGTACGATCGGTTTGGACTATTCACTTCGTCCGGCAAGTGGATCGATCTTCCGCTGAATTGCGCCGCCAAACGCGGACTTCGTCGTGGCCTGATCAAGTATATCGAAAATGCGGATAGGTGCAACGACCTCAACTCGCGGCACGTTTCGCGAAGAAAGTGCGATTTCCATACCGTGCATTTTGGCGGTGGCCGTGACTTCAAAGATCGTGTTGGAAAGCGGGTAGTCGAGGGTCAACTTCTTACCGATTTCGGCGTCGAGCCTGTCGGTGGAGTCTTTGGCTTCCCAATAACCGCGATGGAGGGTGAAGTCGTAGCGGAGCATGCCGTCGGGGCGGACTTTCTTACCGCGGATTTTGGTGGCGTGCTACGGGACGAGCTGCCAATCGGCTTTCTTGCCAGTGCCGGCCAGCAGGGTTTGGAAGGCTGTGCTCGTGGCGCCTTCGTGGGCGACCTGGTGGTCGGCGTAGCTGGCGAGCGACTCGTAGTAGGCCTTGATTTCCTTGTGGGCTGGTTTGAAATGGTGGGTGAAAGCCATGGCGCCGCCCAACGTGGCGAGAATCGATTCCGTTCCGATGGGGGATGATAACAAATGCGGAGCTGCACGCCAACAGTCGCAGCGGCGGCCGTAGATTCCAGCGAGTCGAACTCGCAGATCGCAGTATGGTGCGGAGATTCGTCGGCGGAGATGCCTCCTACAATTGCCGGGCGGGTACGCCAGGCCGCAGGTGGTGGATCGGTGCAGGTCTCGTTTACGGCCGGAGAAACTTCTGCAGGAAGTCGAGGATGACGGTCCAGTCGCTGGGGACGGTGCCGTGGCCGCCGTCGTGCATCAGGAAGCCGACGTCGCGGATGACCGGTTGGCCGGGAGCGGGGAGTTGGTCGACGTCGAGGCCTTGCTTGCCCAGTAGGGCGTAGACGGGCGCGGCGGCACGGGCGGCGAGGAATTCGCCGTAGGGGTCGGACCATTTGTCGGTATTGCCGGTCACCAGGAGCACGGGCCGCGGTGCGAGGAGGGCGAGCAGCAAGTGTGCGTCGACGGGGAACTCGTTGACGCGATCGCCCCACTTCGCGTAGTTGGCCGCGAACTGATAGCGATAGCGGGTTGGTGCGGTGAGGTGGGCGATGGTTTCGCCGTAGTTGCGTCGACTGAGCGCGGCGCCTCCTTCGCCGGAGCAAATCGCCACGACCAGCGCGACCCGCTCGTCGCGTGCGCCGGCCCAGAGGACGGTCTTGCCGAGCCGCGAGATGCCGAGGATCGCCACGCGGTTGGCGTCGACCGCATCGTCGGTTTCGAAGTAGTCGATAGCGCGGCTGATCCCCCAGGCCCAGGCGGCGATGGCGCCCCAGTCGTCCGGTTTTCGCTCGGTTTCGCCGGGTGGGAGGTAACGTCCGCGGATGCCGAGCGGAAGCCCCGCGAGGAAATCGGGCTCGACGTCGCCATAGTAGAAGGTCGCGTAGCCGATGCCGCGGTCCAGGAAGGAGGTACGTCGGCATGTCCGAACGACCGCCCTTGGCTGGCGGGCACGCGCTTGCCGTCACGATTCCAGATCGTCCCCTCCTTGACGCCGGGGTCGTCGACCGTCAGTGAATTGGCGGTGAACGAAAGATTCAACAGAATCGGGACGGGGCCGTCGGCTTGGGCAGGCAGGTAGACCAGCAGGTCGATCTGGGGGCCGTCGTTGTCGTCGGTAAGGTAGATCGTGACCTGACGGCGGATTGCCTTGCCGTCGAAGGCGGGCGTCCCCGCGTCGAACACGTCGAAATGCATCGCCGGGGGGCGCGCGGGCGCTCGGCCGAATTGATTCTCCTCGAACAATTCGATCAGCTCGGGCCGCCGCTTGTTGGTCCAAGTTGCGGCGTCTGTGACGCGCTCTCCATCGCGAAGTTTCAGCGGATCGGGGAGCGTGTAGTCGCCGACTTTCGATTCGGTGTAGTTGACCGGGATATCGGCAACGCTGCCATCGGGCGAGTCGGCGATCTGGGCGAGCGCCCACGATGGCAGCGAGCAGACGAGGAAGGCGGACGTCAAAGCAAGCGGTGCGAAGCGGTTCACGTCGGTACTCCTGAAGAAGAGTGGAAGGTCAAGGGCGTCAATTGCGGGACGCGATTGGATTGTTACCGGCCCGACCAGTCCGGAGGGCGAAAGCTTGTCGCGACGATCGAAGCCGAACTGAAAACGTCCGGACTCGGGGAGCCAGGACGCGGTGGCTCTCGCCGAGCGCCGCATCCCCTTTCATGCGGTTCGTCCACTCGTTGGTGACGCGGATCACGAGCCGGTTTTCTCCGGGCTTGAGGGCCTGGGTGACGTCGTATCGGTAGGGTGGCTTCCAGGCGATGCCCAGCGGCTCGCCGTTGAGCGACCTCGGCCAAGTCGTACACGCCGCCCAGATCGAGCTGCAGCGATTCGTTGTCCGCGAACCACGCGGCCGGCGCAGAGAACGCCTTGGAGTAGGTGGCTGTGCCCGAGAAATATTTCACGCCGCTGTCCGGGTGCTCGGTCAACGACCGAAGATCGGCGAGTTCGATCCGCTCGGGAGCACCGAGTTTCGGCGGAAATGTAACCTGCCAAGGGCCTTCGATCACCGCGAGAGCTCTTCGCAGCGGCTGTGGCAGCCGGCGGCAGTGCGCATCCATGGCATTTCCAAACACCACGAAGACCAATTCTTGTGGCCCAACTCGGAGCGTCACCCGCATGAAGTCGCCTTCGTGTTGATATTCGGCCGCCTCTCGCGTCCCGTGTCGGGGTGCCAGATTTCGGCCGCTTTGCCGGCCACGCGAAATTGCGCGTCGATCGACCGCGGCCGATCGGCCAGGTTCGCCACGTAATAGATGTCGACGCTCCCGGAACGCCGATGCATCCAAGCCACGTCGGCATCGAGATCGGTCGAGCATTCGAAATCCTTGCCGACACCGAGCATCGCAAGTACGTCGGCCGGCGGCAGCCCCCACACGACCTGACCTTTGGCAACTCGGTGGACCGTGCGACTGCGGCCGTCGGTATCGCCCCAGAGCGCGGCAGCCAAGTCTCGTACTCGCTCATCGCATGCCGGGAAGTCCGCCAGGCTCGGCGACGCCACGGGCCTGGGGCCGATGATCGTGGCGCCGCCTGCGACCAGTTCCTGAAGTTTCTCAAGAGCTCGGGACGCATCGATCGCGTTTCCGGCAGCACCAGCAGGCGATAGCTCATTCCGTCGGGCAACATCAGGCGTCCGTCGGCCGCAACAGTCATGCGATGCAGCAAGACGTCCGCGTTGATGTAATCGTAGTCGTGACCGGCTGGCGGTGGCGGCGTGAGCCCGCGCCCCAGATCGGCATCGTCGACGGCGCCCCCTCGGGAAGCAGATAAGCCACGTCGGCGACGAACAGCCCCTGCTGAAGCATGAGCGACGCCCGCGCAAGATAGTCGATCAACGGCCCGGCCTGTTCGGCCCAAGTGATGTTGCGATTCAAATGCGTGCCGACCATCGTGTTGCCCGGCTTCGTGTCGAGCGGCTGGTGGGCCGACGTGTGAAAGACGATCCGGTTGATCCCTTGGGCCATCCAGTAGTTGGCGACTTTCATCAGCGAGAACGGCGACTCGTAGCTACCGCCGGTGAACGATTCGGCTGCGACGATCGGCTTGCCATAGACGTGCGCGGCCGACGCCGCACCGCGGACGTCCTGATAGTACATCAGCCGCGGGTGAAGGTCGTGAAACCAAAACTCGCCCATGGGGATGTCGACCTTGCTCTTGTTGAGCAGCGTATCTTCCGGAATCTCCAGCGACACGCCGGAGGCTTCGGAGTAGCTGCCGAGTCCATCGGCAGCGAGCAGTTCGTCCATCGTGCCGTAGAAATTGTCGGCCACCATGTCGGCAATCGTCCGCCGAAAATCCCACAGAAAGCGATCGCTCACGTTGGCGCTGCGACCACGCGACCGGTGAGCACGGGCAGATATGGCGTGGGATCGTAGCCGCGCCGCTCTCGGAATTCCGCGAGCATGTCCTCGGTCCAGTTTTGCTTGCCCGCCTCCCAACTATCGAGCAGCATGTATCGCAGGCTCTTGCCAAACAGCGGGCCGAGCGCCTGGCGGAGCGGATCGACGTAGCCGCGATAGTAGGCCGCGACGTGCTTGCGGCTGAGCTTGTCGACCTCGTATCCAACGCCGGCGGCCGTCGCGGGGCGGTTCTTGGCACCCGTGAGCGAATAGCCCATGCGAAGAATCAACCAATCGCCTGCGGGCACGTTCCAATCTAGCGTTCCGTCGGACTGCATTCGCGAGGTGAGGTCCAAGACGTTCGCCAATTACAACTTCTTCGACCGAGACGTCGGGCGTGGGGACGCTGTCGTATTCGAACAGGAAACTGAAGCCTGCTTTGTCCTCCCAGCGGTCGACGCGCGGCGCCGCGTGCAACATGGCTTCACGCAGCTCGTAACTCTTGGCAGGCGGCGTGGGGGCCTGGCTCATTGTCTGGGCCGGCCCGAGCGGCGCTGCAGTCATTTCGACTCGAAAGATGCGTGCCGTCGTCTTTGGAAATGCGAACGTACGGACTTGCCCTTGCCGGTAGAGCTGTGCGCCGGGCAAAGTTGCCAGGACGCGGAAGTCTTGGCCGTCTTCGCTGGCTAGAACGCGGCCGACCGGAATTCCACTCTGTCCGCTCAGCGTGATCGCGCGAGCGGGGAATGGTTCGACAAACTCGAACTGTACCCAGGCGATTCCATCTTCGCCCGCCGGGATGCTGAGCATCGTGTTTAGGTCGTCGTCGACGAGCGCGGTGGCGTCGATTTCACCGGCGGGGGTCGTGACCCTGGGCTTCAAGTCGATCTCGCGTCGCCTCGGCCAGCGGCGTACGAAACGCGACGACGGCACTGTCGCCGTAGTAGGTCGGATCGCTGCCACCCAATCGCCCCAGATTTCGGATCGGTCCGTTCCCCGACGGCGGTGGGGGCAACTTGTCGTGAAAGGCGATTGGCCCCTGGACCGACGTTTCGCTCCATACGAGCTTCTTCATCGCTTGCTCGGGCCCGACCCAAGGACCGCCCGCTAAGCTCCATCCTGGTGAGCCAAAGATCGCCATTTCCAGGCCAAGTCGCTCAGCTTCCGAGGCGGAGTGGCGAACCATGGCGAGCCACTCGGGAGTGCCAAACTCGACCTTGGGTTCGATCGATTGACCGCCGCCAACACTTACGTCGGCGAGCTGGAAGCCGGCAATGCCGACGCGGTGCATCCATTCGAGATCTTTGGTGATTCCCTCTTTCGTGACATTGCCGCCCGTCCAATGCCACCAGGTGCGCGGCCGCGCGGAATTGGGCGGGTTGGCAAACTCAGCGAGAAGTTCCTTGGCCTGACAGAGCGTGGCCCGCAGAGAACGCAGTCTGCAACCGTCACCGGCAGAGCGACGATTAATAGTTTCGCCAACCACACAATCGGTTTCACGCCGCTTCGAACCATCATCGGGTTCAGTTTCCTCGTCAGCCTTGGCCGGGGATTTGCCGGTTACAGTTTACACCAAAGCGCAAAGAAATGGGGCCGCGCTTTCGCGCGGCCCCATGCGACGTCTTGGGTGGGAGCGTCGCCGCGGCCGGGACATAGGAGGAAAACCCGGCCTACTGGTGTTGCTTATTGGTCAGTTGTCAGTGGTGGCAGCGACCCACTTGATCGCAATCCGTCGTGGCCGACGGCGCCAATCTGCGGACGCCTACGCGTCGCGTGAATTAGCTGACTTTGACTTCGATCTTCTTGGGTTGCGACTCGGGACGCTTGGTGATCGTCACGTGCAGCACGCCGTTGGTGAGCTCCGCGGTAATCGTCGAGGGGTCGACGGTGTCTGGTAGCGAAACGCTACGGGTGACTTTGCCGAAGCCGCGCTCGTTGTGCCAGTTGGTGCGATCGCCTTCGGGCACTTTGCGCTCAAGTGTGATCTGCAGCGCGCCTTTGTCGAACGTCAGCTCGACGTCGTCTTTGGCAACGCCGGGCGCGTCGAGCTCGATGTGGAACGTGTTCTCCGCTTCCCAAATGGATGCCGGTGCACGCCACATGGCGACCTCCTCACCACGGAAAAAGTGGCCGAACAGGTTGTCGAACTCCGGCAGGTTGGCCGGGAACAATTGGCCGACGCGATTCTTTTGCAGGGTGGTCATGGCTCGATCCTCCATCCGAAATAAACTCTAAGTTGTGGATTCGCTCCGGCCCGTGCCGAGCGGTCCGCCGTGATGTTTGAAACTAGTCGGCGACGGGCCCGATTGGCCCTGCCGGAGTCGTGAGTTAAATGCATTCCCGTGCCAATGCCGAACACGGCAGTCGCGGCCGCGAAGGGAATCGCAACCGTTGAAAAATCTTGGGTTACGAAGACGGGCCAACTGACCAGGCGATGCCGCCAAATTGGCAGCCGCAAGAGTGGCACCCGAAGCCCGGTTGCGCGGCTGTAACTGCCAAAATGGCACTGGGGATTTGAGCCGTCTGGAAGCATCTGGTCGACGCCGCTAACTCGTCGCGCCGTTTTGAACCACGACGTACGAGCCGCTAAACGAAACCAGCGGGCTGGCGCGCCCGGCGATTTCGACGACCAGGTCGAGTTTGGCTTGCTTCTTCTCGTCGAGCATTTCGAGGAAATACTGCCGGGCCTCGGCGGTCACCGGATGGCAGCGGGCGAGGATTTCGGCGGACGTGACCGGCTCCTGGTAGCGGATCGTGCTGCGGCGGATGACGACGCTGCCGTGCGCTCGAGCTCCTTGAGCAGCAGTAACACCGTCCCCCAGCCGGCGATCGTGCACAGCGCGTTGAGGCTGCCGGCAAAGGCAGTTTGCTGGTGGTTGCGGTTGGGCCCCAGCGGCAGCCGCATCACCAGTCCGTCGGGCCCGCAGCTTGAACCGAGATGCCCATCTGGGCGCACATCGGAATCTCGCGTTCGAGCATCTCCTGCAGCTCGCGGAGTTCAGGGTCGAGGACGGCGGGGCTCGGCGTGGCGGTGACGTCGGGCATGGAAGGGGAGGTTCCGGGGGAAGTCGCTGCTGTTATCGTAGTCGAACCGAGCGGGTATCACTAGCGAGGCGGAGACGGATCGCTGAGAACGGGCGTCGCTCTGCCGAGCCGGCTCGCCCCTTATCTGCCTCGGCGGGAGCCTTACCGTCCAGCAGCTTCAGCAGCAGCAGCACGGAGTAATTCACCAAGTGGGGGTCGGCGCCGTTGGGCGTGCTGTCGTATCGGTCGTTGGCCGAGATTTTGAGGCTCAGATTCGACGGCTTGACAGCTCGATCTCCCAGCCAGCGTCGGTGACCAGGCGGTATTGGCCGAATTTGTCGAACTGCGGGAGTATTCGAGCTTGGCGGAGAACTTCTGGGTGTCGGTGATGTGCTGCTCGTATTCGAAGCCGAATAGGGCTTCCGGCGTCCATTCGTTGTCCGGCCCGCCGAACTCGCGCGACGCACCACCACCAATTCGCGTGGTCAGCTTGAAGTCCGGGTCTTTGAAGATCTGGTATCCGATGCCGGAGCTGCCGTTGGTCTGCAAGTCGAACGCCTGGAACTGGTCGTAAAACACTTTGGCCTTGGCGAACAGCGACCAGGGCGAGCTGTCGTCCAGCAGCCAGTCGTTGCGGATGTCGGTGGTTGCGTTGTTTTGCGTGGTCTCTTTGTTGGTGGTGGTGCGGTTGTAGTAGATGCTGTAGTCGAGCTTCGAGAACCGCGACTCGCGCTTCATGTAGCCGCCGGTGCGGATGCTGAACGATTCGTTGTTGCCGGTCGAGCCATTGAGGCCGAGCTCGATGCCGCTGTCCCAGGGCGTGGCGCCGAACCAATAGGCCGGCGCATACCAGTCCGACTCGTCGGCCTCGACCAAGTCGTCGCCCAGCAGCCAGGTGGCGATGAACAGCCCGCGATCGCCGCTCGATTGATCGTCATCGGTGTCGTTGACTTTCTCCGCGTGTCCGACGGAGCGGGAAGCTCGCCGGCCGCTGGCGCTGGGCGCCGATCAACGGTGCGTCGAGCGGCCGCGCTGGCGGCGACCAAGGCGTCGACGGCGGTTCGTCGGCGGCAGCGACCGGCCAGGCTGCCGAGGGTAGCCAGTGCTAGCATCGCGCGAGTGAACCAGACTCTCATCGGTCGGTGCCCGACTATTGGCCCAGGGAAAGATCACGGGCGAACTCGGCCGCGGACGGACAACCGGCGACTTATAGCAGTGGCGACCGGGGCTCTCAACCCGAGTCGCCGCCAGCGATGCTGTCAGGTCCGCTCGCGGCCGAACACGAATAAAGGCCGGGCTTCCGTAGAAGCCCGGCCTGTGGTCATTGTCATAGAATCGCGGGCGACGCTCCGTTCAGCTGCAACCGCGGCTCGCTGCACACCGCAGCCACCGCAGGCCGGCACCTCGATCTGCTTGCAGACCATCCGGCGGACCTGCACCGGCACTTCTTCGGTGTACGTCTCCGGGACGCAGACCGTGTAGTGGACCGTCTTTTCTTCCGGCTGGCACTCGTAGTGGCAAACGGTGAACGTCCGCGTCAGCTGTTCCGGTTTGCAGACGGTGTACTGCACCTCCTTCGTCTGCGGCTCGGTGACGTACCGGCAGACCTTGTACTCGCAGGTGCGAGTCTCGGGGCGACACTTCGTGACGTGCACGTCCGCGTCCGTTCTTCCGTTCGATATCTGCAGACGTTGACCGTGCGAGTCCGCTCTTCGTCTTGTACTTGCAGAGCGTCACGGTACGGGTCCGGTCTTCCTGACGATACTTGCACACGTTGTACGTGCACGGCACCTCCTCGGGTGACGTTCGTAGCTCGTGCAGGTGACCTCCCGGGTCTCGGTCGTCGGCACCCAGACGCGGCAGCAAATGGTCCGTGTTCCGCAGCCGCCGCAGTCACCACAGCCACAATACACAACCACCACAATTCACCTCGACCTGGTGCGTTTCCCAGTGCCCGCCGCAGACGTTGATCGTCTTCGTCGTGGTTACTGGGACGCATTTCACACGGTCCGCGTGGTCTGGACCGTTTCGGTGTACGGCACGCACACTTTGTAGGTGACTTCCTTCTGTTCCGTGTAGGGCACGCAGACCATGTACTCCTTCTCGACCGCTTCCGTGTAGGGTACGCAGACGTGTACTTCTGCTCGACTTGTTCCGTGTAAGGCACGTTCACCGTGTACTCGCGGCTCTGTGTTTCCCACACCGGCTTGCAGACGTTGAAACTGACCGTCTTCGTGCGTGTTTCGGGCTTCATCACGGTGTAGGCGGCCGTCTTCTCTTCGGTCACGGGCACGCGATTGTAGACGGTGACCTCCTTCTCTCGCTGCTCCTGGTGGTAACGGGTGCGAGTG
The DNA here is from genome assembly GCA_963808175.1 of uncultured Planctomycetota bacterium. Taxonomy (GTDB): domain Bacteria; phylum Planctomycetota; class Planctomycetia; order Pirellulales; family Lacipirellulaceae; genus DASYDU01. The sequence continues at coordinate 129,978 of CAWEEU010000003.1, read as the reverse complement.
ACGGTGCGCATTTCCGTCGTGCACTCCGGCACGTAAACCGTGCCCGACAACCGTCCCGCACCCGCAGGGAGCGGGACCGCCGCAAGCCGCACGGACTATCGGCAAAAGCAGCCGTCGGAGCGAGCGCTGCCAGAAGCGTGAGCGCTGCCAAGTAGTGACGCATCATCAGGGTGATCCTCCATGGAGTCGAGCCAGCCAATTTCCCCTAAAATACCCTGACTGCCAACGACTTGGAAGCGACGGCAGCGGAGAAACCGCAAAATGACGCGGTTGGCGGCGGCCGGAAATACGGTGAGCGCCAGCGAAAAACCCCCGGCAGAGCCGGGGGCTGACTGGCGAACCGGCTGCGGACGACTCGGTTTCCGCGCGGATCGTAGTCAGCCACCGGCTCTGCCGGGGGTCGGCTCTGCCGGGGGTCGGCTCGAACGGCCGGAGTTCGCCAGATTGTCCGCTCGCTTATTTGCCCTCGATACCCAGCAGCTCGACCTCGAAGATCAGCATGCTGTTGGGCTCGATCGGCGGTCCCGGCGGCGACGCGCCGTATGCCAGGTCTCCCGGCACGAACAGCTGCCACTTGTCACCGACCTTCATCTTCTGCAGGGCTTCGGTCCAACCGGCGATCACAGCCGTTGACGGGGAAGTTGGCCGGCTCGCCGCCGTAGGTGCTGTCGAACTCGGTACCGTCGAGCAACGTGCCGCGATAGTGGCATACGGACCGTGTCGGCGAGCGTGGGCGTCGGGCCGGTGCCTTGCTTGAGGACCTTGTATTGCAGGCCGCTGGGTGTGGTTTGGACGCCGGGCGCCTGGGCGTTCTTGGCCAGGAATGCGTCAGCCTCTTTTTGGTTCTTGACGGCGGCTTGTTGCATTCGGCCCATCATTTTCTGCCTCATTTCCTGTTCGAAGCGGGCCTGGCAATTCTGCAGTTCTGCGGCACTCCACTTCGGCTTTTGCCCGGTCAGCGCGTCGCGGACGCCGGCCATGAAGCTGGTGAGGTCGCACTGGATCTCGTTCTGCCGCAGGTCGCGGCCGACGTTCTGGCCCAGCATGTAGCTGACCTGCTGGTGATAGGTGGCATCATCCGTCGCTCCGCCGGCCGCGGGCAGGGCCTGCATTTGGCCCGGTTGCCCCTGCGGCGCCCCGCCCTGAGCCCAGGCGGCCGAATGAACGACAAGCACTGCAGAAACGGCGGCGGCAAGCGACAATTGACGGAAAACGCGGCTCATCGGGAAGGATTCCTTGCGGGATTCGGTGGACGGACGGGCGGAAAAGCAGCACGCTTTTGCCGGCCTCGATTGTAGGCATATTCCGTCTAATCGCTATACTAGAAATGGGGCTCTTTGGCAGCCAGGCGTCGTTCTGGCCGTGGGCGGACACCGAGATGCTTGGCGCCATGAACAGCTGTTTTGACACGGAGTCGAGGAGACAAGGTGACAAGGTGAGGGACCGATCGAATCCCTACCCCGGATCACCGTGTCTCCCCCTCTCCCCGTCTCCTTGTCCTGCCACACCAGCCCGGCGAGTCCCTCCTCGGTGCCGGCTGCAAGAGAGCACAATCAGCAAGGGGTGTGCCGGCGCAGTGCGGGGTCAGGAGACCCACGCACAACAAGCGGGCGGTTTTACCCTGATCGAGCTCTTGGTCGTGGTGGCGATCATCGGCATTCTCATCTCGATGCTCTTGCCCGCGGTGCAACAGGCGCGAGAATCGGCGCGGCGTGTGAGCTGCGTGAGCAATTTGCGACAACTTGGCATCGCGCTACTCAATTATGAATCGACGAACAAGCGGTTGCCGGCGGCCGGCAGCTACGCCCCCCCGGTCGCCGACACGATCCTCACTATAGCTATGGCGTTACTGGCGGATCGACCTGCAGTCGGGGACGAACTATAGCTGGCTCGTATCTCTGCTGCCGTTTATGGAAGAAGAGACACTTTACGATCAATTCGACCTAGAAGAGTTCACGTCGCGGCCAATCCTGCCCAATCCGCAAGCGGCCCAACCCGCCGGCGCTGCTTTGCCCCATCGATGATGCGCGGGGCCGGCTTTTCGAGTTCTCACGTCCGGAAGCAGCGTGTCGCTTTGTTCCGTTTGGCAAGGCGAATTACGCCGCCTTCGCCAACGTCTATCACATCGACGCCTGGTTCTACACTGCCGCGATGCGTCTCTACGGGTCCCCAGGCGCGAGGCAGATTACCGACGGAACTTCGGCCACGCTGGTGTTCGCCGAGATTCGCACGCGCGAAAATACCCGTGACCAGCGCGGCGCCGGGCCTGCCGTGGTCAGGATCCTCGTTGCTGTCGTTCGACTTTCATCCGTCGCCTTCGCGGCGACGCGAACAAAGAAGTCAAGGCTGATGACTACGTGCCTTGGCCACTAAGCTTGGGTTTCACACAGTATCCTAACGGTCCGAACCCCGACGTGCTTTACGAATGCCCCGACTTGTCGGTGCCCTTTTGACCACATGCCCTGCAAGACCGAGTATTAGGGATACATCTCGTCGGCCCCGCGGAGCCTGATCCGGGCGGCGCGAACGTCGTGTTTCTCGACGGGCACGTCGGTTTCCTACCGACGACATCGACGAGTACATCATGCTTCACCTGGTCGATCCGGTGGACGGCCATGAGATCCCAATCGGTCGGCAGTGGCTCTTTCATCTCTCGCCTCATACGACTAACTTCAGTTCCAGCGCTATGACGCGCCGACTGTTCTTCTGCGTGGGGATTGCCGCGGTCACGTTGATCGCGCTGGCCGTTCGTGGAGATGGCTGCATCCCCCCGAAACTTATTGGAGCGAGGAACAGGCCGAGCGATTGTCGCTGCGTTCAACGCGGTTCACGCGGCCGAAGATGCCGCGGCACCTGGTCCGGCGATACGGCGGCGCGCCCCTACTGGCTGCGCGTCCCGCTACAACACGCTGCGCACGAGCTTGAACAGGCGCGGACGCACGGATCGCACGGGAAACTATCTGGCGGTCGCCGGGGTCGTGCTGCTGGTGCGTTTCTTTCTGTGGCATTCTTGCCGGAGCCCGCCGCCGAGAAAGACGCACGAAAGGGGGGCTGCGCGGCATCGGCGATGCATCTTCCGCCGTTGAGCCGTCGCGCAATTGCTCTATATTGGCCGGCTTACCCCACCTTTCTTTCAGGAAGCGAGAAACCAGCGTGACCGCCATTTTATTGCCCCGCACGGGGGCACGTTAGTCGATCTTGTCGTTTCGCCCGAGCGGGCCACCGAGCTCAAATAGCATTCGCGCGATCGGCCTTCCTGGGACCTCACGCCGCGGCAGTTCTGCGACCTGGAACTGTTATGGAACGGCGGCTTCTCGCCGCTGGCTGGCTTCATGGCCAAGGCGGATTACGACTCGGTGCTGGGCGAAGATGCGGCTGTCCGGCGGCATGCTCTGGCCGATGCCGATCACGCTCGACGTCTCGCAGGAGTTCGCCGACAAGCTCAAGAAAGGCGACCACGTCGCACTCCGCGACGCGGAGGGCGTCATGCTCGCCGTGATCACGATCGACGACATCTGGACGCCCGACCGCCAGGCCGAAGCGCAGCAAGTCTTCGGCACCACCAGCACGAACATCCGGCGGTGGACTACCTGATGAATCAGAGCAAGCCGGTCTATCTCGGCGGGAAGGTCGAGGGCATCCAGTTGCCGATGCACTACGACTACAGCTCGCTGCGAAACACGCCGGCCCAGCTCCGCGAGGAATTTGCGAAACGCGGCTGGCGGAAGGTCGTTGCGTTTCAAACCCGCAACCCCATGCACCGCGCCCATCACGAGCTCACGCTCCGCGCCGCCAAGGAACAGGAAGCCAATCTGCTGGTGCATCCCGTCGTCGGCATGACCAAGCCGGGCGACGTCGACCATTACACCCGCGTCCGCTGCTACCAGGCGATCATGAACCACTATCCGCAGAACACCGCGTACCTCTCACTGCTCCCGCTGGCGATGCGGATGGGCGGGCCGCGCGAGGCGATCTGGCACGCGATCATCCGCCGCAACCACGGCTGCACCCATCTAGTGGTCGGCCGCGACCACGCCGGCCCCGGCAACGACTCCACCGGCAAGCCGTTCTACGGCCCGTACGACGCCCAGGAACTAATGCAGAAGCACGAGGAAGAGCTGGGCGTGAAGATGGTCGACTTCAAGCAGATGGTCTTCGTGCCAGACGAGGACAAATACTATCCGGTCGACGAAGTGCCCAAGGACAAAAAGACGCTCAACATTTCGGGCACCGAGCTCCGCGACCGACTGGCCCTAGGCACCGAGATCCCAGCCTGGTTCTCCTATCCCGACGTCGTGAAAGAGCTCCGCCGCAGCCATCCGGCCCGCGGCAAGCAGGGCTTCACCGTGTTCTTCACCGGCCTCTCGGGCAGCGGCAAATCTACCATCGCCAACGTGCTCCTCTCGAAGCTCTTGGAGCTCGGCGGCCGGCCGATCACGATCCTCGACGGAGACCTCGTGCGCAAGAACCTCTCGAGCGAGCTCGGCTTCTCGAAGGAGCACCGCGACATCAACATCCGCCGCATCGGCTTGGTCGCGGCCGAGATCATCAAACACCGCGGCATCGCGATCTGCACCCGATCGCGCCCTACGACAACATCCGCAAGGAAGTCCGCGCGATGGTCGAACCCCACGGCGGCTTCATTCTGGTCCACGTGAACACCAGCGTCGAAGAATGCGAAAGCGCGACCGCAAGGGCCTCTACGCCAAGGCCCGCGCCGGCATCATCAAAGAGTTCACCGGCATCAGCGATCCGTACGACACGCCGGCCGACGCCGAAGTCGTCATCGACACGCAGAAGCTCTCCGCCGAAGAAGCCGCCCAGGAAATCTACCTGCGGCTCGAGAAGGAAGGCTACATCAGCTCGGAGGAGTGAACGTGGAGGTTCGCGTCGGCGTTGATGTTCCTCGCCGGGGCAGGCCGAATCTAGCCATCACAAACCGAAATCCTCGGCCAGGTCCCCACTCCGACCGAGGATTTTTGCGTTCAATTGACCTCTGGCCTTCTGGCCTCGGCGCCATTTCTTGCAATCCCCGACCGAGGGGGGTAAAATCCGGTATGACCACCGAACGATTTCAGGCCGTGTTGCATCAAGTCCCGTTTGTTCCATTCACGATTCGAATGGCCGACGGGCGTTCGATCCAATTTCCCCATCTTGACTTTGTTGCGTACACGCCCTCTGGACGTACGGTGGTCTCTTGCCCACGGACGAGAACTTCAGTGTCCTCGACCTGCTCTTGATGTCCGAGCTGGAAGTTCACTCGTCAAACGGCCATTCGACGTAGCTTCTGACATGAGACTCGTGAGCCATCGCGAATTTCCCTCCGGTGCGGTAGCCCTACGCTACGTACCAAGAAAGTAGCTCTTCCCCTGTTCCCCCGCTCTCCTCACTCCAGGTGCTTCGCCGAGACCGCATGGTTTTTGCCACTCGCAGCACGAATTGCGATAAATACATATTGAAAAACGATAAATCAATGTTAAATTGGAGGCTCCAGCCCAGTTCTCTTGCACGTGTGGGAGGCGGACGACGATTGCAGCCGTGAAAAAAACTCAACCATCTTTCTTCAGATCGTCATCGTGCTCATCGGCCTTGGCGCCCTGGCTCTCCTGCTCTGGGAACCTCAAATCGAGGGCGTGAACGCGCACGCCACGAACTTTGAAATCTACTTCAAAGATCCATTTCTGGCGCTGGTGTATGCGGGCTCCATTCCGTTCTTCATTGCCCTCTATCAGGCGATCAAAGTGTTGGGATATGTCGGACGAAATAAAGTATTCTCACCGGAAGACGTAAAAGCTCTGCGGACGATAAAATATCGCGCTAGCCATCATCGGTTTTGTTGTGGTCGAGGAAGTTTTCATCTTGTTGATGAACAACGGTGACAATGACAATCCTGGAGCCCCGATTTTTTTGGGCGTCCTCATCATTTTCCCATCGATCGTCGTCGCCACCGCGGCCGCTATGTTCGAACGGATTCTGCAGAATGCCGTCGATTTGAAATCCGAGCACGACTTAACGGTATAACGAGCCCCGCATGGCAATCATCATCAACATCGACGTCATACTCGCCAAACGGAAGATGAGCGTCACCGAGCTTACCGAGAAAGTCGGCATCACGATGGCCAACATCTCCATTTTGAAAAACGGCAAGGCCAAAGCGATCCGCCTATCCACGCTCGAAGCAATCTGCAAAGCACTCGAATGCCAGCCCGGCGATGTTCTGGAATACAAACCAACTTGATTCTCGGGTTAAGGCGAACAGCTAGGGCAGATCACCTAAGTGCATAGCCACTGAGAGCACGAGTTCACCGAGGCAATCCTGCCGACCAAATTGACTCTCCTTGTCTCCTTGTCTCCTTGCCTCCCGATCCTGCCCGGGTGCCACTGGCTCTGCCCGTGCGGTTGGCGATCGAAGGCTTGCAGAAAACTGCCCGCACCAACCGCCCCAACACCCCCTGCCTCCTGCTCCCAAAACCCTGTATCCTTGACTTCCATGAACGAGGCATCATCCCCATCACCGCCGCCCGCCGACCCCGCAACCCAGCCCCGCCGACGCACGTCCCCTTGGTGGTGGCAAGCGTTCTGGCTCAGCTTCCTCGTCGTGTCCCTCGCCTACGCCTGGTACTCGTTCTACGTCCCCGCCAACAACATCGCCTGGGCCGACGACTACACCGCGGCCCAACAACAAGCCGCCCAATCCGGCAAGCCCATGATCCTGTTCTTCACCGGGAAGTGGTGCGTCCCCTGTCGCATTATGAAACGCACCGTCTGGGCGGACGATCAAGTCGAGGCGAAGGTCAACGCGTTATACATCCCACTGTACCTCGACGTGGGCGAACCCGCTGCCGCCGCGGGGCGAGTAGGAAAGTACAACATCGGCGGCACGCCCACCACGATCATCACCGACGCCCAGGGAAACGTCCTCAAACAAGTCGAAGGAGGAATCAACAAGTCGGACTTTCTCAAATTGCTGGAGCAGCCGAATCCATCCCCCCAGGCGGGCTCACCTTCGTAAGGTGCTGGCAATTGACTCTCCAAGTGGATGCGGGAGCTACGCGACACAACATTAAGAGGCACGTTTGAATCAGTAGTGCCACTGGCTTTGCCGGTCTCTCTTGTCACCGAAGGCTAGCACGTGATCGTCCAAACCCAGCTCCAACAATGTCGGCGTCAGCCCGGGTGATCGCTACTTCAGTGTCGAATCGAACACGCGGACCTGCTTCCACAAACCCTTACACTCGTCCACAAACTTCAAGTGCTGGGGATGCGTTTGATAAGCATCCTGGTCCTTGGCCGTTTCAAACACCAGGTGCAGCACAGCGTCGTAATCGCGATCGTTGACCGGGCGGTCGTTCTGGGGCTCGCGGACGCCCACGCCGAAATAAACCACGCCCTCGTGGTTGCTCAGGTACTTCTTGCACGCTGCCACGAGCTTCGCCCGATTGACGTCGTTCGACTCCGCGAGCGTGAAGAACACGATGTGCACAACGGCGCCGTTTTGCCGGCGGCATCCGACGCGGAAGATGAAAACTTGTCAGCCATGGCGTGCTCATCCTCAATACAATAGGGACAATTCCAACGGTCCGAGATATGAACAATACTGCAGGGTACCACTGGCTCGGCCCGAGCAAAGGAGCCGTCTGTGGACCGAGGTCATTCATGCCAACATTGCAATGTTTTGGTCTAATCAATCCTACACAATCGCAGGGGCTTCCTGCCGTTAGCGGTAAGTCAGATAATGCTTGTGGGAGGTACTACCGATGGCATTGCCAAGCTGGGCCAACGAGGAGTTTTCCAAGAGCCTGCCGACGATCCGCAAAGCCGGAGAAGGGCAATCTGCGGAGTTTAAAGAAGACTTCCCGCAGCAAGGTCACAATCTCTGCACAGAAGTCGCAGCGTTCGCGTCGTCCGGTGGCGGAATTATCCTGATCGGCGTATGCAACAACGGCGATGTGAGGGGCCTCGATGGCAGCTCGGAGGAAGTCCGCGACGGCCTCCTACGCCGAGCGCAGAGCCTCGTCGCTGGGATTCAGCCGTCTGTGGCGTACCAGATGATGATAGGTCACGACGGTGGTTGCATCCTTGGTATTGTTGTCGAGAAGGAGCAGAGCGAACCTTTGTACTACTATCAGCAACGGCCGTACGTCCGCTACGGCCGCACGTCACGGCCCGCAACGCCCGACGAGGTGAAGGAACTAGTCTGGTCGCATTCAAGCTCCGAACATAAACGAAAAATGGAAGAGTTGCAGTACCGCATTTTGGTCGACAACCACGAGAGCTTGAAACGGCTTGATGAACAGGCTGCTACGGCGTCGGCGGAAAGTATGCGAACTCTCCTTGGCATGGGGTAAGGGTGAAAGGGGGCATTGCACTTTTCCAACAATGTAGACTGTTGCCCGATTGATAGAGAGGTTGTGGGTTGCATTGCCGCTGTCGGGCGCACCTCGTCGATGTCGCTATCGCAGGTTGATGGCTTTCCAATGACGATTTCAAGTAACCTGTTCGATTTGCACGAAGCCGAAACGGGAAAAGACATGGTGAAGATTAAAAGCGGCGATTGGCAGCGGAAACGGGACGAATGGCTAGCGCTGAGCAAGCACGAGCGTGAGGCCATCATACAACAACAGCGGCCGGAACACTTTGATCAAATTACTAAAGAATGTCCAATGTGGAGCTGCGAATGTAAACAGGCATACGTGTTCAGAGATCGAAGCGACCTAATTGAAACACCCTTTCAATGTCCAACGTGTGATAGAGTCTACGACGGTCGCAATTGGTTCGTGACAACTCAAATATATAATGCGATCATGGACTGGGAGAATCTACAGTCCGAGGCAAGATGGCTTGTCGATGCGATAAACCTGGACGATGAGGATAATGAAAAATCGTCGTTGGATGAAGGAATAGAGGAATGGACGCTCGAATTGATGGATATATGTGCTGAACTCACGCACCAGGATGTGATGCCCGTTTGGCGATTTGCGGAGACGATATCGAGCCATCGGCACCCGATTACGGCTGACGAGATAGGAGAGATCCGAACTGCAGAGTCCGCTTGCCACCCGCTGATAAACTTGCTTTGGTACAAGTCAAGGACGAAACCATGGGATCCGAACGAATGGAATCCAATACTCCGCTCGGTGTGAATCTCCATTTCAAGTCCCGGGCGAAATTGAGACCTCAGCAACAGGAAATAATCGACGCAATTCGCGAAGCTGGACGACGACTGATAACCGACGAAATCCTCACGACATTAGAGCTAAAGGGGAAGAGACGCAGCGAAGGCACCACGAAAACCACTCTGGCAGCTCTGGTACAGTTCGGACCGCTGACGAATTCCACGGATAAGTACGGACGAGGGTACGGACTGCCGGAATGGTCTGATGACGAAAGTTGAGACCAAAGTAGAGACTGCTTTTTCAGCTTAATCTGCGTCCAATAGAGTAGTTGCCAAGTGACACTCGGTAGAACACTCGCTGGACAGGATGGCCGAAGTTGGGAAAGCACACGGAATGATCGACCGTGGTCGATCTGCCGCCTTTGTATCGCGGCTTGAGTAGTGCGGGTTCGACTCCCGCTCCTGCCAGCGAGTTATTCTTACAAACGTGCGTAGCCGGCCCATCGACTCCGTCGCCTAGGTGATAGCTCGTCTAAAATCCGCATCTTTTCCCCTGGGCGTTTGGCTCTTGCTCCTCGACGCTTGACGCTCGACAATTCCTGCTGTTGCTACAATCAACCGCGCGGGCAAGTGCCATGGCAGAGGGTGTTTTCGAAATCGACGGCGGCAATTTCGACGACTTCGACGGATTCATCCCATTCGCAATCGCCAAAACTCTACCGCGGTCGCCCCTTCTTCCTCGGCACGCCGAGGCGGGCTCCCTTGCTCCCTCCGCTGGCGCAAGTCCTGGAAGTCTCGCCGCGATCTGGGCTACGAGGCAACGATCGTCTGGTATCTCAAGAAGATCCTCGCTAGCACGCCGCCCAGCAAAAGCACCTGGTGGGAGCCGCTCGAGGCCGCGCGAAAGCACGAGGGCCCGACGCTCTTCGATTGGTTGCTCGATTCCATCGCCGAGAACGCGCCGCAAGCCACCCTGGAACTCGACGATGGGCTCTAAACAATTCACTGGGCTTTCGTCGTAGGGCGGTGCCAGCCAATCCGCAACTTGTCCGCTGGCTCCTGTCTCCTGGCTCCTCGCCTCCACCTCCAGCGGGGCGGCCAAAAACAGAGCTTGAAATCTACTGTACATCTGTTACGTTAGCAGCGGGGAAGACTAGCTCTTAGCTCTACGCTCTTAGCCCCTGACCAGTGACCAATTTCAATGACCAATCCGGGGCCCGCGACTAGTGTCTGATCAAGCCTAACCTTTCGGGTTCGGTGCATCGGAAGTGGCGACTAGTTCAAGCCTTGCGAGGCACCGAACCCGAAAAGATTAGTTTGACGAAGCACTAGTGGATTTTTGGAACTTTAGGCATGAGGCGCGAATTCGAGCATTTTTGGAGCACGCGATCGGCAAACAGGCCTGGCTTTCCAGGGATGCGGCGAAAGGAGGTGTGACAATGAACGTGATTTTTGGAACACCGAATCGTGTTTCGCGAAGGTGTTCCAAAAATCCAAAAATGCCGTCCCCCGCGCAGTCGACCATCCAGCATCCAGCCGCTAAAACCTATGCCCTACGACGAATCCCTGGCACTGAACCTCCGCCAACTGCTCGGCAAGCGCAAGGAGCTTGCTCAGCGGCTCACCGAGAAGAAGATGTTTGGCGGCGTCGGCTTCCTGCTCGGCGGCAACATCTGCTGCGGCGCGTGGAAGGAGTTTCTCATCCTGCGGCTCGGCCCGGATGCGGCCCGGCAGGTGCTCGGCGAGGAGCACGCTCGGCCGTTCGACATCACGGGCCGTGCCATGCGGGGCTGGGCGATGATCGAGCCGGCGGGTTGGCAGAACGCGGCGAAGTTGCGGCGATGGGTGGCCTGGGCGGTGGAGTTTACAAGTGAGTTGCCGGCGAAGTAAGTTGAGACAAGGAGACTGGGAGAAGGGGAGACACGGAGATTCGCAATTCAGTTTGTCCCCTTGTCTCCAAGTCCGCTTGTCTCCTTGTCTATTCAATCACTTGACGGAGTCTCGATCATGGCATGGCTCTTCGAACGGACGGTGGAAGTGGCGGCCTGGATGGCGCTGGTGGCGGCCTGGGTGGCGGCGGGAATTACCGTCTATGGCCTGGTGGTGTTTTTCCGGACCTGGCAGAGCGATACGTTCAGCCTGGCCCTGCTGGCCGACACCGGCCGGGCCGCCGGGGCCAGCGTTGCCTTCGCCGTCGGCCTGGGGGCGCTGGCGTGCGTGGACCGCTTTATTTACGACGCCGACGAGATTCGGCCGAAAAAGTAGTCGAAAGCTCGTGTCCGGTCGCCTCCCGAGCCGGAATTTCCCTCCCAACCCCACCCGCCGCAAAATCTGGGGATTTTGCCTAGTCGAAACTTGCAGAAAGTCGAAGCGGCCTTATACTGAACGGCACGGGAACAGAGTTTCTCTCATCCATCCTAGATTGCGCACCTGCCTAATGAGCGACCCCCTGGCTTAAGCATTCACTCGAATCGCTTACGCCGCACTTTGTGCGTTCGCACAGAGCTTCATGGATCGATCGCGGTACTGATCAAGTCCGCACACATCGCTCACGTTACGCAATCACTACGGGGTACACACTGTCATGCTACGCAACTTCGCTGGTCGCCTTCGCCAAACATTCCAAATCACAACCTGGCTGCTGGCCGCGGCGCTCGTCGTCGCCGGCCTGGCCACGCCGTCGGTCGCCGCCCTGATGGGCACCTATTCGCTGCGGCTCGACGCGCACGTCAAGTCCGGCGCCAACACCGGCGTCGAGGGCCATTTCAATCCGAGCATTCCGTACAGTATCGGCCCGTACGACCTGCCCGGCACGACCGATCCGCCGGCGCCGCTGCTCCCGGCCCGCGACCTGAAAGTCACCGCCACCGAGCCCGCCCAGAAGATCACGATCTCGATCACCAACACGACGAACGACGCCAAGCTCGGCGCCTGTTCAACAATCCGCTCGATCCGGCGTGCCGGTCGAGTGGGAAGCACTCTTCGCCTGGACGAACGTGCCGGCCAACTCGAAAGTGGCGATCACGAACATCGGCTTCGTCCAAATGGACGAGACAACGGTGCTCGCGCCCGCGAGCCAATCGGTCTCCGGACTGGGCACGGTCGCCGATCCGCTGAAGGTATTGCTGACGTTCAACCCCAGCCAGTTCAACCCCACGCCCAACAACCAGATCATTGGCCCGTTGAAGGTCTTCCTCGACTATAACTTCATGAACACCATTCCTGAGCCGACCAGCGCGGTACTGGCGCTGTTAGGTTTGGTCGGGTTCGGGCGATTGGACCGCCGCCGCTGAGCGAGCGCGCCGGAGCGGCACCGCAAACGTCGGCGGTCGCGGCACACACAACGTACCCCCCTCGTGTGCCGCGACTCGCTCGACGACCTCTCCGCTCGGCCGTCGAGCGAGTTTCCGTTGACATTCCGATCGGCCAATCGGCCGAAGCGCGCACTCTCTTCGCCGCCATCTGGCGTCTGCGTATAATTCCCCAACCGCCAGAACAATGGCGTCCAGCGACGCGTAGGATGCGCTATGTTCTACTTCGACTTTCATTATTTTCTGTGGCTTGCTCCGGCGCTGCTGTTGGGCCTCTGGGCTCAGATGCGAGTGAAGAGCGCTTTTGCCGAGGCGGAGCGTGAGCGGGCGCCGCTCAGCGGGGCCGCCGCGGCGCGGGCCATCCTCGATTCGGCCGGGCTGCGCGGCGTCGCGATCGAACCCGTGCAGGGCTTTTTGAGTGATCACTACGATCCGCGCGACAAGGTGCTGCGGCTGAGCCCGCAAGTTTACAGCGAATCGTCGATGGCAGCGGTGGGAGTGGCAGCGCACGAGGCGGGGCACGCCCTGCAAGACGCCAGGCAATACGCGCCGCTGGCGCTGCGGAGCCTGGCGGTGCCGGCCGCGAGCTTCGGCGGCGGCGTGAGCACGTTTCTGTTGATCCTCGGCTTCATGATGTCGAGCATGGCGCTGGTCTGGCTGGGCATCATTGCTTTCTCCGGCGTCGTGGCATTTCAAGTGATCAATTTGCCGGTCGAGTTCGACGCCAGGCGGCGGGCCAAGCAGCAGCTCGACGCGTTGGGGATCGTGCCCGCGGCCGAGCAGCAGTACGTCCACAAGGTGCTCGACGCCGCCGCCTGGACCTACGTCGCCGGCACGCTGCAGGCGATTCTGACGCTGCTTTATTACGTGATGCGGTTCGGCGGCTCGAGCCGTAACTAATCGTCGCGGTCTGAAAGATTTCGCCGCGATTGCGGTTGGCGTGATTTTTGCTCTATATGCCAAAGGTTCGAGGCTCGGCGGGAGCCTTGCCCTCACGACTCTACCGGGGCGGCATATGAGAATTGGCTTTGTCGTCAACAAGATCGAAACGGAAGAGCCTGGCTTTACCACGACGCGACTGTCGATGGCCGCCATGGCGCGCGGCCATGAATGCTTCGTCTTCAGCGTGGGCGACTTCGTCTATGCCAAGGACGGAACGCTCCATGCCCTGGCCCGCAGGGCGACTGGCACTGGCAAGCGGGCCAAGTCGCTGGAGAAGTTCCTCGCCGCGCTGCAGGACGCAGATACTCCGGCCGTACGCATCACTATCGACAAGCTCGACGTGCTGATGCTTCGCAACGATCCGGCGTCGACGCGATCGAGCGGCCTTGGGCCCAAACTGCTCCGATCCTGTTCGGCCAGCTGGCCGCGGGACGTGGTGTGCTGGTGGTGAACGATCCGGAGCATCTGGCGACTGCGCTGAATAAGACGTATTTTCAGCATTTTCCGGAAGAGGTCCGTCCCAGCACATGCATCAGCCGCTCGCCGGAAGAGATCAAGCAATTCCTGGCTTCCAACGGTGAAAAAATGGTGATCAAGCCGCTGCAAGGCTCCGGCGGACGCAACGTCTTCGTCGTCGACCAGCGGGACCAGGCCAACGTCAATCAGATGATCGACGCAGTGATCCGCGACGGCTACTGCATCGCTCAGGAATATCTGCCGGCGGCTGAGGAAGGCGACGTGCGTCTATTCGTGATGAACGGTCGGCCGCTGGAGAAGGACGGCAAGGTCGCCGCCTTCCGCCGCGTGAATCGCACCGGCGACGTCCGCAGCAACATGCACAGCGGCGGCAAAAGCGAGCCGGTCGAGGTCACCGACCAGATGCGACGGATCGTGGACGCCGTCGGACCGAAACTGGTCCACGACGGCATGTTCCTGGTCGGTCTGGATGTGGTGGGCGATCGGCTGATGGAGATCAACGTCTTCTCGCCCGGCGGGTTCGGCAGTGCTAGCGAGTTTACCGGCGTCGACTTTGCCGACGTAGTGATCGCCGACCTGGAGCGCAAAGTCCGCGACCGGCGGAATTCGTCACTCGGCATCACCACGTCGCGGTCGCCGCCGGATAACGGGCCGGCAAATCGTTAGTTGTTCGCGGCGCCGCCGCAGGGATTGCCTTCACGGCGGCCAGCACGTCGTCCGTCTTCGCCCGGTCGCCGTGGGTGAAGCTGATCGTGCGAAACGTCACCTTGCGGTTCGGATCGAGCACGAACGTCGAAGGATAGGCCGTCTCGCGCGGCTCGTCCCAGCGCAGGTGATAGAGATTCGTGAAGTCGTAGTCGGGGTCGATCATCATCACGATCGGCGCGGGCAACTCAGTGTTCTTGAGGAACTCGTGAGCTCGATCCGCCAGCCCGTCGGCGGAGCCCGGATAGACCAGCACCACCTTCGCGCCGAGCCGTTGGAAATCTTCGGCGTGCCGAACCAGGTCGCTCATCTGCCGGAAGCAGATCGGACATTGGTAGCCGGGATAGCCCCGGAGCACGACCAGCACGACCGGGCCGTTTTCGGTGAGGCTGCTCAGTTTGACTTTCTCGCCGCCGTCGAGCGGCTGGAGCGAGACGTCGGGTGCGGTGTCGCCGACCTTGAGGAAGTCGACCTGCTTCTGCTGCTGCGCCGAGGCCGAGCCGCTCCAATACGCGATCGAAATTGCCAGCCCAAGTGAGAAGCACAAACAGTGGCGAGCGGTCATGGCTGAGATCCTCCTGTATGAGTAACAAACGGTTCGTGTCGACAATTGGTCCCCAGCCAGGCAAGGTTATAACGGACTCGACGATGGTCCGTCAAATCGCGGCGAGTTCGGTTGACGTCACTTCGCCAGCCACGTCTGCCGCCAGAGCTGCATCGGCGCCGGCTCGCGGAACTGCCAGTACCACGTCTGATCCCAGAGGTGGCTGCGGAGCATTTCCCATGTTTCCCGCGGGCGTTGCCACCATTTGCGCGCAACTGCCGCCCAGACGCGTGGATTGAACGCCGCGGAATCGCAGGCGGTGGAGCCAGTGCTCGCTGGTGCGGCGGTAGTCCTCCGTGCCGTCTTCGCCGGCCACCAGCTCGAAATACGGCGCTGCGCAGCGGGCCAGCTGTCCCGGCTCCGGGTACCAGCCGCCAAACGTCCTGACCAGCAGCGCCATCTGATAATCGTCGCTGCCGCGGCGATGGGCAGCGGGCCCGCGGAGGATTTCGTGCGGGTCGAACTGCCCCGCCTTGCGAAAATGAATCGCGGTGGTGACGAGCCGGCCGCCATCGACGAGCAGCCGGCGACAAATGGCGAAGAACTCGTCGTAGATCGCGTCAGCTCCGCCCCGCCGCCGCGTCGCTCGCCTGGACAAAGTGTTCGAGCGAACCGTTGGCGACGATGGCGTCGAACGCACAATTCCACGAATCATCGCGGCATGACAGATTACGGTAGTTGAGCTCGCGGACGTCGAGGCCGCGCGCGCGGCAGCGGGCGACTTGTTGCGGCGAAATTGTGATGCCGATCGCCGCAGCCCCGCGTGCGGCCGCCTGCTCCAGGATCCGCCCGTAGCCGCAGCCGACGTCCAACAGCCGCGTGCCGGCGCGACAACGCACCTGGTCCAGTAGATACTCCGCCTGGTGAAGCTGGGCGGCGAGGTAGGCGGCTCGATCATTCCGCTCGTCGACATATTTGCCGTCGGTGAAATCCGTCACACCGCACAGCGGAGCGATGTCCAGCAAGCTGTAACACGTTTGCACCGCGGGCGCAACCGGCCGGAGCAAGCCGGCCGAAACCGTGCCAGGATGAGCAGCGACGGTGGCCATGGGTAGCTCGAACACCCACTGGGGCTACGCCGTCGATTCTAGACCTCGCCCGCGAAGATGCAAGCAGCAAATCGGGCGATTTGTTAACGGCGAACCTCGGCGTCTTCGACGCGAGCCGCGTCGGTCAGCCGGCGGACGACTTCGCGCGGATCGCCCGTTTCCTCCAGAATGTCCAGCTGCCGCTGGGCGGCACTCGGCTCGCGGGACAGGTTGACGCAGCGCTCTAGATAATTCTCGCAGCAAAGCTCGACCGCAGTCGGCCGCAGCTTGGCCACCATCTCGTCGACCACCTTGCCCACCGGCGCGGTCTGATAGGTGTCGGTGTCGACCAGGATCGCCCGGTTGCCGAAGCGGGCGGCCCGCCACTTGTTCTGCTGGACCATCATCGGATGCGAGTCGTGCTGATAGGTGCCCTGGTCGATCTCGTCGGAGAGGTATTTCACCAGGCATTGGACCAGCGCAGCGATCGCCAGCGTGTCTTCGAGGTTGGCCGGCATGTCGCAGATGCGGACCTCGACGGTGCCGAATTTGTGGTGCGGCCGCACGTCCCACCAGATTTCGCGGATCGTGTTGATGAATCCGGTGTCGACCATGTGATTCACCAGCCAGACGTATTCGCTCCAGTTGCGCATCAGCGTCGGCAGGCCGGCCGTGGGGAGGCCTTCCATGATCTTCGAGCGATGAGAGTGGAGCCCGGTGTTGCGGCCTTCCCAGAACGGGCTGCTCACCGACAGCGCCAGCAGCGTCGGCAGGTGCCGCATGATGCGGTCGCAAATCATCACGGCCTTGTCGCCCGAGTCGACGCCGACGTGGACGTGCAGCCCGAACGTTACCAGCCGGCGGGCCATGTCCTGCAACAGGCTCACCAGCTGCAAGTAGCGGTCGTCGGGCGTGATCCGCTGATCGCCCCATTGGGAAAACGGATGGGTCGCGCCCCACCACAGCCGCAAGCCGAGCGAGTCCGCCGCCGACTGGACGATCTGCAGCTTCCGCGTCAGGTCGCGGTCGGCCTCGCCGATCGACTCGCAGACGTCCGTGTTGATCTCGAGCACGCACTGCATCAGCTCGGGCTTGTACTGCGTGCCGTCGGCATCCTGATGCCCGTCGGCGGTGAGCTGAGCGTTAACCAGGCCGTAGGCACTCGCCAGCGCCATCGTTTCGGCGTCGACCAGGCCCAATTCGAGCTCGATGCCGACGGTCGGGCGGTCGTTGTGTCGGAATTCGATTTTGGGCATGGGGAAGTCGAGAGTCTAGAGTTGAGAGTCGAGGGCCAGAATCTATCGCGCTAGCCCAGACTCCGCTTGCGGTTTAGCTCAGGGTTTCGACCACTCGATCATTGTACGGGCAAGGATCTTCGCACCGATTGGCAGACACTTTTCATCGACGTCGAACGTCGGCGTGTGGAACCCTGGCCAGGGCGAGCGCTCACCAGCACAACCGAGCCGGAACATGCTCCCCGGCACCTGGTCGAGATAGGCGGCGAAATCCTCGCTGCCCATGCTTGGGCGCGGCATCTGCTGTACATTATCGGCCCCGACCACGTCGCGGGCCACCCGCTCGACCAGCGCCGTGATCGCCGGGTCGTTGTCGACCGACGCCGTGCCCTCGTCGAAATCGACGGCCAGTCTTGTGCCCGTGACGCTTTCGATGCCGCTGGCAAGACGGTGGATATTGGCAATCGTTCGCTCGCGGACCTGGCGATTGAGCGTCCGCACCGTGCCTTCGAGCATGACTTCTTCCGGAATCACGTTGGCATTGAGGCCGCCGTGAATCTGGCCGAACGAAACCACGACCGCGTCCTGGCTATCGGTTGCGCGGGGGATGAATTGGTAGAGCGTGCTGATCAACTGGGCCGCGGCGGCGATCGGGTCGACCGACTCGTGAGGCCGGGCCGCGTGGCCGCCGCGGCCGCGGACTGTCACCCGCATCATGTCGCAACTGGCGGTGAATACGCCGGGGCGGACGCCGATCGTACCGGCCCGTCGCGACGGATCGACGTGCAGCGCCACGATCGCGTCGACGTCTTTGATCGCACCGGCGCGGATCATCGAGGCGGCGCCGTCGCTCGTCTCTTCCGCCGGCTGAAACACGCCCCGCCAGGTTACCGGCCAGGGCAACTCACCAGCCCGCTCGAGGGCATCAATGGCCGAGATCGCGCCGAAGACAGTTGCCGTGTGCACGTCGTGCCCGCAGGCGTGCATCACCTGCGGCACTTGGCTGTGATACTCGACCGGCTTCTCGTCTTGAATTCGCAAGGCGTCGCAGTCGGCCCGCACGGCGATTCGCCTGCTATTGGATTGCGATCGACTATCGACTACCACCCCGCACCCCTCGGGCCCCATCCGTACGGGAAGCCCCGCCTCGGCGAACAATTGATACAGATGCAGACTGGTCTGCAGCTCCTCGCCGCTCGGCTCGGGATGCATGTGCAAATGCCGCCGCAGGCCGACGACCTCGCCAACGCTCCGGTCGATCGCGGCGTCGAGCTGTTGTTGCCAAGTTGAGGTCATGTCCTAGTTCGACCGCTAATGAGAATGCCGGAAATTGCAAATTGCAAATGGCCTTGTCGAACTATTCGCATGTTCAGTTCGTAAATCAGGGGAGAAATGGATTCCCCCTCACACTGAAGGAGCGCGTGAATGGTTGCCAAGGCGAAAACGAGCTACAAGATTACCAATTGGAGAAAATATAACGAGTCGCTGGTGCAGCGGGGCTCGATTACGTTCTGGTTTAGCGACGACGTGATCGACGCGTGGGAACATACCAACGAGGCCACGAAGGTTGGGCACCCGTTTGTTTCAAAACGATCGGCCGTTGAAAGCCTGCTGATGTTGCGGGAGTTGTTTCGGCTTCCCTATCGGCAGACCTAAGGTTTGGGGCGTTCGCTGGCACAGTTGATGCAGGTGGACGTGGCGATTCCCGACTTCACGTCTCTGGCCAAACGGGCGGCCAAGCTGGAAATCGCCTTGGACGTTGCGGACCGCCAGGGACCGATCGACGTGGTCGTCGACAGCACCGGCTTGAAGGTGTTTGGCGAAGGCGAATGGAAAACTCGCAAGCACGGTGTGAGCAAACGACGCACGTGGCGGAAGTTGCACTTGGCCGTGAACCCGGATACGCAGGAGATCGAAGCGGAAGTGCTGACGGAAAACTGTGGGCACGACGCGGACCAAGTGGAGCAATTGGCTCGAGCAGATTGATCTCGCCCATCGATTCGTTTGCCGGCGATGGGGCCTATGATCAGTGGAAAGTGTACGAAACGCTCGGCGCCGACGAGATAGAGCCGATCATTCCTCCGCGTCGCAATGCCAAAATCAAGCAACACGGCAACTCGAGCCAGCCGCCTTTTGAGCGTGACGAAGCGATCCGCGAGATTCGCCGAGTTGGTCGGAAACGGTGGAAGGAAGACGTGGGATATCATCGACGCAGCCTGGCGGAAACCGCCATGTATCGCATGAAGTGTTGTTTCGGAGGAAATGTGAAAAACAGGATTCTCGAAAACCAACAGGCCGAAGCCCGTCTGAGATGCAAAATCTTAAACCGTTTCACCCACCTCGGGCTGCCTCAGTTCGAGTGGAATTAGTCAACAAGGCCATTGCAAATTGCAAATTGCAAATTGCAATTTCTTAATTGCCGACTCCGCATTTTGCATTTTGCAATTTGCATTTTGCACTTTGCAATTGTTGGTCGTGGCAAGTCATTTCGAGATTTAATCCGCAAACTCAGGGACCACCAGCTCGGGCAGGACGCCGGCCGCGTGGCCTTGGGCGAGGAACTCGGCAACTGCCTGGCGGCCGCGCTCGCCGAAATCTCGGGTCCAATCGTTGACGTACATGCCGACGAACTTGTCGGCCTGGAGAACGTCGAGGTCGCGGCCGTACTGTAAAGCATAGCTCAGGGCCTGTTCTCGGTGGTAAAGGCCGTAGTCGATGCTTTCGTAGAGCAGCCGCTGAATCTCACGGATCGCCGCGGGGCCAAGCGACTTGCGGATGCCGTTCGCACCCAGCGGCAGTGGCAGCCCCGTCCGCTCCTTCCACCACACGCCGAGATCAACTACGAGCTTCAAATCCTGGTCGCCGTAGGTGAGCTGCCCCTCGTGAATGATCAGCCCGGCGTCGATCTTGTTGGCCCCGGTAGTTCGCCCGCCGCCACCGCCGGGATGATCTCGTCGAAGGGCACCTCGACCGACGCGAAAGTCGCTTTCCAGGCAAAGTCGCAAGGCAAGATACGCACTGGTGAGCTTGCCTGGCACGGCGATCGTGAGCGACTTGAGGGCGTCGATCGATTGCGGCCTGCGCGTGACGACCAGCGGGCCGTAGCCGTCGCCCATGCTCGCGCCGCAAGTGCAGAGCACGTACTTGTCGTGCAGGTAGGCATAGGCATGGATGCTCAGCGCCGTGAGCTCCAGCTCGGCCGAGAAGGCGCGGCGATTGAGTGTCTCGATGTCGACCAGTTCGTGCGTGAATTCGTAGTCGCCGGTCTCGATTTTGTCCTTCGCCAGGGCGTAGAACATGAAGGCATCGTCCGGATCGGGGCTGTGGCCCACACGGACGAGTTGCCTGGTTCGCTGTTTGGTGGCAGTCACACGGTTCTCCTTCGGCAGCTGGGGAATACCGCATGATATTGGCTGACGGCGCGGCCCGTCAATCGAACCGCAAGCGCGAGCGCGGATTAACCAACCGGCGTCCGCGGCAACTATGCTTCGAGCGAGATGCCGAGCGACGTGGCCGGCTCGACTCCGCCGAGCGACACGACGACCGGTTTGTGCGAGTCCGCGTAGGCGGTGGCTCCTGGCGCGGGACGCCCCGCTTCTGCCGCCGGTTCGGCTTCCATCTTCTCGCAAACGAGTTGCCAGGTCTCGCGCTCGAATTCGAGCAGGCCGAGTGCCTCGGTCAGTTTTGTCACGTCGTCGTTGACCTTGGCCTGGCCAACGAGGCGGAACAAATACAAGTAGAAGTTGGCGATCTGCACGTTGAGCCGGCCTTTGTTCTCGCGTACGCCGGCCAGCATTTCGCCGAGAATGTCGAGGACCCGCATCAGCGGCCCGTCGGCGGCCTCGGTGTCGCCGCGTTGCATGGCCACTTCCGCCTGGCGGCCGTAACGCAGTGCGCCCTCGATGAGCATCAAGTGGAGCCGGTGTGCGGGCGCGGTCAATGCGCGAGCTTCGAGATATTGGCTATTCTGCAGTGCGGTCATGCCTGGATCCGTCCATGGGTTAGGGGCGTCACTTGCTGGTCGTCGTGCCCAGCGGCGGGATGATCTGCAGCGATTGGAGCGCCGACTGGTTCTGTTGGAATGCGGCGATCGCCGTGTCGATCCGCTGGAATTCGGCTGTCAGCCGTGCGCGCTGTCGGTCGAGCTGCGCCTGGAGCGCGTCGATGCGGTCGTTATTCGTGTCGATCGTTTTGGTCAACGCATCGGTTCGATTGGCCAGCAACGACGTCTTATCGCCCGCCAATTGATTGACCACGGCATTGAGCTTGGCGGCCAGCCCTTTGTCCTTGTCCGTGAACAGCGTTTTCACTGAATCGGGATCGGCGGCGACGGCCGCGGCATACTTGACTTGATCGAACGACAGCTTTCCTTTGTCGTCGATCGTGACGCCGACCGACGCCAGGGAAGTCAAGCTGCCGACGCCGAAGAACCGACCCGTCACGATCCGCGACAATCCCGACTCGACCCGCAGCGCTTCGTTCGTGCCAAACAGGATACCCGTGGTCAGCGCCTCGGGATCGAAGTCCGTGGTCTGGTCCAACATGTCGCGGATCGAATTGTAGGCGTCGACAAACTGTTGGATCGCCTTGGTGGCCGCGGAATTGGAGGTGGTCACGTTCGCGCTCACCGCTTGCCGCGTGCCGTCCTTCACGGTGACGTTGAGCCCGTCGACGACGTTCGTGAAATCGTCCGTCGGGGAGCTCAAGAGCACGCTGCCCGCGGTGCCAGGGGTGCCGTAGAGCAGCACGGCGTCGTGGGCGGAAGTGATTTCGTTGATCGCCAGCGACGAATTCTTGGCGTCGAGCAGCACGGCGTTGGCAGCGCCGGCCTTGTCGACTTTGAGCGACAAACGCGGCCCGGTGCCGTCGTTGAGCAGGCTGGCCGTGACGCCCTTCTTGAGATCGTTGATCGTCTTGACGACGTCGGCGAGCGTGTCTTCGGCGCCGACCGTCACGGTGACGCGCGCAGTGCCGTCGATGATCTGCTGCGGCTGTCCGCCGACGGTCACCGTCGTCGCTTCGCCCGCGATCCGCAGGGTCTTGGCCGTCGTGCCTCCGGTGGCGTCGGCCACCTTGAGCTTGCCGGCGCCCCCGCCGTGTCGACCAGCTGGATGCCGTCGCCCTCGTCGTTGATGCGGGCCTCGACGCCGATTGAAAGTGCATTGATCCTGTCGATGACGTCGCCGAGCGTCTGAGCCACGTTGCCGGTCGGATTCAAATCGACGGCGCCGACCTTGCCGGCGCTATCCGTGATGATCAAGTCGGTGGGTGTAAACGTGCTGCCTTTGAACGTCGCGAGAGTCGTGGCCTTGCTGACTTGTCGACGGCTGAGCGAACCGCTGTCGATGGTCGTCACGGCCGCGTCGACGGTGATCCCGAGCTTCGTGGCCGAGTTCGTGGCGTCGCCGTCGGCCACGATCAAATTGCTGGCAATGGCCTGCGTGGTGTCTCTTAGGACGATTCCACCGTGGGACGGGTTGAAGGCGGCCTCGACGCCAGTCGCCTGGGCATTGATCGCCGCGATCACGTCGCCGAGCGTTTCCGCCGCTGCCAGGTTGACGTTGGAAGTTACGTTGGCCCGGTTGGTGATGCTGATGGAACCCAGTGTCCCGAGTCCCTGACCGCCCTTCAAACCGGCGAGCAACGAATCGCGCAAACCAGCCGTCACGCGGGTGCCGGTGATCGTGTTGCCGACCGCGGCGGTGGTCAACCCGAGATCGTCGGCCGCGTTGCCGTCCCCCACGTTGGCGACGGAAAACGTGCCGCCGCCCGAAGTAAGATCTTGTAGCTCCAACCGGTTGCCGTCGGCGCCAATGCCGGCCGAGAGTTTCGTCGGCGCTGCGGCGTTGATCTTGGTGATCACGTCGCCGAGCGTCTGTGCGCCGTCGAGATCGATCGACAATTCGCTGCCGTCGGCAAGCGTCACGGCGAGATCGGCGGCGCCCGCCAGGATGCGCACGCCCGTCGAGTCATTGAGCGAAGAGAGCTTGGTCCGGGAGTGGAGCGTAAAGACGTCGTTGCCCGTGGCGGTCGAGGTGGGCGTGTTAATGCTGCCCAGTCCCAGGTCGGCCGCCGTCGTGCCGCCGCCGACGTCTTTCACGATCAGATTGCCGGAGCCACCGGTGTTGTCGGTAAGTTTGATCCGATCGCCGTCGACGGAGGCGGTCACGTTGATTTCCGAGTTCTCGTTGAACGCCGCCAGTACGTCGTCGATCGTGCGGGCAAAGCTCAGGTCGATTGTGGCCGTGTCGCCCGTGCGGTCGGTAACGCGAATCTTGCCGCGTTGGACCCCGGCCCCGCTATTGAGCTGGTCGAGCGAAATACCCTGGTCGACGAAGCCGCCCACCTGAAACGTGAACGATCCGGCGCCGACGGCCTCGGTGGCACCGAAGCTTTGACTGAGGAACTGCTGCGACGACGCCGTCTGGACCGGCGTGAACGAGTATTTTCCCACGGCCGGATTGCCCCCGGTCGGAATCGTAGCGGTCAGCGCCGAGGAGTTGCTCGACGACACGCTCTTCGATTGAAACAGACTCTCCGCGCCGAGCTGATTGCCTTCGAATTGCAGAGCCAATAGCAGCGAAGAGAGTTGCGTCACCGCCGTCTGCTCCGATTGGAGCAACTTCGTTCGGTCGGTGAGATTGTTCTTCGGCTGCGAGGCGATGGCGATCAGCTGATCGACGGTATCCTTGATCGGGATGCCGGAGAGCAAGCCAACGCTGGAAGAAATTCCCGCCATAAATCAAGCCTAGACCGGTCCCTGGGCATCGGACGCGAAGGTAGAGCGGCGGACCCTTCCGCCGTGTCGCATCCACTCAAACATACATCGCGACGAAGCGCGACTTGCTAGCACCGACTGCGCACGACCCTACTGGTTGTATCGGCAAAGTAAGCCGTGAATCTGGACGCCGAGCCGGCGAGTTTCAGGCTGCTAGCGCGACAAAAAAAGCCGACTCGATCTTCGCAGACCGAGCCGGCTGGGGATGGTCGTTACGACGCGTCAAGCGGCTGGCGACGCGCTGCTTATCGCAGCAGCGCCAGCACGTTTTGCGGGTTTTGGTTGGTGATCTGAAGCACCGTCGTGCCGGATTGCACCAGGATCTGGGCTCGGGTCAGGTTGGCCGTTTCCGCGGCGAAGTCGGCGTCACGGATCTGGCTCTCGGCCTCGGTCAGGTTCACGAGCGTGTCGCTCAAGGCGTTCTTATTGGTCTCGAGCGTCGTACGTTGGAAAGCACCCAACCGACCGCGGAGCGAAGTGATCTGATTGATCGCTTCCTCGACGATGGCGGCTGCCGTCGTCGTGTCCGAAGTGAGGTCGGCCGAGCCACCCGATCCGAGCTGGAACAGCTTGCCAGCGGTACCGCCCAAGCGGGCCGTGTTCACGCTGGTGATGCCGATCCGGGCTTGCTGGTTCGAGACGACGTCTGGGCCCAACTGGAACAACGCACCACCACCGGTGATCGTGAAGTTCACGTCGGTGCTCGAACCTGCGGCGACCGTCACGGTCAGGTCGAGTGTCGCCGTATTGATCGACAACGTGTTGCCACTGGCATTGGCCTGGATACCATTCACCGTAGCGACCACGTCGGCGCCATTGGAGCGGCTGGCGCTGAGACCGCCGGAAAACGTCCCGAGCGAGTCGCTGCCGCTGAGCACGTTGACACTGACGAACGCCGCGGAACCGTAGGCGGAGGACGTAAGTTCAAGATTGCCAGAATTCGCAACCGCGATCACGCCCGTGGCATCGCCCACCGCGTTGACGGCAGAGACGATGTCGGTCAGCGACGTACCAGCGCCGAAGCTCAGCACCTCGCCGCCCGTTGCACCAGCGAGTTCAAACACGAGAGCCGAGTCCAATCCGCCGGCAGCGGCACCGTTCGCCAAAGTGGCCGACGCGCTGTTGTCGGTGCCGTTGATGTAGGTGTCATCGCCGGCCGAACTGGTGATGGATGCGCCATAGCCCGTCAAGCCGTTGATCGCCGCTGCGATTTGGGTGATGGTCGTAGCCGCGGTGTCGTCGACCGTAACGACAATGTTTCCGCTGACGATCGCAGCCGTCGGAGCTCCGTGGCCATTGGCCTCCGCGAACGTGACCGTGACACCGTTGGCCGCCGTTCCGGCAGTGTCGGCAGTGACCGTGATTACGTCATTTGCCGCGGCTGCGCCGCCGGTCAACGAATCGGAGACACCGGCGCCGGAAAGAGCGGTATTCGTACCCGGATCGTAGGTGGCTGAGCCGGCGTAGGTTGCCGATGCGACTTCGGCCAGACCGGCGATCGCAGCGCGAATCGCTTGAATGGTCGTCGTGGCGGTGTCGCTCACCGAAATCACGTAGCCGTTGGTGGCGTCGCCGCTGACAACTGGTGTGCCGTTTGCGACCGAGGACGATTCCACGACCTGGATGTCGATGTTGCTTGATGTTCCGGCCACGCCTGTGATGGCGATCGATTGGGTGGTCGAACCAGCGTCCGCACCGTTTGTCAGCGGATCCGTGTGAGTCGTCTCGTCGGCGGCAACCAGATTGTCGGTCCCGTCCGACGATGCCGTAAAGTCCAAACCGCCATTTGACCCCTGGATCAAAGCCGCAATGGCGTCCGAACCGACGCCGCCGCTGATGTCTGCCGTAACCGTCAACGTCGAACCGGACAACACGGCCGTGTTCGCCACGCCATCGACGATTTGGATGTCGATGCTGTTGCCCGCGAGTCCGTCGGCGGCTCCGCCAGCGACGGCGGTAACCGTAATGGTGTTCGCCGCGACGGCGGTCACGCCATTGCTCAACGCGAGGACTGGGGCGGCAGCGTCGCCAACCACCGCAAATGAGCCACCGCTCGTTGCGCTCGCATCAAAATCATTGCCCACGCCACTGCCAAAGTCATGGTTGTCAATTGCGGTAACGATCGCATTCAGGTCAACGGCGCCGCTCGTCAAGTCGGCGGTCACTTCGATCGTGGTGCCATTGAGCACAACCGAGTCGACGCCGTTGGGCGTACCATTGCCGTCGATCAGGTCGACGTCGTAGGTGTTGCCGGTCGCGCCACCGGCGATGCCGCCCGTCACCGCGGTCACAGTCAGCGTACCGCCGTTCGTGAGCGCCGCACTTGTACCTGAGGCTAGCACTTCGCTGACCGCACTGGTCGTGAACGTGCCGCTTGCTTGAACCGCCGGAGTCGAAATAGCTGAAATGTCGACTTGGCCGGTCGAGCCGACTGCCGCGTCGGCAAACGTCAGTGTGCCGCTGGCCTGGACGCCGCCGCCCGAGCCGGCCGGAACTGCCGTATTCACAATCTGCGCCTGCGTGGCGGCGGTCGAGATGTTGACGCTGACCGCGACCTGGCCGGTCGAGCCCAGGTTCGCCTGATCAATCTTCAGGTTGGCCACGGTGCTAAAGCCGGTACCGGCCGTGGTGATGAAGTCCAAGCTGCCGTCCAAGAGGCGGCGGCCCTGGAACGTCGTCGTCTGGGCGATACGGTTGAGCGCTTCGAGCGACGAATCGAGCTGCAACTGATTGGCCGCGATCTGATCGGGGCTCAAAGCACCCGTATTGGCCGCTTCGGTCACCAGGCCGCGAATGTCGTTCAACAGCCCGCTCACCTGGCCCAGCGCGCTGTCGGCCGTGGCGATGACCTGGTTCGCGCGGTCGGTGTTGGTGATGGCCTTCTTGATGCTGGTGATGTCGCTGCGGAGGTTTTCGCTGGCGATCAAACCGGCGGGGTCGTCCTTACCGCTGTTGATCCGCAGACCAGTGCTCAGCCGCGTCAGCGCTTCGTTCAACGCCGCGTGGGATCGACCCAAGGTATTTTGGGCAACCAGCGAGCTGACATTTGTATTAATCCGCGTCATTGCAAAACCCCCTTATGGGAAAAAACTGCGTCCACCTGAGACGGCTGATTGGCTTGAGTTGGACCCGGCCTGTCACTCGGTGTTGTGCTTTCACATCGAGGGCACAAGCCTCTCGATTTCTAATCCGTGCCCTTGCTAATTCGACCTGGTTTTTGGGCCCAATCCGCGCCGAAGCTGGACTGGCTCACCGCAATCGTAGGTCACGCCGACAATCTGGCAGCCACACCAGAAAAAAAATTCCGGGGCGACGTGGCGCAACCTCGCCGAGCCTGCTATGCGGAATATCGACCACGCCAATCGCGCGGTTCAGAGTGGTAGCGTGTTTCCCTGCATTCACTTTTGCCCGCATCCGTCACGATCGTTGCCATCGTTACGCCCTGCCCGATTTTGCCAGTTTCGGCCGCTGGTGCTCGACGGACCACCGGCCCGAACACAAAAAGCCAAAGACAGTGTCCGGCGGAAACCGGGCGTAGAATGGCCGACGCCCTGAGCGCCTTCCGAGATGCGGCGGGCCTGGTCAGGCTGAATTTGCGACGCTTGCTGATTTTCCCGCTGGATCGCGTCGTACACCTCGCGTCGGTGGACCGAGACCTCGCGCGGCGCTTCGATGCCCAGCCGCACGCGGTCGCCGCGAACGTCGACGATGGTCACGATCACGTTGTCGCCGATGACGATGCTTTCGTCGCGCTGTCGGGAGAGAACCAGCATAGTATCACTCGATCGGCGCTCGATGTTTGTTGACTAGCACGACGCGTGCGGCTCGCGGCGCACGGAAACCGCCCCGCGCGAACCTGGCCCCGCAGAGAAAGCATCGGACCGGCAGACGCCTGTGCTCAAGCGCCACAAGGAACGTACCGATTATGCGGCACTTCGCGGTCGTGAGTCGCCGAACGACGCGGCGTTAGATGGCAAACTGCCGCGGCAGCGCCGAGTTCCCGCCTCGGACGACCCGGAGGCTTATGCCGTTTGGCGGAATGGCCGGGCGCCGCTCAACAGATGCTGCACGGAGTGGTTGTCCTTGGCCACGATCTGGCGGCCCAGCCGGGTGGCCACGTGGATCACCAGCGGAGCCTTGAGATTCAGCGCCAACGATTCGCCCACCTGGTTGACGATCGACAGGACCTGGGCGTCGGCGGCGTCGGTCAGCCCCAGCGGCTCCACGTCACGGCGCGAGACGCGGGCGTGATAGTTGCTCACGAATCGCCGCGGAGACACGACCGCCAAGGCCACCTCCGGCCGATCGAGGCTCTGCAGCCAGCCGAGCGCCGCATTCTGAGCGTCGGCCAACAGGGCCCAGTGACGGCAGTCTTCCATGCCGATCAAGCCGTCGACAAACACCAGCACGTCGTCTTCGTCGATCGTCACCGTGCCGAAGCGTGTCGTCGAGATGTCCATGGCCAAAGCTCGCCTGCAAGCGGAAGAGATGGGATTCAGAAACGATGCCGGTAGCCAAACGATTGTCCCGCGGGACTCCCACCCTTCTTAGATCGGATGGCCGACGCCGCGCATGCCAGCCAAAAGTCGCCGCCGCCGGTAACGGACGCCGCGGCCGACTGCTAGCAAGCTACAGACTGCGTTACTAGGCTTTGTGTCCCAAAACACGCTCAATGATCGCAATGTGGGAGGGCGAGGCTCCTGCCGAGCCTCAAATCGGTGTCGGCACCTGGCTCGGCGGGAGCCTCGCCCTCCCCTATGGGACGAAGCCTAGATGTAATCCAAGATGGACAGGTTGAGGATGTTGGCCGCCGTCTGGAGCGACGCTTGCAGCGAAGACTGCCGGGCAGTCAGATTCGAGATGGCCTCGACCAGGTCGACGTCGATTTCGTTCGACAGCGCGCTCTTGAGCTGCACGCCTTCGTCCTCGAGCCGGGTCTGGACGGCGTCGAGCGTTTGCAGCCGGGTGCCAATTTCTCCGCGGGCGAACGTGACCCGATTCAAATCGACGTCGATTCGGTCGACCGCCTCGCCGATCGCCACGGGATCGCTGTCTTGGAGCGCCTTGCGGAGACGGATTAACGTGTTGTAGACGCTATCGACCTCATACGTGTGCCGATCTTCGCTGGTGAGCGAATAGTCGCCGCCGGGGCCGGTGTTCGAGCTGGCCTCGGTTTCCCCCGCGGGCACAAATCCCAGAAGCTGCGCCACCTGGCTGCCCTCGGCGGCGCGGACCGTGAGGTCGCCGGTCGTCGACGTGCTGGAGTCGATGAGCTCGATCCCGTTGCCCGTAGCGGCCAGCCGCGCTTGAATCGCCGTCGTGCCGTTGTTGTTCTTAACGTGATTGTTCACCAGGTCGATCACGTCCTGGACTGTCTTCGCGCCAGTGGCGTCGATCCAAAGTTCCGATCCGTCGCGCGCGACGATCACGAAGTCGTCCTCGAGCGTGTGGCGGTAGCTATTGAGCGACAGGTCACCGTTGACGTCGGGTGTGCTGTCCGAGACGCTCGCCACGCCGGGGGCGACGAATCCGAGGGCTTCGGCGGCCGCATTGCCCTGAACCGTTAGACTTCCCCCACCCGTGCTCTGGTCGACGAGCCGAATGCCGCGGCCATCGGGCGTCACGCTGGCCACGACCGCGGTCGTTCCCGTGTGATTGGGCGGGCTGTTGATCGCGGTCGCCACGGCCGTGAGCGAGGTGGCCGCGTCCAGGTCGACCGTAAGCACGGTGCCGTCGCGGGCGGTGATGACGAGGTCTGACGCAGTGATCGGCGTAAACGAATTGTCCACCGCGTCGTTCGTAACCACGCCGACGCCGCGGTTGAAGTCGGCCAATTGCGTCGAGCCGTTGTAGGTGCGGATGCCAAGCTGCGTGGCGGTCGTACCACCGTTCTCGCCGATCGTGAAGTCAGCGCCGCTCAGCACCGAGCGGACGTTGATCCCGGTGCCGTCGGCGTTGATCGACCCCGCCAGAGAGACGTTGGCGCCGCTGATCAAATTGAACAAGTCCTCGACCGTGACGGCGCTCGTGACGTCGACGGTGACCGAAGAATCGCCGTTGGTGAGAACCAATCCCGACGCGGTGTCGAGCGCCGTGCCGCTGCCGCCCGCGGTCACGACGCCGAAATTGTTGACGTTGACCGCTCCCGAACCGGCCAGGTCGAGGCTGGTGGTGTCGCGTCCATCGAGCTTGGCGGTGAAGGTGCCCTCGGCGTTGATCGCGGCGATGACGCCGCCCGCAGTCGACTGGCCGTCCTCGATTTGCACGGTGAGCGTGTTGGTAAAGCTGTCGTAGGTGGCCGTTTCGCTACCGGCGACTGCACCTGTGGTGTAGACGACGGTCGCACCGTTCCATGCCGTGCCGTTGGCGACCGCGGAGATGGTAATGTCGTTGTTCGCATTGACCGAGACCAGCCGCCCCGTGGCCTTGGTTCCGAGCAGGTTTGCCAACGGCGTCGTAAGTCGCAAGATCGGGTTGAGATCGGCGCCGACCTGGGACGGCCCCGGCACGACGCCCGTCGGCGTGAAGATGCCGAGTTCCTTCGCCGCGCGCCCGCCCGCCACCTCGCCGACGCGAACCGTGCCCGCGCTGGTGTTGACCGTCAGCCCGTTGTTGGCGATGTCGACGCGGATGCTGGCACCGCCGGCGGGCGGGCTGGCTTCGATCCGGCGAATCACGTCGCCGATCGTCACCGCGCCGCTCAGGTCGATAATGCTCGAGGTCGTCGTGCCGCCATTGGTGACGTTGATCGAGATTGCCGAGTTGGTGTCGATGCCGTCGCCGCCGTTGATGCTGGTGAGCAACGTATCTTCGGTCAGTTGCGGATTGAGATCGACCGACCCGCGGACTTCTCCCGAGATGCCGCCGAACACGTCGGTGCCAGGCAGATTCGTCGTAAAGAGTTGCTCCAGGTCGACGTAGTTCTGCAAGCTCTTTTCGTTACCGCGATAGGTGACCAGCTCTCCCGTCTGCGCGAACGGCGAAACACTGGTCCGCGAGCCGGCAAACAAATACCGCCCGTTGTAGTTGGCGTTGCCGCTCGTCAGCAGCGACGACAGCGCCGCGTCGACCGTGGCAATCGCCGCGGTCCGCGACTCATCCGATGTCAAATTGCTCACTGCCTCCAGCGCCGCACTCCGCGCGTTGCGGAGCGTGTCCGACACCGAATTGAGCGCCGTCTCCGCCACCTCCAACACGGACTTGCTGCCGGCGAGATTTCGCTGCGACTGCTCCTTCCGCTGAATCGTTCGCTGCAGGGCGATCGCCCGCAGCGCCGCCGGGGCATCGTCGCTGGGAGCGAAGATTCGGCGGCCGGTGCTGACCTGGGTCTGCAGTCGGAACAGGTCCAGCTGATCGCCCTGCACCTGGCCCACCAGCCGCTGGCGAATGAGATAGTCGCTGACTCGAGTTGTCGGGATCGGGATGATGCCGGCCATGGCGGGAGACCCAATTACAGACTGATCAATACGTCGAGCAAGTCGGCGGCGGTTTTGATGAAGCGGGCCGAGGCCTGGTAAATCCGCTGCAGCGTGAGCAAGTTGATGGCTTCTTCGTCGAGGCTCACACCGGACACGGCCTGCTGCTGGCCGTCGAGCGTGTTTTCGAACGTGCGGAAACCTTCAGCGATCGATTTGGCGACGGTGGCCCCTTGGCTGATCGTGTTGACCAACCGGTCGTAAACGTCCGGGACGGTCAAGCCACCGGCGGAATCGAGTTGCTGGTCCAGGAACTTGGAGAGCACCAGCGCGTTGGCGCTGTCGCTTTCGGAACCGAGTCCGCCGCCGCTGGCCGCGAACTTCGCCTCGTTTCCCAAGCCGCGCAGCTCGTCGTTGATGGCGATGTCGCGGGCGGTCGAACCGGTGAAAAACGTATTGAGCCCCAGCGCGGCCAGCGTCCCGCTGGTGTCGCCGTCAAACGCGAATTCCGTGTCGCTCGAATCGGAGGTGATTCTCAACTTGCCGGCCGGAGTGATCGTGGCCGAGACGCCGTCGATCGCGTCGATCGCGGAGGTGAGATCGCTCAGCGAAGTGTCGGTATCCAGCCCGTCGAGCTGGACGAAGATGTCGTGTGACTCGGTGATGTCCTGCGCGCGGTTGTAGACCAGCAGCTGGAAATGGCCGCTTGCGGGCGTGAACGCCAGCCCCGCCTCGTCGAGCGCCGCGTTGGAATCGGCGATCGAATTGACGCTGGTGAGGTCCTTGAAGCCGACCTGGCCCTGGCCCTGCGAATGCAGCTTGTTGAACTCGAAGGCAAACAAGCCGGCCAGTTGGTCCAGCCCGTCGAGGAACTGGCCGGCGATGTCGTCCCGCGCGGCGTATAGCGCCGGCAACTCGCCGGTAGCTGGAATTGATTTCCGACTTGGTATTCGAGAATTGGATCGTCCCCAGCGTCAGGCCTTGCTCTGAAGTGAGGTTAACTTCAACACTTTGCCGCTGGCCCTCGAAGACCAGGAACTCGCCGTCCACTGCGACGTTGACCGCTCCGCTGGTTTGTTCGCTCACGGTGATGCCGAGGATTTCCGAGAGGCGGTCGATCGCCGTTTGCCGATTGACCCGCAGGCCGCCGGCGTCGCTGACCGAGGTGCCGCTCCCTTCGACGGTGGCGATTTGCACGTTCAGTTTGCGGATGGTCTCGGTGAGCGAATTGATTTCATCGGCCGAGGCGATGATGCGGTCGTTGAATTCCTCGCGGACCGCCGTCGCCCGCCGCGAAAGATTGTTGAGCGTCGTGGCCAGCGTGTCGCCCTGGGTGATCACCAGGTTGCGGGCCGCGGCGTCGTTCGGATCGTCCAGCACGCCGCCGATCGAGTTGACAAAGCTGGTAAAAATGGTGCTCAGGTCGGTCTCGCCCGACAGGCCGTTGAGCAGATTCTCGATCTCGGTGTAGGCGTCCTGGCGGACCTCGGCGCCGGCCCGATCGCCGCGGGCACCCACCAGCCGGTTCTGCACGAACTTGTCGATCTTGTCGACGATCGCATCGATCTGAACGCCCAGGCCGAGCGTCAGATTGCCGATCTTCTGGACCGGCGCCGGCGAATAGATGACCTCCTGGCGGACGTAGCCCGGCGTGTTGGCGTTGGCGATGTTGTTGCCGGTCACCTGCAGGCCGATTTGCATCGCCCGCAGCGTGTTCGCGCCGAGTTGGATCGAGCCGAACAGGGACATGTCGAGTCAGCCGCCGGAGAAAAGTCGCCACGAAACGTGCGCAGCGACGCCGCCTGCAGGAACGGCCGCCGACGTCGCTTAAATGGCCTGATCGACCAGCGCACCATGATCCTGCTGGTCGGAACCATTTCCATATGTCGGCTTCATGCGACCACCGGTAGCAATAATCTCGATCAATTGCGAAAGATGTAACAGCGTCTGCTGTACTAGCACCCAGTTGGTGAGACACTCGTGCTGCAACAGTCGCGAGCGCTGTTGGGCTTCGTCAAGCTCGCCGCGCAGTCGGCGGCGGCTCAACGCAGGCAAAGATTTGCTCAGCGACTTGATGCTATCGCCGGGCAGGCCGTCGAGAGCCGCTTGGGACAGCAAGCGTTGCCGCCGCTGCTGGCAGGCCTCGAGCCGGACCACGAGGTCCTGCTCCTGGGCCGCCATGTTGACCAGTGCCGCGCCGTCACCCGCGACGAGCTTCTCGCGCTTCGTCGTGAGCACACTCAGCAGATCGCCCTGCACCGAAGAGAGCTCGTTCAACAGGCCGGCGATGTCGGCCTCGAGGGAATCGTGCGGTTCGGCCGAGCGTGTGTCGTCGTGGGGCATCGAATTAGCGCCGGGTGAGAGAATGGAGTTGATCTAAAGATGCGGGAGCGTTTTTGTTCGCTTCCTGAGCCGCCAATTGCGGAAACTGGCGGTTAAACAGCGGCTTGGCGAATTTTTCTGCGGTCGCCTTGGTCAAATGTTCGGCCAGCTGCTGATCGAGCTGTCCCTGGAAGGCCTTTTCGGCCTGGCCGCCGTCGAAGTAGGCCGCCTTCCCTACCGTCGACCGCATCGACTTGATCATCTGCCCGTAGAAAGTCTCGCCGACGAACTGCGTGAACTTTTCCCGCAGCTCGTCCTTGTCGCCGTAATCGGGCTTCTCGAAGCGATTGGCCGCGGTGTTAATCGGCCCCAACGACTTCGGCACGTTCGGCGGACCCAAAAACGGTACTCGAACATCGGTGATCGACGACATGGAATGGGTTTCCTTAAGGCTCGTTCGCATGCGCGACGCCGGCGGCTATTCAATGATCAGCCGTCCGTGCAGTTTCCCGTCGCGGTCGATGCCGCGGATGATCTCGATCATGTCGACGGTCGGCACTTTGAGCGAATTGAGCTGGTCTACTAATTGCTTGAGTTTTGGATCGTTCGTTTGGTCGACGTCGAGCGCGGCAAACGCTTCGGTCGACACCGCCTCGACGACGACGTTCTTGTGCGACACGACCACGTCGCCGATCTCGACGTCCCCGCTGATCACGATGCTGCCGGCCCGCGGGTTGATCACGACCCGCGACTCCGGTTCATGTTCGTAGAGCTTGATGTCGAGCACGTCGGACGCGAATCCGACCGGATCGTTTCGATACACCTCGGGGATGCGAACGCGAATGTTGGCGGCGTCGCGGGCGTGGCAGAGATCTTCCTCCGGGGCCGACTTGTCGTCTTCCGAGTAGTTGAGGCTCTCGCGGTACTGGCTATTGATCGTCTCGGCGATCAGTGCCGCCGTTTGGAAATTCGCGTGATTGCGGTCGAGGATCAGCGTGATGTAGCCGTCTTCCGAATAGAAGGGCGTGAAGATGTCGGCCTCGACCTGGCAGCCGCCGATCACGGCACCGACCATCGGTTGATCGGGATTGTCGACGATGACCTGGCCTTCGCAGAGGCCGTAGACGCGCTTGTCGTTGGTGTTCGGTCCGAGCAGCGAGGCGAACGCGAGGCGGCCGCCCGCCAGACTCTTGCCGTTCAGCGCGCTCACGTAGCAGTCGATTTGATCGCCGCGACGGGCGCCGGTGGCGGGAAGCGTGGCGGTGACTATGACCATTGCCACGTTCTTGATCTTCTTCAGTTCTTCGAGTCCACCCTGTTCTCCGTCGCCCATGATCCGCATCGCCTGGGCCAGGGCCCGCATCGTCGCCGGATCGTTCGCTTCGCCGGTGCCGTTCAGGCCGACAACCAGGCCCAGCCCGCGGAGCACGTTCTCTTCCTGGCCCTTGAGACGGCAGATGTTCTTGAGCTGGGTGCGGGCCGCGGCAGGCGAGCTGGGCAGCGCGACCGTGCACGAGACGAGGAAGATGGCGAACCAACGTAGTGTGCGATTGATTTTGAACATGGTGGATTTGGAGGGCGGAGCAAGCTCCGCCGCTAAATGCTCTTCGTTGTTACACCGTTAACTCTCAACCCTCAACCCTCAACTCTTAAAATGCCTTCCATTTGTCGTACCAGAGCTGCAGCCAGCCGCGCTTGTAGCTGTCGCGGATGAAGCCCATCTCGCGTTTCTCGATGCGGAGGTCGGCGATCTCGTCGCTGCGGACGGTGCGGTCCGGCCCGATCGCCGTCCGCCGCACGATCCCGGTCAGCGATTGCAGCCATTGCTCGTCGTTGATCGTGATCGTGCGATGCGCCTCGATCACCAGGTTGCCGTTCGGCTGGATGTCGACGATGTGGGCCGCGATGCGAAACGTCAATTGGTCGCGGAGTTCCATGTCCGACTCGACGCGGAACTGGCTCTGCAGATTGCCGCTGACGGCCAGCGGCCCGTTCGGCTGCGGATCGGGCGTGAGGTCTTTGCCGGTGAACTTGACCCAGTTGTTGAGGAACGCGTTGAGGTTGTTCGTCTTGCGATTCTCCGCGTCGCCTTCGCTGAGCATGCTCGAACGGTAATCGACCAGCACGGTGATGATGTCGTTCACCCTCAGCTCTTTCATCTCTTGCTCGGGCGGCAGCCGGCGATAGATGTACGAGCTGTTTTCGAGCGTCAGCCCTTGAGTCTGGGCCTGCTTTTGCTGCGCCTGCTGCAGCACCGGCGTCACACTCAGGAGGCTGCCGTCCTGGGCGACGACCTGGCCCGCCGACCCGGCGACGCAAGCCAAGGCGAGCGCCAGACCGGCCGGCGGCCCGGCTTTTGCGTTCAACCGTTTTGGGAATTGATAAGTCATCGTTGGCTCTACTTCTTTCGCATTCTGGCAAACGGCTTGTCCGCGACCTTTTCTTTCGTCGCGACTTGCGAGCCGGCAAACACGACGGCCTCGCGCGGGCCGACCACCACCACCTCGAATGGCACCTTCTCTTCGAGCGACTCGACGCCGATCAATTCGCCTCGGGCACCGTCCTGCCTGGCGCGGGCAATCGTGCGGACTTGGATTCCACCGCCGCGGGCGTAAACGGCGATCTCCTCGCCGCGCTTGACCAGCACCTGCGGCCGGTAGTCGTCGGTAAAGATCGCTTCGCCCGCCTGAATCAGCTGCGTCGCCTCCATGCCGATCAGCGTGTCGAGCGAGCCGACCAACTTGCGCCGCGCCGTTTCCTGCGGGACCTGGTCCCACTCTTGAACCGCGACGTCGGCCGCCGTAATGATGTGACCCCGCTCGATCAGCTGCGTCGCCACGACGACCGGCCGGGTCTCGGTGACGTCGGCTTCGAGCCGCACGCGTACCGGGCCGCGCTCGGTCGAAAACGCCACGACCAACCGTTGATGCCCGGTCCAAGGCGTCACGCCGCCAGAACATTGGAGCGCGGTTTTGGCTTCCAACACCTTCACCAGATCGGCCGGCGATACCTGGATCGCCAATTTCCAATCGGTCTTGCGGCCGCTATTTTGGTTCAAGTGCTCGATCACAGACCGCTCGATGTAGTTCTCCGCTTCCTTCGCCTGGGCGTCGGTCAGCTGGGGCGCGTTCGACTTCGGCATGGCCGAATCGGGAACGGCAGCCATGCTCGCGGCAGACACAGCCGAGGTGCCGGCCCAAACCGCGCGGCGATCAGGGTTGGGACTCGTTGCGGCCGGCTTGACCGCGGCCGGCGCGATTTCGACCATCAACTCGCCGCTGAAATCCAGAGAGCGCAGCTCTTCGCCGTGAGCGGCGAGCAAGTCCTGAATCTCCCGCATCCGGAGGAATCGTCGCTGGCCTGGTGCCGGCGCCGGCAGGAGCGGAATCGCCGCGAGCCGTTTGATTTCCTGAGGATCGTCCGACTTGATCTTCGCCACGTCGCCCAGCCGAACGACCGTGCCCGCCGGTTCGATCACGCGCTGAAGCACGACGTCTGCCGCGCTCACAGGCAGCACGTTCAGCGCAAAAATCACCGCGCTGAGCAGAACTTGGTGTCGTCTCGATTGGTCTGGAATCATGGTCGACGCACTCACTCAATTGCCGCTACGCGAATCTTCGCAGGTTGGCCACAATCTGCATCAACTGGTCACCGGCCTGCACGACCTGTGAATTCAGCTCGAATGCCCGCTGAGTTTGAATCAAATCGATCAGCTCGTTTACGGGCTCGACGTTGGAGGCTTCCAAGAAGCCCTGCCGGATCGTGCCAAATCCCTGTTGCCCTGGAGTACCGAGCTGCACGGTGTTCGAAGCATCAGTTTCGCGGTACAAGTTGTCACCGAGCTTCTGCAGGCCGTCGGGGTTGATGAACTTCGCCAGCTGCAGCTGGCCGACGTTTTGCAGCGTTGGCGAGCTCTGCGTCTGGATTTGCACCTGGCCATCGGTGCTGATGACGATGCCGGTGGCTTCCGGTGGGATCGTGATCCCCGACGATTCGAGGTAGCCCAGCGACGCCGAGCCGAGCACCAGCTGGCCGTTGGCGTTGATGCCGAAATTGCCGGAGCGCGTGTAGAGGAAATCGCCGTTCGGATCGACGATTTGGAAAAATCCGTCCCCCTCGATCGCCAGGTCGAGCGGCTTGTTGGTGGTCTCGAAGGCACCCTGTTCGTAATTGGTCTGCGTGCTGGCGACGCGAACGCCCAAGCCGACCTCCGTACCAGTCGACGTGCGGTTGCCGTTCACGTCCTCGGACCCCGGCAAGCGGTACTGGCGGTAGAACAAGTCCTCGAAGTTTGCGCGGTCCTTCTTGAACGCGGTCGTATTGACGTTCGCCATGTTATTGGCGATCACGTCCAGCTTGGTCTGCAGGGCCTCCATGCCCGTGGCCGCTGTGTAGAGGGATTGAATCGTCATGGCTGGTACTCGATTTCGCGACGGTTATCGTCTGGTTTAACAATGCGTGGGAGCACGTGGCGGGGCGTCCCCGACCTACTCACCTACTTACGACCTCAGCACGCGTCCGATCAGCGTGCCGATTGCACTATCCTGCGCCTGAATCATCCTCGAGTTGGCCTCGAAGCCGCGCGTCGTCTCGATCATCGCCATCGTCTGCCGGATCGGATTGGCGCCCGAGAGTTCGAGGTAGCCCTGCCGAATGTTGCGCTGCTGGAGGGGTACGGGGTCAACCTTGCCGGTCGGGCGAAACATGTTGTTGCCGACCTTCTCCAGTTCGGAAAGCGACTTCGGCTGCGACAAGCCGATGGCCTTCGCGCCACCGTCCTGGACGATGAACCCGTCCGGCGTCACGTACCAGGGCAGGTCGCCGTTGATTGTGATTTCGGAGTCTTGTTGATCGAGCACGGGGTTGTGACCACCGTTGGTCACCAGGCGGCCCTTGGCATCAATCGAGAAGTCGCCTGCTCGGCTGAGGTAGGTCTTGCCGTCGTTGCCCTGAACGTGGAAGAAGCCGTTGCCAGCGATGGCGAAGTCGAGCTGCTTGCCCGTCGAGGCGAACTGCCCTTCCGCGTAGTCGGTGGCGACATCGTACAATTTGACGCCGCCGCCAATGTTGTTGACCGACTGGTCGCCCGGCGAAGCGAGGCCCTTCTGGATGGCCTCTGCATAGCGGGCCTGGAAGGTCGGCACGTCCTGCTTGAAGCCGACCGTGTCGCTGTTCGCCATGTTGTTGGCGATGACTTCCAGGCGCTTTGCTTGGGCGGAAGCGCCTTCGGCGGAGATGTAGAATCCGTAAGGCACGGCAGCGCCTCAGTCGCGTCGCAGGTCGCCCCCCTGCGGTTTGCTGCCGTCTCCTTAGCAAGGATCGTGCCGAAACGATCGCCGCGAAGCGAATGCGCGACGCAAGTCGTTATGTCATCGGTCGCAACGTTCGACACAAGCGCCGCAACTCGTTGCTGCTGGCGGCAACGGCACCAGGGGCGAATCGGCAACTCTCGCCGCTTGGAATCGCTCCGGGCGGCAATTCCTGCGCGACGCCAGCTTGCCGGATGAGCAGCCTTCACGCGCCCAAATCGCGGAGTTTTCAGCTCGGATGCTGTTCGTGTATCCAACCGCCTCCAGATCGAGTACAATGAATGCTGTCACGGGCAAGAGGCCGAGGCCCCGGCTGTCAACTTTGTTCAACGGAGATTCCCCTCATGACGATTGCGTCCACTCGTGCCCAAGCGGTCGCTGAAATCCTCTGGGAGCTCAAGAAGGCGGACAAACTCGCCACGCTCTCGGCCATTGCCGACCGCGCCGGTTTTCCCGCCGGTCCCCAAGGCCGCACGATCAGCGCTTGCCTCAAAAACGTCCGCCGCGATTGGCCCCACCTGCAGTGGTGGCGCGCCGTCGCCGACAACGGCCAGCTTGATGGCGATCAGGCCGCCTGCCTCAAAGAAGCCGGCTACGGCACCAGCGCCCACGGCGAGACCTTCGAAATCTCGTCCCTAACGGAGCAGCTGATGTCCTGGGAAGAAGTCGAAGTTGCGCCGGAGTAGCGGGGCGATCGGCGCATTTTTCTCGCTGCGGCGCTCAAAAGCCGAGCGTATGCTTTAGCGCCAGCTCGATCTGCGTTATGTCAAACGCCCGGCCAAGAACTCGGTCGATCTCGCCGTCAAGCACTGTGGCCAGGGGCCAGGTCGTCCGTCATAATGACCGAGTCGGTCCGCAGTCCCATTTGCTGACCCGCCGGCGATGACT
Source organism: uncultured Planctomycetota bacterium (assembly GCA_963808175.1). Lineage (GTDB taxonomy): Bacteria > Planctomycetota > Planctomycetia > Pirellulales > Lacipirellulaceae > DASYDU01. Next base: position 89,849 of record CAWEEU010000003.1, on the reverse strand, counting down.
TGGACACCGTGGCGCGACTTGGATGTCCGGCGCGGACCAGATTACTGGAAATCATCGCCAAGATTGTCTGCGACAGGCCTGTGTGCAAATTCTCCGCTTGAACCACTAACGCCGGCCGTCGTTTTGCCGTGCGCAGGTTCGAGTCGGGATACAGAACCAGTACGACGTCGCCACGGCTAAACGGCATCGTAGACGTCCATTTCCGGCCGGTCCCAATCGGCAGCAAATGTTTTCAAGCGTTGTCGCAGGTCGGCAGCCTGAGCCTCATCGATTCCACGTTCCGCTAAGTCCACCGAGCCGGTAGACAGAAAGGTCACGATTACCTTTCCCTCCAAGTCGCTGGGAGGTAATTCCTGCAATTCGACTCTGCCGTTTCGAAACACGCCTTCGAATGACCTTAACATCTGAAAGTGCCTCCACATTACTGATAGCCTTCCACGGGCTGAGAGTCCATTTTAATCCGCCTGGACGGCCCCAACGCGAAGTGTTGTTTTCGCTTGGCGTGCGATCGCTGGAGTTGGTTCGGTCGATCATCCGTACCCCAGCTCGCGCAGATCGCGCTCGGTCAGGCCGTGGTGGTGGCCGTATTCGTGGAGGATCGTGATCCGGATTTGCTTGCGGAGCCGGGGCAGGCTGACCGTGCCGTCGCGGCGGATGGCTTGGGCCAGGATGCCCTCGCGGTAGATGTGGATCACGTCGGACGGCACGCCCCAGTCGTTGACACTCCGCTTGGTGAGCGGGATGCCGGTGTAGAGCCCGCACAATTGGCTGCGGTGCCGCACGCGGGTGCGCCGCAGCACTTCGGGCGTCGGATAGTCGTCGACCACTAGCGGTATCTCGTCGATCAATTCATGAATCCGCGGCGGCAGCTCGGCGAGCACCGTCTCGCACTCGGCGTCGAATAGATTTCGGAGCTCGGCGTTCATGCGCGGGACGCGGCGATCAGCTCCGCCGCTCCTTGGGCCAATAACATGTCCGCCACGCAGCGGCCCAAGGCAACGGCATCGGCGGGCGGGGCGGTATCGTTTGCGGCAATCCGCCGCGAACCCTCCGGGTCGAGCACCACGGCCGATAGCTGCAAGCGGCCCGCGGCAATCTTCCCCAGCGCCCCGATCGGCGCCAGGCAGCCGCCACGAAGCTGTGCCAGTAGCGATCGCTCCGCTCGCACCGCAGCGTGCGAATCGGCATCGTCAACGGCTTCCAGGATCGCAATGGTCGCTGCATCGTCGGCGCGGCACTCGATCCCGAGCGCCCCCTGCCCCGCGGCGGGGAGCATCACCTCGAACGGTAGCACGTGCGCGAATTCTCGCCGCCAGCCCTAATCGCGCGAGCCCCGCCTCGGCGAGCACGATCGCGTCAAACTCACCGGCGTCGAGCTTGCGAACCCGCGTGTCGACGTTGCCGCGAATGCTCTCGATCTGAAGGTCGCGCCGCGCGTGTCGAAGTTGAGCCTGGCGGCGCAAGCTGCCCGTCCCCACGCACGCCGACTGCGGCAATTGTTCAAGTAGCCGACCGTGCTGCGAGACCAGCACGTCGGCCGGGCTCTCGCGCCGCGGCACCGCCGCGAGCGCCAGTCCGTCAACCGCGTCGGTCGGCAAATCTTTGAGACTGTGGACTGCAAGATCGGCCTCGTCGGCAAGCACCGCCCGCTGAATCTCTTTGGTGAATACGCCAGGCGCCCCGATGTCGGCAACCGGCCCGAGCTGGTGCGTGTCACCGGACGTCGTGATCTCGACGATCTCGACCGCGTGCCCCAGTTCCTGCAACCGTGCCGCCACCCAATCGGCCTGCCAGCGCGCGAGCTTGCTCGCGCGGGTGCCGATTCGCAGTGTTCGACCAGCCGAGTTGGACATGAGCACACTTTGTCGTTCGGGCCTAGTGGCGGAGCGTGCGCGCGGCCACTACGACGGCGACCCGCGTCGCGCCCGCCTTCTTCAGCGCCTGCGCGGCGGCGCTGCACGTCGAGCCGGTCGTGAGGATGTCGTCGACCACCAGCACGTGGGCCTGCTGCAAATGATATCCTGGCCGCACGGCAAAGGCATTCCGCACGTTGGCGGGCCGCTCCGACGGCGGCAAGCTGAACTGCGGCCGCGTGTGGCGGGTCCGCCGCAACAGATCGGCCGCCAGGGGCACGCCCAAGTGCCCGGAGAGCCGCTCCGCGACCACCGCGGGTGAATTCGTGCCGCGCTCCAGCCGCCGCCGCCAATGCATCGGCACGGGGACCACCACGTCCGGCTCAATCGCCGCCAGTCGTTCTCCATGCTTTTGCCAGATCAGCTCCGCAAGCGCCAGCGCGAGCCCGTCGCCGTTGCCATTCTTCATCCTCAGCAGCCAATCGCGCAACAGACCCTCATACCGGCCGAGGGCCACCGTTTCGTCGAACTGCAATTTTGCACCGCGGCAAACGAAGCACCGCGGTTGGGCCACCTGCCCCGGAACCGGCGCGCCGCACTTCTGGCACGTCACGCCGCCGATCAGCGACAGCCGCCCGAGACACTCGGCACAAAACTGCGGCTCGACCGAGTCGTCGAGTTCCCTGCCGCAGCCCGCACAAGCGGACGGGAACAACAAATCGAGCGTCCGTGCGCGACACCAGCGCGCGAATCGCCCGCCCGCCGCCACGAATTTTTTCGGCCGGCCCACGCTGCGCACGATTTCGGCTTCGGTTTCCACTGCTAGCACCGCACCGATTGTAGCCGCCCCGCCGCTTGCCGTGGAGCAGTCTTTTCCCACCTGAACCGATCCAGTAACCTCCGCCCATGCCGACGATCATCGACCGCTACATGCTCCGCCAATTTCTGCAGGTGCTGGCGATCTGCTTCCTGAGCCTGGCCGGGCTGTACGTCGTGATCGACGCTTTCAACCACCTCGATCATTTCGTCGACTACGCCGACGCCCACGGCGGCCTGCTGGCGACGATGGGCGAATTCTATGCCTACCGCTCGCTGGCGTTCTTCGACTGGATGAGCGGCACCCTGGCCCTGGTCGCGGCGATGTTCACCGTCACCTGGATCCAGCGGCACCATGAAATGACCGCGCTGATGGCGGCCGGTATCCCCCGCATCCGCGTCCTGCGGCCGGTGCTCGTCGCGGCGATCGCGGTGAGCATCCTGGCGGCCGCGAACCGCGAGCTGGTAATCCCCAAGACGCGGCAGCAGCTGGCGACCGACTCGAAGAACCTCGGCGGCCAACGAGAAGACAGCATGCAGTCGCGCTTCGATAGTCAGACCGACATCCTGCTTGGCGGCGAGACGATCGTCTTTGCCGAGAAGAAAATCAATCACCCGAATTTCGTCATGCCGGTCGGCCTCGACCAGTATGGCCGGCAACTCATTGCCGAAGAAGCCGTCTACGTCCCGCCACGCAACGGAGCGGAGGGCGGCTACCTGCTCAAAGGTCTCACTTCGCCCAAGGTGCTGCTCGACCAGCCGTCGCTTGAACTCAATGGCACGCCGGTCGTGATCACGCCCAAGGACGCCTCCTGGCTCGGCCCGAACGACGTGTTCGTCGTGAGCGGCGTGTCGTTCGAGTTCCTCGCGGCCGGTTCGACCTGGCGCGATTACGCGTCGACCCGCGAGCTGATCCAAGAGCTCCGCAGCCCCAGCACCGATCTGGGCGCCGACGTCCGCTACGCGATCCATTCCCGCTTCATGCAGCCGCTGCTGGACACGACGCTCCTGTTCCTCGGCCTGCCGCTGGTGGTGACGCGCGGCAATCGCAACCCGTATTTCGCCATTGGCCTGTGCGTCGGCGTGGTCGCGCTATTCATGGTCGCCAAGCTGGGCTGCCAATCGCTCTGCGTCACGGGCTGGTTGCCGCCGCCGCTGGCGGCCTGGCTGCCGCTGATGATCTTCGCGCCGGTCGCCGTATTTGAGGCGAGCGCCCTGAACCAATAGGCTCCCGTCGACGATTCGTCGAACTTTCGCGCCATGGCGTTCGGCTCGTTGGACGCGTACATCGTTCAATTCAAATGGCGTTCACGAAATTCCGGACTTCTGCTACCCTCTCCCGCCGGAATTGCTTGTTCGCCTTCTCCTATCGGTCGGTGCTCGTCTTGGGGTCATGCGACGCCGACCGGACCAAGGAACGCTGCATGCCGTATCGCTCGTGTTTCATGGTGCGCAAGGCGATCGTGCTTTCGTGGCTGACGGCGTTGTTGATCGCCGTCGGCACGTTGGGCAGCTGGCCGGCATTCGCGACGGAGCCGACCCCATCGGTCGAACAAGACGCCGCACTGGCGCCCCCCGCGTCGGTCTCCAAAATCTCGATCGAAGAGATTGCCGAGCTGCGCAAATCGGCCGAAGACGCCGAGCAGATCGGCGAATCGGATTTAACAGCGATTCTGGATTTGTACGACAAGGCGGCGGGCAAGCTGACCGAGGCGAAACGACTCAGCGAATCTGCCGACGCGCTCCGCAAGGAGTTGGCCGAGGCCGCGGTGCAGTTGGAACAGGCCCAGGCGGAGGCGGCTGCCAACGATAGCCCCAAGGTCGAGCCGCCGCCGGTGGACGCCGACAACGCCCGCGCCGTCATGGCCGATGCAGACAACGAACTCAAAAGAACTCGGGAACTATTGCAGCAGATCACGTCCGAGATCGACCACCGAAAAAATCGTCGCCAAACCATTCCGGACATGATGGTCGCCGACCGGCAACAACTGGCCGAAATCGAGCAAGCACTGAAAATCGGTGCGGCAACCAGCGACTCTCCCGATCTGGCCAAAGCTCGCCAGGTGCTGTTGTTGGCCCGCCGCGAATTTCGGCAGCGTGAACTCGACTCGCTCGAACAGGAGATCAAGACATACGACGGCACCACCCGCGTGTGGCTGTTGCGCCGCGACAACGCGGAGCGAAAGGTCAAAAACGCACAGCGCCAGCGCGATGCGATCCAGTCGGTCGTTGCCGCTGTCGACCGGCGGGAGGCGGACGAACAGGTGCGACAAGCAAGCCGGGCGGCAGCCAACGCGCATCCGGCCGTCAAAGGCGCGGCAGCACTCAACAGCGAGTTGGCGGAACAAAACAAACAGCTGGTGGCAAGAACGGAGTCGATTCGCCACCAACTAGAAAAGACTCGATCGCTCGCCGAATCGACGCACGTCCAGCTCGCCGATTTGACGAAGCGGGCACTGGCCGCCAAGAGCTCACCCGCCATGGGAATGCTGCTCCGCAGCCGACGCGAGCAATTGCCCGCCCTGGGGACGTACCGACGAAATATCCGTGCCCGTTCGGCAGAACTCTCCGACTTGGGGTTTTCGATCTACGAATGGGAGTCACAGCGGCAGGAACTACTCGACGTGGACGACGCCGTTGGTTCGGCGATCCAGAATATCGACAACGATGCCACCCCGTTCGATTGTGACGAAACCGCGTCTGCACTCCACGACATTTTCACCTCGCGGACGCAGCTGCTGGCCGAGCTGATCAGCAATGCCACGATCTACGTCACGCGGCTCGAAGAGTTGGAGGCGGCCGAGCAGGAGCTGATTCTCGCCACTCAGGAGCTCAACCGGTTCATCTCCGAACAGGTGCTGTGGGTCCGCAGCGCGCCGGCGCTTGGACTACGCGATTTGGCAGCGATTCCCCAGTCGCTGCGCGAGCTGCGTGATTGGGAACCTGCGGTCGATGACATGGCAGGGAGCCTGGCTACCGACGCGCGACGGAATACGCTGATTTACATCGCGGCGATCGCCGTCATGGTCTGGCTCGCGGCAGCCCGCGGCCGCTTTCGTGCCGCTCTGCGCGCGTGCGGTCGCGACGCCAGCCGGCCGACGACGACGTCGTTTCGGCCGACGCTGCTGACCCTCGTCTGGACCACGCTGATGGCGGCGCCGATCCCGCGCTGCTCGGGTTCGTGGGCTGGCGACTCACGGCGGCCACGAGTGATAACAATTTCGGCTACGCGATCGGCTGGGCCCTGGTCTTGACGGCCGCGGCATACGGCATGCTCAACATGATCCGTCACACCTGCCGGCCGCTCGGCTTGGGCGCGCTGCATTTCGGCTGGGACGAAAAGACCCTGGCGGCGATCCGGCATGCCGCCCGGATGTTGGAGATCGGTGCCCTGCCCTTATTGGCCATTGCCGCGGCCTTGGAGTTTGGCGGCAACGAGCCGCTGATCAACTCCGCCGGACGAATCGCTCTGATCGGCGCTTTGACCATGATCGGATACGTCAGCTTTCGCCTGTGTCGACCATCCGGTGCGTTGGCCAACGCGATCGCTTCGGCTCCCGCCAAGTCGTTCGGCTCGCGCCTGGGAAAGGTGCTCGCCCCGCTGAGCTCACTGTCGGTACTAATGTTGATTGCGGCGTCGGTGGTGGGATACCAATACACGTCGATGCAACTGACCAGGCGGTTGCTGGTCTCGACGATGATTGTCTTTGGCGGCCTCACTTTGCGGGAAATTCTCCTGCGGTGGCTGCTGGTTTCCTATCGGCGGATGGCCATTCAACGCAGCCGGGAACGCCGCCAGGCGCTCGCCGAAGCGCAGGATGCCGTTGCGGCCGGCGACGTGGTCGTCGATCCGATGCCCGAGGTCCGCTTGACGGATATCAACCGACAGGCGCGGGCGCTGGTGTCGACCGGCGCCGCGGCGGCGTTCATCGTCGCCATGTGGGTCCTCTGGAGCGACGTCCTGCCGGCGCTCGGCATATTAAGTCGCGTCCCCCTGTGGGAAAGCGCCAGTGCGGTGGTCGCGACCGGCGGCGGCCCGACCTTCATTACGCTCGCCGACCTGCTGCTGGCCATCCTCGCCGTGGTGCTCACCTGGTATGCGGGCCGAAACGTCCCCAGCCTGCTGGAGATCGCCGTCCTCCAACGCTTGCCGCTCGACGCCGGCGCTCGCTATGCCGCCAGCTCCGTCACACGCTATGTCATTGTCGTCGCGGGCATCGTGTTGAGCCTGCGGCTGATCGGCATCGGCTGGAGCAGCGTCCAATGGCTCGTGGCCGCGATGACCGTCGGCCTGGGGTTTGGTCTGCAGGAAATCTTCGCCAACTTCGTCTCGGGCATCATCTTGTTGTTCGAGCGGCCAGCCCGCGTCGGCGACACCGTCACCATCGGCAGCATCACCGGCACGATCACGCGGATTCGCATCCGGGCCACGACGGTTCTCGATTGGGACAACAAGGAACTGATCGTTCCGAACAAAGAATTCGTGACCGGCAATCTCGTGAACTGGACGCTCACGAATCCGACGCTGCGGTTGATCATCCAAGTCGGCGTGGCCTATGGCAGCGACACCCGGCTGACGACGGAGTTGCTCTACCGCGTCGCACGGGAGAATGCCGACGTACTCGATGAACCGGCGCCGATCGTGGTATTCGCCGAGTTTGGCGACAGCAGCTTGAATTTCGAGTTGCGGCTATTTGTATCCGACCTTTCGACGTATCGCCGCTTGCGTCACGACCTGCACATCGCCATCGACGACGCATTCCGTAAACACGGAATCGAGATCGCGTTCCCGCAATGCGATCTGCACGTGCGTTCGTTACCGCTGGGAATTCTCGCAAATCCCGCGGCCGACGTTCGCGAGCAAGCAGCGTCCCCGTCTCTCGACAGCCGTGCAGCGTAGGTCGCGCGAGCCCTATTTCGCGGCAATCGCGACCGCGATCCTTGTCAGCGGCGGCCTGGGCTGCAATGCTAGGAGGACATTTTCCTCCCGCCGATATCTTCCATTTCAGGACACAGCACGCATGAAAGTCGCCATCATCAAGACCAACCGCGGCGAGATCCGCCTCCAGCTCCACGATGACAAGGCACCCAAGACGGTCGCCAATTTCGAGAAGCTCGCCGGCGACGGCTTTTACGACGGGCTCAAATTCCACCGCGTGATTCCCGACTTCATGATCCAGACCGGCTGCCCCAAGGGTACCGGCACCGGTGGCCCCGGCTACACGTTCGAGGACGAATTCCACAAAGAGCTCAAGCACGACGCGCCGGGAGTCCTCTCGATGGCCAACGCCGGGCCGAACACCAACGGCTCGCAGTTCTTCATCACCCACGTCGCCACCCCCTGGCTCGACGGCAAGCACTCCGTCTTCGGCCGCGTGATCGACGACACCCAAAAAGTCGTCAACGCCGTGAAGCAGGGCGACACGATGGAAAAAGTCTCGATCGCGGATGAGTGACCAATCATGTCTCTGCGAATCATCTACATTTTGCTGACGGCCGCCGTGTTCACCGCTTGCGGTTTAGCCAACGCTGCGGCCGCCGCGAAAGATAAACCCAACCCCGACCCTGCCCGCTTTACCGCCGACATCGCCGCGTTTGAAGCCTGGGACCGCCAGAACTCCGCGCCGAAGGATGCCGTGCTGTTCGTCGGCAGCTCCAGCATCCGCATGTGGCAAACGGCGGAGTGTTTCCCCGGCATCCCGGTGATCAACCGCGGCTTCGGCGGCTCGCACGCTTCCGACGTGAACCACTTTGCCAAGCGGATCGTGCTCAAATACGCCCCGCGGGCGATCGTCTTTTACGCCGGCGACAACGACCTGGCCGACGGCAAGTCGCCCGAGCAAGTGGCCGGCGACTTCGCGCGGTTCGTCGAAATCGTCGAATCCAAGCTCCCCGACACCAGGATCATCTATCTTCCCGTGAAGCCGAGCCTCGCCCGCTGGCAGCTTTGGCCCGAGATGCAGGCGACCAACGCGCTGGTCAAGAAACTCATCGACGCCAACGACCACCTCAGCCTACGTCGACACGGCAACCCCGATGCTCGGCCCTGACGGCAAGCCGCGCCCGGAAATCTTCCTCGGCGATGGCCTCCACATGAATTCGAAGGGCTACCAGATCTGGACGCAACTGCTGGGCGATCAACTCACTTCGCCGAGCGCGACTTCCGCACGGTAGCTCACGACCACGCCACGAACCGCGGTGTGGTCCGCGTCGAGGAGAGCAGGATCACGGCCCGCTTGCCGTCGGTGAAGTAGGGGTCGCCCGTGAGATTGCGGCGGGGTGAGCTGGCGTCGCACGGCCCGACGCCGTCGACGTAGCCCGTCGCGTCGACACGGCCGGCCTGCAGCAGGTCTTCGATCACGTAGTCGCGGGCCTCGTCGACGTCGGGATCCACGCGGTGCGTCGTCAGGTTCCACGTCTTCCACGTGAATCGCACGCCGATGTCCCGGCTGACCTGCCCAACCCACACGCTCTTCTCGTGAAACCGCAGCGGCGTGAGCCACAACCGCAAGTGCAGCCGCTCGTTGATCGAGCGCCGGCTCCGCTGCAGAGCCACGTCCTGGCTGCGGCCGAACAGATACAGCGCACTGACCGGCGAGTAGCGATATTGCGAGCCCAAGAGAAACGCGCGGACCGTCTTCCAGCTCGTGCCGAGCGTGATCACCTCGCTCTCGTCCCAGCGGGCGGCGAGTGCCCCGAGCAGCGTCTCGAATTCGCCGACCACGACCAGATTCACCGGATCGCCCGAGCGCGTCGCCTTGGCGTTGGTGGTGGCGGCCGGCATCTGGCGCAGCCGCTGAGAGAGCGTCTCCAAACCGCACTCCACGAGCGACTTCGGATCCACCAGCGTATCGAAGTCCCGCCGCAGATAGTCGGCGGCGATCCCCGGCACCGGCAGCGAGAACGTAAACTCACAGGACACGTCGTGCGATTCGCCCTGCTCGACGTGGCCGGTCGCGCTGTCGAGCAAGTCGCCTGTCGAGTGGAGCGAAATGTGGACCACCTTCATCCCCGCGTCGAGCGTCGTAAATACAAAACCTTCGCTCGTGCCACCCGGCGGGATCGGTCGCAAATGGAACGACCGCGCGAAAGAAATCGTCCATCCGTCGATTGGCGCGGTAGGCGGTGACCAGCTTGAACGGAATCAACAAGAGCACCGGCAAAATCCAGAAAAACAGCCAACCGACGAACCCCAACGCCGAGAGTCGCTTGAGAATCGAAAAGTGGCAGGCAGCGGCCGCCTCGAGCGGCGAATAGTAGTTCGGATCGACCTCCACCAACAGCAGCCTCAGCAGGGCGTCCGACCGGTTGACGATCCGCAGGTGGACCGGCTGGATACCGCGGCGGGCGAGCGGTACGCCAAACAAGTCGGCGCTTTCCGCTGCGTCGAGCACCGCGACGGTCACCTCGGCGTTGGCGTTCTCTTGCGTTTCGGCGCGAGATTCCCAGGCGCGGAACTCCGGGTCGGGCGAGTAGGGAGTCGTCAGCAGCCGCCAGAGCGTGGATCGCAGATGATATATCACGCCGAAATTCTGCCTGCCGAACCGCAGGGCGTCCATAGCTGAAGCGTCATTTTTATGCGAGAATCCTCCTGCCACCCGCTACCGCATCCGCAACGATCCTCAATCGCGACGCGCCAGCGGGCAACAAGGAGCTGCGCCGCCATGAAGAGCGATCAACTGCGCGACGAGCAGACCTGGCTGGCCGTCGGGTCGTTGATGATCCTGGCCACTGTCGCCCTAGCCTTTGCGCTGGTCTACACGCGGGACGTGATGGTCCCGTTTGTGCTGGCGATTTTCGTCACCGTCGTCGTCTCGCCACTGTTCGACTTCCAGGTCATGCGCTGGCACGCTCCCCGCTGGTTCGCCGTGCTGACCACGCTCTTGGTCGTGCTGGCCCTGCTCTCGCTGTTGGGCTACATCCTGATCGTCGCCATCCAGCAAATGGTCTACGCCGCCGGCGAATACAGCCAGCAGGTCGTCGCGCTGACCGAGCGACTCTTCGCCCAGCTCAACGCCCGCCACATCCAGGTCGACCAGGCCCGCATCACCAGCGAGCTCGAAGCGCGGCTGCCCGGCATCATCACGCAAACCGCCGGCACCGCCACCACGCTGATCACCCGCGGTTTCCTGATCGTGATCTTTGTCGTGTTCCTGCTCGTCGGCCGCAATCCGCAACAACAGCCGAGCGGCATCTACGCCGACATCTCATCCACCATCCGCCGTTACATCACCACGATGACCGCGATCTCGACCGTGACGGGCATCCTGGTCGGCATGGTCCTCTGGGGATTGGGACTCCACATGGCCTGGCTGTTCGGCCTGCTGGTGTTTCTGCTGACGTTCATTCCCAACATCGGTTCGATCGTCGCCACGCTCTTGCCGATCCCGGTGGCGGTCACCCAGTTTCAGGACCCCTGGATGATCCTGGCCGTGGTGGCGATCCCCGGCGCGATCCATCTCACGGTCGGCAACCTGGTCGCGCCGCGACTGATGGGCCGCGGATTGGAGCTCCACCCGGTGACCGTGCTCCTGGCCCTCGCGTTTTGGGGGCTGCTGTGGGGCATCGCCGGCATGGTGCTGGCGGTGCCGCTGGTGGCCATGCTGCGGATCGTGCTCTTGCGATTTGGGACGACCCGGCCGCTGGCCGACCTTCTGGCCGGCCACCTTCCCGGGGCCACCATCACGCCGACTCTCGCGGAATAGCCTGTTTTTCGACGAGAATGCGGCCCTCCTGGAATTCCGGCAAAATTGACTACTTGACATATCGTGATATTACGATATATTGTTCATAGAGGTGACCCGATGGCCCCTGCCACCAAGAGCAACGCGAAGACCAAAGCCCAGCCGCAGAGCCCGTGCCCGCCGAAAACGATGGCGGCCTTCGGCGAGGCGGCCGAGTGCCTGCGGGCCCTGGCCCACCCCGTGCGGCTGCGGATGGTGCAGCTCCTGCTCCGCGGCCGCTACACCGTGGGCGAGCTGGCCGAGGACTGCGGTATCCCGGACAACGTCGCCTCCGAGAACTTGCGGCTGATGCAACGCTGCGGCTTTCTCGACAGCGAGCGCGACGGCCGGCGGGTGTACTACCAGGTCGCCGAGCCGCATCTTAAGAGCCTCATGGCTTGCGTCGAAGGCCGGTTTTTGACCGGCGGCGGTTAGCGAGCTTTTCATTTGGACAATATATCGTCATATCACGATATTTCGATTTAATTTGAACGGGAGAAAGAACCATGCAGACCATCACCCCCACACAACTGAAGGATTTACACCAGCGCGATCCGTCGATTCGCTTGATCGACGTCCGCACGCCGGCCGAATTCCGCGCCGCCCACATCCCGTTCGCCGAGAACCGGCCGCTCGAATCACTCGACCCCGCCGCGCTCGGGCAGTCGAGCAGTGGGACTCGCCGGCCCGTGATGTACGTGATCTGCCAGAAGGGCGGCCGCGGTGCCAGCGCGTGTGCCAAACTTGAAGCGGCGGGGCTGTGCGACGCGGTGAACGTCGCCGGCGGCACGTCGGCCTGGGAGGAGGCGGGCCTGCCGGTCGTCCGCGGCAAGGGCACGATCTCGCTCGAACGGCAGGTCCGCATCGCGGCCGGTCTGCTCGTGCTCGCCAGCTCGCTGCTCGGATATTTCGTTCATCCCTATTGGATTGGCGTCGCGGCCTTTGTCGGTGCCGGTCTCGCGTTCGCCGGCATCACCGACACCTGCGGCATGGGGATGGTGCTGGCCAGAATGCCGTGGAACCAGGTGGCGGCCGACGCCGACGCGAAGTCGTCTCGAACCAACGCAGCTTGCTGCAAGGGGTAAGCCATGAAGATCGCAATCGTGGGTGGCGTGGCAGGTGGGGCATCGGCGGCAGCCCGGGCGCGGCGGCTCGACGAAGCGGCCGAGATCATCGTCTTCGAGCGCGGCCCCGACCCGTCGTTCGCCAATTGCGGACTGCCCTACTACATCGGCGGCGAGATCGTGGAGCGCAGCAAACTGCTGGTGGCGCCGAAGCAAATGCTCGTCGACCGCCATCGTCTCGACGTCCGCACCCGACAGTCCGTCGAAGCGATCGATCGCGGGCGGAAACGGCTTACGGTCAAGAACCTCGTCGATGGCACAACGTATGAGGAGTCGTACGACAAGTTGATTCTCTCGCCCGGCGCATCGCCGCTGCGGCCGCCGATTCCGGGCATCGACCTGCCCGGCATCTACACGCTTCGTGATCTGCGCGACGCGGATCGGCTGCGTGAAGTCACGCTCGGCGCTAAGCGGGCCGTCGTGGTCGGCGGCGGATTCATCGGCCTGGAGATGGCGGAAAACCTCGTCCGCCGCGGCATTCACACCACCATTGTCGAGCTCGCCGACCAGGTGCTACCCCCGTGGGACCGCGAGATGACCACGCCCATCGCCGACCAGCTCCGCGCCCACGGCGTCGAATTGATCCTCGGCGACTCGGCCGCGGAGTTCGCCGCCGGGGACTGTCCCCATTTCGCCGAATCCTCCTCCAGCTCCCTAAGCTCACTGGGTCAACGCGGTCGAACAGCTGGCGAAATGGGGACTGTCCCCCTCGCGTGCGAGCTCGTCGTCAAACTCAAGAGCGGCCGCGAGCTCGCTGCCGATTTCGTCGTATTGAGTGTCGGCGTGCGGCCAGAAAACGCGCTCGCCACCGCAGCCGGGCTCGAAGTCGGACCCCGCGGCGGCATCCGCGTCAACGAGCACATGCAGACCAGCGACCCCGACGTTTATGCGGTGGGCGACGCGGTCGAAGTCCGCGAGTTCATCACTGGCGATCCGATTCAGATTCCGCTCGCCGGCCCCGCCAACCGCCAGGGCCGGATTGCGGCCGACCACATCTTCGCAGGGGACTGTCCCCATTTCGCCAGCACCACAGAAGACATCGCCAACTCACCGAACCAAGTACCCGCCCAACGCCGCGAAATGGGGACTGTCCCCCTCGCGCCAGGCTTCGCTCGTCCCACCACCTATCGCGGCACGCAAGGCACCGCGGTCGTCGGTGTCTTCGGCATGACGGCCGCGATGACGGGTCTGAGCGAAAAAGTCCTGCACCGCGTCGGCCGCGCTTACGAGAAGATTTACCTCCACCCGACCGACCACGCCAGCTACTATCCCGGCGCCGAGCGGATGTCGCTCAAGCTGTTGTTCGATCCGGCCGACGGCAAATCCTCGGCGCCCAGGCGGTCGGCACTGCCGGCGTCGACAAGCGGATCGACGTGCTGGCGATCGCCATTCAGGCCGGGATGACGGTGTTCGACCTGGAAGAGGCCGAGCTCGCCTACGCCCCGCAATTCGGCTCGGCGAAGGACCCGATCAACATGGCTGGGTTCATTGCCGCGAACGTAGTCCGCGGCGACGTGCGAATCGTTCAAGCAGATCAGTTGCCGCAAGTCACGTCGGACGATGCGACGCTGGTCGACGTCCGCACTCCCGCCGAATTCGCGCGTGGACACTTCCTGGCGCGATCAACGTTCCGCTCGACGAGCTGCGAGAGCGACTCAATGAAATCGAAGCGGGCAAACCCGTCGTCGCCTACTGTGAGCTCGGCCAGCGAGGCTACCTGGCCACGCGAATCCTGACGCAGGCCGGCTACGACGCTGCCAACCTCAGCGGCGGCTATACGACCTACTGCCAGGCCAACGGCGTCCAGCACTAGCGGTACCGCACCAGGTACCAGCCGCGACCGAGCGGCGCGGCGCGGCCGAAATCGTACTCGTTGGCCAGCCCGCCGACGAACGCGCGGGGCGTCGAACCGGCCGGGTGCCATTCCAGCCAGGCGCCGCCCGGATCACCACGGAGCTCGAAGCTGAGCGTCCCATCATCGGCCCGCTCGACGGCCGACACCGGCGGCGTCGTGTCGGACGTGAGCATCAGGAGCATCCGCGGCTTGCCCTGGGGATAGGCCATGAAGGTGCCGAGCCCGGCCCGCTCGCCGTCCGCCGCCGGCCAGTCGTCGCGCAGCGACGCCGCGATCGCGTCGAACTCTTGCAGATTTCCCCGCAGCCGCAGTCGCTGCCCTTGCCAGGCGAACTCCGGCCAGGCGACGGCCAGCGTGAGCCAAAGAGCCACGAGCATCGTAAACGCCAGCCATGCACGGAGCTGCCGATGCCTTGTCGACCCAATGAACAGGCCGAGAAAAATGGCAGCCAGCGTGACCACGTTCACCACGAGCACGCAGGCCAAAAGCGTCGCCGGTTGCAAGAGCTTTCCAGCAATCTCGGCAAGCGACCGCTGCCCGTGAACGAGCGCATCAGCCCGTAGCGGAACTTGACCGCGGTCGCGACGAACGCCGGATCCCAGAAAATCCACGCCGTCAGGCCAATCAACAAGACGATGTTTGCAATCCACATCGCCCGGCCACACGACAACCAATTGTCGCCGCGCTCGGCCGCGCTCTGCGCGCCGTCGGCCGCCGCTACGGCGTCGCCGCTTCTTTGCAGTTGGCCAGCGCGATCAGCGCGAACGCGGTCGAGAGGTTCGGATCGTTTTCCATCCAGCGGCGATTCGAGTTGATCCATGAGCCATCATCCTGCTGCCGCTCGGCAAGCTCGGCCATCAGGTCGCGCCGCCAATCGTGCGACTGGCCGTCCGACTCGACCGCCTCGAGCTTCGCCGCTGAGAGCGCCGCGGCGAACGCATGATAGTAATAGTATAGTCCCGCGTCCCCCTGGCCAGGATTGTCGTCGAGCGTGTAATGCTTTTCGATCCATTCGTGGGCGGCCTTCACGCGCGGATCGTTCTCCGTGAGCCCCGCGTAAATGAGGCTCTTATAGCCCGCGTAGGTCATCGACCCGTAGCTGCGCAGGCCGCCGTTTTCCGTGTATTGGTCCCCCGTCGCATCCTCGCTCTCCAGCGGCAGGGCGTAGTAGAAACCGCCGTCGTTCACCAGCGGGCCGTACTTCGTGTCATTCCACTTGCCCTTCAGATTCTGGCACCGCGAGACGAACATCAGCGCCCGCTGGATCGCCTCGTTGTCGGCGTCGCTGCCGCCCGCCTTGAGTGCGTCGATTAAGAAGGCGGTGTTTGACAGGTCGGGCCGGCCGTCGCCGCCGTAGCCCGCACCGCCGTACCAGGGATTTCCGGATCCGTGTCGCGCCCCGGGCCGTACTGCAACCCGCGGACGTACTTGTCGGCGTTCGCCAGGATCGTGTCATACCGGCCGTCGACGTTCGCCTCCTCGAACGCGACGATCGCCACGCAGGTCTCATAATTCTTGAGCCGCTCGGCATAGATGCCGCCGTCCGGCTTGACGAAGCTCTCGAGTGCCTTGAGCCCCTTGGCGACCATCGGATCGTCCACGCCCGACGCCGTTCCGCATCGCCCCGGTGAGCGCCAGTGCCGACACACCCGGCCCCGCCTTGCCGGTGAACAACCCGTCCGGTCCTTGCCCTTGGTTCGCAAGAACTCGATCCCGCGCGCGACGATCTGCTCGCGCTGCGCTTCGGAGCCCACTTGGATCGCCTGAGCCCGCAGGATCGCCGTGCTACCCAACGCCAGATACGTACCGACGGCGGCCCCAAGAGCCAACTTCTGTAATGCATACATGGACATCATCCTCAGCCAAAAACTGGTGAAATCAATTACCTGTTCAAAAAGAGCGAACACCAATTGTTCGTGCGGTGCACCTGCAGGGTCAATCGGCCGGCCGCAATGTGCACCTGCCACGTTGCGACAATTGTCGGCCGAATCGACGGTTGTCGTTCAAATCGACAGCTGGACCGCTACAATGGACCTACGTGCCGACAGCTCGCCTCAAGCGTAGCACACGACCCGCCAATTTAGGATAGGTCACGCTTCGTCACCCTTACGGAAAGGCCAGTCGCACCTGTGTTCGTCCGCAAACTCATCATCGCCATAGTCTGGAACCTGATCATCTTCGGCTGGACGCTGTTTTCGATCGCCGGCACCTGGCACTGGTGGCGGGCCTGGGTGTTCATTGCCGTCATCGAATTGGCGACGGTCATCGTGATGCTCGCCGCCCTACGCGATCAACCGGGACTCCTGCGCGAGCGATTCAAAGGCGTCATTCAACGCGGCCAGCCCTGGAACGACCGATTGGTGATTGTGCCGTTTCTCCTCGGCTACGCGGCGCTGTTGGCCTTCACGCCGCTCGACGTCTGGCAGCTCCACCTGCTTCCGCGGCCCGGCCTCGCCGCGTCCTCGCTCGGTATGGTGCTGATTGTCGCAGGCTACTGGATCATCGCACTGCGCTCCGTGCCAATGCGTTTGCCATCCCCATCGTGAAACACCAGCAGGAGCGCGAGCACGTGGTCGTCGATACGGGCATTCACGCCCTGGTGCGCGCACCCGATGTACGTCGGCGTGATCATGCTGCTCGTCGGGATGCCCCTCTGGCTCCAGTCGTATGCGGGCGCTCTGGTCGCACTGGTCCCCTGCCTGATGTTGGTGCTACCATCTTCGTCGAAGAGGGCTTCCTCCGCCGCGAGCTCGCCGGCTACGAGGCGTACGCCGAGCGCGTCCGCTACCGCCTTGTGCCGTTCGTCTGGTAATTCACGGTTTGCGACCAGCTGGCGGAATCTCCCGCGTAAATCCGATCTTCTTGACGAACCGACCGATACGATACAGGCCGTACGGGACCTGTGGATCATCAGCGAGCCCTGCCGGTCGAGTTCGCAGTGGGCCAGCGGGGTGCGGCCGAGCCGCTGATTGGTGGTTTCGGATTGCGCGGTGGGCCGAGTGGACGTGCTTCGCCGACGTGCGGCTTCACTTTCCTCACGCGGATTTGGTGACGGTCGCCAGCGGCAAAACGGTGACGGTATTCAACGTGGCTGGTAATAAGTACCGGCTGGTCACCGCGATCCATTACAACCGCCGAATCGTCTACACGCTTCGGATGACGACTTATGCGGGATACACCCGTGCCGAATGGAAGGACCAATTGTGAGCGGAATGAAGCGCCTTCTGGGGATTCCCGAAACGCCCATCGCTATTTGGAGCGCGTGCGGACATTCCGCTACGGCCGATTCGCACCAGCGCGAGTACGCTGCAGCTGGAAGATCGTGCACGCGCTGGCAGTTCGCGGTGAAGAGCATCTCAATGCCGATCAAGCCGACTACCTCGAACTGCTCGACCGACCTGGTCGAAGCGTTTGATGATCAGCACTTCCCCCACCCGACGACAACACCGCCGCCGGAACGATCTTCAAGCTCCGCCGCCGGAGGAATCCGGGATGACTCGTGCCGATCTCGGCCGATTGCTCGGCAACAGCGGGCTGGCCAGTCAAATTCTCCGGGCTGGACGCGAATTGAGGAAAGCCCACATTCGCACCCGAGCGAACATCTTCAAGTCGACGCCGGCTATTTCCCGTAGTCCCGTGCCAGCGTCCGCGATGACTTCCGTCACCATCTCACCGCCGACGGCCCACGACCGCAGTCCGTTTCCCGACGCGGACCCAGTCAGTCGATCGTTGCATGGCGAGTGGGTTCTGCCCCCTGCCACCGCGGCCGCTTTCGACTAGATCCCGAGCGTGCAGCACGCAGCGATTGTGCCAGTTCCCCCGCGCGGCTCTGCCACTTCCGGGGCCAGCCGGCCGGCGCCGCCAATCTCTCCAATATCATCCGTCAGCCGCCGCGCTCTGCGTTTCGGCTTCTACGCCTTCAAGCTGTACTGCCCGCCAAGGCCACATGAAGTGGCCTCCGCTCGGCGCTGGCGGCCGCGTTTAGCGAACTGCACTCCACCGCGTCGAAGCCAATGTTCAACTGGCGACCTCGCCGCCTGATCGCCGATCTTCTGCGTCGGAGCTGCTTCCCCCCCGCCTAGGCTTTGCTCAAGTACCTGCGCGACAATCGCCGGCCAATGGCGTGACCACCTGACTCGCCGTCCTTCTGTGATGAGTTTCAAAAAACTTGTCCCCCCCCCCCCCCCCCCCCCCCCCCCCCCCCCCCCCCCCCCCCCCCCCCCCCCCCCCCCCCCCCCCCCCCCCCCCCCCCCCCCCCCCCCCCCCCCCCCCCCCCCCCCCCCCCCCCCCCCCCCCCCCCCCCCCCCCCCCCCCCCCCCCCCCCCCCCCCCCCCCCCCCCCCCCCCCCCCCCCCCCCCCCCCCCCCCCCCCCCCCCCCCCCCCCCCCCCCCCCCCCCCCCCCCCCCCCCCCCCCCCCCCCCCCCCCCCCCCCCCCCCCCCCCCCCCCCCCCCCCCCCCCCCCCCCCCCCCCCCCCCCCCCCCCCCCCCCCCCCCCCCCCCCCCCCCCCCCCCCCCCCCCCCCCCCCCCCCCCCCCCCCCCCCCCCCCCCCCCCCCCCCCCCCCCCCCCCCCCCCCCCCCCCCCCCCCCCCCCCCCCCCCCCCCCCCCCCCCCCCCCCCCCCCCCCCCCCCCCCCCCCCCCCCCCCCCCCCCCCCCCCCCCCCCCCCCCCCCCCCCCCCCCCCCCCCCCCCCCCCCCCCCCCCCCCCCCCCCCCCCCCCCCCCCCCCCCCCCCCCCAAATCCCGGCGCATCCGCCTTTGCCACTGGGCGGCAATCGGGCATACTCGTCCGGCAACGTACCCCGTCGAGCACCGTCTGTGTGATGCGGGCGACGGACCCTTCGCGGCTTAAACCATAGAGCCACTGCCCATGTCGCAGCGAACACTTCGCCCGAGGACGCCACCGGCCTGGTGTTCGGGGTGGAGACCGGCCCGACTTTGCCACCAGCCTTGTCGGCGCGGTTCAGCACGTGCTGGCCAGCGTCGTGCCCATCGTCATGCCCACGCTGGTGATCGGCCAGCGTCGGACTGGGCAAGGAGATTCCCCATCTGGTGAGCATGTCGCTGATCGTCTCCGGCATCGGCACGTTCATTCAGTCGCACCGCGTCGGGCCGGGGGTTCGGGGCTGTTGAGTTTGCAGGGCACGAGTTTTTCGTTCGTCGGCCCGATCGTCGCCGCCGGCCCGGCCTATCGCCACCGGGCACACGCCCGAGCAGATTCTGGCCCTGATCTTCGGCCTCTGCCTCGCCGGCTGCGTGGTGGAAATCGCCATCAGCCAATTCATCACGTCGCTGAAGCGGATCATCACGCCGGCCGTCACCGGCACCGTGATTACGGTCATCGGCCTGTCGCTGGTGAAGGTCTCGTTCACCGATCTGATGGGCGACGACGGTCCACCAACTCGGCGGCCTGACGAACCTGGCTGTCGGCTTCCTGGTCGTGGCGGTGATCGTCTGGTTGAGCGTGCTGCAGAATTTTTGGCTGCGCATCTCGGCCGTGATGACCGGCGTGATCGTCGGCTTCGTGGTCAGTTGCCTGCTCGGGATGGTCGATTTCTCTCAGCTGGGCGGCAACGCCTGGATTGCCGTGCCGCGACCGCTCAAATATGGACTCGATTTCGATTGGGTCTATTTCGTGCCGATCGCGCTGGTGTACCTGATCACCACGATCGAGACGATGGGCGACCTGACGGCCAATTCGGTGATCTCTGGCGAGCCGGTCGCGGGCGACCTCTATCTGGCCCGCATCAAAGGCGGCGTGCTCGGCGACGGCGTCAACTCCGGCCTGGCCGCGCTGTTCAACACGTTTCCCAACACCACGTTCTCCCAGAACAACGGCGTGATCCAAGTCACGGGCATCGCCAGCCGCATCTGGCCGGCTACATCGCCGTGATCCTGATCGCGCTCGGGTTGTTCCCGGCACTGGGCAGCGCGCTGCAATTGATCCCCCGACCGGTGCTGGGCGGAGCGACGCTCATCCTGTTCGGCTCGATCGCCGTGGCCGGCATCCGCATCCTGGCGTCGCAGCCGTTCGGCCGCAAAGAGATTTTCGTCGTCGCCCTGTCGCTAGGCTGCGGCCTGGGCGTGGCGATGGTGCCCGACGTGCTCCAGCCGCTCCCGAATTCGCTCGCCAAACTCTTTGAGTCGCCGATCACCACCAGCGGCGCTGGCGATCCCGGCGACGTTACTGCTGCCAGACGGCCCAATCGTCGAAGCATTACCCGAGACCCGATCCAAACGAGCAATAGACCAACTCCGAAATTCACGCGACGCAAGCCGTCACGATTATTCCCAGCAGTGTCGCCGCTCGAATTACCCCGATTGGCCGCGTCGCTCGCGACTCGGGTTCACTTCAGTGCTCATGCCGCGAAAACGGACAACCGCCGATCGGGGACGGAAGATGTGTTAGGACTTTTTGTCGGTCCAGCATACCTCTTTGGTCCACTTCATGACTCTATGGTATATGGCTTCCGCTGCGGGCGGCTGAGCGAACCGGCGGCTTCCTCGTCACCGGTGATCTGTTCAGTCTCGGGGTCCCATTGCAGTTTCCGGCCGAGGCGGAGTGAAATGTTCGTCAGGTGGCAGGCGGTGACGGCACGCTGTTCGATGCGACTGGGCGAGACGGGCTCTTCGCCCGCCCCCAGGCATTCGATGAAGTTCTGGATGTGACGCCGCCGGGCCGCGCGCCCATGCCGGCCGGCAAGGGGTTTTCCCGGAGCTCGTCGACCGCCTTGCCGTAGACGCCGCCGCGATTGACAAACACGCGGCCGTGCTCGCCGATGAACATGATCCCGTCACGATCGACGACTTGATTTCTGACGGCACATCTCGGCCGAAGAGCCATTCGAGCCGTTCGGCGTTCCCGGTGGTCCTCGACCCCGCCGAACCGCATCCGCTCGGCCAGCGAGGAAAAGTACAACAGCTCCACGCCGCCAGCAAAATTCATTCTGCGAAGAACCGATCGGGTGTGTTGTAGTAAGTGTCGCCCTTCGGGTTGGGAAACAGCCCCCGGCCTTGACGGAGAGCGGCCCGGTCTGGTCGCAGCCGATCTCCAACCGCGCCACGTCCATGTGGCGATTTCCCCAATCGGTGACGATTCCGCCTGCGACTCGTACCACCAGCGGAAATTCGCGTGCGTCCGCTCTGCGCAGAAGGGATGGAAGGCCCCTGGCCTTGATATAGGTCCCAGTCGAGGCTCGCCGGGATGGGCATCGCAGGAAATGGCCCGCCTTTAGCGGAGTAATACGGCGCGCCACCCAAACTAGCTGCAGCTTGCCGATGCGGTCGTTATGGACCAGCTCGACGGCAGTTCGAAAAGACTTATCGCTCCGCTGCTGCGCGCCCACTTGGACGACACTGCCCTTCTGCTGGACGACGCGGCGCATGATCTTGCCTTCGTCGATCGTCAGACTCAGCGGCTTCTCCGTGTAAATTCCTTCCACTCCGACACGTGTCCACGCAAACCGCGGCGTGCGAATGGTTGGGTGTGCCGTTGATCACCGCGTCGACGTCGTCCCGCTCCAGCAGCTTACGATAGTCTTGATACACGTCCGCTTTGCTGCCCAGCGCGATCTTCGTTGTTTGCCGTGGTCGAGGTCGGCGTCGGCGATGGCTACGAAATCTCCGAACTGCGCGGCCGATTTGGGCGTCGGCCGTCCCCCGACGGCCCGCGCCCACCAGCGCCAGCCGCGGCCGATCGTTGGGTGAAGTCGACGGGGCCGCGCGGCACCACGAGTTCCCGGCGACAAATGCGCCGTTGCTCCGGCGGCCAGCATCCGGCCCACGAACCGAGAAAGGTCCGGCGATTGAAGCCGCGGCCACACTCAACTCGAAGCTTCTTGCGGTGATTCATCGGTGAATGTCAAGACAGAGGGTTTTGATCAAGAACTCGGGCCGCGGGTACGCGTTCCGACGCCGATCTCGGAGAATTCGCCCGCGGCCCGCGCAATTGCGCGCCGCCGGCAGAGCGAAATCACTCCAGAAATCAAACCGGCGGCCAAGATGAGGCTCTGTGGTTCCGGCACGGCAGCGGTCTGGGCGGTAGACGACCGCCGGTGGCCGAGCGGCGCCGAAGTTAGTCTTCCAGAGGGCGTAGTCTTGTTCGTCGACGTGCTCGTCGTGGTTGCCGTCGGCGGCCAGGCCCGGACCCTCCTGGCCGGTGGTGTTGCGCCAGACGGTGTAGTCGGCGGCGTCGACCAGGCCGTCGTTGGTTGTAGCCGCCGGGTAGCGCCACCGCGACGATCGCCAGCCCGCCAGTCATCTCCAAATCACCATCGTCCCAGCCCGAGCCGCCACCCAGGTCGGGCAGGGCCAAATCAGCGAAGGCGCCGGCGAGCGTAGCGAAGTCCAAGACGTCGAACACCTGCCCCGCGGCGGGAACGAAGCCAGGATCCAAGAGGACGGAGAGCGTGCCACCGCCGCGAGGTCCCCGCCACGAGGCTGGCGATCGAACGCCGATCGTTGGAGAGTTTGAGCCCGAGGGTCGCGCCGTCCAGTTGCGTGTAGTCGCCGCCGACGCTGAGGTACGTGCTGCGCACGATCCCGCTGATTTCGACCGTCAAATCGTCGCGGACGGTGCCGGTGCCCTCGAGCGCGGCCTGGGAACCAATGGTCGTGCCCCCGAAGCCAGTCATGCCGGTGAGGATGAGCGTGCCTTCGTCGACCTCGGTGGTGCCGGTGCAGGAATTGGTGCCGGTAAGCGTTAGCCGGCCGGGGCCTTGCTTCAAGAGCCCGCCCCCGGCGGCCCGCGGTGATGGCGTTGTTGATCGTGAGATTGCCGGCGCCGGTGAAGGTGGTTGTGTTATAGAGGACGCCGCCGCTATTGAAGGCATGGAACTGGGCGATGGCCTCGACCGTGCCGCCGCGGAACTCGATCGGTTGACTGATGCTGACTTGGGTGCGTCCGATGCCGCCGCCGTCGAGGCCGAGCGTCGCGCGGCGTTGAGGACGATTTTTCCCGAGCCGACGACGGCCGACACCGCGGCGATTCGCAGCTCGCCGTCGGTGAGGTCGATGCTGCCGTTGTTGGTCGTGGTGGTGGCGTTCCAGGTGACGCGGTGGGTGCCGGCCTTGCGGAGCGTCGCGCCCGGCTGGACGCGGACCCAGCCGCCGCTTTCGAGTTCCCAGTTGCTGCTGGCCGAGAGGGTACTGGTACCTTCCAGGGCGTTGATGTAGCGGACGGTGCCGGGCGCGCGACCGCTGAGGAACATGTTGCCGCCGCCGAGATACGCGACGTGCTCGCCGAAGTTCTGGCCACTAACGTCGAGCGATTCACCTGTGGAGGAAGTCTCCACCGAAGTTTCGCCGAGGTTGGTTGGGGTGAGTGGATTACCGGTTACGAGCGTGGAATCGCCGAACCACTGATACCAGGCGTAGCCGGCCATGTAGTCGCGGCGATCCAGTCTTGGGATCACGTTGTCGAGAAATATGCGATTGGCGTCGGCGATTTGCTGGTCGGTGTAGTTGCCACCCCGATCGTGGATCGCGAATCGGTGATCCAGACCGGCTTGTTGTATTGATTGTGGTAGGAGTCGACGCGGCTGATAAAACTGTTGGCGCGCCGACCCGATCGTTGGGCGTGCTTGCGCCATACCAATGGAAGGCGACCGCGTCGACTGCAGCCCTGCGAGTTGGCCTGACTCATGAAGCTGCTGAGCCAGGCCTGGCCGCCGGTCGGCCGCCAGTGTCGGCCACGGCGGGGCTCACGAGCTTGATTCCCGAGCCGGCGAATCCGTTGGAGAGCGTTTGCCAGGCGGAGATCGCCTGAGCGACGGTCATGTTGGCCTGGTCGGGCCGCTCCGGTTCGTTGAAGCCCAGCACCCACTCGGTGTCGCTGTAGCCTTTGATCTTGTTGATCGTGGCGGTGTTCGCCTGGTAGCCGCCCCAGATCATCGGGACGAACTGGGCATCGAACGGCTGCGAAAGATTCGCTTTGTCGGGGCTCCAGCGGTAGTACCAGCCGGAGTTGATCGCCTGCATCCGGTCGTAGTTGGCGCCGGTGTCGGCGTAACCGCGCTTGGTCCATGTTGTGCAAACGCCGGCCGCGGACATCGCCAGCGCCACCGTCAACAAGCAACAAAAACGACGCCGCCAACCGCTGGCCACTGCTGATGCCTCCGTTCCGCAAAGGAGTGCCCCGAAGCTTCTGCGCTGGCCATGCCGCGAAGGATTTTCACTAATGACAATGATATATGGTCGATCGCGATTTCGCAATTCAAACGGCAAAATGCGTCCTCCTTCGCAGCAACGAATTGGGCGCCAATTCTGGTTCATTGAGTCGAATGTCCGTGGGCCGCGAAATCTTACGAACCTTTTTCCGCGGCTTGTCGTTTGTGGCTGTAAGACTCGGAGCCTTCGGTACTTCCGTGGAAGTCATCCAAAATGCTCCCCGACCCGCATGCCGCCGGCGGGCAGCTCGGTGATCCCGGGGGCCCGCTCGGTCCAGGCGGTGGTTTGCCAGTTGTCCGCCTTCGCGGTCTCGGGGAAGAACCGCGGCACGCGGAAGTACAGTCGTTGCGACAAGGCTTCGAGAAACGGTTCGTAGAGCTCGCGCAGTTCGGCGAGCCGCTGCGTTTGTTCTGGGGTCGACGTCGGAGCGCTCGACGCTTGCGCGAGTAGCAGCTCTGCCTCCGCATCGGTGAGTCGCTCGCGGCCGGGCTTCGGCGGCAACCAGAACACGAGGCAGAGATCGACGCAGGCGTGGCGGGCCATCGCGAACGTGAGCTGGGCCCGTCGCCGGGCTTCATCATTGCCCGCGACCAGCAAAACCGCCGAGGCATCGAGCACCACCGCCAGCGCCGCGAGCCAATTCTGA
Organism: uncultured Planctomycetota bacterium; assembly: GCA_963808175.1. GTDB lineage: Bacteria > Planctomycetota > Planctomycetia > Pirellulales > Lacipirellulaceae > DASYDU01. The sequence continues at coordinate 64,668 of CAWEEU010000003.1, read as the reverse complement.
TTGTCGTGCTGCGAGCGGTAGAACGTCAGCACCGGATAGGAGAGGTGGCTTTCGAGCAGCTCGGCCGACCAGGTCTCCCACTCGGCCATGAAGCGGTCGATCTCCGGGCAGTCGCGGAAACCGTCGGCGCGACGGAAGAGCTCGCCGGCGGTGGGCGGCGACCCGGCCCGCGCATCCAACAGTGCGATGTTCTGCTCGCGCCGCGAGAAGGCCTGATAGAGCACTGGCAGATAGCCGATGATGATCGCCATGAAGCCGAAACCGACGCCGGCTTCAATCACGGAGGCCGCCTTTCCGCGGTAGGTGGTGGGCGTGACGTCGCCGTAGCCGAGCGTGAAAAACGTCTCGCCGCTGTGATAGAGGCATTGCCGCAGATCGCCGCCCAACTCGCCCGGCAGCGTCGCCGCGCCCCAGTGCACCAGGGCGAAACCGCTCACAAACGCCGCGACCCAGCAGACGAACAGCCCCAACAGCGCGAGCGGCCCGAAAATGCTGAGCATGTTCTCGCGGTAGCGACCGGCCGGAACCAGCCGCGCCCCGGACCGCCAAAGCCACCAGGCGAACCGAAAATAGATCCGCGTGGGACGCCAGCGGCGCGTGATCCGTCGCGGCAGCACCAGGCTCTCGAAACAATCGGTGAGGGCCACCACGACCAAGGCCACGCCCAACAGTACGGCAATCATCGGAGTCCCTCCAGGCTCGCCTGCGATTTCTGGTCCTTACTGTAGCGTGGCCGAAGACGAGGAGACAGGGAGACTGGAAGGAGACAACGAGACAGGGAGACGGGGAGGCTGCCCCTCTGCCCCTGCCCCCTGCCCCCTGCCCGGGAAGGCAACGGCGAAGCACGGGAATTTTGGATTTTTGGAACACCTTCGCGAAACTCGATTCCGTGTTCCAAAAATCACGTCATTGTCACACTCGCTTCGTTGGCATGCCTGAAAAACAGGCGAAACCGCTCACCGAGTGTTCCGAAAATGCTCGAATTCGCGCCTTATGGGTCAAGTTCCAAAAATCAACGATTCGGGAGAATGGGGGCTAGAGTCTGGTGCGCGTGGAATAGCCTTTAACCGCGGTGCAGCTCAAGCGCGGCCGTCTGGCTGACGGCTGAAAGCTGACGGCTACGAATACTATTCGTCTGTTCACGTCCTGTTTTAGCGGCCGGGTGGGGTGAAATCAAGGATTATTTTTGGCCGGTCCCGGAAGCGGTGATATCACATTCGCGGTCACGATTCAGCAGTAGAAGACGCTGTTGGACAAGGTAGCCTTGGCGACGCTGCGACCGGCAGCGTCACTCAGCGACTGGAACGCAGCGTGAATAGCCGGCGAAGCCAACTTTGGCCCTCCGTTCGAAGGCGCGCCCGCCGCAGGAAGATGCCATTTTTCTTGAAGATTTGTGTCTTCCCCACGAGTCTCCAGGCACTCGGTTTGGCGAGCACCGCGAAAGTACGCATCCGCGAGCGATTCCAGGGCGCGAACCACATAAATATCTCGATTGACTCGGTTCCATCCATCCGCAGCAAGTCGAGCGTGGTCGAGAGACTTCCGCCATGCTTCGATTTCGGGTTCGATGCGACCTTCGCGTCGGCGGCACCTGGCTTCCAGTCGCCACCAACTGCTATAGGTGGAATGGGTTCCGCTGCCAATATCCGAGCAGTATTGCTCCCAAATCGCACGCTGGCTCTCAAGCACCGTCCAGACGTTCGACAATAATTCCCAAGCATGCGCAGTTCGACCTTGCTCAGACTCACATGCGGCAAGCACTATCTTGAGTCGTACGAGACCCAAATGGCCAGCCCAATTGACATCAAACGCGGCCAGTCCCTGGATTGCCAGTTTCTTTGCGGCTCGAACTCGCCCCATGCGAAGCAATTGCGTCGCTTCTTGAGCCAGCCTAAGCCGGTAGAAGATATCGCTGTTCTGCACGCGGTCACACTCGGTCGCATTGTGGTAGTGTGCGAGGGCTTGTCTTTCGTCCCCCAGAATCGAGCAGAGGTCACCGATTGAGGAATAGGCGGATGACTGTTTTAAATCCTTTTGGCTGACGCGAATGACGTTTTGATATGCTTTCTTGGCACCGTCCCAGTTTCCGACTGCTTCACAATCCTCAGCCACACACTCCCAGTAAAGATCGTCTTCGTACTCTCCTTGGCTCAGACGGATAGTCCAATTCTTGGCTGCGTCTAATCCATCGGAAAGTTCGCTATCGGCATCCTGAGGATTATCGTCCCAACGATCGACTGCGGCTTTCGCTTCCGCGATCATATTCCGGAGGCTGTTGGGCAACTCGCGCGAATGGGCTGAAGGTGACATTCTTTGCTTACCGATTTTGGCAGAACTAGCTATTGCCGGATCCTACCATTTTCTACACTTTGTCTGCAAGTTTTTTGGGAGACGCGTCGCAGTGCCAAAACAGACGCGGCGCCGTCATTGACCGAAGTGATATGATAAGTTCCTGCATTCGACAACCCTGGCTCGTCGAGGTTGACGACGAGCACTGCTGGCCAAGCCATCAGTGGCACACGGAGAAGCGGTTTTGGCCTCGGTGAAGCGTTCACGTTGGCGTATCGTGCTGCTCGGCCGAGGGATGCTTTTTCTTTGGGTCCATCGGCTGGCGTCCACGGCAATTTGATTTCGCCGCTGTGCGGCTGGCGCAGCCAGGTACGCAGAGTGTTCACCCGTCTCAAAATCTCCCCATCGAGGTGAGAGGAAGAACCACAGCTGGTGCGTGGTGGGGCACACTTCGAACGATTCGCCCTCGCTAGCTCGCGCCATTTGTGGCCGATTCCGCACACTCGCTCGCGCCAAGCGATCGTGGTAGCATCGGCAGTGCGGGTACTTCGGGTCGTGCTCTTGCAGGCAGCGATCTGGAAAGGGGCGAACGCATGGCGACCAGCAATCATGGATTGACTGCGGCCGAATCGCAACAGCGGCTCGATCGCGACGGGTATAACGAGATTCCGGAGAAGAAGACCAACCCGTTGGTCAAGTTCCTCTCTTATTTCTGGGGGCCGATTCCCTGGATGATCGAAGTCGCGGTGGTCCTCTCGGCGATCGTCCGCCACTGGCCCGACTTTTGGATCATCTTGACGCTGCTGGTGGTCAACGCGATCGTCGGGTTCTGGGAAGAGTGGAAAGCCGACACCGCGATCGCGGCGCTGAAGTCGACCCTGGCGCTGATGGCGCGGGTGAAGCGGGACGGGGCCTGGACCAGCGTTCCAGCGCGCGAGCTGGTGGTTGACGATCTGATTCGCGTGCGGCTGGGCGACATTGTGCCGGCCGACGCCAAGCTCGTCTCCGGCCATCCGCTGAGCGTCGATCAGGCCGCGCTCACCGGCGAATCGCTGCCGGTGGACCGCGACGTTGGGGCGACGATTTATTCCGGCTCGGTCGTCAAGCAAGGCGAAATGGACGCACAGGTCACGGCGACGGGGCTACGGACGTACTTTGGCAAGACCGCCCAGCTCGTGGAGTCGGCCACGACGGTGAGCCACTTTCAGCAGGCGATCCTCAAGATCGGCGACTTTCTGATCGTGTTCGCCGTCGTGCTGGCGGTGTTGATCGTGACGGTGGCCTTATTCCGCGGCGACCCGTTCGTCGAGACGGTCCAGTTCGCGTTGATCCTCACGGTGGCGGCGATCCCGGTGGCGCTGCCGACGGTGTTGTCGGTTACGCTGGCGGTCGGGGCGCGGATGCTCTCGAGGATGCAGGCGGTGGTGAGCCGGTTGGCCGCGATCGAGGAGCTGGCGGGCATGGACACCCTGTGCTCCGACAAAACGGGCACGCTCACGCAAAATCGGTTGACGCTGGGCGAAATTTATGCCGCGGAAGGAAGCAGAGCTGACGACGTGATCCTCGCGGCCGCGTGGCTTCAAAGGCCGAAGATCAGGACCCGATCGACGCCGCAGTCCTCAAGGGCGTGAGCGACCCCAGCGCGCTGGGGCGATTCGCAGTCGAAGACTTCAAGCCCTTTGACCCGGTCCACAAGCGGACCGAGGCGACCGTCAAAGCTGCGGACGGCAAGACGTTCACCGTCACGAAGGGGGTGCCGCAGGTGGTGCTGGCCTTGGCGGCAAATGCCGATGCGCTGCGGGCCGAGGCGGACAAGCAGATTGCGGCCTTCGCGGCGAAGGGGTATCGAGCGCTCGGCGTCGCCCGGTCCGACGGCGCGGGCGGCGCGTGGACGTTTCTTGGCGTGCTCTCGCTGGCCGATCCGCCGCCGGAGGATTCCAAGGCCACGATCGAGGCCGCCCGAGACATGGGGGCCCGGGTGAAGATGGTCACGGGCGACCAGGTGGCGATCGCCGTGGAGATTGCCCGCAAGCTGGGCCTGGGCACGAACATCCTCGACGCGAACGTGCTCGACGATCCGCAGGGCAAGCTAACCGCCCGAATCGACCGGCAGATTGAAGACGCCGACGGCTTCGCCCAGGTCTTTCCGGAGCACAAGTTCCACATCGTCGACGTGCTGCAGCGTGATGGCCACATCGTGGGGATGACGGGCGATGGAGTGAACGATTCGCCGGCCCTGAAGAAGGCCGACGCCGGTATCGCGGTCTCCGGCGCCACGGATGCGGCCCGTGCCGCCGCCGACATCGTACTGCTCGCGCCCGGCTTGTCGGTCGTGATCGAGGCGATGCGCGAGAGCCGCCGCATCTTTCAACGCATGACCCATTACGCGATCTACCGAATCGCCGAGACGGTGCGCGTCCTGTTGTTCATGACGCTTTCGATTCTGGTGTTCAACTTCTATCCGGTGACAGCGGTGATGATCGTGCTGTTGGCGCTGACTGAACGACGGGGCGATTCTCACCATCGCGTACGACAACGTGGAATTCGCCAAGCGTCCGAACCGCTGGAACATGCCGGTGGTGCTCGGCGTGTCGGGGTCGCTGGGCGTGGCGGGCGTCATCGCTTCGTTTGGCCTATTCTACGTGGCCGAGCGGTTCTTCCATCTTGATCGCCCGACGATCCAGAGCTTGATCTATTTGAAGCTTTCGGTGGCAGGGCACTTGACGGTGTTTGTGGCGCGGACTCGCGGGCCATTCTGGACCGTGAAGCCGGCCCCGATCTTGTTCTGGGCCGTGGTCGTCACGCAGCTAGTCGCGACGTTGATCTCGGTCTACGGGATCTTCATGCCGCCGATCGGCTGGAAGTGGGCGGGCTTGGTGTGGGTCTACGCCTTGTCCTGGATGGTCGCCAACGACGTCATCAAGCTGCTGGCCTACCGAGTCTTCGATCCGCTTGCCAAGCCGATCCTGCCGTCGGCGCGCGATCTGGCGCGCGAGCGCGCGGCGCGCCGAGCTCCCACTTCCAGTCTTCAATCTCCGGCATGTCTTTGCCGTACTCGTTAATGTACTCACGGTGCGCGATCAGCTTGTCGCGGAGGGCTTGCTTCAAGTGGGCGGCCCGCGCACCGAGCTCGGGGAGCCGGTCGATGACGTCCGAGGCGAGGTGGAAGCGATCGAGGTCGTTGAGCACGGCCATGTCGAAGGCGGTGGTGATCGTACCTTCTTCCTTATAGCCGCGGACGTGGAGGTTGGCGTGGTTGGTGCGCCGGTAGGTGAGCCGGTGGATCAGCCACGGGTAGCCGTGGAAGGCAAAGATGATGTGCTTGTCCTTGGTGAAGAGGACGTCGAAGTCGGCGTCGCTCAGTCCGTGCGGATGCTCCGTGGACGGCTGCAGCTTCATCAGATCGACGACATTGACGACACGAATCTTGAGCTTGGGGAGCGCCTGGCGGAGGTACTGCACGGCGGCGAGCGTTTCGAGCGTGGGCACGTCGCCGGCGCAGGCCATCACCACGTCCGGCTCGCCATCCTGGTCGTTGCTGGCCCATTCCCAGATGCCAATGCCGGCGGTGCAATGGGCGACCGCGGCGTCCATGTCGAGCCACTGGGCGCAGGGTGTTTGCCGGCGACGATGACGTTCACATAGTGCCGGCTCCGCAGGCAGTGGTCCATCACCGAGAGCAGACAGTTCGCATCCGGCGGCAGGTAGACGCGGACGATTTCCGCCTTCTTGTTGATCACGTGGTCGATGAAGCCGGGGTCCTGGTGCGTGAAGCCGTTGTGGTCCTGGCGCCAGACGTGGGATGCCAGCAGGTAGTTCAGCGAGGCGATCGGTCGTCGCCAGGGGATGTTGCGCGTCACCTTGAGCCACTTCGCGTGCTGATTGAACATCGAGTCGATGATGTGGATGAACGCCTCGTACGAGTTGAACAACCCGTGCCGGCCCGTGAGGAGATATCCTTCGAGCCAGCCTTGGCACTGGTGCTCGCTGAGCATCTCGACCACGCGGCCGTCCGGGGCGAGGAACTCATCGTCGGCGTTGGTCTCCGCCACCCATTGCCGGGGCGTGACTTCGAACACGGCGGAGAGCCGGTTCGAGAGCGTCTCGTCGGGCCCGAAGATGCGGAAGTTGCGCTCGGCGGCGTTGAGCTTGACCACGTCGCGGAGCAATCGCCCGACGACGCGCGTGTCCTCGCTCTTGACGGATCCCGGCGCGGGGATGGCGACGGCATAGTCGCGGAAGTCGGGCACGCGGAGGTCGCGGAGCAGGATGCCGCCGTTGGCGTGATGATTGGCTCCCATCCGCCGCTCGTCGGTGGGTGCGAGCTCGGCCAGCTCGGTTTTCAGCCGGCCGCCGGCGTCGAACAGCTCCTCGGGACGGTAGCTCTTCATCCAGGCTTCGAGAATCTTGACGTGGGCCGGCTCGTCGGGCCCTTCGGACAGAGGCACCTGGTGGGCCCGAAAAGTGCCTTCGATCTTCACGCCGTCGACCTCCTTGGGCCCGGTCCAGCCTTTGGGAGTTTGGAGCACGATCATCGGCCAGGTCGGCGTGCCGGAGAAGCCGCTGGTGCGGGCGTCACGCTGGATTTGCTGGATTCGGCCGATCACACGTTCGAGTGTGGCAGCCATCAGCGGATGCATCTTCTGCGGGTCGTCGCCCACAACGAAGTGGGGCTCGTAGCCATAGCCCCGGAGCAGCTGTTCCAATCGCTCGCGGCCGATGCGGGCCAACACCGTGGGATTGGCGATCTTGAAGCCGTTGAGATGCAGGATCGGCAGCACCGCCCCATCGCGCACCGGATTGAGAAACTTGTTGCCATGCCAGGAGGTGGCCAACGGCCCGGTCTCCGCTTCGCCGTCGCCGACGACGCAGGCGACGATCAAATTCGGATTGTCGAACACGGCCCCGAAGGCGTGGCTGAGCGAATAGCCCAGTTCGCCTCCTTCGTGGATCGAACCCGGAGTTTCCGGCGCGACGTGGCTGGGAATCCCGCCGGGAAACGAGAATTGCTTGAACAAGCGGGCCAGCCCGGCCTCGTCCTGTGAGACGTCCGGATAGAGCTCGGAATAGGTTCCTTCGAGATAGGTGTTGGCCACCAGGGCCGGTCCGCCGTGGCCGGGCCCCGAGATGTAGATCATGTCCAGCTCGCGCTGCTTGATCACGCGATTGAGATGGACGTAGATGAAGTTTTGCCCGGGCGTCGTGCCCCAATGGCCCAGCAGTCGCGGCTTGATGTGGTCGGCTCGCAGCGGCTCGCGCAACAATGGATTGGCATACAAGTAGATTTGGCCAACCGAAAGATAGTTGGCCGCCCGCCAGTAGGCATCCATCCGGCGGATCGTTTCGACCGGCACGAGATCGGATTCCATTGTCGACTCCTTCCGATTTTCACCGACCGCACGGTTTCGCTGCCCGTGCCGTCCGAGTGTGGAACAGGAGACGCGCCAGCGCCTGGAAATCATACGGTCCAGCGGCCCGGCGGGCGAATTGGACGGCACCTGTTCCCTCATGGTGCGATTTATTCCTCGCCACTGCAAGCGGGAGAGAAATGCGGCAAAATGGCCGCGGTTAACCGTCTCGGCCGGCGAGCGACAGATCGTGCTCGACCATCATTCGCACCAGCTCGTGGAACTTGACGGTCGGTTGCCAGCCGAGTTTTTCGCGGGCCTTGCTGGCGTCGCCGCGGAGGTTGGTGACGTCGGTCGGACGGAGGTGGCGGGGGTCGATCGAGACCAGTACGCGGCCCGCGGCGTCGACGCCCTGTTCCTCGACGCCGGTGCCGTGCCACTGGAGCGGCAGGCCGACTTCCGCGAAGGCGGCTTCGCAGAACTCGCGCACCGAGTGGGACTCGCACGTGGCGATCACATAGTCGTCCGGTGCGTCGGATTGAAGCATTCGCCACATCGCTTCGACGTAGTCGCCGGCGAAGCCCCAGTCGCGGACGGCGTTGAGGTTGCCGAGGAATATCCGCTGCTGCTTGCCGAGCTTGATGCGGGCGGCGGCGCGGCTGATCTTGCGCGTGACGAAGGTCTCGCCGCGGCGGGGCGATTCGTGGTTGAAGAGGATGCCGTTGACGGCGAAGAACCCGTAAGCGTCGCGATAGTCGCGGGTGATGTGGTAGGCATAGGCCTTGGCCGCGGCGTAGGGACTGCGGGGATTGAGCGGCGTTTGCTCATTCTGAGGCACTTCGGCGGCTGCACCAAACATCTCCGACGACGAGGCCTGGTAGAAGCGGGCTTCGAGGCCCAGCTCGCGCATCGATTCCAGCACGCGGACCGCCCCCATGCCCGTTACCGCGGCCGTGTATTCGGGAATATCGAACGACACGCGGACGTGCGACTGGGCGCCGAGGTTGTAGACCTCGTCGGGGCGGATTGTTTTGAGCGCGTGGTTGATCGACGAGGCGTCCGTCAGGTCTCCGAAGACCAGCCGGAGGCGGACGTCGGCGTCGTGCGGGTCCTGGTAGAGATGGTCGATTCGGCCGGTGTTGAAGGACGAGCTGCGGCGGATGATGCCGTAAACCTCGTAGCCCTTCGAGAGGAGCAGTTCGCAGAGGTACGAACCGTCCTGACCGGTGATGCCGGTGACGAGCGCGGCGGCCGTTGCGGGGGGGAAGCGTCATCATCCGTACGCGTCGGCGGCCACGCCGAATCTCGTTTGATGCGGTCTAACAATCAATTCGGCGTGGCCGCCGACGCCAAGGGGGATCGCCGCTTAAGTCCGCACGGTCTCGCCGCGGTGGACCTTTTGGTATTCCTCGTTAATCCAGTGGTAGGTCCGCTCCATGCCGTCGCGAAGCCGGATGCCGGGAGCCCAGCCGAGATACTTTTTGATCAGCGTGTTGTCGCTGTTGCGGCCGTTGACGCCCTTGGGAGCCTTGAGGTTGTGCTTGCGCCCAAACTTCACGCCCGCGATGTCCTCAACCATCTCCACCAGGCCGTTGATCGTGGTCAGCTGGTCCGACCCCAGGTTGATCGGCTCCTCGATCTGGCTGTGGGTGATCTTCAAAATACCCTCGATGCAGTCGTCAATGTACATGAAGCTGCGGGTCTGGCGGCCGTCCCCCCAGATTTCGATTTCCTTAGCGCCCGTTTCCTTGGCATGGATGACCTTGCGGCAGATCGCGGCCGGCGCCTTTTCGCGGCCGCCGTCCCAGGTGCCGTAGCGGGCCATAGACGTTGTGGAACCGGGCCACTCGCGTGGTGAGCCCGAAATCTTCGCGGAAGTGCCGGCACATCCGCTCCGAAAACAGCTTCTCCCAGCCGTAGCCGTCCTCCGGCATCGCCGGATAGGCATCGGCTTCCTTGAGGGGCACGATGTCTTCGCTCTTCTGCTTGTCGGCGTTGTAGACGCAGGCGCTCGAAGCATAGAAGTAGCGGTCCACCTTGGCGTCCAAGGCCGCCTGCAACAGGTGCGTGTTGATCAGCACCGAGAGCATGCACAGCGCCTTGTTGTTCTCGATGAAACCCATCCCCCCCATGTCCGCCGCCAGGTTGTAAATCTCGCTCGCGCCCGGCAGGCGTCCTGGCACTCGTCCCGCAGCTTCAGGTCGGCCTCGATGTTGTCCACGTCGTCGAACACCTGGTACCACTGGTCCAGCGGCTTGACGTCGACGCTGCGAATCTGCTCGCAACCCAACGCCCGCAGCCGGGCCACCAGGTGCCCGCCAATAAACCCACCACCACCCGCTACGACGATCAAGTTGTCCTTCATTGTGAGTGCTACCTTCGGTGTGAATTGAGCCAGCGACTGATGAAGTCTACGAGTTTTTGCCAATTGCGCGCCGTCAAGGTTGCAATTCGGGCATCGTTTGAGGAGTCCAAATGTGCCGCGCAAAACTGCTAGCGGCGGCGGTTTGCCGCCCCGCGGAACATGCCGCGGATGCGAATTTATTCTATCACGGCAGGGGAGAGTTACCAAGCGACAGCAACTCTTCCCTACAATCGCTACAGGCGTCAGCGGGAGTATGACCACCGCACCTCTGCACGAATCAATTACACCTTGAGATCAACGAGAGCAAGCGGCTAGCAATCTAGAGATTCGACAGCACGCCGATTTCTTGACACCCTAGACGAGCATCATTACGATTGAAACAGAGAAGCACCGCCTGTTGCTCCTCTCGGATCAGAGGTCAGCAGCTTTCGAGGCCTTGCCAGGAACGTCGCCTCTTTTCTTTGCCGTGCCCAGAGACACTCAATAGGTGAGAGGGCCCTCCCAACGTGCCGGCCCGCATGGGTAGTTTTGTCTTAACGAAGCCAATTGGCAAACGACGATGGTCAACCAAAACGAGCTGGATTAGAGGCGGTCTCTTCACGGAATCCTAGCGAAATATGTGCTGTCCAGACTGAGCGAATGAAAAAGCGTATAATGGCTGAGCCCGGACTTCCTCGAATCATCTAGGCTAGGACTGGCAAATAACGGCGAGACCGAGCAAGCAAGTACGATACACGATGAGCCAACTAGATTGGGACCATGCCGTCGAGGCGCAACCTGGTACGGAAGCCTCGGCGGATCTCGTTGAAGTGACGCCGGGAAGTGCGCCGGCGACCGCGATCAGCTCAATGCGTGTCGGCGCCCTACATCGAAAGGCGCGACGCGTTCGAGTGCTCTGTTGATCAATCCTGCGCACGAATTGTCGACCGATGAAAAATCCACGACGCCACAGAGCCGGCGCGTCGGATTCCGATACCTCGCTCAGCAGTTGCTGACGTCTGGGCCGCTAATCGTAGCCGACTTGCTGCTTCTACTGGCGGTGCTCTCCGTCGCCCGGCAGACGTTGATCTTTGTCGGCGGAAAGACGGGCCTCGATTTGAGCGCTTGTTTCCTGCCGATTGCGAGCGGCTTTCTGCTGATTAGCGCCGAGCTCGGCCTCTACCCGGGCATTCGGCTCAGCCCCGTCGAGGAGTTCCGTCGCTTGTCGATGGCGGTGACGTCGATTTTTGCAGTCTGGGTCGTCGGCATGTTGACGATTTCCGACGGCCTGCCGTTTTATCGCTGTGTCTTTCTGGCGATTGCCTATGGGCTGTACCTGGTATCGCTTCCGATTTGCCGTGGCACGCTACGGCGCTGCTCGCCAAGCAAGCGTGGTGGGGCTTCCCAACATTTGTGTGCGGAACAGACGAAGCGGCCATTCGAGTCCATGATTGGCTGGCAAATAACCGTCGACTGGGACTCAGACCGGTCGGCGTCATCGCCGACCGCAAGCATTTGGGAATTGATGGCGAAGAGTCCTGGTACGCCGGCTCGTGGGCTCAAACGTACGAGCTGGCGGAGCAAAAGGGTGTTTATTGGGCGGTGGTCGTACCTTCGGACGCTGGCCCGGCTGCCATGTCCGCATTGATCGCGAAGCATTTAACGGCCCTGCCACACATCCACATACTCACCGATCCAATCGACGTCGCCGACGGATGGGCAAAGCACCAACAGTTTGAAGGACTGGCCGGTATCCAGATCCAGCAGAACTTGATGTTTCCCTTGCCGCGAATTACCAAGCGCTGCATGGATTTGGTCGCGTCGGTCATTGGCGGGATTATGCTCTTGCCGTTGCTGTTTTACATTGCTGTCGCGGTGAAGATGTCGTCTCGCGGCCCAATCCTCTACGCCCACGATCGGATCGGCAAGAACGGCCGCCACTTCAAGGCCTGGAAATTTCGTTCGATGTTCGAGAACTCGAACGACGTGCTCGAGTATTTTCTGGAACAACATCCCGATCTTCGTTTGGAATGGGAACAGGACCACAAACTTCGTTACGACCCTCGCGTCACTCGGATCGGCCGGTTCATCCGCAAGACGAGCCTCGACGAATTGCCGCAGATCTGGAATGTAATCCGCGGTGAAATGAGCCTGGTCGGACCGCGACCTATCGTGAATGCCGAGATCGCCAAATATGGTCCATATTTCGGCGTCTACACGATGGTCACGCCCGGCATCACGGGACTTTGGCAGATATCGGGCCGTAACAATACTACCTACGACGAGCGCGTCCAGCTCGATGCCTACTATGTTCGCAATTGGTCTCCTTGGCTGGACATGTATTTGCTCATCCGCACGATTCGCATCGTGCTGTTCGCCGACGGCGCGTATTGAAACGTGCGTGCCATTGGCGCAGGGCTTCTCGTATCGATTGCAGGGATTGAATCGGCAAGTTCGCCGTCCGCGCCCTGTGTCGGCATTTCGCACCGCCGGTCGCGGTGCTCTCTGGTTGCAAGTAGAATTGAGGAAACGCGCTCCGGGACATATTTTCCCGGAATTGTCTGATACACGAAGGGCGATCATTCAATGGCTGGACAAGTCTCCTGGTTCGGACGAACACGCTATTTTTTCCGCAGTCACATCGTGCATGGGCGCGTCCGCGTGATCCTCCAATACCTGTTCGCCAAATTTCAATCGCTCTTCATCCAGCCGACCATTCTGCCGTACTTCATTACGTTCTTCCCGTACCGGCGCACGTCATACACCTATTGCGTACCGAAGACCAAACCACCACGGATTCCCGGAAAGTTACCCAACCCGCCCGAACATCTTTGGCTCGGCTACGGCCGAACGATCGAAGAATGGCTCGAGTCGGGGCGGCGGCACGTCGGAAAGATGCGCGAGCTGCTCTCGGCGTCAGGCTACGAGTTTCAGGAAGGTGACCGCGTTTTGGAATTGGGCTGCGCCGGCGCCCGCATGCTTCGCTGCCTCGAAGACGAAGCCGAGCGTTGCGAGATTTGGGGCACCGACATCAGCGGCGAGCACATTCTCTGGTGCAAGCAGAATTTGAGCCCGCCCTTTCACTTCTGCATCACGACGACGACGCCCCATCTGCCGTTTGCCGACGACTATTTCGACTTGATCTACGCCGGCTCGGTGTTCACGCACATCGACGACATGGCCGATACCTGGATGTACGAGCTGCGCCGGGTACTCAAGCCCGGCGGCCGGGCGTATATCACGATCCACGACAACCACACGATTCGCGTACTCAGTGAACAGCGAAACCTCGATCTGTCGAAGACCTTGTACTGTCGCCAGGACTACTTTCGCAACAACGACTACGGCATGTTCACCATCGGACGATTCATGCGTTCGCAGGTGTTCTTCGACACCGATTACTTCACGAGTTCGCTGCAACCGTTTTTTGAAGTCTGCTCGGTAACGCCCGGAGCGTATGGATTTCAGACGGCCGTGTTATTGCAGAAGCGATAATGGACGAGCATACGTCAACCGCGACAAGTTCAGTCCGGGATGAGCGACCGGGGTTGGCGATGATCGCCAATTGTATGACGCCTTACCGGGCCAATCTCCATGCGCTGATTGCGGCAGGTATACCGGAGCTGAAGTTGCACACATTGATTACTCATGGTCCAGCCCAGTTCAAGTGGTCGGTGACGGTGCCGGAGTCGATTCATGCGTCGTATCATGGCGATCCCGATGACTCACCGACCGCCAGTCCATTTCACGCACCGCTTCGTGATTGGAAAAAGGGCAGGCGATTGATCGATTATTTGGAGAAGCATCATGTAAAGGCTGTAATCTGCCAGGGTTATCGGTACCTTGCATACCTGCGCATTATCAACCACTGTCATCAACACGGGATTCCGCTCTATTTACGGAACGACAGTAACATCCGGTCCGACGCGAAACTGTCGCCGCTATCGCAGCTAATCAAGACGCAGGTTTATCGTTGGTGGATACCACGCGTCAAAGGCGTGATGTCGATGGGCAAGTATGGCGATCAGTTTTTTGACAAGTATGGTGCAGATCCGGGGCAGATCTACCGAGTGCCATATACGCCCGACTATGATTTGTACGCGCGTGTCAGCCCGTGGGAACTGGACGGATTTCGTCAGAAACACGGCCTCCTCGCTGACCGTCGGTACATCCTTTATAGTGGTCGCCTCGTGGCAGCGAAACGCGTAGACTTGTTGATAGGCGCATTCACGGAAGTTGCCAAACGGCGTCCAGAGTGGGACCTGCTGATCGTGGGTGATGGTGTGCTGCGTGATGAACTGGGGCAGCGAGTGCGCGAGTGGTTGCGGCCACGCGTCGTCTGGACAGGCTTTCTAGAAGACTCCGAACTTGTCGCCGCGTACCACGCCGCCGATGTGCTGGTGCTGCCTAGCGATTTCGAACCCTGGGCCCTAGTAATTCAGGAGGCGATGGCTGCCGGAATGGCAATTGTGGCAAGCGATGTGGTTGGGGCCGCACACGAATTGGTTGAAGACAAAGTAAGTGGACGGATCTTTACTGCAGGCAATCTAGATGAGTTGCGCCACGCAATCCTTGACGTAACGGACGCGGGCGCTCTGGAGACTTATCAGCGGCTGGCCGTAACTGCACTTGCCGAATGGCGCAAACAAGTCGATCCAGTAGCAGAAGTACGTCGGGCACTTGTCGACCGCGGAGTGCTGGCCGAAACTAAGTCAGTATGCAACGCGTGAGAGTGGGGTGACGTGGAAAGGACAAGCAATGCAGAATTCTGATCCACTTGTGCCGTTTGGACTTGCGGTGCTGATTCTCACGGCCCTACTGATAGTTGTTCCCTATTTACGGCGCAAGTGCGACGTACTCACTGCCTGGAATGTCTTTCTCCTGAGCGGCGCAATTTTCATTGGATTGGGTTGCCTCGAAGTTGCGTATGGAAATTTTCACTGGCCAGAATTACAGTGGTTTCAGCCGTCTCGGGGCGAAGTCCAATGGTACATGCTAGGTGCGACCGTATTCTACGCGGTACTACTGATTACCTACTACAAGTTTTCGTGGGCACGCTCGGTCGGCAAACACTTTTTGAACAAGTGGCCACCGACGACGTTTAGCGTCCTGCTGATCGTGTTGGGCTTGTTTCTTGCCTTTTCTACGGGATCATTCTTGGTCGGAAACGTGCCAATATTAGGCTCACTAGTTTTGAACATCTCACATAAGTCAGCGGTTTTCGCAACCGTCTTTGCATTCTGCTACTGGATTCGCGATAGACGTAACTTCCTGCTCCTCGCGCTCTTTCTCGGTATCTTCGCTTATGCCAGTTTGTTTGCCATGACGGTGTTTTCTGGACGTCGCCTGTTGCTGTCGATCGTGGCCGCGCCTTTGATTTGCCTGTACTGGACGAAATGGCGCGACTTGTCGCCACGAACCAATTTGGTCCGACTCGGAATTGCCACGGCAGTCGCCTTCATCGTTATGCTGTTTTACAGCACGATTCGCTACTATCAGGCTGAGGGCGGTGAAGAACAGAGGTCGTTCGCCAGAGTCATTGAGTCGATGCACAAGACAAGTCTCGATAAAACGCTGGCACAGCTTTCAAGCGGTTGGCTCCATTATTTTTCGCAATATAGCGTCCACTACTCGTTGTTAACCATGCGCCTTGTTGACACTGAGGTTGTGCCGATAGAGCCACTAAACTCTCTCGTGTACCTCGCAGTCTATCCGATTCCCCGCGCCCTCTGGCATGGAAAGCCAGTGGCACTGGGAGGGCCGCGACTTGTCAACCAGACCCTGCGAATGCCCTACCATACGAACTGGGGATTGGGTGTCGTGGGCAATGGATATCAAGAGGGTGGCATTGTCGTCATCGCGCTGTACGCTTTTCTTGTGGCTGTATGTATTAGAATATTTGACGACGCCATGGTGAGACAACCTAGCAACATCTTTCTGTTGGCGATACTCTGCACGTGCGTTCCGCACATTGCGGCTTGGACACGCGGTGAGATTTGCATCATGACATCTGAAATCATTGAAGCAGTCGCATTTGCATGGGGACTTGGGATAAGCTGCAGATACTTGATTGGCACCGCATATCCTGTCAGCAACCTCACGACTCAGTCATGCGCCTACGACCGGATTGCCGCGCTGACTATGCGTCCAGATTGACAGGATCTGCGCGAAACGTGCCGCGGAGTTAGTTTTTTTGCCATTCACCGCCACGGCGATTACTGCGATAAAATCGCTGAACCGCAACCAAAACTCTGTGTCGTCGTCCGACCCGGCAACTGAGGTAATTGGGTGGGTCCATGAACGATGTTGTCGACGTAGCTTTGACCGCACGCACCGAAATTCGAAGGAGAGACTGCGCGATCACCGTTCACGGCGTGCTTCCACCGCCAGTTACAGGCATGACATCCTGTACAAAAAGCCTCGTGGATCTGATGCGCCAGAGGATGCATGTCCAATCGTATAATTGGTCGAACGGCGCAGCGTCTCTTTCGCTGCAATTTCGCTTATCTAAGGCAGTGCGGGCGCTGTTGTCACCGTGGAAATTGTTCTTTGGACGACGCGCTCCGCGGCATGTGTTTTACATGCCATCAAACGCGGGGCTTGCGCTCTATCTGAACATGCTCGCAATCGCAGCGGCGAGATTTCGGGGATACCGCTCCGCACTGCATCATCACATCTACATTTATCTCAATCGCTACGATTGGCGGATGGCAATCGTCGACAGGCTGCTTGGCAAGGACGGGCTGCACATTGTGCTTTGTCCCGATATGGAGCAGCAATTGCGTCGTCGTTATGCGTGCCGCGCATCTGTTGCAATTGTTCCGAGCGCAATCCATCTACTTCAGTCGTCGTTCGCGTCAGACGCCGCAATGCTCACCGCTGACGCACCGTCGAAGTGCTTTTGCCTGGGACATATCGCAAATCTGTCGATAGCGAAAGGACTGGACCTAGCCATCGACACATTGCGGACGGTGCGGAGAAACGATCGCCAGGTACGGCTGGTACTTGCCGGGCCTGTTCAGTCGAAGCGCGAGCAGCGTCTCATCGACGATGCCAAGCAGGAGTTCGCCGATGCGTTCGAACATCGAGGACCGGTCTATGGCGAGGAGAAGGAGCGATTTTTTCGCGATATTGATGCTATGTTGTTCCCCACCCGCTACCCTGATGCCCAACCACTAGTGATCATGGAGGCATTTGGATTCGGGCGACCGGTTCTCTCGTATGGGCGCGGCTGTATTCCCGCAATGATGGGCAGGAAGACCAGTTGGTCGATTCCGACGTCGGCCGATTTTGCTTCGTGCGCGGTGCCGGCAATCGAGGCGTGGATTGACATCCGGTCGGTCTACGCTGATGACTGCCGATACGCCCGACAGCGCTACAACGAATTATTGGAAGACGTGCTGGCGCTCGGAGATTTCGCGGATTGGATAAGTGGCGATGCTGCCCAACGTTTGTTCATCGTAGATGATTTCCAGAGGGATTGGGGGACCATGAATGCAATTGACATCCTTCGTCGTCAGTTATCGAGCCGCAACGGCTTCGTCCGCAAGGGTGCGCGGGCGGTATTATACGTTCCCAAGTGGTTCCAGTCGCTGCAGACCACGAGCGAGGCGCTGGCCGCCCGACCCAGCGTGCTGGCCAATTCGTTTCCTAAGAGTGGGACCCACCTGTTGGTGCAGATTCTGGAAGGGTTGCCTGACCGCGTGAATTATGGTGCCTTCCTCGGCTCGGAGACGAGCTCCTTCCAGCTTCGAGTGCGGTCGGCGAGCAACACCT
This sequence comes from uncultured Planctomycetota bacterium, assembly GCA_963808175.1. Classification (GTDB taxonomy): domain Bacteria; phylum Planctomycetota; class Planctomycetia; order Pirellulales; family Lacipirellulaceae; genus DASYDU01. The sequence continues at coordinate 46,911 of CAWEEU010000003.1, read as the reverse complement.
GCCGCTTCATCCGCGGCTTCGTGCCAGGCGAGATCATCCGCGGGCACTTGTACTACGAACCGCTCTATGCAGAGGAATTGGCCAGGCGGCATGCCGTCAACTATTTCATTTATCGAGACCCCCGCGACGTCGTCGTCTCGGAAGCCCACTACCTCCGCGACATGAATCGCTGGCACCGGCTCCATCGGTATTTTCGCCAGGCCGCCTCGATCGAGGACGCGATCATGCTCTCGATCAACGGACTCGATCCGCCGGTTCCCGGGATCAACTATCCGAACATTGCCGAGCGATTTGCCCGCTATGCCGGCTGGCTCGAACGGGACGATTGCCTGTCGATTCGGTTCGAAGACCTGGTTTCAGAGCGGCAGCCGGAGTTGATTCGTCAAATCGCCGACTTCTACGCCCCGCGAACGAGCACGCCGTTCGATCTGGACGCGACGGTCGCGACCATGTCGACGCTCATCGCGCCGCAGAAGTCGCATACGTTTCGCAGCGGCAAGAAGGCCGGCTGGCAGCGCGAGTTCACGCCGGCGCATCGCGCACGTTTTGCCGAGCTGGCGGGCGAGCTGCTGATCCGTCTCGGCTACGAGCCGAACCTCGACTGGGCCAGCGCCACCGCGGCAGGCCAATAGGTTGGGAGCGAAGACGCGACGCAGCCGCCGATCCAATCCATGAAGATCATCGTCCACGACTACGCGGGCCACCCCTTTCAAGTGCAGCTTAGCCGCTCGTTGGCGGCGCGCGGGCACGAGGTGTTGCACCTCTACTGCGCGTCGACCCACACACCAAGGGGCGAGCTTCAGCGCCGTGCGGAAGATCCGCCCGGCTTTGAAATCCGGGCGATTGAGCTCTCGGCGATGATTCCCAAAAAGGCCTTCGTCCGCCGCTACTTTCTCGAGCTGGACTACGCCAAGAAACTAGTTGCCGAGGTCGAGCGGAGCGGCGCAGACGTCATCCTCTCGGGCAATACGCCGTCGATGCCGCAAGCGCGCTTGGCCCGCTGGTGCCGCCGCCGCGGCGTGCGGATGGTTTCCTGGGTGCAGGATATCTACGGCTTGGCCGCGTATCGGTTGCTGGTGCACAAACTGCCCGGCGTGGGCCATCTGGTCGGCAAGTATTTCATCGCGCTCGATAAGTCAGCGTTTCGCAACAGCGACGCGGTCGTGGTGATCAGCGAGGATTTCACCGAAGTGTTGGCGGGTTGGGGCATCGACCGCCAACGAATCCACACGATCCACAATTGGGCACCGCTCGACGGGTTGCCCGTCCGACCGCGCGACAATCCGTGGTCGCAAGCGCAAGGTCTCGGGTCGGGCTTGCGACTGGTCTACACCGGCACGCTGGCAATGAAGCACAATCCGGCGTTGCTGCTCGAGCTCGCTCGGATACTGCAGGAAAAGTCACTGGGCGAGCTGATCGTCGTTTCCGAGGGCCCCGGCGTCGAGTGGTTGGCCCAGCAGGCTGCCGCAGAAAACGTCACAACGCTCAAGCGACTCGGCTTTCAACCGTTCGACGTGTTGCCGGACGTGCTTGGCGCGGCCGACGTGCTCGTGGCGATTCTCGAGCAGGACTCCGGCGTATTCTGCGTGCCGTCAAAGGTGTTGAGCTACCTGTGTGCGGGCCGGCCGGTGCTGCTGGCGGTGCCAGGCGAAAACCTGGTGTCGCGGATCGTCGCCAGCGAGAGTGCCGGCTTGGGCGTCGAGCCGACCGACCTCGCCGGCTTCCGTGCCGCCGCGCTGCGGCTGGCGGAATCGCCCGAGCTCAGAGAGAAAGCCGGCCGCGCCGCCCGCCACTACGCCGACACCCATTTCGACGTCCAGCGGATCACCGACCGCTTCGAGCAAATCCTGCGGGGCAGCACCTGAGCCCATCTGCGCTTCGCACACTTGCCTCCATTCACCTGGGCGGGTTAATCTAAAGATAGGAGCCGCCGCGCAGCGGTGCTCCTGCTTCGGCTCTTCGAGGCGGATGGTTCGTTGCGGAACAGCGAAAGATGGTGATTCTTCATGGGATATAGTATCAACGACCTGGCTAAGCTGCTTGGCAACGCCTGCTACGGTTTTCTGGCCATCAATTTTCTTTGGGGCTTCTACAATCTCATTGTCGGCTTCCGCCGCGTCAAGGAGCTCAGCTTCCGCAACCACGACGAGCAGGCGGAATTCATGGACCAGGTGCTCGAGCCGCTCCGCGCCGGGCAATACGACACGGTCGTGGAAATGTGCAGCGACGACGCCCGGGCTCTGCCCCAGCTGATTGAATTGTCGGTCGAGAGCCGCGGCCTCGGCTACGACCAGCTGCGGCAAGTCGTGACCGAAGTCCTGCAGCGCGACGTGATGGGCGACCTCGAATATCGCACCAACTGGATCGCCACCGTGATCAAATGTGGTCCGCTCCTGGGACTCTTCGGCACGGTGCTGGGGATGATGGCGGCGTTCGGTCGGATCGGCACCGGCGAAAAGGTGCAACCGTCGATGATCGCGGCCGAAATCTCAATCGCCCTGATCTGCACGGCGATGGGGCTCGGCACGGCGATTCCGTTCAACCTGATGCTGGCCAGTCTCACGTCCCGCATCCGCCGTTTTCAGGACGCGTTGGGAGCCGGCCTGGCCCGCACGCTCGACGTGATGAAGAGCCGAATCTGATCGCAGTTCACCATATTCCATGACAATAGAGACGCTACCTCGGTGTTCGACCGTTAGCGGTGGCGGCCACGCCACTGCGATCGCCAGTCGGCATCGACCACACAACAAGTTACAACGCTCTCGCAGGAGTCTTCCCACCCTCAATGTGATGTCTCGATTGCAGAAACTCAACGAAAACTGTGAGTTGGCGGCGTCGGCCACGACGCTGCGACGGCCGAACAATGCCATCGTTACCATCCATCGTTAAACGCATCGACTGAGGAATCGCCGTGGACATGGCACGCTATGGCCTGGGTGGAATCGACGCCGACGCGCTCATTCCGCGCAAGGACTCCACGGAGATGCCCCAATTTGACGTCACCGCGATGGTCGACCTGGTGTTCATGATGAACATCTACTTTCTCGTGACGTTTGTCACGGTATCGCTGGCGCAGGTCGACTTGCCGGCGGCGAGCCATGTCGCGCCGCTCGACGCCGATTCGGCGGTCGTGCTCACCGTCACCGGCGGCGGGGGCGAGCCGGCCGTGGTGTACGTCGGCGATCGCGAGAAGGGCGTCCCGATCCGCGGTATCGACGAGCAAGAAGCGAGCGTCAAAGCCGCAGTCGAGGAAGGCGTCGCGGCCGGCAAGAACGAGGTGCTGCTCAAGGCCGAGAAGAAGGTGCGGCTGGGCGATTTGTTTCGCATCTCGGCGGCGGCCTCGTCGATCGAGGGCGTGAAGCTCAACGTGGCGGTCATGGAAAAGGAGAAGCCATGAGCCTCATCCGCTTCACCTGCCCCGGTTGCGGCAAGAATCTCAAAGCCCCGGACACGGCCGCCGGACGCGGGAGCACCTGCCCCAAGTGCGGCACCAAAGTCACCGTGCCGACGATCGGCGGCGCCGTGGCCGCGGAACCCAAGTCCGCCACCGACGCCCCCGCCACCGAGCATTCGCTGCTGTTGACGCCGCCGATCCATGCGGCACATGCCGACCTGATCGACATGACGGCGATGGTCGACATCGTGTTCTTCCTGTTGATCTTCTTCCTCGTCACGTCGATCCAATCGATCGAGTCGGTGATCAATCTGCCGTCGCCCAAGGCCTCGTCGAGCTCCGCCGCGACCACCCAGCCGAACGACTATCTCAACGACCCGTCGTTCATCGTCGTCTCGATCGACGAGGACGACATCGTGTACGTCGAAGACGAGGAAGTGTACGGCGACCAGAATCTGCGGGCAAAGCTGCGCGAGCTTCGCAAGGAAGACCCGGACCGGGACGGCATGCTCGTGGTCGGCAACCCCGACGCGACCAACGGCCGCCTGGTAAGCGTGCTCGACGCCGGCGCCGACGCCGGAATCAAGCGGCTGCTGTTTTCGGTGAAGGAGCAAGCCAGCGAGGAGCAGGGAGGGTGAGGTTTCAGGGTTTAGACTAGTGCTCTGTCAAGATCAATGATTCGGGTTGGGCAAATCAGCCGCAGGGCGCTAGCCCGGATATTTCATACGCCGAAGCGCTGATGCCTATAGCGCGATGGCCTTAGTCCTGGTAAATAAGGGGTTTCAACGACGAATTCCCATCACCAAGACCAAGGCCATTCGCATGACAGAGTGTAGCACGGACGTCATGGAGTTTACAGGGCACGAGCGACGCAAGGTTGTCGCGGATTTCAACGGTGGTCGGTTGACCTCGGACGCTGGAATTCTCTTGCTGCGTGAAGTCGACAGACGACTGGGGTTCATTGATGCGATCAACGAATGCCTGCCTGATCCTCGTGAGCCGCTCCTAATCGTTCACCAGCAACGCTCGATGCTGGCCCAACGCATCTTCTCCATCACGTTGGGTTATGAGGATCTCAACGACCAGCAGACGATGCGAGCTGATCCTGCTCTGCAAACGGCTGTTGGCTGTGAGCCAGAGGAGGAATCCCCGTTGGCTTCACCGCCGACGCTCTGCCGGCTGGAAAATCGCGTGAATCGCAAAGCGTTGGTAAGGATGTCCAAGGTGCTGGTCGATACGTTTCTGGCGTCTCACCAGAAGCCACCGAAAGAAATCACGCTCGATTTTGACGCCACCGACGATCCGGTTCACGGCAATCAAGAGCGGCGTTTCTTTCAGGGCTATTACAACCACTATTGCTTCCTGCCACTCTACGTGTTTTGTGGCGAGCACCTGCTGTGTGCCTACCTCCGCCCCAGCAACATCGACGCGGCCAAGCATTCCAGAGCCATCACGAAGCTGCTGGTCGACTATATTCGCCAGAGGTGGCCGGATGTGAAAATCACGATTCGTGGAGACAGCGGCTTCTGCCGCTGGCGGTTGATGCGATGGTGCGAAAAACACGGGGTTTCTTACATTTTGGGGCTGGCCCGCAATCAGGTATTGGAACGACGGATAGAGCGGCTCATGGAGAAGGCGGAGGCGGCCTTTGAAGCGACGGGGGATAAGCAGCGGCTGTTTGGTGAAATCAAATACACAGCGGAGACGTGGGATCACGAGCGGCGTGTAATCATGAAGGCCGAACGTCTGCCGGCTGGTCCCAACAGCCGTTTTATCGTGACCAACCTCAAAGGCCGTCACCAGGCACTGTATGACGAGAACTACGTGAAGCGCGGCGACATGGAGAACCGGATCAAAGAGCAGCAACTGATGCTGTTTGCCGATCGCACGAGCTGCCACGACTTCGAGGCGAACCAATTCCGCCTGCTGTTATCCAGCTTTGCGTACGTCCTCACTTCCCATCTTCGTCAGCACCACTTGGCTGGTACGGAATTGGAAAGTGCACAGGTGAGCACGATTCGTTTGAAGCTCTTCAAAGTGGCCGCTCGCGTCGTCGTGTCGGTACGCCGAATCGTGTTTCATTTGGCCAGTTCGTATCCTTACCAGGCGCTCTTCCAGCGGATCGCGAAGTCGGTTCATCTCCGACCCGGATGATCCGCGGCCAATTCGAGCCACCACGGCCCCCATGGGGGAAAGGGGGTCTTGCGCTCTTGGCCACGCATTCGGCACCAGCCCACCGCAAAAACAGTCTCTCCGCCAGAATCAAGCACGCAGCAACGTCGTATGAAATATCCGGGCTAGCCCCCGGTTTTTGCCGCTCAAACCGTGGGCTAGCGCCCCACGGCTAATCCGAATACTAAGGTGGCGCGCTTGATCGTGCTCCCGCGATCTTGGCTTTCTAGATTGCCACGCGAGCACGTCATGAAAATAGTTCTGCCCCTTTAATTCCTCTAATAACGCGACCGCCCCTGCCGCGTCGCCTCCGCAATAAAGGTCCAACTCTAGTCAGAAAGTCCGCTCGCGGGCGTCATTAGGCTCTGACAATATCGTCACGCGAGCGCGGTTCTTCGAAATTACGTAGCTGCGCAGAAATCAAGTCACCGACCATTTGAGTCAGTCCGCCCACAAGCTTACCCACTTCCTCGCGCGTTGGATATGGTTGAGCACCGTGCAATAACCTATTTCTCATGTCATAACATTCTAGAAAGTACGCTTCTGGTGGGATGCCACCGTACTCCCTGCCAGGCAACGTTTTCGTTACTAGCTCACGCCCGTTCCGGCGAATGGACTTCTGTTTCATGAAGCGCATCGCGTTCAGAATGGAGTCTCGCTCAAACGAATCCAAGTCCGTGCTCTTGGTCAACGCCATAAGCGTGTCGATGTGATCCATCACTGCTTTGGGGCATTCGACAGGCTCAAGTAAAGATTCAATCGCGGCGAATAGCATCGCAAATCGTGCATCCAGCGACCGCTCGATACTCTGTGCGGCCGTAAACAAGTCAAATGCCGTTCGTTCCCGCTCGGAAAGACGGATACCACGCTCCACCGCTATTAGCATGTCACGCTTCCACATATCCCAGTTAAGCGAACGGAATGCTTGGGCTTCGCCGATTCGCGCAAGTTTTGGCGCCGGGGCAGTCGGGTAAATCATTACGCCGTGAACATCGTTGAGCACCGGTGCTCCTGTCGCCGCAGACAACTGATCGAGCATGGACCGAAAAAACCTGCCCTTTCCGGGGTGTCTTCCGAGATCTGCACCCATGTATTTTCCGGCCAGAGAGACCCGTACAGCATCCATTAATCGCTCGGCCGCGTCTTCTGCTTCTGTTTCCGACTGCCATCCCGGACTCTTCACCACCAACCATTCAGGCTTGTTTATCGACAGACCTTCGTTCATACAACTGACTGTGACCGATTGACCCGAATGGAGTCGAAACTCCGTAGAGTTATCCGCAACCCCAATTCGGTCGATCGATGGCAGCCGAAAGCGGATTCGAACTGTGAACGTGCTGATTGCGTCGACTGGCATAGATATCTCACCCTAACGGAGCAAAGGGGGCACAGCACAAGGAGCAAGAATTGGGTGAAAAAGTGGGTCAGAACTATTTTAATAGACTCGCCCGCGCGAAGATCAACGAAATATCGAGCACACGCTCCCCGCGGCCGCCGTGTCAATCGCCCACTTTTGGACACGGTGGTAAGCGATGAGCCGTCCGTTCTCCGCCGTCAGCCATTCGGACGACTGTCGAAAATTGAGCGCCAATCCATCCAAGACCGCCGCCCCGTCGCTAACCTCGCTGGCAAATTCTCGGCGACACCTTTGCGTCTCCGCGGCTTGGCGTGAGACCGCCTTCCCTGACTCCACCATCCCGCATCCTTACCCCCTCAACCAGCGCGGCCAAAAACAGCGCTTGAATCCGGCCGCGCCAGATTGTATATACGCATATACACCATCGCGCGTCCGCGCTCTTTGACAATTCAGCACCGACCTGCCATCAGCCGGCGGCTTTCAGCCGTCAGCCGTCAGCTCTTACCTTCTGCCCTGACACCTGAAACCTGACACCTTCCCCAATTCAAGCGTCGTGTCGTCGTGGTGAGTTCATTCTGGATCGCCTGAATTGCCACGCAGCAAAACCGCTGCGAAATCGGACCTTAATTCCGCGAGTTTTGATGCCCCCACCGCGAATCATCTCCGGCAAACACCGTCACTTCCGTCGGCGGGCAAATCAAAACGAGCGAGTTTTGATACCGAAAATCGCGTTCCGCGAATTGCACCAAAATGCAACCCCTTGCCGCAGCACGACTTGGAACAACTGCCTAGCGGAAGCTGATTTCAAAACTCAAAAATCCCCGACCGCCAAGCACCTGTTGCGTTCGAGGCATCAAATCAGCACATCAAAACCCACCTGCCCCTACTTCATCTTCCTGACACCTAACTCCTAACACCTGACACCCGACACCAAAAAAAACCTGGCGAGTTCGACCGAAACCTGGCGAGTTCGAGAAAACACCGAGGTTTTTCCAAGTCGCCAATCACGCCGCGCAGGGCCCTACCATTCATCAATCATCATTCACCGATCACCGATCTTCGTCCCCGCCGGATGCAGGCTCGCCTCGGCCAGCTGCTTCAGCGCGACGCGGTCGACTTTGCCGGTGGCGTTGAGCGGCATCTCGGCGAGAAACGCGATCTCGCTCGGGGCCTTGTAGCCGACGCGAGCCCGCGAGAATTGGATCAGCTCCGTGGCGGTCGGTCGCTTGGCGCCGGGCTTGAGCGTGACGTAGGCCCGCACGTTCTCGCCATGCACGAGGTCGTGGATGCCGATCACGCCGACGCCGGCGACGGCCGGGTGCTCGGCGAGCGACTCCTCGACTTCCTGCGGGCAGATGTTCGAGCCGTCGTGGATGATGATCTGCTTCTTGCGGCCGCGGAACCAGAGATAGCCGTCCTCGTCGGCCGAGACGACGTCCCCCGTGTCGAGCCAGCCGTCGACGATGGTTTCGGCATTGGCGTCGGGGCGGTTCCAATAGCCGATCATGTTGGCCCGCGAGCGGATCCAGAGCCGGCCCTCGGTGCCGGTGGGTACTTCCCGGCCCTGGTCGTCGCGAATGGCGGCTTCGTAGCCGGGGCAGAGCTTGCCGATCGAGCCGACGCGGTTGGGGCCGCGGGGCGGATTGGTGGTCGACGTGCCGGTTTCGGTCATGCCGTACAGTTCTTCGATGGCGAAGCCGGCCAGCTCGGTGAATTCGCGCTCCAGCTCGGACGAAACCTTGTCGCCGCCGGAGACGCACATCCGGATCGAGCGGAAGTCGTCGCGGGCCGCGTCGTGATCGCGGACCAGGCCGAACATCGGCGCCGGCAACATGCAGAGCAGCGTCGGCCGCGTCGAACGCAGCAGCGAAAGCAGCTCGTCGCCGTCGGTGGTGCGGGCGACGTCGACCCGCGAGCCGACGCCGAGGCCGGCAAGCGTCAGCGAGATCGCGGCGACGTGGGACGCCGAGGTCCCCGGCAGGAAGATGTCGGTGTCGGTGAGTTCCAACCCGGCGGCCGTCGCGGCGATCAACCAGCCGAAGGTTTCGTGCGTGTGGGTGACGCCCTTGGGTTTGCCGGTGCTGCCGGAAGTGAAAAAGATGAAGCTGGGGGTCGCAGGCGACGGCGTGGGGAGCGCGACGGCCGGCGGCGGCGACTCGAGAAAATGCTCCAGGCTGGGCTGGCGGCCGTCGTTGGCGGCGAAGCTGATCCGACCGAGCGGGAGTTTGCCGGCGTGCGTACTTGCGGCGAGGTCGCCGTCGCGCTCGGCGTGGGCCACGAGGACCGACGCGCCGCTGACTTCCAGCGCGTGATCGATTTCCGGCGCCTGGTAGCGGTAGTTAAGAGGCGTGGCCACCAGCGCCGGCGCGATGGCAGGCGAGGTAGTGGACGAACAAGGCCCCGCGATTCGGCAGCAGCGACGCGATCCGGTCGCCTGGCTTGAGGCCAAGAGCGAGGTAGTGGGCCGCGACTCGCTGCGAAGCCGCGTCGAGCTCTCGCCACGTCCAGCGGCTCTCGTTCGACACCAGTGCCAGCTCATCGGGCTTCGTTCGGAGCCCGACCGCGAGCACGTCGGAGAGCGGAATGGGCCGATCAAGCGGCGGGCCGGAAATCGGCATGGGGAGTCCTCCGGTCGAGAATGCGAGTCGTTCCGAATTGGCGATTATAAGCGGAAGATCGCGCAGGTGGCCACTGCGCCCGCCGCGACAGAATCTACGTTGCCGCCGCCAGCAGGTGCTCTTCGAGCGACCGCAGCGTGTTTTCAAAGATGTGGTCCGGCTCGCCGTCGGCGGAGATCGAAATCAGTTTGTCCCGGACCGCGTAAAACTCGCGGACCGGCTCGGTCGCCTCGCGGTAGGCGTGCAGGCGGGTCCGCACGGCCTCGGGCCGGTCGTCGTCGCGTTGGACCAGCGTGCCGTCGCAACGATCGCAGTGCCCGTCGTGCTTGGGCGGCCGGGCCGTGAGGTGGTACACCGCCTTGCACTCGGCGCAAGTGCGGCGGCCGCCGATGCGGTCGACGATCCGCTCCAGCGGCAGCTCATAAGCCAGCACGGCATCGAGCGTGACGCCGAGCTCGGCGAGGATCGTTTCCAATGAATCGGCCTGATGGAATTGTCCGCGGAATGCCATCCAGCAGGAAGCCGCCGTGGCAGCGGAGGCAGCGGCACCGCTCGCGGACCATCGACATCACCAGCTCGTCGGAGACCAGCTCACCGCGGCGCATCGCTTCGAGCGCCGCGTTCATGGCCGGACTCGCCTCGGAGACGCAGCGGTTGGCCCGGAACAGATCCCCCGTCGAGAGCTGGCAGGTCCCCAAGCGGCTGCAGAGCAGCGCCGCCTGGGTGCCCTTGCCGACGCCGGGCGGCCCCATGAGCACCAGCCGATACGTCCGCCCCCGCGGCGAGGGCTGCGGATCGCAGAGGAATTCGCTGCCGCGAAACCAGGACGCTCGGTTCGGAAAATCGTTCATTGCGGCCGCCTCAAGTCGGATTGTCCTCGCAAGTATAGGTCACCGCCGGCGCCGAATTTCGGCCGATTTTGCCCGCAAAATGAGGCTCGCCGGCCCGTTCGAGCGCGCGGAAAAAAATCTTTGCCGAAATCACCAAGATCGCCCGACGGGCCCCGAATGCTTTCATGGACGGGCAGGCTTTTTTGCCACACGGTATCCGCTCGTCGCTCGGCACTGGCGCATTTGGGAGCACATCGCATTCTCTGGGGACGACCGACCGGCTACCCCACCCATCTTCGCCCTGCCGGCGGCGTCCCCCTTTTCCACAAGGAGCAAGTCATGATCAAGAAAGCACTTTTTACGGTCGTCGCGCTGGGGCTGACCACGGTCGTCCTGTTCGGCCGCGACGCAGCCAGCTACGTCGGCACGACCTACCACCGGCTCACCAGCTCGGTGAAGGAGAGCGTGCCGATCGAGTTCCAGATCGACCGGGCCCGCGGGATGGTCCGGGACCTGGAGCCGGAAATTCGTCGTTCGATGCACGTGATCGCCAAGGAAGAGGTGGCGCTGGAGCAGCTCGGCGCCCAGATCGACAGCTCCGAGCAGAAGGCCGAAAAGGACAAGGGCGAGATCCTGCGTCTGCAGGCCGACCTTGGCCAGAACAAGGACGTCTACCGCTACGCCAGCCGGACCTATACCCCGGACCAGGTGAAGCAAGACCTGTCACGGCGTTTCTGCCGCTACAAGGTCACCGACGAAACGCTCAGCAATCTCAAGAGCATGCGTGACGCCCGGCAGCGAAACCTCGACGCGGCCCAGCAGAAGCTCGCCGCGATGATCAACGCCCGGCGGAAGCTCGAAGTCGACGTGCAGAACCTCGAGGCCAAGCACAAGCTGGTGGAAGTGGCCCAGGCGTCGAGCGACTATGTGTTCGACGACAGCCAGCTGGCCCGCGCCAAGGAGCTGATCACCGACATCCGCACGCAGCTGGACGTGGCCGCCAAGCTCGCCAACGCCGACGTGAACGTGGAAGTCGAGATTCCGCTCGACGAGACCGCGCCGACGGACATCACCGACCAGGTGGCGGAATACTTCAGCCTCGGTGGCCATGCGAAGCAGGAAGTGGCCCAGGCCGCGGCCGAAGATTCGCCCGTGGTGGTGACCGCGAGCTATCCGCAGAAGTAGATGATGCAACGCGTGGCATGTCCGCCGCCGAGCGGACATGCCACTTCAACGCATAAAGCCGCGACCGCCGGTCGCGGCAACTCAACGCCAGAAAGCGAGTCCCGCGACCGCCGGTCGCGGCTTGATGGTGATGGAATGTTTCCCGCGTGGCGTCTGAAACTCCGCGAAGTGCAAGTGGCGGTGGACAGCCAACGCTACGAGGAGGCGATCGCGCTGTTGGAGCGGGAGTCGCTCCGCGAATTTCTGCCGGCGAAAGAATTGGCCCAGAAGGTCGCTCTTAAGATTGTCGAGCGGGCGAGCCGGCGATTTGCGCGCGGAGATTCGGCAGCCGGCTGGCAGGACCTCGCGATCGCCGAACGGTTAGGCGGCCAGGCCGAGGCAATTGGCAAGCTGCGGAACGAAATGGCGGCCGCCACGCTCGAAGAAGTCCGCCACTATCTGGCGGCAGGCCAGCCGATAGCGGCTCAGGCGCGATTGGCAAAACTCGGGCGCAAGGGGCTCTTAGGCGAGACGGGTAGGATGCTGGAGCAAATCGCCAATTCGATGCACGAAGCCCAGAACGCGGCCCAGCATGGCCATTTTGCCGAAGCCGCGGTCGCCATCGACCGGGCGAAGGGGCTCGCCGCCGAGGCAGCGTCCGGAGACGGTACAATGGAGATCGCCCGAGCGCTCGATGCGAAAAGCCGCCAGCTCGCCACCTGGCAGTCGGAAGGCCAGCGGCTGACCGCCGAGCTACACGCCCGGCTGGGCGACGGAGATTGGTCGGCGGTACTGAGTGCGGCCGAAGCGATGCTGGCGATCGCGCCCCACCACGAGGCAGCCCGGCAAGCGCGCCGGCGAGCCTGGAAGGCGGTGGGGATGGACGTCACGCGGGCCCACGAGCGCGGGCGGGCAGCGAGCCAGATATCGCTCGATTGGAATCGCGCGGCGCAAGCGGGCGTCCGCCGCTCGACGAGGGCCGGCGCACGTTCGAGTGAGGTCGATACCGTGAGTGGAACCGAATCGCCAAAGCTGCGCGCTGCTGTGGGTCGACGCGGTCGGAGGATTCCTGGTGTGTTTGGACGACGAGGTCGTGCTCGGCCAGCCGACGCAGGGCAACTCGATTGCGGTGCCGATTCTGGCCGACCTCTCGCGGCGACATGCGGTCATTCGCCGCGAGGCGGGGGCGTACGTGCTTGATCCGCTGCAGACGGTGCGGATCGATGGTCGTGAGGTCCGCGGTCCGACGGTGCTGGCCGACGGCCAGCGGATTCAATTGGGCGATAGCGTTCGGCTGCGATTCACGAGGCCGCATGCACTGAGCGCGACGGCCAGGCTCGACTTCGAGAGCCACCACAAGACGCAGCCGACTTGCGACGCGGTGCTGCTGATGGCCGACAGCTGCGTGCTGGGACCGAATTCACATTGTCACGTCCGCTGCCGCGAGTCACTGCAGGACGTGGTGCTGTATCGGCAAGGGGACGGCTTTCAATGCCGCTCGGCGGCGCCGCTGTCGGTGGAAGGCGAGGCCCGGAGCGGACCGATCGACGTCTTGGCCGGCGAGCGAATCGAAGGCGAAAGTTTTTCATTTACTTGGGAAATGGCGAGCTAGTTCGAGCGAATGTAGCAATAGTGGGAACAGCAAGAGGTGGTGGACCGGCGTGCGGAACGCGCCGGTCAAATTCGGGGCAGCTAGACAGATGGGCAATCTCGCAGCTACGCTAGAAAGAGCACAGAAATCTGCCATGAACGTTCCTGCGTCCCAACTCGCTGAGTCCGATCAAGACAGCGCGGAACGACCCCGGGCCGGTGGGTTGAAATTCACCTATCCGAGCGGTTCGCGTCCGCTGGAGGGCTACACGATCAAGCGTGGCGTCGGTCGCGGGGGATTTGGCGAAGTGTATTTCGCCACCAGCGACGCGGGCAAGGAAGTCGCGCTCAAGCTGATCCGCCGCAACCTGGAAGTCGAGCTCCGCGGCGTTACCCAATGCCTCAACCTCAAACACCCCAACCTGGTCGGCGTCTATGACATCCGCAGCGATGGACTCGACGACCAGTGGGTGATCATGGAATACGTTTCGGGCGAATCGCTCGAAGACGTGATCGAGCGGTATCCGAATGGCATGCCGATCGACCAGGTGCTCGGTTGGATGCGCGGCATCTGTGCCGGCGTCGCCTACTTGCACGATCACGGCATCGTCCACCGCGATCTGAAGCCGGGGAACATCTTCCTTGACGAGGGGACGGTCAAGATCGGCGACTACGGCCTGGCGAAGTTCATTTCCTGTAGCCGCCGGAGCGGGCAGACCGAGAGCGTCGGCACCGTGCACTACATGGCGCCGGAGATTGCCAACGGCCGCTATGGCCGCGAGATCGACACCTACGCCATCGGCATCATCTTGTTCGAAATGCTCACGGGCACCGTACCGTTCGAGGGAGAGAGCGTCGGCGAAGTGCTGATGAAGCATCTGACCGCGGAGCCGGACTTGCACCGGCTGGCGGAACCCTATCGCACAATCGTGCAGCGGGCATTGGCGAAGGATCCGGATGCACGGCTCAAGACGGTGAACGACCTGGTCGAGATGTTGCCCAGCGACGCTTCGGCGGAGGGATTTGCGCCGGCCGTCATCGCCGATGCATCTCTGGCGTCGTCGGCTGCGAAGAGCTCTCCAGAGAGTGTCGACATGCCCCGAAACGGCACGGCGAAACCGTTCGAGGCGGCGGCACCATCTGCTGCGTTTGCGTCGCCGCGTTCCTCGGAAACGATGGACGAAATCGAGGAACCGATTTGGCGCGCGGTGCGTGACAATTGGAATGCCTTCTGGGCCAAGTGGCACGGTGAAGGCTCGCAGGGCATGAAGCCGCTGGCCAAGGCGATGGTCGTGTTCGGCGTCGTCTGGGCGATGATCTATTTCCGCGGCGAGGTGATCGGACTCGCTGTGCCGGTGCTGATTTGCTACGGCATCTACTACATCATTTGGGCATCGGTTATCAAACCAAGCGGAGCTTCGAGAGCGGCCCGCAACATCGATGATCGCGTCGCGGCGGCCATTTCCGGCGATGCGAGCTCGCGGCCCGATGCGGTCACCGCGGCCTGGAATCCGCAAACGCCTGCCGCGCCGGCGACGCCTGCCTCACGTTATGCCCGCAAGGTCCGCGAGCGGCGCCTGCGGGCCAGTTGGCGCGAGCGGGCACATCAAGAGCTGTCAGCCAAGCCGTTGCGCGAGAAATTCTCTGGAGCTGTTCGGGTCGATGTTGACCGCCGCGATGTTTGCAGCGCTGGCGGCGCTGGTGGCGCCGGTGATACTCGGCGTCGCGACGAATTCCGCGAATATGGCCGTTTACCTGTGGCTGGCGATCGTCGGCACGCTGGGCAGCTGGGCGATCCTCGTGCCGACGAAATTCTCCGAGGGCAAGCTGGAAGACCACGGTCCGCTGCGCGTGACGCTGCTCGCCCTGGGAGGTCTGGTCGGTGCCGCGGCTTGGGCTCTAGCCGAGATACTGATTGTCAAAGTGCCCGGTGGCACGGAGCCGCTCGATGCTCGTTGGGGCCTGATCTCGCATGAATGGCTCCGCTGGAGCCCCACTGGCGGCAATCCGTCGCTGGCGATGTACGTGACCTATTTCGCCTTCCTGTTCGTGATCCTGCGGTGGTGGCGGCAGGCGGAGTACACGCGGGACAAGCGCCTCAGTTTCTGGAGCGTGGCGGTGTGCGTGTTCTGGGCCTGGCTGATGCAGTTCCTTTGGCAATTTCCACAGCCGGCGGGAATGCTGGTGGCCGGCGTGACCGCATTCGCCACGCAGCTGGCAAGTCCCTGGCTGCCGCCGAGCCGACGCCGTGCGCTCGCGGCCGAAGTGGAGCAAACCGTGTAGGGTGGGCAGCGCCCACGCGAAAGACGCATTATGTCCACGCTATCCCTGATTCCGATCTGTCCTCTTCCTACTTGGTCCGCTGCTGCTGGGCGGCCTGGGGCTGGCCCTGTTCGGTCTGATTTATGGAATCACTCATAAACGTCCTGGCTTGGCGTTGGCCTCGATCGTGGTGCCGACCATGCTCCTGGTGGGCGCGGCAATGCTCGTCCCGCTCTTCGTGCGGGCGCGGCTCATGGCGCAGTCGAACGATCCGGTTCAGGTCGAGTGGGCAGCGGTCCCGTCGGTGCCATCGATTCCACCGCTACCGGCGAATCCGCCGGTGCCGGTGATGCCGTCAATGCCAGCGATCTCCGCTGCACCCGTCGTGCCACATCTTGACACTGGCTTTGTGACGGCTCTGAGTTGGAGAAAGCTGATCTTGGTAGCGATCGTTTTCGTGATCATCGCCAAGTTGTTTGCAAACCGAGACTATAGTGGCACTCGACGCTGCGGCTGGAAGACAATAGCCGTCGCGGCGGTGCTGTTCATCATGATCGCAAATTTCGTTGCCCTGCGCGTTTCGTACGCGCCAAATCGCGTGACACAGCACCCGAACGGCCAGGTTTGGGTCGCCAAGCAGGTCCACAAACGCGTCGAAGTCGATCCTCATGCCCAACAGGTCATCGACCAGGTTGCGGAGCGAGCCGGCGGACTGAACGATCAATCGATCCAGGCGATATGGGAGAAATTGAACGAGCCGCGGATCAAGCTCGACAAAGATGAACACGATGCGGCAAAAGCAGATGGCGAAGAGCCAAATCCATCGGCTCATGAAGCGGCTGCCGGGGACGGTGCTACGTCGATCGTCTCGCCGTCGGAGAAAACGCCCGAATCGCTTGCCCGCTCGCTGGCACGGCTGGAGCGGATGGTCGATCAGGTTTCCGCGATGGCCGACAAGGTTTCCGACGCCGGCACGTTGATCGGCAAAGCGATTATCGCGTTGAACGAGACGATGGACTCGCCGTGCGCCGTTCCAACCCCGTTGCCGGAGACTGCTCCAGCGGCAGAGGCAATGCCAACAACAGCGCCGAAAAAAGCCGTGGCAGCGCTGGCGGTTCAAGCAGAAAAGTCGCCATCCGCTACAGCGAATTGGCAAGCCGAGGCCGACTCGAATGCGACAATCGCGCGCAGCGCGGAATCGGCCGAGGCATCCGCGGAACAGCGAGCCAAGGATCTTCCCGAATGGATCAAAACCCCGCCGCAACGGATGGGCAATACCTGGCGCGAAGTGGTCGCAACCGAAGAATACGCCACGGCGGACGAGTGTGCTCGCGCGGCCGACGTCTACCTGCTGCTCAAGACGTACGAACATTTTCAACAATTGCTGGGAATGCCCCACGGAGACAACACGCTACCTTCTTTGACGTTTCGCGCGATCGATCATTCGATCATGACGACCGATGGGCGATTGATCTTCACACAAAGCGGGAACTCGGGTTACTGGCATGACGATCGGATCCTGACGCTGCGAAACATGGGCATCGACCTCGACTTCATCCGGCGCGAGATCGTGCCAGATAATCGCGAGTATTACGAGACGGTAGAGCGTTCATTCGGCCCGATGAAAAAGCTCTATACGATGCTCGAGTTCACGCCGAGTGTCGACGCGGATCTGATGCGGCGGTGGGATGAGCTACGCCGCGAGGGCCGTTTCGCCGCGGTCGGGGCCGGTGCCAGCTCGGTGCTCGGCTTGATCGGCCTAGCCTTTGGCCTGTTGAAGGTCGACACTTGGACGAAAGGCTACTATACGAAGCGGTTGTTTTTGGGGGTGCCGGCGGCGATAATCGGACTAGTCGGGCTGCTCGCGATATTGAATGCGTGATCCGCGGCTCGCCCGAGATTCGTTCTCCGACGCCCGCCGGTTTTCGCCGATGCCCGATACGCTTCACCCCGACGTGCTCTTGGTTCAGCAGATTCGCACCGGCAAGCCGGAGGCGTGGAACTCGCTCATCGGCCAATACGAGGGGCGGCTGCTGTCGTTTGTCCAGAGCCGGCTGCGGCAGCGGGCCGCCAGCGAAGACGTCGTCCAGGAGACGTTCATCGGCTTTCTGACGAGCCTGCCAAACTACGACACGCGGCGACCGCTGGAGAGCTATCTGTTCTCGATCGCGGCGCATAAGCTCACGGACTACTTGCGGCGCGAGGGACGGCGGCCGGCGCTGCCGCTCTCGTCGACCGCCAAGAGCGGCGGCGAATGGGACATGCCGGGGTCGGCCAGGCCAGCCAGCAGCATCGCCCGCAGCGGCGAACGCCGCGGCCTGGAAGAGGAGGCCATCGCCCACGGCATCGCCGAGCAACTCGACGGCTGGCGCGAGAAGGGCGATTGGCAAAAGCTCAAGTGCATGGAGCTGCTCTTCACGCGTGGGGCCGCGAATAAAGACGTGGCCGCTGCGCTGGGAATCAGCGAGCAGCAGGTGGCCAATTTCAAGTTCGACTTCATCGCCCGGCTGCGGACGCTCGTCAAGAAGCAGCGGCTGAGCGAAGACGTTTTCCCGGAATTGTATGCGGAGGGGTAAACTCGTTCCCACGCTCCGCGTGGGAACGCAAGAGTCGGACGCTCCGCGTCTAGGGGATTCGGCTGGCTCAACGTTTACCAGGGTAGGTGCCGCGGAGCGGCGAAGTAGGGTGTTAACACGCGGAGCGTGGGAACAAGGAACCTCAATGGGTGCCAATTTCACTACCGCCGAGCTGGAAGCGTTCCTCGACGAGGCGCTGCCGATCGAACAGATGACGGCGATCGAGGATGCGCTGCGGAACGATTCCGCGCTGGCCGAGCGATTGGCGGCAACCAACGGCCGCCGCGACGCAGGCGTCCACTCGGTCGGCGAGATCTGGCGAAGGCATCGCTTGAGCTGCCCTTCGCGCGAGCAGCTGGGCAGCTATCTGCTCGGCGTGCTGGCAGCCGACGCCGCCGACTACGTGAAGTTCCACGTCGAAAGGATCGAGTGCCGCTACTGCGCGGCCAACCTGGAGGACCTCCGCTCCCAGCAGTCGGCTGCCAATCGCGAGCAGGTCCAGCGGCGGCAGCGATACTTTCAGTCGAGCGTCGGACATTTGCGACGAGGCGATTGACGGCGTCACCATTCGTCGCTGTCAATCTCGATTTCGCCCGCGGCTTGCATCTGGCGGGCCTTGGCGGCGATCTTCTTCGCCAAAGCGAGCTGCGGGGCAGGCACGCGGGCGGCATCGACCTCAGCGAGCAATTCAAGTGCCTTGCCCGGACGATTGAGCTCGACGACGCAAAGCTGCGCCAGCTTGATTCGCACCAGGTCCGCGCCGTCCGGAAAGCGGCGGATGAGCTCGGCCATGTAGGGTGCCGACTCGCTCCAGCGGCCGGCCGACTGGAGGCCTTTCGTTACCGCCAGGAGCTCGTTGCGGTCGAGAGCGAGCCCGTCGCCGACGTGCTTCATTTTCGCGGCGAGCGTCGCGGCGGCGGTGAAGTTGCCTTGCGCCAGATACTGTTGCAGCTGGGCCTTGGCCCCGCCGAGCTGATTGCGGTCGCGGAGTTTCTGCCGCTCGGCATATTCTTTGTTCTCCGCGACGACGTCCGACGTCGTTCTGACATTGCCGTAACGGCCGCTCCAAATACTCAACAGATCGCCATTGTCGCAATCGACGAGCTTCAGTTTGAGCATGGCGATTCCCACGGGTAGGCCGACGGCGGCGCCGGAGATGTGAAGCAAGCTGCTGGCGGCGCTACCGCCAAAGAGGACAATCATGAGGAATTCCCAGCCGACATATAGGACGGCCATCATGTAAACGCCCACTTCGAAGGTCCCGGTGGTGAAGCTATAGACAAATGCGAACCAGAAGAATCTGATTTCGTTGAGCGGTGCCCAGACCGCGGCGATCGCCATGATGCCGAAGATCGCCGCCGAGGCGCCGAATGCGCCCGGGACCAAGCCGGAATAGCCGAGCATTACCATTTGTTCGAGCATCGAGTGGACGATGCCGATTCCGAGGTAGCAAGCGAGAAACTTCCACCAGCCGATCTTGCCTTCGACGATCAGTCCGAACACCCAGAGGAATATCATGTTGCCGACCAGGTGCTGAATTCCGGCGTGGCTGAAGAACGAGGTGAGCCACTGCGCAGGATGCAAACCCGCTCCATAGACCAAGATCCAACTCTCCACGTGAGAAATCTGCCCGGTGACCATGCCCACGTAGACGAGCACGTTCGCCAGGATCAGACCGATCGTGGCGATCGGCAGATGATAGAGCGGGGAGTCGGTCGAATAGGGGAAGAAGAAGAACACGGGGACACGACTCCGCGCGCGGACGTGCGAACCTGGAATCTGCCCCGTCCCATTGTAATCGGGCGCGGCTACGCCCGCAGCGAATCGAGTGGCGATTGCCAGAAGGGTACCGGCGAAAACAACGCGGCCAGGCAGGCTGCGACCTCGTCCGATCCGACTTCCAGCTGGCCGGTCTGGCGAGCCGCGGCGACGTCGAGGTTGCCGACCAACAGTGCGCCCAGCGTTTCGGTTGCGCAGCGAACGTCGGGGTCGGCCGTGTCATCGCGCGTGAAGTGACCGCTGCGGCGGGTGAGCTCCAGTCGATATTTGCGGCGGCCGACGCCAAGAGTGATCGCCAGTGGCCGAGCAAGACCGGCCGCCTTGGCCCGGTCGAGCAGCACTTCGTACATGCTTTCGATCCAGCGGACTGGATCGAGCAGCTTGATCATCCAAGAGCGGCAGCCATATCCTGTGGCGGGGAACCAGCGGCCTCCAGCGGACAACAGCAATTCGTGCAGCGGGTCGCTCTCACCGATATGGAGCGAAATCGTCCGATGATCGCGCTCGATGGCGTCCTGACAAGCCCGCGCGAGGAGCGGTTCGGCTGCCCGACGGAACGAGGGCAAGGTTGCGAGCTCGACGACCTGTGAGCCCCGCGTGATGGCGTAGCCGACGATGTGAGCTGGCGCTTCGAGCACGTCCCAATCGTCTCGGCCGTGAATGGCGACGATTAATTCGTCATGTGCCTTGCGCCCTACCAGCCAACGCCAATAGGCTTCGCTGCGATCGAGTCCGCCCCAACTGGCGGCCGCCGCCTGGCGGTACACGCTCAAGAGGGCGTCGAGCTCGACCTGACGCCAAAGTCGTATGCCGAGCGGTCGAGCGCGGCGTGCCAATGGCGTGACGGTGGCTGGAGCCGCCAACCGGGCCAAGATCTCGTGCACGTTGGCCTCGGTGTGGCGCGGATAGCCGATCTCGCTCCAGCCCTGGTTCTGAAATGCTTCGACTTGATCGGTGTGAGCCAGGGCTACGACGGCATGAGAGTCGCGCATTGCCTGCTCGGCAGCCGATAGCAGCAGGCATTCGTACCCGGCATCGCAATACTCTGGGAGAACCGCCAAATTCGCCACGCCGCCGACCGGCAGCTGTACGCCGTGGAACCAGGCGACGCGGTCGAGTCGCTGGAGATGAGCGACGATTTGACCGCCTTGCTTGACCAACAGCCGATCCGTCGGTTCGTACGTCGGTTCATCGAGCCACGCCAGAAACTCTTCGTAGCTCGGGGCACGATTGGCAATCCGCAGCATGGCGTAGATTAACTTATGATCGCCCGCGTTGCCGGTCACCAGGCTCGGCGCATGAGCCTTCGATTTCGCGTTGGAGAGGGGGCCTCGCCGTTTCTCGCCCGTGTCGAACTCCATGTTCGCCCGCCGTCCCTGTCTCGATAGTTGCCCGCGGCCCGCGCGCCTGCTCGCCAATCTCAATCCAGTTGCCACACTCGAAAAGTCTGCCACGCTCGGCGCGACATACCGCTAGCCTAAGGAATCGCCGCCACCGCGTCCAGTACTTCGTTCCAGTCGTCGCCTGCAACAAATTATTGCTGGAGCAGGCGTGCGAAGTGTTCGCGCGGAAACAGACAGAACGAGAATTCGCGCGAGCCGAGAATCGAGTCGACCGCGAGGCGGTGCTCGATCTCGACGTTCGAACGCAAGAACTCGTCGCGACGCGGCGCGACGAATGGCTGCAGGGCAGCGTTGGCGCTGGTGATTGCCTGGTGGCGGGCGCGGGCGTTTTGCGGCGTCTTCGGCGTCTGGATCCAACGGGTCTTTTCGCGGATCGCCGCGGCTGCTGCCGGACCGTCACTCGACACAAATCGCTCTGGATGATAGGTCAACTGGCGGAGCTGCTGCCGAGCCTCGCGGATTGAAGCGTGACCGGCAGCAGGATGTTCAATCGGCAACCGCAGCGTTGCCGAAACCGTGGCAAATTCCGGTAACGCAATCTTGAAAAACCGGCGGGCTACGTCGTCGGTCACCTGGTCGTATTTTGCGCCGCCAATTCCGTGCAAAAACAAGTCGCTCAGCACGAGCCGGGCGAAAAGCGTCGTTGCCAGCGCACGGGTGCGAAGTTTGATCCCCCCTGCCGCGGCGGCCGCCAATTGCTCGGCGGCGACGTCGACATCCCGATCGTCCGACACGTCGAGCGTGATCGTTCGGCTGTGCCGATCGGAGATTTCGAGCCCATTGGCTGCTCGGACGGGCGAACACCGGCTGGCGCCGCGGGTCGCCGGCCGTCCACATCCAAAATGGGGCCTCCAGCCAGCCGTCGGATTCGGCCAATTCGGGCACGGGATGGGCACGATTGCGGAGTCGGTGCGCGCGACGATAGGCAACGAGCGAGTCGTTGTAGGCGGCGTGGAATCGCGGCAGATGGGCGAACAAGTGAGCGACGAACCAGTGAAATTCCGCAAGATTACACACGGCACTTTGCGGTAGTTCGAGCGTGTCGTTGGCGAACTCCGCCTCGAGCCGGTGCCGGCCCTGGGCGATGCGCAGCCCGAGATTCGCCTCGCCAATAGCTCCCATCGGCATGAGCGGCCAGAGCGATTTCACGAGCGGTCGGGCGACCAGCGGCTGCACAAGCTGGCTCACTCGATCGGCGAATCCGGCAAAAGTCGACTCGTCCTGAACCGAGCGCTCTTCATACGGCACGTCGGCGGTCGGCTGGTCGAACGCTACGCTTTCGAGTCGCGGCTCCGACGCAGAGCCGGTCGGGACGCGGATCGACGCGGTCGCGGCACAAGTCGCTGTCGATCAACAAATGAATCGCGGCACCGCCCACTTCCTTCGCCACGTCGCCAAGTACGAAATTCTTGTACCACACACCGGCGTGGAACAATTGCGGCTGGTGTCCGGACAGGACGATCGGTCCGCCGGCCTGGGCGGCCTGCCGGTGCCGCGGCGAGACATCTCGATATCGACGCGTGTATTCGATTGCTCGGTCGACCAGAGCGCGACGAGCACTCGCGGAGAGCTCGGCGAGCGAACGGCCTTGCAGGTCATAGTCGAACCGCGCCGACCGCCGGCGATTGCTCGCGATCACGCCGCCCAACTCGGGCCGCGGCGGCTCGACCAGCGTCTGGCCGTCTTCTTGCGGCGTCCGAAAACGCCGGTACTCGCGCGCGTCGACCATCAGCATGGGAAGAACGGACAGAGGTCTTCGACGACCGGCGCCTGGCGGGCGGCGGGCACATATTCGCATTTCCGCGCCCGACGTGCCTCGTTGAGCCGGACGCTGGTTTTTGTGGTCGCGATGGCGCGGTCGAGCACCTGGTGATAGTATTCCATCCGCTTCGCACCGTCATCGAGGCTGCCGCCGAAGCTCCGCTTCTCTTCGAGATAGATCAGCGGCACCGGCACCTCGACGATCCGTAATTTGAGATAAGCGGCTTGCACCCACAGTTCCAGCGGCATCGCATAGCCGGGATCGGTAATCTGCAGCTTGGCGAGCGCACAAACGCGATAGGCCTTGAAGCCACAAAAGGCATCGGTGATCGACAGGCCCAAACGCTCGTTGAGCTCGCGGGTGATCATTTGATTGATTTGTCGTCGCTCGGCCGGTGCCTGGCTCTTGGCGTCGCTGGCTTCGAGGTAGCGGCTGCCCGAAACGACGTCGGCGTGGCGGCAGGCATCGACGAGCAGCTCGATCCGCTGCGGCTCGTGCTGACCGTCGCAATCGATCGTAACCAATACGTCGTAGTGGAAGCGGATCGCGTAGTCGAACGCCGTCTTGAGGGCCGCGCCGTAGCCGCGATTTTCCGCGTGACGAACGACGAATACGTCACTCCGAGCGGCGAGACGGTCGGCGGTGCCGTCGGTCGATCCATCGTCGACCACCAGCACGTCGCCGGCGTGCCGAACCACTTCGTCGAGCACGGCGTCGACGTGTGCTGCCTCGTTGTAAACCGGCAGGGCGGTCAGAAAACGCATCGGCTGGTCGCTCATGATGGGCTCTTTAAGGAGTTTAGTTTTTCCGACACGCAATCCATTCTAGGCGGGTACCTGGCCCGGTCAACCAGCCGGCAAAATCGGTCCCAGCCACGACGTCGGACCCTACAACTGCCGCATGAGAGTTTGCCCCTTAGCAACGATTGGCCCACGGATTTCTGGCAGTTCAAGCACTGCCCGGCCGTTCATCGTGCCTACTTTGGAAAGTCTGGCGCCCGTTCGGCTCCGACTTGGCGGCCGGTGCCGCGTTCTCCTCGGTCGTCGGCTGGTCGGTGACCAGAAACCGACATTTCAGCACGCGTTCGCCGCCGATTTCTTCCGCCTCAAGCGTTAGTTCCTTGCCAATCAGCGATTGGCCGTTGCGATAGCGGTAGACGGTGCGGTCCGGTGTCGCACCCAAGCGGTAGACTTGCGCCGCTGACGGCGGTAGCCCTTGGCATAGAGGAAACATTTGAAATCGACGGGCTGCTTGGCAGAGTTCGTCATGACCTGCTCGACGACTAAGGTGCCGTCTTTGTCCAGATGCGTCTGGAAATCGATCGAGATGTTTCCCGATCCGACGTACATCGTGCGATAGACACTGAATTGATATTGCTCGTCGGCGTCGACCACGACGTCGACGCGGATCGGCTGCTCGCCGAACATGGCGTTCTTGAGCCGAATATCGAATGGAAACGTCGCTTCCTCGCCGGCACTGAGGCTAAAGCTGCCTTCGGGCGGCTCGAACGCCCACCGCTCGGTATCGCGGATCAGGCCTTCGGCGGGGACTTGTTCTGCGCCACTCTGTTCGTCGTTGGAATGGGGCGCGACGATCGTGATCGTGCCGCCGACGCCCTGGGGGAAGAAATTCTTGAAGTGGATCGCGTTGGGGTGCGGCTTTCCGAAGATGCTCTCGACATGGTCGTGTTTGAACCGCAACGCCATCCGCCATTTGAGGATCGGCTCGCTCACGCCCAGCACGAACGTAGGCACCGGCCCGACCTGAACGGTCTGGAGATGGTCCTTGACGGCGAGCGGCGTCGCGCCGCCCCAGACGTCGATTTGCTGGGCCTCGTAGCCGAGAAACAACGTTTCTTCGGTGGGCTCTCGATTCCAGACGACCATGACCACACGGCCGTCGGGACGGAGAAAACTGCGGTTTTCGCTGCCGTTTGGCAGCTGGACCGAACCCAGAAACTTCGCGCCGCCGAGCATTGCGGCGGCCGTCCGCCACGGCAGCAGCAGCTCGGCCGGCATGCCATTGGCACGCATCAAGCCGTTCGTGTCGTCAAATGGCCGAGAGATGAAAATCGCGTCGACGCCGTGTTGTTTGGCCGCGACGAGCTTCCGCACGAACTCCGTCGCGCGGGCGTTGAGTTGTTCGCGGTCGCCGGGTGCCGAATCATCAGGATGTGGGGGCGGCTCGATCGTTATCCAACGCAGAGTCGACCCGCGCCGCGGCCGAGAAACGAATGCCTCGAATTTCTCAAGCGTCAGTGACGGATCGGGCGTGAGCTGTTCAAAATCCCAAGTCACCTCCGCCGGGGCCAGATCGGTACCGTCCCACAACCACGGCAACCCGAGTTTCACCTGTTGACCGAAGCGAAACAGCCGGTCGCGAATCTCGCTGATCTTTATGGCCAGCTTCGGGAAGCCGGTCAAACTGGTATCCTGGTCGCTCCCCAATTGCCAATACCGCAGCCGCATCGAGAGCCGCGACATCACCGGATCGAGTGCCGGCAGCCAGATCGCCGGATCGAACGACAACAGGTCGGCGATCGAGGAGTTTGCGCCCATTCGCTCGGCGAGCTCGGAGCCGGCCGGAGGCCGATCGATCATGCCCACCACTTCGATGTTTGATGCGCCTAACATCTCGACGAAGCGAATGATGTCGTCGCCACGACGAGTTTTGGTAATGTCGTACCAGGCTGGGAGCTTCACCCAATTAATGCCGACGTTGGGCAGCAGCCCGGTCAGGTCCTGGAATGAAAGGGGCTGGTCGGCATCGGGCAGGCACCAACCGAAGTCGCCCTGCGTCGGCGGCGGCAGCGGAGCGACCACGGCCAGCCAGATTACACGACGGTCCATTTTCCGCTCGGCCTCGGTCTGCTTTCCCGAGGCGTCGGAGCTGAGCATCGTGACGACCACGCTGTAGAAACCGTGGCGTGGTATCTTGGGGCGCCATTCGGTGATCCCTTCGTAGCCTTTGGGGGCGTTGCCGACGCCATCGACAATGTCCGACGCCTTGCGGGTGTCTTCCTCGATGAGCCGGCCGTCCAAATGCACGCTGCCACCATGAAGCTCCTTGCTCGAGGCGTCCAGTAATTGAAAACGGATCTCAGGATTCTGCTCACGGATGCCCGAGAGCTCGCACTTGACCACCACGTCATCCTTGTCGCTGTAGACGTTGTAGGGATTGTTCGTGGAGACCGTGATCCTGGGGAGCCGAGCGAGCCACACGTCGTCGAGGCGGACGACTCCATGGAGATCGCCGCGGCTGCCGCGAAGTACTTCGAGCGTGATCACCGCCCGGTCGATCGATTCGTCGCCCGGGTCAATTGATTCGATGGTGATCGTGTGCCAACCGTCGCGGCGCGTCTTGAGCTTTTGCCGGCGG
The DNA here is from genome assembly GCA_963808175.1 of uncultured Planctomycetota bacterium. Taxonomy (GTDB): domain Bacteria; phylum Planctomycetota; class Planctomycetia; order Pirellulales; family Lacipirellulaceae; genus DASYDU01. The sequence goes on along the minus strand of CAWEEU010000003.1, from coordinate 20,626 downwards.
GACTGCAGCCGTTTGCCGGAAGCGTTGTAGAAGTCAATCGAAAGCGTGACACTGCTGAATTTCAGCCCGCTAATGTGGAGCTGGGCGGCGAGCAGGTAGCTGAACCGCGACGTGACACGAATCGGTGGGCTGGAGACGGCGGCCGAGGCACCGTCCAAATTGATCTCTAACGATTGGCCGCCCGTCGCTTGGGGATCGTCCGTCTGGCGCATGCGAATGTCGACGTAGTGGGGATATGCTTCGCCGGTCTTTCTCGACCAGCGGTCTGGCCACTGGTCGAAATCCGCGTCCCAGGCCTCGTCGAAGGCGCAGTGAAAGACTTCGATCGCGTCCGCCGGACGCTCAATCGTTGCGGAGCGGACCGTGTGGGCCGGCAGCCACACGAGGCAAACGATTGCGGACAAACGCCCGAGCGTGGCCGAGTGACAGAGGGGCAAAAATCGGCGATACTTGTTCATCCCCAAATCTACCGCATGGCATAGCGCGTCGCGTCGTCGGCAGTTGGCCGGCCCTTGGCCGTCACGCCGCCCGCGCGGAGCTAGCCGCCCCTAATCGCCTCACAATCGTGCCAGCCCTCAAAATCGGCGTTCAGACCCGTTGCTTCCGCCAGCCGCTTCGCCGAGCGATTCAAACTGCTGCGCAGCTGGGGGCCGATGGCGTGGAGATCGACGCGCGCAACGAACTGCCTCCCGAGCGAACTTACACAGACTGGAATCCGACAGTTCCGCAAGATGCTCGCGGACCTCAATCTGGGCGTGTCGGCGGTGTCGTTCATCACGCGCCGCGGCTACGACAATCCCGAGGAATTGGAGCGCCGAGTGGTCGCAACGCAAAATACAATGAAATTTGCCCACGCACTCGGCGCGAACGTAGTGATCAATCGGGTGGGGCAGGTGCCAGACGAGGACAGCGATCCGAGTTTTGCGGCGCTCGTGGAAGTGCTGTCGGGATTGGGGGCTTTCGGCGATCGGGTCGGTGCGCGATTGGCGGCACAGACCGGCAGTGAAAGTGGTGCCGCGTTGCGGCGGTTGCTGGATGCCGTGCCCTACGAAACCGTCGGTGTGGACCTGCACCCGTCCGGCTTGATCCATCACGGGCACGATCCAGCGGAGTCGGTCGCCAAGCTCGGCCATCGCATGTTGCACGTACACGCATGCGACGCGGTGCGGGATTCTTCGCGCAACCAGGTAATCAACGTCGAGCTTGGCCGCGGCGCCGCCGATATTCCCGCGCTGTTGGGTCAGCTCGAAGAATTCAACTATCGCGGTTGGGTCACCGTCGAGTGCCCGAATTCGGCCGACCCGGTCGGCGAAGCCGCGAACGCGGTCGCATTTTTGCGGTCGTTGTGAGGTTCGTGTCCGACATCGACGCAGCAAGCGCTCTATCGGATGGGCTGCTTCCGATTTAGATCACAGCGGACGAATTGACGCGGGCCGGCTCATTCAGTGGCCGTAAATCACCAGGGTCAACAGAAACAAATTCCAGGCCACGAGCAACGTAGCCGCAAGTATCAGCGGCCAACGACGCGGCTTCATGAATTACGCCCTTTGCCAGAATCCGACGTGAGCGGTCCGAACGCGTCGCGAAAGGCATCTTCGAAATCAAAGACCTGGTCAAAATCCTCGCGCCGGTCGCTATCGGTCTTGCGCATTTGGCCAATCGAGATCAAATTGAACACGATCTCGCCAAAGTCGCCGGTCGAATGAACACCCCAATGGTTGAGTACGCTTTTGGCCAAGCCGCCATACTGCTTGACCGCGTACTAGGCGGATCGCCTCGCAGAGCTGCTGGCCGGAAATGTGCCGCTCTTCTTCCGTCTCGCGGTCGACCACCGTGTCCTCGATCGATCCAGGTGACTTGCCCATGCCCAGTTGCTCATGGGCAAAACGCAAGGCATCGAAGACAAAAACGTACGCGTCCAGCTGATATCGCTTGTCGCGCCGCAGCAATTCGGCGAGTGGATGGGATGGATCAATCATATTCCTATTGTCGGCGCTGATTGCGATTTAGGCAACCGGTGGCGCTGGTGAGTTTCGCCTGTCATGTCCGCCGGGCGGCCTCGCCAACCGAATTGGCTCAGCGCCCCCCTCTTCCTCGGCCCAGTCGCCGGCATCATCCGGCACATCGTCTTCCACTGGATCACTTGACCGGTCGTCGACAATCGACGTCGAGTCCACGATCTCCTCTTCAACAACGATTACTGAGCTCTCATCTGCGATCTGATCTTTTGCCGGCCGACTCCTCTTGCCGCGCGATAGCACGGTGAGCACGTCCGCCGCGTTGACCACCACGCGGCGCATGTCTTCGGTTTCAACGAGCACCTGGCCGGCCAGGATCTCCTGAGCCAGGACACGGCCGCGACCGGTGGTCGTGACTACCTCGGCGCCGATCGGCGGCAAATCGCGCTGTAGTGACTGATAGGTGTCGTATTCATATCGCAGGCAACACTTCAGCCGGCCGCAACGGCCGGAAATCTTGCTTGGGTCGAGCGTCGCCCGCTGCAGCTTGGCCATCTTCATCGAGACGGGCGGCATTTCGCTCAGATGGGTGTTGCAGCAGACCGGTTTGCCGCAGTCGCCATAGTCGGCCAGCAGCTTCGCTTCATCGCGGACGCCGATCTGCCGCATTTCAATTCGTGTTTGGAACTCCTTGGCCAACGCCTTGACCAGCTCGCGAAAATCGACGCGGTCCTCGGCCAGGTAATAGACGACGACCCGCTCGCCACCATAAAGATGCTCGACGTCGGCCAACTGCATGTTCAGATTGAGCTCTTTGATTCGCTCGAGACAAATCGCGTACTCCCGCCGTTCCTGCTCAAACATCTTGCGCAGCTCGCGGACGTCGTCGTCCGAAACGCGGCGGAGGATTTGACCCTGTTTCGGTTCGACGAGCTGGGCGACGGCTTCGTCGGTCGCCTCGCAGAGCACTTCGCCGGATTCGAGGCCGCGATAGGTGCGGGCAATGACCTGTTGGCCCCGCACGTGGGTGTCGCTTCCCCGGGTGTAAAACACCCCCAGATTACGCATCACACCATGGCGAACGACATACTTGGGCATTGGAGCGGAGGCTTCGACAGGGAATTGGACGGCGAATGGACATTGAGTCCACGCGGGACTGGTGTCGTTCCGGAATTATACCGTCGCTCGGCGAATGCCGACAGATGAAGTCCGGTATTGAGATCATCGGCCCGACAAAAGAAAATACCGCACACGTGGAACCCTGCCGTGGTTGCCTGAGGCAACACCATCAGCAGACCGAGCAACGCAAATCGGCCTCGAGGGTAGCAGGCCAGTCGAATTTCTAAACGTTGACCAGGCCTTCGCGGATTGCCAGCCGCGCGAGATCGAGAGTTTTATGGACGCCCAGCTTCTTCATTAGTCGGGCTTTGTGATTGTCGACCGTGCTCGGCGCGAGGTCGAGCAACTCGGCGCAATCTTTCACCGAATGGCCTTGTGCGACGAGCTTCAGCACTTCGAATTCACGCGGCGTCAGCGCTGCCAGATTCGAGTCGCCTTGATCGTAATTGAGTTGCCAACCGCGCGGCGTATGATGGATATGATTCTTGACGCACGGTCCGAACGCCCGTTCGCCTCGGGCCAAACCTTGGATACCGGCAGCCAAATCTGAAAACGGCTCATTCCGCGTAAAGTATCCGACGCGCGGCGTCGAGAGGATCGCGGACAACCGACTGGCCTGCTTTGCTAGAACTGATCCAGTTGCTATGAAGGTCTCAACGGCCCATTGGGCGAGGAGACCTGAGTATGAGCACGAAGCGACGCCGGCGACATTCGCCGGAGCAGATTGTACGGAAGTTGCGTGATGCGGATGCGATGCTCAGCGCTGGGAAGGACCTGGCGTCGGTGTTGCAGTCGCTGGAGGTGAGCGAGTCGACGCTGGAGCGTTGGCGTCGCCAGTACGGCGGGATGAAGGCCGAGGAGGCGATCCGACTGAAGAATCTGGAGGACGAGAATAAGAAGCTCAAAGAGGTGGTTGCCGAACTGACGCTCGACAACCGGATGCTCAAGCACATTGCGGAGGGAAACTGGTAAGCCCTTCTCGGAGGCGTGCGGCGGCCGAGGAGCTCCGGCGTGAGTTCTCGGTTTCCGAGCGAAGGGCGTGCAAGGCGATCTGCCAGCCGCGTTCGAGTCATCGTTACCAGTCGAAGCCGAGGCGCGACGAAGCGCGTCTGGTGCGTCGGATGTTGCAGCTTGCGCGTCGCCGTCCGCGGTTTGGATACCGCCGGATCGCCGCGTTGTTGCGTGGGGAAGGATTTCGAGCGAGCAATTCGCGGATCTTGCGGTTGTGGAGGAAGGAGGGGCTAAAAGTGCCTCAGAAGAAGCGAAAAAAGCGGCGTTTGGGCAACAGCGCCAACGGTTGTCATCGCCGCCAGGCGGAGCACCAGGACCACGTGTGGGCGTGGGATTTCATCTTCGACAAGACCACGGCAGGCAGCCCATTGAAGTGGCTCTCCATCGTGGATGAGTATACGCGGGAGTGTTTAACGTTGAAGTGCGATCGCAGCATCACCAGCGAGGATGTGATCGACACGTTGGCCGAGCTGTTTGCGATGCGAGGCGTGCCAGAGCACATCCGCAGCGATAACGGACCGGAATTCGTCGCCAAGGCGATCCAGTGTTGGCTGGAACAACTGGGCGTCGAGACGCTCTACGTCGAGCCAGGCAGCCCGTGGGAGAACGGCTATGCGGAGAGCTTTCACAGCCGCTTCCGCGACGAGTTTCTAGCCACCGAAGAGTTTGAGAGTCTGGCCACAGCCCGGAAGCTGACCACGGCCTGGAAAGAAGATTACAACCATTACCGACCGCACAGCTCGTTGGGGTACGTGGCCCCGGTCGAGTTCGCGGCCCGCTGCACCGCTTCCGCTCCGAAGTTGTTTTCGGCTACGCCTCAAACAACTTCTCCGCTCCAGCAGTGCAGCGGAATGTCCCTAACCTAAACCTTCATAGCAAGTGGTACAGAAATTCAAGGCTTGACACGACCGTGGTTCACTTCCGTATCAAGTAGAAGTATGGGGACGTCTCCTAAAAGCCCGCGAAGCGAATTGAAACTCTCCGCGTCCTGTTGAGACATGAGGCCGGCATCCAATAATACGACGTCGGGCCGGCGATGTCCGATCACCACCGCAGCCAACTTGATGGCGGTCGTCGTGCACAAGACACGAAATTCGGGGTGGGCCTGAAAGAGCGCGGCCAGGGCATCTCCGTCGAGACGGTGACGTACAATGATCACCAGACGGATCGTGACGAGATGCAAATTATCGGATCGAAACATGCTAGTCACGATGACGCTGCCCAGTTTGCGACGCAGGCCCGCAATCGCCACGCGAACTATAAACGAACATAGCTGTCATTCGACCCGAGACCAACGGGGGCTGCACTTATAACAGGCGAATGCGCAAACTCGCCGCTGCAATGGCGCCAATTGAAATCTTCGCAAACTGTTTCCGACCGTGCGAAACGAATGTCGAATTTATGCGATTGATGCGCAATAGTTGCAGGATTAAATCCAAAACGACCAGCTACCACATTGCCGCAGGAAGGGAGAATTCACGAGAAATACCGACGAAAACAACTAATTGAGATTGAGTCTTCGCCTTCATCAGATACGAATCGTGCACTAGTGATGCACATTCGACCAAGTGACATACGTTTGGCACTCACTCGTAAACTTTGGCTCCAATCTCATTTAGGGAATCAGTTTTCGTTGGTCGTCGAAGTCCAATTCATCGTTGGGTTATTCAGTTTCTGGAGACCGTGTGTTTGCGCACGGCGAACTTGCGACATTTACAAGGCGTCTTTCGGTGCGACGTCTTTGGCTGTATCCTGCCGGCATAGAATTCACGAAGGAAACGGATCGACGTTGTGGTCCGACCGGCGAGCGCGAGCAGCATTTAGCCGCATTGGACCGGGGGCGATGTGAACGGTGGCGGTGCAGAAAGCGTTTCAATCCGTCACGAGCGTAGCAATTCCGTCTTCGACGCTCTGGCCGGAGGCGTCGGCGTCGTAGCAAGTAATTCCTGCAGCGCCTAGCAGCAACGCCAATTCAGGAGCAGTCCGTACGCCCATCTTTTCGAGGACGGCCTGTCGCCGCCGATCGACGGTTCGCATGCTGAGTTCCAAGCGATGGGCGACGGCCTTGTTGGGTTGACCGGTCAACATGCATTCCATGACTCGCCGTTCGTCGTCGGTTAGCGTGGCCAGCCGGGTACGCACAGAATTGTTGTTTTGTCTTTGGAGCCACTTCTCGCGGCTCAATTCCAAGGCGCGTTCGACGCCCTGCACCAAATCGTCGTGATTGTACGGCTTTTCGAGCAAAGTCACGACTCCGCGTTCCATTAGGGCCACGGTCGTGGGCACGTCCGCGACACCGGTCACCACGACAACCGTCAACGGGCTTTCATCGGCCAACAACCGCTGCTGCAACTCGATGCCGCTGACCTCGGGCATCTGAAGATCGGTGATCACACAGCCGGGCCGGTCGTTCGGTGCTTCGCGGAGGAAATCTTCGGCGGTCAAGTAGCAACGGCACTCGTAGCCGTGCTGCATCAGCATGGCTTGGACCGAAAGGAGCACTGCTTCGTCATCATCGACGACGTAAATGGCGGATTCAGTCATGGCCCTATTTCCCAGATAGTGGCAGGCGGACGCGGAACGTCGCGCCACCTCGCGAGTTGGAAACAGCGTCGATACGGCCGCCGTGCTCTTTGACGATCGACTGGCAGATGCTCAGGCCGATCCCCATGCCGTGACGCTTCGTTGTAAAGAACGGGTCGAACAGATGGATCGTCGCATCGCCCGAGAGCCCGCATCCAGCATCGTCGATCTCGAAGACGACCGCGTCCGATTCCCCAAAGGAGCGAACAACAATGGTCCTGCGATCGTCAGGTTGGTTTTCGAGCGCGTCGCGAGCGTTGCTCAAAAGATTGACAATTACCTGCTGAAGTTGAACCCGGTCGCCTCGCACGGTCGGCAAGATCTTCCGCCAGCTCAAACTGGACCAGCACGTGTCTTCGCCGCAATTCGAGCGACATCAAATCAACGGATTCATGGAGCAATTGACTGACGTCGCACTGGACATGCGAGATTGGCGTCCGCCGGCTGAAATCGCGGAGCCGGCCGAGTATCGTGATACAACGTTGATTTTGCTCTAAAATGGCCCGAGTGTATTCGCAAAGCGTTTCCAGCTTCCCGTCGACGTTCGTCTCGAGAATTCGTTCGCTGGCAGCTGCGAAGTTGCCGATCGCATTGAGCGGTTGGGCAACTTCGTGGGAAATCTCCGCCACCATTTGACCAACCGTGGAGAGCCGCGACGCGTGGAGCAGTTCCGCCTGGCGGAGTGCCAACTCTTCTTCGGCGCGTTTGCGGTCGGTGACGTCGACGTCGAAGCAGAAGAACTCAGCAGGCCTCTCGGCTCGCGGATGCACGACGCGGCTGGCATAGACCGTGATCTTCGATCCGTCGCGGCGCACGACTTCGACCTCCTCAGCACCCGGTACCTGCCCCGTGCGGAGTGCTTCGGCCATGATCTTTCGTTCGTGTTCACGCGTCGTCTCCGCATGCAACAATTCGACCAGGTCGCGACCGAGCGCCTCATCGGCTGTGTAGCCGTAAAACTGTTCGCTGGCGCGGTTCCAAAATGTAATGGTGCCGTCGGGCTCGTACGCTTGCACGGCGACCCGGTCGAGATTCTCTAATAGCGTCCGCAAGCGGGCCTCGCTCTCACGCAGCGCCTGCTCGGTCCGTTTGCGTTCGGTGATATCGCGCACCAAACCAATGTGGAATCGTTGGTCGTTGATCCAGAACGGCCGGAGGCGGACCTCGACGGGAAAGATCGTGCCGTCCTTTCGTCGGTGTCTCGAATCAAACGCCATCGTTTCGCCAGCGTCCAAGCGGGCCAGGGTTCGTTGCGTGAATGCCGCGTCGGCGTCCGGATCGAAGTCACTGGGCAACATGCCAATCAATTCCTCGCGCTGATATCCCAGGCTGACGCAGGCCTGCTGATTGACGTCGACGACACGCCCGGTATGATCCTGCAGAAACAACGCGTCCGTCGCGTGGTCGACAAACGAGCGGTAGCGGGATTCGCTGGCCTGGAGCGCTTCTTCGGCGCGCTTGCGATCGGTGATGTCGATGTGCACTCCGAGCATCCGCGCTGGCTTGCCGCGCGCGTCGTCAATTACCGCTCCGCGCGACAGGATCCACCGCCAGCTGCCATCTTTGTGCCGCAAGCGAAATTCCGAGCGGTACTCAGGCGTCCGCCGCTCAATCGCATTTTGGATGTTGGCCATTGCCGCCGGCAGATCGTCCGGATGAACGCGAGACTCCCATTCATAGTTCTTATTGGTAATCTCATCACCGTGGTAGCCAAGCTGGCTTTTCCACTCTTCGGAGAAATTGACATCGTTCGTGTTGAGATCCCAATCCCAGAGGCCCACGTCTGCACCTTGGAGCGTGAATTCCAGGCGGCGCTGCGCCTCGCGGAGGGCTTCCTCGGATCGCTTTCTTTCCGTGATGTCTTCGCAAATCACCAACAGCAGCGTGGGCTGGCCGTGTCGATCGAACAAAGGCATCTTTCGCGTGTGCACGATGATTGAAGTGCCATCGCGAGAACTACTTGGCTCCTCCGCGATCTCGACGAGTTTTCCTTCATTCATCACACGCTCGTCGACGGAACGATAAGAATCGGCCTGCTCCTTCGGCCAGAAGTCGTCGGCTGTCCGCCCGATGATTTCGTTGCGGTTGATTCCAAAAATCGATTCGGCCGCCTTGTTCCATAAGCGGATCCGAAATTCGTCTTTCGGATCCTTGACAAAGACGGCCAAAGGAATGTTCTCGACGATGTTCTCCAGCAGCAAAGTGGATTGTCGAAGGGCTTCCTCGGCCTCGAAGTGCGAAGTGACGTCGCGGGTAATGCCCACCAAACCAATAATTTCACCGGTTGAATCGCGACAAACGTTTTTGGCCGTCGACAGATGCGTCAGGCGATTGTTGCCAGGCAGGGTTTCTTGAAATCGCAGTTCGGTCTGCTGCGTAAACAACTGCCGCTCGCGCGCCTTGATGTCGCGGGCGACTTCCGGCGGAAAGAGCTCGTCGTCGCTGCGACCGATGATTTCCGCAACCGGTTTTCCGATGAAAGCGGCTGCGGCCGCATTGATGGTGACGTATCGGCCGAGGCGATCCTTCATGTAGATGAAGTCGGTCGTGCTTTCCAGGATGGTGTGCAGAATCGGCATTTTGTTCACGGATTTCTTCGGCGGCGAGCTTTTCGTCGGTGACGTCGCGGGCCGTGCCAATCACCTTCACCGCCTGGCCCGATTCGTCCCGCTGGACCGTTGCGCAGTTGGAAATCCAGCGCACATCACCGTCGGAAGTAACGATGCGGAATTCCCAGATCGAAAAAGTGCCTTCGCGGATCGCACACTCGACCTGGTCGCTCAGGGAGACAATGTCGTCGGGATGCACCTGTTTGCGAAACGATTCCGCGCGTCCATCGAACGATAGCAACCCGAAAGATTTCGTAGCATTCTGGTGACCAGAAGACGTCGCCCGACAAGATGTCCCACTCCCAAACGCCCATCCGTGAAGCCGCCAGCGCAAGCTGCAGCCGCGCTTGACTCTCCTTGAGTTTTTGTTCCGCTTGCTTGCGCTCCGTGATATCGCAGGCCAATGCTATCGTGTGAAACTTGCCATCGATCGAGAGCGGTCGAATTCGGACTTCCACGGGGAACTCGAAACCATCCTTGCGACGATGGCGGGTGTCAAACGCGACTGTTTCGCCGCAGGTCAGTCGCTCTAGGATGACACTCACGTCCGCGGGCTTAATCGCCGAATCGAAGTCGGTCGGAAATAAGCCGATTAATTCCTCGGGTTCGTATCCGAGACTTTCACAAGCCCGGCGATTGACGTCAACGACGCGCGCCTCCGCATCTTGGAGAAAGATCCCATCGGTCACGTGATCGGCGAAGATTCGCAATCGGGCTTCGCTCGCCCTGAGTGAGCCCTCCACATCGCGGCGATGACGTTCTTGCCGCGCCGCATCGATCATTACCCCCAGCGCGTCACACATCATCTGATGTCGAGCCGCCATCGTATCGTCGTAACCCTCGTGGCGATTCGCTAGCCCTAGAACTCCGATCAACTCACCGCTGCAGGCGCGGAGCGGAAGACCGAGGAAGGAACTCATTGGCGGGAAGCCCTTCGAGGCGATTCCATTTTGCGACGATGGGTCGTTCGCACTAGAAATGACTATTTTGCCGGAGCGGATCACCTCACCGACGTCGTCGCCCAACTCCTGCAGTTCGACGTTTCCCGCAGGTGATCCCGAATGGCAGCCCCGGTCGCTATCGTTGCGTAAGCTGCCCGACGTCGCGCACAGCCTGAGAACTGGCTCGCCCGGTCGCGTGCGGACAATTTCGCCGATAAAGCCAAACTCGCTCTGCGAATCTCCCACGCACTGCTCAAGTGCTTGAGCGAAGGCCTGGAGCGAACCCGGCTCCGCAATGAACTTTTGTTGAATGGCAATGATCGACGCCAGCAGTTCGACCGACGTCGGCCCGACTTCAATCACCGACAACTTCCCCTCCAGACCCGCGCCGATAGGCTCCGCGAACCGCGGTTAGACAAGTGCCAGTCGGCATTATGGCCGAAATCATCACCCCGCGCAACATTCTTCCGATGACGAATGTTGTACCCCTAAATCGGGGTGGCTGCAACATTCACTCGCGGCGATGGGAAAATAGGCGCACCAGCACACCTCGACGCGGTTAAATTGAATCCGCGAGGTAGATGTTGAGCCGCGAATCTGCGTCCGAATCGGACGGAGAGCGCATCTCAGCGGCGATTCCGCAGTGATTCTACGCCGGCGCAGACCAAGACGTACGTCTAGAGCAGGTGCTCGGGGAGCGGAGCACTCGCCGCTTCCGCAGACGATACATCGGCAACGTCGCCGTAGAGATCGAGATCCCAGCTTTGCTGAACCTCTCGACGACGCCGGCGTGCTTCTCGATCGCGGAACAACCGGGCTTGATCGTCGTCCCAAAGTGCATCGGGGGTTGCATAGGCGTCGAGCCAGACCTCGGGATCGATGCGCTCAACGTAACGGTGAACTCGGCGCCGTCCGTCGGTTACGCGGCGGCGTTCGTTCCGCGCGACGGAGCGGCAGGCCCACTTCATTAGCAGTGCTCGGATCAACGCAAGTGGCACTCCGCCCGTCGACGCCAACAGTGTCGACTTTGCCTCGCGCCAGCGAACATCGCTCCGCGCGAGCTCGACGAATTCATGGCCTTCGTACGTCAGTCTTACACACGGTGCGCCGCCGGAAGTTTGCCCGACCTCTTTCAAGAAACCCCCGTCGGTCAGCAGCCGCAAGTGGTAGCGAACGCGCTCATCGCCTTCGTGCCGCGGGTCGGCGTGAAGTGCATCGATCGATGAGGTCGCGCCGCGACGCTCGATTTCCAATAGTAGTTGCCGTAGCAGGTCTAAGTCGCGTTGCACGAGTGCACCTCCGTTTGCGCTGGATCAGATTAACCGACGCCGGCAAATCGCCGCTGGCGATCTGGCATCGTATTCAATTCGCATCGTGCATCCGCTGCACGCGCACGTAATGATCGGTGAAAACGTCAAACAGCGTCAAGATGAGCCGCCGCAAGGGGCTGCTAGCATGAAAACGACGTACGATCCGCACCTCGCGGCGGAGTCCGGCCCACCGCGACGTATTCCCGAAGTGCCCCCGGCAGGACTTGAACCTGCGACACGCGGTTTAGGAAACCGCTGCTCTATCCCCTGAGCTACGAGGGCGCATTGTTGAGGCGCAAATTGATAGGCACAAGACGCGTGCTGAGCGAGAGCGGGCGCCAGGATCTATCGTCGCTTCCATGCAATCCTGCATGTGAGCATTGTACGTCAAGGAATTGACCCAATGAATAGCGCGTCGAGAAGCCATACAACACGTTCGCCATGCCGGATTGGAGCCGATCACTTATTTACGTGGCCACCTGTTCGGATTGAAAGCCAGCTGGCAGGGGACCGGCGAGCGTAGCTCGCCGGCTAAGGGGCGCGTATTTCAGAGAGTCGCTCTAGCCGCTGCCCTATTTGGCCGCCGGGGGGCCGAGCACTTCCAGCTTCAGATTGCGGAAGCGGACTTCCATTGGTCCGCCGGCATGAATTTGCAGGCCGAACATCCCGCGTCGCTTGCCGTTTGGGTCGTAGAGATCGGCACACGGGTGCCCGTTGAGCCAAGTTTGGACGTGGCTGCCTTCGGCGCGAATTTCGTAGTGATTCCATTCGCCTTTGTTCATGAACTCCTCGGCCGACTTATCCCACAACAACTCGCGGCCGTTCTCTTCATAGAGCTTTCCCCACCAGCCGGCCCCAGCGTCGGCCTGGTAGCCCTGAACTTCGTCATAGCCTTTGAGCGAGAGTGTGCGAAACTGTACGCCCGAGTTGCCGGTGTTTTCTACAAGTTTGAGGTCAATTGAAAAGCGGAAGTCGTCGGCCTGCAGGTCGCTCAACAGGAAGGAATTGTGCGCCAGGCCGGGGCTGCGGCCGACGATCTCGCCGTTTTCCACCGACCACAATTGCGGGTCGCCCGTCCAGCCGGTAAGGTCGCGGCCGTTGAACAGCGCCCCGGCGTTGTCCTTGGTTGCCAGCATCGGAACCTGCGACGCACCGGTGAGATATGCAAACAGCGATCGCGTTTCGTAATCGCTGAACTGTTTGAGTTGATCTTCCGGCATCATCGACACGTCGCTCAGCTCCCGCTCCTCGATTTCATCCTTCGGCAGAATGACCGTCTCAGTGGCGGTTTGAATCGTGATCGCTTTGTCGTCCTCCGTGGAAACGATGCCTGTCACCACGCGGCCATCGACGGTGACAATCAGCGTCGGCTGGTACTCCTTCGCTATGATCGCGCTGGGGTCGACGACATTCGACAGCAAGTAGTCGACGTTGGCACGATTCGAGCCGGTCAAATCGGGACCGATTTTCGCGCCGACGCCATACAACGTATGGCACTGTTGGCACGTTCGGGCGAATACGGCGCGCCCGAGTGACGGATCGGGAGGAGTCGGGGACGTCTCCGCCAGCATCTTCTTCAGCTTGGCGATTAACGCCGCCTTGTCAGCCGGCGTACTCCGTACCGTTCCCCACAATTCGACCAGCAGCTTGTCGAGTTCGGGATCCTTCTGATTTTTGAGCTGGCGGACCAAATCGGCGGACAGATCGGACACGGCGATTTGCTTCGCCGCGATCGCCTGCAAAAGCGCCATGCCATAGGCCGGACGGGCGCAGAGCGTCGCCAAAGCCAACCGCTTCTCGGAAGGCGTGAGCTGCGGATACTTCGACAGCAGGATCGTCGGCGTTTTCGGATCGTCGTACTCGGCGAGGCCCGAGATGGCGAGGTCGCGGAGCAGCGCGTCGTCCACGAGTCCCTGCAACACGGGCAACAGCTTTGCGTCTTTCGCCGCCAGCAGCGATTCAAGCGCCGCGCGGCGGGTAGCTGGGTCAGCCGACGACGACGTCACCAACTCGCGGAAAGAGTCCATCGCGGCCGGATCACCAAACGTGACTCCCAGACCGGTCGCCGCGCTCTTGATCCGTAGGTTTTCGCTGGACACCAGGTGAGCAAACGCGGCCGGCCAACTTGCCGGCGGGGCCACCTGCCGCTGGCCGCGCAGCGCCGTACGAATGTTATCCAAAATCGCCAATTGCTCATCCGCATCCTGCGACTTGGCGAGCCCGTCGACGAGCGCCGCGAGCGCAGCCGGCGAGTTGCTGCCGGCAATCCGTCGCACCATGAACTCGCGCAGCCGAGGCATCGTCTTGCCGCAGGAAAGTCCAAACGCGAGTGCCCGCTGAGGATCGGCCTGGGCGAGCGGTTCGGCTGCGTACCATTCCAACAACGGCAAGTTGTGATCGCCGGCGTCTTCCGAATGCCGGGCCAATCCCGCCAAAATCGCCCAGCGATCGTCGACCGGCAACCGTTGGGCCGCGGACGCCAAATACAACCGCACGACCGGCGACGGGTCACTCTCGGCCAGAGCTGCGAATTGCGGCAGCCACTTCGCAACGTCCACCTGATCGCCATCGAGCGGCGAGTTGAATCGCCCAACCGCGGACAAACTCATTTTCGTCCTTCAACTTTGCGGCAATCAGGTCGTCGGCAAGTCCACCCGTGACGTGGAGCACCCACATCGCACGCAGCCGGCGCGTTTCATCAGGATTTGTTTCGGCGATCTCGCGGAGTCGGCCGAGCGCCGCCTCATCAATTTTGCCTTTCGCAGCTCGCTCCTGCAGAATTCGTCGTGCGTGGCGGACGTACCAATCGTTCTTGTCGAGCGTCAGTTCGACCAACTCGGCGTCGCTCAGTTTCGTTCAGATTTACGGCTGGCGCCGTCGCGTCCGCGTCGCCGTAGATGATTTTGTAGATTCGTCCGTTGGTGCGGTCGTGGGCGTCGGCATGCGGATCGTGGCAGGCCTGCATGTCGTACCAATCGATGACATAAACCTGGCCATCCGGGCCATAGCGGAAGTTCAGCATCTGCGAGGCCTGGTCCTGCGTCAGCAAGAAGTCGGGCCCGTGGCTGCCGACGTAGCCGGAGCCGCGTCGCGTCAAGACGTCCATGTTGATCCGTTGGCCGTGAATGTTGTTCATGAAGATTTGGTTGCGATATTCTTCCGGCCAGGTGCCGCCCAAGTAGATCATCGCCCCAGCGTGTGCGTGGCCGCCGCCCGCCTGGTCGGATCGCTCATTGCCGGCGTGGGGATTGTTGCCCAGGTAGTGCAGATGGTCGGCAATCGTTTTGATGTCGTCGTACGTGTAGCGATTCTCATGTTCCCCCGCTTGCCGTTGGTAGCGACCGCCCTGGATGTTGTGCCAAAGATGGGGAATCACGCAGGCCGTCGAGATTGCCTGGCCCCAATCGTTGAAGTCGACGCCCCATGGGTTGCTCGTGCCCTCGGAAAACACCTCAAACTTGTGCCGCGTCGGATGGTATCGCCAGATTGCCGCCGTGAGCGGCGTCCGCTCGCTATCCGGCGTGCCTGGTTTGCCGACGCGCGAGTACGTGAACACGCCGTGGCAGCCGTATAACCAGCCGTCCGGTCCCCAATTGAAAGTGTTGAGCGTCTCATGCGTATCTTGCCAGCCCCAGCCGTCGAGCAGGATTTCGGGCTCGCCGTCCGGCACGTCGTCGCCATTGCGGTCCGGAATAAACATCAAATAGGGCGCCGCCCCGACCCACACGCCGCCGAAACCGACCTCGAGACCGCTCACCAAATTGAGTCCCTCGGCAAACACCTTTCGCTTGTCGAAGTGGCCGTCGCCGTCGGTATCTTCAAACACGAGAATTCGATCGCGGCCCTTGTTGCCCGCGCACGAATCGGATACTGGTAGGCCTCGGCGATCCACACCCGGCCGCGGTCGTCCAGCGTCATAGCGATCGGCTGCTTGACGTCCGGCTCCGCAGCGAACACCTTTACCGAAAAGCCATTGGGCAGCTTCATCACTTTCGCCGCTTGATCCGCCGAAATGCGTGCGAAAGGATATTGATCCTTCGGCGGGCGCGCCTCGGCGGGTAGCGGCGCCACCGCCGCTCCTTGCGGCCGCTTGTCGTGGAGGCGAAAGTGATCGAAATTGACGTGCCCCCACGCGCCGCTCGATTCGTCAACGACCCTCACAAATACGCGTTTGCCGAGCTGCGAATGCAAGTCTGAGACGGCCAGATGCATTCGTTCGTTATCGTCGCCGCTGGCTTTGAAGACGACTTCCTGGTTGTCCTCGCGGACGATCTCGACGCGCGTGGCATCGCTCGATCCGCCGCCGACTAAGAAACTGGCGAACGGCTGCGTGACCTCGAAGCTCGTCGAGGTGAGCGTGCCTTGCGGTTCGTCCTGGGAGACCTCGTAGGTGCCGACCCAGTAGTTGCCGGCGTGTCCGCTCTGCATGTCGCCGCGGCGGGCGCGGACCGTGTCGCCCCGGATCGGTTGTCCGGCAAAGGCGGGACCGTCCGCCATCCAATCGCTCAGGTCCCCCGTTTCAAAATCGAAATTGAGCGGTTTGCCATTGGCACGCTTCGGAGTCGTTCCGTCGGTCGATTCGTTCTTCTGATCCACCTTCTGATCCACGGCGGCGGCGATTGATCGCGGTTGCGGGCGCGGCTGGGCGGCTTCCCGGGCGATTTTGTCGACGGCCTCGGTACGTTGGAAGAACAGGAAAGATCCCTTTTTGTTGCTGACCACGACGTCCGGGCGACCGTCGCCGGAAACGTCTCCGGCGACGACCTGCGTCCCGACGCCCGAATCGTTGTCGATCAAATAGGGAACGAACCGCGCCGTTCCACGTTCACGGACGGTTTTGAACCAATATAGGACCGCGGGATCGTGCGCTCCAGGATCGTGCCCGCCGTGGGCCCAGTAGCGCTTGCCAGTGATGACGTCTTGGACACCGTCGCCATCGACGTCGGCCAGCGCCAGGGCGTGAAGCTGGGAGAAGGCGACGCCGTAATCACTTTCATCGGGACGCTGGCCCATGATCAGGTGCTCGTCGAATGCGATTTCGCCGCCGTCGCTGCTGCCAACTTGCTCGAACCACGCCAGCCCATAGCCGTGAGCATTCTTGCTGGTGACGACGTCGTTGTCGCCATCGCCGTCGAAGTCGTAAACGATCATCTGCGCACCACCGGCCGCCGGGGCGAATGGCACGCGATGAAACTTCCATAGAGCGTCGCGCGCACCCGCCGCCGGTTGCTCCCACCAGCCGTTCTTCTCAAGCACGTCGGGCCGGCCGTCGCCGTTCAAGTCGCCGACGCCAAGCCCGTGGTTGAATTGGTCGTAACCACGGTCATCCGAGATCGCGTGAAAGGGCCACGGTTGCGTTGGGTCGCCCGCGGGAATCTCGGCGTAGCCGAAACGCCCGGCCGTGTGAAACACCAACTCGGGCACGCCATCGCCCGTCAAATCGCAAAACGCGGGCGATTCGTTGTCGACGGCGGCAAACGCCAGATGCCGGTCCCAAGGGCCAGCCTTCCCCGCCGGATTCCGATACCAGTAGGCCTCCTTTCCGGGAAAGCCGACGACCACCAAATCGGTCCAGCCGTCGCGGTCGACGTCATGGGCAAAGGCAAAGAAGTTGTCCGAGTAGCCGTTCACTTCGAACGGACGCGGCGGATAGACTTCAAACCGCTGCTTGAAATCGGGCCCCGCGTACCAATAGGGGCCCGCCACGACGTCCATTTTTCCGTCGCGGTTGAAGTCGGCGAACGTGGCGCCTTCGGCGAAGAACTTATCGGCGAGCGGCACGCGCAGAAACGATTGTGGCGCATTCTCCTCGGCCGCGTACACCCACGCAGCAGCACAGGCGACGAGCGTGAGTCCGCTGAGGACGCGTCCGAGGAGTCTCATCGCCCGACGGCCTGACGGTGCGCTCCGACTTCGATGTGCGGTGCGGGCGGACCGGTCGTTTGCGCTGATTCAACGGCCGGCCGCGACTCGCCGCGCGTAAAAGTAAACTCGGGAAGCCAGCGGATTTCGCCGCCGCGCACGGCCGATTCGTGAGCCAGGATGCCCACGCAGGTCCAGTTGGCGCTGGTCGCAGCGTTCGGCCACGGGTCGCGTTCGTCGGCCAATGCCTGCACGAATTCGTTGACCAAATGGGGATGCGAGCCGCCGTGGCCCGATCCCTGCAAGAACGACAGGTGCTCGGCGTCGACGATCGACCGCGTAAACTGCTGAATTTCCTTCGGCAGCAGATGAGCAAAGTCGGGGATTTCCACCCGTTGAGCGATCTCCGGCTCCGGTAGTTTGGCCGTATGGAGCACGTGCGGCTCACCCTCGACGAGCGTCCACTCGAATGACTTCTTCGAGCCGTAGACGTCGAAACTCTCGCGGTACTGTCGCGCCGTGTCGTACAGGAAACGCCAGATGTGGGCGGACACGTCGCTGTCGGCGATCTTGATGTGGCACGATTCAACGGCAAACGAATTGCCGGACTTCTCTCGAATCTCATCACGCACGCGGCCCGACCCGAAGCACGACACGTATTCCGCCCGGCTATCCATCAGCCCCAGCACCGGGCTCACGACGTGCGTCGCGTAGTGCATCGGGATCATTCGCTCCCAGTACTCGGGCCAGCCGTCCATGTCTTGCGGATGCGACGCTTGCAAGTACTGGATCCGACCGAACTCGCCCCGCCGAAACAGGTCGCGAATGAACAAGAACTCGCGGCTGTAGACGACCGTCTCGGCCATCATGTATTTCAGGCCAGTGTCGGCGACCAGCTGGCAGATTTTTTCACAGTCGGCGACGGTCGTCGCCATCGGAACGGTGCACATCACGTGCTTGCCGGCCCGCAGCGCTTCGATGCTCATCCAGGCATGGTCGGGAATCGGGCTGTTGATGTGGACGAAATCGATCGCCGGATCGGCGAGTAATTCGTCGAACCGGGTGTAGCACTTGTCGATGCCGAACGCTTCGCCGACCTTGCGGAGTCTGGACTCATTCCGCTGGCAGATCGCCGCAAGCTTCACTCGCGGGTGGCGCTGGTAAATCGGGATGAACTCGGCACCGAAGCCCAGTCCGACAATCGCAGCGCCGAGCGGACGTGATTTGGTATCCATGAAATATCTCTTCACTGCCTGAACGGCCCGGGCTCACCACTGCGGCCACGTTCGACCCGCAAAATCCTGGGCGGCAAAGCGTTTCTACGCTTTCATTCTACCCCCCACCGCCTAAGATAGAATGAAGATTAGCGCACAACATGTGTGTTATTTTACACTGCCGGCACGCGGCGCAAAGGCGATCGGCTCAGCATGCGAGATCGACGTTCGGTAGCACTTCTGGTAGAGACCTCGAACGCCTACGCGCGGGCTTGATGGACGGAATCATCGCCTATCAGCGTGAGCACGAGCTGTGGTCGATCTACGTCGGCGAGCAGGAACGCGGCGCGAAGCCCCCGGCCTGGCTGAGGAATTGGAGGGGTGATGGCATCATCGCGCGGATTGAAACCGAAGCGATCGCGGCGGTCGTGCGGCGGACCCACTTGCCGGTCGTCGACGTCAGCGCCGCCCGCAAAGTCCGCAATATTCCCTGGGTGGAAACCGACGACCGCGAGCTGGCCCGGCTGGCTGCCCGGCACCTGATCGACCGCGGATTCCGCACTTTGGCCTTCTGTGGCGAGCCACGCTACAACTGGTCCAAATGGCGAGAGCAGCACTTCCTCCTGTTCGCCCAGGAGGCCGGGTGCAATTGCCACGTGTTTGAAGGGAAGTCGCCCAGTGACAAGGACTATTCCTGGACGCGCGAGCGGCGCCGGCTGTCGCTGTGGGTCCAGGAGCTCTCCAAACCCGCGGGCGTGATGGCCTGCTACGATTTCAAGGGCCAGCAATTGTTGGACGTTTGCCGCGAACTTGACGTCGCCGTACCGGAACAGGTGGCGGTCATCGGGGTCGACAACGATGCCCGGCTCTGCCGGCTTTGCACGCCCCCGCTCTCGAGCGTGATTCCGGATACTCATCGCACTGGTTACGAGGCGGCCCAGCTGCTGGATCGCATGATGCGGGGTGAGAAGGTCGGCACGGAAGGCGTACTGATCCCGCCTCTGGGCATCGCCGAACGGCAATCGAGCGACGTGTATGCGATCGACGATGCCGACGTCGCCGCCGCCTTACGCTACATCCGCGAGCACGCCTGTGAAGGGATTTCGGTGACGGACGTGCTGCACGCCGTTCCTCTGTCGCGGCGAATGCTCAAGCACCGCTTCCTGAAACTGGTTCGCCGGACGCCACATGCTGAAATCATCCGGATCCGCATGGAGCGAGCCGGCCGTTTGCTGCGCGAGACGGACTTGTCGTTAGCCGAAATCGCCAATCGAGCCGGTTTTGCGGACGCCAACTACCTTTCCGTGGCCTTCAAGAAACAGATGGGCGTTGGTCCGCGCCCCTATCGGGCCGAGATGCGTGCGTCTGGCACGAGTCGGCGGCCGGCCACCCGCGAAAAATGATTTTTTCAGAGCCGGCTTTTCCCGGTCGCGCCGGCAACTTATAACGGAGCCGGCCAATCGGCGAAGTCTTCACTCACAGGCGGCGCTGCGCCGCAACTCTTCCTAGGCGCGAGGCAATGATGGCGGACGAACGGCAATCGCGGCGGTTGTTCTTGGGCTGTTTCATGGCACTGGTGGCGACCGCGTTTGGGTTCGCCGTTCGCGGGGCCGTCCTCAAAGACTGGGGCATGCAGTACCATCTCACCGAAGAGCAAAAGGGCATCATCAGCGGCGTCGGCACCTACCCGTTCGCAATCTCGATCATCCTGTTCAGCTTGATCATCGATCGAATTGGCTACGGCACGGCGATGTGTTTCGGCTTTTTGGGCCACCTCGTGTCGACGCTGTTGACGATCTTCGCGCCCAACTTCCAGGTGCTCTATTTCGCCACGTTTCTCTACGCACTATCGAATGGCACGGTCGAGGCCATGATTAATCCGGTCGTCGCCACGCTCTACAAGGACAACAAGACTCATTGGCTCAACGTGCTCCACGCCGGCTGGCCTGGGGGGATGGCATCGGCGGGCTGTTGGCGATTGGCGTGGCACTGGGCGGCGACAATCTGCATCTGCCAGGT
>CAWEEU010000002.1:0-208639 GCA_963808175.1 uncultured Planctomycetota bacterium | reverse complement strand
CATCCTTGCGCGGGCGGCTGGTGAGGCGTGATTCCTTTCACGCGATGTCAATTCGCGCCGGCGGTAACGCCGGATTTCGTTTCGTTGGCGACGGGGCCGAGGTTAGTCATCGTGGCCGACGACGCCAATGGCAATCCGCGGCGATCAATACGGGCCGATCGAGGGCGGGTTCTTCATCAGGAAGTCGCGCGGGCCGCGGACGGTGTAGTACGGGTAGGCCGTCTGGCCGACCGGCGGTCCCGGGGCGAAGTTGTAGTGCTGATCGCCCGAGGCACAGCAGCCGGGTCCTTGGGGTTGGCAGCAGCAGCCGCTGTACGTCTCGCAGCAATTGCAGGGACACCAATTGAATCCGTTGTTGCACTGGCCGCAGGCACTGTAGTCGTAGTCGGCAGCACACGGTCCACACTCGCCGCCGCAACCTTCGTATCCGCAGGCCGCGTAGCCGCGGCGGAAGAGCCGGCAGTTGCGGACGTCCTGGCAGATGGGGCAGTCCTGGAACACGTGCCCGCAGAGGCCCGTGCAACCGCCTTGATTGCAGCTGCAGCCGCAACCAGGATCGCAGCCACATTGTTCGCAGCAGCCGTCGCCGCAGTAGCCCGTGTCGCAACATCCGGCGTCGCAAGATCCCGTGTCACAGCACCCATTGTCGCAACATCCGCCGCCACAGGCATACGGGTCCTGGCAGCCACAGTCGGTTTCGCAACAGGCGTCGCCACATCCGGTTCCGCCGCCACAGCCCCACAGAGCCCCGGCACCGGGTCCACAGCAAGCGCAGCAACCGATGTTCGAGAGCGCAAGCGCCAGCAATGCAAGCAAGCGATACATGGTATCCCCCCTCGTGCGAGTCGCGCGGACCAGCAGCGGACGGTCCCCCGGATCGACACGACGTCGACCTGGAGCGGATCGCAGTTGGTGCGCGAAGCTCGCGGTTAAGAATCTGGGTTCATCGCCGCGCGGCGCAGAAAAGACGCGGGTTGCGCTCGCGGCGGTGTCGGTAAGATTGGTATCGGCGGCATAATCGGTAGAATCCAGAAAATCGTTAGCGGGACTACGGCGGCGTGTTTCGCGGCGGAAAGCCTGGGGTTTGACCGCCAGCAGATTGGTTTGTCGCGGCCGGCGGCGCTAATTTTGGACCCGTCTTGGATTGGCCAACTCGATTTGCTACAAACTGCGGCCGGCCCATTGGACGGATGCCGCCATTTTCCCCCGCTGATTCTACGGACGACCCATGAGAGATTTCGGCCGCGCCCTGAAACTGGCTTTTCTGCATCGCTGGAATGTTGTCGGCTGCGTGCTCACGTCGCTAGCAGTGGCACTGTTGTGGGGCGGCAATCTCACGGCGGTCTGGCCTGTCGTCGACGTGATCATGAACGACAGCTCGCTGCCGCAATGGGTCGACCTGCAAGTGGCCACGAGTGAGCGCGAGGTGGCCGATTCAAAGCATTGGCTCGACGAGCTCCAAGAACTTTCGGCCGACAAGACCGCTGCCGTTGAAGAGCACGTTCAGCTTGAGATCAAGCGCCGGCAAGTGGAAATTGAACAGATCATCGCCACCGCGCCAGAAAAAGGCGATTGGAGCGACGCGCGAATCGCCGAGCGAACACGGCTGCTAAATGTTCTGAAGAGATTGGAGGCACTCCGCACGGCATCGCCCAAAGAGCTGCGTGTCAAGCTCGCGGAGGAGGAACAGCACGCGGCCTCGCAAATCGAGCTGCACGAAAAGCGGGCCGCCCGTTACCGCTGGCTTGCACCGTATGCCCATCGCTGGCTGCCAACGACGCCGTTCACGACCCTAGCACTCATCTGCGTCGTCGTGCTGGTGGCAACAGCGATCAAATCGCTGTTCAAAGTCTGGAACTCGATCCTTGTTTCGCTAATCGGCAACCAAGTTTCCTTTGATTTACGGAACGACTTCTATCGTCAGGTGTTGCGGCTCGACATGGCCCATTTCACCGAGCAGGGCCGCGGCGACTTGATGAATCGTTGTACGTCGGACTTGGGAACGGTGGGGCAAGGTGTGCAGCGGATTTTCGGCCAGGCGCTGTTGGAGCCTTTGAAGGTGCTCGTCTGCCTGTCGATTGCCGCCTACGTAAGCTGGCAGCTCTTGCTCATGACGATCATCATCGCCCCGCTGGCCGGTTATACGATTCACTGGCTTGGCAAAGCGCTCAAGCGAACGCACAAGAAAGCCATGCAGGAGCTTTCCTCGATTTTCGAGACACTGGGCGAGACATTGAGCGGCATGAAATTGATCAAGACATTCACGATGGAAGCGAGCGAGAGGAAGCGATTCGACGAAACTTCAATGAAGTTGTTTCGCCGCCAAATGAAGATCGTGATTTACAATTCGCTGGTGGCCCCCCTCACCGAGACGTTGGGCTTGGCGATGGTGATGACCGCCGCGCTGTTGGGTGGATACCTGGTATTGGGCCAGAACACCCACGTGCTGGGCATCAAAATCAGTGATATCCCGCTCACACACGGCGAAATGGCCATCTTCTTCGCGATGCTGGCCGGCATGGCCGACCCGGCGCGGCGGCTCTCGAACGAATTCAGCTACATCCAGTGCGCCGCGGCGTCGGCCGACCGCGTTTACGAAGTGCTCGACCTGGAGCCGAGCATCACCGATCCTCCCAATCCGCGGCCGCTGATGCCGCTCGCCAAAGCGATCGTGTTCGAGGACGTCGAGTTTCAATACCATTCGGGCCGCAGGGTGCTCCAGGAGATCCAGCTCGAAGTCCGGGCCGGCGAAACGCTGGCCATCGTCGGGCCAAACGGCTGCGGCAAAACCACGCTCGTGCAGCTCTTGCCGCGACTCTACGATCCGTCCAAGGGTCGAATCACGTTCGACGGCGTCGATCTGCGCGACGTCCGGCTCCATGACCTGCGGAGCCGATTCGGCATGGTCACGCAAGAGACGCTGCTGTTCAACGACACGGTGCTCAACAACATCGCCCAAGGCGATCCGCAGGCCAGCCGCGCGGCCATCGAGGCGGCCGCACGCAAGGCCCACGCCCACGGCTTCATCACCGAAAAGCTGCCCGAAGGTTACGAAACGATCGTGGGCCCCACCGGCAGCCGGCTCTCCGGCGGTCAGCGGCAACGAATCTCGCTGGCCCGGGCCATCCTCCGCAACCCCGAAGTGCTGATCCTCGACGAGGCCACCAGCCAGATCGACGTCGAGAGCGAGCAGTTGATTCACAACGTGCTCGAAGAATTCACCCGCAATCGCACCACGCTGTTGATCACCCACCGGCCGAGCACGATCGCGCTGGCGGATCGGGTGGTGGTGATGGACCTCGGCCGGATCGTCGACGTCGGCACGCCGAACGAACTGGCCGGCCGCTGCGATTTGTACCGACGCTTGTGCGTGACGACGGTCCACGAGTCCGCGGCGCTGAGCTGCCGTCAGACCTCTTTCGTTTGGCCGTCTTCCAGAAACCGCACTTGATAGAGGTCGCGGCGGCGATCGTTCCAGTTTTGGGTGTCGCCGTGAAACTTGTGGCGCCGCAGCAATTCGACGTCGACGTCGTGGATGATCATTGTCTCATTGTTGGCCTGGCATTCGTCGCCGATGGCATCGCGGGCAAACTCCGCGTCGGCGGGTGTGAACACCGCCGACTGGGCGTAATGCAGATCGGCATTCTCCACGAACGGCAGATTCCCAACGCAGCCTGCGACCGCCACGTAGACGTGGTTCTCGATGCAGCGGGCCAATGCACAGTTGCGAATCCGCAGATAACCGTGCCGCGTGTCGGTGTTAAATGGGCAGAAAATGATGGTTGCGCCCTTATGGGCCGCGATTCGCACGATCTCCGGAAACTCGATGTCGTAGCAAATCAGGATCGAGATCAGGCCGCAGTCGGTGTCGAACACCTCGACGCGCTGGCCCGGGCTCACGCCCCACCACTGCCGTTCGCTCGGCGTGACGTGAAGCTTATACTGCTTGCCGAGCGTGCCGTCGCGGCGGAAGAGGTACGAAACGTTGTAGAGCACGTCGTCTTCGATGACGAACTGCGAGCCGCCAATGATGTTGATGTTGAATCGCAGCGCCAGGTCGGTGAATAAATCGAGATACTGAGGCGTGAATTCGGCGAGCCGCCGGGCGGCCTGACCCGGTCGCGTGGCCTCGACAAATGAGAGCAGCTCCGTGGTGAACAGCTCGGGAAAGACGATGAAATCGGCGCGATAGTCGGTCGACGCGGCGTCGATGAAGAATTCGCACTGTTTGGCAAACCCGTCGAAATCCTTGAGCGTCCGCAGTTGGTATTGAACCACCGCCAACCGAATGGGCTCGACGGCATGGTGAAATCGCCGTTTCGCTCCCCGCCGATAGTCGAAGTTGAGCCACTCCAAGTGCGTCGCGTAGCCCCGCGAATGTTCGTCATCTGGCACATAGTTGGGGATTAAACCCTTGAGCGCGAAGCCGTTTGCCAACTGGGCGGTAAGCACCGGGTCGAAGACCGCCTTGGCGATCACTTGCTCGACATATTCGCGGGCCGACAATTGGTCAGTGTACTTGTGGTAGCCGGGGATCCGGCCGCCGACGATCATCCGTTCGAGGTTGCGTTCGCGGCAGATCTGCTTGCGAACATCGTAGATTCGCCGCGAGAGCTTCATGCCGCGGAACTCGGGATCGACCATGATCTCGATGCCATAGAGCGTGTCGCCGTGGGGATCGTGATTGCGGATGTAGCCGTTGTCGGAAACTTCCTTCCAATTGTGCCAGGCGATTTGCGGATCATACGTGATGATCAGGCAGCTGGAGGAGGCCGCGAGCTGGCCGTCGATTTCCACGCAAATTTGCCCTTCCGGGAAGATCTTCAGCTGGCTTTCGATCTGGGCCCGCGACCAGGGCTGTCAAGCCGGGAAAGCAACGCAGGTGCATTTGCACCAGCGCGTCGTAGTCCTCCATCGTAAGCGAACGGACGACGGTGTGGCGTTCGAAGTCTTTTAAATCTAGCATGGCCATATCTTTGATTTTACCACATTCTGTGATTACCAAACAGGTGAGTGAGTAAATGGCTCCTCGCACGAGTATGCAAGACTATTGATGCCGTTTAACCAAAGTCAATTCGATCGCCAATTGCCAGCGCCCGTCTGGCGCGCAAGCTGTTGTTCGCCGCGCTCTATTTCAGCGAAGGCGGGCCGATCGGTTTCATTTGGCTGACGATCCCTGTTCAATTGCGCGTGGCCGGCGTGCCGGTTGAAAAGGTCACCTGGCTAGCGTCGATTCTGATCCTCCCGTGGACGCTCAAATTCCTTTGGGCGCCGTTGATCGACACGCTGCGCAGCGAGCGGTGGACGCTGCGGCATTGGATTTATAGCTCCCAATCGCTGATGGCGGCGACGCTCCTGCCGCTGTTGTGGCTCGATCCGGTGGAAGATTTTCAGACGCTTGCTGGAGTGTTGTTGCTGCATGGCTTTGCCGCCGCGACGCAAGACGTCTCGATCGACGCGCTTTGCATGGCGACCACGACCACCGCCGAACGCGGTGCGTACAACGGCTGGATGCAGGTCGGCGTGCTGCTCGGCCGGGCCACGATGGGGGGCGGTGTGCTGGCGTTTTACAGTTGGCTAGGCAACGCCGGTGCCGTGTCGCTTCTGGTGACGACGATCGTGTTTTCGATGGGCTTGCTGGTCGTGACCAGGCTGCCGTCGACGGCGCATTCACGCAAATCTCCGTCGTTAGCCGCGTTGGCGTCGACGTATCGCCGCGCGTTTACAGCGCGGTCGACCTGGTGGGGCATCGCCTTCGCGCTAGTGGCGGGAGCCGCGTTCAAGTCATTCGAAGCGGTGTACGGCGTCTACCTCGTCGATCGCGGGTTTTCGCAGCGCGTGATCGGCATGTTCACCGCAGGACCGATGATCGGCGCGCTCGTGGTCGGCTCAATGCTCGGTGGTTGGCTCGCCGACCGCGTGGGAAGCTTTCGCTTCGTGCGAATCGCGCTGGTGGCGATCGTCGCCCTGATTGCGACGCTGGCAGCGCTCGACCTCACGACCCCAAGCTTGCCCCACTGGACGCTCTTCGTGTTGCTCGCGCTGATCGGCGCGGGGATCGGCGTGTTCACTGCGGCCAGCTACGCGATGTACATGAATCTTACGAACCCGGCAACTGCCGCCACGCAGTTCAGCACCTTCATGGGCGCGATCAACGGCTGCGAATCGTGGAGCGTGAACGTGCTGGGGCGGATGATCGCCGCGTGGGGCTACGCGCCGGGATTCCTCACGATGTGCGCGTTGTCGCTCCTGGCGCTGCCGCTGTTGCGGAGAATGTCGTGGGAATGCGGCGAGCAGTTCGCGACGGAAGCGTAACGCCCCTGCGAACCTGCGGCGATTCCGCGGCGTCTCTCGACTTGTGCGGCGGTGCTTCTATCATGGTAGTAGTTGAGCGGGCCGACCGTGTGACCAGAAGATTCGTCGTGGCCGACGACGCCAACGCGCTCGCAACGAGATTCAATGTCGCTGACCCTCCATTCTGATCATACCCGGTTGTTCGAGCGCAACCGGTTCGTCTACCCGGTGTTGAGCCGGCGGTCGGGCGGAATCTCGATCGGCGTGAATCTCAATCCAGACAAAATCTGCAACTTCGACTGCATCTACTGTCAGGTCGACCGCCGCAGCCAAAGCGAGACGCGGTTCGTCGAGACCGAGGCCCTCTTGGCGGAGCTGCGGGCGACGCTCGAATTGGTCGCCTCGGGCACGATCTATCGAAACGGAGAAGTTCCGGAACGTGCCGCCGCATCTGCGGCGGCTCAACGACATCGCCTTCTCCGGCGACGGCGAGCCGACCACCTACAAGAATTTCGACGAGCTGATGGAGAAGTGCGCGTCAGTCAAGCGCGAGGCCGGCCTCGATGACGTGAAGATGGTTCTGATCACTAACGCCAGCATGTTCCACCGGCCGCACGTCGAGCGCGGGCTCGCAGTGCTCGACCAGAACAACGGCGAAATCTGGGCCAAGCTCGACGCCGGGACCGACGAGTACTATCACCTCATCGAGCGGACGCCGATCCCGTTCGACAGATTCTCGACAACATCACCGCTGCGGCGCGGGTTCGGCCGCTGGTGATCCAGTCGCTCTTCATGCGCGTCAACGGCGAGCCGCCGACGCCGGCAGAGCTCGATGCGTTTTGCGATCGGCTCAACGAGAGTCACCGCGGCGGGCGGCAAACTGAAGCTGGTGCAAATCTACACGATCGCCCGCCGGCCGGCGGAGTCGTACGTGGCGCCGCTTGACGATGCGGAAGTCGATGCGATCGTCGAACTGGTGAAACAACGGACGGGTCTGAACGCGATTGGATACTACGGCAGCGCGGACTACTGAGAATTCGTCCTCGCGGACGACGCCAAGGGCGGAATGCGAAACTTTCACTTTCGCGTCGTCGGCCACGATGAATCCACCGCCGACCGGCACTACCCCAAATACGGCACCACGCACGACCAGCGCTGTCGACGAAACCCCGCCTTCTACGGGATTTTCTTCAACGTACCGAATCCGCCCCCGCATCTCCTCTGGCGTGTTCAAGAACACCTTCCAGCCCCCGCCGCCCCACGGACACGGATGCTTGCCACTGGCCCGCGAAAATGCCGCCAGCGGATGCAACCCGGCCTCATTCATCGCCCGCGTGCCCGCCCGCTTCAAACACACGATGATCTCATCGCCGTCGAGGCGATGACGGGCCACCACCACGTGCACATGGTCCGGCAGAATCGCACAGGCGTGGATCATCAGATCGATCTTCGTGCTAATCGACGCAAACCCCTGCCCTACCGCCTGTGCCTGCAGGCCAGTCAGCGTCACCGGCGGAAATTTGAGCGACTCTTTGATTGCATGGCGTATCCGCAAGTTGTGCGGCTTACCGGCAAGGGAATGGGTCGTATGGACCTTCGTCGCGGGTCCGCCGGCTTCAAAAACATGCTGGGCACGGACGCGCGTCGAACCGCTGCCGCGCGGATCGTTCGGCGGCCAGAAGCCGTAGGTGCTGAAGATCAGATGCATGCCCAGCATGGCGAATAGTGTACATGCGTTTCTTATCTGTGTCAAGAACATTCGTCGCATTTTGAAAGGCGCTGCCGACGACGCGAACGGGAACACGCGCGAATTCGCACCGTTGGCGTCGTCCGCAAGGACGAACTCGTGCCGACTCGCGCTGCCTTACTCCGACCGCCGCATTTCCCCGGGCCACGACCGACGTCTTTTTGATCCTTGAAATCTCCTCCGTCGTCGACGCCGTTTGTCCCCACGCTGTAGATGATCCAGCCGCCATCGGTGTGCTTGAGCTTGAGCGGCTCGCCGCTGAAGGGATCGGTCGTGGCTTCTTTGGGCAGCGACAGATCCTCAAGCCCACTCGCCTCACGACCCTGCAGGTCGCGATAGGCAGCAAGCGCGTTGAAGACTCGGAACGAGCGCACCGTGGCCAGATTTCGGAATTCGGCTCCATAGGCCGCTTTCAATGACGGCAGCAGCAAGTCGGCAAGCACGCCCTTCCCGGTCGAGGGTGGATCGGTGTTCGGCGGGCCTAGTTCGCGGCAGACTTCGGCCCATGACTTCGTTGCCAGTTCTGAGTACGGTTCGTAGGATTCGACCGCTCCGACGTACAACCGCTTCACCGGCCAACCCACCATTC
This sequence comes from uncultured Planctomycetota bacterium, assembly GCA_963808175.1. Classification (GTDB taxonomy): domain Bacteria; phylum Planctomycetota; class Planctomycetia; order Pirellulales; family Lacipirellulaceae; genus DASYDU01. The sequence goes on along the minus strand of CAWEEU010000002.1, from coordinate 200,009 downwards.
GCATCCAAATCGGATTGACCTGATCGAACATTGAATCGAGGCCAATCGAGGCCGTCAATTCCAGGCCGTACGCACGCTCGGTCTTAAGCGCTTGCGCTAGCAGCCGCGGATCGTCGTGCCTGGCCAACTCTTCATCGATCGCCACGTGGAGCTCCGGCGAGACGGGCCCGGCAGTCATCGCTTCATAGAGATCCTGCACGGCAATCGCGCGCAATGCAACTCCCACCAGATAGTTGATCAGCAGCGGCTCCCGATCGTGCAAACGGGCAAGTCGCAACGATTGGAGCCCGAGTTCCGCCGCCTGCTGAGGTTTGCCGTCGGCTATCAACAATTTTGTCTGCCAGTCATTGAACCGGGCGGCTGTGCGGGCTCTCCCGACGCGCTCGTCGAGCAACTGCTGAAGAAACGCTTGGTGACTCAACGTGAAGTCGGCCAGCGAGGCATATTGATCGCAGGCGGCCGCCGCGGCGAGCGCGGCCGGGATATCGGGATATTTTTCGACGATCGCGCGGATCGCGGCGATTTGCTCAGCAGTGGGCGATTCGCCTCGATCTTCCGACTCCTCATACGCCTTGCCGATCGGCGTACTGTAAAATCGGCCGTGCTCGCTGGTAAACTGGTCGAGCCGCGGCGCGATCTTCTCCAAATACGCGGCCGCGTTCTGGTCAGCTGGAATTGGCTTTGGCGCGAGGTCGGCGATCGAAGCCGGGTCGCCGGCGGCGCGGATTTCCGCGATCTTCGCTGCCAGCCGAGCGTCGGTCCGCCAGACCATGAAGCCGTCGGCCGCCACCAAGAGAGCGATCACGCTCAACAGGCCGATTGCCAGTTGCTTCCAGCGTCGCTTCGAGGGCCAAATTCGCATGAACGTCCTCCCCGCAGCGATTGTCGATATCGAGTCGGAGGTAATTCGCCGGCCCGCGGCGAATCTTGGCCAGTTGTCCCGCGTCCAAACGTCGGATATTTTACACGATTCTGCCGATTTGCTCACACACGGGACCAATGTCCACCCATGTCCGACCCCTATTTTCAGCCGCTGTTCGCCGAGCGCATCGGCGGGGCCATGTTCGGCAAAGGCACCGCGATCTACAAGTTCGAGAAGATCAAGCGGGCCAAGCGGAAGGCGCTGGCCGACCATCCCGAGCGGCAGCTGCTCGATTTCGGCATCGGCGAGAACGACGCGATGGCGCCCGAGAGCGTCCGCCGCCGCATGGCCGAGGAGATCAACAAGCCGGAGAACCGCGGCTACGCCGACAACGGCACCGCCGATGTTCAAGGAGGCGGTCGCCCGGCTCATGCAGCGGGAGTTCGGCGTCGCGCTCGACCCGGCCACCGAGGTGAACCACTGCATCGGCTCGAAGACGGCGCTGGCGATGCTGCCGGCCTGCTTCATCAATCCGGGCGACGTGACGCTGATGACCGTGCCCGGCTATCCGGTGGCCGGCACGCACACGGCATACTACGGCGGCGTGGTCTACAAGCTGCCGCTGCTGGCCGAGAACGATTTCTTTCCCGACCTGGAGTCGATCCCCGCCGACGTCGCCCGCAAGGCGAAGCTGCTGGTGCTCTGCTATCCCAACAGCCCGACCGGCAAGACGGCGACGCCGGAGTTCTACGAGCGGGCGATCGCCTTCGCCAAGAAGCACGAGATCGTGGTCATCCAGGACGCGGCCCACGGCATGCTCAGCTACGACCGCGAGCCGCACAGCTTCCTGGCGGTGCCGGGGGCCCGCGACGTGGGCGTCGAGGTCCATTCGCTCTCGAAGGGCTTCGACATGATCGGCTGGCGGATCGGCTGGGTCTGCGGCCACGAGCGGATCGTGCGGGCCTTTGCCGACATGAAGGACAACTGCGACTCCGGCCAGTTCATCGCCATTCAAAAAGCGGCCGCCGCGGCGCTCGACGACCCGGAGATCCCGCGCGCACGCGGGCCAAGTACCGCCGGCGGCTGGAGAAGCTGGTGGCCATGCTCGGCGCTGCGGCTTCCAGTGCCAGATGCCCGGCGGGACGTACTTCCTCTACACGCCGTCGCCCAAGAGCTTTGCCAACGGCGGCCCCGGCGGCTCGGCCGTCAATTTCGAGAACGCCGAGGCGGCCAGCCAGTACCTGATCACCGAGCAATCGATCTGCACCGTGCCCTGGGACGACGCCGGCGCGTTCCTGCGGTTCAGCGTCACGTACGAAGCGGCCGACGAAGAGGCGGAAGACGCGCTGATGGCCGAAACCGAATCGCGGCTCAAGAATATCCAGCCGGTGTTTTGACGCGCACCAAAGATCTCACGTCTCGCCATACGAATGCGGGAACGATTCAGGGGTTGGATCGCGATCCGACCTTTATCGTTAAGTAGGCTCTCAAATTTTGCAATGCGCGGGTATTGCCGTAAGATTGTCGCGACGATCTTGTCAATCTCCACACTCACGCCGGAATCTTCATCGTAGAACATTCCATCGCTGAAAACTGGACGGTTTCCCCTAATCGTCGACTTAATGTTATTGTCATGAGAGGACCTTCTGAAGTTTGCTGCAAAATTGCACTTCCCTGATTTGCAGTCAATTTGATGGGACCTAGGCCGACCGCATTGCGACTCGTAAATCCGGGGGAATGATCCAATAGCGATGAAAATCGTCGATTCATTTACGTTCATTTAACCTGAAAAATAGCAGCTACTTGCGCAAGGACGTTTTTCAAGTCGGTTCTGTCGATAATTAATTCTTTCCGGTCGGCCCGATCAACCGTCTATCCCGTGATGGCATATCACAATCGACGATTGACCAGCATCAGGCAAAATCTGTCCGCGACATCATCCATTTTATTCCCAAGACTCTATCGCGGATATCGCCCGAATGAATTGCTACGGAGGCCAGGATGCACAGATTTCGGCATTTGAACTTTATCGTATGTTGTTCACACGAGGCAAACTTTCTTGCTTCTTTTGTTTGCAGGCCGATCTTGAAGCCACTTCTTGAATGAAATCTGGCTCTCTCCCGTCGATTTTCAGGCAAGCTACCCCTGACGCTAATGTCTTCGTCGAGATCATTCAATGGAGGCCAATGCCTCCCGCGATCAACGCCAGTTGTCGCGTTCGCCTTGACTGCCGTGCGACGGCGTGGGCGACGCCAAGGGTACCTGATCGACCGCCCGTCGCTGGAATCTACGGAAAGTGCGTCCTCGTTTACGCGCACTTGCGTCGCTGACGGAATTAAAATATCGACCGTTGAAGAACTCATGCCAACTATCCAATAAGAATTGTTAAGACTTGATGACCCGTTTTTCGATTGCTCTCAGTTCGCGGGCAGCAAAACCTAACTGCGATGCAGTCGCACTGGATCGACCAGAACTTTGCCTCCGATCGTCCCGCTCCACGTGCACATGCGTCGGCTCGTCCTGATCTCCCGTAAAATCGAAGGGGTAACGACCGCTCGATCACTCCATCACTCATCTTACGGCGCATGACGCCTCGAACAATTGCGACGAATCCCATGAACGATCCCGATGTAGCCCGTGTCAAGGAAGTCTTCGAGCAGTGGGCGATGTATGACGCCGTCGTGCGGGCCGATTACATGCGGCATGCGGAGTTGGCCGCTGGGCTGGCGGAATGGGCGGCGGCTTATGGACGGCCGCTCTCGATCGTCGATCTGGGCTGTAGCGATGCCTGGCTGGCGACGCACGCCTTTCGGAACGCGAACGTCGAGCACTATCTCGGCGTCGACCTGGCCGAGTCGTCGATCGAGCGAGCCCGCGAGAATCTGGCGATCTGGCCGGGACGGTCGAACTCGTTTGCGGCAATCTGGCAGACGTGCTCGCCGAGCGGCCGGACGCCTCGGCCAATGTCGTGCTCGCCAGCTATTCGCTGCACCATTTTTCGACCGCCGACAAAGTGAAACTCATCGCCGAAATCCGGCGGCTGCTGGTGCCGGGCGGAGGGTTCGTCTGGATCGATGCCGTGCGAGATGACGGCGAAGCGCATGACCAGTACATCGACCGACTCACGCATGCGATGTCGCACGACTGGACGGCCCTGACACCGGAACAGCGGGAGCGGGCGGTGACCCATGTGCGAACAGTCCGACTATCCAGAGACGAAATCGTGGATGCTCGAGCACGTCGAGGCGGCCGGGTTCCGGCCGGGCGCGACGTTGCTCGAAGACGAATTCTTCGACGGCTGGGCGTTTCTCAAGCCCTAAGCCATTCTCGGCACGTGACTGCGGCGGCGGTGGCGGCGTTGGCGGCTGATACACGCCGACTTCCGGCCGGAAGCTGATCGCGAAGCGATTCCAGGCGTTGATCGTCACGACCGCCAGCGTCAGGTTGGTCAGTTCCTCTTCGTCGAAGTGCTCGCGGACCTCTTCATAGACGTCGTCCGGAACGCCCTGGTCGGCAATCCGAGTGAGCGTTTCGGTCCAGAGCAGTGCGGCCCGTTCGCGGTCGCTGAACCCCGGCGCCTCGCGCCAAACGCATACCAGGTTGAGCCGCTCGTCGCTCTTGCCGTGGGCTTTGGCGTCTTTGAAATGCATGTCGACGCAGTAGGCACAACCGTTGATCTGCGAGGCCCGCAACTTCACCAATTCCTGGATCGAAGTTTCGAGGCCGGATCGGTTCACGGCGCCCTGGAGGTTATACATCGCCTTGAGAGCAAGCGGCGACGCGTGTTCATAATCAATGCGGGGTTTCATGTTGGTCTCCTGGCGAACGGACGAATTACCTCCCACGAATTCACGATTATATGCCGTTTGCTCCATCCGGCCGAGCGGCCGCGAGGCCGCATCGCAGCGGGTGGATTTCCGGATGGAGCGCGTGGGCGAGGATTTCCAGCGAATCGACCAGCCGCGGGCCAGGGCGGCTGAAATACGCGGAGCCGTCGACGACGTAGACTCTTTTCGGCGCGGACGCACGGCAATTTGTCCCAGCCCGAATAGCCGCGGAGGATCGGCAGGTCGGCGAGCGTGCGCTCGACGTCGAAGCCGCAGCAGGCGATCAGCATCACTTCCGGGGCGGCTGCGACGATTTGCCGCCAATCGAGCGTGCGCGACCGCTCGCCCGCGACGCCGACCACTTCCTCGCCGCCGGCGAGTCGCACCAGCTCCGGACTCCAGTGGCCGCTCGAAAACGGCGGATCGATCCATTCGAGCACGACGACGCGCGGCCTGCTGACGATTCTCTCCGCTCGTTTGGCAACGGCCGCCACACGAGCCCGCAACTTGGCGATTTCTTCCACTGCCCGCTTGGCCCGGCCGGTCGCAAGGCCGACCTCGCGCAGACAATCGAACACATCGTCCAGCGAAGTCGGCTCGAGATTGATCACGCGCGGCCGGCCGGAAAGCGAACAAGCCGCGGCACGGACTTCGCTCTTCGGCGACGGCGCATACGTCGCACAGCGCCTGGGTCACGATCAGGTCGGGCTGCAGATCGCGGAGCGCCGTCAGATCGAGCGTATAGAGGGCCTGTTTCGTTTTGAGCTGCTCGCGCACGAGGTCGATCGATCTCGCGGCTGGAGGCGGCCGCGGGGATCAGCGTTCGGGTGACCTTCGGCAGATGTCGCACGCTGGGGGGATAGTCACATTCGTGCGTCACGCCGACCAGCTCGGTCTCGAGGCCGAGTTGGCAGATGATCTCGGTGGCGCTGGGAAGCAGGGAGACGATGCGCATGGGATTGAATTGCATCTCGGGGTCGAGGACGACCCGGCTCGCTGGGCCCGCTATAGGGGTTCGTCGCGTGGTTCGTCCGCCCGCCGACCGAGATTGCCGTAGCGGTGGTACACGACGGACAGGCTCTGCTCCTGGAAGTACCAGAGCAACTCGACGCGGCCGTGGGCCACCGGCGGCGTGTCGGCGATGTACTGCAGGGCGTCGGCGGCAGCCTTGCGGATCGACAGCGGCACGCGGTCCGGCGCGGCGTAGCGGACGCGGTCGGTTTGATGCGACGCGATGACGTCGGCCAGTTGCTCGTCGGTCTCAGTGACGAACTCGATCGCGGCGCCCCAGCTGTCGGTCAGCTCGTCGAGCAGTTTCACCGCCTCTTGCGCCGTGCCGGTAAGTTCCGGCGGCGAGCTGACCGTCGCGTGGCACCCGGCGGCGCGGGCGGCGACGGCCCGGGCGAACACGTCGAACACCGTGTCGCGCTGGTCGACGCGAATTCGCAAATGCTCGACCGGCCGATAGCGGCGGAAGTTGTCCTCGCCCAAGAGGCGAAAATGGTCGTGCGCGGCGTGAAACTCTTCGGTGGCCCAGTGCTGGTAGCTTTCGATCGCCGCGACGACGTGCTCCAGCTCGTGTGTGCTCGCCTCGCACGGATGCATCACGACTATGAAGTCTTTCAGCGCGTGACGAAGCTCGGCAAGCAGCTCGGGGCGGTGGGTGTCCGCCGAGCTGAACCGCCAAGCGGTCGGCGGGTGCGAATTGGCGGAATCGGCCGGCACGTCGAGGAACTGCATGAGCGGCGCGACGTAGTTCGGTCCGCCCGCTTTGATGCCGGGGCCGACGGCGCTTTTGCCCATGCCGCCGAACGGCTGGCGGAGCACGATCGCGCCGGTCGTCGGCCGGTTGATGTACAGATTGCCGGCGCGAATGTGCTGCTGCCAGTGCTGCTGCTCGCGGTCGTCGAGGCTCTCCAGGCCGGAAGTGAGGCCGTAGCCGGTGGCGTTCACCAGGTCGATCGCCTCGTCCAGGTCGCGGGCCTCCATCACGGCGAGCAGCGGGCCGAAGAACTCCGTGCAGTGGGTGAAGCTGCCCGGCTGGACGCCCCATTTCACGCCGGGGCTCACGAGATGCGGGTTGCCGTCGACGCGGAGCCGCGGCATCACCGCCCACTCCTCGCCCGGCTCGAGTTCCTTGAGTGCTGATTCCAGCGCGCCGGAAGGCGGGCGGATCAGCGGGCCGATCTTCGTCGGCAGGTCCCATGCCGAGCCGACCGCGAGGCTCTCGACCGCGTCGCAAAACTGCTGGCGGAACTTCGGATCGCGGTACACCTCGCTTTCGAGGATCAAGCAGCGACGTGGCCGAGCACTTCTGGCCGCTGTGGCTGAACGCGCTGTGGAGCACGTTCTTGATCGCCTGATCGCGGTCGGCGAGCGCGGTGACGATCGTCGCATTCTTGCCGCCGGTCTCGGCCAGCAGATTCATCGTCGGCTTGTGGGCGAGCATCGTTGCGGCGGTCGACGTGCCGCCGGTGAGGATCACGGCGTCGACCGCGTCGTGCGAGACCAGATACTGCCCGACGCTGCTGCCGCGCAGGGGGCGAATTGCAGGGCGGTCCGCGGCACGCCGGCCCGCCAGAAACATTCGGCGAGCAGGTAGGCGATGAGCACCGTGTCGGACGCCGGCTTGAGGATCACCGTGTTGCCGGCCGCGAGCGCCGCCGCGACGCCGCCGCAGGGAATCGCCAGCGGAAAATTCCAGGGCGAGACGACGACCACCACTCCCCTGCCCTGTGCCGCCAGGCCCGGCAGTTGGGCGAAATAGCGGGCCGCATCGGAATAGAAGCGGCAGAAGTCGATCGCCTCGGAGACTTCGGGGTCGCTCTCGGCGAGCGTCTTGCCCCCCTCGGCCAGCATCGCGCCCAGCAAGTCGCCCCGGGCGGCGGCGAGCTCGTCGGCGACGCGGTGCAGCGTCGCTTGTCGCTCCGCGGCGCTGAAAGCTGCCGCCAGCCGCTTGCGTCTTCGCGGGCAGCAGCAACCGCGCGGTCGACGTCGGTAGTCGTTGCCTGACGATAGCGGGCCACGACGGTGCCGGGCCGCGATGGATCGTGCGACTCGCGCGACTCACCGTTCGCGGAAGCTCCTCGCCGGCGATCACCAGCGGCACGTTGGCGGCACGGTCGCCCTGGAGCGGTCGCCAATCGTCGACGATTGACTGCGCCCATTCGCCGTTCGGCACGAGCGACCAGTCGGTGTCGGGTTCGTTGCGGAAGGCGAGTAAGCGAGCCGGGTCGTCCTCGACCCCGAGTGTTGGTCCTGACGTCGGGGGCGAGGACGCCCCGGCTCGCTCCGCTGTCCTATCCTGCGTCCGCCGCGGGCGCGCTCGTGACGCATCCATCAGCTCGAACGACTCGACGAACTGCCGTTCGAGCTGTTGCCAGGTTTCGCTGCCGACTTCGATACGGAACGCGTGCCGCAGAAAGTTGTCGGGCCCCGTGTTCTCGTCGAGCCGGCGGATGAGGTAGCCGATCGCGGTCGTGAATTCGTCCTGCCGGCAGGCCGGGGCGTAGAGCAGCATGTTTCGCGTCAGCTCGAACAGCGCCCGCCGCTGGTGGTTGGCCATCCCTTCGAGCATCTCGAATTGCACGCGGTCGAAGGCCTGCTCGCGGGCGGCCAGCACCAGGCCGTAGGCCAGCGAGAACAAGTTGTGCGACGCGATGCCGAGCCGGACGGCGGCGAGATTCTCCGGCCGCATTCCCTCGGTGAGCATCCGCAGGTAGTTGGCGTCGGTTTCGAGCTTGGTCTTGTACGGCGCCTGCGGCCAACCGCGCAAGCTCGCCTCGACCCGCTCCATCTCCATGTTCGCGCCCTTGACGACGCGGATCGTGACCGGTGCTCCGCCCGGCGGCAACGCGCTGGCGCGCCCAGGCGTTGATCCGCTGCTGCGTGGCGAACGAATCGGGAATGTAGGCTTGCAGCGCGATGCCGGCCGCCGCCTTTTCCAGCCCCGGCCGGTCGAGCGTTCGCATGAACACCTCGGCCGTGAGCTCCTTGTCGCGGTACTCCTCCATGTCGAGGTAGACGAACTTCGGCACGACGGTGCCGTCGCGACGCGTGAAGCGGGCCTTGGCCGCCGCGCGGTAGAGCAGTTCCAGCCGATCGCAGAGCACTTCGATCGTGTGCTCGCGGGCCAGCGCCGAAATTTGCGAGTAGATCGTCGAGATCTTGACCGAGATGACTTCGATCTCCGGCTGCTGGAGCGTGGCGAGATAGGCTGCCAGCCGCGCTTGGGCGTCTTCTTCGCCAAGGAGCGCCTCGCCCAGATGATTGACGTTCATCCGCACGCCTTCGTCGCGGCGGGCCCGCAAATGCTCGGCCAGCAGCTCCGGCTCGGCCGGCAGGATGACGTTGGCCGTCTCCTGGTGCATCTTCTCCTCGACCAGCGGCATCGCCACGCCGGGCAGGTACGCCCCGAACGACTGGAAGCCCTTCAAAAGCGTGCGGTCGAGCGGCGAGAAGAACCGCGGCACGCCCTGCACGTCGAGGATGTGGATCAACTGGTCGGCGGCCCGCGGCGGACGGTGCGAGCGAAACGCCTGGTCGGTGAGCTGCATCAGCGTCACCTTGTCGCCGGGCGAGTTGATCATGCGATCGAGCTCGGCCTGCTGCCGGCGCTCTGCGGGCGTCTGCAGCTCGGCCGCCCGCTTCCCCAAGAGCCGCGCCAGCTGCACCGCCTGCTGCACCTGACCGGATGCGAAGATGCCGCATCGACGGCAAGGCCGGCGAGCAATGCTGTTCGTCGATTTTCGTGGGCAATGATCCTGGCATGAACATGGTCCTGGGACGAGCGGCAGCTATAGAACTATACCGTGACAGGCTACCGAACTTCCACCAAACCTGTCAGCGTGCTTCAACTGGCCGACCGCCACTTGACAATGCGTACCACAAATGGTACACTTAGTCGCATGGATGATGCCGTCCGGCTCCGCGTGTTCTTTTTCAAGACCGAGTCGGGCACAGAGCCAGTCCGTCAATGGCTCCTCGAACTTGGCCGACAAGATCGAAAGACGATTGGCGAGGACATCAAGACGGTTCAATTTGGCCGGCCCTTGGGGATGCCGTTGATTCGCAAAATTGAACCTGGGATATGGGAAGTGCGCTCCCGATCTTGAGCGTGGGATCGCACGAGTGATGTTTGCTATCCATGGTAACGTGATGATCTTGTTGAACGGCTTCGTCAAGAAATCGCAGAAGACTCCTATCACGGAAATAGCCACAGCTAGAAAGCGGCTTGCGCAATTCAAGGATCAATCGTCATGAAAAAGAATCGTCACCTAGGGAGCAATTTTGACGACTTCCTGCCAAACGAGGGCCTGCTGGCCGATGCCGAGGCCGTCGCAATTAAGCGTGTGGTCGCCTTCCAAGTCGCCCAAATGATGAAGAAACAGCGGCTCACCAAGACGGACATGGCACGGCGGATGAAAACGAGTCGATCAGCGCTAGATCGCCTCCTTGACCCGGAGAACGGCTCCGTTACACTGCAAACGCTGGAGCGTGCGGCACGAGCATTGGGCAAACGCCTCCGAGTGGAATTTGCCGCCTGATCGCGCCGCGGAGAGCCTGTGAACGAGTTTGCAGCTGATTCTGAGCTCGGCTACAATAGAGTTGAATCGACATCATTAATTGGCATCACGACATGGCCGTTGAGCCCGACATTTTGAGTGGACTCTTCTCACTACCACCGGGAGAGCGCTTTATCTTGGCCCATCAGCTGCTAGACAGCATTGATGAATCGGAAACAATCCGGTGCGACGAACAGTTTGCATTGGAGCTGAAGCGTCGTCGGGAGGAAATGATGCGTGGCGAAGAGGTCGTCCCTGACTGGCGAGCAGCACTCTCCGAGATTGAGCGAACTCTTTCCCAGTAGTAGCCAACCTCATGCTCCGGCTACACCAACGCGCGAAAGACGAGATTCGCGAGGCCGCCGCGTGGTATGAAGGTCGGAGCGAGGGGCTTGGCCAGCGGTTCATGAACGCTGTCCGCTAAGTATTCGCGTCTTTGGAATCGCAGCCGCATCAGTTTGCTCATCTGGAGACAATGTCGGAGGAAATTCCCATTCGACGGGTCCTTGTCCGCGATTTTCCCTACTTGGTCGTTTTCGAGTTGTTTGACGCTGAAGTATTTGTTTACGCCGTGGCGCACGCAGCCCGACGCCCGAATTATTGGCGTCAACGAAAACGCAAGAAATCAGGAGAATAAAGAACGCCTCGCTACTGGGTGATTGCCCCGTTTCAATCCAACAACCCGGAATTGTTCGACAAGGTGCCAACTACCGCACCGGCCGCGCCGCGGCAATCCGCTCGGTCAGGTACTGCAGGATGTCGCGGATCGAGATCACGCCGGCTAGTTTGCCGTCGAACATGATCGGCAGATGGCGGTAGCCGCCGACGTTCATCTTGTGCAGGGCGAAGGCGATCTTGTCGCCGGTGTCGAGCGTCACGGGTCGCGGCGTCATGAACTGGGAGATTGGCCGGCTGAAAAACTTCGCCGCGTCGACGTTGAGCTTCATCAGCGCGTCGCGCTCGCTGAAGATGCCGACCAACTTGCCGTCGTCGACGACCATCACGCAGCCGATCGTCTTGTCGACCATCGTCTTGAGGACCTCGCCGACAGGCATGGTCGACGGCACGGTTGTCGGCGTCTTGGGCCAGAGCCGCTCGATGCGGTCGCGCAATAGATCCGCTTCGACCGAAGTGGTAGGCACGCGGATGCCCATGTCGGTGAGCGGCTGATTGCACTGGACGCACTCGTCGGCGCCTTCGATGTTTTCGGCCTGGCAGTAAGGACAGATGATCATGCTGCTGGCCCAATCATGCAACCCGGCTGTTTAAGCAACCTGCCAAGTATCACCGGAGTGGAACAGCTTGTCGAGATCGCCCACGCCGCGTTCGGTGATTGCCTGGCTGATCTGCTCGTTGACCATCACGTCGTAGCGTGGCCGGTCGACGCAGCGGAAGACGCCGATCGGCTCGGGGAAGCCGTCCTCGTAGCGCATCCGCGAGAGCAGGTAGGCGAGGCTCGGCTCGGGCGCCTTCTCGTCGTGGAACAACAGATCGTCCTCCGTGATGCCCTTGCCCAGCTCGACGACCTCGGGGTCCATGCCGTGGAGGCGGATGCCCTTGTCGCGGTTCTTGCCGAAAATCAACGGCTTGCCGTGCTCGAGTTCGAGCGTGGTATCGGCCTTGGAGTTGCGGTCGGTCGCGTAGTCCCAGGCGCCGTCGTTGAAGATGTTGCAGTTCTGATAGACCTCGACGAACGACGTGCCCGGGTGCTCGGCCGCCCGCTTGAGGACCTCGCCCAGGTGCTTGATGTTGACGTCGATGCTGCGGGCCACGAACGTGGCTTCGCAGCCGATGGCGACGCGAGAGCGGATGGAGCGGGTTGTCGACCGCACCCATCGGCGTGCTCTTGGTCTTCTTGCCCAGCGGCGACGTGGGCGAGTACTGGCCCTTGGTGAGGCCGTAGATGCGGTTGTTGAACAGCACGATGTTGATGTCGAGATTCCGGCGGATGGCGTGCATCAAGTGATTGCCGCCGATCGACAGGCCGTCGCCGTCGCCGGTGATGACCCAGACCTGCAGGTCGGGCCGCACCGCCTTGAGCCCGGTCGCCACGGCCGGGGCCCGGCCGTGGATCGAGTGCATGCCGTAGGTGTTCATGTAGTACGGAAAGCGGCTCGAACAACCGATGCCGGAAATGAACACGATCTTCTCGCGCGGGATGCCCAGCGTCGGCAGCACTTTCTTCATCTGGGCCAGGATCGAATAGTCGCCGCAGCCAGGACACCAGCGGACGTCCTGGTCGCTGGCAAAATCGGCCGGCTTCAAAACCGGTAAGGGAATGTCAACGCTCATGATTGGTTATGCCTTGTGGAATGACTTGAATTGATTGAGTGAGTCATTGGCGGAATGCATACTCCCGGCCGCGACGGCCGGACTCACCTATGGTTCTCAGCCGCCGCCGTCGTCGGCCGCGGCCACCATCGCCACCTTGGGCTTCGGCGGGGCTTTCGCCGCGGCGTCGACCTTCTTGCCGGTCAGCAGCTCTTCGATCTTGGCTTCGACTTCGGCGACGCTGAACGGTTTGCCCTGGACCTTGTTGAGCCCGATCGCATCGACGAGGTATTTGTCGCGAATGATCGTGCGGAGCTGACCCAAGTTCAGCTCGGGGATGAGCACCTTCTTGAACCGCTTGAGGATCTCGCCCAAATCGCTCGGCAGCGGATTCAAGTAACGGAGATGGCAGTGGGTCACGGCGTGACCCATCGCCCGCATCGTGTGGCAGGCCGTGGCACAGGCCCCGTAGGTGCCGCCCCAGCTCAGGACCAGCACGTCGCCGGTGGCGGGGCCGTCGAGTTTCTGCGGCGGGATGTCTTTGGCGATGTTGGCCACTTTTTGGGCACGCGTGCGAACCATGTGCTCGTGGTTCGCCGGATCGTAGCTGACGTTGCCGGTGACGTCCTGCTTCTCGAGCCCGCCGATGCGGTGCTCGAGCCCGGGCGTGCCGGGCAGCGCCCAGGGCCGCGCGAGCCGCTCGTTGCGCTTATACGGCATGAAGGCATCGCCGTTTTGCGGCGGCCCAGGGTGCTTGATTTCGAGCTTCGGCAAGCGATGCCGCGGTCGGGAATTCGCCACGGCTCGGAACCGTTGGCGATGTAGCCGTCGGTAAGCAGCATCACGGGCGTCATGTATCGCACCGCGATCCGCCAGGCCTCCTGAGCGACGTCGAAGCAATCGGCCGGGCCGCTGGCCGCGAGCACCGGCATCGGGCATTCGCCGTTGCGGCCGTACATGGCCTGAAACAGGTCGGCCTGCTCGGTCTTGGTCGGCAGACCGGTCGATGGCCCGCCGCGCTGCACGTTGATGACGATCATCGGCAGCTCGGTCATCACGGCCAGTCCCAGGCCCTCGCCCTTGAGCGCGATGCCCGGGCCGCTGGAAGCCGTGACGGCCATCGCCCCGGCAAACGAGGCGCCGATCGTGGCGGTCATGGCCGCGATTTCGTCCTCGGCCTGAAACGTGAGCACGTCGAAGTTCTTGTACTTGGCCAACTCGTGCAGGATGTCGCTGGCCGGCGTGATCGGATAGGCGCCCAGAAAGAGCCGCTTGCCGCTCTGACGTGCCGCGGCGATCAAACCCCAGGCCAGCACCGTGTTGCCCATCACGCTGCTATACGTTCCCGGCTCGAGCTTCGCCTTGGCGACGTGGTATTGCGTGTTGACCGCCTCGACCGTGTCGCCGTAGTGGTAACCGGCTTTGAGTGCGGCGGTGTTCGCCTGGACGACCTCGGGCCGCTTGCCGAACTTGTCGTTGATAAACCGCAGCGTCGGCTCGAGCGAGCGATCGTAGAGCCAAAACACCAGCCCCATGGCGAAGAAGTTGCGGCACTTGTCGCCGTCCTTCTGGCTGAGCCCCAGGCCTTCGACCGCCAGCCGCGTCAGCTTGGTCATGTCGACTTCGAGCACGCGATACGACTTCAGGCTGCCGTCTTCCAGCGGGTTCGTTTTGTAGCCGGCCTGTTCGAGCCCCTTGGCGTCGAATTCGTCGGTGTTGACGATCAGGATGCCGCCGGCCCGTAGGTCGCCGATGTTGGTCACCAGCGCCGCCGGATTCATCGCCACCAGGGCGTCGACCGTGTCGCCCGGCGTGAAGATGTCCTTGCTGGAAAAATGGATCTGGAAGCCGGAAACGCCGGCCTTGGTGCCGCGCGGGGCGCGAATCTCGGCGGGAAAGTCGGGGAACGTGGCGATGTCGTTGCCGGCCAGCGCGCTGGTGTTGGTGAACTGGCCGCCGGCCAGCTGCATGCCGTCGCCCGAGTCGCCGCAAAAGCGAACGGTCGCGTCGTCGATGTTTTGAACTGATTTCTGAGTCGGTGGGGCTGCGGAAGCGGTCGTGGACATCGTAGAGAGCAATTCCTTCTTCGGACCCGTTGTTCACGCAAACGGTGGGTCCACTAGGTATTGTTGATGATTCCTTGTCGGGGACAAATCGTAGTTCGTCGATTCGTACGTCGGACTTTCCAGTCTGACACTTCGTGATCGTCGGGGTGCTGTCAGCCTCCAAAGGCTGACGTACGGGACAGGTTATGCGCCCTCACGCTCCTTCGTCGAGGTGTTTGGGTCGGGAGGCAGGTTGTACACGGTGGCCGGAAAATGGTCGACCAGATAATGGACAATTCCGTTAACCGCCAGCACGCCGGTCGGACGGCCGTCGCCGTCGACCATCGGCAAGTGGCGGTAGCCGCCTTCGCTCATCGTGCGGATCGCCTCGGCGACGGTGGCCGTGGCGGGGATCGTGGCGGGCGGTCTGGACATCACCTCGCGCACCGGCCGGGAGAAATCGGTGTCGGCGGCCATCAGCCGCAGCGCGTCGCGCTCCGTGAGAATGCCGACCAGCTTGACCCCCTCGCAGATCATCACGGCGCCGGTCCGCTGCGCACGCAACAGCTGCAGAGCTTGGCCGACCGTCGCGTCGACCGTAGTGGCCAACGGCAGGTCGGGGTAAGCAGAGGCAACGCCTTCGCTTTCTAAACTAAGCTGGAAGTCCACGGCAAATCTTCAACCGGCGCGGCTCGAACGCGGCTGTGGTCTCGAGCGCGCCAAACGCGCGAACAAATCGGGCGGGGGTGCATTGCGCGCATCGGCCGGCCAACGATCCTCAATCCATCAAGGACAGCCCGTGTCTCACCAGTCGTAGCCGCTCGCAAACAAAGACACCGGCTCCGGCATGACACAATGAGCAGCGAGTCAATGCATCGCTCCTGGAAGCAACCCGCGGGTACAGTTCCGCCTTCCCACAGGTGCCGACGTCCTGTCGCGTTCCGAGCGCAGAGCTATCCAACTCGTGCTTCTCACAAATTTACCACACGGAAGCGCCGTGTTGAACCGCGATTTTGGGACGATTTTCCGCGACTTTTCGCCTCGCCCGGCACTTTGGGGTCACTTTTCTCAACCGCGCGGACGGGGGTTGCCTACTCGGCCGGCGGCAGCTGGTCGGGCCGTTGGTAAAACTTCGAGAGGTCGATGCCGCCCCGCTGCTCTTCCTCCACCAGCTTGAGCCGGGCTTCCATTTGCTCCAGGCGACGAGCCAGTTGGGGTAGTTGGAACTGGTCCGCTTCGGCGATCTTCGGTCGCGGGACCTCGGGGTAACCCAATTGCCGATGGAGCGACGCGAACAGGTAGAGAGGGTCCTTGCGGCGATTGGCCAGGGCAATCCGGCCCTCACGCTCGCCGAAGAGCGTGACAACCTCAATTTCGCGAGCATCGCGAGCCGGGCCGTCCTCGGCCCCGACCTCTGTCGCTTCATTCGGGACGGGTTCTCGTGCAGCTTTTCCGCTCGGGGTCGGGGACGACCCGGCTCGCTGGTAATAATACGCACTGTGCACGTAGATCAGATCCGCCAGGTCGACCATGCCGATTTGCCGCCGCATCGTGCGAATCCACTCCCGCCACGTGTCGTCGAAGCCGGGATCGCGGGCCACGGCCTCGAGTCCGCGGTCGTAGCCGAGCCGATTGCGACTGATCGCCTCGAACTGGTAGAGGAACAGGCCCTGCCGCGTGGGCGACTCGGCCCGATATTCGGCCTCGCGCCGCAGCACCTCGAGCCCGATCCGCAAGTCGAACCGCCGCCGCTCGTCTTCCGCTTCCTGGATCACGAACACTTGAAACGGCGTGAAATAGTGCTCCAGTCGGGCCATCGCGGTGCCGAGCACTCCGGCGTGCCGCAGCTCGGCCAGCAGAAAGTCGATCGCCATCGGCAGCTTGGTCGTGGCCAGCACTTCCTCGCGGACCGATCCGAGCACCTCCTGCATCGGCACATTCTCGCGGAGCCGCTCGGCCAGAGCGCGGAAGAAATGCGCCTGTTCGACGTATTCCTCGCGGCCCAGCGGGGCCAGCGACGAGTCTCCCGCCTCGCTTGCTTCGGGCCTGAGAGGATCATTGGCCATGAACGGGTGCACCCTCGGTAGCCGGCAACGATTTGCTCGCGGCCACGGCAGCCGACGGCTTTTGACCGAGATGCCGATCGACAAACGCCAGCGCTTCGAGCACCGTGGGTCGATCGGACGCCGCCAGCATGTGATCCGCACCGGGAATTTCGTAGAACTCGGCAGGCACTCCCACCGCTTTGAGCCGTGCGACCATTGCCTGGGGACTCGTGGGCCGGACCAGCTGATCGGCGCCGCCATGAAAGAAGAACATGGGAGGGTCGTCCGGGGTGACATAGGTAATCGGAGACGCCTCGCGGTAGGCGTCCGGTTTCTCGGCCCGCGTGCCGCCTAACCAATAGGCGATGCGGTCGCTATCGGCCGGAAGTTTGCCGAAATCGCACGGTGCGCCGCCGGCCACCACCAGCTGCAACCGGGCGTCGGCGCGTCGGCCGGCAGCCCTGGCTCGCGGACTTCGTCATCGTCGTCGAGCGCCCCAACAGCGCCACCAGCTCGCCGCCGGCCGAATAGCCGTAGCCGCCGATGCGATCCGGGTCGATCTTGTACTTCGCGGCGTTCGCCCGGAGCCAGCGAACCGCGGCCTGGCAATCGTAGATTTGCGCCGGGAATTGGTGCTGCGGGGCAAGGCGGTAGCTGATCGCAGCCGACGTGTAGCCCAGCCGGGCGAGCGCCTTGGCGACGCCGGCGAGCTGCTCCTTGGTGCCGGTCGCCCACGCGCCGCCGTGGATGATGATCATCGCCGGGAACGGGCCTTCGCCCTGCGGCACGTAGAGATCGGCCTTGAGCGGGCCCGAGTCGCGCTCCGCGTAGACTTGATCGGGTACGAGGTCGAAGGCAACTTCCCCTCGAGCCGGCAATGCGGCGAAGCACAACAGGACACCAAAAGACACAAGAGAAATCGTGGTACGCCGCATGATTTGCCGCTGCTTGCCGCAGCGCTCCGGTTGGACTCGGGTGACCGTTGGTCGGCCGATCCCCGAACCAATATAATAAGTGTCTGCGTTGAGGCCGAATAGCTCGGCCCCGCCGCTGCCCGTCCGGCAGTTTACCACCGAGCGAGAGAGGTTCGCGGTGTCCAGCCGATTTTCCACGATTGACGAGGCCGTCGAGGCGATCCGCGGCGGCCGGGTGGTGATCGTCGTCGACGCCGAGGACCGCGAGAACGAGGGGGACTTCGTCTGTGCGGCCGAAAAGGCGTCGACCGAGACGGTCAACTTCATGATCACCTACGGCCGCGGGCAGCTCTGCATGCCGATCCTGCCGGAGGTCAGCCAGCGGCTCTCGCTCCACCCGATGGTCGAGGCCAACACCGCCCCGCTGGGGACCAACTATACCGTGCCGGTCGACCACCGCTCGACGCGGACCGGGAATCACCGCGGGCGAACGCTCGAAAACGATCCTCTCGATTTGCGATCCGACGAGCGTGCCGGCCGACTTCAACCGGCCCGGCCACCTCTTTCCGCTCGTGGCCAAGGAAGGCGGCGTGCTGCGCCGCGCGGGACACACCGAGGCGGCCGTCGACCTGGCACGGATGGCCGGGCTTGATGCCGGCCGGCGTGCTCTGCGAAGTGCTCAACGAAACCGGCGACCGGGCCAACCGTGATGAGCTCGCCGCGCTGGCCAAGCGGTTCGAGCTGCCGATCATCTCGATCGAGCAGCTGATCGCCCATCGCCGCGTCCGCGAGAAGCTTGTCTATCGCGAGGCGGAGGCGGCGCTGCCCAACGAAATACGGCGCCGGGAAGATCATCGCCTACGGCGTGAAGTACGAATCGCAGCAGCCGATGGTGTTCGTGCTGGGCGAACCGGAGAAAGTTGCGCGCGCCGCTGGTGCGGCTTCATTCCTCCTGTTTCACGGGCGATCTCTTGGAGTCGCTCCGCTGCGATTGCGGCGACCAGCTCCACATGGCGCTGGAGATGATCCGCGACGAAGGGACCGGCGTGCTCGTGTACCTGCCGCAGGAAGGCCGCGGCATCGGGCTGGTCGAGAAGATCAAGGCCTACGCCCTGCAGGACCAGGGCCTCGACACCGTGGAAGCCAACCTCGCGCTCGGCTACAAGGCCGACCCGCGCGACTACGGCGTCGGCATCCAGCTCTTGAAGGACCTCGGACTACGGAAGGTTCGCCTGCTCACGAACAATCCGAAGAAGACCGACGCCTTCATCTATGGCGGCTTCGACCTGGAAGTGGTCGACCAGATCCCGATCGTCGGCCCGATCCACGAGCACAACGCGGAGTACCTCGCCACAAAGCGCGACAAGATGGGACACAAGCTACCGCGCGAATAGCCGCGGGCGCGAGCCGGGGCGTCCCCGCCCCCGAGTGCAAACTTCATTGAGTGACTAACCGCCATGACCCAACCGAATTCCCCCGTCAACACCTCGACCCGGCCTCACCCCCTGGCACATCACCTTCGGCACGTATGGCACAAGACTTCACGGTGGATCGCGACCTTCGGTCGACAAACAACACAACGAACTCGACACGCCCTTCGTGCCACCGAAGATCGAGCGTGAAGAATCGGCGCACGGCCGAATGAGGTTTCCGCCGATGTTTCTCTCCAAGGAGCAGTGTGTGTTCGCGGAAAAGGAGATTCCAAAAATCTGCGAGCGCGGCGGCTGGAGTTACCGCGTCTGCTCCGCCGCACCCGACCACGTGCATCTGCTTTGCGACGTCGCGTCCGCGGTCCACGGCGAGAAAGTGAGGCGGCTCGTCAAGCGCTGGCTGGGCCAGGCATTGAGTGAGAAATGGCCGCTTCCGACTGGCGCAACCTGGTGGGCGGAGGAAGGCTCGAACATTGCCATCCACGACGAGGCATACCTCAACAATGCCTTCTCGTACATCGCAAGGCAGCGGACGATAGTGTGGGCGCCCTGATCGGGGTCGAGGACGACCCGGCTCGCTCGCGCTCGCCAAAATATGCTGCTGTATGTACCACTTCCACGTCAATCTGTTCGCCGATCCTAAAGAAGCCTCCTTTGCCTGCACGTGGGAGGACGCCGCGACGCTGCTCGAGCGGCTGCCGCGGCATGCTCCTCGAGCTCGACGGCTCGTTCGTCATCTCGGGCAACGTCGACCAAACAGAGCGAGCCGGGCCGTCCTCGGCCCCGAGTGCCAACGTAACCCGCTGGCACGTCAATGGCCACTTGTTCGATTTCAACGGTCGATTGCATCGGCTGGAGCTCAGCGGCACCTGTCCGCCGGCGACATTCGACGAGCTACTCCGCTCGGTCGGCTGGCCGCGTCAACCGCTCGTGTTCGAGCTGGTCCGCGAGGGAATCGCTGCCAACGAGCTGGAGTTCCGCCGCATCGCATCTCTATAGTCAGTCGCCGCGCTGTTGCCATTCCGCGCCGGACGCCTTGGCCAGCGCGAGGATCAGCGATTGTGTGCCGTGGCGGCCCATTCCCTGGGCGGCAACGTCGCGATAGAGTTGCTCCGCCAGTTCCAGTCCACGCAGTTTCAGGCCCATCCGCCGCGATTCTTCCAGCGCGATCGCCATGTCTTTGAGGAAGTGCTCGACGAAGAAGCCGGGGTCGAAATTGCCGGCGATGATCCGCGGACCGAGGTTGGACAGAGACCAGCTGCCGGCCGCGCCCGAGGCCACCGATTCGAGCACCGTGTTGAGATCGAGCCCGGCCTTGTAGCCATAGAGCAGTGCCTCGCAGACGCCGATCATGTTCGAGGCGATGAGAATCTGGTTGACCACCTTGGTGTGCTGGCCGGCGCCGGGGCCGCCCTGGCGGATGTATTTCGAGCCCATCAGCTTCCAGAGCGGTTCGAGGGCGGCGACCGTTTCCGCGTCGCCGCCGATCATGATCGAGAGCGTGCCGTTCTTGGCGCCGACGTCGCCGCCGGAGACCGGTGCGTCGATGCTCACCACGCCGCGCTGGTCCGCGGCTCGAGCGATTTCCACCGCCAGCGCCGGCTGGCTGGTGGTCATGTCGACGAGGATGTTGCCGGGTCTTGCACCGGCGAGCGCGCCGCTGTCCCCAACGAGCACGGCGCGGACGTCGTCCGGATAGCCGACGATCGAGAAGACGACGTCGCTCGCGGCGGCCACGTCGCGCGGCGAGCCGGCCCATTTTGCTCCGCGGGCAATCAGCTCGTCGGCTTTCGACTTCGTGCGATTGAAGACTGTCACCGGGTAGCCGGCTTCGAGGACGTGGGAGCACATCGAGCGGCCCATCACGCCGGTGCCGATCCAGCCAATGCGCGTTTGGTGCGGTGAGATTTCGAGCTTCATGAGGTCAGCATTTGTGGGAGACGTCTCCGACGCCGATTTGGTGACGATCGCGTGACGGTCAATCGGCGTCGGAGACGCCTCCCACAGGTTACTCGCTTGCGTCGCTGCGGTCGAGCGCCGCCAGGAACACACTGCGGACGAACGCGTCGACCAGCGGCTCCTGCGACGCCCGCGGCCCCGCGACGTTCAGCCGCTGGACGCGGTGTGCAGCGAGAAACGCGAGCAGCTCGTCGGCCGGATCGGCACCGGACGCGGAGGCCGCCTCGCGCGACAGGTGCAGGGACGGCTTCCCGAGCCGCTCGGCAACGGCCATCGTCAACGCGGTGCCTCCGCCGACTTCGCGCCGAATGCTCAGCACGACCGTTGCGTCGCTGTCGCGGACGTTCCAGAGGGTCCGTTGATCGTAGCGCCGCGAAGGCGTCTCGGTAAGCTGGTATCGTTCGTCGATCGGCCCATCTTCGGCGAGCCGGCCGCGCGGGCACCAGCCGCCGTGAGCGATGCCAAAGTCCAGCGCGAAGTCGAGCGCGGCGCGGTCCGCGCCCGTCTGACCGCCGGAGAGAATAGTGACGTCTCTCACTTCTTCAAACCGTCCGGCACGCCCTCGGGAAACTCTTCGGCGATAACTTGCTTGATGTACGCCACGCGGTTGGCCGGCTTGGGATGGGTGCTGAAGAATTCCGGCGGGCCTTCGCCGCCGGCCCGCTCGAGCACTTCCATCACGCCGATCATCGCCTGCGGGTCGTAGCCGGCCAGGTACGTCAGCCGCACGCCCCACTTGT
The DNA here is from genome assembly GCA_963808175.1 of uncultured Planctomycetota bacterium. GTDB lineage: Bacteria > Planctomycetota > Planctomycetia > Pirellulales > Lacipirellulaceae > DASYDU01. The sequence continues at coordinate 178,352 of CAWEEU010000002.1, read as the reverse complement.
CGGCTTCGAGCTCGTCGCCGCGGCCATATTTCATCTGCACCATCTGGGCGACGGCCTGGGCCATCTGGGCACTCTGCTGATCGCCGCCCGCGATGCCGCCCGCGGCCGCGAGGCCCTGCAACAATTGTCCTTGGGCCATCCGCTTGTTGCCGTGGCGCTCGATCACGTGGCCCATCTCGTGGCCCAGCACGCCCGCTAGCTGGCCCTTCGGTTTCCAGATCGCGAAATAGCGCGGCGGTGATGAACACCTGGCCGCCGGGCAAAGCGAAGGCGTTGACCGTCTTCGGATCGGCCAGGAGCGTAAAGCGGAAGTCGTCGCGATACGGATTGGTGCGGCCCTCCTTGGCCAGCTTCTGGTCGAGGCCGGCGAGCAATTCCTGGCCGATCCGCGAGACTGTGGTCTGGGCCGCGGCGTCGCGCGAGGGGCCGCCGTGCATCTGGATCATTTCCGGAGCGGCTTGCAGGCCCATCCGCACTTCGTCCGCTTCGTCGTTGAAGACGACGCGTTCCTTTTCGCCCGTGATCTTGTTCTCGTCGCCCGGATTGCCGTAGTACGAAACCAGGGCGAATATGGCGATCACGGCGGCGATGATCAGCCGGGTTTTGAAGCTGCTGCGGCCCGTGCCGCCGTCGAACGCCTGCCTGCTGCCGGAGGCGTCGCCGCGGTATACTGGGTCAGAGCGTCTCGGCAGCGGTACGGGAAAACGTGACATGCTTGCACCTGGACCTGGGGACGAGTCCCGCGATGAGGCAACCTTGTAAGCGGCGGCACGCAGCGAACAGGCACCGCCACCCATCGCACAGCATAACTTACCTCCCTGGCCCGCCCGTTGGCAAACGATTTCCCGCCGATGTCCAGCTCAACTCCTCGCCAGTCCCTGGGTGCCATTCTGTGGAAGGTCGCGCTGGCCGGCTATGGAATCGCCCTGCTGATCGGCACGCATCTGCCGCCCACGTTGCCGCTCTTGCCCAGCGACGGATTCGACAAGTTGGAACACTTCACCGCCTACGCGGGACTCGCCTGGCTGCTGACAATGGCCTGGGAGAGTTCCACCGGCCGGCTCAATGGGCGGCACCTCTGGTTTGCCTGGCTGGCGATCATTGGCTTCGCAGCGATCGACGAGGTCACCCAGATGTTCGTCCACCGCGACGCCGATGTTTTCGATTGGCTGGCGGACGCGTCGGGTGCGGCCGTGGGAATCGGGGTCTTCCTGCTTGTAAGGCGACTGTTCGCCAGACTATGACTGCAAAGGGCCTTGTCGAACTATTCGCATGTTCAGTTCGTAAATCAGGGGAGAAATGGATTCCCCCTCACACTGAAGGAGCGCGTGAATGGTTGCCAAGGCGAAAACGAGCTACAAGATTACCAATTGGAGAAAATATAACGAGTCGCTGGTGCAGCGGGGCTCGATTACGTTCTGGTTTAGCGACGACGTGATCGACGCGTGGGAACATACCAACGAGGCCACGAAGGTCGGGCACCCGTTTGTTTACAGCGATACGGCCGTTGAAAGCCTGCTGATGTTGCGGGAGTTGTTTCGGCTTCCCTATCGGCAGACCGAAGGTTTGGGGCGTTCGCTGGCACAGTTGATGCAGGTGGACGTGGCGATTCCCGACTTCACGTCTCTGGCCAAACGGGCGGCCAAGCTGGAAATCGCCTTGGACGTTGCGGACCGCCAGGGACCGATCGACGTGGTCGTCGACAGCACCGGCTTGAAGGTGTTTGGCGAAGGCGAATGGAAAACTCGCAAGCACGGTGTGAGCAAACGACGCACGTGGCGGAAATTGCACTTGGCCGTGAACCCGGATACGCAGGAGATCGAAGCGGAAGTGCTGACGGAAAACTGTGGGCACGACGCGGACCAAGTGGAGGAATTGCTGGAGCAGATTGATTCGCCCATCAATTCGTTTGCCGGCGATGGGGCCTATGATCAGTGGAAAGTGTACGAAACGCTCGGCGCCGACGAGATAGAGCCGATCATTCCTCCGCGTCGCAATGCCAAAATCAAGCAACACGGCAACTCGAGCCAGCCGCCTTTGGAGCGTGACGAAGCGATCCGCGAGATTCGCCGAGTTGGTCGGAAACGGTGGAAGGAAGACGTGGGATATCATCGACGCAGCCTGGCGGAAACCGCCATGTATCGCATGAAGTGTTGTTTCGGAGGAAATGTGAAAAACAGGATTCTCGAAAACCAACAGGCCGAAGCCCGTCTGAGATGCAAAATCTTAAACCGTTTCACCCACCTCGGGCTGCCTCAGTTCGAGTGGAATTAGTCAACAAGGCCACTGCAAAGTCTCATTGTGAGGTGTGATATGGCGAAGATTACTGCGAGTGCGCCGGTGCTGTTGGTGAGCGACGTCGTGACGTCGGCCAATTATTTTCGTGATTGCGTCGGCTTCAAGTACGACGGCTTCTTCGGCGATCCGCCTAGTTTCTGCATTACGCACCGCGACGGGCACTACCTGATGCTCGCCAAGGTCGAGGATGCCAGCCAGATCAAGCCGCATTGGCAGATCGTCCACCAGATGTGGAACGCGTACTTCTGGGTAGATGATGCGAAGGCACTCTTCGAGGAGTTCAAGGCGGCGGGGGCGAAGATCGATTACGGCCTGGGCATGAAGCCGTACGGCATCCTGGAATTCGGCATCCAGGACCTCGACGGGCACGACATCGGGTTCGGGGAGCGGGTGTGATGCGACTTATTGGGACAAACGATACACATTTGTGGTTCGACCAATACGGCCTGTTCCAAAACCGGACTTCTCTCCTGATTGCCGACGGGCTCTGTCGCTATGTGCCGAAAAAACGGAAGCTCATTCCGTAGAATTGGATTGCTCGCTTTGGGGGAAGCCTTACCCTAAAGGTTTGTGGGCGACTTTTCTGGGCGAATTTCTTGGCAAATGCGACTGTTTGCGTTCCGCCCGTCGCCCAAGATGCATGGCAGTCGCTGACTGAAATGGTTGGCCAGCTTCTGGTTCGAATCTGGCGTTCGCTAATGACTAGTACACATCTGTTGGTTGAACGCGGTTCTCGCGTTGCGTGTGCGATTGTCATTTTCGAGACTAGAGATCACAGCCATGAAGATCCGAGCCATTTGTTTTTCAGCGCTGGCGGTGTTGGCCGGCTGCTCGGCGCTCGGCGCGACGTCCATGCCGCCCCTGTCGAATTTACGCCGATCGATTTGGAAGCCGCTGGCATAAAAGCCGATTTCGAGGACCCCGATCTATTGAACGTCAATGGCCAGCCCCTATTTCTGCGAGATAGCCTTGGCCCTGGATGGACTGCGCTGGCTCCGGATTCAAATGGAATTAATTATGGGGTCCATCGACCACAATATGAGTTTTACTACTCGCTGCCACCGTTGCCGTCGCCGTTCCACGGCGGCCAGTTTGGTTTTCTCAACATTCATCGCAGTGGCGTTTCAGCCGAGGGAGTTGGCCGCGGCGCGATTATATCTGAAAGCCCGTCGCCAGGCTGGAAAGTGGTAAGATCTTCAAACTGAACGTTGGCGTGGGCGCCCGATATCGGTTGGACTGGTCCGATATTACTTACGAGATCGGCCTCCGAGATTTGTCAAGTGGAGCCGACTTGGGCACGTTTTCATCCGCGCATTGACGCCAGGCGGGGCGCTGACGAACATGGTGGACCTCCAATACACATTGGACGTCGATCATCAGGTTCCCGGTTACGTGGGTCGTGACGTCGGCATCGTGATCCGTGGGATCAATGAAGGCGAGTACGATTTTGTTCAAATGAACTTCGACAATGTTCGACTGGTAGAGACCGAGGGATCGAAGACCCCGATGGTCCATTTGGACATTCCAGGTACGGCGAATCCCTGGCTCGCTGGGGTGATCGACGGCACGATGGCCGAACACGTCGATTCGGCACCGCGCCACTCGCCGGTCTTCGCCGTCGGACTCCTTTTCAGCCCGGGCGTTCTCCAATTCGCTGCGACGGGCGCGTAACTTACAATCCGCTCAAGCCACTGCACCCACCGGATGGAAACGCGGGTTTCCTGCATACGCAAACTCGATGAGCTCGGAAAGTCGGGACTTAACAAATCGGACGCGCCTCGTCGGCGTGTTCCTTGACGACACCGACGCCCTCGCGTCATCGCCTCCCGCGGGCTGCTCGACATGACAGACAACTTCAATTTTCACAGTCTTTCGCCGCAACTCAATCAGCCGTTTTTCATTGGCGACGGGCTGACTGACGATGCTGTCTTGCAAGACTTCCACGTACCGGCAGGGGCAACCCGATTGTTCCTCGGTACGCATGATGGCTTTGATTGGCGGAACAACCAGGGAATGTTTCAGGTAACTGTACGGGCTGTTCCGGAACCGAGGCGCCGGGCGGCATTCTTGCGGGAATCCTCACGGGGAGTGTAGCGTTTCGTTGGCGAAGGTTTCGGTCGCGGCTGTCACCACTAAGCAGTGCCCGTCCCGTCGGCAAACTAAACAACCATCTTTCCGCGACCAAATCCACCGCGACGCATTCTTTGTCGTTGCGGACGTACATCTTCTGGTCGGCGAACGCCGGAGAACACCAGACGACCGGACGGCCGAAGGCGTCGCCGGTCGGTTCGAGGATGTGGGCCCGGCTGATTTCCTTGTAGCCCGCGGGCGTGAGGTCGGCGACGATCAAGTCGCCGTTCTCGGTGAACAGGAAGTAGCGATCGCCCTGGCGGATGATGAAGGCGGTGCCGCTGTTGGCCGGCCGTTCGCCGACCGGCTCCGTCGTGTCCCAGAGTCGGTCGCCGTCCGGGAGCTTCACGCCGTAGAGCCGGCCGTTCTGGTCGAAGCCGTAGAGATTGTCGCCGTCGAGCTTGCGGCTGCACGTTGATCGGCGAGAATCCGTGCTCGGGATCGCCCTTCCAAACCGGCTCGGCCGATTTGCCGTCCGCCGCGAGCTTGAGCATCATGCTCTTGTTCGCATAGCCGCCGACGAACAGGTAGTCGTTCCACAGCACCGGCGTCATCACCACCAGGCCGTTGGTCGACTCGTACGGCACGGACCAGATTTCCTGGCCGGTCTCGGGATCGAGGGCCGTGACGGCATCGGGCCGCAGCAGCACGAGCTGCCGCTGGCCGGCGATGTTGAGAATCGCCGGCGGTGAGTAGCCCTGGCTGGGCGAGGTGAGATTCTTCCACATCTCTTTGCCGGTGTCCTTGTCGAAGGCGACGACGTAGCTGCCGTCGCCGCCGACGACGCAGATCAGCTTGTTGCCGTCCACGAGCGGATGGCCGGCGTAGCCCCAGAGATCGGTCTTCGTGCCGTACTCCTTGTTGAAATCGTGCGACCAGAGCACCTTGCCGCTCTCCGCGTCGAAGGCGTAGAGATTGCCCTCGGCCCCGAGCGTGTAGACCTTGCCGTCGGCCACCGCGGGCGTGCAGCGCGGGCCGCAGGGATACGAAATCTTGTACTTCGCCGGGTACTCGAACTTCCACCGTTCCTTGCCGGTGGCCTCGTCGAGGGCCAGCACGCGTTCGCTGCCGGTGAACTCCTTCTGCTCGAAGTTGCCGACGTGGATGTTGTCGCTGGTCACGAAGTCGGTGACGAACACCTTGCCGCCGGCGACCGCCGGCCCGGCAAAGCCGCCCGCGACCGGGGCCCGCCAGGCGATCTTCGGCCCAGCTGCCGGCAGCTCGGCCACAATGCCCTCTTCGCGCCAAACATTGTCGCGCTCGGGCCCCATCCACTGCGGCCAATCGGCGGCAAACGCCGGGATGAACTACGACAAGAAAGACCCCGATTAGCGTTCTGAACATTTGTTCTTCACCGCCTCATGGTTCCGATGAATCAATCAACTGAATCAGCCGTCAGATCGCAGCTTGGCGAGCTGTGCTTCGCCAATTCTCCTGTGAAAAAAACGTCGATCATTCTCAAGCTCGACGTTTTTTCCACGATCAAGACTGCGAAATTTCCAGGAACCGGCTTCCTTGTAAAACGCCACCGCATGGACGGTTCCCGTGCCCTTGGTGACTATCGGTAATGTCATAGTGCACGTCGGCATTCCCGCCCGTCGGTGGAAACATTGATGTTGCCGTCTCACCAAAAACCCCGGACGCACCGCTCGAGCGAGCCGGCTCACCAAAGGCCGGCGCTCTCAGAATTCCAAGCATGCCAACCGAGCATGGTGAACTCGATCCGAACGAACCGAGCGCACGAAAGATCCCAACGACCTAGCACGGTAACGCAACCGCCGACCGCCACAAACGGCAACAGGCAGCCCACGGGCACCACCCACAGCCAATTGCGGCCGAACCAGGATTTTTGCCTGGGCTGTTTTTTCCATGTAGCGACACAACGGGGATGGCTAGGCGATCGGATCGAAAAAAAAAAAAAAAAAAAAAAAAAAAAAAAAAAAAAAAAAAAAAAAAAAAAAAAAAAAAAAAAAAAAAAAAAAAAAAAAAAAAAAAAAAAAAAAAAAAAAAAAAAAAAAAAAAAAAAAAAAAAAAAAAAAAAAAAAAAAAAAAAAAAAAAAAAAACCGAACGCCTACACCATCGCGTAGTAGCTGACGAACTTCTCGATCGAGACCGGCTTGATCTTCGAGCCCCAGCCCGCCTGGCCGAAGGCGGTCATGCGGGCGACGCAGACCTTCTTCATCGCCTCGCGGGCCGGCTTGAGATAGTCGCGGGGATCGAACTTCTCGGGCGACTCCACGAGCACCTTGCGGATCGCTCCGGTGATCGCCAGCCGGTTGTCGGTGTCGACGTTCACCTTCCGCACACCGTGCTTGATGCCGCGCTGAATCTCTTCGACCGGCACACCCCAGGTCGGCTTCAGCTTGCCGCCGTACTGGCTGATTATGTCCTGCAATTCCTGCGGCACGCTGCTCGAGCCGTGCATCACCAGGTGGCAATTCGGCAGCCGGCGGTGGATCTCTTCGATCCGGTCCATCGCCAGCACTTCGCCCGTCGGCTTGCGGGTGAATTTGTAAGCGCCATGGCTGGTGCCGATGGCGACCGCCAACGCGTCGACGCCGGTCTCGGCGACAAAGCGCTCCGCTTCATCCGGATCGGTGAGCAGCTGGTCGTGGGTGAGCACGCCCTCGGCACCGTGGCCATCTTCCTTCTCGCCGCCGCCTGCTCGAGCGAGCCGAGGCAGCCGAGTTCGCCCTCGACCGACACGCCGATCGCGTGGGCCGCCTCGACCACTTCCTTCGTCACGGCCACGTTGTAATCATAGTCGGCCGGCGTCTTGCCATCCGCCTTGAGCGAGCCGTCCATCATCACCGAGGTGAACCCGTTCTCGATGGCGCTCTCAGGTCTCCGGGCTGTTGCCGTGGTCTTGGTGCATGACGATCGGAATCTTCGGATAGAGCTCCGCCGCGGCGACATCAGGTGCCGCAGGTAGTTGTCCTGCAATAGGACCGGGCCCCGCGAGGCCTGCACGATCACGGGCGAGTCGGTCTCCTTGGCGGCCTCCATGATCGCCTGGATTTGCTCCATGTTGTTGACGTTGAATGCAGCCAGGCCGTAATCATTCTCCGCAGCATGATCCAATAGCAAGGCATCGGGACGAGCGGCATCGTAAATTCTCCTCGCTAGGCAAAAATTGGACGGACGGTAGGGCGACCGCCGCCGATCGGCTGGGGGTGCCTGTGGGTTGGAACCGATGATTTTAGCTGTTTTCCATAGCCGCCGGGGAGGGCCCGCCCCGGCGGGTCACGAGCACGGCAAAGTAGCAGGCCCACTCCGCGGGCCGCCAACCTACTTTCAGAAATCACCGCCAGTTAGCCGCGGAGCTTGCTCCGCGCGTCTCAATCGAACGGGCAGCACCGATTGCCCCAACCGGTGTGCGGAGCACAAGAGGCAGCGCGGGTGCCATGTGGAGGTAACGTGCTTCCGCCAGCTCTGGGCCTTGCCCAATTGCCTCTCGCGGCAAGGGACCGGACATGCCGGCGGTCGTTGAGCATTGGGAATGAGCTCAATACGTATTTAATTCAGCTAGAGGTACATTCAGAATGCCTGCAACCCCCTCAAGTGTCCTCTGGCGTGGCGTATGCTCCTTACCCTGCTCTATCCGTGCAATGGTCTTCGCATCGCATACGGATGCGAAATCTTCTCTGCGAAGACCTCGCTGCTTACGGAGTCGTCGAATGGAAGCACCGATTCCCTGTTCAGACGCGATTCGCTCCTTGGCCTTACGACGTCGGTATTTCGGATCGTACTCATAGAGAACCGAATCTGTAGCCGCTTCGTACTCACCTAGGCGCACAGTCTGCCCGTAATCGATGATCTCAAAGTCATCAAAGTTCGGAGTGATTCCGTCTCCCGATACCGGGAAGGCCGAGAATGGAACGACGATCGAGTCGAGATTGCCGCGCCATAAAGTGATGGTTTGGCTGCCCTTGTCAACCGAGCCACCGATGCACAGATCCGCTCGGTTCTTTGCCACAAGTGCTTCGCCCAGCTGTTCGCTCGAAAGGAATCCACCATTCGAGCTAAACGCAACTCGATCAAAGGCAGCGGAAAGCGCAGTCAATATCTCAAGCTGCGGCTTGAATAGCAGCACAGCACGTCCCAATCGCTTCGTAGGCCACTTAAGGGCCTTGAGAAGCTTCGACGTTAATTCCTGATCCTCACTAATCCAGAGCGTATGCTTATCCGCTTGGGGAATGGATTCTCAGAATACGCACCTCTGACGAGACCTTGACTGTCTGAAGTGACCCGTATCGCTTTTCATTGTTCTTCGGCGGTGTGAGTAAAATCGCGCTAGACATCGGTCTCGTCCTCGTTTCCCTCAACGGGATTGTTCGGATACTTCTCGTTCCAGCTATCTTTGAGCCATTCCCAATGAGTTTGAATCAAAGTCAGCAATTCTTCCGGAACCGTGTCCGGCTTGGGCCTCGCGTCCATGAATTCGCCGGTTCGAAGGTTAATTCGCCAAGCATCGGTCCTGCGGACAATCGTGACGTGCGGCGGCTCGAGGACCTCTTTTTCTCGGATCTTCACTTTCCAATGATCCGCCTTCAGGCTGTTTGGGAGTGGGAGGTCTGTCGGCACGTCACAGCCCTATTTCCTTGCCTTTGGCGGACAGGACTCCACAGTCAATAATATGTCCTGGTCATTCCTATACATTCGTCAATAAGGGACATTTGAGCCAGGGATTTCTGGTCTTTCGACCGTTTTTCGACCGCTTCGCGGAGGATCCGGGGCTACCCATCCGCCCCGGTACGCTCGCCTCGCGGCGGCACATCTGGCGTCCACCGCCGCGACCGACGCCGGCGAATTCTCCACTGATTCCCACGTGTCGTCATTGCGTTACACCTCTACCATTGCGCACCCAATGCCCGATATGACGCCACAGTCTAAACGCAAGATGGATGTCCACCGGGATCCTGCCCCGGTTTCCTGCCCGCCGGGCGGCTGCCTATCACGTGTCCAACGCAACGCACGATGCACCGATTCCTCACTGATTGCCGCACGTTGCCATCGCGCGAATGCCCCCAACATCGCTTCGCCAACTTCCCGAAATGACGCCAGAATCGAAATGCAGTTTAGTCCTCAGGCGACGAATCAAGCGTTGTCGGGCGGCTACTCAAAATCGGGCACTCGCCCGTCGCCCCAATTGATTTTCCCGTAGCACTCCTGTCCATAGGGGGTGAGACGCGGCCGACCATCTTCGCTGATCTCGACCATTTTCAGCAATTTAAGACGGGCAAATACATTGATCCGCACAACGGCCTCATTTTCCGAGCCCATGCGATTAAGAGTATCATAAAGATCCAGCTTCGTGGTTTCCATGGAGCGCTCTATTCAATGCGGATAGTGGCCGGTCTAGGGTCGTGGGCGGGCGAAAGCGGCTAACGCGGTTTCTTCTTTGTGAGCTTCCGGCCGTAGACCGTCTTCGCTCCAAAGGCAGCGTCTTCATCAGGGTCTTGCTTTTTTCGCCCCTTCTTCCGTGGCGACATATCTAGCGACTGCGTAATTGCTGAAAGGTCCGGCAGAGTCTGAGCCTTTCGCGGCTCTCCTCTCCTTGGACATAGTTGTAGTTCAATTGAGTTGAACCGGATTATGCGAGATTGGGGTTGTTTGCATTCACATCTGTCGCGTCATTATGCATAGATCGGCAAAACCCTTCGGCTTGCTTTTGCCGTTGCTCAAACGACGTATTGGCGAATGAAGAGGTCATCTTCAGGTGGTGAGCCCAAAGTGTTTTCTGTTTCTTTTTTCCGTCAATGCACTTAGCCGCATGAAACTCACTGACCAACTTCCCAGCCGGCCCGCGAACTTTTCGCTTGCCGAGCAAACGTGCGACTTTCCTTGCAAAAAACTTCTGCCGTTGCTGCTTTTCAAGCTGGTAGCTCTTATTGTGAATGAGCCATCGCGCGATTTCATCTTTATCAAGTTCTGTAGCGTTCGGATGAGCTTTGAGATACTCACTAACTCCATCCCAAAGTTGCTCATCGAAGGACCTTTTCAATAATGTCGACATGTTGCTTTAGCTCCATGGCTAATCGCCCAACGTGTTTCTTCAATCCATCGACCGGTGCGACAGCATATTAGTTCTTCGAGGCATCCCACTGCGGATGCCCTATCATTCCATGCACTCCGCCGTGAACCACATCAATCTGTGGTGAAAATCCCGCAAGGCTATCGGCCCATTGGAGAAAGTCATCGGAAACTGCGTATTCACTTACTCTCGACCGGCACAGTCTGGCAAATTGATTGTCACCTTCAAATCGTGGCAGAACTTGTGGGACAAAAACCCGTCCCGCTGCAATCTTCCCAGCACAATCCCAGGTGCGAGGCGGATCGACTGAGCAAATGTCCTGATATTGATGCGTCCCTTTAGTCGTGGGAATTCTTTCTCGTGGGCTACTGGAATAAGAATCTCTCGCGAGAACTTATCTGCCTCCTGTTCCAATTCGTCGCTACTATTCTCCTCATCTTCGATGAATACCTGCTTCTTTCCATGCAGCAAGACGTGCGCGGCTTCGTGAAAGAATGTGAACCAGAGGTGATCGTCCGTTCTGTACTTCAGGCTGAGCATGATGACGGCCTTGTCCTTCGATACCCATCGCGTTGCGCCGCTGACGCTTGCGCTTGGTATTTGCTTGACAAAAACTACCGCCACACCAGCGTTAGCACACAGCCGAACCATCGCGGGATACCACTCGGCTATATCTTTGTCAGCATATTTGCGAATCTCCTGCAGTGCTGACCGAAACTTCTTAGCATCGTACGGTTTGCAGGCAATCTTCTCAGCCTCGAGTTCTCCCATGCGCAGCCAAGCTGCAACCTTGCCTGGGTGGCGCTTTTGAACATTTCCGCCTCGGTATTTGGCAACGGGATTGCCCCAGGTCACTTGCCATGCTTCAACACTGCTAACACCAAAGAACTTCATGGCCTGGCGCACCTGGGCGGCTTTGTCGGCCGTTGGCACCATGTAGTTTCGCTCCACCAATACGCTGACAGGGAGCAACTTAAGCCATGCCGCATCCTCTTCCAGTCTCTCTGCCGCCTGCGCTCTCGCGAGCGTCTCGCGGTATCGAAGTTCTCGGTTGTTCCAAAAGCGCACAGGTATACCCAGCACAAGCTCGAACTTTTCTGCCGTATCTAGCGTGACTGGGGCAGCGCCGCTGATGATTTCACTAACCGTCTTAGGATTCAATCCACTGCGCATGCAGAGATCTGCCTGAGTAAGTCCCTTCGCGTCAAGAGTCTCTTTAAGTGTTGCCCCCGGCGAAATCGCGTAGTCTGGTTCAAACGTATATCTGGTCTTTGCCATGGTGCCTTCCTTTCAGCTCTTGTGGTAGTTTCCTATACCAACCACTTCGACGGCTGTAACGCGCCCAACATCGAGCCCATCATCGGGCAATTTCGGCAGCGGGTCATTCGCTGGCCGAAATGCGAGCCGATCCGGATGGACCAGATCGACAGCCCAAAGCCCTTTTAAGTTTCCAATGAGCGGATGACACCTAGCCCCGACGACAAGCATCATGTCAGCCAACGTGTCCGCACCGTCCAATTCAACCAACCTCTGCCCGATTAATGCCGCCATCCTGGGGCCGTACTTTCCGCGCAATTTGCTAGCTGAGTTACACAGCTTGTGCAGTCTTGCGTTGGCGAACGACACATCCATGTTCGGTGTCCTTACACAAGAAAGTTTACCTTTTAGACCCATACTTTTCAATAGACATCAAAAAAATTCGTGGGTCACCTACACCAAGGAAAAAACGACCATCAAAACGGCCATTTTACGACTGGTAGGATGACGGAAAGCGGCCGACGCCTGCGAGCGTAAGGGGCACGCACGTTTCTCGGAGGAGAGCTGGGAACACTGGGGGAGGGTTCCGAAGGGATACCTCCGGACCGCCGTCGTTGTTCATTTCGCCCAGCTCGCAGATGGGGTGGCCAATTCTGGCGATTGACTTGGCTTCCCGCTGGGTGTACACATGCGTTCAGTATCCTCCCCTCGCTGTTTGGCAATTCAAAGACTAGAGCTGTCGGCTATCAGCCATCGGCCGTCAGCTTTTAGCCAGCGGTCGCGGTGCGCCGTCACGTCAGTCGCGGCTCTCTGCGCTAGCGGTGCGCGCCGATTGCCTCCATTTGCCTCAGTCGTGGCCACACACGACCCCAGCGAAAACTTGGCGAGTTGGAAAGTTTAAGGAGTTACGTCGACAAACTTGGCGAGTTCGAAAAAACAAGCCGCTTTTTCCCGCCGATCGCAAGTTGGCTCGGAAAAACCAGTCGAATGTGACGGAGCATCGAACAATCGCTGACTTCGCAGACAGCGGCGACTATTTCTGGCGATTTTGCGTCACGGTGCCGAATCGCTGGGGACGGATCGCTGGGGACGGGCGTCGTTGTACTTTCGCGCGGCTGCCAGACAACACTGGCCAATTCCAGCGCTTGACTTGGTTTCCTGCTGGGTGTACACAGGTGTTCAGTACTCTCCACTCGCTGTTTGGCAATTCGAACGCAAAGCTGCTAGCCGTTAGCCGTCAGCTATTGGCCAGCGGTCGCGGTGCGCACGTATCGTCCGTCGAAACTCTTTGCTCTACGCTCTTTGCTCTCCACGGCCTTCCCGGACACTGGCGGACAATTCGTCGCTCGATTCTGTCCGCGCTCTGGCGCACGCAGCGCCGCGTTTTCCAGGTCGAGCCGCGTAGCGGCGCGGACAACTCCCGCATCAATGGTCCGCTCCGCGCGAGTTCGCGCCGCGGCCGGCGGATCGCAAGCGTCGCTCTGCCAAAGACTTGCAGAGTGGCGTCAACAATCACGCTCGGACAAAACGCAAAAATCCCCAAGCGCAGCGCGATTCGTCCCAATCGTCCGAGCCGCGGGCAGGACAAATCGAGCAGTCAGTCGTCAGCCATCTGTCCGGCGAAAATTGTTTGGCGGCGGGGCAACCACTGCCATTGGACAGGGATCGTGTGTGGATTGGAATCCGTGATTCGAGCGGTTCGGGACGTGAGCGGGGAGTGCCCGCCGCGGAATAGCCGCGCTGGGGGAAAGCCACTAGATCACTCCGTCCGCTGTCTGGTCCGATTTTGGGCGGGGCCAGTCGGCCCACCGCGTCGGCCCCGCCGCTACAATCCGACCGCCAATTAGTTCCTTGGGGCCCCTGGTTCCCGGCAGACGAAACCTAGGATTAAGCAGCGGCCCTTACCTAGAAGCGGTTTCAAAACCGGGGGCTAGCGCCCCGCGGCTAATTAAATCAGCCGAAACGCGCTAGCGTCCGGGTGCTTGTGTCGGTTTTGAAACTGGTTCTAGCTGGGGACCGCATTCGGCAACCGACGTCTCTGGGCAGCCATCATGGGGCAGGTTCGACTTGCGGCGCAACTTGGCGTCCTCTGGAGCAGCGCACTCGTTGTACTGGTCACTGTGATCTGACGGACGAACGGTTGGCCGGACACTCTCGGATCGGGAGTCGAGTGGACCTTCGCACGACGCGATCGGATCAATCGCCCGACGACGAACGCACCGACGTAATCAACCGACTTACCGGAAGCAAAGTGGTTCCTGAGATCAACAGCACGTATCGTCTTGGACGTAGATATTGACCCGACTTCGCTCGGTGCGTTCCAACGCTCAAAACATGTTCTCATTGCGGGCTACATTGCGAATCGGCTCGGCCACCACAGCCGCTTTCGCCGCGGTGCTCAATCGGCCCACGCGCTGGATCGCGCTGGTGCTTCTGCTGATCATAATTGAACTGCCTGTGACCGTTTGGGCTCAGCAGCCCGCCGCCGTCATCAACCGCGAGTACCAGATTAAAGCCGCGTTCCTATATCACTTCTCGAACTACGTCGAATGGCCCGCCAACACGTTTACGTCCAAGGACGCGCCGTTTGTCATCGGCGTTTACGGCACCAATCCCTTCGGTGCAATCCTCGACGAAATTGCTCACACGAAAAAAGTGGATGGCCGCCCGATTGAAGTCCACATTGTGACATTCCATCGCCGAGGCGAGAAGTGCCAGATCCTGTTCATCCCGAGATCGGTAACGTTGGAAGAGCAGAACGAGGTGCTGCGGGCGACGCTTCACTTTCCCGTGCTCGTCGTTGGCGAGGCGGACGACTTTGTCCAGCGCGGCGGCAACGCGCAGTTCTTCATTGAAGGCAATAAGGTGCGATTCGCCTTTGGGGCGGATGCGATCAAACGCGACGACTTGAAAGTCAGCTCCAAACTGCTGGCATTGGCCAAGATCGTCGCCAGCCAGTGAACCAACAAGATTGCGTCCCGCGATGGGAGTCGTCCTCATGCAATTCCTCCAACATGCCTCGATCAACCGGAAACTGACCTGGCTCGTGGCGACCGCCGTAGCCACGGCATTGGCGCTCGCCTACGCGGCGTTTGTCATTAGCGACGTCCGCACTGCACGCGAGTCTCTAGTCGAACAGATGTCAGCGCTGGCTAACGTGCTGGCATCGAATTCGGCCGCGGCACTTACCTTTGAGGACGAAAAATCGGCCCAACAAATCCTCGAATCACTTGCGCTGGAGCCATCGGTCGAATCCGCGAGCATCTATGGTGCCGATGGCCACCGCTTCGTGAACTACCCGGAACTCGACAGCGCTTCGCTCCAGACTGCTTCGATGTCTCCAACCGATGGCCTTAGCTTTGACGCCGACGGCCATTTGAACGTGACAACGCCGATCGTTGCCGCCGGTGAAAGGATCGGCACGTTTCAACTCCATGCTACGATGGAACGAGTCTATCGGCAGTTTTTGCGTTATTCCTTGAGCATGGGCTTAGTGCTGTTGCTGTCTTTCGGCGCGGCTCACCTGCTCGCGTCACGATTGCAGCGGATCATTTCCCAACCGATCTTGACCCTCGCCCACGCGGCCCAGCGGGTTTCCGCAGAACAGGATTACTCGATTCGCGTCTCGAAAGTCGACAACGACGAGTTGGGAGTGCTGTTCGACGAATTCAATCACATGCTCGACGAAGTCGTGGTCGAGCAAACGGGCTGTCGAAGCAGCTCATGAAAAACTGGCCCGGCAATCCGAAGAGCGGATGCGAGCGATCGTCGAAACCGCCGCGGATGGTATCATCACGTTTTCCGACGACGGCACGATCGACTCGTGCAACGGCGCCTCGTGCGACCCTATTGCTGGGCGTACTCGCGAGAGCAACTCGTCAGGCAGCAATTTTCATTCGATTGATTCCTGACGGCGGCGGGGGTTCCTTGGCACGTCTTCTTGGAAAAGCAGCTGGGCGGACGGTCTGCGCAGAAGCGAGGGTGCGCGCCAATTCGACGCACGTCCGCAAAGACGGCACGACGGTTCCGCTCTGATCAGCTTGAGCGAATTTTCCGTCGACGGTGCCGCAACGGCGAAGCATATACGGCAATCCTCCGTGACTTAACCGAGTATCAACGGCTTCACATGGAGCTCGCCCATGCACAAAAACTCGAATCGATCGGCCAGCTGGCGGCGGGGATCGCCCATGAAATCAATACACCCATGCAATTCATCGGCGACAACATCGGCTTTTTGCGCGATTGCATTGGCCAATTTACCACCGTGCTCGACAATTATGAACTGCTTCTCGACCCCTCGCGCCCTCAAGCCTCTTGGGAGGAGCGTTGTCGACAGGTCGAAGAGGTGAAGCGCAGCACTAGGTTTGACTTCAACCGCGAGCAGATCGGCCAGGCGATCGAAGAGAGCCTGGTCGGAGTCGAGCGGATCATCGAAATCGTCCGCGCGATGAAGCAATTCTCGCATTTAGGCGGCGAGCAAAGCGTGGAAATCGACCTTAACGAAGCCCTCCGCAGCACCGCCACCATCTCCCGCAACCGCTGGAAATACGTCGCCGACGTCGAGTTCGAGCTCGACCCCGATTTACCGATGCTGATGTGCCTCTCGGCCGAGATTAACCAGGTTCTGCTCAATCTGGTGGTGAACGCCGCCGACGCAATTGCCGATAAGCTCGGCAGCGAGCCGGAAACGAAGGGCCGGATCGTCATCCGCACGAAGACTGATGCGGGATTCGCCGTCGTCGAAATCGAAGACAACGGCTGCGGCATCCCGGACCAGATCCGCAATCGTATCTTCGATCCGTTCTTCACGACCAAAGACGTCGGCAAGGGCACGGGCCAGGGTCTCACCATCTCACGCGACATCGTGGTCAACAAGCATCACGGCTCAATCCACGTTGAAAGCGCGCCTGGCAAGGGAACCACGTTTATCATCCGACTGCCGTTCCAGGAACGTACCGCGGGCGGCTCAACGTCGGGCGCCTCGGCGGCGATCGCGATTGATATGGATTCAGTTCCCACGCCGGTGCAAGACTTTATTTACTGACCACGCCTGCAAACGTGTCGCTCTGAGGCACCTGGGCCAGGCGAATCAGCACGATCTTTTGCTCGCGGCCACCGGGGGAATCGGCCGTGTGGAAGTAATACCCGGGCCGGCAGCCAGAATCGGGAAGTCCGGCGAGGATCAGCATTTCGCCGGGTGAGAGCCGCACCTCCATTCGCATCGAGTCGAAGATCTCGCGCTCGCGCATCGGCAGCTGCCGCAGCACGACTTCCATGCCGTCTTCGCCGCCCGACCAGCGAAGCTTCGATGGGCCGTAGTGAATCTCCGGCGTCACCTGGAGCTTCACCGTCTGGTCCGGCTGCGGATCGATCGTGAGGGCGTAGATCGCCTGGGCGTCGCGGAACGTGCGGCCGCCGAGTTCCCGTCCGCGGCCGATCAACAGCGGCATCGACGCCAGGTTCTCCGAGGCGCGAATCTCCATCCGCTCGCCGCGGCGCAGGTTTCGCCGGCTGCCGCGAATCTTGCTTTCGTGGGCGACGTCGACCAGCTGGTTTCCGTCGGCCTTCGCGGCCGCCGGATCGGCGGCTTGCATGTTGAGCAACCGGGCGATCGCGTCGGGAGGCGTGCCCGAGATCACGCCGACCCGAAATCCATTCCGCGCCAATTCGCGGTGGACGGCAGGCGCGACTTGCGTTTCATCGATCTCCGACCAGACGGTGTCGTTCATCTCGGCGTCGTCGAGCGGGCAGCGGGCCCAGATGACTTCCATCTGCATGCTGTCGGGCGAAGGCCGGACCGGCCGCAGCGGCGAGGTGCCCTGGACGACCGCCTCCTCGCTCATCAGCTGGCAGCCGCCTGAGAGGAGGAAGAGCATCAGCGCGAGAAGTGGCAAGGAGATTCGCATGTCGATCCACGCGCAGAGCGCATGCCGCCGCGCAGCATCCGCCGATCATTTTCCGGACGAACGAGAAGAGGGCCGCGTAGAGTACGCAAGCAAACCGCTAGCGTCAATCGCAGGATGCGCGTGCTAGCAAGGGCGGATTAACACGCCCCGGAGGAGCTCGGCGGGACAAGCCCGCCGGCTAACGCGAGGAAGAACTACGTCGCGGCCGCGGGCTCGGCCGGCGATGTTTCGTCTTCGAACGTCGGGCGGACGCTGCGTTCGATGACGCGGTCGCGGACGCCGACCAGCTCGAGCATCGCCCGGGTGCCGGCGTCGCCCAACCGCGGTTTGGCGAGCCGCACGATGCGGGTGTAGCCGCCCGGCCGATCGACAAAACGCGGGGCGATCTCCTGGAACAAGACGCCGACCGCTTGCTTGTCGCCGATCAGCATCAGCACGCGTCGGCGGGCGGCGAGCGACGGCGCGATCGCCGAATTCCAATTGGCCCAACGCTCGCTCTTGCGCCACTTCTTCCATTCGTCGCTGCCGCGGGCGGCGGTGGTGCCGAATTCGCGGGCGGCGTCCTCCGCCTGCTGGGCCTTGCAGGCCAGCGTGATGCACTTCTCGACCAGCGGCCGGACTTCCTTGGCCTTGGAGATCGTCGTGATGATCCGCCCCTTGGTCTTCGGCTTGTTGTCGTCGAACTCGGCGTCGCGCTCGGTGAGAAACAGGGCGCTGGCGAGGCTCTTCATGAGGGCCCGCTGATGGCTTGGACTGCGGCCGAGGATCCGGCCTTTACGTCGATGTCGCATGATGGCACGTGGATGATGTTAGATGTTTGATGTGAGATTGCTGATGTCTGAAACGCTTACATACGCATTCTCACATCGGCGATCTGAGATTCTACAGGGCACCGACGGTCGCCGAAGGGAGCCGCATGCCCAAATGGAGCCCCAGCTCGCGGAGCTTGTCCTTGACTTCGGTGAGGGTCGTTTCGCCGAAGTTGCGGACTTCGAGCAGTTGGTCTTCGCTGCGACGCACGAGATCGCGAACGGTCATGATATTTTCCGATTCCAGGCAGTTGCCGGCCCGCACCGAGAGCATCAGCTCGGAGAGGCTCATGTTGAGCTTGGCTTCCATGGCTGCGTCGATGCCGGCGCTGGTGCCCCGGGCCGGCGAGCGGACCTGGGCACCGAGCTCCGTGTACTGCACGAACGGATTGAGGTGCTTGCGGAGAATCTTGGCCGCCTCGACCAGGGCCATTTCCGGCGCCACCGAGCCGTTCGTCCAAATCTCGAGCGTCAGCTTGTCGTAGTTCGTCTTCTGACCGACGCGCGTTTCCTCGATGCCGTAGCGGACGCGGACGACCGGGCTGTACACGGCGTCGATCGGGATGATGCCGATCTCCTGGATGTTCTGGCTATGCTCGGTCGAAGGAATATAGCCGCGGCCGTTCTCGACGACCATTTCGATCACGAACTTCACGTCGTCGGTGAGCGTGGCGATGAGATGATCCTTGTTAAGGACTTCGACCGCCTCGTCGGTCTCGATGTCGGCAGCGGTGATCGGGCCGGCCGTGTTCTTCTCGACCCGCAGCACGCGGGTCGAATCGCTGTTGTTCTTCACCACCAGCGACTTGACGTTGAGCACGATGTCGGTGAGGTCTTCCAACACGCCCTTGATCGTCGTGAACTCGTGCTGGGCGTTGTGCACTTTGATCTGCGTGATCGCGCTGCCTTCGAGGCTCGAAAGCAGGATCCGGCGCAGGCCATTGCCAATCGTCGATCCGAATCCGCGCTCGAACGGTTCGACGACAAATTTCCCGTAGGTCGGGCTGAGCGTCGCGGCGTCACAAACCACGGTGCTGGGCAATTCCAATCCACGCCATCGGATATGCATGAGGTGTCTCCTCGATAATCAGCTGTGCTACGTTCGGTCGGTGTATCGGAGAGTCGCTAAGCGTCCGGCCCGCTCAGACGATTCTCCCTCTGCCAACCACGAACACAATTTCGTAATTAACGCGAGCCAAGCGTCGCAACTAGCGCGAGCAAAGCCTCGCAACTAGCGCGAGCACAGCTCGACGATCAACTGGGTCTGAACCGGAATGGATACTTCATCCGCGGAGGGTAGCCGGCTGACAATGCCCTCGGGAATTTGCGATTCGCTGCGGGTGAGGAAGTCGGGGACGTCGCGGTTCGATTCGGCCAGCGCGCCGCGCACGAGATCGAGGCTCTTGGCCCGATTCTTGACGCGGATCACGTCGCCGACGCGAACCTGGTAGCTGGGGATGTCGACGCGGCGACCGTTGACGGTGATGTGCCCGTGTGCGACCAACTGGCGGGCCTGGCTGCGGCTTTGGCCGAAGCCGAGTCGATGGACGATGTTATCGAGCCGGCATTCCAACAGCGCCAACAGCGTGGCGCCCGTGTTTCCCTTGCTCTTCGAGGCATGGTGAAAATACTTGCGGAACTGCCGCTCCAACACGCCGTAGTAATGCTTGACCTTTTGCTTCTCGCGCAAGTGAACGCCGTAGTCGGTGAGCTTGCCGCGGCGCTGGACGTGCATTCCCGGCGGGGCCTCGCGACGCTCGAACGCACACTTCGGCGAATCGCAGCGCGTGCCCTTGAGGAACAGCTTCAAGCCGTCGCGGCGGCAAAGTCGACAAACGGGACCGGTGTATCGTGCCATAGTCTGAAAGCTTTGTACGTTTTGATTCTGGATTTCGTGCTGCGGTTACACGCGGCGTTTCTTGCGGGGCCGGCAGCCGTTGTGCGGCAGCGGCGTAATATCTTCGATGGATTTGACCTTCAGTCCGGCCGCTTCGAGCGACGTGATCGCGCTCTCGCGCCCGCTGCCGGGGCCCTTGACCTTGACTTCGACTTCCTTGAGGCCGTACTTCTTGGCCTTGTCGGCGGCCTGCTGCGCCGCACACTGGCCGGCGAACGGCGTGCTCTTGCGGCTGCCCTTGAAGCCGCTCGTGCCGGCGCTGGCCCAGCAAAGCGTGTCGCCCTTCGTATCGGTGATCGTCACCGTGGTGTTGTTGAACGTCGCTTCGATGTAGGCGATGCCGACCGAAACGCTGCGTTTCGATTTCTTCTTCGCGGCAGGGGCTCCAGCCGTCTTTTCTTTGCCCATGTGACAATTCCTGAATCGTGTGCCCGCAAAGTCGAGCGGGTAATTTAGCTAAACCGCAAGCGGAAATTGGGAGCTGCACGACGATGGAGCGCCCTCGCCTCCGCAGAATGTTACCGTAGATCCTTGACGCCCTTCTTGCCGGCGACCGTTTTCTTGGGTCCCTTGCGGGTGCGGGCGTTGGTCCGGGTCCGCTGACCACGCACTGGCAAACCGCGTCGATGCCGCACGCCGCGGTAACAGGCGATGTCCCGCAGACGCGAAATGTGCTGCGCCACCTGGCGACGCAACTGTCCTTCGACCACGTAGTCTTTGTCCAACAGCGCCGCGATCCGGGCGACTTCGTCTTCGCCGAGTTCGCGGGCGCGGACCTGCGGATCGACGCCCGCCTTGTGGCACAGCTCGCGCGCCGTCTTCGGACCGACGCCGTACAAGTAGGTCAACGAAATGACCGTCGGTCGATCCGGCGGAATGTCGACGCCCTGCAAACGTGGCATGTATGATTCTCCATTCGCGCGTCGCAAGCGAACGCGGCTAAATCTGCATGGCGCCGACCATCGCTGCCTCGACGCGGCAAATGTTACCCTTGCCGCTGTTTGTGCCGCGGATTGCTGCACACGACGCGGACCACGCCCCGGCGGCGCACGATCTTGCACTTGTCGCAGACACGGCGGACGCTGGCACGGACTTTCATGGCAACACTCACTCGACAAAACGAAAGGCGGCCCGCAGGCCGCAGGCACCACGGGTCATTTCTCTCGGACTGGTGGAAAACGATTGAGTATACGGGGGCCGGGGCGGGTCCGACAAGGGCTCCTGGAACGGAATTTGCTCCGCGGTTCGGGCCCTCGGGCCCGTCGGCGACAGCCCGTCTGCCAGGCGGCTGTCGCAATCCGCGGAAATCGGCGGCCGGACGAGCCGGCCTGCTAACTCGAATCGGCAATCCGGGTGATTAGGTGACCAGGCTGGCCGCCTCGGCCGGCGTGGGGGCTTCGGTGAGCCGGACCGGGCCGTCGCGGGTGATGGCGATCGTGTGCTCGAAATGGGCACTTGGTTTGCCGTCGGCCGTCGACTGGGTCCAGTGATCGCGGTGCAACTTCACCCGCTTGGTTCCCGACGTTGACCATCGGCTCGACGGCGATCACCAGGCCCGGTTCGAGCCGAAAGTCGCCGCTGCCGCGCAGTCCACGACTCAAGAAATTCGGCACCTGCGGATCCTCGTGCATCTGCCGGCCGATGCCGTGGCCGACGAAGCACTCGACCGTGTGATAGCCGTGGTCGCGGACGTAGATGTCCATTTCTCGGGCGACCTGGCTCCATTTGCTCTTGGTGTGCATCAAGTCGAACGCCAATTCGAGCGTGGCCAGCGTCACGTCGAGCAGCCGCTGGACGGCGGGCGAAATCTGGCCGACCGGATAGGTCCAGGCCGCGTCGCCGCACCAACCGTTCAGCCGGCAGCCGGTGTCGACGCTGACGATGTCGCCCTCGACTAGCGGCTTGTTGTTGGGGATGCCGTGGACCACTTGCTCATTGACACTGGTGCAGGTGGCGGCGGGAAACGGCACTTTGCCCACTTCCTGATTCGGATAATTCAGAAATAGCGGTTCGGCGCCACAGCGGGCGAAATAGTCGCTAATCACGGCGTCGACGTCGCCGGTGGTCGCACCGGGACGGACGACATCGCGGACCAGCTGATGGGCCTGCCAGACACAGAGCCCGGCCTGCCGCATCAGGCCGATTTCACGATCCGATTTCAAATTCAACACCGCTCAAATTCTCCGTCGCCGTCCGGTCCTCGCTGCAAATTGTCATTGTACCCAATTGCCGCCGCGGGTTCGAATGCGTGCTAGCTGGAGGTCTGTCTGGCCATCTCCACCGCCTGCTTGATCCGCTCGAACACCTCATCGGGCGAACCGGTGCCGTCGATCCTACGCAAGATCCCCTTTTGCTCATAATAGTCGGTCAGCGGCTCGGTGAGGGCGCGGTATTGCTCGAGCCGCTCGCGAATCGTTTCCACTTCGTCGTCCTGCCGGCCTCGGCCAGCCAGCCGTTGGAAGATCTCCTCCGACGGGACTTCGATCGAGACGACCAAATCGAGCGGCATCCGCTGCTCGTCGAGAATCGCATCCAAAGCCTGAGCTTGGGCGACTGTCCGAGGAAAGCCGTCAAACAAATAGCCATCGAGGCAATCGGCATGCGCCAGCCGCTCGGCCACGATGCTCACCACCAGATGGTCAGGCACGAGTTTGCCGACGCGAAAGAACTCGGCGGCCCGGCGGCCGAGCTCGGTGCCGGCCTGATCTGCCTCGCGGAGGATGTCCCCGGTCGAGAGGTGCGAGACGCCAAGATAGTCCTTGAGCCGTTGGGCCTGTGTCCCTTTTCCTGCACCCGGCGGCCCGACAAACACGATGCGCATGATTAGAGGGTCGAGAGTCAAGAGTCGAGCGTCAAGAGCCGGAAACGCCGAGCCCTCGACACTTGACTCTCGATCCTCGACTATTCCAGCAGGCCCTTGTAATTGCGCATGACCAGATGGCTGTCGATTTTCTGCACCAGGTCGAACGCAACGCTCACGGCAATCAGCAGGCTGGTTCCGCCGTAAAAGCTGGCCAGCACCCAACCTACGTCGAGCGACGAGGAAATCAGCGTGGGGATAATGGCCACGACCGCCAGGAACCCCGCCCCAACGTAGGTAATCCGAACCATGACCTTTTCGAGATAGTCGGCCGTGCGTTTACCGGGCCGATAGCCGGGGATGAAGGAGCCGAAATTCTTGAGGTTGTCGGCCATGTCCTTGGGATTGAACGTAATCGCCGTCCAGAAGTAGCAGAAGAAATAGATCAGAATCAACTCGGTCACGTTGTAGATGAAGCCGCTGCGATGGAAAACTTCGTGAGACCAGCTGACGAAATCCTTCCACCAACCCTCGCTCCACTGCACATTCTGCAGATTCTGCAAGATGATCAGCGGGAACATCATCAAGCTGCTGGCAAAGATGATCGGCATGACGCCGGCCTGATTGACCTTGAGCGGCAAGTACTGGCGGGTGCCGCCGTAGACTCTCCGGCCGCGGACATGCTTGGCGCTCTGCATCGGGATCCGCCGCTGGCCGAGCGTGATGAAGACCACTCCCATCACCACGGCGACGAACATGCAGGCCAAGAGCACCAGGCCCTCGATGCCCAGCTTGCTGCCGCCGCCGCCCAGCTCGAGCGAGGCCTTCTGTAACAGCTCCCAACCGGCTCCCGGCATGCGGGCCAAGATGCCGGCCATGATCAGCAAGCTGATTCCGTTGCCGATACCGAATTCGTCAATTTGCTCGCCCAGCCACATCAAGAACACGGTGCCGGCGGTCATCGTCAGCACCGAGATCAACTGCCAGCTAAAGAGCATGTCGCCGCTGGAAGTTTGGAAGGTCTGCAGCACAAAGCCCTGGGGGATAATGAACGAGCGGAGGTAGAAATAGCTTTGAAACAAACAGAGGAACACGGTGGCGTAGCGCGTATACTCGTTGATCTTTTTACGACCGGCTTCGCCCTCCTTCTGCAGCTGTTCGAGCGGCGGATAGACGCTCGCCAGAAGCTGAAAGATGATCGACGCCGAAATGTACGGCATGATCCCCAGGCCGAAGATCGTGACGTTGTCGAGCTGCGTGGCGCTCAGCACGGCCACGGCCGCCAGCATGTCACTCAGTCCGCCGCTCTGGCTGCTGAACTTCTTGACCGCCGCCTGGTCGATCACCGGCAGCTGAATTTGAAAACCGACGCGGTAGACGGCCAGCATCAGCAGCGTCAGCAAGATTTTCTGACGCAGCTCGGGAATCTGCCAAACGACGCGAAATTTTTCCCACATAGTCGCAATCCGTCGTTGCTTGTTGGCCGACGACCGAGGCCGCTGGAATGCCGCTGGCGGGCGGACTGTGGGTGTCGGCTTTGTCTTCCCTTACAAGTTGATTCTACTTGGTCGCCGCTGCAGTTTTCTTCTTCGTCCGCTTGACGTTTTTCACCACCGGCGCCGGCCCCGGGATCACGATCGCTTGTCCGCCGGCCTTTTCGATCTTTTCCTTGGCCGATTCGCTAAAGCGATGCGCGGAAACCTTCAGTTTCTTGGTCAGCTCGCCGTCGCCCAGCAGCTTGAGCTCGTCGAAGCGGCCTTTGGTGAGGTTTTTGGCCACCAGGCTCTCGGGCGTGATCTCGTCGCCGGCGGCAAAATGCTCTTCCAGTGCGGCGACGTTCACGGCGGCGATGCGAATCGCCCATTTGTTGTGGAAGCCGCGCTTGGGGACTTTGATGACGGTCGGGGCCGTGCCACCCTGGAAGACCGGCGAATAGGACGTGCCGGCTCGCGATTTCTGGCCCTTGTGGCCGCGGCCGGCCGTCTTGCCCTGGCCCGAGCCGATTCCCCGGCCCAGCCGCTTGCGGGCCTTGTTCTTCTTGATGCCGCGATGGACGTCACTGAGATTCATGAAAGGGTCACTCCCCGCAGGCGCTCGACGTCTTGCTTCGGCCGCAGTTGAGCGAGCGCGGCGAACGTCGCCTTGACCAGCGACACAGGATTGTTCGAGCCGAAGCTCTTGGTGAGGATGTCGTGGATGCCGGCCGACTCGCAAACGGCCCGCACGGCCGTCCCGGCGATCACGCCAGTACCGGGCGAAGCCGGCACGAGCACGACGTGGGCCGTACCGTAAAAGCCTTCCACTTTGTGGGGAATCGTGGAACCTTCCAGGGCGACCGTGACCATGCTCCGCATGCCTTCCTTGCGGGCCTTCTCGACGCTGGGCGGCACTTCGTTGGCCTTGCCGTAGCCCCAGCCGACTTTGCCCTTGCCGTCGCCGACCACAACCATCGCAGCGAAGCTGAAGCGGCGGCCACCCTTGACGACCGTCGCGCAACGGCGAATCGCGACGATGCTCTCGCCAAGTTCACCTTGAACACGATCTTTGGTTACGGCTGCCACGACAATTTTCCTTGGTTAAACGGTATTCAAAGTGAATCGACGATTAGTCAATGCCCGGTGGGAAGTGATCGCTAAAACTGCAGGCCGGCTTCGCGGGCCGCGTTGGCCAGCGCCGCGACTCGGCCGTGGAATTTGTATGGACCCCGGTCGAAAGCAACGGCGGTAATGCCAGCTTGAGTGGCCCGCTCGGCCAGGGCTTTGCCGACGACTTGAGCCGCCGACTGGTTGCCGCCGTATTTGAGCTTGGCCGCGAGCTGCTTGTCCCGCGACGAGGCGCTGGCAAGCGTTTTTCCGTCCAGGTCGTCGATGATCTGAGCGGCGATGTGCTTGTGGCTGCGGCTGACGCAGAGGCGGGGCCGGTCGTGCGTGCCGCGAGTCCGTTTGCGGACGCGAAATGCACGGCGCTGGCGCTGGGCGGCGATTTTCTTTTGGTGTTCCATGATAGTTCTTACTTGCTGGTAGCGACCGGGTGGTTCGACGCCGTTGCGAGGGGCGGATCCCGACCATCGCACTGCACTCTCGGGCGTGGCCGCCGGCGCGCAACATTTCGTTGCTACGTGGCCGTCTTGCCGGCCTTGCGGCGGACCACTTCGCCGTCGTAGCGGATGCCTTTGCCTTTGTACGGTTCGGGTTTGCGGACCGCGCGGACTTCGGCCGCGAACTGGCCGACCTGCTGTTTGTCCATGCCTTTGATCACGATATGCGTCTGATCGGGGCAAGTGACCGTGAGCCCGTCCGGGATCGGCTTCTGCACTTCGTTGGCGAAGCCGACGCGGAGTTGCAGCACCTTGCCCTGGATCGCTCCCAAATAGCCGACGCCCTGGATTTCGAGCTTTTTCTCGTAACCTTCGGCGACGCCCTGGATCATGTTCGCCACCAGCGCCCGGGTGAGCCCGTGATAGGCGCGGATTTCCCGCTCCTCGGAGCTGCGGGAACAAACCACGGAATTGCTCTCGGCGTCGAACTTGACGTCGATTTCCGGTCGGTGGCGGTACTGCAGTTTGCCGAGCTTTCCTTCGACGGTGACCTCGCGGTTGGCGATGTTCACCTTCACGCCGGCAGGCAGCGGAATCGATTTTTTGCCGATGCGGGACATTGTATTAAGCTCTTAGTCGTCAGCTATTAGCTTTTAGCCAAACTGCCGCCTCCTCTGGCTAACAGCTAACGGCTAATAGCTAACAGCTTCTTCTCACCACACTTCGCACAACACTTCGCCGCCGAGGTTGCGTTGCCGCGCCTCGCGGTCGCTGATCACTCCGCGGCTGGTGCTGATGATGGAAATTCCCAAACCGTTCAATACGGGGCGCAAGCGTGTCGCGGGGCTGTAGACCCGGCGGCCCGGCTTGCTCACCCGCTTGATGTGCCGGATCACGCGCTCGCCGTTCGGCCCGTACTTGAGCTGAATCGAGAGCTGCTTGCTCGGCGCACCTTCTTCTTCCGCTTCGTGCCAGTCCCAAATGTAACCTTCACGCTTGAGCACCTCGGCCAGGCCGCGCTTCACCTTGGAGAGCGGCATGTTTACCTCGGGATGCTCGATCCGCACCGCATTGCGGATGCGGGTTAGCATGTCGGCGATCGGGTCGGTCATCATATCTAGGTTTCAGGTATCGGGTGTTAGGTGTCAGATTAAAAACTCACCGGTGTCTCGCATCAGCCATCGGATGCTCTGACACCCGACACCTGACACCTGACACCTAATTGCTCACCAACTCGCCATCCGCACGCCGGGAATCTTCCCCTGGTCCGCCAATTTGCGGAAACAAATCCGGCACAAGCCAAACTTGCGGTACACCGCTCGTGGCCGGCCACACAGGTTGCAGCGGGATTCGGCACGGGTGCTGAACTTCGGCGGGCGTTTGGCCTTGGCGATCTTGGATTTACTTGCCACGAGGGTCTCTTTCCCAATGCAGGGCGTGAAAAAATCGTTACGCGGCCGAACCTTCACGTTGGAACGGCAGCCCCAAATACTTCAACAGTTCCCGCGACTCGTCGTTCGAGTGCGAGGAACAGACAAACGCAATGTTCATTCCCTGGACCCGCGTGTACTTGTCCGGGTTGAGCTCCGGGAACACGAGCTGCTCGTTGAGGCCCAGGCTGTAGTTGCCGTTGCCGTCGAAGGCGTTCGGCTTCAGGCCGCGGAAGTCGCGGACCCGCGGCAAGGCCAACGAAATCAAGCGGTCCAAAAACTCGTACATCCGCCGGCCGCGGAGCGTCACCTTCGCCCCCAGGTCCATGCCCTCGCGGACGCGGAACGCGGCCACGCTCTTCTTCGCCTTGCAGCGGACCGGCTTCTGGCCCGTGATTTCGCCCAGCGCGTTCACCGCCTCTTCCATCAATTTCTTGTCGGTCACGGAGCTCGAAACACCCATGCTCACCACGATCTTTTCGAGCTTGGGGATCGCGTGCGGATTGGTGCGGCCGAGCTGCTTGGCCAGCGCCGGCACGATCTCTTTTTGATATCGCTCCTGCAGCCGCGGCGTGGGTGCCGGCGTGGGAGCCGTAGGTGCTGCTGCTTTTGCCATGGGGTCACGTGGAGC
The DNA here is from genome assembly GCA_963808175.1 of uncultured Planctomycetota bacterium. Taxonomy (GTDB): domain Bacteria; phylum Planctomycetota; class Planctomycetia; order Pirellulales; family Lacipirellulaceae; genus DASYDU01. The sequence goes on along the minus strand of CAWEEU010000002.1, from coordinate 150,122 downwards.
AAGCTCCACCGCTAAATCTGGTACTTGTACGATTTCAACTACCGGTTACTTTTTGGCGGCTGTCGCGTGCGCGGCTTTGGCGGGCGAAATCTCGCCCACGCCGGTGCCACACTTGCGACAAAAGCGTTCCTTGCTGCCATCCTTGGTGAAGCGGGCGCCGAGCCGGACGCCTTTGTTGCACGTGGTGCAATAAAACGCCAGGTTCGACAATTGCACCGGCATCTCTTTGCTGAGCCGGCCGCCCTGCGGGTGCTTCTGGCTGCGGTGGACGTGCTTGTACACCCGCGCCGCGCCTTCGACGATCGCCTTGCCCGCCGCGCGATCGATCAGCAGCACGCGGCTCTTGATGCCCCGGTCTGCACCGGCTATCACTTCGACGGTATCACCGCTTCGAATCAACATGTTAGTCTTCAGTCTTCAGTCTTCAGTTTTCAGTCCTCGCACTGAGAACTGACGACTGAAAACTGACAACTCCCTTAAACCACCTCGCTGGCGAGGCTAACGATTTTCATGAACCGGCGGTCGCGGAGCTCGCGGGCCACCGCGCCGAAAATCCGCGTGCCGCGCGGGTTCTTGTCGGCGTCGATCAGCACCACGGCGTTCGAATCGAACCGCACGTAGCTGCCGTCCGGCCGGCGCGTGGGATGCTTGACCCGCACGATCACCGCCCGCACCACGGCCTTCTTCTTGACTTCGCTCGTCGGCAGCGTGTTCTTCACGCTGCAGACGATGATGTCTCCCAGCCCGGCCACCCGCTTGCGGCTGCCGCCGAGCACTTTGATGCACATCACCTCTTTGGCGCCGGTGTTGTCGGCGACGTCGAGTCTGGTCTGCATTTGAATCATGATCTTCCACCACGGCGAGCGACTGGCAAACCAGTCCTGCCAGTTAAATATTTCCTTCGGCTGCCGCGGTTTCCTCGAGCTTGGCCGCCGCCCGCATGGCCGCGATGTCCACCTGCTGGCTCTTCGAAACGACCCGCACGAAGTCCCAACGCTTGGTCTTGGAGCGGGGCTGCGACTCGATGATTTCCACCGTGTCACCGATCTGCGACTCGTTGTTCTCGTCGTGCACGTGGCAGACCGTGCGGCGGCGGAGGAACTTGCCGTATTTCGGATGGCGCACCAGCCGCTCGATCTCGACGCGGCGCGTCTTCTGCATCTTGTCGCCGGTCACCAGACCGATGATTTGTCGCTTGGGCATGACTAACCTGCTCTTAGGGCCTGTCTCAGGCCTGCTTATTTGGCCGCGGCCGTTGCCGCTTTCTTGACTCGTTGATTCTGGATGGTCTTAATCCGGGCGACGATCCGCCGGTTCCGCCGCAGCTCGCTCGGCGCGTCGAGCCGCTCGGTCTGCGACTGAATCTTCAGCCGGAACCATTTGTCGACGGCCTCGTTGAGGGTCAGCCCCAACTGCTCGTCGCTCATGTCGCGGAGATCTTCGCTTTTGGCCATGGTTCGTTCTATTCTTCGCGGCGAGCAAGCTCGCCCGCTAAATGGCAAATTCTCTCAACTAGCCGGTGCGGCGGACCATTCGTACTCGGATCGGCATCTTGTGGGCGAGGCGCGCCAGGCACATCTTGGCCGCCGCCTCGGTGACGCCGCCCAATTCGTACAGGATCGTGCCCGGCCGAATCACCGCCGCCCAGTACTCGGGCTCGCCTTTGCCCTTGCCCATGCGGGTTTCGAGCGGAATCGAGGTCACCGACTTGTGCGGGAAAATGCGGACGTACAATCTTCCTTCGCCGCGGATGTACTGCGTTGCCGCAATACGACCCGCTTCGATCGTCTGGCGCTTACCCAGCCGCCCTGTGTCGCCTGCAAACCGAACTCGCCGAAGACGACGCGGTTACCCCGCGTGGCGTTACCTTTTATACGTCCTCTTTGGCTTTTTCGGTGCTTGACCCTCTTGGGCATCAGCGCCATCGGCCTGGTCCTCGTACTCGCCTTGGTTAACCCACACTTGAACGCCAATATTGCCTTGAGCCGTCTGCCGCTTCGACGAAGCCGTAGTCGATCTTCGCCCGCAGCGTGCTCAAGGGCATCGACCCGGCAATCTGCTTTTCTTGCCGGGCCATTTCCGAGCCGCCGAGGCGGCCCGAGATTTGAATCTTGATTCCCTTCGCGCCGGCTTCCATCGTCTGCTCGATCGCCCGCTTGAGCGTGCGGCGGAAGCTGGCCCGCTTCGAGAGCTGCTCGGAGATTTCCTCGGCCACCAAGTGGGCCTGAATCTCCGGACGTGCGATTTCTTCGATCTTGATGTTGATCCGCCGGCCGACGAGGCTCTGCAATTCGTCCTGCAGCTGATCGACCTGCTGGCCCTTGCGGCCGATGATCACGCCCGGCCGGGCCGCGTGCAGCACGACCTTCACCTCGTCGCGGGTCCGCTCGATCTCGACGGTCGGGATGCCGGCGAAGCGGTACTTGTCCGTCACGTACTTGCGGATCTTGAAATCTTCCAAGAGCAAGTCGGAGAACTCGCGCTTCGAGGCATACCAGCGGCTCTTCCAGCCGATCATGATGCCCGTGCGGAAACCGATTGGATTGACTTTTTGACCCATAACTCACTTGCCGATCTGACTAGTCGAACGATGCTCGTTAACCGGCGGGCTAGTCCCGCCGCGACTTTTCGGCGGGACAAGCCCGCCGGCTAACTACTCCACTTCGACCGAAATATGTGCAAATCGCCGCTTCACGACGTGGGCCATGCCGCGGGCTCGCGGGCGGAGCCGTTTGAACATCGGCCCACCGTCGATCCGGGCGTCGATAATCCGCAGGCCCGCCACGTTTGGGGCCCGCTGATCCTCGGCGTTGCCCAGGGCACTCTTAATCACTTTTTCCAAGAGCCGAGCGCCGCGCTGCGGCTGATATTTCAAAATGGCAAGCGCATCGTCCACCCGCTTGCCCCGGACCAGGTCCGCCAGCGGCCGCACCTTTCGGGCGCTGATCTGAGCATGTCGATGTGTTGCTTTGTAGGCCATGACACGTCTTCCCAAAATTCTGTATCCCAAGTCTGCAATGAGGCAAAATCGCCGCAACCTTACTTCTTGCCCCCGCCACCGCCGCCGGGACCAGCTGCTGCTTCCTTGGCCCTGCCGCCGTGGCCGCGGAAGTTACGGGTGAGCGAAAACTCGCCCAGCTTGTGACCAACCATGTCTTCCGTGACGAAAACTTTGATATGCGTCTTGCCGTTGTGAACCATGAACGTGTGGCCGACAAACTCCGGAATGATCGTGCAGCGACGCGCCCAAGTCGTGATCGGATCCTTAATGCCCGACTCGTTCTGCTTTTCGACCTTGCCGTACAGCTTCGGGTCGACGTACGGTCCCTTTTTAAGTGAACGGCCCATGATTTAAGCTCTCAGTTTTAGTTTTCAGCCTTTAGTCAAACTGCCGTCAACTCTGACTAACAGCTAATAACTGATGACTATCTCCACTACTTCGTATGTAATTTCTGCACGCCGTAGCGCCGCGAACGGCGGCGGCGGACGATGGCTTTGTTCGAAGGCTTGCGACGATTGCGCGTCATTCCGCCCTTGGCGCTCTTGCCGGTGGGGCTCACCGGGTGGCGGCCGCCCTTGGTGCGACCTTCACCGCCGCCATGCGGATGGTCGATCGGATTCATCGCCGTGCCACGGTTGTGCGGCTTGCGACCCAGCCAGCGTTTGCGGCCTGCCTTGCCGATGACGATGCCCGAGTGGTCGCCGTTGCTTGTGGCGCCGATCGTGGCCCGGCAGGCCGACGGAATCCGGCGAATCTCGCCGCTGGGAAGCGAGATCTGCGCCCAACCGGCCTCGCGGGCCATCAGCGTCGCGTTGGTGCCCGCACTGCGACACAACACGCCGCCGCAACCGGCTTGCATTTCAACGTTGTGAATCACCGTGCCGAGCGGAATCTGCGCCAGCGGCAGGCAATTGCCCACCGTCGGCGGCGCGTCCTTGCCGCTCATCACCGTGTCGCCTTGGTTGAGCCCGGCCGGGGCCAGGATATAACGCTTCTCGCCGTCGACGTAGTGCAACAGCGCCACGCGGGCCGTGCGATTCGGATCGTATTGGATCGAATCGACCTTGGCGGCGACGCCGTCCTTGTTCCGCTTGAAGTCGATCAGCCGGTAGCGCCGCTTGTGGCCGCCGCCGCGGAACCGCGACGTGGTCTTGCCCTGGTTATTGCGGCCGCCGGACTTGGTGATCGCGCGGAGCAACTTCCGATGCGGCTTCGCGCCGGGCGTGAGCTCGGCGAAGTCGCTGACCGAAGCGCCGCGTCGGCCGGGGGTCGTCGGATTGTATTCTCGCAAGCCCATGACAGTAGTTTTCAGTAATCAGTCGTCAGTCGTCAGTTACTGAAAACTGACGACTGACGACTGGAAACTCCCCTAAAAGAAATTGATCCGATGTTCGGGGTCGAGGCTGACGATCGCCTTTTTCCATTTGTCCGTATGGCCGAGGTGGAATTTCGTCCGCCGCGGCTTGCCCTTGCGGTTCTGGATGTGCACCTTGAGCACCTTCACCTCGAACAGCTCTTCCACCGCCCGCTTGACGTCGCCTTTGTTGGCGAGGCGATTCACTTCGAACGCGTAAGCATTGTTGCGCGTCGAGCGGTGCATTCCCTTTTCCGTCACCAGCGGCCGAATCACGATCTGATGCGGCTGGAGGTTGAGGCTCGTGGCTTGTGGTACGTGGCGTGGCATGACGCGTTACTCCGCCGCTTTCTTCTTGGGTGCTCTCTTGCGCGGGGCGGCGGCACGCTTGGTCGTCACCCGCTTGGCGCGGGCCGGCTTGGCCGCAGCTGCACCGTTCTCGCCGCTGCCGTCTTCCCGAGAACCGGCGTGCGACTTCGCCGAGGCCACTAGCGCGTCGAGCGCCGCCTTGGTCACCAGCACTCGCCGCGACCGCAGCACGCTGTAGGCATTGATCTCGCCGGCCGGGGAGACCGCCACACCGGCCAAATTGCGGGCACTGCGGTACACCGTCGGATCGTAAGCGGCCGTGGTCACCAGCAGCGAGCCGCCGTCGCAACCCACGTGCTTGATCACCGAGACCATGTCTTTGGTCTTCGGTTCGGCAAACGAGAGCTCGTCGATGATCACCAACTCGTCGTCGCGGACTTTTGCCGCCAGCGCCATTCGTGTGGCCGTCTGCAGCGCCTTCCGCGGGAGCCGGTATCCGTAGTCGCGGTTGACCTTGGCGAAAATGTGCCCGCCGCCGCGGCGGATGCCGCTCCGCTTCGAGCCGGCCCGGGCGTTGCCCGTTCCCTTCTGGCGATACATTTTCTTCGTCGAACCGGCGACCATGCCGCGCGACTTCGTCTGGTGCGAACCCTGCCGCTCGTTGGCCTGGTACATCACCACCGCGTCGTGCAACAGCTGCTTGTTGATGCGCGGAGCGAAATCGGTGGGCTCGACGTTGTACGTCCCCACTTTCTTGCCCTTGCGATCCAGGATATTGAGCTTCGGCATGGTTGGTTGAGAGTTGAGAGTTGAGGGTTGAGGGTTTTGCGACTCTCAACGCTCAACTCTCAACCCTAGACTTTCATAACATGTTCGTGGCTTGGATGATCACAAAACCGCCCTTAGGCCCCGGAACCGCACCGCGGATCAAAATCAAATTGTTCTCGGCGTCGACGCGAACAACCTTCTGATTGCGAGTCGTCGACTGGGCGTTGCCGTATTGGCCCGGCATGCCGGCGCCTTTGACGACGCGGCTGGGGAACGCACTGCGGCCGGTGCCGCCGAGCGCCCGGTGGCACTTTTTCACGCCGTGGGTGGCCCGCTGGCCGGAGAAGTTGTGCCGACGCATGGCACCCGTGAAGCCGCGGCCCTTCGAGGTGGCGGTGACGTCAACCGACGCGACTTTGGCGAAGGCGTCGACTTTGACCTGGCCGCCGACGGCCAGTTCGCCCGCCGCACCCTTGATTTCGCGGACAAATTTCTTCGGCTCACAGCCGGCCTTGGGCAGCAGCTCGACGCCGGCCGCAGATCGCTTCTTCGAGCGCTTGCTGTCGAGCTTGGCGACTTGACCCCGGTCGCTGCGATTGGCCAAGCGGCGTGGCTTGTCGGCAAAGCCGAGCTGCACCGCCTCATATCCGTCCCGCTCCTTGGTCCGGACCAAAAGTACGTCGCACGGGCCAGCTTCGATCACCGTCACCGGGACCACCTGGCCTGCTTCGTCGTAAATTTGGGTCATCCCGACCTTGCGGCCGAGTATTCCGATGGACATCGCAATGTACCTTGAGTCAAGTTGCCGGTCGGGAGACAAGCACTGCGTCTCGCTTACCCGACCGACTTCCAATCAAATGTGCTAAATCTCGCTATTGATCCGTTAGCTGAGGGAGCAAGCCGGGTCGTCCTCGACCCCGTTTCTCGGGGCGGAGGACCGCCCGGCTCGCAAGCTCACTGCTATCCACTCGTTGCCTTGATCTTGATATCCACGCCCGCGGGCAGGCTCAGCTTGTTGAGCGCCTCGATCGTCTTGGCGGTCGCCTGCACAATGTCGATCAAACGCTTGTGCGTGCGGATTTCGTATTGTTGGCGCGACTTCTTGTCGACGTGCGGGCTGCGAAGCACCGTGTACCGCTCGATCCGCGTCGGCAGCGGAATCGGTCCGTGCACGATCGAGTTGGTCCGCTTCGCCGTGTCGACGATTTCGGCCGCACTCTGGTCGAGCACCGAATGGTCGTAGGCCTCCATTCGAATCCGAATTACGTCATGCGATGCAGCCACGTTCTCACGCTCCACGTCCGACTGGCAACCTAAGTCTGACTAGCGAACTAGTCGCAACGCCGCCAGTTGTCAAACAACACTCTCAACGAGCAACATCGCCAACAAGCGACGCTGCCAACCATGCCGTTGTACCGATCGGCTGATTCGACGACGGGGCCGCCATCGTCCCCAACGCGATCGCTGGTCGGCCAACCGCTCGCCGACCAATAGACATGGCCCCAACAGCGGCCATGCAGCCGATACCCTCTCGCCAACGAATTCATGGCGAACTAGCGATGATACGGGTACTAGCGTCGGGCTGTCAACGGCACCAACTCGAGAAATGCACTTTCTCGAATTGGCAGACCGCAGGCGGGCGAATTCGGTCGCAATCAATCGCTGAGCGGCGGGAAGGATTCTAGAAAAAGCGGTAGCAAACGGGGATAAATTGGGGGAAATCGCGTTTTTCCCTCCAACAGATTAAGGCTCGCTCGGTTGACGTGGGGGCGGCGGTATCCAACTGTTCCTGCTTTTCGACCATCGACCGGACACGCGACCGCAGCCGCTCCACCCGCTCGCCCATTTTGCCCGGCAGGTTTGGGAGCACGGTCGGAAATCCCCGGCCAGTTGCGGTGGTGAACGCCTCGACTAATCTTCGCCGCCAGCGGCGAAAGTTGTCCTTCGAAGACGTCTTTCTGCATGGTGAGATCAAACTCGATCGGCCGCCGGGCCGTCGAGCGGCTGAGGATCGCCAGGGCTGGATCGATGATCGTCTTTTGGAGCGCGGCGAGGTCGGCGGGCAGGTCGGCGGCGAAGCCGTAGGCCACCACGTAGCAGTGCATCTCGAGCTCCGGATCGCTTTCGTCGGAATACCAGCGGGTCTTCACGTCGACGTCGAGCCGGCCGTCGACAAGCCGGGCGAGCGGGCCGTTCTAATAGCCGCCCAGCACATGCATCGGCAAATTGCGGGCGACCCATTGGGTCTCGCGTTCTTGGCCATCGTCGGTGGCGTGGTTGGTGATTGTAAAAGGCTCTCCATCCAGCAGACCCTTGCAGGTCGAGCGAAACAACAAATCAAAGGCGGCCCACCAACTACGGAAATCGGCGATTTCCAGCGACGTAATCGCCAGCGGCACCGTCACCTCGCGCGGCGGCCGCGATCGGTCGGTGAACTCGATCGCCACGTCGTCGACTGTTAACCGTTCGATCGTGAACCTTCGCCGCGGCAGCGTTGGATTGCGCCGGCCTGTGCGCGTGATCTGGCCGTGGACGCCCGAAACCGTCACGTCGTCGAAAGCAAATTCTCCGGCCAGCAGCCGCCAGACGTCCGCATCGACGTCGAACTCGGCGACCGACAGGTCGAAGTCGGACACCGGGTGGCCGGTTCGTACGAATTTCGCATCCCGTAGGGCAACTCGGCCGGTAAACAAATTGCCTTCTGCGGCAGCGAACGTCACCGCGATGCCGCTTTGCCGCTCGGCCGTGCGTAGCGTCTGTCTAACGAACCAGTCGAAGCACAAAAAATTCAGCGCGAACAGCGCGACGAACGTCACGGCCAGCGTCCCCGAAGACGCGGCCACGACCCACCATGCCCACCGCCGCAGCCGCGCCGACGCCTGGCGCTTGGACCGCCGGGCCGCACGGGCCGCGTCGACCGAGCCCGTGGCGATCAGTTGCCACACGAACAGGGCCAGTTCGACCAGGGCACTGGCTCCGAGCACGGCAACTTCCGCCATCACCAGGACCAGGGGCACCAGCAACGTCGCCAAAGCAGCCAATATTGCGACTAGAATTTCCATGGCAGGGGTCTCGTAGACCGCGGCGAGCGTGGGTGAGGCTATGATAGACGATGCTGATACAATGGCCGAGGCAAGGATTGCAATTTGATGAAACTCGTCCGCGTCCGACAAAAGCTGGTCTCGAACCCAATTGCCGATGTGCCGGCGGCCGTTCGCGCTGCGCTCGATCGGCTTGATCTCCCGGTGCCGCAGGGCGACGTGGGGATCACCGCCGGCAGCCGCGGGATCGACAACATCGCGGCCATCACCAGGGCCGCTGGCGACTGGCTCCGCGAGCGCGGCGCCCGGCCGTTTCTGTTCCCGGCGATGGGCTCTCACAACGGCGGCACCGCCGAGGGACAGCGGGAGATGGTCGAGTCGCTCGGGCTGACCGAGGCAGCGATGGGGATGCCAATCCGCGCGTCGATGGACGTCGTCAAGCTCGGCGAGCCGGGCCGTCCCCGGCCCCGGTACGGACCCACAGGTGACGTCTGGATGGACCGCCTGGCCTATGAATCGGCGGGCGTGTTGGTGCTCAACCGCGTGAAGCTTCACACCTGCTTTTCCGGTCCCGTGGAGAGCGGCATCACGAAGATGATGGTCGTCGGCATGGGCAAGATCCCGTCCGCCGAGACCTTCCACTCGGCCCCCACGCCGACGATGAAAAACATGCTGCTCGAAATGGGCCAGGTCGTGCTCGACTCGGGCAAGATTTGGGCAGGACTGGCGATTCTCGAAGACGGCTACGACCAGACGGCCGAGCTGCACGCACTTCGCCCCGATGCAATCCTCACGCGCGAGCCGCAACTCCTCGCGCGCCACCGCGATTACTTCCCCCGCCTGCCGCTGGAGGACATAAACGTGCTGGTAGTCGACTCGATCGGCAAAACCTACAGCGGCACCGGCATGGACACCAACGTGATCGGCTACCGCGGCGTCCGCGACGGCGAGGACCTCACGAGCCCTCGGATCCACGTGATTGCCGCCCTCTCGCTCGCCGAAGCCTCGCACGGCAACGCGATCGGGGTGGGCCTGGCCGACTTCATCACCCGCCGGCTCCGCGACGCGATCGATGAGCAAAAGACGTTTCTCAACAGCTTCACGACCGGCCACATGGGGCGGGCGAAGATCCCGGTTACCTTCGCGAACGACGAAGAGCTAATCACCATGATCGCCCGCCGCTACGGCACCAGTCGCTGGCTCTTCATCCCCAACACGCTCCACCTCGACACGCTCTATGCGAGCGAGGACCTGGCCGAGGAATTGGCGAAGCACCCGCTCTGTGAGGTCGACGCGAAACCGCTGGAACTTACTTTCGACGCCGGCCGACATCGACTGAACTTCGGTAAGAACTGACCCCGTGCAATCATGGCCGTTCACGGGCATTTCTCCCCGGTATTAGCCCCGTCGTTGACGACGGGGTGATCGAGCGCCAATCTGCGCCACGTTACCGAGTTACCGAGGCCCGTTCACGGGCCTTCTCGCCGTTGCGGCTTGAGCCCCGGTTCGCGCCGGTTCATCCTGCGTAATCCGCTCCAACCGCTCGTGCACCGTACCGCGCGCATGGTGCTCGCGTTGATTGCGAATGTACTCGACCACCCAATCCAACCGCCGCGTGCCGAAGCTCACCACTCCGTATCCGGTCTGCCATTCGAGCACCTTCTCGCGGCCGAACTGCTGATTCACGTCGTGCGAGCTTCCGCCTTTGAGGTGCCCAATGAACTCGCTCAGTAGCAGCGTCGGCGGGACGGTCACGGCGACGTGCACGTGCGTTTCGATCCCGCCAATCTCGTGCACGAAAACGCCGGGTGTTTCGATGATCCGCTTCTTGAGGAAGCGGTGCGCCAGTGGTTCGACTTGCGGCGTCAGCAGCGGCGAACTGCCTTTGCAGTGCCAGACTAAATGGAGATTAATCTCGCTGTAATAGTTGCGCGACACGGTGTGGCCTCCGGAGATGAGTGGCTCAAGCCGGCGCAGCGAGAAGGCCCGTGAACGGGCCTCCTGTCGGGGGTTGTCGCTATATTACCCCGCCATCAATGGCTTGTCCTTACCCACATTTTCTGTCATTGAATCGTGTCAGCGAGTTCCGCGCCGCGGACCATGAGGTGGAGCTTTTGCCAGCCGCGCCAGATCGTGATCCAACCCGGCTCTCCGTCGGATTTGCGACCGATGAAGCCGCCTAGTTTGGCTAACTCGCGATAGAACTCGCCGACCGTCCATGACTTAACCTGCTTGAGAGTTTTGCGGGCTGCTTGGAGTAGCGTGATCCAACGTGGCGGGATCATCTGCCGTGCCGGGCGGTTTGGCTCAGCACGGGCGGCCGATTTCAGTTGCAGCAAGCGTACGCTCACCACACTCAACAGGCCCACCATCGCTTCCAAGCGAGGCTTCGTCTTCAATTGACGTTCGGTCACCCGGCAGCCCGTCTTGAGCGCTTTGTGCCATTCCTCGATCAGCCATCTTTTCTCGTAGTAACCAATTACCACCCAGGCGTCCTCGAAGTCTTCCACGACCAGCGAGGTGAGCAGAATCCACTCGATCGGCTCGACGCCCGCGGGCGCGTCGACTTCACGCACCGCGACGACATGCATCTCGATCGGACCCGGGTTGATGCGCTTGACGTACGGACTGCGGTGCGCCGGCAGAGGTAACCGCAACGCGCCGCGGCGCACTTGGAGCTTCGCCGTTCGCGCCGCTTGACCGGGCCGCGCCCGCAACGACAACTCGTACGTGCCTGAGAGAGGCAACGTGACCAAGTAGGATTTCAGCGGCATCCGCTCGTCGTCGGGCGTGAGAATGTTACGCTTTGTTTGCGCCACCCGTACGACCCAATCCGCCTGTTGTTCCAAGCAGTGACAGTACACCTCGAAGTTGTCCGCACCACGGTCCAGCACGTGCACCAACTCGACCTCCTCGGCCGGGCGGCCCACGGCGTCGATCACTTCGCCCCAGACCTTCGATTCCCGATCACGCCCCAGCCGCTGCGTCGCGTTTTCTTGCTTGGGACGCGGCTGGCGGTAGTGAATGGTCTGGCCTGCCAAGCCAAAGATCTCCTCCCCCTCAGCCGCCACCAGCAAGGCCGAATGCAGCAAGAAGCCCCAGCCGCCGCCATTTCCCGTGGGACCCAGGTCGGGAATCTCGCGCTGAATGCCAAAGTCCAGTTCCGTGGTGTCTCCCAACACGAGATGCCGACCAGCGCCGCGCTGCGCGTTTGCTGCCAGTGCACTTCGGCGACGGACTGGAACGTCACCTCGGCCCGATCCAACAAGCGATAAGCGGCCTTCAAGTCGGCCCACGTTTCGGTTTGTTCCGGAAAGCCACCCGAGGGATGGCTCACCACTTGTTCGGCCAGACGGACCAGTCGTCGGGTGCGGCGTTCGTCCCCCAGTTCGCAATCAGAAAACTGTTGTTGAGACCACGTGTTTGTGTCGAGGATGAGCATGCAAGGCACCTCCGTACAGAGAACTGAAACGCCGGCTTTCCGAGTCCCAGCTCACCGACGCGATCGGGCCCCGCCTCATTGCCAGCCCGCATTCATGCTACGTGCTGACTGAGCAGAATGATCACGCTCTCGACGCAACCTGAGTTCACCCTTGCACCTTGCCATGCTAGCCCTCGCCACGCTAGCGCACCAAACCTTCCTCCTCCAACTCACGTATTTGTGGGTAAGGACAAGGCGTTTACGACGGGGTCCGCGTGCCAACAGGATTGCGAAAGAGGCCCGTTCACGGGCCTTCTCGCTGCGCCGGCTTGAGCCGTTGGCCTACAACCGGGCCAGAATCCGTTTCTTTTTCGGACGGCGCGGCCGGCTCGACGTCGCGCCTGCCGCGGCACCATTCGACTCAGCCTCGCCGCTGCGTGCAACGGCCGGCCGGTCGCTGCGATTCGTGCGCCGGCGGGGACGTTTGCCGCCGCTGGCACCGCGGGACGTTGCCCGTGCCGCGTCGCCGGCCGTTGCGATTGCCGCCCCGACCGCCGCCGTTCGATCCCGAGGCTGGCTCGTGGATCCAGTGCGGTACTTCGCCTTCGACGGTGAGCTTCCGCTGCATTAGCCGTTCGATCTGTCGCAACAGGTCGCGTTCCTCGCGGCCGACGAAACTCGTGGCAATGCCGGTCGCCCCGGCCCGGCCGGTGCGGCCGATGCGGTGGACGTACACCTCCGGCACCTCCGGCAGGTCGTAATTCACCACGTGCGAAATCGCGTCGACGTCGAGCCCGCGGGCCGCGATGTCGGTCGCCACCAGCACGGGCGGACGGTTGCCCTTGAACTGTTCGAGCGTCCGCTGACGCACGCTCTGGCTCTTGTTGCTGTGGAGCGCCGCGGCCCGGATGCCGCTCTTGGAGAGCTGCTTGACGATCTTGTCGGCACCGCGCTTGGTGCGCGAGAAAACGAGCGTCCGCGTGTAAGCGGTGTTTTCGAGAAAATGCTGCAGCTTGCTGAGCTTGTCGCGGGGCTCGACAAAGTGGACCGAATGTTCCACCAGCTCGGCCGGCGTGGCGACCGGAGCGACCTCGACGTACGTCGGGTTGCTGAGCCATTCCTGGGCCAGTCGCCGAATTTCGGGCGGCATGGTCGCGGAGAACATCAGCGTTTGCCGCTTCGAGGGCGTGGCGGCCACGATCCGCCGCAGCGGCACGATGAAGCCCATGTCGAGCATCTGATCGGCCTCGTCGAGAATCAGGATCTCGACGTGCCGCAGATCAATGTAACCCTGCTCCTTCAAATCTTCAAGCCGGCCGGGCGTGGCGACCAGGACGTCGACGCCGTTTTGTAACGCCCGCACTTGCGGCCCCTGTCCGACGCCGCCATAAACAACGGCGTAACGCAGCCCGGTGAATTTGCCATAGGTGGCGAAGCTCTCACCGATCTGGGCAGCCAGCTCGCGCGTCGGCGCGAGGACCAATGCTCGAATCGGACGGTGCCCTTTTGCCCGTCGGCGATCGCCATTCTCGACGACCGACCGGGGACCCACGCTCAACCGCTGGAGCGTCGGCAGGGCGAACGCCGCCGTCTTGCCAGTGCCGGTCTGGGCGCAGCCCATCAGGTCGTGCCCGGCCAGCACCGGGCCGATGGCTTTCTGTTGGATGGGCGTGGCCGTCTCATAGCCCTCGGCGCGAACGGCGCGGAGGAGCGAATCGGCGAGGCCCAACGTTTCAAACTTAGTTTCCGTACTCAAAGAACTCTCTCTTTCAGATTTTTGTGGGAGGCGTCTCTGACGCCGATGTTGCTCGAATATCGAGATCGTTATCAGCTCGCCGCGGCGAGGCCTCCTACAGATGTGGATGTGCTGCCTGAGCGCACGCCGAGCGAAGACAAAATCCCCGCTTGCGTTGCATGCGTGAGGCTCGACCGCCGAAACACTCGGCGGGAACCATCAGGAGCAAGAAAATCAGTCGCGGTCGTGAGCTAGATACCGGGGCTACACACTTTCAAAAATGGCCCCGATGGCCGCTGCAATCGAATTTGAATGAACCTGGCGAAAGCCGCCTCAAAAGAGTCGGCCCACACCGGTCTCGCACCTAAGTTGTTGTCTAAGCATAGCACGACGGCAAAGCCAGTCAAGCCCGCCTCCCCACTGCTCAATCACTTTAGCAAGCATTTTTTCTTTTATCTCACGCACTCTGAGGGTACAATTGGGGCTGGTAGTGATGATCACCTGGCGATGATTACCTGGCGTCGATGGCGGAATAGACGAAGTGAAACAGGCCGCGCTCATCGTTGCACTGTTGCTGCTCTTCAACGGCGGCGTACCGCGCCGGCTCAGGTCTATCGGTATGAGGCCGAGCTTGGCACGCTCGACGGCTCGTTCACCTTGAATCAGACGCCCGGCTATTCTGGAACGGGATACGTGAGTTTCAATAATGAAACGGCTCAATCCGTCCAGGTTCAGGAAGTGTTCCCGATGGTCTCTACGAGCTGTGGGTCGGCTATAACTCGCCCTTTGGTTTCAAAGGGTACGACTACCAGGTCGACGGCGTGAACGGCAGCGGCGGCTTCGACGGCAACGGCAGTTGTGGGGCACGGACCGCGCCGGCCTGTTCAGCCTCACCGGCGGCACCAACTCGCTCGCGTGAAGCGCGGCTGGGGGTGGTACAACGTCGACTATTTCGAGCTCCGTCCCTACACGCCACCGACGCTGGCACCGATCACCAGCGGGCTCGTCGACGCCCAGGCCGATCGGCCCACCCAGATGCTGTGGAACTATCTCAAGAGCCAGTACGGTCACAAAACGCTCGCCGGCCTGCAACACAACAGTAGCGACAATCTTTCGTTTTCGGTACAAGATTATTTCAACATGTCCGGCGGGGTCGTCCCGGCGATCCGTGGCAGCGATCTGATCGACTACTCGCCCTTGCGCGTCGCGTTCGGCGAAAATCCGCAAAACGAGACCGAGCAAACGATCAACTGGGCCAAGCAAAATGGCGGCGTGGTTTCGGTGATGTGGCATTGGAATGCCCCGGCCAACTTGATCAATACGCCGGGCCACGAGTGGTGGTCCGGCTTCTATGCCGATTCCACGACCTTCGACCTGCCCGGAGCTCTGGCGAACCCTGGCGGTAGCGCTATCAACTGATCCTCCACGACATCGACGCCATCGCGGTCCAACTCAAAAAGTACCAGGACGCCGGCGTCCCGGTTATCCCGCGGCCGCTCCACGAGGCCCAAGGCGGCTGGTTCTGGTGGGGAGCCCACGGATCCGAGAGCTTCAAAGAACTGTGGCACGTGATGTACGACCGGCTGACCAACTACCACGGCCTGCACAATCTGATTTGGGAATTCACTTCGATCGGGGTCAACGGCGACGAGGACCAGTGGTATCCCGGCGATGATGAGGTTGACATGGTCGGTCTCGACGTCTACACCCAGCCGACCGACAACATGAGCGGCCATGGGCCGATGCGTTCGACATGTACAACGGCCGGAAGACGTCGCACTTTCGGAAACCGACACGCTCGTCGATCCCGACGTGATGGACCAGTGGGGCACCAAATGGGCTTATGCCGCCGCTTGGGCCCCTGTCCCTACCCACATTTTCTGTCATTGAATCGTGTCAGCGAGTTCCGCGCCGCGGACCATGAGGTGGAGCTTTTGCCAGCCGCACCAGATCGTGATCCAACCCGGCTCTCCGTCGGATTTGCGACCGATGAAGCCGCCTAGTTTGGCTAACTCGCGATAAGAACTCGCCGACCGTCCATGACTTAACCTGCTTGAGAGTTTTGCGGGCTGCTTGGAGTAGCGTGATCCAACGTGGCGGGATCATCTGCCGTGCCGGGCGGTTTGGCTCAGCACGGGCGGCCGATTACATTTGCCAGCAAGCGTACGCTCACCACACTCAACAGGCCCACCATCGCTTCCAAGCGAGGCTTCGTCTTCAATTGACGTTCGGTCACCCGGCAGCCCGTCTTTGAGCAGTTTGTGCCATTCCTCGATCAGCCATCTTTTCTCGTAGTAACCAATTACCACCCAGGCGTCCTCGAAGTCTTCCACGACCAGCGAGGTGAGCAGAATCCACTCGATCGGCTCGACGCCCGCAGGCACATCAAGCTCGCGCGCCGCGACGTGGTGCGTCTCAATCACACCCGGCTAGTGCATTTGACGTACGGACTGCGGTGCGCAGCCACAGGTAACCGCAACGCACCGCGGCCGCTACGAGGAGCTTCGCCGTTAGCCCCGCACCTTTAACCGGGCCGCGCCCGCAACGACAACTCGTACGTGCCTGAGAGAGGCAACGTGACCAAGTAGGATTTCAGCGGCATCCGCTCGTCGTCGGGCGTGAGAATGTTACGCTTTGTTTGCGCCCACCCGTACGACCCAATCCGCCTGTTGTTCCAAGCAGTGACAGTACACCTCGAAGTTGTCCGCACCACGGTCGAGCACGTGCACCAACTCGACCTCCTCGGCTGGGCGGCCCACGGCGTCGATCACTTCGCCCCAGACCTTCGATTCCCGATCACGCCCCAGCCGCTGCGTCGCGTTTTCTTGCTTGGGACGCGGCTGGCGGTAGTGAATGGTCTGGCCTGCAAGCCAAAGATCTCCTCCTCCCTCAGCCGCCACCAGCAAGGCCGAATGCAGCAAGAAGCCCCAGCCGCCGCCATTTCCCGTGGGACCCAGGTCGGGAATCTCGCGCTGAATGCCAAAGTCCAGTTCCGTGGTGTCTCCCAACACGAGATGCCGACCGCGCCGCGCCTGCGCGGTTGCTGCCAGTGCACTTCGGCGACGGACTGGAACGTCACCTCGGCCCGATCCAACAAGCGATAAGCGGCCTTCAAGTCGGCCCACGTTTCGGTTTGTTCCGGAAAGCCACCCGAGGGATGGCTCACCACTTGTTCGGCCAGACGGACCAGTCGTCGGGTGCGGCGTTCGTCCCCCAGTTCGCAATCAGAAAACTGTTGTTGAGACCACGTGTTTGTGTCGAGGATGAGCATGCAAGGCACCTCCGTACAGAGAACTGAAACGCCGGCTTTCCGAGTCCCAGCTCACCGACGCGATCGGGCCCCGCCTCATTGCCAGCCCGCATTCATGCTACGTGCTGACTGAGCAGAATGATCACGCTCTCGACGCAACCTAGTTCACCCTTGCACCTTGCCATGCTAGCCCTCGCCACGCTAGCGCACCAAACCTTCCTCCTCCAACTCACGTATTTGTGGGTAAGGACAAGGCCTTGGGCCTGGGACTACGTGCGGGGCGAATACCAGAACGCCGGCTACTCCCAGGCTCAGATCGCCACCGTTCTGCAAGACTACTTGAACGACGAAAACGTCATCACGCTCGGCGAATTGCCCGTCTTGCCGTGGAACAATTTGGTGCCGGCGTGCCCGGTGACTACAACTTCGACGGCGTTGTCGACGCCGCGGACTATACTGTGTGGCGCGACTCGTTCGGTCAGACGGGTACCGGGCTGGCCGCCGACGGCGATGGCGACGGCCAAATCGACGAGGGGGACTACGCGGTCTGGAAGTTGTACTTCGGCGTTAGGTCCGACGGAGCCGGCGGAACGGCAGCGGTGCCCGAGCCGGTTAGCGGCGGGTTGACGCTAATCTTACTTCTGGGCGTTGTGCTCGAGCGGCAAATCCTCGCCCGCTTTGCGGCGCACTAGCGCGGCCAGCAGTCCCAGCACCCCGGGCACAACCAGCAGCGGAAACAGTCCGCCCGCTGGATGGCCGTTCGCGGCAATCTCGATCGCTTGGAACCAGCCCAGGCCCACCAGACTGATCAGTCCGCCGAGCCAATCCTTCCACCACGTCAAGAGAAACCCCACCAGCATCACCGCGACCGCCGCGAAGCTGGCATTGAGAGCCGCCAAAGGCAGCAACCCGAGACCCACTGCAAACAACGCGAACGTGAGCACCGCCAACGTGCCCAACACGCAGGCCGCCCAATGGACCGCCTGGGAGACGACCGGCACCGACCTGAAGGGGGCAGTCGACATGGTAACCTCCTTCCGGGACGCGACCGAACTGGAGCAATTACTGCCAACACAAATGCTCTGCCGAAAGGTTATTCGTCGCGAATGCTCGCGCATTTAAGCTTTCGCGGAAGAAAAAGGTGGGCCAAAATGGCTCATCGTGTGAATCGTTTTGGCCCGCGCGTGCCAGATTCTCACGCTCGGAACGGATCACCTCACCATGCCGTCGCTACCTATCACGATCCTGCTGCTCATCGGCTCGAACATCTTCATGACGTTCGCCTGGTACGCCCACCTCCGCAACCTCTCTGCCAGGCCGCTCATGGTGGCCATCCTCGCCAGTTGGGGCATCGCGCTATTCGAGTATATGCTGCAAGTACCGGCCAACCGCATCGGCTTCGGCCAGTTGACGCTGCCGCAGCTGAAGATGCTGCAAGAGGTGATCACGCTCTCGGTGTTCGTCCCGTTCTCGATCTGGTACATGCACCAGCCGATCCGGATCGATTTCCTCTGGGCGGCATTGTGCCTGTGCGGCGCCGTCTACTTCATGTTTCGCGGCTTGCCGGGATCGTAGATGATTGATTGATGATTGATGATCGCAGAAGTCTTGCCGGCAACGCCCATTCTGAGATCATCAATCTCACATCATCAATCATTGATCCCTACGGCTGCTCCCATGCCCGCTTCTCCGCCATCACCAAGTCGAGCACTTCGTCCAGCTATTGGCCCGCGGCGCCGGCAGGTGTTCGTTCGTCGAGTTCGTGAAGACGATCGTCTTCGCGCCTTCGGCCCGCAGCCGTTCGACGTTGACGGGCGAATCTTCGATGTACAGATCGGCGCCGACCGCCGTCTTCTGCTGCATGAAGCACAGGTCCCAGTAGGGGATGTCGTGCTGGTCGAGCCACTGGATCGTTTGCTAGACGGCGATCTGGTGGAAATACTTGATGAACAGCCGGTGCGTGATGATGCGGATCCGCACGCCTTCCTTCGAGAGCCGGCGCAGCGTCTGCGGGGCGCCGGCCATCGGCGGCAGTTTCAAGAACAGCTCCCGCTGCATGACGGCGAATTTGTGCAGCGCCTCGTAACCGCCCGGCGCCTGATCGACGCCCCACTCGCCAAGGCCCCACGACACTCGCTCGGGCAGCGTCGCGAGATCGACGCCCAGCCACTCGGCCGCCATCGGCCGCAGCCCGGCATAGAAATCGGCCACCACGCCGTCGAGGTCCACGCCGAAAACAAACGAACGATCGGTCATGACGGAAATAGGACACAGGATAGCACGAGATAACGGAGTAGCAGGCGGATCATTGAAAGCCTATTCAATCCATCCTCACTTCTCCACTGCTCCATCTCGCTATCGACTGCACTGATCTCTCATCGATCTTACGATCTCGCCCAGAAACTTCTGCAGCACGTCCGGCGGCGCCGGCGCGTAGTCGCTCGGCTCCATCGAGCAACTCGCCCGGCCTTGGCTCAGGCTTCGCATCGCGCTGGAGTAGCCGAACAGATTGGCCAGCGGCGCTTCGGCGTGGAGCACGGTGTCCGTGCCGCGGGATTCGGTGCTGGTGGATGATCGCCCGGCGTTGCTGCAGGTCGCTCACCAGGTCGCCGACGTGCTCGTCCGGCGTACTGATTTCCAGCCGCATGATCGGCTCCAACAGCACCGGCTTCGGCCTCGCGGAGCGCCGTGTCGAAGGCGTGATTGGCGGCGGTGCGGAAGGCGATTTCCGATAAGCCGCTCTCGCCCACCTCGCCGCCGAGCACCGTCGCCTTGAGCCGCATCAGCGGGAAACCCAAGCACGCCGCCCCCCTGCCCCGCGCTCTCCAGCTCTTCGAGCACGACGCGTGAGCATTTCGCTCGGCAGGCCGTGATCGAGCAGCACGTTCGTGACGGTCACCGGATGCAGCCCTTTGGCGAACGGCTCGACGCGGATCCGCACTTTCGCCGCGTGCTGCACGCCTTGAATCATGCGATTGCATTCGCCCGTCACCTCGACCGTCCGCTCGACCGTTTCGCGGTAGCTCACGCGCGGCTTGTGGACTTTCACGTTCAGATTGAAGTCGCGCAGCAGCCGGTGCTGAATCACTTCCAGGTGCAGCTCGCCCATGCCGCTGATCAGCGTCTGGCCGGTCTCCGGGTTCTCCGACGGCGCGAAACGTCGGGTCCTGCTTGCGGAGCATGTCGAGCGTCGTCGGCCGAGCTTCTTGCGGTCGTCGGTGCTCTCCGGCTCGATCGCCATCGAGATGACCGTCTCGGGAAACTCGATCGATTCGAGCAGGATCGGCTCGCGGGTGTCGCAGAGCGTGTCGCCGGTGATCGAATCGCGGAGGCCGATCACGCCGACGATGTCGCCCGCCCGGGCCTCGCTCGAGCTGCTCGTCCTTCTTCGACGCATGGATCCGCCACAGCTGGGCGACGTTTTCCTTCTTGTCGCGGCCGGGGTTCAGCACGCCGCGAGTTCGGCTTGAGCGTGCCCGAGTAGATCCGCACCCACGACAGATCGCCCGTCTTGTACGGCAGGATCTTGAACACCAGGCCGCAGAACGGCTCGGCCGGATCGGGCTTGCGCTGGATTTTCTTGCGCTGTTCGCCCTCGGCGGCAGCGTCGGCCCCTTGTGCTTGCCTTTGGCCTTGAGATCGAAGCCTTCGACGGGCGGCACGTCGAGCGGGCTCGGCAGATAAGCGGCCACCGCGTCCAGCATCGGCTGCACGCCCATCCCATGCAGCGCCGAACCGCATAGCACCGGCTGAATCTGCAGATGGACCGTCGCCTGTCGCGATCACCTTGTGGATGAGCGCCTCGGGGATCGGCTCTTCGGCCAGCGCCAGCTCCATCAGCTCGTTGCTGTAATCGTAGAGCGACTCGAGCAGTCGCTCGCGCCAGTGCTGGGCCTCGTCGGCCAGCTCGGCCGGAATCTCCGAGCGATCGATCTTGTTGCCCTCCTTCCCCTCGGGAAACGTCGAGCATCTGCATCTTCACCAGGTCGATCACGCCGCGGAACGGATTGGCCGTGTGCGCCGGCCCCTGCCCCACGGGAATCTGCAGCGCGACGGGCCGGGCGTGCAGCCGGTTGTCGATCTCAGCGAACACGGCGTCGAAATCGGCCCCCTCGCGGTCGAGCTTGTTGATGAACGCGATCCGCGGCACATGATACTTGTTGGCCTGCCGCCAGACGGTCTCGCTCTGGGCCTCGACTCCTTCGCGGGCACTGAACACCACCACGCCGCCGTCGAGCACGCGCAGGCTTCGCTCCACCTCGGCCGTGAAATCGACGTGCCCCGGCGTGTCGATCAGATTGATCACCACGTCGTTCCAAGGAAACTGCACGCAGGCCGAATAGATCGTGATCCCGCGCTCCGCCTCCTCGGCATCGTCGTCGGTGGTGGTCGTGCCCTTGTCGACTTCGCCCGCGCGGTGCTTCGCCCCGCTGGCGAAGAGCATCCGTTCGGTGACGGTCGTCTTCCCCGCGTCGATGTGGGCGATGATCCCGATGTTGCGGATTTTGGAGAGAGTCATCAGTCTTCAGTTTTCAGCTCGTCAGTTGCAGCGGTGTCGTCTGGTCCCCGATTTGACCGTCTTTCAGAAACGATGAAAGCATTCGCTTAACTTCTCGAATTGCATGCAGCGCAACATCGGAATCCGATTTCGACGATATACCCCAAATCATGGGATAGAAGAACATGATATTCCGTTTCCGCCGCGGAGCCCAACGCGATTTACACGAATCGAGCGAAAGTCCGGTCGAACTGCCTCGTCCACACGCTTCAGCAAGATTTGCCGGTATTGACGCCGCCGATCTCCGAATCTGACTGATCAGACCAAATCATTCATCGTCCGGGAATAGTTTGGTGAATCGATAGACGCTTAGCGTGAACGCATGCGCCTTCTGCCAAACCAACAAATTGCGAAAATCTTGCATGTTTGTCCTCCCATCGCCCTGTTTTGCTGAAAGCTGAGAACTGACGACTGAGAACTAAACAGCGCATAAAAAAGGGCCGCGGCTTCTCGAAGCCGCGGCGTCCGTGTTCGTTCCAACTACCACGCGAAGTGGGCAAAGGCCTTGTTCGCGTCGGCCATGCGGTGGACGTTCTCGCGGCGGGTCACGGCGGCGCCTTCGCGGTTGAACGCGGCGACCAGTTCGTCGGCCAGCTTCTGCGCCGTGGCCCGGCCCTTCTTTTCGTGCACCGCCAACAGGAGCCAGCGGATGGCCAGCGACTGTTGCCGCGTGCGATTCACTTGCATCGGCACCTGGTAGGCCGCACCGCCGACGCGCTTGCTGCGGACCTCGATCGACGGCTTGATGTTCTCGAGCGCCTGCGTGAAGACCTCGATCGGCTCCTTGTCCGGCATCCGCTTCTTGATCAGATCGAGCGCGTCGTAAAACACGCCTTGGGCGACGCTCTTCTTGCCCGCTTGCATCAGGCAATTGACGAACTTCGAGGCGAGCAGCGATCCATAACGCGGATCGGGCTTGAGCTGTTTCCGACTGGCAGTAATGCGGGGCATGTTGGGGAGCTATTAGCTGTTAGCTGTTAGCCCTTAGCTTCGAGTGAATTGATTGAGTCTGGCTAATAGCTAAAAGCTAATAGCTAACGGCTTCTCTATCCCTTCTTGGCGCCGTAGCGGCTGCGGGATTGTTTGCGGCCTTGGACGCCGAGCGTGTCGCGGGCTCCGCGGACGACCTGGTACCGCACGCCGGGCAAATCGCGGATTCTGCCGCCACGCACGAGCACGATGCTGTGCTCCTGCAGCGTGTGGCCCTCGCCCGGGATGTAGACCGTCACTTCCTTGCCGTTGGAGAGCCGCACGCGGGTGATCTTCCGCAGGGCCGAGTTCGGCTTCTTCGGAGTCATCGTCCGCACGAGCAAACAGACGCCGCGCTTCTGCGGGCATTTGTCGAGCACCGGCGACTTGCTGAACTTACGCTTCGCCCGTCGCGGCTTGCGAACGAGCTGGTTGACGGTTGGCATACACGGCCCTTCTGAAAACAATATCCCGGCAAACGGCTGACTGAATCGAGGCAGCTGCCCACGGCAAAGCGGGGCAAACTATCGAGAACCAATCAGTTTACGCGATTGGCAGCGACCGTCAAGGGTGGCGAGTGCTTAGAATACGGCCGAATATGGCTATTCCCGAGATCGACGAGTTGCGGACTCGTCAGCAGAGAGTCGGTTTGATCAATCGCCGCGGTTTTTGGCGAGTATTGCACGAATCTCAGGAACCAATTCCGTCGGAACGGCCATTAATGTCACGTTTTCGCCTTCGAGTGCCGCCTCGATCTCGGCGAACTGCTCGTCCTCAGTCTGGCTCTCATAATGGGCAATTACATTGCGAATGCGCGCTTCGTCCCAGCCAGGCGGAAAGTTTTGCGTGCTCATCGCGGTTTTCTCCTTTGACGACATCGAAATGCGGTCCTCGCCTTGCCCCGCAACTCATAGGCCGTGATCACAAATACGCTGTCCTGATCCTCATCCGGAACGTAAATCACCTGCAAATATCGACCGGCTAAAGTCTGACCTAGTTTCATCCTCGACCCACGTTGTCCCGGCACGTCTTCGCCGGATTCACGTATCACCTGCTCGACCTTCGTCCTCAGTTACATTATGGTCGTATATATGTGGGTCGCCTGACTCCGGATCAATGTAATAGCGAAACTCCATGCGGCCCCCAACAACGACATGGTAATCACCCCGGTCAGCATCCTTATTCAGCATTCTAACTCGCGGTGGCAGCTAGCACCAAGTTCATTAAGCATGATCTAATTCTTCGCCTGCGCCGCCGCCTCCGGCGCCGCGTCGATAAACACGTCCATCTGCTGGCCGACGAAGAGCCGCCGGCCGCCGGTGTCGATCGCGTAGATCACCTGCAGCACCCGCGTGTCGACCCGCTCCGTGTTGTCGCCGGTGAGCGATTTCTTCGGCACCACGTACGGCTCGATCCGCACGAATCGCAGGGGGAAGAAATCATCCGCGTGGCCTTTGAGCGTCGCCCGGGCCGGGGCGTCGGCGATGAACCGCGGGATGTCGTATTCGTCGACGTCGACCCGCACGTGCAATTGCGTCACGTTGCCGAGCACCACCAGCGCCTGGCTCGGCGGGGCGCCGACAAACTCGCCCGGCCGCACGTTCACCTGCAGCACCTCGCCGTCCACCAATGCACGAATCACCAGGCGATCCAACTCGGTCTGCGTCTCCTGCACCTGGGCGGCCGCCTGATCGACTGCGGCCTGGGCCACCTTTTTATCCGGTTCCCACGCACCCGCCTTCAAGAGATCGTACTCCGCCACCGCGCTGTTATATCGTTCGCGCGCCTGCAACGCCTGCTGCTTCCGCTCGGTGAACTCCTCCTGCGACATCGCGTTCTTGGTGACGAGCTCCTCGCCGCGCGACCACTGCTGTTCCCAATTCTCCCAGTCGGCCTTGGCTTCGAGCACTTTGGCTTCGGCCCGCGGGAGCTCTTCCTGTCGCGGCATCGCGTTGAGCTTCGCCAGCTGCGCCTTGGCGTCTTCGAGCATCGCCTGACGGATCGCCAGCTCGGCCTTCCGCTGTCGATCGTCGAGTCGGAACAGCGGATCGCCCACCTTCACCTTTTGGCCGACCTTGGCCATCACCTCGACGACCACGCCCGGCACCGGCGAGCCGACCGAAATATTCTCGGTCTCGGGCTCGACCATGCCGGCGCCGGCCACCGTGTTAGGAAACGGACTCTCGGCCGGCTGGATCGGCGGCGGCAGCGCGGGCATCCGCGTCTTGGAATGCATCAAGAAATTCACCGCAAAGGCGATCAGCCCCAGGGCGACGATCGGCAAACCAAATTTTGTTAACACGATGTTACCTGAACTTTCTCATCCAACGTCAACCTCAAGATTTTGTAAACCGCCAAGTGCCCCAAGATCGCCAAGTTTTTTCAGCTGTCTTCTGTCTTTCCTTGACGCTCTTGGCGTCCTTGGCGGCTTAAGTCAGCGTTCACGCCCGCTGACGCTTGCCGATTTCCTTGATCACCGGCCCCGGCTCGCGTTCGTTCTTTCGTTCCAGCGAGACGATGTGTCCATCATCCATCCGGGCCATCGTATCGGCGAATTCAAAAATGCGGCTGTCGTGCGTGACGATGATCACCGCCCGGTCCCCCTCGACCGCCACGTTCCGCAGTAGCTCCAGGATCGTGTGGCCTGTCATGTGGTCGAGGGCGGAGGTCGGCTCGTCGCAGACCAAGAGATGGGGATGATGCACCAGAGCCCGGGCGATCGCCACGCGTTGCTGCTGCCCTCCCGAGAGCTTGCCCGGCAGGTTGTTCACGCGGTCGGCCATCCCCATCTTCGCCAGCAATTCCTTCGCCGCGCCGACCGCCTTCCGCTTCGAATAGCCCTTGATCACGAGCGGCACGGCCGCGTTTTCGGCAGCCGTCAGCGCCGGGAGCAAATTGAATTGCTGGAACACGAAGCCGACGTTGTCGCGGCGGAACCTTGTCCGCTGCCAGGAAGACAGCCGCGTCAAATCCGTGCCCAGGGCCTCGACCGTACCGGCCGTCGGCCACAGAATTCCGGCCACCACCGACAGCAGCGTCGTCTTGCCGCAGCCGCTGGGGCCCACAAGCATCGTCAGCTCGCCAGGATAGACGTCCAGCTCGACGCCCCGCAGCGCGTGCACTTCCGCATTGCCGCTGCCGTAGACTTTCGTCACGTCGCGACAGGAGACCAGCGGACTGCCTTCAAGCATTGCCATTGGACTGAGACCTGACACCCGACACC
Source organism: uncultured Planctomycetota bacterium (assembly GCA_963808175.1). Taxonomy (GTDB): domain Bacteria; phylum Planctomycetota; class Planctomycetia; order Pirellulales; family Lacipirellulaceae; genus DASYDU01. Next base: position 124,493 of record CAWEEU010000002.1, on the reverse strand, counting down.
TGGATACCTTCTTACTACCCTTGAAACACCACGGCCGGCTCGACCACCATCACCCGCTGCATGCTCAACAAACTCGAGAGCACGCTGATTGCTCCCACCGCCAGGCCTACGCCGACGAACACTTCCCACGGCATGTAGAACGCCAGCCGCGAGCCCGTGGCGCTAGCGAATCGGCCAAACCAGGCCGCAGTGCCAATTCCCAAACCGAAGCCGATGAAGCTCACCAACAGCGCCTGCAGCATGATCATGCCCATCAGTGCGAAGTTCCCCGCCCCCATCGCCTTGAGTGCGCCGTATTGCTTGATGTTTTCGATCGTGAACAGGTAAAACGTCTGGGCGGCGATCGCGGTGCCGACGATGAAGCCCAGCGCCACCGTGATGCCAAAATTGAACGGGATGCCGGTCTTCCGCATGAAGTAGACCATCGTGATCCATTCGAATTGCGGTCCGGTGACCGCCCGCAGGCCCGTTTGCTTCTCGATCCGGCGGCAGACCTCGTCGACGTTTTGGCCCTCGGCCGCGTCCGCCAGCACGAACGACAGCACCTTTCGCTCGGGCGGCACGAACTGGAGCGCCTGTGAGTACCGCGTGTAAACCACAGGAAACGTCTGGAACGTGCGGCTCGCCCGACAGATGCCGACGATCTCCGCTTCCTTGTCGTTCATCTCGAACCGCTTGCCGACGCGGGGCTCCTCGTGCGGCCAGAGCAGCTTGTAGCCTTCGACGTCCATGATCACCGCGTCCGGCTTCCGCAGGTCGAGTACGCTGCCGAGGATCATTTCCGGCGGTGCGCCGACGAGCGTCGCGTCGTCGAGGCCCAGGAGGATGGTCTGCTGAAAATTGCCGTCCTCGAGCCGCGACCGCGTGAGCCCTTTGTAGAGCGGCACCGCCCAGGCAACGCCCGGTACGCCGCGCACCCGATAGAGATCGCTATCGGACAGCGGCTTCACGTCGTCGGAAAACTGCACGTTTGGATCCATCACCCAGACGTCGGCCCCCTGAATATCGCGAATCTGCCCGCTTGTCTGCAGCATCAGTCCACAGAAGATGGACGCCTGCTGCGCGATCAAAAGCGTGGCAAAGGCGATGCCCAGGATGATGCCCAGGTATTTGCCCTGGTTGCCGGTCAGCATCTTCAGTGCGATCCAATTCATCGCCGTGCCCTCTCCGCCCGCGACGACCGGGCAATCGCGGCATCAATGGCGCCGAGCGTAAAGTTCGTAACATGCGCCGCGAGCTTTTCGATGCAGTACGAATCGTGCTCATCCTCGTCGACCAGATTGGAAATGATCGGATTGGCCACGTGGTAGAACAAACACTGGCCAACGATGCTGAACGCCACTAGATGCAGCTCTTCGTCGCACCTCCCCTCCGGCAGCAATTCGCGCAAGATCCCCTGGAGGATTTGAAATTGTGGCCGGATGTTCGATTGAGCGATCTCCGCGCAGGCGCTCGACGGCTGCATGATCTCGCGCATCACCAGCCGCGTCCGCCAGGTGTCGTCCGGGCCACCCAGCACGCGGCGAAAGAAAGTGAGGATGAAGTCAGAGAGCTTCTGGCGCGGTGGAGTGTCCGAATCCCACGTCGGCAGCTGGGCCTGATCGAGCCGCCAGCGGTGGGCCTGCACGACCGCCTCGACGTACAGCCGCTCCTTGTCGCCGAAGTAGTAATTCACCGCCGCAACATTAGCCCCGGCCGACTGGCAGATGTCCCGCACGGTCGTGGCCTCGAACCCGCGCTCGGCAAACATCTCCCCCGCCGCCTCGAGAATCCGCACCCGGGTAGTGTCTAAATCGTTATCTGCCATGCGGTTACTCCGTTATACGTTCGTTTCAAACGATTGTTTCAATCAATTGTATCATAGGACTGAGCGGAGGCAAGGGGGGCGCTTATAGGCTCGCCGACAGAGGAAACGGCGGAACGCGCCTACTCTTTCGCCAGTTCCGCAACGGCCTCTCTCAGCCGGCCAAGGCCGTCGAAGCCTGTGAGATAATCGAGTTCCTGACGGCTGCCTTTGGCTCGAACCAACCGCGCCAGCGCTTCCCGATCGGCGGCGGGCCAGCGCTCCAGGTCGTCGAGGAGCGCGACCAGTGGAGACCAGCGGCGCCAGGCAAGCTTTTCCCCAGACGACCAACCGTCGAAGCTGGTCACGCCCAGCCTGGTCGCGGCCTCCGTTGCGAGGGTTTCCTCACCTTGCTCTCGATCGGCGCCGAAGCGACTGGCGAACAGGTCGGTGATCTTCAGGCCCACGTTCGCCAATTCCAGCTCGCCGATCACGTCGTCGCGCTGATGGTAAAGCGCCAAATACATGTTCTCGGTCACCAGTTGCTTGAGCACTGAGAGCGGCGAACGATGCTTCGGCCGCCGCCGGATCGCGGACACCTCCCGCTCCATCAACCGCAACAGTTTCTTGTCTCGCGGACGGAAACCGAGCTTCTGGTAGAACCACCAGGCTCCGGACTTCAGCGCGTCGTCGTTGTCCTGGCCAAGTTGGTACGGTACGAGCATGAACGTGTCGCAGCCGAAGACTTGGTGGATCACCGCCAGGGTTCGCACGTAAATCCGCGCCGAATCGGCGCCGCGGAAGGGATCGAGGATCGAGTAGGCCACCTCGGCCGAGTTAAACAGGCAGGTGGCCGCTCCGTAGCTGATCGGAACGCCGTTTCTCAGGACGAGGATGCCGTAAAGAGTCTCCAGCAGAAAGCGCCGCTCCGGCACAACGCCGTAGAGCACGAATTGCAGTTCGTCGTCGTCCAATACGCTCACGTCGTCGGCGTCGGCATAGGCAAACGCATCCAGATCGCGCTGGCGTGTGACCATGGCCCCGCGGGCGAGGTCGACGAGGCGATCGCCCTCGGCGCGAGCCATGAGCTTGGGCGGTTTGAGAGGGCGGCGGACTTCTTCACCGACAACCGGCCGCGTGCGGCAAGTGGCGTGGTCTGGAAGTGGATCGGCGATTCGCCATACTTGGCCAGCGTGCGGCTGGGGACGCCGGGACCAGGAGCGAGAGTCATGGGAATATCGAGCTGGTCGCACAGATACTCGTGCAGCAGCTCCTTCGGGAGCAGAGCCGCCAATCGTCGGATCACGAAATAGGCGTCTGTTTCCTGCGGGCCTTTGAGCCGGTCGATCCAATCGGGCACTTCCATGGCGACGCTTTCGAGACCGGGCAATTCGCTGTAACTCGCCATCAGATTCAAATAGGGCTCGAGCGACTCCGCGTTTTCAAATTCCTCCCAATCGATGCGCAGCTGATTCGGCCAACGGTCGGCCAACCAGAGTGCGGTGGCGGCATAGAAGCGGAAGCAAATCGAAGTGCCGGCAATCCCTGTGCTGGTCAATTCCTCGGCGTGCCGCTTGAGATCGCGGCGCTGGTCGAAGCGGGCGAGCAGCGCGTCGACCGACGACAAGATTTCTTCGTCATCCGGCCAGGCCTGCATGAAGCAGAGAATTTCGTGCAGCCGCTCGATTTGATCGGCGCTCTTCAGCTGTGCCGATGCCAAGATTTCCAGGCAGCGTTTCTTCCGTTCTGCCGCCGGCGAACCGAATTCGCCCTTGAGAGATTCGAGCTGCCTCAACTCGTAAATGGCACCGGCCATTCAAATTGCTCCAATTCGCAGAGCGCAACCTGACCGGCCAAGTGATTCGACGAGAACAACTCAGGCCAAAATCATGATCAAACGAATTCGGCAATACACTCTGCCGGCCCAACCACTCACTCGAAAGATGCGGCATGCCGGACGGCGTTTGCAGCTGCCCCCCGCTTCGCTGCAGGCGTGCCTGCAATTCTTGCGCGGCGCAGCAAAAATACCCGCGGGACGTTCGGTGTCAAAGCGCTGACTCGACTACGAGCAACGGGAGCGGCTGGATACGTCGGCTCAGTCCAGTGGCGGCAGGTCGTTCGACTCCGGGAGGCCCGCTTCGACGTTGCCGGCGCTGTCGTCGTCCTGGTCGAAGCTGCCCGGTCCACTGGCCGTCGCTCCGCCCAACAGCGCGTCGAGGCTGCTGGGCGCCGCGGGTTGCGGCGGCGGAGTCGGAGCCACGTCGCCGTGGCCATTGCCCCGTTCGCCCGCCAGCGCCGATTCCAAAAGCGGGAACGATCGCTCGAGTGTCCGCTCCTTCTCGGCGGCGAGCGCTTCGAGTGCCTCGGGCCGAATGCGAACTTCCGAATCGTGAATCTGGCGGAAGCCGGTACCAGCAGGGATCAAGTGGCCGAGGATCACGTTCTCCTTGAGACCAACGAGGTGATCCGTTCGGCCGGCGAGCGCCGCCTCGGTCAGCACCTTGGTGGTTTCCTGGAAGCTCGCAGCCGAGATGAAGCTCGAACTTTGGACCGATGCCTTGGTGATGCCCAACAGCTGGGTCGCCGCGGTCGCCCGCTTCGGCCGGGTTCCCTTGGCGATCGCGCCGCCCAAGGCCTCGATCTGCGAGTTGGCCTGCTCGAGCACGTCCTTGGGCACGATGGCGCCGACTGCGAATTCGCCGTCGCCCTTTTCCGTGATTTTCAGGCATTGGCCGATCGCCTCGTTCGCCTGGCGGAAGTCGAAGCGATCCATCACGCTGCCTGCCAGCAGGTTTGTATCTCCGGGCGTCTCGACGCGGACTTTACGCAGCATGCGGGCGACGATAATCTCGATGTGCTTGTCGTTGATCTCGACGCGCTGGCTGCGGTAGACGTTCTGAATTTCGCGGACCAGGTACTGCTGCACGGCTTCCTCGCCGGAAATCCGCAAGATGTCGTGAGGCACGAGCGGGCCGTCCACGAGCGCGTCGCCCGCGCGCACGACGTCGCCCGAGTGGACGCGAAGGTGCTTGTTGTGCGTGATCAAATGCTCGCGCTCGATGCCGCTCTCGCTCTTGACGATGATCGAACGCTTGCCCCGCTTCTTCTCGGAGAGCAGCTCGACCGTGCCGTCGATCTCGGCGATGACCGCCGGGTCCTTCGGTTTGCGGGCCTCGAAGATTTCCGTCACGCGCGGCAGACCGCCCGTGATGTCCTGGGTGCCGGAGGCCTCGCGCGGCGTCTTGGCGACCATCGCACCCGGCGTGATGACCTGGCCTTCTTCGACCTCCAGGTGGGCCCGCTCCGGCATGTAGTAGAAGTCGAGAATCTTCCCGTCGGCCGGGTCTTCAACGACCACTTGCGGATGCAGATCGCCCTTGTGCTCCATGATGACGTAGCGAATGTGGCCGGATGGATCCTTTTCGGAGCGCATCGTCTGGCCGTCGATCAGGTCTTCGAAGCGGACTTTGCCGCCCGTTTCGGCGAGAATCGGGATGCTGTGCGGGTCCCATTCGCAAAGGACGTCGCCGGCATTGGCCTCTTGATTTTCGTCGACCTTGAGGATGGCCCCGGCCGGGACTTCGTACTTCTCGACCTCGCGGCCCTTATCGTCCACGAGCGAGACCTCGCCGTTACGGGCCAGCACGATCTTGTCGCCAGACTCGTTGGTGACGACCTTGAGCCGCGTGTACTTGACGATACCGCCGCGCTTGGCCTTGATGTCGCTCTGCTCGACGTCGTGCTGACCGACGCCGCCGATGTGAAACGTCCGCATCGTGAGCTGGGTGCCCGGCTCGCCGATGCTCTGGGCGGCGATGATCCCCACGGCCATGCCCTCTTCCACCAGCGCACCGGTCGAGAGGTCCATACCGTAGCAGCGCCGGCAGATGCCGAGCGGCGCGTCGCAGGTCAGCGCGCTGCGGACCTGGATCTTTTCGAGCCCGAGCTCTTCGATTTTGCGGGCGATATCCGCCGTGATCAGCTCGCCCTCGCCGACGATTTCCTCGTCGGTGATGGGGTTGACGATGTTCGCCCGGCTGACGCGGCCGCGAATCGAGTCGGCCAGGCCGACCTCGACCTTTTCACCGCGGTAGATGATTCCCTTGGTGATGCCCTGCGTGGTGCCGCAATCTTCCATCGTGATCACGACGTTCTGGGCCACGTCCGCAAGCTTGCGGGTGAGGTAACCGGAGTCGGCCGTCTTGAGGGCCGTGTCGGCCAGGCCTTTGCGGGCCCCGTGCGTCGAGCTGAAGTACTCCAGCACGGTGAGGCCTTCGCGGAAGTTGGCCTTGATCGGAGTTTCGATGATCTTGCCGGACGGCTTGGCCATCAGGCCGCGCATGCCGCCGAGCTGACGCATCTGCTCGACACCACCACGAGCACCGGAGTGGGCCATCAGGAAGATCGGGTTCACGTAGCCGCCGGTGCGGAAGTCGGTTTCCAGGGCGGCCATCATCTCCGTGGTGATCTGTTCGCGGGCGTGGGTCCAGGCGTCGAGCACCTGGTTGTAGCGCTCGCCCTCGGTGATGATGCCGCGTTGGTAGAGCTTGTTCTTGCGGAGGACTTCCTTCTCAGCGGCGGCAATAATCCGCCCCTTCGCTTCGGGCGTAATCAGATCGTCCGTGGCGAAGGACAAACCGCTCCGAGTCGCCTGGCGGAAGCCGAGCTGGTTCATATCGTCCAAGAGCGTGATCGTCCGCGACCGTCCCAGGAAGTGGTAGCAGTCGCTGATCACCTTCGCCAGCGCGCTGGAACGCAGCGCGAGATTGTAGAACGGCATGCCCTTGGGCAACACCATGTTGAAAATCACGCGGCCGACCGTCGTGTCGATCACGGTGCCGTAGGCCTGCTCGTTGTCGATCTCGTCACGCAGCGCGCGGTACTTCGGCAGCCGGACTTTGATCCGGGCATGCGTGCCGACCTTGCCGGCGGCGTAGGCCATCTCGACTTCTTCCATCGAGCTGAAGACCATGTCGTCGCCCAGCGCGTTCGGCACGGTCATCGTCAGGTAGTAGCAACCCATCACCACGTCCTGCGACGGGCTGATGATCGGCGCGCCGTTGGCCGGGCTGAAGATGTTGTGCGTGCTCATCATCAGCGTGTGGGCCTCGACCTGGGCCTCGATCGAGAGCGGCAAGTGGACCGCCATCTGGTCGCCGTCGAAGTCGGCATTGAAGCCTTTGCACACCAGCGGATGGAGCTGGATCGCGTTGCCTTCGACCAGGATCGGCTCGAAGGCCTGGATGCCCATGCGGTGCAGCGTCGGAGCGCGATTCAAGAGCACCGGGTGATTGCGGATCACCTCTTCGAGGATGTCCCAAACCTCATCGTCCTTCCGCTCCAGCATCTTCTTGGCGCTCTTGATCGTGTCGGCGTGGCCGAGCTCCTTCAGGCGGCGAATGATGAACGGCTGGTAGAGCTCCAGCGCGATCTTCTTCGGCAAGCCGCATTGATGCAGCTTGAGATACGGGTCCGACGACGATCACGCTGCGGGCCGAGTAGTCGACCCGCTTGCCCAACAGGTTCTCGCGGAACCGGCCCTGCTTGCCCTTGATCATGTCCGTGAGCGACTTGAGCGGGCGATTCGACGAACCGAGCACCGGCCGCTTGCAGCGGTTGTTGTCGAACAGCGCGTCGACCGATTGCTGCAGCATCCGCTTCTCGTTGCGAATGATGACTTCCGGCGCGTTGAGATCGACCAGCTTCTTGAGCCGGTTGTTGCGGTTGATGATTCGGCGATAGAGGTCGTTCAAATCGCTCGTGGCGAAATTGCCGCTGTCCAAGCAGCACCAGCGGGCGCAGATCCGGCGGGATCACCGGGATCACGTCGAGCACCATCCACTCCGGCTTGTTGTCCGAATCGCGGATCGCCTCGACCGTCTTGAGCCGGTTGATCAGGTCCTTGGCCTTTTGCTTCGAGCCGGTCTCCTTGAGCTCGACGCGGAGGTCCTCCGAGAGCTTCACCAGATCGAGCGATTGCAGCAGCTTGCGGATCGCCTCGGCGCCCATCGCCGCCTCGAACGAGCCTTCGCCGTATTGCTCGCGGGCGGCGCGGTACTCTTCTTCGGTGAGCAGTTGCTGCGGCTTGAGCGCGGTGTCGCCCGGATCCACGACGACGTAATCCTGGAAATAGATCACCTTCTCGAGGCTGGTGGTCTTCATCGCCAGCAGGCTGCCCAGCCGGCTCGGCATCGCCTTGAAGAACCAGATGTGCACGACCGGCGCGGCGAGCTCGATGTGCCCCATCCGCTTGCGGCGGACCCGGCTGTGCGTGACCTTGACGCCGCAGCGGTCGCAGATCATGCCCTTGTACTTCATGCCGCGGTACTTGCCGCAGGCGCATTCCCAGTCCTTTTCCGGTCCGAAGATCCGCTCGCAGAACAGGCCATCCTTCTCGGGGCGGTAGGTGCGGTAGTTGATCGTCTCCGGCTTCTTCACTTCGCCGAACGACCAGCTGCGGATGTCGTGCGGCCGGGCAAGGCTGATCTTCACCGACGCGTAGTCGTTGATGCGATCGTAATTGGCGGTCTCTAACATACTCATGGTCTCACGTACTCCTGCAGGAAAATGCAAAATGCAAAATTTTCAATGCAAAATGCAAAATCGCTTGTCATCTACTATTTCGGTTGCTTCTTCCTTTGGATCCTGTTCGCCGTGGCAATCGACTGCCCTACGATTCGCGCTAATTGATCGGCTTCGTCGATCAAGTCCGCGAGCCTTGTCGCGTTCACCAGGTCGCGCCGCGCCGCAAGTCGCAACCACGCGCATGCCTCGCGCACTTCCTTTAGGCAAATCCGCATTTTGTGAACAAAGTCGCGCCGGCTTTCGGCGGCACAGGCCTCCTCGTAGTTTCCCAAGGGGGAAGTTCCACTGCGGAGAAGTTGGTCCGCTATACGCCGGCCGGTACGTGTGTCTGGTAGTGCTTCAACAACGCTCACAACTCTGTCGGCGAAATCCAGAAACCGCTCACACAAATCGTAGGGCTTGCCCCCGGTAAACCGACGCGCCGGGTCAATGTCTGCCTTATTGTTTTGCATTTTGCATTGAACATTTTGCATTTTGCATTTTCCCCGGCTTCGAATGTCATATCCGCCGTTTCTCGAGCTGCATATTCAAGCCGAGGCCGCGGATTTCGTTCGTCAACACGTCGAAGCTCGCCGGCGTGCCCGCTTCCAGCGTGTTTTCGCCTTTGACCATCGACTCGTAAATCTTCGTGCGGCCTTCGACGTCGTCGCTCTTCACGGTGAGCAGCTCCTGCAGGATGTAGGCGGCGCCATAGGCCTCGAGCGCCAGACTTCCATCTCGCCGAACCGTTGCCCGCCGAACCGCGCCTTGCCGCCCAGCGGCTGCTGCGTGATCAGCGAGTAGGGGCCCGTGCTACGGGCGTGGACCTTGTCGTCCACCAGGTGGTGCAACTTGAGCATGTAGATGTAGCCGACCGTGGTTTCCTGCTCGAAGGCATCGCCGGTGCGGCCGTCGTAGAGATTGGCTTTGCCGTGGCGCGGCAAGCCGGCCTCGGCCAGTGCGTCGTTGATCTGGTTTTCATCCGCACCGTCGAACACGGGCGTGATCGCGCGGAAGCCGAGCTTGGCCCCGGCCCAGCCGAGGTGGGTCTCCAGAATCTGACCGACGTTCATCCGGCTCGGCACGCCGAGCGGATTGAGCATGATCTGGATCGGCGTGCCGTCCGCGAGGAACGGCATGTCTTCCACGGGCAGAATCTTCGAGATCACGCCCTTGTTCCCGTGGCGGCCGGCCATCTTGTCACCGACCGAGATCACCCGCTTCGTGGCGATGTAGACCTTGACCATCTGCAGCACGCCGCTCCGCAGCTCGTCGCCGCGCTTCATCGAGTTGAGCCGGCGATCGCGGGCGTCGATCGCTTCTTCCACTGCCGGCCAAAGCTGCTTGTAAACCCGCTCGGCTTCCTTCTTTCGCTGCGGACTGCGGATGTCGATCGCGTCGAGCTTGAAGGTGTTCGCCCGCTCGGCGACGAACTGCGGATCCTGGCCGTGGACCAGCGAATTGCCATCATCGTCGGTCAGCTTGCGGTCGAGCGCGGTTTCGAGCTCGGTGACCAGTTGCTCGAACGCGTGGGCGATCGCCTCGTTGCCTTCCTTCTCGGCCACCTTGAGCGAGCGCTCGAATTCCTTGCGTTGATCTTCCGAGAGGCTCATGCGGCGGGAGAACCGCTGCGTGTCGATCACGATCCCCTCGACGCCGGAGGGCACCTCGAGCGAATCGTTCTTCACGTCTTCGCCGGCCCGGCCGAAGATCGCGTGCAGCAGTTTTTCTTCCGGCGTGAGCTCGGTCTTCGATTTTGGCGAGACCTTGCCGACCAAGATGTCACCCGCCTCGACAAACGTGCCGATCTGCACGATGCCGTTCTCGTCCAGGTTGCGGAGCATTTTCTCGCTGACGTTGGGGATGTCGCGGGTGAACTCCTCGCGGCCCAGCTTCGTCTCGCGGATCTCGACGTCGAACTCCTCGATGTGGATCGACGTGTAGGTGTCGTTCTTCACCAGCTCCTCGCTGATGATGATCGCATCCTCGAAGTTGTAACCCTCCCACGACATGAAGGCCACCAAAACGTTGCGTCCCAGCGCCAGCTCGCCCTGGTAGGTCGCGGCACCGTCGGCAATGACCTGGCCCTTCTCGACTTTGTCGCCGACTCGGACGATCGGCTTGTGGTTCTGGCAGGTCCGCTCGTTGAGGCCGACGAACTTGCGGAGCTTGTGCACCTCGGGACCGATCTCGATCCGCTCGGCGTCGACGTAGGTGACCGTGCCCTTGTGGCCGGCGCAGGATCATGCCCGAGTGGAGCGCCACGTCGGTCTCGAGGCCGGTGCCGACGATCGGCGGCTCGGTGATCAAGAGCGGCACCGCTTGCCGCTGCATGTTCGAGCCCATCAGGGCCCGGTTCGCGTCGTCATGCTCGAGGAACGGAATCAACCCGGCGGACACACCGATCATCTGTGAAGGCGTGACGTCGATGTACTCGATTTTATCGGTCGGCACGAGCACGAAGTCGGCGTGTTGCCGAGCGACGATCGTATCACCCTGAATCTTGCCGTCCGTGATCGGGGCGTCGGCCGAAGCGACGACCGCGCTGGCCTCTTCGTCGGCCCGCAGCCAAACCACTTCCTCCGTCAGCTTCGTGTTCTTCACTTTGCGGTAGGGCGTGATCAGGAAGCCGTACTCGTCGACGCTGGAATACATGGCCAGGCTCGAAATCAAGCCGATGTTCGTACCTTCCGGCGTCTCGATCGGGCAGATGCGGCCGTAGTGGGAAATGTGGACGTCGCGGACCTCGAAGCCCGCCCGCTTGCGATTCAAACCGCCCGGGCCCAAAGCGGAGAGCCGCCGTTCGTGCGTGAGCATCGAGAGCGGATTCGTCTGGTCGACGACCTGCGAGAGCTCGCCGCGGCCGAAGAAGTACTCGATCGCCGCCGAGATGCTCTTGGGATTGATCAGGCTGCGGGGCGTCATGTCCTCGATGTCCTTGAGGCTCATGCGCTCCTGCACGGTGCGGCGGAGCTTCAAGAAGCCTTTGCGCATCTCGTCGCAGGCCAGCTCGTCGATCGTCCGCAGCCGCCGATTGCCCAAGTGGTCGATGTCGTCGACCGCCGCGCTGCCGTCGCCGACGGCCAGGGCCAGCAGGTACTTCACCGCGTTGATCAGGTCCTCCGGCCGCAGGACCATCTCGCCCTCGGGCACGTTGAGTCCGAGCTTGCGATTGATGCGGAAGCGACCGACGCGGCCCAGCCGGTAGCGATTCGTGTCGTAGAACTTCTCGTGGAACAGGGCCTTGGCCTTCTCCAACTGCGGTGGATTGCCCGGACGCAGCCGCTGATAGATCCGCAGCAGTGCCTCTTCGTGGCTCGCCGTGTTGTCGTCTGCCAGGGCGTTCAACAGCAGCGGCGTCGGCGGAGTGGCCATCACTTCAACCTGCTTCACGCCGGAGGCGGCCACCGTCTCGGCCGCGGTCTTCGAGATCTTCTGGCCGCTCTCGACGATGATCTCGCCCGCCCGGTCGCTGCCAACCGGGTAGACGATGTCGTCGACCGCATACTTGTCCTCGATCTTGGCGGCGCTGCGGCCGTCGACGATCTTCTGCTTGGAGGTGTCGTAGAACGTGCGGAGGATTTCCACGTCCTGGCCATATTTCGGGTCCATCGCCCGCAGCAGCGTCATCACCGAGAACTTGCCGCTCTGGTCGATGCGGACGGTGATGCTGTCCTTCTTCGTGGTGTTGATCTCGATCCAGCTGCCGCGTTCGGGAATCACACGGCAACTGTGCATCCGCCGCTCGCCCGCTTCGACTTCCGACACGAAGTCGATACCGGGACTGCGATGCAACTGGCTCACGACGACGCGCTCGGCACCGTTGATGATGAACTCACCGCCGCCGAGCATGATCGGCAGATCGCCCAGGTAGACCTCTTCCTCGATCGGCTGCTCCTTGTTGAGCCGCAGCCAGATGCGGAACGGCCGGCCGTAGGTCAGCCGCAATTGCCGGCACTCGTCCGGCTCATAGCGCGGCTTGCCCAACTCGTAGCGGAGATAGTCGAGCGTGAGCTTCTTGTCGTAGCTTTCGATCGGGAAAATCTCGCGCAAGACGCCCTCCAGGCCCTCATCCTTGCGCTTGTCGGTCGGGGAGTCGTACTGCAGGAACCGCGCGTAGCTCTCGGTCTGGATCTTCGTGAGATCCGGAATCGCGAAATGCTCGCGCAAGCTGCCGAAGCGGCGGGTCGTGTCAGTTACCAAACGTCGTTGGGCAGTGACTGCCATGGGATTCACTCACTCCGAGGCCAATGGATAGAAATCCAGGGATCGACACCGGTCGTAACCAGGTGCGCACGCGCGTCGCGCACCGCGCAGGGGCGAACGCTGCGCTTCAAACGACAGGCAAAAATGATGTTCAAGCGAACGGGAGAGGCTCATGCAACTCGCTGGCCGCGTTAAGGCAAACTGGGCAGCTCGCGCCACACAGCTGCCGGAAAAAAGCGGGCAAACGACGATCGCCGCCTCGATCCGCGACAAGCCGCGGATCGGCGGGCGAACGCCACGACGGCAACGATCTATTTGATCGTGACCTTCGCGCCCGCATCTTCCAGCTCCTTCTTGAGCTTCTCGGCATCGGCCTTCGAGATGCCTTCCTTGATCTTGCTGGGGACTCCCTCGACCAGGTCCTTGGCTTCTTTGAGGCCCAGGCCCGTCGCACCGCGGACGACCTTGATCACGCCGATCTTCTGCTCGCCGAAGCTGTCGAGCTGAACAGTGAACTCGGTCTGCTCGGCCGCCGGTTCCGCAGCGCCGCCGCCACCGCCGCCGGCAGCCATCACCACGGCACCGCCCGCCGCGGGCTCGATGCCGTAGACTTCCTTCAAATAGTCGCTCAAGATCTTCGCATCTTTGAGCGTGAGCCCCGCAATCTGGTCGCCCAGCGTCTTGGTGGCGGCCGGAAATTCAGCTGTTTCGGTAGACATGGCTCGTACTCCCTTTCTTTTGAAAAGGGCCCTTTCTGCTCGTTACTGGGTCTGGTGTTGATCGCGCTCGCGGCGGCCGGTGAGTCGGTCGGCGAATCTGATTTTGTTGGCGTCTTGTCTCTAAACTCACTTACTCAGACGTGTACGGTTGAAGCTACTCGGCGGCAGGTGCGGGGGCAGCTTCACCTGCCGCGTCGGCAGCGGGCGCTGCGGCGGCGGGTGCTGCGGATTCCTCGTCGGCGCCTTCGCCTTTCTTCTTGATTTGGCTGTTGAGCTTGCCACCCGGGCCAAGTAGTTGAGCCGAGAGCTGGGCACCCGGGCTCAATATCTGGCCGACCAGGATGCTGAGCTGTTCGGCGCGGTTTGGCCACTTGCTGACTTTCGTGACCTCTTCCGGCGAGAGCTTCTGGCCGTCCATCACGCCGCCTTGCGGCGCGAAGGGCGCGAATTCCTTTTGCCCGGCGATGCGAACCGCTTCCTTCGCCAGCGAGACCAGGTCGTCGCCGCCCCACAGAACCGCCAGCGTCCCCGCGACGCCTTCAAAGGCCGGCGCGAGCGCCGTCCCTTCGGTGGCTCGGCGAGCGAGGCTGTTCTTCACCACCATCAAATTGATTTTCTTTTGACGCAACTCACGCCGCAGCGCGACGTTCTGCTCGTTCGGCATGCCGATCACATTGACCAATAGCGCTTCTTCCACGCCGTCAAACCGCTTCTTCAGCTCCGCGGTCATCAAGTCTTTGACGTATTTGCTCATGGCTCGAACACCAGTTGATTTCGTTGATCTGTTAGCCAGGGGGCTTGTCCCGCCGTGGCCTGCGCGGCGGGACAAGCCCGCCGGCTAACTCGTTTACACCGCCAAACGCACGCTGGGGCTCATCGTCGCGCTGATGTGAGCGCTCTTGACGTAGACTCCCTTGACCGCGTGCGGCTTCAGCGCCAACACCTTGTCCACAAACGCTTGAATGTTCTCAACCAGCTTCAGTGCGTCGAAACTGAGCTTGCCGACCGAGGCTTGGACGTTGCCTCCCTTGTCGTTGCGGAATTCGACTTTTCCGGCCTTGTATTCCTTCACGGTCGCCGCGACGTCGGGCGTCACCGTGCCGGCGCGGGGCGAGGGCATCAGCCCGCGCGGGCCGAGCACTTTGCCCAAAGGTCCCACCAGCTTCATCATGTCCGGGGCGGCGATGCAAACGTCGAAGTCGGTCCAACCGTCCTTGATCTTGTTGGCCAGTTCGTCTTCGCCCACATAGTCGGCCCCGGCCGCCTTCGCTTCATCGGCCTTGGCGCCCTTGGCGAACACCAGCACCCGCTGTTGCTTGCCGATACCGTGCGGCAGCACGATCGAGCCGCGGACGATCTGGTCCGCCTGGGCCTGGTCGACTCCCAGCCGGACTGCAATCTCGACCGTCTGATCGAATTTCGTGCCGCCATAACCTTTGAGCACATTCACGGCATCGGCGATCGGCATCGCGTCGTCTTTGCGCTTCTCGACGAGTTTGCGGTAGCGTTTGGATTGGATTGGCATGTGCCACCCCGATTGATAATTCCTACCGGCGGAGCAAGCTCCGCCGCTAATTAAGTGTGTTTGTTAACCTTCGACGTTCAGGCCCATGCTGCGGGCCGTGCCGGCGATCATTCGCACGGCGTGCTCGACGTCGCGCGAGTTGATGTCGTTCATCTTGATCTTGGCGATCTCTTCGAGCTGGGCCTTGGTGACCGTTCCCACCTTGTCCTTGTTCGGCACGGCCGAGCCTTTCGCCAGGCCGACCGCCTTCTTCAACAGCACCGCGGCCGGCGGGCTCTTGGTGATGAAGTCGAACGAGCGGTCGTTGTAAACGTTGACCACCACCGGGATCATCATCCCGCCGGCTTCCTTCGTCCGATCGTTGAACTGCTGAACGAACTGGCCGAGGTTGATGCCATATTTGCCGAGCGACGTGCCGACCGGCGGCGCCGGCGTGGCCTGCCCGCCCGGGATCTGAAACTTCGCGTTGCCGACTAATTGTTTTGCCATTGCCGCTTGTCAGCCCTTCATCACCGCGAACATCAGTTAGCGGCAGAACTTGTTCCGCGCTGGCAAGCCTCGCCGCTAATCTATGCACTCCTACATCGCCTCAATTTGCCAATACTCCAACTCCACCGGCGTGCTGCGGCCGAAGATGTTGATCATCACCGTCACGCGGCCGCTGGCTTCGTCGATTGAGCCCACTTCGCCTTCGAAGCTCTCAAAATTGCCTTCCTTCACCTTCACCTTGTCACCGGTCGAGAACTTGATGTCCAGCTTCGGCGCCTCGGTCGTTTCCTCGGTCTCGGTCTGCACGATCCGCGAGACTTCGCTGGCGAGCATCGGCGTTGGCTTGCCACCGGCGCCCGTGAAATCGCCCACGCCCGACGTCTCCCGCACCGCGAACCACGTGTCGTCGTTGATGTGCATGTGCACGACGATGTAGCCGGGGTAGAGCTTCCGCTCGACCACCTTCTTCTTGCCGCCTTTGAACTCGGTGACCTTTTCGGTCGGCACGATCACCTGGTCGAAGTACCGATCCAGCCCTTCGACCTTGATCTTTCGCTCCAGCGCTTCGGCGATCGATCGCTCGCGATTGCTCTGGACCTTGAGGATGTACCAATCCATGTGGATTTCGTCATCCTCCGGCGGGGCCAGGTAAACCGGGCCCTTGTTCGTCTCGGGAGCCTCTTCTTCGGCGATCTCCTCCTCGGCCGCGTCTTCCGCAGCTCGCTCTTCGGCCGACGACTCCCTCGGCTTCTTCGAAGGCCGCGGCTTCCTCGGCGATCGGCTCCTCGACGCTCGACGCCTGCATGTCGGTGTCTTCGGCATATTCGGACGATGCCAGCGTCGTCGCGGGAGGCGCACGTCGCTCACCGTGTCGGTCTGGGCCTGCGAGCCGGCGCAGCGGCCGACGGGCTGCCGTTGGCGGGCACGTCTTCGGCAATCTCTTCGGCCACTTTGTTCGGCTCGTCGGTCACGATCGTGTTTTCCACGGGGAATCTGCCCCAACAGGACTTATTTCAAATGCAACACGTTTTCGAGCAGGAATTTCCAGGCAAGGTCGTAGAAAAACAGAATCCCCGCCAGGAAAAAAATCATCAGGATTACGACGATGGACGACCTGAGCAATTCCGGCCAGGTCGGCCAGGAGACCTTGTTCATCTCCGCTTCGACGGAAATCAAAAAATCGGCAAAGCTCGGCAGCTGCACGACGCGGAAGCTCATCCACAATCCAATCACCAGCACCGCGACCGGCACCACGACCCTCCCGACCACCGTGGCGCTCTTGCCCGTGTAGTAGTCGTTCAGGCACCAGGCCCCCAAGGCGAGGATTACCGCCAGCGCGGCAAACGTCACCTGCCGGGCGATCTTACCCTGGCTCCGCTTATACAAGTCGAAGCGAAACAATTCCTGGACAAAGTCGCCCACGTGCTAATCCTTCTCTGGCGCACCACTCAACAGCAGGGGCGGTGGGATTCGAACTCACAACCCCCGGTTTTGGAGACCGGTGCTCTGCCAATTGAGCTACGCCCCTAGTGAAGCGAAGGAGCGGAGGAGCGAAGGCGGATGGAGGAAGGCAGCTTGCTGCCTGCCTTCCCCACTTCTCACTCCTCCACTACTCTCCATGCTTATTCCAGGATTTTCGTTACCACGCCCGAGCCGACCGTCTTGCCGCCCTCGCGGATCGCGAATCGGACGCCCTCGTCCATGGCGATCGGCTTCGAGAGCTCGACGCTCAGCCGCGCGTTGTCGCCCGGCATGCACATCTCGGCGCCGCCCAGCAAGTTGGCCGAACCGGTCACGTCCGTCGTGCGGAAATAGAACTGGGGCCGATAGCCGCTGAAAAACGGCGTGTGCCGGCCACCTTCTTCCTTCGACAGCACGTAAACTTCCGCCTCGAACTTCGTGTGGGGCGTGATCGAGCCCGGCTTGGCCAGCACCTGGCCACGCTGAATCTCTTCGCGCTTCACGCCGCGGAGCAGGCAGCCGACGTTGTCGCCGGCCTGGCCCTGGTCCAGCGTCTTGTTGAACATTTCGACGCCGGTGCAGGTGGTGCTCTTTGACGCCGCCTCCAGCCCAATAATGTCCACCGTGTCGCCGACTTTGACGATGCCACGCTCGATACGACCGGTGGCCACGGTACCGCGGCCTTCGATCGAGAACACGTCTTCGATCGCCATCAAGAACGGCTTGTCCACCTCGCGGACCGGTTCCGGAATGTAGCTGTCGATCGCATCCATCAATTCGCCGATGCACTTGGTCGCCTCGGGATCGGTCGGATTGTCGTATGCACCTTTGGCCGCGCCGCGAATGATCGGGATCTCGTCGCCAGGGAAGTCGTACTTCGACAACAGCTCGCGGACTTCCAGCTCCACGAGGTCGAGCAATTCCTCATCATCAACCAGGTCACACTTATTGAGGAACACCACGATCCGCGGCACACCGACCTGGCGGGCGAGCAGGATGTGCTCGCGGGTCTGCGGCATCGGACCGTCGGCCGCCGACACGACCAGGATTGCCCCGTCCATCTGGGCGGCGCCGGTGATCATGTTCTTGATGAAGTCGGCGTGGCCCGGACAGTCGATGTGGGCATAGTGACGCTTCGGCGACTCGTACTCCACGTGGGCCACGGCGATCGTCACGGTCTTGGTCGCGTCGCGGACGGTGCCGCCCTTGGCGATGTCGGCGTACGATTTGAAGTTCGCCAACCCCTTGGCGGCTTGCGTCGCCAGGATCGCCCCGGTGAGGGTCGTTTTGCCGTGATCAATGTGACCGATCGTGCCGACGTTCACGTGCGGCTTGGTCCGTGTAAAGGTGTCCTTGGCCATGTTGCTCCCTAACTAACAACAACGGTTAATGTGAAATCAACTACGACTGCCTATCGCAAACTCTTCTGGTTCCCAATCGCCGACCGTCCGTTGTCCTACCGGCCTCGTGCGACCGAGAGCTGCTGATCAGACTTGAACTGATGACCTCGTCCTTACCAAGGACGCGCTCTACCAACTGAGCTACAGCAGCGGAAAAAAGCTGTTAGCTATTAGCCGTTAGCTATTAGCTCAATTCGGTTGTCTTGTCCTCTTCTTCTGGCTAAGAGCTTGAGGCTAATGGCTAACAGCTTTACTCAAAGCGGGTGAAGGGAATCGAACCCTCGTCATCAGCTTGGAAGGCTGTTGCTCTACCATTGAGCTACACCCGCCCAGGAAAAATGACGCAAGATGAAGCTCGAATGACGAATCGATCGTCAGCATCGTTCGACTCCTTCGTCATTCGGATTTCGTCATTCGTCATTCACTCACTGGGGAGTGCAGGATTCGAACCTGCGAAGGCATAAGCCATCAGATTTACAGTCTGACCCGTTTGACCGCTTCGGTAACTCCCCGCGCTTCGTCCGTGGAACCGCATCACTCGCCGCGTGAACCGGCGCGCCTTCCAGCGCGCAAGCCTCACCGAACGACGTTACACGTAAGTGGTCCGAACCAGCTCGCCAGGGCCCAGTTTGGCAACCAGGCCCCGTATCGCAAATCGTCCTGCAAATCGCCGCACACACAAATCGCAGACCGGAGCGCTACCAAACGGCTAGCGGGCATAGGACGACGAGCTAGCGAAGGGACTTGAACCCCCAACCTGCTGATTACAAATCAGCTGCTCTACCAATTGAGCTACGCTAGCCGATAGCGGCGACCGAGTGCGAATCAGTTAATATAGCGGTCTTGGGCCCTGCCGCAAGGCCGTCTAAATCGGGATTTTTCCGCGTTTTTACGCCACCGTGGCCCGTTTGGCACCAAATTCGCCCAGCGGCCGTGGCCTCCGAGACAGGACACTCTTCCCACTTCCCCAGTTCGTCGATTTTCGTGCCGCTCACCCGGCCAGGATCGTGTCCCGGGCCGCAAAGCGCCAAACCTTTGCTGATGCTCGCCCGGTGGTGGCACTGGATGGGAGGTGAAAAATAGTCCGCCAGGGGCGGGCGACGGCATCAAGTTTAACGGTTATGCCGACGATACTGACCACAATGGGTGGTTGCGTCGCCTCACCGGTGTGCCCGCCGTCGACACCTGTTGCGAGGAAACTCGATCAGATGCCCGTCCTTTCGCGCTGGCAAATAACGCCGATTCACGTCCTGGCCGCCACATTGGCGGCGAGTTGGCTGGCGGCTTCCCCTCTGCAGGCGGCGGTTTTCACAGTTACAAACGACAACGACTCCGGTGCAGGCTCGTTGCGCCAGGCCGTGATCGATGCCAACGGCTCGGCGGGCGTCGATACGATCTCGATCGATCCGTCGATCAATGGCGGCACGATTAACCTGTCGAGCCCGCTGCCGACGCTCACGGACGGCATCATCTTCAGCGGCCCGACGTCCAGCCAGCTTACGATTTCCTCCGCCTCGCCCATCTTCACCGGGGCGGTCTCGGTCACCAAGCAAGACGCCGGCACGTTGATCATCTCTGGAACCAATAGCTACACGGGCGGCACCACCGTCAGCACAGGCGTTTTCCAAGGCAACACCTCCAGCGTGCAAGGGGATATTGTCAACGACAGCACCGTCGTTTTCGACCAGGCCGTCGCTGGCACCTACTCCGGAAACATGAGCGGCAGCGGCACGCTCACCAAAGAGGGCGCGGGCACGCTGATCCTCACCGGGAACAACTCCTACTCCGGCGGCACTACGGTTAATGAGGGTGCGCTGCGAGGTAATTCGGCCAGCCTGCAGGGTAACATCGAGACCAGGCTGAATTCGACCTTGCCACCACCTGGACCACCTGATGTCGAAAACACCGCAGAAGTGATCTTCGATCAGACCGCCGCTGGCATCTACGCCGGCAGCATCAGCGGCGACGGCGCCATCACCAAGTTGGGCGCGGGCACGCTCACCATGGATGGAATCAACACCTACACCGGCGGCACCACGGTGAGCGCCGGCGCTGCGCGGCAATACGGCCAGCCTGCCCGGCGACATCGAAAACAACGCCGAGGTGATCTTCAATCAGACTCGCGCCGGCGCGTATGCCGGCGACATGAGCGGCATCGGGACAGTCACCAAGGAAGGCAACGGGACGCTCACCTTCTCGGGAAACAATACCTACAGCGGCGGCACCACCGTTTCCGCGGGAGCAATCCGAGGTTCTGCAACCAGCGTGCAAGGAGACATCACAAACAACAGCTCCGTCATCTTCGACCAGGGGACCGACGGCGAATATACCGGCGAAATGAGCGGCAGCGGCACCCTGACAAAACAGGGCGCCGGAAGACTCACCATGACCGGGATTAACTCCTACACCGGCGGCACCACGGTCACCGCCGGCACGCTTGCCGGCAACAACTTGAGCTTGCAAGGCAACATCGTCAACAACGGCGCGGTCGAGTTCGACCAGGTGGCTGCCGGTACCTACGCCGGCGACATGAGCGGCACCGGCGCGCTGACCAAAGATGGCGCGGGCCCACTGATCCTCACGGGGGACAATTCGTACACCGGCGGCACTACCGTGAGCGCCGGTGCGCTCCGTGGCGATGCGGATAGCCTGCAGGGCGACATTGAGACTAGGTTAACTTCGACCTTGCCACTTGACGGCGATGGCAACCCAGTCGAAAACACCGCAGAAGTGATCTTTGATCAGTCGACCACTGGCATCTACGCCGGCAGCATCAGCGGCGACGGCACCGTCACCATGATAGGCGCCGGCACGCTCACCATGACTGGGATCAACACCTACACCGGCGGCACCACGGTTAGCGCGGGCACACTGGAAGGTAACAGTGCAAGCCTGCAGGGCGACATCGTCAACAACTCCGCGGTCATCTTCGACCAAGCAGTTTTGGGCACCTATGCCGGCAATATGAGCGGCTCGGGAAGTTTGACGAAACAAGGCGCGGGCACGTTCATCCTCTCCGGCACCAGCTCCTACGTCGGCACGACGATGTTGACCGCCGGCCGATTGACCGTCAACGGCAGCGTGACCGGTCAAACGACGGTCCAAAATGGCGGCGAGCTGACGGGCTCGGGCCGGGTCGGAGACCTGATCAACGATGGACTGGTGGCGCCCGGCGATACCGTCGGCACGCTCACCGTCGCGGGCAACTACGTGCAAAGCTCCGCCGCCACGCTCCAGGTGCAGTTGAGTTCTTCTGGCCCGAGCGACTTACTCGACGTCACGGGCACCGCCATCGTCGACGGCGAGCTCATCGTCGACGGTCCCGGCGTCTACACCGCCGGAACCACCTACACGCTGCTGGCCGCGGACGGCGGCGTCACTGGAACCTTCGACACGGTGCAGCTCAATTTCGTCGACGGCACGTTGATGGATTCCCAGCTCATCTACGGCTCGACCGAGATTCAGCTCCTGCTTCTGCGGAACGCCACCATGTTCGGCAGCCTCGCCGCCACGCCAAATCAGGCGGCAACCGGCGACTCGCTCGATGCTCTTAACCCATTGGCGACTGGCGACTTCGCCTTCGCACTCGACGAGCTGAATTCGCTCTCAGCGTCCGAAGTCCCCGCCGCTTTGAATCAGCTCAGTGGCGAGGTCTATGCCAGTCTTACCGCCATCGAGTATGAAAACTCCACGCGTTATTTGACGCTGCTCGCCGAGCGGATTCGCACGAGCACCTTCGGTTCCATGGGCTGCTGCTCGATCGACGACTCGGAGGAGGACGACCGTTGCGAGCAGACGCCGCCTTGGAACGGATGGATCTTGGGCTAAGGCTTGGGGAGCAATGTGTCGAGCGACGCAAATGCGGCCGAAGTCGACTACACGCTCATGGGAACGGCAGTTGGCTTCGACACCGACTTGGATGATTACACGACTCTGGGCGGGGCCTTTGGTTACACGCCGTTCATCATCGACCGCAATCAAGACCGCATCACCGCGGCAAACTATCAGTGGGGCGTCTACGGAAGCCGCCTATTTGGGCCGCAATACTTCCTCGCGGCCGCCTCATTCGGGCACAGCGACTTGGAAGCGTCGCGCCGGATCGAGTACGGACAGATCAATCGAACCGCGGAGGCCGACTTCGGCGACAACCAGTTCTCCCTGTACGTCGAAGCCGGCAGCCATCGAAACTGGGGCAGCTATGTCTTGCAGCCTCTCGTCGGCCTGCAATACATCAATATCGATCGAGGAAGTTTTCAGGAATCGGGCGCCGACGCGCTCGATCTGGCCTTGTCGAAGAGCAACACCGATTCCCTGCGGAGCGCGCTGGGTGGCCGAATCGCCTGGCCCTATTTCGGCCGCTGGGGCGGGCTGGTCGCGCCGGAAATCCGCGCACCGCTGGATGCACGAGTTCCTGGATGATACGCCGACTGCGGAGGCGCGTTTTGTCGACGCGGGCAGTGTTCCATTCACCGTGCAAGGAGTCGAACTAGGCCGCGATTTCCTGGTCCTGGGCGCCGGATTCTCCGCGGAACTCACGCCCAACATCGGCGCCTTTGTGAACTATGACGCGCAGGTGAGCCTCCACGAACAGGCTCATGGCGGCAACAGCGGGATCCAGTTCATTTGGTAAGACCGTGGTGCCGTCGGGCACAACGAGTCCACAGTCCACCCACGGCCCCGCAATCGAGGTTGCCGTAGTCTTGGCTTCGGCAGATAATGATTGTAATGCGCCATCCGTGCATCGAAGCTTCTCGATGGAACAACCGCTATGCCCGATCAATCTTCCTTGGAGGAACGACTGGCGACGCTTGAGCAAGAGGTCGCGTACATCAAGCGTCAATTGAGTGCGGTCGGCACCAATGGCAATTGGGTCGATGAAGTCTCCGGCTCGATGAAACCGTTTCCGGAATTTGACGACGTCGTTCGGCTGGGCCGCGAGTTTCGCGAGTCGACCGATGATCCAGATGCCTGAGCAGTGAGCGTACGGAATGTTCTTGCTCGACACCGATCATCTGGTGATTATTCAGCGTCAAAGTGAGCCTGAGTATGGGCGACTCCGTGCAGCGATGAGCCGATACGCGCGCCACCGACTTCTATCTCTCAATAGTCAGCTTTCACGAGCAGTTTTTGGGAGCGAACGCATTCATCGCCAAAGCCAGGAAGAAAGAGGCGGTCGTGCGCGGCTACCAGATGCTGGAACTCTGTTTGGTCGACTTCAATCGGTTTCACGTTCTGCCTTTCGATGAACCCGCCACTGTGCGGTTCGATACGCTGCGACCGCAAGTGCGGATCGGTACCATGGATCTGCGAATCGCCGCGACCGCGCTTTCGCATACGCTGACGGTATTGACGCGTAACTTGGTCGACTTCGAGAAAGTCCCCAACCTTGTCGTCGAAGATTGGACGTCAGGCTAGGAAGTACTAAGGGGGCAGAGCGGTGCAGCAAAAACTCAAGACGCTCGAGAAAAATTCTCGCGAAATAGCGCAAACTACTGAGAGGCAATCCGGAAAGGGAGGGCGAGGCTCCTGCCGAGCCAAGCCGTCGAACGGGCGCTCGGTGATTTTGGCTCGGCGGGAGCCTCGCCCTCCCGAAATCGACCCTTTCCGGATAGCCTCTGAGAGCATGGCTTCTGCCCCCTCAGCGGAAGTCGCGCTACTCCAGCGCGATCTTCTCTTCCTGGGCGGCCAGGCGGAGCTTGTTCAGTGCCCGGGCCTCGATCTGCCGGATCCGCTCCTTCGTGACGCCGAGCGAAGCGCCGACCTCTTTCAGGGTCTGCGGCTCATGGCCCCGCTCCAAACCGAAGCGGCCCATGATGATCTTCTGCTCGCGTTCGTCCAGCCGGCGGAGGATCTTCTCGACTTGGACTTCGCGGGTTTGCTGCGCGCCTTCCTCGAACAGCGGGTTGCCCCGGTATTCGGGCGTCGCGGCAAACAGCTCGTCCTGGCTCGTGCGGTAGCGGTCGCGGTGCTTGAACTCGCCCGGAATCGTGCGGGCGAAGTTCTTCATGATCGCCCAGCTGGCGTAAGTGCTGAACTTGTTGCCCCGCGCGAAGTCGAATTTCTCGACCGCCCGCAGCAGCGACACGTTGCCGTCGCTCACGAGCTCGAAGAAATTCTGGTCCGGCGTGACGTGCCGCTTGGCGATCGACACCACCAGCCGCAGGTTCGCCCGGGCGATCTCGTTCTTCGTCTCGATCGCCTGCTGATAGAGCGATTCGATCTCGTCCATCAGCGAGGCCTTCGGCGCGGCCGGGTCCAGCTCCTCGCGGAGCTTCGCCGCACGGTACTTCAGGTAGTTGTACTTCCGGAAGACGTGCTGTTCCTGCTCGCGCGTCAAGAGCGGCATCTCGTACAGGCTCGCCAAGTACGGCGGCAGCCCGGCCGGGCGACGCACCTTGCGGGCCGGCGTTTCAGGTTCCGGCATCGGAGCCAGGCACGCGGCTTCCGCTCCCTTCCGCGCGAACCGCGGATTCGGGATGAAGTCGAGCGGCAATTCCATGATCCGCTGGCGCGAACTTCGTTCAGCACCCGGTAGATCGTCGTCTTGGTGCGGCCGAATTGCTTGACCAGCTTCTCGACGCTCGTGCCGCGCTTGAACGCCTGGTAAATCCGCGTCTTCTGCGCTTCGTTGAGCGGCCCGGTCAAGTCCGGGAACACGGCTAGCTCCGGATTTTGCCGGTCGAATTGGCGAATCGTTGAACGAATCGTCTCGACGCTCCGGCCGCTCCGCTTCGCCAGCCGACGCGCGATCTCCGACTGCCCACCGCCCGCGCTCGCCATCCGGCGGGCCCGGTCGATGATGTCTTGCCGCTGCTCGTCGGTCAGTTGGCTGAACCGCGAGCCGCGGACCACGCGCTCCTGGTTGTTCTTCACGAAGCGATCGACGCTCGAACGCAGGAAGCCGACGCGCTTGCGGCCGTCGAACACCAGCCGGCGGCTCACCAGCCCCAGCTCGCGCCACCGGGCGATCGTCTTGGTCGAGACGTTGAACTGCTTGGCGAGCTCTTCCACCGTGAGCACTTGCTCGCCGATGTTCTCGACCTTCTGCTCCGTGGCGTCCGAGAGATCCTCGACGAACAGGTGCAGGTCGTGCAGCAGGTCTTCGCCACTGATCTGCGTCCGGGCATAAGCCTCCGGCCGATAACCGGTGATGCGGAAGCAGACGTATTCGTAGGTATAGATTTTCTGCGGATCGATTTCGCCGATCAGTCGCTCCGCGACCTCCACCTGCTGCAGGCGCTGGTCAGTCGGGGCAAAACGGATCTGCTGATCGCATAGATCACGCAAAACTGGGCAATGATAAGTTCGTTGCATGGCACACCTCTTTCTCTGCTACCGCCGTCCTTTTGTCGTGGTGTTCCTTGCGAATCCATCGCCCACTGGCGGGCACCTCCTGGCTGCCGCCCTCGTACGCTTCGTAGCAAACTTCGTAGCAAACTCTGTTCCGGTCCTCGTTTCTCCTTCCGTTTTATGTACGGCGGATTTCCCTGGCGGTTGTCACTTGAGCCCGGGAATGAGCGATTCGCTCGGCTCAGAAGATTCTTGGCTCACCCCGGCACAATTGCCGTACGGCGGACGAATTCTTCCGCGGCGCGTGAGTGGATAAGCTTCTGCCCAGGCGGAGTCAAGTGTTTGACCGCCACCATGTTGTACGCAGTTAAGTCGCTTTAGATCGAGGGAAAGTTCGCGCAAAATAGGCAATTCTGATGCAGCAGGGCCCGACGCAGGCCCCAAGATTACAACGTATCTCATTTCCAGAGAAGAACTTACAACGATAAGCGGTGTCCTGCCAGGCGGTGCCACCCCTGCCGGCCGGCCGATCGCCCCAGCTTACTAAGTCTACCCTATTCGCCGGCCCGGCTACGCCCCACATTTCCCGCCAGCTTTGCGCTGGACAGTCGGTCGGCCGGCGGTCGATTTTACCGAATATCGGGCGCTCCAGCCGTGGCCTGGCCGCCCCCCTCTCCAAAACCGCGTCCGCCGCTCCCAAATTAACCGAGGTCTCGACAATGACTGTTGTCGTTCGACGTGTGACACCGTTGTTGTTCGCAGTGGTACTGCTGTTGCCTAAAGCGTGGGCTGCCGAGCCGGCCGCCGAATCCGCGATCGACCTGACGCCACGGGTCGGTGCGGAAGACCTCGCCCAGGTGACGATCGAGCTCGAATGCGGCGGCATGCTGCAGTCGCGTGATGATGACAAGCCGGCGGGCGAGCTCCACACACTCCCGATGAGCGTCTCCGCCAAGCTGGTCTACGACGAACATCGCGTCGCGCCGACGGCTGGCGCGATCGCCACGCGTTCGATCCGCTATTACGACGACGCCTCCGCCGTGATCAAAGTCGACAACGGCGGCGTCGCTCCTAAGCTCGCCGACTCCCGCCGGTTGATCGTGGTCGAAAACAACGGCGGCCGCCTGAGCTTCGCCGCCGCCGAAGGACTGCTGGAGCGCGAGGAATTCGATTTAATCGACGTCACGGGCGATTCGCTCGCCCTCGACGCGCTGCTGCCCAGTCGGCCGGTCGCCGCCGACGCCACCTGGCCCGCCGACCCCAGCACCATGGCCGCGATCCTGTCGATGGACACCGTCGCCGCTGCCCAAGTCGAAAACGTCCTCGACAAGTTCAACCGTGATTTCGCGCTGGTGCGCCTCGCCGGCGCGGTGGTCGGCACCACGGATGGAACGCCCACCGAAATGGAAGTCCGCGGCGTCTACCTGTTCGATCGCAAGCTTAGGCGGATTACGCGATTCAACCTGGCCGTGAAAGAGAAGCGATCGATCGGCGGGGCAACCCCGGGGCTCGACGGCGTCGCCAAATTGCGGATGAATCTCAAGCCGATCGAGTCGTCGCCCCACCTTCCGCCGGCCACGCTCGCCGCCCTCGAGTCGAACGATCATCTACAGCTCGACACGCTGCGGCTCGAACCCGCCAAGCAAGGCTACCGCGTCACCCACGACCGCCGCTGGATCATCACCAGCAAGGACCGCGAGAGCACCACGCTCCGCCGCGTCGACCGCGGCGACACGCTCGCCCAGTGCACGATCACCAGCCTGCCGCCGAAGAGCGCCGGACACCAAACCACTCTCGACCAGTTCGAACGCGACATCCGCTTCGCGCTGAAGGACAACTTCGGCGAGCTCGTCTCGAGCCGCCAGTGGACCAACTCCTTCGGCCACCATTGCCTCGAAGTCGTCGTCCGTGGCACCGTCGAGAGCGTGCCGGTCGAATGGCATTACTATCTCGTCGCCCCGGAGAGCGGCAACCGCGTCTCGATCGCCGTCACGATCCAGGGAGATATGGTCCAGCGCCTCGCCGCCGCGGACCGGCAACTCGTGAACGCCGTGGAGCTGCTGCCCGCCGGCACTACGGCGACGGCGACCAAGGCAGGCCCGAGACGCTAGCGGGACGTCGAATCCTCAATTCTCATCCTGGCTCAGTTCGCGAATCGGCGTCAGCTCCAGCTTGCGGAATTCCACCTCCGAGCCCTCCGACCTGCAGCGCGATCTGGCCCTTGGTCGCGGTGCATTTCGAGCCGTGGTTCACCAGGTCACCGTTGACCCAGACCTTGACTTCGTCCCCCACGCACTCGATCGCCAGCGTGTTCCACTCACCGGGCGGTTTTTCGGAGCCGTCGGTCAGGTTGAGGATCCGGCGCTGTTTGTCGCCGGTCGTTCCCCATTTCTCCTTGGGACCGCGCCGCTTTTCCATGTCGGGGACCGCGATGTCTTCGGCGATGCACCAGAAATCGCCCGCGTCGCCGCTCGCCATTTGCACTTCGATCGACTGCGGAAACATGCCGTACAGCGCCCGCGGCTGCGAGGCATGCACCAGCACCCCGCAATTCCCTGGCTTCCCAGAAAATCGGTATTCCACTAGCAGCCGATAATTGGCGAACACTTCGTTTGTGATCAGATGCCCGCCCGGCTTGCCTAGGCTCACGAGCAATCCGTCGCGCACCACGAACGGGTTTCGCGCCGCCGGGTTGTGATCCATGTCCGGTACGTCCACGTGCCAACCGGCAAGGTCTTTGCCGTTGAACAGCGACCGGCCGACCGCCGCGTCGTCGGCTGCCGCACGGCCGATTCCCGCCAGCAAGAGAGTCGCCAGCGACCCGAACGTCTTTACCATCAATTGATTCATCGAGTGGGTCCTCGCCTTTGTCATTCACTGAATCGGGCCCGGCAAACCAGCTGACCAGCGCTGCAAGCCGATATCAGCCAGGCACTTGCAACCAGCAGCAACAATACGCTCGAGGGCTCGGGCACGGCACTCGTCGCCAACAATCCGCTGCCAGTACCACGCGCCATGCCGAAGTTCGCCTTCCACGTCTGGTACTGCGCCGTGCCGACCACACCTCCGTCGACGTCGTTGGCGAGGGTACCAGCCGCCGCGCCGACGTGGTCCCGCCACACCGTGTAGTCTGCCGCGTCGACGACGCCGTCCTGGTTATAGTCGCCCGGCAAAGCGACGAGCAGCTCGAACGCTCGCTCGGCCAGGATCGCGTGCACAGCCGCCGTCGGATGCACGTCGTCCCAGAACAAATACTCGTTCGGATTGGGCACGATCCGGCTGGTGTCGTACGAGCTCGCGCCCGGCGTCAGCCCTGGCGCCGCGGAATCCGTGACGTTCGTCAATCCAAACGCCGCCGGATCGGCGATTGCGTCCTCGAACAGTGCGGCCACGTCGAGCCGGTAGAACTCGAGGTCCGGCGTACCCGCGGCCAATCCGTCGAGCGCCGCATCGAGGGCCGCGTTGAATTGCTCGCTCCGGAGATTCAGCTGACCTGCCAGCGTCGGATTGCCCTGGTAACTGGGCGTGTCGCCCAGCGGCGGCAGATTTGGCACCAGCAATTGCCGCGCCCCGGCCGCCACCAGTCGTCCAATGTCCTCGACGAGACTATTGACCGGCACGCTCACGTTCGTCTGCCCGTTGAACAAATCGTTCGCACCCCCAAACACGACAAACAGCGACCCCGGATCGACCGAGCGAGTGCGGAAGAAGTCGCTCACTTGCTCGTCGAGGTCGTGCATGATGAGGCCGATCAAGCCACCCATGCCGGTCGTTTGCGCCCCGCCGTAGGCGAAGTCGTTCCCCCCGGCCGTGCTCCGCTGGACCCGCCCCAGGCCAAGATCGACCGACAGCGATTCGACCCACACCGGCCCGTTCGAGAAGCGGTCGTTGTAGTAATAAGGTCCTGGATACGTGCTGAACGGCGCATGCGCGATGTTGCCCACGTCGGACAGGCTATCGCCAAAGATGACCAGGCTGCTAAACGGCCCCGCCGCAGCCGACGCGACAAAAACAGCCAAGGCGACGGTCGCCGCGGCGAAGGCGAAACGTGAGGTCGGATGAGTGGGCATGACGACCATATCATACCGAACTTCGGCCTGCAAAACCCCACCGCAAATTCTGTTCTTCAGTTGCAGGAGCAATCGCTATGAATCGATGACAGAAACGGCCCGGCACGTGGGCCGGGCCGCCTCGGTCGGCCGCGGGCGAATGTCGCTCCGGCTCGGCGGCTACTTGGTTCCGGGGCTCGTTTGGAACTCGTAGACCACCGGCTCGAGCGGCACGCCGTTGGCGCTGGCGAAGTTCTTGAAGCTGCGGCTATTGAGGCCGAACCGGTAGTGCCAGCTCGGCTGGAGAGTAACCGGCAGCGTGCACGTCTTGCGATCGCGTGACCAACTGGGCTTCTCGCCTGGCGTGACGGTCGGAAATTGGTCACCACCGCCCGTCCAGGAAAAGCCCTCGCCCATTGGCCGGTCGAACGTGACTTGAATCTTGGCCAGCGCCGGATCGACGTCCGTCGCCCCGTTCTCCGGCACCATCTTCACGATCTGCGGCGGACCGCTCGGGTTGATCGCTGCCGAGTCAGCCTCGCTCGCGTCGCCGGCCGTCCGGAACGTATACCGTACCGGTTCGAGCGGCACGCCCCATTTGTTGGCGAAGTTCTTGTGCGTCAGACTGTTAAGCCCCAGCTCATACTCTGTGCCGGGCCTCAACTCGACCGTCAGCAGGCACGTCTTTCCGTCGCGCGACCAACGCGGCTTGGCTCCGTCCGGAATTTTCGGAAACGTGGGTCCACCCCCGGTGAATGAGAAGCCATCCGTACTCATCGGCATGTCGAAGGTGACGCGGATCGTCTTCATCGCCGGATCGACGTCCATCGCTCCGTTCTCCGGCGAAAGCTTGGTCACCTTCGGCACTCGTACGCGACTGGCCACCGCGCGGTTGGCACCTTTGGTCGCAAAATAGATGGCCGAGGTCTCGGCTGGAACGCCCGTTTCACTGCGGAAATTCTGGTAGCTCGACGAATTGATCCCCACGCGATAGAACGAGCCGCTCTTCAACTCGACCGGCAAAACGCAAGTTCGCTTGTCGACCCAAACTGGCTTCGCGTCCGACGGGCTCGGCGGAAAGAACTCGCCGCCGCCGGTCCAGCTATGACCGCCAACTTCCATGTCCCGGTCAAACGTGACCGAGATCTCGCGGAGCTGCGGGTCGACGTCCGTCGCGCCGATTTTCGGCTTAGTCGAGACAATCGTCGGCCAATTGGTTTTGGACCGCTCAGGAGTCGCCGCGGGGGACTCCGTGCTCGTTGCGTCTTTCGCCGCACCTCCCGCATCGTCGGCCTCGACGCGCGGGGCCGCCATCGGCAACAGCACCAGCGCCGCCGCCAATAGCGCCGCGCGCGACGCCCAACCAAATCGTCGTTTTTTCGGATCGAAGCTCATGATTTCCTCCAATCGCAGCTGAAGTTGTGAGCCCCGTTCAAAAATTCCCACCATGTTCGTCATCACCAGGCTCCGACCTCGGGCCGCCGTCAGCACCCTGAGCAACGTTTCGCCGTAACCGTCGCGATCGCAGCTCGCGTTGCGGAGCACGGCTTCGTCGCAAGCGCATTCCCTTTCGTGGCGGATTCGCGCGTTGGCCCACCAGACCAGCGGATGGAACCAGAACACGCCCTGCACGAAGACCTGTAGCCAACCGATCCACGTGTCGCGCCGCCGCCAATGCATCAGCTCGTGTGCCAACACGATTCGCAGCTCGTGCGCGCCGAGTCGCGTGACGATCGACTCGGGCAGCACGATTCGCGGCCGAAACATACCCACCAGCATCGGGCTGGCGGTTTGGTTGGTCGCGTACAGTTCGGGCACCTTCCGCACCGAAAACTCGGCCGCCAGCCGCTCCAGCTCCACTCGCGCCGGCCCTTCATCAATTTGGTGCATCGCGGAAGTGGCACGCATCACTCGCCGATATTTCCAGGCCACGGCGAGCCACAACGTCAAACAACCCGCGGTCCACACGCCGAGCAACAGACTGTCCCAGGAGATCAGCGCGACGGTAGTCGAGCTTGGCTGCACGCGAGTTGGCTCGGTCTCACGATCCAGCGCATCCGTCTCGACAGCCGTGCCCGCCGTTCCGATCGCGATCGGCCAGTTCAATTCAGCCACCGGCGCCACGCCCCACGTGCCCACGCCCCAAATCGCCCCCAGCGTCGGCGGCAGCAGGGCCTTCACCAGCACCAGCAGCCACAGTCCGTATCGCAGCCGCGGCGACGCGCCGCGCAACAAATATGTCAGCGCGGCGATCACACAGACCAACAAGGCGATCTGCCAACTGGCCGCGATCGACCAGTCCAACCAGCCCCGCGTCAGTGCCGAAGTTCCTCTCATCGCGACCTCCCGCGGCGCTTCCGCCCGCCTTCGCCCGGTCGCTTGCGGCGCTTTTCGTCAAGCAGCTGCTGCAACGTGCGGATGTCGTCGTCCGACAGCTCGGCCTCGTCGATGAAATGAGCGAGCACCGGCGAAACCGCCGCGCCCACCACCCGGTCGAACACACTGCGAACTTCCTGGCGAGTCATCTCGGCGCGGGGTACCGCCGGGCGATACAGATATGAATTGCCCACCTGGTCGTATTCGACGGCGCCCTTGGCGACCAGCCGGCTCAGCAGCGTCTTGACGGTCTGGTAGGCCCACTCGCGCTCGTCGGCGAGCGCCTCGAACACGCTCCGCGCGTTGAGCGGGCCCTGCTCCCAGAGCGTTTTCATGACTTCCCACTCCGCCGGCGACAAGGCGGGACGATCCGCGTCGGTCGACATCTTCACACCTCCGACCAAGCCCAATCCACTCAACTGTAGGCATTAGACCACAATTGTAGTCGATTGTCAAGAGGGTGATTTCGAGAAAGACCGGATTCCTTATTTTCCGGGGAGCGCGTGTTTCGCCGGCCAATTTCCGGCGATGCCGGCGGCGGAAACCGCTACGGCTTGGCCACGATCTCGACCAATTCGATGTCAAACGCCAGGTCTTTTCCGGCCAGTGGATGATTCGCATCCAAGGTGACGGCGGCGTCGTTGGCGTCGACCACGCGCGCCGGGAGAGATTTGCCGGCCGTCGTTTGCACCTGCAGTTCCTGGCCGACCTTCACGTCGATCTCCGGCGGAATCTTGTCCCGGGCAAATTCGACGACCATCGCTGGTTCGTGCGCGCCGTACGCCTCGGCCGCCGGGATTTGCGCGGTCTTCGTTTCTCCGGTCGTCATGCCGATGATCGCCCGTTCGAAACCAGGGATCACTTGGCGCTCGCCGAGTTTGAGCTTCAGCGGCTCGCGACCGACCGACGTATCGAACACCGAGCCGTCGGCCAGCTTGCCGGTGTAATGCACGGCCACTGTATCACCAGTCTTTACGGCAGTTGACATGGGACTACTCCAAAATTAGAGGGTTGTCATCGGAAACTCGAAACTTCGCCGCCTGATTCATCGCCGCCTGATTGGTCGACTTTCGTGCCGCCCGCGATCGTTGGGCTTCAGCTTTCCTCCTCGCGGCCGACGTCGAGCACGGCGAATTTGATCGGGCCCTCGGGCCCCTCGACCGTCACCTCATCGCCCGGCCGGGCGCCGAGCAGCGCCTTGCCCATCGCGTTGTCGGGCGCGATCTGATTCTTGCGCGGCAACGTCACGGTGCCGATGCGAAAGGTTTCTTCTTCGTCCATATTCTCTTCTTTGACTTTGACCCAACAGCCGAGGTCGACTTTCGTGTCGCCGCTTTCGCTACTTGCCGAACTCATGATGAACCTCCTATCGTCGATTCGCCTGAGGATGGATGTCGCCCACGGCCGATCGCCACTGAGACAGCCCAGTCGCGCAGGCCAGACACGATGGCCGAACCGGATTCCGCAGCCAGATGCCGTCGGATGCCGCTCGAAGTCTCGAACGGCGTCCAACCGGACAGGACATCCGCACCTTCTCTCATCGACAATGAGTCTTAGCGACCCAACATGTGAGAAAACACAAACACTCGCTGGCGATTCAGGTAATGAAATGAGTGGTGTCTAGTGACGAGGCTCGCATCGACTGAGAAAACTCGATGCTCGCCAACGATATATGTGCCACGCCCAGCGTCGTGGACCCGCAGCAACGCCCAGTGTGCCACGGATCACCGCTCGCATCAACCCTCAATCCGAGGAACCGTCCAAAACGACGTGCCACTCGCACCGCTCGATGCTATCGCTCACTCCCCCGCCGAGCGTCTCCGCCGCAGCAAGCTCTCCAGCGCGTCGTCCGTGCGCGGGGCCCGGCGCCGATCGGCCGCTGTTCCCGCAGGCACGCCAGCTACGACGGTACGTGTGCACCGGCTTGCTCGTACACGTGAATGTCAGTCTGGGGATAGGGGATTGAAATCCCCGCCTCGTCGAACCGTTGTTTGACCCTCCGAGTCACGTCCGTTTTGACGGTCCACCAGTCGCTCGTCTTGGCCCAGGGCCGGCAGACAATTTTGACCGCCGAGTCACCCAGCTCGTGCACGGTGACCATCGGCTCTGGTTCGTCGAGCACCAGCTCGTGTTCCTCGACGATCTCGCGAATGATTCGCTCGGCCTCTTCGAAGTCGTCGTCGTAGCCGATGCCGAATTCCATGTCGACGCGCCGCAGGTGGTTCGCCGTGATGTTGGTGATGACGTTTCCCCAGATTTCGTTGTTCGGTACGTGGATCGTCTGGTTGTCGAAGGTACGGAACGTGGTCGAGACCAGATTCATTTCGCGAATCGTTCCGGTGACGCCGCCCGCCGTCACGACGTCTCCCACGTCGAACGGCCGATTGATCAGAATCATCAAACCGCTGGCAAAGTTGCTCAGCGTGCCTTGCAGGGCGAAACCGACGATGAAACCGGCGGCCCCGATTGCCGCCAGAATCGGCGTGACGTCGATCTCCAGCGCCGTCAAGGCGACCGCAAAACCGATGATCAGGACCACGTTCTTAATCGTCCGCGAGATCAGCAGTTCCGCGAGCTGCGAGAGCCTGAGCCGGCGCTCCAGTAGCCAATTCGTGATCCCGGCGATGATCTTCGCCGCCAGGTAACTGAAGGCCAAAATCAAGAGGAATTTGCCGAGGTTCCACGCCAAGCGCTGCCCCCCTTCTTTCGACGCGAGCCAGCCCGCGATCGCCGCCCAGCTGGCGATGGCATCTTGCGTGTCGAGCTCAATTCCGGAAACCGCGCCTGATGTATTTGCGGTAATCGGCGGCGTCACCCCCCTTCGCTTCCAACGAGTCGAGGACGACTTTTAGTCGATCGGCCAGCGCGGTCCGCTCCTCCTGAAGCTTGTTGACGGTAGTGAGCAATTCATCTTTCTTGGCCGATGCGACTTCCGTCATGTCGCCGCTGTCAGAAGTTTGGGGAGCAGTCTCGCTGCTGACCGTCTTTTCATTGGCGTCGGCAGACTTCTCGACAGCCGTTTTGACCTGGTCAACTCCCAGCTGTTCTTTGGCCGTGGCGGTCAGTTCGGCTTCCGCAGCTGCCGAGTTTTGAGCTGCCTTGGCTTCCATCGCCTGCGCTTTATCGACTGCAGCCTTCGCTTGTTCGTCGCTATCGGAATCCAGGGCGACGTTGGTCTTCTTGACGCCCAATTGTGCCGCAGCGATTTGCCTGGCCTTCTGCCGCAACAACTCGAACCAGGCGTCCGCCTCGACTTTCAGCTCCGACTTCGTGAGCGGCTTGACCAACACGCGCAGCTGATCCACAGGAATCTTGACGTCGACCGTCGTGACCGGTTGATAAGTGGTCTCTGCGTCGGTCGCTTGCTTCTGAGCAAAAACGACATTCGGTACCAACGCGACCAGTGCAATCAGCATCAAGCCGCAGCGTATTTCTTTGTGCACCATTCGCATGATATTGGTCCCCTATTGGCTGCCAGATCGGGCCACACGCGAAGAGAGCACCGAGTGCCATGGGACGCGCGTTCTATTTCCAGTTTAGAAGTTCAACGCACAGAGACAACCCGCAACAAGATCGCGTTGCGACGATCGACGGCATTTATTCATTGGCGCGAGGAGTTCCTCGTGTGATTCGGAAATCTTGACGATTCAGTGCGCTTCCGCCGCTGACTTCCTCAGCACTACGCTCCACGCAGCACCGCGAGAATCTTCGCGTTTCCCCTCTGTTCCGCAATTTCAACGGCCGTCTTCCCGCGATACGTGACGCTCGTATCCGCCCCAGCCTCCAGCAACAGCTGCGTGGCCTCCGCGCAGTCGTCCGTCATCAGTGAGTTCATCAACAGTGGCGTGACGCCGAAGAAGTCCGATTCCTGCCGCACGTTCACCGAGTTCACTGCCGCCCCCCGCTCGAGCAGCAGACGAACGATGTGCGGCGCATGTTCGCTGGCCCAATGCAGCGGCTTGCCGCCGTAGCAGTTGATCTCGTCCGCCTCGATCTCGGCCCCTGCGTCGAGCAGCATCGTCACTATCTCGGCGTGTCCGTTGTGGCAGGGCCAGTGCAGCGGCGAATCGCCGATCCAACCGCGCTGGTACACCGCCAAGGGGTCCCGTTCGATGTGCTTGCGGACGATCTCCGTCCAGCCCTCGCGGGCCGCGATGTTGATCGTCGCGCCCAGCCGCTGCGTGCCGTCCGCCTTCTCGGGAATCTCGTTCACGAAGTAGTCGACCACCTGCTCCGCGTTGGGCCGATTCTTGAAGTCCCGCCACGAATTCGCCACGAACACCGCCGGATAGCTGTTCATCGGATTCGAATAAACCTCGGCCCCACGCTCAACCAACAGCTTGACGATTTCGAGCTGCGCGTATCGGGCCGCCGAGTGCAGCGCAGTCAGCTGGTCCCACTGTTCTGGATCAGGATCGCGGGTGTGCACCAAGTCTGGATTCGCATCCACCGCCGCGAACTTGCTCGACGTCCCCCGATCGAATCAGCTGCTTGAGATCTCGTAGATTCATTCATGCTCGACCAATCCTGCTCAGTCATGCAACGAAATTGCCCCAATTTTAGCTACAATACAAGCTGACTCTTGCGCCGTCAAGAAAATCACGGTATTGCACAGCTCGCGATTCAGATGAGCCAGACGTGCAATACCTTTACTCGCCGCCTCCCCTCGTCGACAGATATCGCCATGCCAAGTGGTGGCACAAATCCAATTCGACGACTGTCGCTTCGGGATTCGCCAAATTCTCTCGACGATGTTTTCAGCACCTCATTGATTTTGACGGTGGCGGCGGTGATCGCTTCGCGCTCGGTCGAGTTGGCGTCGACCCACGCTGCCGCCAATTCATCCAGCGCCGATTTGGTCCACTGGACGTCGTGCATCAGAGCGTGTCGAGATGGGCCAGAACTTCGGCCGTCGAATAGGTCGCTTCCTCGCGTTCGCGCCGTGCGAGCTCTTCGCCAGTCACCCGCGGCCCACGCAGCGCTCCCTCGATGACCGGCGTAAAAAACCCAATTGTCCGCCCCCCCTCGTCGCATATCTCGACATAGTCATGGGTCGCCGTCAATTGGCGGCCGATGTCGCCCGGTAGCGTAAGTTTTGTCACCGATGAGTCTCCAATACCTTCGCCGAATCCGAGCATGACAATTTGCGCTCGAACTCGACCCTAATTGATTATATCACCAATCCAGCAAACGATCCTATTGATCCGCGATATCCTTGGCCGATCCGCTTTCCTGTGGGAGGCGTCGGGCGCCACTGGCACTGCCAGTGCTCTGCTTGCCGAAGCCTTGCCGCCCAATTCACGCACGAACCTATCCAATGCACGAAAGCGGCTGGAGCAAAATCGGCCCCCTCCCCAACCCGATACGACATGGAACTCAATCATCTATTTTGCTGAATGGCGAGTACTGTCTGAATAGTATGTTGCTGGGGAGATTCCTAGTTGGAATTGGAGGTTGACCTTGCGGCCCACATTACAGCGGCCGCCCCCATCATCGCCCCGCAGACAACGAAAAAAGCACGGCGATAGGCGTCGCCGACGAACGGATCACCAATGGCCGTAGCGAGCGCGCCGACGATGACCACAATAGCAAATCGAACTAGAGCCATCGCCAGCACGTCGTCAAAGCCGGGAGAGCTGATCTGTTCGTCCAATTTGCCGTTCATTCCCAATCCTCCCACCGGACATTCTAGCAAACGGGAAGGCGGCGGCTAGAATCACGACATGAACCCAATCAAGAAGCTTATGATAGAGCACCGGGCGAAAGGCGATACCGTCATTGTCTTGGCTCGGAGTTCAAGTGGAATCGGTGGGGCTGATTTTGTGAGAGACTTCCATCACGGTTTACTCTTCGCTTCAACGAACATGAGAAGAGGCTAGCCGGGGTCCAGGGGCGGCAATGAGCGCCCTGGTCGCGGGCACGATGCCCGCGAAATCCCGACAGGAAGTCCTCCTCACGCGGCGTCCTCCATCATCTTGTCGAGCTTCGCCTGCGCCGCCCGGGCCCACGTCTGCCAGCGCGGAATCTCCGTCGTGCGGCCCAGCACGTACACGTCGGCCGGCACCAGGCGTCCCCACCGTCGGCCGGCACCAGCGCCCAGTGAGGCCGCCGCTCGTTGTATCGCGCGGAACTCGGCCAGGCACTCCCGGCAATGCTGCGGATGGTCGTACAGCCGCCAATACACCTCTTCGGTCTTGAGCGTCTGATGGAACCGTTCCAACAGGCCCAGCTGCTGTGGCGTGCGGTACTGGATCCGCACGTGCTGGAACTGCTCTTGGACGAACGTCACGAACCGCCGGGCGATGAACGACGACCCGTTGTCGGTCACCAGAAACGGACGCTTGGTGAGCGGTCCATGAATCCGCTCCGCTTCCTGGCGAGCGAGCTTCACAGCGTAGGCTGTCTCCGCCGCGCTGTAACTGGGCGTTAGGTGACAAGCGAGCAAGTACCGCGAATAGTAGTCGATCACCGTCACGGCATACCACCAGCCGTAGCCCGGAATGTGAATGTACGTCACGTCCATCTGCCACAGAT
Organism: uncultured Planctomycetota bacterium; assembly: GCA_963808175.1. Lineage (GTDB taxonomy): Bacteria > Planctomycetota > Planctomycetia > Pirellulales > Lacipirellulaceae > DASYDU01. The sequence continues at coordinate 86,097 of CAWEEU010000002.1, read as the reverse complement.
CGTTGGGGCCCTGCGGCAAGAGCTCGAACAATTTGGCCGCCTGGTGCAACTCGGCCCGCCGCGGCTGCGGCTTTTTCAAGAGGCCGTGATCTCGCATCACCACGTACGCCTCCCGGTCCTTCACGGTGTGTCCCGCACGGCGGCACATGATCGCAATCTTCTTGTAGCCATACCACGGATTGGTCGTCGCCATCTCGACCACGGCCAACACGACTTCGTCGGCCAGCAGCCGCGGAAGCGGCCCGGGCCGCTTCCGCGGGCCCTCGCGCGGCACGCGGTGCCAACTCGACGGCGCCACGCCAATCAAACGCAGTACCTGCGTCTGACGCACCCCCAAGCGGGTACCCGGCGGTCGTGGAGCGTCGACTTGAAGTTCCGTGCGGATCATCGCGCGATGCTCTGCACTCAAAGGGACTGACCCGAAAGTTTTTTTAAAATACGGTTGGCGATCGTGTACTCGCCGATCACCTGGTCCCGCTTCTCGATCTGGTGTTCCAACTCGGCGATCCGGCGGTCCCGGGCATCCGCTCCCTTGCGGCCACCCTGGGCCAGCGCCGCTTCGCCCGCAGCCAGGAATTCGTCCCGCCACCGGTACAGCGTCGGCTCGCTCACGCCGATTCGCCGCGCAATCACCGCCGCCGGCTCCTCTCGCCTCAGCATACTCAGCACCGCCTCCCGGCGGTCCTTCAACTCCACGTTCGACTGTCGCCCCATCGCTTCGACTCCTTCTGGTCTTGGGTCCATCAGCCCCAATCTACCAAAGAAGTCTCTCACCACGCGATTCCCACGAACCTTGAGCTATACAAGATGTCTGAGGTGCTTGGCTTTTTGTGGACAGTCCAACTCCTTAAGTTCAAGGGATGGAGGAGGACGGTCCTATGCCTGGCAAGAAGCCGGTTGCGCCCGCCAGAAGTCGTCGCAGTTACCCCGAGGAGTTCCGCCGTGAGGCGGTCCAAATGCTCCTGGACGGCCATAGCGCGCCGTCGGTCGCCGAACGCCTCGGACTCTCCAGCCCCAACATCCTCTACGTCTGGAAGAAGAAGTCGCTGGACCAGGCCGGCCCGGCGGCGCAAACGCTCGGCCAGCGCGTGCACTTCCTCGAAGCCGAGCTCCGTCGCGTCGAGCGGGAGCGCGACATCCTAAAAAAAGCCTTGAGCATTTTCAGCCGCAGCGGGTAGCCGACGTCTACGCGGTCGTCGAACAAATCCTCCTTCCAGGAACCTTTCCCGTGTCCGTCGTTTGCGAGACATTGCGAATCAGCCGCGCCGGCTTCTACGCCTGGCGCTCGGAAGAAGAGTCTGCCCGTGCGCAGCGCGACCGCGAACTTCTTCCCTTGGCGCGAGACGTGTTCTGGAAGCACAAACGCCGCTACGGCGCGCGTCGCATCGCGTTCGAGCTGGGCGCGCGGGGCGAGCCGTGCGGAGTCCAGCGCGTCGCCAAACTCCTGAAAATCCAGGGTCTCGCGGCCATTCAGCCCAAGTCGTTCGTTCCCCAAAACGACGCAAAGTCGGCACTCCTTGGGCTATAGTCCCAATCTTCTCCTCCATGCCCCCCCTCCGACGCGCCTCAATGAAGTCTGGGTCGCCGACATCACGTACATTCCCTTGAGGACCGGCGACTTCGCGTACCTCGCGCTCGTGATGGATCTCTTCTCGCGGCGCGTGCTCGGTTGGGACCTCGCTGCGCTGATGACCGAGACGCTCGTCCTCGAAGCCCTCCGGCAAGCGATCGGCTTGCGGCAACCGCCGCCTCGCCTGATTCATCACAGCGACCGCGGCGGCCAGTACGCCGGCGGCGCCTACCGCGCCGTGCTCCGCCGCGCCGCGATGCGGCAGAGCATGAGCCGCGCCGACGAGTGCTACGACAACGCCTTCATGGAATCCTGCTTCGGCACGATCAAGACCGAACTGGAAATGACCGAATACGATCATGTCCCCCACGCCCGCGCCGAGATCGGCCCCTACCTCTCCTACTACAATCTCGAACGCCGCCACAGCTCCCTCGGATATCTCAGCCCCATCCAATTCGAAGCCCTAAACGCCGCCCCAAATTAGCGAGTTCGACTGTCCGAAAATTGCCGAGCACCTCAGTCGAGCTTAAAGCAGGTCGCGCAGTCGCCTATTGAAGGCTGGCCGATCGCTCGATGATCAGCTTCTTATATTCATCCTTCTGCTCGGAAGGCAGGAAGCTGCGGTCGATCAGTTTGGTCGCTTCGCCAAGTGCCGCAGCCTGCTCGTCGAGAACGCGAAGCGCCACCTTTTCCGGCAGTTTGCAGTAATCGGCGAACCGTTTCCATGTGCCGCGGCGAACATGGTCTTCCTTGCCCTGGATCGGTATAGCGAGGCGATCGCCGGGCATGACCAGGTGCGTGCTTACAAGGTCGAAAGCGGGCGTTAGTTTGAGAATCCCGTCCTCGTCGGTGGGCAGGGAGAAATTTTTAAGGTGCATGTCTCCGTTGCCGGACCACCACGTAAGAACAAGCAGCCGGTACAGTTTCAGGATTTCGACGGGCGGTTCCGTAGCGTAATTGCGCAGCAGGCGAACGCAGAGTTCAGCCGAGCCCTCGTCGTATTTGTCTTTCGGCGGCACCTCCGCCAATTGGCAGAAGTCTTCCTGACGGAGTTTGTGGCCGTCCGGCAGTCGGTCGAACCGCTTCACGATGTAGGCGAGCGAGCCGTCCTTGAGTGCGATGATCCCGTTGGGAGAAACCTCGATGCCTACCAGCCGCGCCAGCTGTGTCGTGACATGCTCGTTTTCGGGCAGTGCGGGATAAGTGCGGGTCTGCGGTTTGAGCACATACAGGCCGCCTTCGGCGGCGACCTGGAGCGTCGCCCGGTCCGCCGCGAGATTGACGGAGATTTTCTTCTGGATGCCCGACAGCGACGTGTGCCCGACCATCGCGAGCGCAGCCGTGTGCAGCTTGCTGATCTCGATGTCGAGCGTTGGCACCTTCGTCGTTCCAAAGAGGGCGCAGGCAACGGGAGTGATAGTCTTCGTCGCCCTGGGTGTCGCCCAGGCAAATGTGGCATACCCGGCTCATGTGGCCTCCCGGTCAGGCGCGGGAAGGATCTCCACGGCGCCGATGCAATCGGCGCACGTAGCGATCAACAGGCCGAACGCATCGTCCGTGGAGACTTTCAATCTCTTGGTGGCCAGCTCCAGCAGCCATCCTTCGGGCAGCAGGTTCTTGAAGAACGGGTGCAGCCCCTGAGTCACATAAGGTTTGTCGGTGAGCGGCAGCGTCACCGAAATGGGAACGGCGTCCGGATTCGCGAGCCACTGCGGATCGTACAGGAAAGTGACTTCCTTGTCCGTCTCCGACAGCGTGCCGACGGGCTGGCCGTCGAGCCGAACGATGGCATGGCGGGATTTCATGAAGCATCATCCTTCGGCGCTTCGACAATGCCGAGCGTCTTGCCGAATACGGCGAGTACCTGATTGACCGAATTCATGCGCACGGTGGGTTTGGCCTGCTCCAGCTCGGAGACGAATCGGCGTCCAACGCCGGCCAGCTCGCCCAGTTCGCGCTGGGAGAAGCCTCCGGCCTTTCGCCGGCGCGGACAAACTCGCCGATATGCTTGCCGAATTCCTGGGTCATGGTCGCCTCACTACGACAGAGAAATGCTCCCGATCGGGAGCATAATGCCATCTTCTGACCTGAAGATGCCTCCACACCCCCTTAAACGACCTATGTGCTCCCGATCGGGAGCACAAGCAAGTGCGAAATACGGAAAGATGGCCGAGCAATGTCAAGTTTTGTTGCAGCAAAACTTGACATTATATCCACACCGTCTCGCGATGCGGCGAATGGGAGTTGTAATCACCGCAAATAATGCGGCGAATACTCTCGCACGCCGGCTGTGTGCTCAGCATCACGATCACGAGCAGCACGATGTTCACCATGGTGAGCAGCAGCACCATGATCGTCGTTGCCGCCGCCGCTACCACGGCCGCCACCACCTCTACCGCCGCCGCCGACGTCGCAACCGCCGCCGGCAACCACCACCGCCATGGCCGCCCAAACGAGGGACACTCCGCGTCCCTTCTCTACCTTCGGAGCGTTGGCCGAATTTGCCGCCACATATCCGAGAAGCCGTCCTCGCACTGGTCGACGCAGCCGACGCCTCATCGAGGGACAGTTCAAATCGGGGAGGTGCCCAGTTAACCATGGCGGCGATTGTGCTTGCTTCTCGGCTTTGAACGAGACAGTCGTTTCCGGCTGCCGAGTTGCGAATCACGGTGAGTCTTCGTTTGCCCTTATGGGAAAACGAATGGCATTGGAGGACCCAGCCGCTGCCCTGCGGCAAGGTCCGCTCGCGGACCTCCCCATTGACGATGGATTCCGTCGTATGCCGTCGGCCTCCGCACGTCTAACGGCCCTACATCGTCTGCGTTCTTAGCCAAGTCGTCCGTCGTTTCTCTCACACAAACTCAAAGGAGACCTTTGTCATGAATCGTAATCCAACTGACTCCGTTCAAAAAGTCATTCACACTACTTGCTCCGTCACTAGAGGACACTCCGTCGGGGTTAGTTCCACAGTGCCCGCACTTGATGGCAAACCGAAGCAACCAATTCCTGACTCGCAGTGCTTCTTGAAAGCACGTCGCCTGCGGCGGACTCCCCCGGCCGCAAGGAGAACCCTTCGATGGAGGACCTCTGCTTCACCAGCTACGTCTCACCCCAAGGCGTGTGGGGAATTGCCTGACCGCTTCACACGCGGACGGTATCTCGCGGCAGCTCAATGCTGGGAAATCTCCCCGGCATTGAGCTGCCCATGGCAACTTCGTTGCGTCGACGTCGTCCAATTAATCTGTGGTTCCTACCTTTGGCGGTGATTGTTATCAGTTTTGGACGCTCCGCCTCGTCACGCCCCAAGGTTCGTCCGTGGTACATCTACTAGAAATCAATCGAAACCGGCGAGAGCGACCATGCTCGCAAGCGAGCAACGTCGCTTCTATCCAAAGAATGGGCCTTGCGGCGGTAGGCCTTAGCCTCATGCGGTCAGATTCTGCAATAGCCGAGTCAATCAGCTCGTCCGTTCCGGTCAACCGCGTCACACCCGGGCAAAAGCTTCAACGTCCTGGGCATTCTCACTTCACATCGACCAGCACACTTTGGCCGGCATCGGCCGCAGCTCGCCTCGCTCCAACGTCTGCCTTCCCGTGGTCCCTGAGCAAGCTCATTGGCAACTGCTTGCGTGCTTATCAAAAGGAACAGTACACCTACGGAACGAGCCAGGGAAAAACGTTTACCATTACCCAAAACAGCACGCGAGGAACGTCGACAGGAGAAAATCAGGCGTCCACCAAAGGAAGCTCAGAAGGTACATCCAACACGCACGGTAAGTCCAACTCTAAGTCAACAAGTTTATCGCATACGGCTGGTAGGAGTAGGAGTTCGTCAACCAGAGGAACGACCGACACGAGCGGCACCAACGAATCACAGACCACAAATGAGTCTACAAACGAATCGGAAACAACGGGAATCTCCTCCCAAACAAATGAAAGCTCTTCGGCCGGCCAGAGCGAAGCTGAAACCAACGCTACTAACAACAGCGTTGCGCAGTCCACCGAGCTTCGCGGCGAAGCCGCAATCGAGCCGCATGAGTTCAGCCAATTTCCGGACCTTCCCTCGACCGGTATCGTAGAAGGAGTTTTTGTCGCCCCCACAGTGCCTATCTGGCGAGTTCAATTGCAAGCAGCTTCGCTCAACCCGAACTATGAATTTCCAGAAAAGGTCCACGACGCGTCAAGTAAGCGCTCTGACGAGGAAGACGAACGGGTCAGTCGCTCGGTGGCTTGGTCCGAACAGGACCTAAAAAGACTGTGTCTTGATGCACCGCTCAGCCTGCCATCGCGGCCAAAAACCACACTGCTGGGCAAGGACGGGCACTATCTTCAGCCCAAGACTGTCCGGCTACAAACAGAGCACCCAGAGGCAACTCCGCCCGTGGCAATGATGTCGTTGTCGGAGGAGGCGACCAGTGATGAATCGCCGCTCGCAGATTTTGATTTTTAGCCGCCAGTACCGTACCTTGCTCTGCCCAAACCGGGCTCTGGAGTTTGAGCCCCAGTGCAACATCGTGCCTCCGTTTCGGGCTTCGCTTTCTGCCGATAGACATAAACTCTGCACTTTTGGAGAACTGAATTACGTTAGGCGGCCAAGGCCATGAGGCTTTCGGCCAGTTGGATGATTTTTCGTGGCAGCCGCCAGACGGCGGTGATGGTCTGTTAATTCGTGTTGGAGGATCTGTTGCCGCAAGGCTTTGCGGCGGTTGGCGTGCGAAGGGCGACGCTCGGGGTCGTCCCACGGCGAGTCGCTGCGATCGACCAGTTCCTCGTGGCTGCGGTTCCAGGCCCACAGTTCCACCAGCGTATGCATCCACAGATTCAGAGTTGAAACACGGCCACAGTTGTGTCCAGATGTTGCGCACCTGCTGCTGGCCCGAGCCCCAGACTTCCTTCACGTCGTGAAAGTCTTGTTCGATCGTGGCCCGGTCGGCGAAGGCTTCCAGAATCTCCTCGACGCTGGCCTCGGGGTCGGTGCAGAAGAAAGCGTACCAACCATGATCTTCCTTCACGAGCACGACGCGAATCACGCCGCCGACCGGCCGGTAGGTCGCCAGGAAGGTCTTGACGTCTTGGTGACGCGCTTGCCGTAGACCGTGCATTCGACTGTTTGCCAGCCGCCTTCTGCCCGGCTCGCTTGGCCAGGCTGATCTTGTTCTTGCCGTACTTCCGCGGCCGGCCGCGCCGACGCTTGTGGCCCGGCCGCACAACCGGCGGCACGTCGCGCAGCGCCGCATCCTTGCGCAACCGGCCGACGACCACGACGCCCGCCTTCAAGGCGCGCCTCAAGAACGGCCGCTTGGTGTAGCCGCCGTCGACGACGACCCACACCGTTTTCCCGGCTTTTTTCAACGAGCGGAACGATCCACTCCACCAGCCGCGCCGCCAGTTGCAGCTTGGTGGCGAAACGTCCAGCCACGCCGTCTTGGGAATCGTGGCGATCGTCTGCTGGCGGACGTACAGCATGCCCCGCAGCGGCAACGCCAAGGCGCCCCACTGCGGATGCCGCAGGGCCAGCGAAATCGTGACCCAGATGTGTCCATAGAGAAACGGCTGATCGGCCGGGCCGGGCGTGGGGTTGTGATGGACGTCGGCCCCTTCGACCTTCGGCCCGTACCGCTTGGTGGGCGAATCGTCGATCACCAACAGCACCCGCTCGGGCAACGGCACGTTCGCCAGCACCAGCACCAGCAGCTGCGTGGCCACCGATTCGCTCTTGCGTCCGACGCGGGCCAGGAAGTAATAATAGTCCTGGAAGTCGTCGCTGACGCCCGCGGCCCGCAGCCAGTGGTCACCGTGCGACGACCGCCGGCAAACAACATCCCCACCAGCAACACCGGCAACCGCCAGCGATTGCGGGCATGCAACCCGGCCGCCAGCCACTCGCTCCACTCCGACCACTGTTCGGACACTGCCAACGACATTTCGATTCGGCCATCCTTGGCTCCTCCATCGTGCCGCTTGTTTTGCAACCGCAGCTTGATGGAAGAGCCTTTTTTATTGGATATCAGTTACGGACGTTTTTTCAGAAAGTGCAGATAAACCATTACGACCGTTTTTTAGGGCGGCCCGAAAAACTGAGCCACAACTTTGCGAGCAGAGCTTTCGTGCTGTGTGCTCTTCGTGTGTACGCTGGTTTCCGCGGAGGCCCGCAGGTTTGCCCGAGACTTTGACCTACGTCTCAAGGGGCGACTCGGTGGTAGGCGCCCGCCCTTTCGAAATCGTATTCACCTGACGCTAGCCCCCACGTTCCGACTCCAGGCAGACCAGGCACTGCGGATTTTGGCCAGAAGCATCATTTCTCTTCAGGCAGCCGCCCAGTGGCGGCTATTGCTCATTGACTGCAAACCTGGCGTGCCAACTGGCCTGCTTTGCTAGAACTGATCCAGTTGCTATGAAGGTCTCAACGGCCCATTGGGCGAGGAGACCTGAGTATGAGCACGAAGCGACGCCGGCGACATTCGCCGGAGCAGATTGTACGGAAGTTGCGTGATGCGGATGCGATGCTCAGCGCTGGGAAGGACCTGGCGTCGGTGTTGCAGTCGCTGGAGGTGAGCGAGTCGACGCTGGAGCGTTGGCGTCGCCAGTACGGCGGGATGAAGGCCGAGGAGGCGATCCGACTGAAGAATCTGGAGGACGAGAATAAGAAGCTCAAAGAGGTGGTTGCCGAACTGACGCTCGACAACCGGATGCTCAAGCACATTGCGGAGGGAAACTGGTAAGCCCTTCTCGGAGGCGTGCGGCGGCCGAGGAGCTCCGGCGTGAGTTCTCGGTTTCCGAGCGAAGGGCGTGCAAGGCGATCTGCCAGCCGCGTTCGAGTCATCGTTACCAGTCGAAGCCGAGGCGCGACGAAGCGCGTCTGGTGCGTCGGATGTTGCAGCTTGCGCGTCGCCGTCCGCGGTTTGGATACCGCCGGATCGCCGCGTTGTTGCGTGGGGAAGGATTTCGAGCGAGCAATTCGCGGATCTTGCGGTTGTGGAGGAAGGAGGGGCTAAAAGTGCCTCAGAAGAAGCGAAAAAAGCGGCGTTTGGGCAACAGCGCCAACGGTTGTCATCGCCGCCAGGCGGAGCACCAGGACCACGTGTGGGCGTGGGATTTCATCTTCGACAAGACCACGGCAGGCAGCCCATTGAAGTGGCTCTCCATCGTGGATGAGTATACGCGGGAGTGTTTAACGTTGAAGTGCGATCGCAGCATCACCAGCGAGGATGTGATCGACACGTTGGCCGAGCTGTTTGCGATGCGAGGCGTGCCAGAGCACATCCGCAGCGATAACGGACCGGAATTCGTCGCCAAGGCGATCCAGTGTTGGCTGGAACAACTGGGCGTCGAGACGCTCTACGTCGAGCCAGGCAGCCCGTGGGAGAACGGCTATGCGGAGAGCTTTCACAGCCGCTTCCGCGACGAGTTTCTAGCCACCGAAGAGTTTGAGAGTCTGGCCACAGCCCGGAAGCTGACCACGGCCTGGAAAGAAGATTACAACCATTACCGACCGCACAGCTCGTTGGGGTACGTGGCCCCGGTCGAGTTCGCGGCCCGCTGCACCGCTTCCGCTCCGAAGTTGTTTTCGGCTACGCCTCAAACAACTTCTCCGCTCCAGCAGTGCAGCGGAATGTCCCTAACCTAAACCTTCATAGCAAGTGGTACAGAAATTCAAGGCTTGACAGAGTCGTCAAAGAATCTGCCCGTATAGCCGAACACCGTGTCCACAGCCGCGTTCGTTTCGCTCGTGACATTGCCAAACGAATCGTACGATTTGTGATTTTGTAGGACACCTGAGTCGTCCACGACGTCCCGGACGCTGCCCAGCTGGTCGGTCAGGGCCCAGACGACCTCACCAGAGACGGCTGGGTTCGTGATTTGCTCATCCGCCAAGAGCTGGTCGACCGCGGCCGGATTCCACAGGTAGCGGTGGGATAGGTCGGTGGCCGAGGCATTGGCGGAGCCTGTCTTGTGGAACTCCAAGGCCACCTGGCCCTGGTCGTAGAGGAAGAACGTCTTATCGACGTCGGCTGGGGTCCCCGGATTGCCGTCTGCGTCAACTTTCCGTTCGATCAGCCGGTCGAAGGCGTCGTAGATGTAATCGACCCGTTTGGTGGCCACGTCGTCGGCAAAGTTGCTCGGCGTACCATTGTCGTCGTAGTCGATGACTGCCGTTAACCGATTGCGGTTGTCCCACTGGTAGCGCGTGTAGTCGCCGGTGTCGACCGACTGACGGAATTCGCGGTTGCCTTCCGCGTCGTATTCGTAGAGATATGAGCTGTCCCAGTACAGCTGGTTGTTGGCGCTGGTCTCGTAATCGACCGACACGGCCGAGAAGGCGTTGTCCACCTCGTCGCGGTTGCCGTTCGGATCGTAGATGTACAGCTCGTCGAACGCGGTCCCCGTACGATCGACATTGGTCAATTGTCCGCGATCGTCGTAGGTGTAGGTTGCGCTCTCGTCCGTGTGAACCGAGTTGGTGAAGCTCGTGAGCCGATTGGCCTCGTCGTAGCCGAAGCCGTAGCCGGCCAACGTGGTGCCGCCCCGGGTGTGGGTGAGCGATTGGAGCCGGCCGCGGTCGTCGTAGCCGAAGGTGCTGGCGGCGACCAGGTTCGTCGCCGTCAGCGCGGCGTAGCGGGTGATCGTCGAGAGCTGGCTGGCCTTGTTGTACGTGAAGTCAACCCGCTTGGCGGCGACGGCATTCGTCGGGCCCATCTCGCCGTTTTCGCCCTGGGTAACGCGAGTGAGGCGGCTCAGCGCGTCGTACGAATACTGGTTCACGTAGTCGGCGGTGCCGTAGTCGCCCAGCGAGTCGGTCCCGATGCGGGCCGAGCTTTCGGCGAGCCGACCGGCCTCGAACTCGTGGGTGAACGATACGATCGGATCGAGCCCCGGCAGGTACAACATCACCGTCCGCGTGAGGTTGCCCAGGTTGTTGTAGTAGTAGTCATACTCCGGCTCGGACTGGCTTGTCTCGTAGTTGTAGCCGGTGACGCGATCGAGTTGATCGACACCGCTGTAATAGTCGAAGTAGAACTCGTGTTGCAGCGTGTTATTGTCGAGCGCGGTCCGGTTGGCGTACCACTTTTCGGCTCGCAGCCGCGACAGGCCGTCGTAGGCGTAGGTCGTGACCCGCTCGTCCCGGTCGGTGAGCTGCACCACGCGGTCGAACTCGTCGTACCGGTACGTGCGGCGTCGCCCAGCTGGTTGGTCTCGCTCTGGAGCCGGCCCGCGCCGTCGTACACGTAGGTCGTCGTGTTCTGGTCCTGGTCAGTGAGCGTCTGGAGCTGGCCGTCGTCGTAGTAGGTGTAGGACGTTTGGGCGCCATTGGCGTCGATCGCCACGACCATTCGGCCGCGGGCGTCGTACTGGTACTCCGTCGTGTGTCCCAAGGGATCGATCACAAAGCGGAGATTGCTGAGCGTGTCGTACTGGTATTCCGTGGGGGCCGCAGCCCCGGGCTCCAGGACACTCGCCAGCCGGCCGGCGTCGTCGTAACTATACTTGGTGACGCGGCCCAGCGGATCGACCTCCCGCAGCAGTTGTCCTGCCTTGTCGTAAAAGTACTCAGTCGTCGCCCCGAGGGGGGCGGAGACCTTGGTGAGACGATGGCTCTTGTCATACTCGTAGCGCGTGACGTTGCCGTGCTCGTCGCGCTCGGCGATCAACTGGCCGAGGGCATCGTATGAAAAATACATTTCGGGAGCGGCCTGCGACTCGCCGCCGCCATCGGGATCAGGAAGCACAAGGCCGATCAACCGATCCAGCGTGTCGTACGAATAGTTGGTGCGGCGGCTGAGAGGATCGGTGACACCAACGACGTTGCCCACCGCGTCGTAGTGGTACTGTGTGGTCGCGTTGATCGCTTGGCCATCTCGATGCTCGTATTCCAGCCGGCCGCGGCCGTCGTACGTGAACGACGTTTCAATCACGTCGCCATGATCGTTCTCGACGTCGTCGGGGTTGTCGGTGCTGGTGAGCCATTGGTGGGCGATCCTGCCGCTGTCGAAATAATCGATCAGTATGGCCGGGTGCAGCCCGGTACCGTCGGGGTCGGGCCGGACGATCGCGGTGACGCGGTTGAGCTCGTCGTAGTGGTAGATGGTTTGCCGGCCGACCTCGTCCTCAACGATCAGCGGATTGCCGGCCTCGTCGTGGTCGAGGACATGGATAGTGGCTTGGTCGACAGAGTCGAAGGCGTAGATAATCGACTCCAGAAACGCGCCCACTGGGCTGCCGCACCCGCCGGCGTCGGCGGTGTAGGTGAACTGGGTGACGACGGCGGGCAGCGATGTTCCGTCCGGATCAACGCGCAGGTCCGTGATCTGAATCAGCAGGCCCCGATCATTGTACTCGTAGGTTGAAACGAGATCGTCGTGTTCGCTGCTTTGACTGTCATCGAGTCCGATGACTTGCCGCACGGTCATGATCTCGACGCCGCTGATGGCGACATTGGGGTCGAAGGTCGTGTACTCGAAGAGGGTGCGGCGACCCAGCTCGTCGGTGTAGGACGTGACGCGGCTCGGGCGGTCAATGCCGTTGACCTGCGTCGTGTCGTAGGTCCAGTGCTCGCTGGTGCCATCGAAGTACTTGATATCGGTGAGATTGAACTTAGAGTCGTAGGTATAAATCGTCTGGTCCAACAGCGTTCCGCCGTCGCTCTCGTAGAGCGACATCGTGGTCACCTGGCCGACGGAGTTGCGTTCGAACGTGGTGACGCGACCGGCGGCGTCGGTCGACTTGACGACGTAGCCACGGGTATCGGTCTCGAACGTGGAGACGCGGCCGAGCTCGTCGGTATAGGTACCGAGCTGCGGCGGGAAACCTTCAGGGGCGCGCAGTAGGCTTATGCGGGCAGCGGCCGACGAACCCCCGCCGTTGACGTAGGAGACCGATACCGGGCGTTTGAACTTCGAGATCTGCGTGCGGGTCAGTGTGGTGGTCCCAACAGCAAACGGACCACCATCCAGGTATTGGGTTGTCACCGTGTCGCCGGTGGTACTGTAGAGGTAATTAGCATAGTGACCGTCCGCGTCCTGAGAAGCTAAATCAAGTCGCCCCTCCGAATCGTACTGGTAGTAGTATGACGATTGATCGGGGAGGATGATCGTGGACAACTGGCCAAAGGGAAGGTACGAGAGGAGCGTCTCGCGGCCGGCAAAATCGGTGATCTTGTCGACGAGCGGTGGCTTGCTGTAAAGCGGATTGTCCAGATAGTGATAATTGGTGTAGTGACCGTCGACGCTGGTGAAAATCTGTGAAATCTCGTGCGCGTCACCATCACCGTCGACGTCCATGTACGAGTACGTGGTCAAATTGCCGTAGCTGTCCCTGCGGAATTTGATCCAGCCGTCTTGGTCGAAAATCGTGGTGTTGCCGAGCTTGTCGGTGAGCACAAACTCACTACCGACTCGCTGGACCTCGGTCGCATTGACGTCGCCGGGGATCGGGGCGTCGAAGTCGGTGAACTTGACGACGTACCCATCGGAGCGGATCCAGAACTTGGTAAAGAAATTCTCTCCCGGCAGCCCGCTCGGCGGTGCAATAATTCGCTCGATGCCGGCCATGTTCCAACCGGGGCCGAAGCCGAAGTTGTCCTGTTCGACGATCGGCATCCAGGTGACGGCGTTGCTGATTGTCCCCGAATCCTGCGGCTCGGAGCTTAAGCCGAAATAGCCTGACAATCCGCTGGGACTGGTGATGCCGACAAAGAAGCTACCCTGCTCGCCGACGGGAACAGCCGACCCGTCAACCGTGCCATGAATCTTCTTCGATTCGTCGAAACCCGCAAAATAGATATCATAGTCCACATTGGGTGACGACGACCCGAAGACATCGGGGTCGGCCGTGTAGTCGGCGCGGACTAGGCTCGGACCCGGTGCGTCGCGATAGCTTGCGGATTGACCGCCGCCGAGCGAGGCCATTACGCGATTGGATCCGCTCGCGGGACTCTGCGAGGTTCTAGGCTCGCTGGGCGAATTGCACTGGTCGCACGGTGGTGGTGGATCGTCGCTCGGCGGATCTTCGGGAGTGTATGCAACGTCAATGCTGGCGCCGACTAGGAATTTTACCGTCGCGACGTTGCTTTCGCGGGCCGGGCTGATCTCGGCGTACGGATCAGAGAAACCGATTGGCCCTTGAAGAATCTTGAACTGAAACTCGTCAACGCCGTCAAAATCTTCCTCAGGAGTGTACGAAAACGTACGGTTTATGGGGTCCCAATCCCATTCGGCAGCGTGTTCTGGGGGACCACCCACAAGTTCGAATTGTACTGGCTCAAGGCCATTGAAATGCGTGGGAATGCCAAAGGAGCCGTCTTCCCAAAGATACATTCCGTTCAAATCGATAAAGTCTCCGGAGAGCCCGGCATCTACAATGGGATGTTCCGGACTGACATTAGAATATGTTGCGCCCCAAGCAACTGGTGGGTAGAACAGTTCATCATCGTCGCCCGATGAAGTGTACTGGGCCGTACAGCGAACATAGAAATACCCGATGCTGCTCTTGGCGTTGTCGGCTCCGGGCGCGCTATCGGGGGACGTAATCTTATATTTGACCTCGTAGGAATCTGCATAGTCACCGAGGGACATGTCCCACGTCCATGTATTGCCGTCAATTGAACCAGGACCCTCAAGCAATTCGTAGTTCAGCGTCTTTCCATTGCTGGCGTCGTTCGCCGGACCTAACACCAAGTGGTCAAACTCGACGAAGTCAGGTTCACTATCCGGAAATGGGAAGCTCTCAAAGAATCTGGTTTCAGTGCCGCCAGAGTAAATGGGAATTGGCACTGAATTGCCGGGCGCCACCGTGGTGTGTACGTCGGCTGAGGCTTGAGCCGGGGCACCGCTACTTCCGGAACCGGCGCCGGGGGGTAGGTCGCTGACGACTACCCGGAGTGTGATGTGCTCGATCTCGGTAGAACCTTGCCCATGCACGTTCCACGTGATCCGCCCTTGTCCGTCGAGGGACGTTGCGCCGAGGCTCGACAAAGGAATTTCGCTGCCGCTGTTGTCGTCGTCATAGGCCAAAAGTTGGTAGTACAACGGGTCGCCGTCCGGATCGACGGCGCGGACTTGAACATCAAACGTTTCGCCGCCGTTGAGCTGGATCGAGGGATTGGCGAGCAGATCGTAGAATGGACTGCCGAACCAGACGATTTCGGGCGGATGATTGTCGACCCTGGTGCCGTCGATCGTGTCGAACCCATCGCCGCCCTCGGTCGTATCGGTTTCCGTACCGTCTTGCAGTGAGTCGTCGCCATCGCCGCCGTCGAGCTGGTCGTTGCCAGGGCCGCCGTCGAGCTGGTCGTTGCCGTCGCCTCCGCTTAGCGAATCGTCGTCTTCCTGACCAAACAATTGATCGTTGCCGCTGCCACCCATGAGGACGTCGTTACCGATGCCGCCGTAGATGGTGTCGTTCCCCGTCCCCCCGTCAACCACGTCGACGCCGGCGCCACCCAAGATTGTGTCGTCGCCCGCGCCACCCTGGATGTCTGTTGAGATCGACAACTGGTCGTCAATGGTCACAAAATCGTCGCCGCCCTGAGCGTCGACGACGATGTTCGTGATGGACGACAGGTCCACGTCGAAGGCGCCGATCCGATCGATCGATACGCTGTCGTCGTAAACCGTGATCGCGTCGTCAGTTCCCGAGCCGTAGACGTCGAGTTCAGTTAAGCCTTGAATGACGTGGGCTTCGGACGCACCGATGTCGACCACGCCATGCAGCTTTCGCTCGAAACCAACTCCGTTTTGATCGTAGTCGAGCAGTGTTCCGCCGGCATCGCGGGCCTTATCGTTGTCGCCCGCATCGATCGCACGGCTGGTGGCGAATAGCGCGTGCGTCTTCGTTCGTCCACCGTAGTAGTCGAGCGGAGCGAGGCCAGGACTCTCGCCAACGTCCAGTCGGTACGTACCGACCCCGTCTCCGCCGCCGTAGAGATTCACATTTGGGCCAATCAAGTTGTAAGAACTTAATGAACTGAGTGGTGATTGGCCGAGGTCATTCTTGCCGGCGATGTCCGCCGTGTTGCCCGCCAAAATCGAATTGTAGAGGACGATCGCACCCCCGGGATTCCAAATGCCCCCTCCCTCGCCGCTGGTGGTCGCTAGGCCGGCATGATTGTCGTAGATCGTGCTGTTGACGATTGTGACCAGGTAAGAGGGCGTCGTGCCGATCGCTCCCGCGTTATATTGCGAGTCGTTGCCCGAGAACGTGCTGTTCACGATGTAAGCGGACGGACCCGAAATGTTACTAATGTCGTCAAAGCGAATCGCGCCGCCATAGTCCGAGTGGTTTTCAGTAAACGTGCTGTTCTCGATCACGACGCCCAGCACCGCGTTGGTCTGGCTCGAAATTGCTCCCCCATTGGGCGACTGGTTGCCGGTGAACGTCGAGTTCTTCAGATTCAGCGTGCCCTTGCTGTAAATCGCACCGCCATGACTGCTCGCGACACTGTTGCTCACTGTCACGCCGTCGAGCGTCAAATTTCCTAGATTGTAAATTGCTCCTCCGGAGCTTCCCGCCATATTGCCGTGGACGATGCTCACTGCGTGAATGTCGACGGAATATCCGCTCAGGACGTTAAGCACGCGCATCTGATCGCCGCCGCTGATCGACAGCCGGTCGGCTCCTGGACCATCGATGGTAACGTCGCTCCCTAGGGTCAACTGGCCCAGCGACGACTGAAGCGAGATCATCGCATCATCGGTCTCCGTGAGTTCCGGCGCGAACTCGATCGTTTCGCTTCCCGGCATCAGCGCAGCGATCCCAATCGCTTCGCGGAGCGATAGATCGAGCAGACCGTAGTTGGCGGAACTTAGCGACTCACTCTCGTCATTAAGCGTAGTGACGACAATTGGCGTTGCTGGAGACACGAGATTATCGTTGCCAAACGGGCTGCCAGTGACATTTTCGATGACGGCGGTCGAATGGCTCAGCAGGACCAGATGTGGATTGTCGGGGCGGGACACACTTTGCGTGATGGCTCCATGAGGAGTCACAAATCCGTAGAGGATTTCGGCGCCCGCCGGATCTGTCCACTGACTAAGGTCGTAAGTGTCGTAGCCGCCCGAATCGACGACGGACGCCGTGGAATCGTACGCATCCGTCAGGAAGTACGTGTCGTCATTACTGCCTCCATCGAGCAGATTATAGCCGCTGCCGCCATCGAGCTTATCGTCTCCAGCACCGCCGAACAGGTTGTCGTTGCCAATGTCGCCGTAGAGAAAGTCATTGCCATCGTCGCCATTCAGCCGATCGTTGCCGCTGCCGCCATCGAGGGTGTCGGTCCCCGAGCCCCCAAACAGATCGTCGTCACCCACCTCGCCGTGCAGGATATCATTGCCGGCCCCGCCGAGGATCCAATCACCGTAGCCTCCACTGTAAAAGCCACCGTAACCATCAAGCTCGTTTCCCCCGAACAGTGTGTCGTCTCCGTTACCACCATCGATGTAATCGGGACCGGCTTCGCCGTGGATTTCATCGTTGCCGTCACCGCCAAAGAGATGGTCGCCGTAGCCGCTCAAGCCGAGCATCGTTTCGTCGCCACCGAAGATTTGATCGGCGCCACCGTATCCGTAGAGCGAATCGTATCCACTGCCTCCGTAGAGGAAGTCGTCGCCCGACCCGGCATAGAATGTATCGTTGCCGCTGCCTCCAAAGGCCCACACGGCAACCGCGGCGGGAAGAGTCGTAGCGCTGAGCGAATCGTTTCCGCCGTGGGTCCGCACGTGGACGCCGGTAAATTGCTGGGAATCGGTCGTCGAATAGGAATAGCCGCTGCCGGAGAGCTGGTACGTGTTCGTGCCGCCAGTGAAACTTGCGGAAATATAATTACCGACGGCGTTGTTTGGCGCTTGAAAGTGAACGCTTCCATCGTTGTCGTTGACAAAGATCCCGCCTTGAAAGGCTTGTCCTTACCCACAAATACGTGAGTTGGAGGAGGAAGGTTTGGTGCGCTAGCGTGGCGAGGGCTAGCATGGCAAGGTGCAAGGGTGAACTCAGGTTGCGTCGAGAGCGTGATCATTCTGCTCAGTCAGCACGTAGCATGAATGCGGGCTGGCAATGAGGCGGGGCCCGATCGCGTCGGTGAGCTGGGACTCGGAAAGCCGGCGTTTCAGTTCTCTGTACGGAGGTGCCTTGCATGCTCATCCTCGACACAAACACGTGGTCTCAACAACAGTTTTCTGATTGCGAACTGGGGGACGAACGCCGCACCCGACGACTGGTCCGTCTGGCCGAACAAGTGGTGAGCCATCCCTCGGGTGGCTTTCCGGAACAAACCGAAACGTGGGCCGACTTGAAGGCCGCTTATCGCTTGTTGGATCGGGCCGAGGTGAAGGGCCGCCGTCGCTTGACGCTGCATCTTCACCGTGAGCGCCGGACAGCACGGCTGACCCAGCAAGGCGGTGAGAAACTCGGCCGTCCGTCGCTTGCTTTGTCGGTAGTGCGCCATCAAGATCGCGGTGAGCGCCACCAGCCGCGGCCCCGGCTGGCCCAGCGGCACTCCCCGAGGCAACGCCGCGCAGGTGGTTTCGCCGCAACAGGAGCAGCCGAGCCGATGCCGCCGGTACTGGGTGAGGTGCGGCTTGATCTCGGGCAGTTCCCATACTTGGTGGCGGAGCGGAGCGGGATCGCGACCGCGAAGCGGTGCCCCGCACTTGCGGCACTCGCTCGGCTTGTGAACGAGTCGTGCTGACTCCTTGTGTATGCCTAGGGTTCAATGTTTTCGGGTAAGCCAGATGCGGGAAACCCGCACTTCCGGTTTGAGGAGGGGAGAGGAGGCAGCTCACGCCGCCCCTCTCCTACTCGGCCATTGCTCGCTTTCAGACACAGGCTTTAGCCCAGTTTGACAATCGCCTCGCGCGAAGTACTGTCGGGAGAGAGTCACCGCATTGAGAGCGACCGTGATGGTTTAGAGTAAGCGGTAAGACTTGACATCCCAAGGTCCAGCGATTCGGTTAAGCGCTGCTTTTGCTTCCGCAACGCTTCCCGCCTGGGAAGTCTTCGGGAGGTCGCGGCGTACGATGCATCTCTCGCCGCGGTCGCCCCCTCCGATGCGGAGGGGGCAACCAGCCAGCGTCCCAGATGCGCCCCCTACTTTTTTCCTTTCTGTTTCGACGATTTGTCCGACCGCTTGGTCTGTTCACTTGACTTCGCTGTTCTGTGGGATTTGCCCGGATGTTTCGACCCGTTGGCCATTGGTGGACTCCTTGGTACGGAATGCTGGAAAGACGCCGCATCGAACGGTCGATGCAGACTATCGTCTGTATAGTTATCCTCTGTAGATGGATCGTCTGCAAGGGGAAATGCTATCCCTATGCAGAAAATCGAAGTTTTGTTTGGAGCCGCCGTTCGCAAGCGGCGTCGGGAATTGGGCTTATCCCAGGAAGATTTCGCCGATAGGGCGGGAATCCACCGGACCTACGTCAGTTCCATCGAACTGGGAAAGGTCCAGGTCAGCATCGTCGTCGCCCACCGGTTGGCGGTCGCCTTAGGGGCTCCCCTGAGCCGACTTTGGAAGGACGTCGAAAGGACCACCGGCTCGTGACCCCCGTCGCTGCACCTTCCCGACTACCCGCCAGCAATGATTTGGCCGATCCTAGGAACAAGTGGGGGGACGTAGAGAAGGTCTTCTTCCGCAATGTGCACCGGGATCCAATCTTCTTTGAAGGATATTCGATCCGCATTGTGCAAGGGGGTTATCTTCCAAAGCGCGCGTGGAAGAATCCTGACTCGCCGGAAATTGATCCAAACCGGCGAGTGAGGGTCCAAATCGCCCAAGAGACGTTCCGGTCGCTCAAGGCTGACCTTGTTGCGCGGGCGAACAGCGGTCGGTGGAGCGTCGAGGACTTGGAGCGGGTTATCTGGCATCTGCCCTTCCTGCCGTATTCTCCAGTTCGGCAACAACTTCGTGACCTCGTGCGCTGGATGAACAGGGCCAGGAAAGAGCGAGGGTTTGGCGAACTACTTGATCCCAGGCGGTGCATCCCCTGGAAAATTCCGCCCGTAAGCGCATTCAAGCCACGTGAAGAGAAAACAATGCCGTCTCGTCGCGAGCAGAGAGGAGAGGTTTGATGAGACATAGACGGTGAAGATCAAGACAAGCAACGGCTGTAGCGAATCGATTTGGACGGATTCGTTACCATGCCCGCCGCCTAGGTTGGACGCCGCAGCGGCTGGGATATTTGGTTTTGATGAGGAGGGGCCGATCGTCCCAACGGTGGACGATGTGCGGGCGATGACCGAGGAGCACGCCCGTGAACTGATAAGTATTTTTCTGGATGTGAACCATCTGCGGTCCTGCGCTGCGAGGGGCGCTGATCCAGTAAGCGGCAAGGTGGCCAAATCCGAGGAGAAGTGCGCGGCACTCGCCCGGCGGCTGGCTAAGGAGATAGAAAAATTGCTTCGTCAGAGGAATTTGTGGGTAAATTCTTTCTCGGGTAAGGCCCCGAGGTTGTGATACAGGGCGATTTCATAGGCTCGTTGGGTGCGAAAGCCATACGATTTTCTGGTAACCAGTTTGAGCTTGTTGTTGAAACCCTCGACGATTCCCGCGGAAATGGTTCCTTCGGCATGAAACCAGTTGAGAATCAACTCCCGTTTGTCACGCATCGACCGAGCCAATTTCTTCATCGGCTCGATCTTGCTGCGCAACGCCCGCGGCACCAGGCGTCGAGAAACTTGCCGGCCCATGCCGCACTGGCATATTCCCAGAGCCATTGGAAGTCTTCTCGCATCAGGTGGCTGCGGACGCTTTTGAGATTGTATTGCAACAACTCTTTGAGCTTCGCAGTCTGTCGCTCAGTGAGATTCTCAGGACGCTTCAACAAGATCCAACGACTACCGCTGAGCACCGGCTCGTAGCCGTCATGCTTCAACTGCTTGACTTCGGCAGCACGGACGTCGTTGAGGGCCCGGTTGATGCGTTGCATCACGTGAAATCGGTCGAGTACGTGAACCACATGGCTTGCCTTCTTACGGATGACTTTCAGGTATCCCTGCCACATGTCGCTGCAGACAAACTCCAGCCGCGCCGTCCGTTCTTTGCCCAGAGACCGGAAGAACCGCAGCAGCGTCTTGGCCGTACGGTCGGGGCCAATCCACAGCAGCCGTTTCTGGCCTTCGTCGAGTTGGTACACAACGGTCTGATACTTGTGGCCGCGATGCCACTGCACCTCATCGACGCCAATGGCGGCAACGCGGCTCCAGATCGCGGTGCTCAAGACCCCAATGGACCGCTTGTTTTACGGCTTCGAACACGCGATCCCAACTTATCCAAAACGCCTCGGCGACCTCCTTCCAGGACATCCGCCGGGCCCACTTCGCCAAGTACCACGCGTATTCGGTCGTCATCGTGCTCTTGCCGCTGGCCCAGGGGGCTCTCTCCACCTTGACCCCGCAGGAAGGGCAGTCGACGCGTCGCATCGCGTACACGAATACGATCGGGATGCCCCACACGGGGATAAAGTCAAAACGCCGCGGTGTCGGCATCGTATCGTAACCCGGGCCCCGCTTTCCGCAGCCGGAACAGACTGGCTGTCCATTGGCCCGTGGTTTCACCTCCACCTCCAACGTTGGAGTCGCCGAATCTTCGTTCCAAGTGACCTTTCCAAACACAAACGACTTGTAATTCGTGACGCGATTGAGGATAGTTTTCAGGTGCATCCTGCGCCCCTTCGGCTGGACGATTGTAACAAACCATCCATAACCGAAAGTCGTGCAGGATGCACTTCTACTTCTTACCCAATTGAATCAAAAAGTTCGCTTTCGGTGCGGGTTAGTCAGGCTTTGTTGTTCCGATTCCCGAGGGACTTCACCGTTGCCCCTCGTACCGGCTATCGCCGTTATGCACCCACTAATTCCTCTGAATACCTCATTTCGCAGTTGGAATGCTCTTGCTGGGTTTCCAGTTCCATTGATGGGAAGATGGAACCTCCCTCGGCCTGCACGATGCCCTAGTACAGATATGGTGGTTTCCCGGTATTCAGATTGAGGACTTTTTCAACCTCCACCTCGTCCCTTATGTTATCGTCCGGCCCGTATCCAATAGCCTGTTGTGGGATGCGGTGTTTTTCGCTATCTGGAAAGTTTGCTACAAGGCGATTTTCGATTTGGCCTGCGCAGTCTCCTGATCGCCACTACGCTTATGGCAGTATTACTGGGCCTAATCGTATATGTTGCGAACCCATGAACTCCTCCGAATGCCGCGTCGCCCTCATCAAGTTGCTGGCCGATATTGACCAGCGAATCGCCGAGTGTGACGACCTCGCCGCTCAGACGGTCCTATCTGATCAGCCTTCTTCGTGCACTTCGTGCCCGTCGTGGTGAAATCGCGCGCTCCCGAAGTGGCCAATTTCGACTATTGAACCGGTTACCACCGATTGCCGCAACCGGTGTGCGGAGCACAAGAGGCAGCGTGGATGCGATGCGGTGGGAACGAGCGTCCTTCAGAATTTGGCCCTGTCCAATTGCCTCTTGCCGCTGCGCGGCCCCGGTTGAGACAACCGGGGCTACCCGATCACGGCAGTTTGCGCCCCTCCGTGTCCTCCGTGCACTCAGTGGTGAATTCCCCCGCTCCCCAGCTGGCCAATTCCGACTATTGAACATCTGACCACTATTTGTTATCGTGTTGGTTGCAGCCTCGCCGGTCCATCACTGGCGCTTTGTTCTTTGATAATTCGGAAGGGCCTTGTTGACTAATTCCACTCGAACTGAGGCAGCCCGAGGTGGGTGAAACGGTTTAGGATTTTGCATCTCAGACGGGCTTCGGCCTGTTGGTTTTCGAGAATCCTGTTTTTCACATTTCCTCCGAAACAACACTTCATGCGATACATGGCGGTTTCCGCCAGGCTGCGTCGATGATATCCCACGTCTTCCTTCCACCGTTTCCGACCAACTCGGCGAATCTCGCGGATCGCTTCGTCACGCTCCAAAGGCGGCTGGCTCGAGTTGCCGTGTTGCTTGATTTTGGCATTGCGACGCGGAGGAATGATCGGCTCTATCTCGTCGGCGCCGAGCGTTTCGTACACTTTCCACTGATCATAGGCCCCATCGCCGGCAAACGAATTGATGGGCGAATCAATCTGCTCCAGCAATTCCTCCACTTGGTCCGCGTCGTGCCCACAGTTTTCCGTCAGCACTTCCGCTTCGATCTCCTGCGTATCCGGGTTCACGGCCAAGTGCAACTTCCGCCACGTGCGTCGTTTGCTCACACCGTGCTTGCGAGTTTTCCATTCGCCTTCGCCAAACACCTTCAAGCCGGTGCTGTCGACGACCACGTCGATCGGTCCCTGGCGGTCCGCAACGTCCAAGGCGATTTCCAGCTTGGCCGCCCGTTTGGCCAGAGACGTGAAGTCGGGAATCGCCACGTCCACCTGCATCAACTGTGCCAGCGAACGCCCCAAACCTTCGGTCTGCCGATAGGGAAGCCGAAACAACTCCCGCAACATCAGCAGGCTTTCAACGGCCGTATCGCTGTAAACAAACGGGTGCCCGACCTTCGTGGCCTCGTTGGTATGTTCCCACGCGTCGATCACGTCGTCGCTAAACCAGAACGTAATCGAGCCCCGCTGCACCAGCGACTCGTTATATTTTCTCCAATTGGTAATCTTGTAGCTCGTTTTCGCCTTGGCAACCATTCACGCGCTCCTTCAGTGTGAGGGGGAATCCATTTCTCCCCTGATTTACGAACTGAACATGCGAATAGTTCGACAAGGCCATTCGGAAGCGACACACGGGCACGGCAACGATCCGCGGCCGGCGTCACCTTTGCGCCTTCGCGCCTTAGCGTGAGACACTTCTTCGCTGGGCGGGTACGCCAGCACCGGACAGAATCGGACAATTCGAGCCCGCGTTTTGTCGCCTGCGACCGATGAGCCGCTCGATAATTACAGGGGTTTCCGGCGCGGCCGGGTGACAAATCGAGCATGAATTGTCGCCTCGGATCGAGTTTGTCATTCGGCGGTTCGTTCCACGGCATGGCGCCGCAATGACTTGCGAACCGGTCGAAAAAACAGGCCCGGACAAAACTCGGAAAAGCTCGAGCGCCAAGCGCTATTGTCCCCAGAGTCCGAGCTGGAGTGGGACAATTCGCAAGTAGGGCGCGCTTGGCGCTCTCCCGGCTCCCGGCTCAGATATTATCCGCCAGCACCGGCTCGAAACTTTCGGCTTTGGCGATCACGACCACGCCGCTGGGCGTGACGGTGAAGCCTTGGGCGAGGTCTTCTTCCTCGTCGAAGCCGATCCGCATTCCTTCGGGGATCGAGACGCCCTTGTCGATGATCGCCCGGCGGATCTTGGCCCGCCGGCCGATGTTCACGCCGGAGAAGATGATCGAGTCTTCGATCTCCGCGTAGCTGTTGATGCGGGCCTGCGAGCCGACGATCGTCCGCGTCACGCTGCCGCCCGAGATGATCGCCCCGGCGCAGACGATGCTGTCGTGGGCCACGCCGCAGCGGTCCTTCGAGTTGAACACGAACTTCGGCGGCGGCAGGTTCGGCTGGTAGGTCCGCACCGGCCAGTGGTTGTCGTACAGGTTCAGCTGCGGCTCGACGCCGGTGAGCTCGATGTTCGCCTGGTAGTACGAGTCGATCGTGCCGACGTCGCGCCAGTAGGCGTCCTGCTTGCGGTTCTCGTCGAGAAACGGGAACGCGAACACCCGCCGCGTGGCCACCAGCGAGGGAATCAAGTTGCGGCCGAAGTCGTGCGAGCTCTCGGTCAGCGTCGCGTCGCGGCAGAGCTGGTCGAACAGGAAGCGGGCGTTGAACACGTAGATGCCCATCGACGCCAGCGCGAAGTCCGGATTGCCGGGAATCGTCTTGGGCACGGCCGGCTTCTCCTCGAAGCCGACGATCCGCGCCGGAGGAGTCGATCTGCATGATGCCGAAGTGGCGCGACTCGCGGGCCGGCACGCGCAGGGCGGCGATCGTCAGGTCGGCCTTCTTCTCCTGGTGGAACGCGACCAGCTTGGCGTAGTCCATCTTGTAGATGTGGTCGCCGGCCAGGATCACGACGTACTCGGGCCGCTCCTTTTCGAGCGTGTAGATGTTCTGGTAGACCGCGTCGGCCGTGCCCTGGTACCACTTGTCGTCGATCCGCTGCTGCGGCGGAACGACGTCGATGAACTCGCCCAGCTCGCGGCAGAGATAGTTCCGCCAGCCGAGCGTGATGTGGCGGTCGAGGCTCATCGCCTTGTACTGCGTGAGCACCAGGATCCGCCGCACGCCGGAGTTGAGGCAGTTGGAGAGCGTGAAGTCGATAATCCGATAGATGCCGCCGAACGGCACGGCCGGCTTGGCCCGATCGCGCGTGAGCGGCCCGAGCGCGTTCGCCCCGCCCGCCAGCCAAGACCACGGCAAGCACGTCCTTCATCAAGACTTGATCCTCCCAGCTAGCCAATCGTCGCCGCCTTTGGTAGTTTTCGCCTGCCTGTCGCCGGAATAGCGCTGGCAGAAGACTCTCCATTCTACCCGGCCAGGGAAGAGGACCATAGACGAATCTGCTCGGCTGCTCGCCATGAGACGCAGTTTTATTGCAACCGCTCGTGCCAAAATTCGCTGGCGTCTTCCAGCGGCAACGAGACACGCGGGGCGCCGGGACCGTCGAGCTTACGCAAGTTGCCCAGCGGATCGTCCTCGCAGACGGAGAAACTTGAAGCCCACCAGCCGCGGTTTGCCGGCCGCGTCCAGTTCCGCCACGTTCGCCGTCGAGCGGGCAACGTACTCGGCCAGCGGCTCTTCTCGCACTTGCGGCGAAGACGAGTGGATCATGTGAAGTGTGCCATCCGGCCCATGTGCGACCAGCCCCACGTGCCCAACGTACACACTGCCGGCAACCGGGTCGGACGGCGAATTACCTGGCTTGACGACGCCTCGGACCACGTTCACGCAATCGCCATCCTGGAGCTGCTCGGCGGCACGGTCCAGCTCGGTATACGGGAGATACAGATCGTGGTGCATTTCCACCGGAATGTCGACCGAGAGCCCGTAGCGGCCCTTGAGAAACTTGGCCCGGTCGATCCGCTCGTCGAACGCGACGCCTTTCTGGGCCGGCGAGCTCGGCGGTGACGTCCTCGACCAGCCAGCGGTTCGACTTGTCCCAGTCGGCCTCGGTGTAATGGTTGCGCGTGGCGACGCCGATCTGGCCGTCCCGATAGCGAATTCGCTGCAGCATCTTCATGAACGAGGGCCAGTCGGCCGTCAGCGCCATCGCATAGGTATGCTCGGCAAAGACCACGCAATCGCTCTTCGAGAGGCAGTAGATCGGCTGCGGATCGTACGTCTCGAACGGCATCTCGCCCAGCAGATAGATGTCGTACGGCTGGCCAATGTTTTTCCGTGCCAGCTTCACGATCCGCTTCCGCAGGCTCGGCTCGGTTGCCTGCAGATGCTGCGAGGTACGGCCCGACTTCGGCTTCCGTGAATTTGTACAGCGGTTTGCTTTCCAGCGCCGCGAGATCCACTTCGGCCGGCGGGTCATCGGCCAGCGCCGCAATACAGAGTGCAGACTCCCATCAACAAACCACCGCAACACGAATGCATCATCTTCTGCATCGACCTGCCCTTTACCTCAAGTGCTCGAATCGCCTTCCCAGGCATTATAGCGAACCGCCCTTGGCGCCGCCGATCACGCTAAAAGTCGGTCAAATCCTTCGGCCGAATCGCCACGCGCAGCGCGTTGACCACGACGATCACGTCGATCACTTCTTGCACAATCGCCCCGGCCACCGGCGGCAGATAACCGGCCGCGGCGAACAACATCCCGACGACGCTCGCCGCCATGCCGCCGATCGCGCTCTCCAGCGCGATCCGCCGCATCCGCGCGCTGATGTGCATGAATTCGTCGACTTTGGCGAGCGAGCTGTCCATCACGACCACGTCGGCCGCCTCGGTAGTGACGTCGCTGTTCTGGCCGAAGGCGATGCCGACCGTCGCGGCCACCAGGGCCGGGGCGTCGTTGATCCCGTCGCCGACGTAGATCGTGTGGGCCCGCGCCGTCTCGGCCCGCACGATGTCGAGCTTCTCCTCGGGACTCTTGCCGCCGAGCACTTCCGGGATGCCCACCAGGTCGGCCAGATACTGCACTTCCTCCGGCCGGTCGCCGGAGAGCAGCATCACGCGGTCGATGCGATGCCGCGGCGCGAGATGCCGGATGAACGGGCCGGCCCTCGCGTCGCGGCCGATCGCGGAAGCGGTACGTCGCCACATAGCGGCCGTCGACGAGAATCACGCATTCCGAGCCCGCCGGCTGGCGGCGGCAAGCTGCGGCGGCAGCGTCTGGCTGTTCCTTGCGCCAGTTGCTTGCGGCTGGTGAGCCGCACTTCGCGCCCGGCAACCGTGCCGCGGAGGCCCTGCGCCGGGCGGCTCGCTGATGTGGGCCACTTCGTGAAACATCGCCCCCTGCTCGCGGCCAGCGCGGACGATCGCCTCGGCGAGCGGGTGCTTCGAGTATTGCTCCAGGCTGGCCACCAGCGAGAGCACCTCCGCGGCGTTCGCCCCGGGACCACCTGCTGCTCGACCAGCGCCGGCTGGCCGTAGGTGAGCGTGCCCGTCTTGTCGAAGATGATCGTGCGGCAGGTGCTCACGGTTTCGAGCGCGGTCGGGATCGCGGACGATGATCGCCCGCTTGGCGGCGAGCGAAATCGAGCCGATCACCGCGACCGGAATCGCGATCAACAGCGGACAAGGCGTGGCGACCACCATCACCGCCAGGAAACCGCACCGCGTCGCCCGTCACCCACCAGGCCGCGATCCCGATCGCCACCGCCAGCGGCGTGTAGAACGCACCGAGCTGATCGCCCAGCCGGCGAATCCGCGGCTGGTGCTGCTGCGACGACTGCATCACTTCCATGATCTTCGCGTACCGCGAATCGACGGCCAGCTTCTCGGCCCGCACCGTGAGCGCCGATTCGCCGTTGATCGCCCCGGAGAGCACGGTCGAGCCCGGCGTTTTCGAGATCATGTACGGTTCGCCGGTGAGGTACGATTCGTCCATCACGCCGTGCCCCTCGATGACCGAGCCGTCGATCGGGCAGACTTCGTGGGGAAACACGAGCACTACGTCGCCAATCGCTACGTCGGCGAGCGGCACGTCGGCGATCGTGGAATCCTCTTTGCGATGAGCGAGCGTCGGCATCCGCTTGGCCAGCGCCTCGAGCACGCTCGACGCGCTGCGGACCGCATAGGCTTCCAGCGTCTCGCCGCCCGAGAGCATCAGCACAACCAACGTGCCGGCCAGGTACTCGTCGAGCAGCACCGACGTGACGATCGAGATGCCGGCGAGCAAATCGGACCCAAATTCGCGGTGCACCAACTTGACCAGCAGTTCCCAAACCAGTGGCACGCCGCCAAGCGCCAGCGCCACCCACAGCGGCCAATTCTGAGCTGCCGGCGACGCAGAGGTTCCGAACCGCAGCACCAGATGCACCGCGATCGCGACGAGTGCCAGAATGGCGATGGCGGCCTGCTTGCGGCGGATGAGGGACTCTTGTGGCATGAGACGTGACAATCAATCAGCGCCGGCGGATTAGGTTTCGCCGCTGAGACTGCCATTGGCGACTAATTCAATCGTTTGTCGCTTATAGTCAAACTCGGCTTTGAAAAACTCCAAGAAACCGCTCTGGCCAAGATAGGCCGCAGCGGGATCGTCGCGGCTTTCGATGAACCCAACCTGAGCATGCCAGCGATGCGATTCACCATCTCCCGAGATTTCAAGGTCGACTTCACCAGGCCAAATCTTCAGTTCGTGACCACCGGCGCCTTCCGCCGATTCGGCGGGCTCCACGTCATACTCAATGCCCAGCAATTCCGCGAGCAGTACTGACAAGAACACATGATCTGCGCCGGTATCAATTAGACCGACAACTTCGATCGATCCGCCCGGTCCAGCGATGCGGATCGGAATCTCCGGGCGGGCAACTTCGCCTGTAGGGATCGCCGGCGAGATGTCGACATGATGGCGGACGTACGAAAAGATCATCGCAGTTTCGTGCCGATCATGCGGACGTTGGCCTGGGGAGACTTGCCCAGGATTGGATTTGGCTCGCCAGCCTTGATCGCCGCGTCTCGGACTTCCCTGGGCGTAGCGCCACTCGCCACGACGCGCGTCATTTCGTGATTCCATGCAATCCACTTGCCGGCATATTGGATTGGCACGGAAGGATGCTCTTTGTTCGTCATGAAATTAGGCCCTCTCTCCGTCATTCTACTCCATTCTGGTCCGCGCGGGCGACTCAGAATTGTCCACCTAGCAATCCGCGGTAAAGCTCAACATGCTTCCGCATCATGCTTTCGACGGGAAAATGCTCTTGCATCCGCGCACGCGGCCGCGCCAAGCCGCGCGGCGAGCGTTGAATCGTTGAAGATCTGATCGGTGGCTCGGGCCCGGGCCGCGCGGCCGGCGATGGGAACCAGGTAGCCCGTCTCGCCATGGACCACCAGCTCGCGGTTTGCCGGGATGTCGCTGGCGACGACCGGCACGCCGGCGGCCATTGCTTCCATCAGCGAGTTTGACTGGCCACCGTAGCCGCTGCCGTTCCAGAACGCATCCAAATGGGGCATGATCCGCCACACATCGTCGCGGCGACCTAGAAAGCGGATATGATCCAAATCGCTCGCCAGGCAGGCGAACCGTTCGAGCGTCGAGCCTTCCGGCCCACTGCCGATCACCAGCAGTCGCAAGTTGTTGTGGAGCACTCGCAACAGGTCAGCCGCCCAAATGAGATCTTTCACTCGCTTCGCCGAATGGAGGCTGCCGACGACTCCGATCAAACGGGCATCGGACGGGCAGTGCAACTGTTCCAATAGTCCCGCACGCGAAACGTCGCTCGCCTCGGGCTGGCTCGACGCCGTTCGGGATGATGGCAAACTTCTCCGGGGGCAATCCGTGCTCGGTACCATAATCGCGGACGGCGGCGCAATTGACGACGTAACGATCCGTCGACCGCGCCAAGCGTCGATCCAGGAACCACTGCGAGCTGCTCCTCCAGCGATCGATCGAATACTGGCCGGCAACCAGGTGCTTCACACCGGCCGCCCGCGCGGCGATTCGTCCATACGATCCGGCCGCGGAGTTCCAGGTGTGAACCAAATCGGGCTTCAAAGTGGCGATGTACCGGGTCAAACGTGCCAAGGTGATCGGATCGGCCTGGAGCCGCTGGCCAATCACAAACGTCGCAACGCCGGCCGCGCGAAACTCTTCGAGCATCGGGCCGCCCTGTTCGAGCGCCGCGACGTGTACGTCGAAGCCGTCGCGGACCAACCCGCGCGAGGAGCAACAGCTGTTTTTCCGCCCCAGCCCGGTCAAACGTGGCAGTGATGTGAAGGATGCGCGGCAAGACGGATCTATTGTTCCACAGACTTTCGGAGCGCGGGCGAGCAAATTGCGCCGCAGCGGCAGCGCCGCCTATTTTAGGCTGCCACCGCGGGAGCCACTAGACGCGCCGCCGGGCGGCAGGCAGCATAGCCTTCATGGCCGAACCGAGCGGAGAATGGACCAGGACCAAAGTCGCCGGGCACACGTGTTTCCTGTTCGAGCCGCAGCGGCCGAGCGAACACGGTTTCACGATCGTTTATCTCCATTGCAGCCACGCGGCCAAGCTCTCGGCCTTCCCGGCCTTCACCCGCGAGTTCGAGCGGCACGGATTGCGGGTGATCCAGCCGATCAGTGGACTTTCCTGGTGGACCGATCGGCCCTGGACCGGATTCGATCCCACGATCACCGCCGAGCGATATGTGCTCGATCACATCGTGCCGTTCGTCGAAGAACATTGGAACGCGCGGCCGCCGCAGCTGGCGCTGTTGGGCGTGAGCATGGGTGGCCAGGGCGCGCTGCGGATGGCGTACAAGTATCCAAACGTCTTTCCCACCGTCGCCGCGATCTCTCCAGCCGTCGATTTCCAGAAGCGAATCGTAGAAGGCATCGACCCCGGACTCGACGAGATGTATCGCGACGCCGAAGATGCCCGGCAAGACACGGCGACGCTCCACATCCACCCGCTCAATTGGCCGCGGCATCAATTCTTCTGCTGCGACCCGACCGATTATCGCTGGCACGAATCGGCGGATCGCCTGCGGATGAAGCTCTGGTCGCTGGGCGTGCCGTTTGAATGCGATCTGGAAACGGTCGCCGGCGGCCACAGTTTCAAGTATGCCTCGCACATGGCGCCGCGGGCTGTCGGGTTTCTCGCCGAGCGGCTCGAACGTGAACGGCTCCGCGTCGTTTGACACACTTGCCAGGGCGCGAAATCCAGTTCAATCGTCCCTCAAACCAAACCGCTCCGTCCGAACCGGGCAACGAAATCGACCCCCGCCCCATAGCAGC
Organism: uncultured Planctomycetota bacterium; assembly: GCA_963808175.1. GTDB lineage: Bacteria > Planctomycetota > Planctomycetia > Pirellulales > Lacipirellulaceae > DASYDU01. The sequence continues at coordinate 55,224 of CAWEEU010000002.1, read as the reverse complement.
CGACGTCGAGATAGCGGCTCCAGACGATGCGGCCCACGAGCTGAATCGTCCGCTGGGCATTCTGGAATTGGGTGAGGATCGCGGGTGTATGGATCTGCGTCGTAGTGACTAGCAATTGTCCATGTCGCGACAGGTTGGCCACGACGCCGTTGATCGGTGGTCCTGCGACGACGTATCGTTCGTCGAGACACAACGCCGCCACCTCGCGTTGGCCTGAGACGCGGCGGCTCCGCCGAATGTCGCGCATCGCCGCCCGCTGCGCACGCGAGGCGTTCCGCCACACCACCTGCAGGACCGCGTCGGTGAGCGGCTCGGTCTGCTCCAAGTCGAAGTGAAGCGCCGCCAGCCGGATCCGCCGCGACAACATCCGCAACACTTCCGGCGAGAGGACCCCGGCAATTGGGGTCTGGCAGTGGACGCACTCCCACAACGATGCTTCTTCGTCGTGTTCGGTCAGGCGGAGCGGCAGCCGCCGGCCGCAACCGTAGCAGGCGGTACCTACACCGCACTGCGCTCGAGGGGGCAGTTTGATCGCCATGCAACAAAGGTTACCCGGAGTAGGGCGAAAGAGTGCTTGCCCCGACAAGATCGTCCGGCCACGGCGCAGGATCGTGTCCAACCGAACGATGATCAAATCTAGCATACAATCGCGTGACGAATGTCCGCTGCAGCAGGCATCCGGCCAAATAACCTGTCGCAATTTGACAACGCTAGACCGCTGTAGACGTGGCAGCCGGGAAACGCACGTGGTACACGGCGGCAAATTTTGACGCGAACGCATCCAGTTGCCCCGCCGCGAGGGGATTGGCTTACTGTCGGACTGCCCCCGGGCCGAGGGCATTCTTCAGGGAGCCCCCGCTGCCGGGTGTAAGTTCGAACGAGCGGACCGTGTCCCACTGGGCCTCGCCCGTCAAGCGGTTGTAGATGATTTTCACGGCGGAATTGTCGACCTGCTGACCGGTCGCGGGCACCCGATGTCGCAAAGTCGCGGGTACGCGATTGTTGCCTTCCAGAATCAACTGCTCCTTGCTCTGCGTGTACGAGACTCGCTCGGCCGTCGCCGAAAACTCGCCCTGGCTGGGCGATCCGCCGTCGATCTTCACGTTGCCGTCCGCACTCATTTGCACCGGCCCCAGAGGCGAACGGCCGGCAGTGCTCAATTCATGGTTCCGATGATTCGCAGAGAGCGGGTCTTCGTTGACGCGGAGCGTGTCGGCGGTGAGCGTAAGCGTGTCCGGCGGCAGCAACTCGGGCCGGTTCGCGTCGAGCTCCTGCTCCCAGGCATCGACCGGGCCATAGATGCAGCGCACCCGCGTTTTGAACGTGATTGCCCGCAAGAAGATGTTCCCTTCCAAGCCTTCTTGAAAGTCGACGCGCAGGAAATGCAGCTTGGCATTGTTGGACGACAACGGCTTGGCCGTGGCGATTGGACCAGAAATCCCCGGCATTTGATTCGCATAATGGGTGGAGCGAATCACACCGGGTCCGGTGCCGCTGATCGCCCCGGTCTGCTGGTTCACCGCGAGCCGAGCGAGAGACATGCGTTCGTAGGAAGTCACACCCACCTCGTCGCGCGAGCGGTGATCCATCGCCACGCGGCCTCTGCACTCGACTTCCATCACGTCGATCGCATTCTGGTCGACGCGCTGACTGAAATCGACCTTCGACGTCAGCCGCGCGGCCAATTGATCGCAGCGCAGCCGATCGTCGGGCCCGTCACCTTGGACGTCCTGGTGGACGACAATCGTTCGGCCGTCGAACACGAGCCCGCCCTGCCAGCGGAGCTCGAGCGGAGTGGCGGCCGACGTTTCATGGCCCGCCAGGTCGCGCTTGAGCAGCATGGCGGCGGTGCCCGGACCGTCGATCCACAGCCGGTTCTGGCCGACGTCGAGCTTCACGTCCTTCGAGTGCACCGTCATGCCGCGGGCGCTGATATAAGCCAATTGTTCGTCGGTAGCCTGGTTCGCTGTGGGAGCCGCCCCCCGGATCGTTACCAGCGCCGCGGTGTCGAGTGTTTCGACCGTCAATTGACTGCCGCTGACTTGAAACGGCTGCTGGCCATCGGTTTGCCCGTTGGGCAGCTCGCGGAACTCGACGTTGCCGTTGCAGGCGAGCGCGGTCGGCACCGCCCGCTGGCCGCGAAGCGCTACCTCGAGCTGCATGTTGTCGGATTGCACCTTGTACTGCCGCTCGACCGGTCCGGCGGTGTGCGCAATGTTGAACCGCGCCAAGCCGTTGGCCTGTGCCGCACTGCCGCCGGCAGCGGTTGGCGGCGGATCGTCGACGTGGAAATTCGCCACCAGCTCGCGCGTCTGAGCCAAGAGCTCCGGCGAATTGATCTCCACCTGGCCCGTCGCGTTCATGCGGTCCGGCAGCGGCTGAGTCTTTCCGTCCGTTTCCACCTCACGCAGGAACACTCGCACCTGGTCTGCCGTGAGCAAGCCGACGTTGGTAACGCTCAGCTGCGGCCGGCCGGCCACCGTGAGCACCGGTTGCCCATTGTGTCGCCCCAGTTCGACCGAGGCTTGCCATTCGGCATGGAACACCTGGTCCGGCTTCTTCAAATCGGGAACGTAATTGAGCGTGCCCGGGCCGGTGGCTCGAAACGTTCCGATCTTCGTCTCCGCTTCAGCCGCCGGATGTTGATATTGAATCCGCGGCGCGTGAAGCACGTTCGGCCCATAGGCGACCGAGACGTCGTCGCCCCCCTCGACCGCCACCTTGCGTTGCCGGAGCATCAGCTGCACCCGCCTGCCGCGCACCTCCGCCGCCCGCGACGGCGAAGTAATCACGACCGGATACCCCTCGGCGACGATTCGATCCGGCTCGAGCCAGCGGACGTCGGCACGCTGCCGGCTGGCCGTTTCCAGTCCGGTCGATTGTGGCGGCGCGGCGGCGTCTTGCTTCCGCGCGAAGCTCAGATCGAGCCGCTCGCAGGCCATCTGGTCGGCCGGCCCGTTGGGATTCACTTGCCAGACCTGGACATGCTTGTCGAAGCCGGCCACGTACTTGATAAAGTCGAAGTGGAACGGTCCGTCGCAGGTCAACTCGACGGGCGGCTTCGACGGATCGCCCAGCGGCGGTGCGGCCTGTTTGGTCGCGCTCTGCGGCTGGTCGCCCGGCAGCAAGCTGTCGGCGCCGAGGAATAATCGCAGCCGCACGTCGCGGAAGACCTCCAGCGAATCGACGCTCACGATCTTGAGTCCAGCCCGCGATTTGGAGGTCTCTTCTTCGAGCAGCCGGATTTCCAACTCCTTGCCGCTGCCGACGTTCGGTCCCAGGCGAAAGTGGACCTCGCTGGGCGTGAACAGCAGCTTCGAGTTCATCTCTAAATCTGTGGTTTCGACATACAAATCGTCTTCCGGACCGGGCTCGCGCATGTCGCTGCGAATCGTGATTTTGCCGGGGAATTCGCCATGCTGGATCGAGCCGACCTCGCCCCGCTCGGGGCGAAAATTCTTGTCGAACTGCAGGTGGGCCCCCTGCGGCGCTTCGAGGATGATCGCGTCGCGCGGCGGCGTGGGCGATTGCTGCCGCGGCGTCGGGAAGATCAACAGCGCGAAGTGCGATAGATCGACGCGGCCGTCATCGTGCCGATCGTAGTCGTCGAGCACAAACATCACCGTGCCCGTGTCGTTCTCGATCACCATCGGCGGCCGCGTCTGCGACCAGTGGTCGGCGGGAAAATACGCGGCCAAAAGCCGCTGATACTTCGACACCGACGCCCCACCCTCTGCCAGCGGAAATGGCGCCGCGCTTTGCGACGGCGACTTCCGCATCGCCAGCTGCGGCTCGATCCAGGGCACCATCGCCAGCACGTAGGCCTGGTACGCGACGAGAATCGCGATGAACGTGGCCGTGCTGTGGAGAAGGCGTCGGAGCATGGATACATGCTGCAGCTAGTTGCTCATTGCGATGTTAAACGTGAAGACCGCTTGGTCGACCGGCATGTCCGATTGTTTGAACGCTTCAATGGTCATCGGCCATAACCCGTCGTACAGCGGAGTGTTATACTGAACGGACCTGTGCATGCGCATGTCTACTGGTGAACAGCAGGATTCGATGCGATCAGCATTCCGACGCATGATCTGAAGTAATCTACCCGTCGGAAATTAGCTTGGAGTTGGTAGCTTTGAAGTTCTCGGTCGGAATCGTTCCAGATTCGGCAGTCGCTTCGGAACGCTTCGAGTCGTCATCGGCCATAATCCGCGATATAGCGGCGAATCATAGGATGTTGACCGTCAATACCATGCGGTTCCGATCTTGTTTCGCGTTCGTCGACAGCTTCTCAAACGGGTTCTGCTTCATGTAGAGTTGCAAATCATCAGCAAATCAGCCGTTGCTTGGCAGGCATCCGAGCGCGAGACACAATTGTGAAGACTATTCTCGTGCATGACCGTTTCTCGCATTTGCGGGTTGGGGTGTCCACATCGGGAAGCGTTCGTCCGAACTTGAGCCGTCGATCAACGAATTGATTCACGTGGCCGCACCGTATCGTCGCACGACTTCGTCCCACCGACCGGTGTTTTTGAGAATGACTTCGATCGTTTCGCGGACCGCACCGTCGCCGCCGCGGACGCTGGTGGTGTACTTTGCGGCTTTGCGGACTTCCTCCGCGGCGTCCGCCACGGCGACACCCAGGCCGACCGCGTGAATCACGCGGAGGTCCAAAATATCGTCGCCGATGTAACAAATTGCTTCCCGGGTGATTCCCAACTCCGCCGCGATCGCGTCGACCGCCGGCAGCTTGTCGTCGATGCCCATGTCGCACGACGTCGAACTTGAGATCCTCGGCCCGGCGGCGGACAGACTCCAGCTCGCGCCCCGTGACGATGCCGAACCGTTTGCCCGCCTCGCGCCACAGCCGCACGCCCATCCCGTCGCGGATGTGGAACACGATCATCTGGGTGCCGTCGTCCAAGAGGCGAATTCCGCCGTCGGTCATCACGCCGTCGACGTCGCTGAGAATGAGCTCGATCTTGCGGCATGTATCGGTGAATGACATGGTGGGCGTTGGCGTCGTCGGCCACGACGAATCTGGCGGTGCATCGGTCGAAGCTTACGCCGCCCCTTCGCTCGGGAAAATTCGCACGCTCGCCTTCGCGGCTTTCGAGGAAGTCTTCGCCGGCCGCCTCCGGCGTCCCGTCCGCCTTGAGCCCCAGCACGTCGGTCACGTCGACCAGCCCCACCGGCCGGCCGTTGCGGTCGACCACCGGCAGCTCGCTGAACTTGCGCGCCGCCAGCAGATTCACCGCCTCGCCCACCCGCATGCCGCTCGGCGCGGTCGTCGGGCTGGCGACCATCACTTCGGCGATCGGCCGGTCGAGCGCCGCTTCGTCCCGCCGTTCGAACAGCCGGGCCAGGTCGCTGTCGGTAAATAGACCGGTGAGCCGGCCGTCGGCGTCGGTGAGCATGATCGCCCCGGTCCGCCGGCCGGGCTTCGAGGTGGCCACGATCACCTGGCGCACGGTCTGCCCGTCGCGGGCCGTGCGGCATTGGTCGAGCGGGCGCATCACGTCGTCGACGCGGCTCAATCTGCGGCCGAGCGCCCCGCCCGGATGAAAGCGGGCAAAATCTTCGGCACGAAAATCGCGCAGCTCGCTCAGCACCAGGGCCAGCGCATCGCCCACCGCGAGCATCGCCGTGGTGCTCGTGCTCGGTGCCAGGCCGAGCGAACAGGCTTCGTCCAGCTCGCCCAGCTCGATCACCAAATTGGCGGCCCGGCCCACCGTGCTGGTGCGCGACGCGGTGATCGCGACCAACGGCACGCCGAACTCTTTGAGCGACGGCAGCAGTTGCACCACCTCGCCCGTCTCGCCGCTCTGCGTGAGCATCAGCACGACGTCGCTGGCGTGGATGCGGCCCAAGTCGCCGTGAAACGCTTCCGCCGGGTGGAGGAAATGGGCCCGCGTGCCGAGCGAGGCGAGCGTCGCCGCGATCTTCTGCCCGATGATCCCCGCCTTGCCCATGCCGGTGACGATCACGCTGCCCTGGCATTGATAGAGCAATTGGATCGCGCGGCAAAACGATTCTTCGAGCCGGTTCGATAGCTCCCAAATCGCTTTGGCTTCGAGGCGGAGGATTTCGCGGGCCGCACGCAGTTGTTCTTCCGCGGTGAGTTTCACAGCAGCGGCGGACCGCTTCCGATGGGGCGAATGGCTCATCGACACGTCGTCCTTGACGAGTGAGCGCCTGAGTAAATTCAGCGATAGTCGCAGCTCCATAGCCGCGAACTTAACGATCGCCGGGCGGGGGTCGCGGAGTGTAGCGAAACAAATTCATGGGCACAACGCGAGCCGCCCACGCTGTTGATGGAATCTGGCGTCCGGGTGACAGCGACGGCAGCTCCCGCAACTCAGGCGCAGAAAGTAATCCAACTGCGCCGAAAAAATTGCGTAAACGCGCCGCGCACGTTGCAAGCAATCGACCGAGAGGCCTGCGCATTTTCGGATGCTTGGCGGCGCGCGAATCGTCGGCGCGCGGATTGCACTCAGAGACTTCGCCGCGATGAGTCGCTCTGCGTCAACCGGTTATCCACATTCGTGGTGCCGGCCGCGGTTTGTGCTGGGCGCATGAAAAAGCTCCCAGAAAAGCACACGTCCCAGGGGGGCAAAGGACGTCGTCACCTTTCCGGGAGCGATTGGACGCAATAACGCTTGCGTGCGGGCGGACGCCTATCGGGTCGCGAGGGGGGAGGGCGACCGATATGCGTCGGGGAGTGTATCTTAGCGGAAAACGAGCATCCGTGCCACGTCACCCACTATGGGGGTATCCGAACTCCTCATCCGAGAACCGCCCTCAACCTTCCCAAGTGGTCGTTTCTGCCCTCCTCATGCGACGACTGGCCTGGCCCGATCCGTGACAAGTGCAAGCATTTTAGCAGCAGCAATTCACGGCCACGGCGACTTGCCCCTACGAGGCCTCCCATGTGTTGTTCGTCGTGGCGGGCGGAGAATAGGCGAGGTTACCCGGCCGGTCAAGGGCGATTTTGTCGCCAGAATCCGAAAAGTTTTTTGTGCCAGCATCCAGATTTTTCACGTTTGGCGGGCCAGCGGCCCGCGGGACACGACCGAAGCGCCCCAATCCGGCAGATTCGAGGCTACCTCGCGGACCGTCGTGTGCCGGCGCAACGTCTGGACGACGATCGCCAGCGGCTGGGCGTGAATCTCTGGCAGCGTCGCTTCCCCCGGGACACGAATTGGAAAGGCCAGCCGCTCGACCATCGGCGTGAATCGGGCATCGATTCGGCTCTGGCCACCACCACCAGGCCTGTTGCCTCGCGCATCGACGCGATACCAACCGTGTGCCGGCAGTAGCACGGCGTTGAACCCATGCAAACAGAATGGCGGACCTTCGTCGTCGATCGAGAGTCGCTGGTAGCAGAAACCGGCCGCAATACCGTTGGCCCGCAACAGCGCGGCGAGCAGGTGGCTCTTGGCGTAACAAAAGCCGCTGCGATGCAACAGCACGTCGGAGGCCTTGCAGGTGACTGTCGTGTCGCCCGCGTCGACGCTATGTCGAATCTCATCGCGGACCCACTCAAAACACCGCCGCGCCACCGCGACCAGATCGTCTTCGCCGCCGGCGAGACACCAAGCCAATGTCCGCACATCGGCGTGATACCAATCGACCACGTCGGTCGAGGCGAGGAACTCCGCCGAGACGGCCGGATTGTGAAAGTGCGCGCCCACCGTCGAACCCTCCGGCCGAGAGGACGCGATGGCGCAATGAAAGGTTCGCTGCCGTTTCGAAGGTCACAAGGCGTATTTACGACTCGCCCATCTGCTCATCGACCGACCGCCAGAATGCGGCCAAGTCGATCGCAAGTTCCGGGAGAATCGGTGATACGTATCGATTGTCCTGCTGCGGCTGGACTTCGAACTTGCCGCCGCGGTTGACGAGGAAATCGAATTGCCGTTCGACTGGGTCGACGATCCAGTATTCGGCCACGCCATATTCGAGCATAGAGATTCAAGTTTGTCGACGCGATCGCGGCGGGAATTGCTGGGCGACAAACTTCAATCAACAAATCAGGCGGACCGATAACTCGCTCCTGAATGTATTCGCGCCGCTCGCGTCGAACGTACAGTACGTCAGGCTGCAAGATCGTATGTTCGTCCAGAACAACATCCACTGGCGAAGCCAGCGACACGGCCGCCGCTGTTGCGCGCAGATGCCAAATAGAAAGATATGCTGAGCAATCCAACGATTGTTTGATGGAGCGTGTTCGGGGCTGGCGACACGACAAGTCTCCCACGGATGAGTTCGACCGGTTCGCCCTCCGGCAGTTTCTCAATAGTCGGCCGCGCGATAGGGTCCGAGCGTCGAAAGCGGGGTGAAGCCGCTGAGCGTTTCGTAGTGGATCGCGTCGGTGCTCATAGCTGTGATTATAGCGGAAACGTCCGCTCGCAAGTAACCCGCAAACTTACGGGGTCGACGGACGACCGCGGCTCGCTGCAGCCCGCCGGGAAAAACTACCGATTCGCCGTGCAAACCGATCCTGCAGTGCCTGCACTTGCATCTCTTCTTCGCGGAGGGCTTCGATCGCCTTTACGGCGGCGGTAGCGGCTTCGATCGTCGTGACGCAGGGCACCCCCGCTTGCACGGCTGCCGCGCGGATGCGGCCTTCGTCGGTGCGGGCGCCCTTGCCGCTGGGCGTGTTCATTACCAGCGCCACGTCGTGGTCCGCGAACATGTCGAGCAGGTTCGGATGCCCTTCCTGGATCTTCTTGAGCCGGCGGCAGGGGATGCCTCGCTCCTCAAGTGCTGCGGCGGTGCCGCTAGTGGCCAGCAACGAGAAACCGAGAGCGACGAGCCGCTTCGCCAAATCGGCCGCGGCCGCTTTCTGCCGGTTGGCGACGCTGACGAAGATGTTGCCCGCTTGCGGGAGCACCGTGCCGGCTGCCAGCTGGCTCTTGGCGAACGCCATCGAGAACCGCTCGCTGATGCCCATCACTTCGCCGGTCGAGCGCATCTCCGGGCCAAGCACGATGTCGACGCCGCTGAATTTGATAAACGGCAGCACCGCCTCTTTGACCGAGACATGGGCCGGGATCGGATCGGACGTGATCCCCTGTTCGGCGAGCGAAACGCCCGCCATCACTTTCGCCGCGACCTTCGCCGCCGGCAGTCCCGTCGCTTTGGCCACGAACGGCACCGTGCGGCTCGCGCGCGGATTCACTTCGAGTACGTAGACAACGGGGCGGGGACTAGGGGCTGGGGACTGGGGGCTGGAATCACTCACTGCGTCATCGCGCCGAGATTCGTCCGATGTCTTGTCCCCAGTCCCAAGACCCGAGTCCCCAGCCCCCTCCCAGCGCACCGCGAACTGCACGTTCATCAGCCCGACTACGCCAAGCTCGCGGGCCAGCGCAATGGTCGACTCCTTGATCTCCGCGACCACCGGCCCCGGCAAGCTGTAAGGCGGAATCGCACACGCCGAGTCGCCCGAGTGGACGCCGGCTTCTTCGATGTGTTCCATCACTCCCGCGACGATCACGTCTTTGCCGTCGCTGATGCAGTCGACGTCGACCTCGGTCGCCCCTTCGAGGAAGCAATCGATCAGCACCGGCTGGCCCTCGGCCGCGATGAAGGCCTCGGCCACGAACCGCTCCATTTGCGCCGGGTCGTAGCAAATCTCCATCGCCCGGCCGCCGAGCACGAAACTCGGCCGCACCAACAGCGGATAGCCGATCTTTTCCGCCTCGCGGCGGGCCTCGTCCATCGTGCGGGCGATGCCGTTGGGCGGCTGCTTGAGGCCGAGCTTGCGGAGCAACTGCTGAAACTTCTCGCGGTCCTCGGCCGCCTCGATCGCCTCGACGCTGGTGCCGATGATCGGCACGCCCGCCTCCTTCAATCGCCGCGCAAGATTCAGCGGCGTCTGCCCGCCAAATTGCACGATCACGCCATCCGGCTCGACGACGTCGCAGATGTTGAGCACGTCCTCGACGGTGAGCGGCTCGAAGAACAGCATGTCGCTCGTGTCGTAGTCGGTGCTCACCGTCTCGGGGTTCGAATTGACCATCACCGATTCGATGCCCAGTTCGCGGAACGCGTAGCTGGCGTGGCAACAGCAGTAGTCGAACTCGATCCCCTGCCCGATCCGGTTCGGCCCGCCGCCGAGGATCATGATCGTATGTGGCTGAGAGCGGAGAGCGGACGGCAGAGGGCCAAACCCTTGCTGTCTGGCTCTCTGCTCTCTGCTCTCTGCTCTCTGCTCTTTCGGCGGGACTTCACTTTCGTCTTCGTACGAGGAATAGTAGTACGGCGTGTAGGCTTCGAATTCGGCGGCACAGGTATCGACCGACTTGAAAGTCGCCCGGATGCCGCGGCGCAAGCGGTCGGCACGCACTTCCATTTCTGTCGCGCCGAAAATGCGAGCGAGTTGGGCGTCGGAGAATCCCTGGCGCTTGGCCGTGCGAAGGATGGCTGTGGGAATGGCTGCCAGCGCAACTTGCGCGAGCCGGGCGGTCCTCCGCCCCGATCGGGAGCGGAGGACCGCCCGGCTCGCTCCGCCACTTCGCGGAGCATATTCTCCGTTTCCACAATCTCCAGCAAATTGTCGAGGAACCAGGGGTCGATGCCCGTGAGCTCGAATATCTTGGCCGGACTCATCCCGCTCTTGATCGCATAGCGCAAGTACCAGACCCGCTCGGCTCCGGCCTTGGAAAGCTTGGCGACGATTTCCTCCTCGGCCGGCTGGGCATCGGTGCCCCACAGATCGAGCCGATCGCAGCCGAAGCCGTCCGCCCGCACCTCCAAACCCCGCAGCGCCTTCTGGAACGATTCCTTGAACGTGCTGCCGATGGCCATCGTCTCGCCGACGCTTTTCATCTGCGTGGTCAGGTAGGGATCGGCTTCGGGAAATTTTTCGAACGCGAACCGCGGAATCTTCGTCACCACGTAGTCGATCGTCGGCTCGAAGCAGGCGGTCGTCTCGCGGGTGATGTCGTTGGGCAGCTCGTGCAGCCGGTAACCGACCGCCAGCTTGGCCGCGATCTTGGCGATCGGAAAGCCGGTCGCCTTCGACGCCAGCGCGCTCGAGCGGCTCACGCGCGGATTCATCTCGATCACGATCATCCGGCCCGTTTCGGGATGGATCGCGAACTGGATATTCGAGCCGCCCGTCTCGACTCCGATCTCGCGGATCACGGCCTGCGAGGCGTCGCGCATCCGCTGGTATTCCTTGTCGCTCAGCGTCTGCGTCGGGGCCACGGTGATCGAGTCGCCGGTGTGGATCCCCATCGGGTCGAAGTTCTCGATCGAGCAGATGATCACGACATTGTCGTCTTTGTCGCGCATCACCTCCATCTCGTACTCTTTCCAGCCGAGGATCGACTCCTCGATCAGCACCTGCGTGGTGGGGGACTGATCGAGGCCGCGGCGGACCAGCTCGTCGTAATCACTGCGACTATAGGCAATCGACGAACCGCTGCCGCCCATGGTGAAGCTCGGGCGGACCACGGCCGGCAAGCCGATCTCCTCGATCCAGGCCCGGGCCTCGTCGAGATTCGTCACGGTTTTGCCGCGGGCCGTCTCCAGACCGATCTTGTGCATTGCCTGCTGAAACCGGTCGCGGTTCTCGGCCTTGTCGATCACGTCGGCGTCGGCCCCGATCATCTCGACGCCGAATTTGTCGAGCACATTGTGCCGCCAGAGGTCCATCGCGACGTTGAGCCCCGTCTGCCCACCGAGCGTCGGCAAGAGCGCATCGGGCCGCTCCTTTTCGATCACTTTGGCGACGATTTCCCAGGTCAAGGGCTCGATGTAGGTGCGATCGGCCGTCGCCGGATCGGTCATGATCGTGGCCGGATTCGAGTTCACCAGCACCACCTCGTAGCCCTCCTCGCGGAGAGCTTTGCAAGCCTGCGTGCCGGAATAGTCGAACTCGCAGGCCTGACCGATGACGATCGGGCCGGAGCCGATGATGAGAATCTTCTTGAGGTCGTCGCGTCGGGGCACAGCTGGACCGGAAGGCTAAAACGGTGGAGAACGGCGAGCGTGCTTCCGCCCACGGCAAATCTACAGTCGCAGCGGCGGAAGGCGGGTAAAATCGCTCAAGGTTAACACGGCCCCAAACGCCCCCACAAGGGCCGGCCGCACCATGACTTACGACCAGCGCGGCTCGGCGAAAGACATCGTCTAGCCCGCCGCCGCCCCTCAGCCGCCCGCGCTTTTTCCTTGAAAACGAGCGAATTCACCCGCATACTAGATTCATACTCCGGGGCTGGTTGTTTTTTCTGCCGCCGATGGGACGAACTCGATTCTTGAATCCGTTGAAAGGCCGCTAACCACAGCTGCTCGTCCCGTCCAATCATTTCTCACGGCTTTCACCTGGAGTTTCCTTAATGCGCCTCGCTGTTTGTCTGACATTATTGATCCATGTCGCGGTCCTGTGTTGTACTGCGCCGTCCGTTGCGACGGCGGCCCCGACCGTCTGGACGGGCCTCACTTACAGTTTCGCCAGCACTATTGACCAACCCGCCCAAGACGAAATCACGCCCAATGTGATTCTCGTGCGGGGCAACGCCTCCGGGATTTACAACGCCGTTACTGAGCTCAGCTATCTAACCGACGTAAGCCCGCAGTTCACGCTCTGGGCAACCGAGTTCAACAACGATCCTGGCACCACCATCGCTGCCGGCAACTGGGCGAATCTGAACTTTACGGATTGGCGCACGGCCTACGATGGCCAGTTCTATCTCGCCGGTAACATCGTCGGCAGCGACGCGGTGGTCTATCTCGAACAGGATGACATTTACCTCGACCTCCGGTTCACCGCCTGGGGACAAGGCCGCGGCAACGGGGGCACGTTCAGCTATCTGCGGTCCCAGGCGGTTCCCGAGCCGGCGGCTGCGATTCTCGCCGGGATTGGAGTGCTGGCCCTGGTCGGGTGGTGCAAACGCCGAATAATTCCTTGAAACTCGGCGATTTTTCGGGCATAATACGTCGGTCGAAGGCGACGATTCTCGGGCGGCAAGGCCAGGCCACCGCAGATCGCCCACGGAACAGGAATTGGCCCTCTTACCTGGCCAGGTCAGTCGATGCGCGCGGATCATCTCATACCCACAGATTCTCGACGTGGCGACTGGTTCGTATCGGATTGGAGCAAAATCGTGTTTGAGAGCGCCCGTCGGACGATCGCGATGTGTGTAATTCTAGGCGGCAGTGCACTCGCTGCTCTACTGTTAGCCGCCGACGCGGTAGCCGCCCCTACCGTCTGGTCCGGCTTGACGCACGAATTCAGCAAATTGGGTACCGACGATCCATTGCTACCGGAGCATCAGGATCGCATCACTGATAATGTTTGGCTGACGCGCAGCAGTCAGTTTCATGGGCCTAGTCAACGTCGCGTATCCGAGTCGTGCGGAAATTGGTGGCTGCACTTACACTCACAACTCGAGTCCTCTAGGCACCGAGTGGGCCACCGCGGCGATATCGGCCAATACTGGCAAATCGATCGCCGCAACGAATTGGCAAGATCTACGTTTGCTTACTGGGAAGCGTGCCTATGGCAAGCACGTAATGGGACAATTCTGGTCTGCGCCGCCGTTCGTGCACCTGATTTCGAGGACAACATTTATTTGGACTTCCGCTTCTCGGTCTGGGACTCTGCATTTGGCGGCGGCGAAAGTGACGTATCTCGTGCGGAAGGCGACTTGCCGCCGCCAAATGCCCACCGGCGACTACAATGGCGATCTGGTCGTCAACGCCGCCGACTACACGGTCTGGCGCGACACGCTGGGCCAAACCGCCGATCCTGCCGGCAGCGGGGCCGATGGACTTCGCCGATGGCACGATCGACGAGCAAGACTATGCCTTTTGGAAGCAGCATTTTGGCGAAGTCGTGCCGGCGGGCGCCGCGAGCCTGGCAACCGCCGTCCCCGAGCCGTCCAGCTGGTTGCTATTGCTGGGCGGATTGTTGATAATGGGCGCGACTCGAAAGCATTCTCCACGCGGGCCTGGGCTGTCGTACTAAACGCGTGAGAGTTATTCATGAGTCGATGGCGAACTGCGGCACTCTTGCCGCTGGTGGTTGGCATTGCGCTGGTGCCTCTACAGGCGCTTGCAGCGTTTCATCTGTGGACGTTCTCGGAGTTTTTTTCCTCTCCCGACGGTAGCGTCCAGTTCATCGAGATGTTCACGACCAGCAACTTCGAAACGGTTGAGAACGGCGCAAATCCGCACGACTTCAGGAAACCACGTCTTCAGTTTTCCGTCCCAATCCTTGCCCCCTACAGCAAACAAGCACATCCTGCTCGCTACCTCCGGCTTTAGCGCCCAAGCGGGCAGTGTGACGCCCGACTATATCTTGCCCGTTTCGAGCTTCTTCAATCCCGCCGGCGACACAGTCCGTATTTTTCATCCTTCCTTCGGAGAGTTCCACTCCAAGACGTTCACCGCCGTGCCGAGCGACGGGGTCCAGTCGCTCAATTATCCACCCGCAGCAGGCACGGCTGTTGCCAACACGCCGACGAATTTCGGCGGAATGGTCGGCTCGATTGACCTCACCCCGCCGCCTGACACGACCGGCGACTACAACGGTGATCTCACGGTCGACGCCGCCGACTACACCGTGTGGCGCGATACGCTTGGCCAGAGCGTGACGCCCAAAGGCAGCGGCGCGGACGGAATCGCAGACGGCACGATCGACGAGCTCGACTACGCCTTCTGGAAGCAGCATTTCGGCGACGTGCTCGGCGGGACGGGTGATGGCAGCACTTCGATCGATCTCGTGCCGGAGCCCGAATTGGCTGCGCTGGCCGGTTCCGGCCTCGCGGTCATCTTTTTCGCCGCGGCCCGCGCTCGATCGCTCCGCGGCAGGTTATGATGGAATCTGCTGCCTGAGTTCGACAACCGGGAACCTGCCGCCGTGAGCAAAATCAAACTTTCGTCTTTATCTCTGCGCCTGCCACGTGCACCGTCGCCGTGCTTGGCGCCATCTCGGGAGCAGCCGCGGCGCCGACCGTCTGGTCCGGGCCCGCCATTTGCCTTCACCAAGTCCAGCGGTACCGATTTCACGCTGCCCGCAAGTCAAGATCAGCTCACGGCCAACGTCGCCCTCACCCGCGGCAGCACGCAAGGCATGATCAATTTCCTTGCGGAATCGAGCTACAGCGGTTCGAGTCCCGCCGGCACGCTGTGGGCCACCGCGCTCAACAACCCGGCCGAGACCATCGCCGCCGCCAACTGGGCCGCGCTCGATTTCACCACCTGGACGGCCGCCTACGGCAACAGCGTCGGCAACAACATTCTCAACCACAACGCCGTGGTGCACCTCGTGGCGGACGACGTCTACCTCGACCTCTCCTTCACCAGCTATCAAGGCGGCGGCAGCGGCGGCGGCTTCGCGTACGTCCGCTCGACGCCCGTGCCGGAGCCGGCCGGATGCGTCCTGGCGCTGGCCCTTGCTGGCCAGTCGTTGGTAGGTTGCCGTCGGGTCCGCCGCGGGCGATAATGTGAGTACCATTCTGTAATCCGCCGCCCGGACCCCACGGAAGTTACTTCATGTCCACGACCAGCGACTGGACTTTTGCGCCGCTGCCGGCGATTCCGCGGAATCTCACGTTGCCGATCAACTGGACCGTCGACGATTTGCAGCGGCACCTGGGTGGCGTCCCAGCGAATCGCATTCGCCTTTTTCCGCCGCCGGGTACGGCGACTGAAGAGGATGCTCTCTACATCGCCAGCCACGAGGACCGAATTTGCGAAGTGGTCGACGGTATCTTGGTGGAGAAGACGATGGCTAGTTTCGAGTCGCTGCTGGCTGGAATCTTGATCACGCTAATGAACGTGTATTTGCAGGAGAACCCCCTGGGAATCGTGCTGGCGCCGGACGGTACGTTGCGAATTTTGCCGACGAAGATGCGGATCCCGGACGTATCTTTCATCTCCTGGGACCGCTTTCCCGGTCGCAAGCTGCCCGAAAGAAAAGGTCTACCGCGTCGCGCCCGATCTGGCCGTCGAGATTCTCTCCGAAGGAAACACGGTGGGGGAGATGGAACTTGAAATTGAAGGAGTACTTTCAGGCGGGTACCCGATTGGTTTGGTACATCGACCCGCAGACCCGCTCCGCACGCATCTTTACTGCCCCAGATCAGGGTGTCGAGATTGACGCATCCGGCAAGCTGGATGGCCGCGACGTCTTGCCGGGCTTCGAATTGCGATTGGGCGAGCTGTTCGATCGCGTGCCGGTCGCGGAAGACTGAAGCTTTAATCCGTCAAACGAGCGGTTTGGCCGGCCAGCGGTGCATCAGCCGCAGGGCGTCGTCAATCTGAGCCGGTGATTGGAAGCCAATCGTCATTGCGTCCAGCAGGCCGTTTTCCTGGGCGAATTGCATGCAGGCCTCGCGCTCGCCGGAGAGCTTGCCCTCGCCGAAGATCTTCATGCCGACGATCGCCTTGCCGTTCCGGCGGGCTTCGCGGAGCACGGGGATCACCTGGTCCGGCGCGGCATCCATCGAGGCACCTTTGGGATTGATCCGTGAGAGCATCACGTCGACCCACGGACACTTGGCGGCAGTTTTCAGCGCGTCGAGTGTGTGGCATGAAACGCCGACCGCGCCGATCTGCTTCTTCTCCTTCGCCGCGCTGAGCACGTCGCGATAGACCTCCAGATCGTGGTCCCAGGTGGCCGACGTGCAGCAGTGCAGGAGCACGACGTCGAGGTGATCGGTGGCGATCTCGTGGCGGAATCGCTCGATCGTTGCCCGGCAGGCATCGGCGCGAGCGGGGTCCCGCGTCGCCGCTGCATCTTCCGGTCCGTCGTAGCGCCACCAGACCTTGGTGAGAATCTTCACCTGGTCGCGGGGAATCTTGCGCAGCGCCTCGCGGAAGTAGACGTGCGAGCCGTAGAGATCCGCGAGGTCATAGAACCGGATTCCGCGGTCGTAGGCGTGCTGAAACAGCGCAGTCAGCTTTTCAAATCCCGCGCGGGTTTGGTCCGATTGGCGGTTGCCGCCGTGGACGCCGGTCCCCTGGGCGAGCCGGGTGAGCTCGATGCCCGTTTTGCCGAGCTTCACGAGGGGCGGGGAAGGTACGTCGCCAGGGGAAGCTCGTAAGCCCAGGTCGGCCGCGCGGCCGGGCGCGAGAGTAGTAATCGCCGCGGCCGCACCGGCCGAGGCCTCCAGAAAACGCCGGCGATCGATCGTATGCATGGCCGCCTCCGCTCAACGTGACTGCGGATCCGAACGGCGATCAGTATACCACAACTCTCATCGGTCGAGCGAACGTCCGCCGCTCAAGCGATCTGCATTTACGCCTGCCGCTTCTTCCCACACGAGGCGGCCCAGCGATCCAAAAAATCGTTCGGCGGCGAGGACTCGACGACCCGGGCCACCTCGTCCGCAGTCATCCCGCGATCGAGCAATTCCTGTTTCAACTCGTGATCCAGTTTCCGGCGATGCATCGAGCTAATGGCCCCGGACACGCAGCCCACCAGCGTGCAAAACACGCCGGTGATGCAACCGATCGCCACGATCATGAGCACGAACCGCTTGCTCTCATCCAAGCCAAAAAATGTATTTGCCCATGGGTCCATTGCTTGAGACGCCGCCTGGGCGAAAACCGGATAGAAACTAGCGAGCGTTAGCATGTTCTCTCTCCTTTGCGTCAGGCTCTGCGGGGAAAGTTAAGCCGCAACCCTTGCGCGTCCTGCGGTCGCCTCGATGATCTGCGACTATTTCGTCGGCCGACATGCCGCGATCCAAGAGTTCTCGTTTGAGCCCATTTTCCAGTCGGACGCGATGAATCTTTGCCCGTCGCGCTGGCGACGATCGCAACGATCAACACCGATGCGATCAGACCAATTACGATGGCGGTCACACACAACGCAAAACGGTCGCCGGCATCGATCGGCGACAGCCATTCCCACAGATTGCCGGGAACAGAGTTCATGGTTGATGACCTCCTTACTTCTGCGCATCCTGGCTTACTTCGGCGTAGCCTGGGCCGGCGCACCGGTCGAGAAGAAATTGCCGTTGACGGTCGTCTGGCCCTCACGGTCGCCGACGTCCGCCGCGACGATTCGCTCGATTTCCTCACCGCTCAAACCGCGGTCCACCAGTTCGCGTTTGAAGTCGATGTCCTGGCGGTGGCAGCCGTATTTGCGGATCTCTTTGGCAATCGCCGTCAATACTCCCGCACAGCTACCGAACAGCACGATCAAGACGATCATGTTGAACGGCGTCTGAATGCTGATGATGGCTTTGAAAAACTCGAGAATCATGACGCACACTCCTTCGCTCGCCGCTGGCCGGCGTTTCCATTAACCCTCATCATACCGCGACCCGAAAGCTATTCGCACCGCGTCGGGCCGATCTTGAATCCTGGTCGGCCGAGAATTGTTGCCACGATCGGCCACCGAGATGGGCCCTGCAGGCTGTCAGATTCGGCACAAACTGGCAATTCCCATGGTGCCGCGGTCAAAAGGGCTGCCTAGTTTTTGGGCGGCAGGTGCTTGTGGTACGTTGACATGTTGCCGTAAGGTGTTTACTGTAAACATGTTGGCTTGTTTTTCTACCCACCTGCGCGAGCGCGCACCTGCGCCGCAGCCATCCCTCCGAAAGCAATTTTGACCAGCAAGCCTTGGGGCGGTGTGTTTGACCAGGCGACGGACCGCCGTGTCGAGAAGTTCACCCAAAGCGTGAACTTCGACCACCGGCTTTACGCGCAGGACGTCCGCGGCTCGATCGCCCACGCTCTGATGCTCGCCAAGGTCGGGATCCTCACCGACGACGAGCGGCACCAAGATCGTCACCGGCCTGGAGCAAATCCACGACCAGATCGCCGCCGGCACCTTCCCGTTCCGCGATGAATTGGAAGACGTCCACATGAACATCGAGCGGTCGCTGGTGGAGCGGATCGGCGACGTGGGGCGAAAACTCCACACCGGTCGCAGCCGCAACGACCAGGTTTCGACCGACTTGCGGCTCTGGATTCGCGGCGAAATTGACCACCTGGCCCGCGAGCTGCGGGAACTGCAGCGGGCGTTCGTGGGCCGTGCCGAACAGGACGCCGGCGTCATTTTGCCCGGCTACACTCATTTGCAGCGAGCTCAGCCGGTGCTGGCGGTCCACTATTGGTTGGCTTACTGCGAGAAATTCGAGCGCGACCGCCATCGGCTCGCCGATTGCCGCCGCCGCGTGAACCAGTTGCCGCTCGGTGCGGCCGCCCTGGCGGGCACGACGATCCCGATCGATCGCCAGATGGTCGCCCAGGAACTCGGCTTCGAAGGCATCGCCGCCAACAGCCTCGATGCCTCCGGCGACCGCGACTTCGCGGTGGAATTCGCCTTCTGCCTGGCCATGATCGCCGAGCACCTGAGCGGCTGGGCCGAGGAGTGGATTCTCTGGTCGACCACGGAGTTCGGCTTCCTCCAGCTTCCGCAAGCGTTTTGCACCGGCTCGTCGATCATGCCGCAGAAAATCAATCCGGACGTGCTCGAACTGATCCGCGGCAAGACGGGCCGCGTGATCGGCAGCCTCACCACGCTGCTGGTACTGTTCAAAGGGCTGCCGCTCGCGTACAACCGCGACCTGCAGGAGGACAAGGAACCGCTGTTCGACGCGACCCACACCGTGCGTTCGTCGCTCCAGCTGGCCGCGCCGCTGGTGGCGGGGGCCGCGCTCAACCGCCGGGCGATCGGCCAGCAGCTCGACCGCGGCTACCTCGACGCCACGACGCTGATGGAACATCTGATCCTGGAGGGCGTGCCGCAGAGAACGGCCCACGAAATCATCGGCCGCCTGGTGAAATCGGCGATGAGTCGCGGCGTCGCGCTCGCCGAGTTGCCGCTCGCCGAGTACCAGGCCGCGCACCCGGCGCTCGACAAGCGCGTGTACGAAATCCTCGGCGCCGAGCACGCCGTGGCCGCGTTCTCCAGCTACGGTTCCACCAATCCTGAACAGGTCGCCCACCAACTCGCCCAGTGGCGCGAACGGTTGGAGGGCGACATTTAGCCGCGTCGCTGTTTTGCCGGAGGCGAACAAGATAGGCGACGCGGGTTTTATTGCGTTTGACATCCATGATTCGACCACTCACCCTACTTTCTGATCGCAGTCGCGCTCGTCGCGCATTGCGGCACCGCGTTCGCGCAAGCCCCCGCTCGCCCGCCGGCTGAAGCCGGCTCGCCAACCGAGCATCTGGGACCGGAGACCAACCCCGCGGTGCTCGCGGCGCTGGAGCTTCCACGCACCGAACCCAAGCACTATCTCAGCGCGGTGCTCGCGCTGCTGAACCTCAATCGCCCCGAGCTTGCCGCGCCGATTTTGAAGGAGCTCACGGAATTGAAGCTCGATGACGAGCAGCGGGCCGCGCTGGTCGACGAGTTCGGTTCGTCGCGCCTGCTTCAACTCGCCCACAGCATCCGCGCTGGCCCCCACCGCCCAGCAATTTGCCGACGCCTGCATGGCCTCGGCCGCAGCCCGCGCGACCAATCCCGCAGCGAATCGCCAAACTGATCGCCGACCTCGACGCGCCTTCGGCGTCGGTCCGCAATGCCGCGCGTTACGACCTGGCCGCCGCCGGCGAGCCGGCCGTCGTCGCGGTGCTCGAAGCCTGGGCCCGTGAATCCGATCCCCAACGCCGCGAAGCGATCGCGGCCGCGATCATCACGCTGGATCCGCTCGCGGTCAATCCGCTGCTGGGCATGCTCTCGACCAATGATCCGACGCTGCGCCGCGACGTGATCCACATGCTCAAGGCAATGCGCGTCTCGCTCGCCAAACCGTTCATCGCCGGCGAAACGTCGACCGCGACGGCCGAACGGCTGCTCGACGAGGCGATCGGCCGCAGCCAGCGCGGCATGCGGGCATTCGTCGCCGACGCCGGCGACACGGTCGCCATTTGGAACTGGGATGATGCAGCGCAGAAGCTCTCCGTGAAGCGATACCCGGTTGAAGAAGCCCAGACGATCTGGGCCGCCCGACTCGCCTTGGAATATGCCCGGCTGCGGCCCGACGAGCGGCTCGCACAATGTCAGGCGCTGGTGCTGGGACTCGAGGCGGACGCGCTCGACCAGCGGCCGCCCATCGCCGGTGGTGATGAAGCTACTCTCTACCGCAGACAGTGACATGCTGAACATGGTCCTGTATGCCGCGATGAAACACGGCTTTCCCCGCGCCGCGATCGCGGCCGCGAAGACTCTTGGCCGGCGGGGCGACGCCGGCGTGCTCTACGCCGCCTCACCGAATCCCGCGCCGCTGGCCGACGCGCTGACCTATCCCGATCGCCGCGTACGGTTCGCCGCGCTCGAAGCGATCATGGAACTCGACCCGCAAACGCCCTTTCCCGGGGCGAGCAACGTACCGGAAACACTCGGCTATTTTGCGACTGCCGCGGCCCAGCGCCGCGCGGTGGTGGCAATGCCGGTTGCCGATCATGCTACGACTCTCGCCGGCCGGCTGGCCACGATCGGCATCGAAGCGGAGCCGGCCAGACGCGGTGGTGCCGCCGTCCGGCTGGCTCAGCAGTCGGCCGACCTGGAATTGGTGCTAGTCGACATGGATATCGATGGCCCCGGAATCCGCGACGTACTATATGCACTGCGAACCGATCCGGCGACCGGCCACGTGCCCGTCGGCCTGGTGGCCACCGGCGACCGGCTCGACGCGGCCCGCCGCTTGGCGAGTCAGCACCAACGGGTGGTCGCTTTCCCGCGTCCGCAATCCGACGCCGCGGTGGCCGAGCTGGTCGGGCGCCTGGGCAAAGTCTCCGCCCGCCACGCGCTCTCGCCGCAGCAACGCGCCGCCATGGCCGGCCACGCACTCGACTGGCTCGGACAGCTGCTGGCGCGCGAGCACACGTTCTACGATCTGCATCGCCAGGCGCCGGTGGTGGAAGCCGCGCTTTACATGCCGGCCATGACCGAACGGGCGATCGGTGCGCTGGCATTGCTGGGCACTCCCGAGAGTCAGCGCTCGCTGGTCGACTTCGCCAGCCATCTGAGCGTGCCGATCGCAGCTCGCCAGCAGGCGGCCCGCGCGTTCGCCACGAGCGTCCAGCGTCACGGGATCCTGCTCACCGAAGCCGAAATCCTCGCCCAATACGATCGTTACAACGCCAGCGCGTCGCTCGACGCCTCGACGCAACAAGTGCTCGGCAGTCTCTTGGATAGCATCGAGTCCCTCCGCGCCCAGGCCGACGCCCGCGCCACCCGCCCGGTTTCATTCCAACCATGAGCCAATCGATTCGCAATTTGGCCGGTGGTCCGCCGCCCGTCGAGCCATTGCCGGGAATCATCGGCTCCGGCGCGGCGATGCAGGAAGTCTACCGCGTTACGCGGCAGGTCGCCCGGAGCCGCGCGTCGGTCCTCTTGCTGGGCGAGACGGGCACCGGCAAGGAGTTGATCGCCCACGCGGTCCACGAGCTGAGCCAACGCCGCAACCGGCCGTTCGTCCGCGTCAACTGCGGGGCCCTCTCGGAGAGCCTGCTCGAAAGCGAGCTCTTCGGGCATGTCCGCGGCGCGTTCACCGGCGCGATCGAAAACCGCACCGGCCGTTTCGAAGCCGCCCACACCGGCACCATCTTCCTCGACGAAATCAACTCCACGACGCCCCATTTGCAGGTGAAGTTGCTCCGGGCGCTGCAGGAGCGGGAGTTCGAGCGCGTCGGCGACACGCAGACCATCCGCGTCGACACCCGCGTGATTGCCGCCTCGAATCGCGATCTGCTCTCCGAGGCCAACGAAGGCCGGTTCCGCGAGGACCTTTACTATCGGCTGAACGTCGTGCCGATCCGCTTGCCACCCTTGCGCGAACGGCGCGAGGACATCGCTGAGCTGGTGGCCCATTTCCTCGACGTCTACAATGAACAGAACGACCGCTACGTGGCCCACATCGAGCCTCGGGCGCTGGAGGCCTTGCAGGATTATGACTGGCCCGGCAACGTCCGCGAGCTGCAGAACTACGTCGAACGGATCGTCGTGATGGCACCGGGCGACGAGCTCACATTCGACCTGTTGCCCGAAGTGGTCGCGTCCGGGCGGCAGCCGCGTACGATCGGCTTGCGGCGGCTCGATTTCGACTCGCTCGCCGAGGAGCTGGTCCACTTGGGGCTCGCGGCAGCCGACGAAACGGCCGAGGACTTGCACTCCCGCGTCGTCGATCGCGTCGAGCGGGAGGTGATCGCGCAGGTGCTCGCCGAGTGTGACGGGATCCAGATCAAAGCCGCCAGCCGGCTGGGAATTAACCGCAATACGCTCCACAAGAAGCTCAAGCAGTACGGGCTCGACGGCGAAGCGGCGCAGGAAGCATAATTCGTAGCGCGGTCGGCCTGCTCGCCGGGCCGAAAACGTTCGCGTACGGACATTTTGTCGGGGCACCGCGCAGCGGCCCTGGGGCAAGAGATTCAGACCGCTGCGCCGGAGTACGACGCCGCGCACGATGCCCGGCGCGGCCGCATCATGTTGTCGGGCAGTTGGATCATCGTGGTAGTCGCCTGCTATGGAGCGGCATTGGCCCTGGAGCTCACCGGGCTGAAGTGGCGTTTCCCGGGCCGACGCGTGGCGATGGCAGCTTGTGCGCTGGTCGGATTTATCGTCCACGGCTTTGCGCTGGCGAGCAGCTTCAGCCATGAACCGACACCCCTGTCGAGCCCGGCCGAGTGGCTCTCGGTGGCGGCGTTTGCCCTGGTGCTGGTGTATCTTGCGGCGATCTTGTATTTGCCCCGCTCGCCGAGCGGGTTGTTGCTCTTGCCGCTGGTGATCGCCCTGCTGGCGGCGTCGCAAGTCGCCAGCCGGCAACCCTTTGCGCCAGACCGTACGTTCTATTTCTGGGGGCTCACGCACGGCTTGCTCCTGTTATTCGGAACGGTGACGATGTGCGTCGGCTTTTTCGCGGGCGTTACCTATCTGGTACAAAGTTATGCACTCAAGCACGCCCGCTCGGCCTCGGCCGGGCGGCGATTGCCGAGCCTCGAATGGCTCGAAGGCGTCAACGGCCGGATGCTTGCCGTGTCGACCGTCCTGATTCTGTTGGGTTTTGCCTCGGGCGTGGTGCTTAGCATTTTGAACCAGCGGCACGACGCGTCGCTGCTGCTGTGGCGCGACCCGGTCGTGCAGAGCTCTGCGGCAATGCTGCTCTGGCTCGTCGCGGCCGAGGCCTTCCGGCTGGTCTACCCGGCGGCGCGGCGCGGCCGAAAAGGTCGCGTACCTCACGCTCGCGTCGTTCGTGTTCGTGGTGATCACCGTGCTGGTGCTCGCCTTCGTCGAATCGGGTCACGGCTTATGAGAACAGATTCCCCAATCCAACAATGGACTCGTTAGCTGACGGGCCTGGCACCACGAAGTGGTCGCCGCCGGGTCCTCGGCGAGGCAAGCTCGCCGGCTAACCACGTGAACGCATGGAGAGTTCGGTCAAACTTGCGATGGTCGGATGCAGCCACCGGCAAAGCAGCCTGTCGGCACGGGAGCGGCTTGCGTTCAGCCCGACGCAAACGGCCGACGCGCTGGCCGCCTGGCACGCGGGCCATGCCGAGACCGAGGCCGTGCTGCTCTCCACCTGCAATCGCGTCGAGCTCTACACCGCCACAAGCATCGACGTTCCGACCTCTAGCGTCGAAGCGGCCCTGGCGCACCTGGCCGATTTCCACAACGTGCCGGTCGACGACGTCCGCAACGACGTGTTCACGCTGGAAGATGCCGAAGTCGTGCGGCACCTGTTCTCGGTCGCGGCCAGCCTCGACAGCATGGTCGTCGGCGAAGCGCAGATTCTCGGCCAGGTCAAGCAGGCGTACGAGCTCTCGGGCAAGCTCGGCTGCACCGGTCCGCTGATGCACCACCTGTTCCAATCGGCGCTTCGGGTGGCCCGCCGCGTGGCCAGCGACACCGTCGCTCCATCGCCACCGCGTGAGCATTCCCAGCGTGGCGATCGCCGATTTTGCCGCCCGGATCTTCGAGCGATTCGACGACAAACGGGTGCTGGTGATCGGCGCGGGCAAAATGGCCGAGGAAACGCTCGCCTACCTCACCGACGCCGGCGCCCGCCAGCTCGTGATCCTCAACCGCGACTATAATCGGGCCCTGGAACTGGCGGACAAGTGGCGCGGGATGCCGGCCACGTGGGCTGCGCTGGCCGACGAATTGGCCGCCGCCGACGTGGTAGTCAGCACGACCGGGGCGGACCGCCCCATCGTCAGCCACGACGACTTTCGGCGGCACGTCACTCGCCGCCGGCACCAACGGCCGTTATTCATCCTGGACCTGGCCATGCCGCGCGATTTCGACCCGGCCATTCGCGAGGAGCTTGGAGTCTATCTCTACGGAATCGACGACCTGAAGGAAGCCTGTGAGCAGAACCGAGCCGAGCGAAGCAAAGAGTTGCCGGCCGCCGAGGCGATCGTCGACGAGGAAACGCGCCGCTTCATCGTCGAGACGCGTCATCGGGCGACAGGCCCGGTGATTGCCCGCTTCCGCGAGGGGCTGGAGAAGTCGCAGTCGGCAGAGCTCGAACGGCTGTTTTCTCGGCTGCCGGAACTCGACGAGAGGTCGCGTCGCGAGATCGAGCAATTCGCCGACCGGCTGGTAGGAAAAATGCTCCACCCGCCCCTGGCCTCCTTACGCGACGAATCGCAAAACGGCCCGCCGCATGGTCTGCTGGAGGCGCTCCAGCGGCTATTCCAACTGAAGGACTAGGAGAATGACGAAGCCCTAATGACGAATGACTAATGCGATCGGAGATTCGTCATTCATTCCTCGTCCTCGTCATCCTCGTATTCGTACTCGTATTCTTCGTCCTCCTCGTCCTCTTCGTCGTCCTCGAAATCGTCGTCCTCTTCATCGTCGTCTAGATCATCGTCATCCAAGTCATCGTCGTCGTCGTCGATGTCGAGATCGTCGTCGTCATCTTCGGCCGAGAGTTCGTCGTCCTCGACTTCCTCCCACTCGTCGTCCTCGAAATCGTCATCATCGTCCTCGAGCTCGTCGTCGTCTAACTCGTCGTCGTCGTCGTCGAGTTCATCGTCTTCGAAATCGCCGTCTTCGAGGTCATCATCATCCTCGTCCTCGTAGTCGTCATCGTCATCGTCCAGCTCGTCGTCGTCTTCATCCTCGAATTCTTCGTCGTCGACGTCTTCGTCTTCGAACGCCGCGATCCGCTGGTTCGCGAGGAAGGAAACAGTACGTAGTTCATCCAGGCTCATCTTGGACATCTCCAATGACAGACTAACACCCATCAACGCCACCTATATAGGATCAACTATTTTAGGCCGCGTCCATACGCTCCGCACCCACGTTCGAGGATTCTTCCACGGCCGCCGGTTCGTCGTCCGCCTTGCGCCGCAGCTGGGCCGCCAGCGGCAAGTCATCCAGGTTGCGCAAACCAAACGCTTCCAGAAACCGCTTTGTCGTTCCGTACCATAACGGGCGCCCTAATTCTTCGGAACGCCCTACAATACGCAAGAGGTCACGCTCCATCAACTGGCGGAGAATCTCGCCGCAGGCCACCCCGCGGATTGCCTCTACATCGGCACGCAGCACCGGTTGACGATAGGCGACCACCGCCAACGTCTCCAGGGCGGGAGGAGTGAGCCGAATTTGCTCGGTCGCCGGCACCAACGGCCGCAACCAAGGTGCAAATTTGGGCCGGGTGCGCAATTGGTACCCCCCAGCAAGCTGTTCCACCTGAAAAGCACATCCGCGGGCGTCGTACATGTCACGCAGCTGTTCGAGCAAGGTGCGAGCTTCGGTGGCATCGGCAAGATTGGCCGATTGGGCCAACTTTCGCAAGCTTACCGGCTCGCGGGCCAGAAACAGCACCGCCTCCAGCCGGCAGCGGCGGGCCGAGCGATCGACGGATCTCGTGGCAGGGGCGTTCTCGCTCGCCTTGGAACTCCGGTAGCGAAAGATCCCCTGCCGCCCTGGATGAGCAATTTGTGCGCCGAACCGCCGCAGAGTGGTCGTTTCCAGCCCCTTCCCACGCTGCATGATCAAACTTCGCAGCGTTTGGCCTCGGCTGTTCATGAGTCGCTGAAATTGAAACCGTCATCCAATAGAATTATTGCCGAGCCGCGAACGGTTTGCCCCTGCTCCCCGTACCCTTTCCCGGCCTACCGTTGCCCGTTCCGCCAGGCGTCGATCTCGGCCGCGACCTGCTGAACAGCCTCCAGGGGCGAAGCGGCGACGGCTTCGAAATGCTGGCTGTAGGCAGGCGAGCTGGCCCACGGCATGCTGCAGCTGAATCGCATCAGCTTGCCGCCGCTGCCCCAGGTCGAGAGCTGCTGATCGCGCATCCCCAGCTGCGCGAGGCGTTGAAGCGTTGCGGACAGCTGGGAGTCGGCCGGATCTGCGGGATGCAAATTGTCCGGCGGCAATCGTGTCGGTTCCGGAGGGGACGTCGCGGGCCAGGCGCTCGACGGTCCAGGGGAGGCGAGCGGCACGATCTCGGCCGGCACGCCGCCGGCCAGCTGCACGGTGCCACTCGACGTCGGCTGAACGGCATGATTCGAATCGTGGGGAATCGGTTCGATCGGCGTGCCTTGGGGCACGAACGGAGCTGGGGCGCCGCCCAGCGCGGCCAACGCGGATCGTCGGCGAGTGAACCGTCAGCGGGCTTCTGCCAATACTCGTTC
The DNA here is from genome assembly GCA_963808175.1 of uncultured Planctomycetota bacterium. Classification (GTDB taxonomy): domain Bacteria; phylum Planctomycetota; class Planctomycetia; order Pirellulales; family Lacipirellulaceae; genus DASYDU01. Next base: position 27,660 of record CAWEEU010000002.1, on the reverse strand, counting down.
CAGGTCTGGGAAGTTACCTCAGCGACCCGCGCCCCGATCTTCTTCATCTCCTCGACGGACGGGCCATAGAGGTACCACGCCTTCGCCACCAGGCCGAGCGTGGCAAGCATCACGATGGTGCGAAAAAAAGTTTGAAACGAGGCCATGACGCGATCCCTCTCGTGCCGGGCGAAATGCGGGGCGGATGATAGCTGGATCGATTCCCCGGCCGCAATGGCGCTTTCTGATGGCCGACGACGCACTTAGCCGCGGAGCTTGCTCCGCGCGATCGGCTGCCAATCATTCGCGCGGACAAGCCCCGCGGCTAATTGGGCAACGCGAGCGCTGCCCGATATCATGGATTTATGCCAGCACCGCCACCATCCGCGATCTATCTCGACCACAACGCGACCACGCCGCTGTTGCCGGAAGTGATCGAGGCGATGCGCGTTTGCTACGCCGAGCCCTACCTCAACCCCGCCAGCCAGCATGAATTCGGCCGCCGAGCTCGCCGCCGCCTCGAAGACGCCCGCGAACGGATCGGCGAGCTCGTCGGTGCCGAAACTGTCGGGCCGCGACGCCGACACCGTGGTCTTCACCAGCGGCGGCACGGAGTCGAACAACCTCGCCATCCGCGGCCTGCTTCGAGAGCCGAGCCGGGCCGTCCTCGGCCCCGTTTCCGGATTGTCATCTCCGACCTGGAACACCCCAGCATCACCGCGCTCGCCGACGAGCTCGCCCGCACGCGGCTGGCAAATCGACCGACTCGCCGTCGACCGACCACGGCGTCCTCCGCGTGCGCCGAGTTGCCAGAATCCTGCTCCGACCCGACACCTGCCTGTCTCGCGCGATCCTCGGCCAGAATGAAACCGGCGTGCTCCAGCCGGTGGACGAGATCGCCGCGATCTGTGCCCAACAGGGAATTCCGCTCCACACCGATGCAGCTCAGGTCGTCGGCAAACTACGGGTCAACTTCCGCGAACTTGGCGCCACGACGATGAGCTTCGCCGCCCACAAATTTCACGGCCCGCTCGGCATCGGTGCGCTCGTCATTCGCCATGGCGTCGCGCTCGAACCGCAGCTCTACGGCGGCTTCCAGCAAGGCGGCCTTCGCCCGGGCACCGAATCGGTCGCGCTGGCGGTCGGCATGCTGACCGCGCTGGAGCTCTGGCACGCCGAACAAGACGCTCGCCGCGACCGCCTCACCGCGCTCCGCGACGAATTCGAACGCACGATCCTCGCCGGTTATCCCGCCGCGATCGTGATCGGCACGGGCGCACCGCGGCTGCCCCATGTCGCGAACATCGCCTTCGTGGGCCTCGATCGCCAGGCGGTGTTCATCGCGCTCGATCAAGCTGGAGTCGCCTGTTCCACCGGTTCGGCCTGCGCGAGCGGGTCGAGCGAACCGTCCCCCGCGCTGATGGCAATGGGGCTCGACGAGGACGTGATTTCCGGCGCATTACGGTTCAGCTTCGGCGCCACGACGACTGCGGCCGAGGTCGCCGAAAGTTCGCGCCGCATCCTCCAAGTGTGCAACGACTTGCGGCAACGCCAAGAGGCGTGATTTTCGTCTCTCCCGGCTCCCGCCCGCGATCGAATTCGGGTAGAATCTCTGGGTTGTTCGACGAGCGTTGTCGCGGGGCTTTTTCGTGATACGCGCGGCCTGGATATTGGGACGCGCAGTTCGGCCGTCTGCCAACGCCGTCACTAGTTTCTTTACCCCTTGGGGGTTGCATTTTGCCGCTTGCGGACGGAGCCGACGTGGTTGACCACGTGACCGAAATTCCCCTTCCCGGCCGGACGTTCCGCCGTGCGTCCAGTGGCGATCATGCTGCGCCGCGCTGCGCCGCGGTGGCAACGTTTGTCGCCGGACCAGAAAATCGGCTCGCAGCCGGTGCCGTGAATCGGTTGCTCGAATCGCGTTTTCATGAGTCCGATGATGCCCGCTCTGCGGTCGCCATCCTCGCAGTTTTCGGCACAAGCGGCACCGGCAAGACCCACCTTGCTCGTGGGATCGTGCAGTCGTGGCAAGAGCGATTCGGCGCCGAGTCTGCCCAGTACCTGACGGCCGCCGACTTCCGCCACATGCTCACTGACGCGATCAAGAATGACGACGTGGTTGAATTCCGCCGTCGCCTCCGCGCTCGCAAGCTGCTCGCCATCGACGACGTCGACCGTCTGCCGCTCACGCAGCACGTCCAGGTCGAGTTTCGCTACACGATCGACGAACTTTGCGACGCCGGCGCGACGATCGTCGTGACCTCGTCGACGCCCGTGAGCGCCGCTCGTAATCTCACTCCCGATGTGCGAAGCCGCCTGGCCGGTGGACTCGAGTTGCGACTGGCTCCGCCCGAAGAAGCGGCTCGGCAGCGGCTCGCCCGGCACGTGTCGGCGGCGCTGGGTCGACCGCTCTCCGAGGCAGCCGCCCACCGGCTGGCCGCGGGAATTACCGGCACGGCTGGCGACGTATTCGGAGCCCTTTTTGAATTGAACGACGAGTTCATGAGCTCCGGTGATGGCGACGTCGACGCGGTCGAGAGGTTCCTCTCCAGTCGCGCCGCCCGCCGGCCAGCGATGCGCGACATCCTAAAAATCGTGGCCAAGTACTATCGTATCCCGCAGAAAGTGCTCAAAAGCGGCTCGCGCCGTCAGTCGGCCGTCGCCGCGCGTGCGATGGCGGTCTACCTCGCGCGCGAGCTTTCGGGGCTGAGCTACGAGCGGATCGGCCACGCGTTGGGCGGTCGCGACCATACGACCATCATGCACAACTACCGAAAAATTGCCGAGGCTCTCCGACATGACGCGGCAACGCGTGACGCCCTGGCCGATTTGGCGCGAGAGCTGCAGTTGGCAACCTGAGGTGTGGAAAACCCGTTCGCCGGGTGTCGACCGGCGGCAAGATCAGTCGAGCGTTTTGACATCGTTGAAAGCAGATTCAAAATCACCACCAACTATCAACACACCACCGACGCTTCGCCAACAGCCAAGCAACACACTTTCCACACGTAACCGAACGACAGAACATTTAGTCCAATAATAACTTTTGCGTTCTGCAAGCCGGTCGCTCGACACTTTCAGGCTTCCAGTAACAACTGATACACACTTAAACATATTATGATTCTTTCGATCCCAGTTTCGATCGCTCGCATTCGTGCGACGAACTCCCTCGAAATCAGAAAGCCGTTCAGATGAAGATCACGTCCAATCGAGAGAAACTCCTGCATGCCTTCCAGACCGTGGCCGGCATCGCACCCGTGCGCAGCCCCAAGCCCGTGCTTCACAACGTGAAGCTCGACGTAACCGACACGGCTGCCACGCTGATGGCCACCGACCTTGAAGTCGGCATCCGTTACGACGTGACCGGTATCGACGTCGATGCCGCCGGCTCGGTGCTGTTGCCGGTCGACAAGTTCGGCTCGATTCTCCGCGAAAGCAGCGACGACACGTTCCGCATCGAGTCGGACGGCGCCGGCACCACGGTCCGCGGCGAGCGGAGCCAGTTCAAGCTGCCGGTGGCCGATCCCAGCGAGTTCCCCGCGATCGCCCAGTTCGGTGAGTCCGCCTGCTACGAGCTCTCGTCGCGGTTGTTCCGCGAGCTGATCCGCCGCACGGTTTTCGCCACCGACAACGAAAGTAGCCGCTACGCCCTAGGTGGCGTCAAGCTCGAATGGCAGGACAATCTGCTCACGGCCGTCGGCACCGACGGCCGACGGCTGGCCAAGATGGAAGGCCCCGCCCAAGCGGTCGGCAACCCGCCGCCGATCGGCGACGTGACGGTCGTCCCCACCCGCGCGATGAATCTGCTCGACCGGGCCCTGGCCGAAGATTCGAGCGAAATCCAGATCGCTTTCCGCCAGAACGACATCCTCGTGAAGAGCCCGCGGGCCACGATCTACTCGCGGTTGCTCGAAGGCCGCTTCCCGCGCTGGCGCGACGTGTTCCCCCGCCGCGAGAAATCGCTCAAGCTCGACCTCTCGGTCGGCCCGCTCTACGCGGCCGTCCGCCAGGCGGCGATCGTCACCAGCGAAGAGAGCCGCGGCGTCGACTTCACGTTCGGCGACGGCACGCTGGTGCTCTCCGGCCAGACGGCCGAGGTGGGCCAGTCCCGCGTCGAGCTGCCGATCAGCTACGCCGGCCCCGCGCTCACGATCACGCTTGATCCCCGCTTCGTCGTCGATTTCCTCAAGGTGCTCGAACCGGAAAAGTCGTTCACCCTCGACCTTCAGGACGGCGACGGCGCCGCGGTCTGCACCACCGACGACGGCTACGGCTACGTGATCATGCCACTGGCCCGAGATCGTTAGGCAAGGACGTTGGCGTCGGCGGCCACGACGAATTCACACCGGTTGGTATGACCCTACGACGAACGACTAGCCCGAGCCGCCGACCATGCGATTGACTTCGCCGCGCGTCGCCAGCGTGAAGAGAAGCGTTCCTACGCCCGGCGGCCGAAGAAAATCGCCGACGTGATCGCCCAATTGATCAACCGCCGCGGCTACGGCCGGGTCCAGGCCGGCGAGCAGCTGGCCGAAGTCTGGGCCGCCGCCGCCGGCGAGTCGCTCGCCAGCTACAGCCGCCCCGGCAACCTTCGCCGCGGCACGCTCGAGGTCACCGTCACCAGTTCAACCATCATGCAAGAATTTACCTTCCACAAACAACACATCCTGGCCGAACTCGGCCGCCGACTCCCCGACGCGAAGATCCGCAACCTCCGCTTCCGCGTCGGCACCATCAATTAACGGCGGAGCTTGCTCCGCGCTTCCAACGGCAAGGCAACCAAACCCACCATGTCCGACGAATCCGAACAGGTTCCCGAAATCAACCCCGCGCCGCTCCCGCTCAAAGGCGATCCCGCTGCGTATACCGCCAAGGACCTCGAGCATCTCTCCGATCTCGAGCACGTCCGCGAGCGGCCGAGCATGTACATCGGCGACACCACCGCCCGCGGCCTCCACCACCTCGTCTTCGAAGTGGTCGACAACTCGATCGACGAAGCGATGGCCGGCCACGCCACCACCGTCTCGCGTGACGATCAACGTCGACGGCTCGGTCACCGTCGAAGACGACGGCCGCGGCATCCCCGTCGAACGCCACGAGCAGCTCTCCGAAGAAGCCAGCCGGGACGTCTCCACGCTCGAAGGCGTGATGACGGTGCTCAAATTCGGCGGCAAATTCCAAAAAGGCGCCTACCAGACCTCCGGCGGTCTGCACGGCGTCGGCGTCACCGTCGTCAACTTCCTCTCCGAATGGTGCGAAGTCGAAGTCGCCCGCGACGGCTCGATCTACCATCAGGAATACGAGCGCGGCATCCCCGCCGGCGAGGTCCGCCGCACCGGCCAGACCAAGAAACGCGGCACCAAAACCACCTTCAAGCCCGACCCCAAAATCTTCCCGGTTACCAAGTTCGCCTACGCCACGCTCGTCAAGCGGATCCAGGAGCTCGCCTTCCTCAACCAGGGCGTCCGGATCACCATCGCCGACGAGCGCACCGGCGAGCATGAATCGTTTCAGTACAACGACGGCCTCCGCCAGTACATCGAGTACCTCAACCGCGCCAGCGAGCCGGTCCACGCCGACATCCTCCACGTCAAAGGCGAGAGCGAAGGCGTCAGCGTCGAGGTCGCCCTGCAGTACTCGACCGAGTACACCGAGAACGTCCACTCCTACGTCAACAACATCAACACCACCGAAGGCGGCACGCACCTGACCGGCTTCCGCACCGCGCTCACCCGCTCGATCAACAACTACGGCAAAAACTCCGGCATCTTCAAAGACCTGGTCCCCACGGGCGAAGACTTCCGCGAAGGCCTCACCGCCGTGATCAGCTGCCGCGTCCCCCATCCGCAGTTCGAAGGCCAGACCAAGACCAAGCTCGGCAACAGCGAAGTCGAAGGCATCGTCAACTCGCTCTTCGGCGAGTACCTCGGCAAGTTCCTCGAAGAGAACCCCAAGGCCGCCAAGGCGATCTGCCTGAAGGGCGCGCTGGCGGCCGAGGCCCGCGTCGCCGCCCGCAAGCAAAAAGAGCTGATCCGCGAACGCAAGGGCGCGCTCTCCGGCGGCGGCCTCCCCGGCAAGCTCCGCGACTGCTCCAGCAAAGACGTCGACAAGTGCGAGCTGTTCCTCGTGGAAGGCGATTCGGCCGGCGGCAGCGCCGAGGGCGGCCGCCAACGCGAGTTCCAGGCCATCCTCCCCTTGCGCGGCAAGATCATCAACGCCTACAAGTCGCGCGAAGACAAAGTGCTCGCCAACGAAGAAGTCCGCAGCATGATCTCCGCCGTCGGCACCGGCATCGGCGAGGACCAGGACCTCACCAAGCGCCGCTACGGCCGAATCGTGATCATGACCGACGCCGACGTCGACGGCTCCCACATCCGCACGCTGCTGCTCACGTTCTTCTACCGCCAGATGTACGACCTGGTGGCCGCCGGCCACGTCTACGTCGCCCAGCCGCCGCTGTTCCGCGTCGTCTCAAAGAAGAACACCTACTACGTGCAGACCGAAGAGGAAATGCGCGCCCAGCTGCTCGACGTGGGCCTCTCCAATTCTGCGCTCGATGCCGGGCGATGGCCAGATCGTCGAAGGCGACGAAATGGCCGCGCTTGTCCGCACGCTCGCCGGCCTCGAAGAATCGCTCATCGCGCTCGAACGCCGCGGCATCGCGCTCAAGATCCACGCCGAACGCAGCGACCCCGCCACGGGCAAGCTCCCTGTCTACCATGTCATCGTCGACGGCCGCGAGCAGTGGTTCGTCACGCGCGAGGCCCTCGACGCCTTCGTCGCCAAGGAAGAAGCGGCCGCCGGCGGCAAGCTCGACGTCGACTCCGGCATGGTGGGCAAACCCTCTGCCAACGGAGACACTACCACCGAGTCGACCCGGCTCCGCATCGTCGAGCTTCACGAAGTCCGCACGCTCAACACGCTGCTTGGCCGATCTCGAAAAAGCCGGCTTCAACATCGAGTCCCTGATCCCGCAGGAACGCACCGGCGAAGAGAACCCGCGCTACATCCTCCGCCGCGGAGAAAGCGAGACCGGCCTCGAAGACCTTCGCGGCCTCCCCGCCGCGATCCGCTCCGCCGGCGAAAAGGTGCTTCATGTCACCCGCTTCAAAGGCCTCGGCGAAATGAACGCCGAAGAACTCCGCGACACCACCCTCGACCCCACCGCCCGCACGCTGATGCAAATCCGCATGGACGACGCCGGCGCCGCCGCCGACCTCTTCGGCGTCCTGATGGGCGACCAGGTCGAACCCCGCCGCGAATTCATCCAGAAGCACGCGCTGGATGTGCGGAATTTGGATGTGTAACCCTCGGCAAGATGCCGAGGCTACATAGCCCGGCCATCTTGGCCGGGCAAATACAAATGCCAATCTTCCATTTCAGCATCGTTCTCGAGTCGCCAACCACGCTGACCGAAGATCTCGCCGATCGATTTTTCGCCAATGGCTGCGACGATGGTACACCCAGCAGTTCCAACGGAGTCGTCGTGATCGACTTCGGCCGAGAAGGTGCGAACCTCAAGTCCACAATTCGCTCTGCGCTTTCGGACGTACAGAGATCCGGTTGCATTGTTCGTCGAGTGGAACTCGATACTGAAAACCCTCTTTTTCAGCAATCAACTGTCGCGGGGCAACAAATCAAATCTGAAATCCATCGACATGCAAACAGCGCGAAATTGTCATCGGGACACGAGCTAGTATTCGAAAGCGACGACGTCTTTATGCGAATTGATCAGGTCATCGCAAGAATTCGAAAGTATGCTCTTGAACCCGAGTTTTCAAATGATATCAAACGGCGCAAAGCGACTCCCAAATTCGAGCTTGCGGATGAACATATCCTCGAAGAGATGATCACGCTTATCGCGTTTAGTCAGCAGGTACCTGCGATCCGAATAGCCGTATGGTCAAACGGGGTGTATTGAAGCACGTGTTCGGCTCGTTTTCGCCATCGACAGTTTCGCGAATGGACCCAGAGGAGTTGAAACAGAGGTATTGGACAAGGGAATGGCTTTCGCCGATTCGGTTCCCAAGCAAACTCGAAAAGATGGTGTCCTGCGCGGAAGGCCTGTTAAAAATCGCCGACAGCTACGGCTCGTACATGGAATTCCTAAAGTCATGCGGCTTTCCGCTACGGCTCAGCTCTCCCGATGGCATCAACTCGTTTTGGACGGCATTTGATATAGCACGTTCGAATTCACCGCCATTCTATCGAAACTTTACAAGCCTGTGCCATCTTCTGCAGTCGCTTGGCTTCCCATGTGGTAAACCCGATCGAATTGTCCTGAACGTAGGGGAAGAACTCGGGATCATTAAGAGACGTAAGCAACACTCGGAGTTGGATCAGCGAAGAGTTGTCCGGCTGATGCAAGAGTATGCTGAACGCACGAAACTATGTGTGCCAGTTGTTGATCTGATGTTTCTTATCCACGGCGGTCAAACGGAAGCCCGAGGTTTCGTATCCGCCTCCTACTACACATCCGCGAATTGACCACGCACTGCGATTGAAAACCGCAATCCGACGATCGTTCACGATCGTTTGCTTCCGCGATCGTAGCCCCGGCATTCATGCCGGGGTATCAGATGCCGAATGATTTCCCACCCCACCTGCCCGCGGCGTCGCCGCGGGCAGGTGGGGTGGGATTGCTAGTTGGCCGGTCCTGTCACCCCGGCGTCAACGCCGGGGCTGTTAAGGAAGAAGCAGCATAAATGCCGCTGGGCCGTTCTGCACGCGTCGCCTTTGGCACAATCCCCTACAGCATACTCGGCGTCGGATTGAGATCCACCGCGCCGGCATCCTCCTCCGTGAGCGGATGATTCGAACTCTCCCAGGCGTCGCTCGTCGCCAGCGCACTCCCCTGCTCGAACTTGCCGCGCCGCTCGCCCTCGCTCTTCAGCGTCGCCCACCGCACGTAGGCCAAGAGTTGTTGCTCGGAATCAAACGTCGCCACCAGCCGCAGCGGCCCTGAGCGTTTCGAACCATAGAGATAGTGCATCGCCGTCCCTAAATCAAAGTCGTCAAAAGTGCGGCAGCTCCGTGCCGTATAGCCCCGCGTCGATCAGCTTCGCCGCGTACGCATTCGATTCTTCCACCGGACCGGCAAACGTCATCCCGGCCCGCCAATTCGCCGGCGCTTCGGGGTGTGTGCCGCAGAGGATTACCCATCCTTTGCCCGCAACCCCCTGCACGACCGCCGGTGTCCCGTCCGGATATTTGGCCACGACCGCGCCCCAGCCGGCTAGCTGCGGGCCATCCTCCCAGTAGTGCTCGATCGCGGTTCCGTCCGGGCTGGTGATCTCGACCGCCGTCTTGTGAATCCCTTGATTGACGACGGCGTAAAAATCGAACTTCACGCCCTCCGTCAGGTTGAAGTGGCGATGCGGCCCGTCGCCGGCAAGAATTCCGCCGGCACAGATTCCCAAGTAGTGCAGGCCCTTCTCGACCGCCCGGCGGACCTTTGCGGCCGTCTCCGCCGCGAGGCCCGCGCCCATCTCGATGTAGTTGCCGCCCGGAACGACGAGCAGCCGATACCGCTGCAGCTGCACGTTGCTCATCGCATCGAGCTGCGCGGAATTCGCGGTCGCGTATACCAGCCCGCGGTCCCGCAAAATCGCCTCGATCGCCGCCACGTCGTTGGGCGACGTGCCGGTCCCGTTGAACAGCAGAATCGGCGCGTTCGGGTCCGGCACCGCCGGCGCGCAAGCCGTCGCCGCCAGCAGCGCGAAGCAGAACACGCGCAGCGGCGATTTCATCGATCGACGTTTTGCGACGACGGACATCCAAGTGAAAGGCGAGTCCATTCACGTTCCCTTGGGCACCAGCAGGATCGTCACGAGGACCGTCGAATCCTGTTTCGCGGTGAGCGCATGCTTCTGGCCGCCGGCCAGATAGGTGAGCATCCCGCTCGAAAGCTCGCGGCTGCCGCTGCCCGCCTTGAGCGTCACACACCCGCTCACGCATTGCAGCGTGATCTCGCCGGGCACCTCGTGGCTGGCGAGCTCCTTGCCGGCCGGCAGCACCATGCGAATCACTTCGAGCGACGCCGTCTTGATCAGCGTCGTGGTGTACCCTGCGTCTGGGGAACCCGGCGCGGGCTGGATGCTCACGGGCTCACCCGCCCGGGCATGGGGAATCGCCATGATTTAGTCCTCCGATTCGGTTTGCAGCGCGACAAAAGTACGCAGCCACCCTTCTCGGCGGCATCATCATTATATCGCCCCAGATCGTTCGTCGAATCGGAATGTTTGCCGCGCCAATCAGGTCAATGCTAAGCGCGTCAGTGACGCCGCCTCACATTCTGTCGTACCATCGGCGCACGATCTTAACTTTCGCAAAAAATACTTGCAATCTCCCCCACCCCGCGATACCTTGTGAGCGGCTTGTGGCCGGGCGGTTTGCCGCCGCCGGCCGGCTTTTCTTCGAACTCACCGCGACACTGCAAGCGGCAGGTGCTAATGAGACCATAGGACCTCTGCAAGATCGTAGCTTCGACTCGCCGCGAATCGGCCGGCACTGCGCCGGCGGCGGCAATCTACCTTGCCTCGTTCTATAGGGAAAGTCTCATGAGCATCACCATGCGTTTCACTCATTACTCGGGCACGTTCCTCATGTTGGTCGGCGTCCTTGCGGCCAGCTCCCGCGCCGACGTCATCTTCAACAACCTCGGCGCCGGCGACGGCTTCTCCGCCAGCGGCCGCATCATCCAGGGCGAAAGCGTTGGCACGATCGGCAACGTCGATCAGGCCGCCGCCTTTACCGTCGGTGCGAGCGCCGCGTATCTCACGAACATCACGCTGGGAATCGGCGTCGACGAGCCGCCCAATGTCGGCACCGGGCCGCTCGACGTAATCCTTGCCGCCGATTCCGCCGGCACCCCAGGCGCCGCGCTCCGCACCCTGCCGATCAACGTCAACACGACCGGCGATCAGACCGTCTCCGTCTCCGACGGCGGCACGCTCCTGTTGGCTGCCGGCGCGACCTATTGGGTCATCGCCGACGGCAAGACCACCTTCAACGGTGCCTGGCGGTTCAACAACATCGGCGACGTCGGTCCCACCGCTGGACGAAGCAATGGCGGCGCCTGGAATCTCAACGCCGTCGACGGCGAACGCTACGCCTTCCGCGTCGAAGGCCGCCCGGTCCCCGAGCCGGCAAGCACGATCCTGTTGGCCACCTCCCTGGCCGCATTGCTGCCGCGCACACGCGTCCGGCGCGGTGTGGCGTCAAATTGACCCGGCCGCCCACCGATCGTCTTCAAGTCGGCCGAGGGGCTTGCGCGAGATGCTCGCCAGGACCCTCGGCCGACATATTTACTGCATCGTCTCGCCGACGGCGTACGACAATCACCGGCCCTTTCGCTATACTGCCGGGATGGGAATTCTCATCGGCATGGACGAAGCCGGCTATGGCCCGAACCTGGGCCCGCTCGCCGTCGCCGCCACGGCCTGGCAAATTGCCGATGACGAGCTCGCTTCGGCGAACCAGCGCGCCACCTCGCGCAACGCCAGCCGCACCGCCCCGGTCGCCACGCTTCCCCGCCCCGCGGCTCTGCCACTGGCGCAAATCGACCTCTACCGCTCGCTCCGCACGATTGTTTCCCGCGCCGCCAGCGAGCGCCGCATCGCCATCGCCGACTCGAAGCTGCTCTACAAACCCGGCCAAGGCCTGCGGCAACTGGAACGCGGCATCCATGCCGTGCTCCTGGCGACCGAGCAGTCGTTCGATTGTTGGTCGGAGCTCATCGACGGCTGCCGTGCCGATCCCGACGGCCACCACCGGCGCGCCTGCTGGCCGGACGATTTCGATTGCCGCTTACCGGTCGACGCCGCGGCCGACGAGCTGGCCCGACTCGGCGCGCGGCTCGCGCGGGCCTGCGACGCCGCGGGAGTCCGGCCGCTGGTGATTCGGGCACGCTTGGTGTTTCCAACGGAATTCAACGAGCTATGCGAATACTACGGAACCAAGGGGGCGGCGCTGTCGCATATCACGATCGGCCTGTTGCGCGAGGTCGTCGACGCGGCCCGCGAACGACAGTCCCCAGCCCCCAGCCCCCAGTCCCCAGTCTTCGCCCTCTGCGACAAACACGGCGGGCGGAACTTTTACACTGCTTTGCTGCAGCATCATTTCTCGGAACATTGGATTCAGCCGGTGTACGAAAGCCACGCCGAGAGCTGTTACCAATGGGACTCGGAGCTCGGGCCGATCCACGTTTCGTTCCGCATGCAAGGCGAGCGATTCCTGCCGACGGCCCTGGCCTCGATGGTGGCCAAGTACCTCCGCGAACTCTCGATGCGGGCGTTCAACGAGTTCTGGTGCGCGCGGATGCCGAACCTGCGGCCGACCGCCGGGTACTACGTCGACGCGTCGCGGTTCAAACGCGAGATCGATGCCAAACAGCGCGAGCTCGGCATCGACGATCACGACCTGTGGCGCAACCGATGAACTGGATGCTGGATGCTGGATGCTTGACGCTGAATTATGAAAGGTGTGTATCTAGCATCCGCCATCCAGTATCCGGTATCCTGCATGCATGTTTGTATTCATCGCACGACATGCTTGGGCCGCTGATCGCGGTGATCCGCGCTGGCCGGACGACTCGCAGCGGCCGCTCACCGACGAGGGCATCGCCCGCTATGACGAAGTGATGAAGCAGCTGGCGAAGCGCGGCTTCGCACCGGAGCGGATCGCCACCAGCCCGTACGTCCGCTGCCGGCAAACGGCCGAGATCATCGCCCGGCGCTTGGCCGGCAACCCGCCAATTGCCGAGCTCGACGCCCTGGAACCGGGCTCGTACCTGGAGCCCGTCGTCGAGTGGACGAACGAGCAGGGTGGATGCGACGTCTGTTGGGTTGGCCACAGCCCGGACGTCGAGCGGTTCGTCGCGTGCCTGGTCGGCGACAGCTCGGCCCGCGTGCGGTTCGCCAAGGGAGCGGTTGCGGCGATCGAATTCGACGACGAAGTATACGCCGGTGGCGGCGAGCTCTACTGGCTCGCCACGGCAAAGTTGCTAGGGATTTAGTCGATTTGCGTGCGCCACCGGGATATCGCGCAGGTTCCAATCGCCAAGGCAATCAGCATTGTCGTGGCCGGCTCCGGAACGGCAACCAACGCGAAGTTGATAAACTGGCCGCGATATGCTTGGTCCGGTGGAAAGTACATCTCTGTTACGACCGTCATTCGATCCGTCGGTCGAAATTCGTCACCGTGTGTGCGCGGACGATTGCCATGCTCGAATTGGATCACTTGCGGCAGTCCAAAGCCAAATTCCTGGCAGAACGTGGCTGCACATGTTGGGGCTGGATTGTGACGTTGATCGATCCACAAACGATCGCGCAATCATTCACGAACAAGCGGAATTGGCGTCCGTCGAAATAACTGTTGGAAAGTAGTGAGCCGCCGCCAGGAAGTTGGGTAATGCGGAGGTTTGGCGCGGTGACCTCCACGTCGAACTGTACCACGACGCGCGGAAACGAGCTTAGAAGTGGTGGATTCGGCTGCAACTCGCTGGACGTGACGTCGCGCACCAACAATTCGAAGTCTGGGACCAGCGTCAGATCCCGGCTTAAGTCCGCGTCCCAAATAATCGGAAAGGTAATTCCGCAACCAAACCAGCTACATGCCTGATGGGTGACAGGTATATTGACGCTCGGCGAGGTCGGATCATCGCCGGCAAAGATTTGAAATTTCGAGTATCGCAAGTTCTCGAATTCGAACGTGGCATCGCTGTTCAACACTTCAATGGCATCGTCAGGCTTCGGAAGCAGGACCGGACCATAGGCCGGCTGAATCAACGCTGCCTCTTCCAGTGTAATGCCACTCGTGAGCGTCCAGGCAACGAGCGGACCAGCGGTCACGTCCGGGACGTAAACTAGGTTGCTTTCCCGCTGAATTCCTGCGACGTCGCGCTCGCGGTGGGAAATCCGCATAAGGTGGCCGACGGCGCAGGCGATGTTGTGATTGTCGACAAAGATCGGCACCGGCGCTGCCGCGCGGCCTTCGTTCCGTGGGAATTGGCCGCGATTTCGATAGTCGACGAGCCGGATGATTAGAGCGCGGCGGCTTGCGATCAGACGATCGCGCCACGCCTCGCGGTCGGCCGTCGACCAGGACGCTCGCTGCTCTGTCTGGAGACGGTCGAGAGCCACTTCGATGCTATCCGGTGTGTTGAGCAGCAGGAACGCTACGACGGTGTCGAAGTGCCGCTGCAATTGGCGACGAAGACCGGCGGGAGTAGTATCGGAGGCGTCGTACCGAACTTGGCCGGAGCGGATCAGATAGGCGGAACGGAGGTCCGATGTTCGCAGCACTACGGTGGGTGCGGATTCATTGCCTCTCTGTCGCAACAGGTCGCTGTAACCTTCGCTATAGGTCGGACCGATCGCTGCGAATGCGATGGGAAAAATTGCCAATGTCGAGGCCTGGCGCAAGTTCATTGGAACACCTCGGTGACAATAGATTGGGTTGCAATCGTAAGAAATAATGCTGCCTTTTAGCTAGCTCCAAAATGCTGAAGTTTTGACGATCCAACTCGACCACTAACCTGCAAAGGCCGCACGCTGGAGCAAATGTCACTCGTCGGCGACGTGAAAAGAAAGTTGGCGGTTTTTTCGGGGCCGCGCGACGACATGTGCGTGTTGGCGGCTTTCTGCTATAAGCTACTGAAGCTTAACGACTTGCCGCTTGGAGCGGCTTCGCAAGAGAGCGTTTCGGATGAAGTCACCGGGAGAGTTTGACGCAATCGTCATCGGCGGCGGACACAACGGACTGGTTTGCGCCGCGTATCTGGCCAGGGCCGGGCAAAAGGTGTGCGTGCTCGAGCGGCGGCACGTGTTGGGCGGCTGCGCGACCACCGAGGAGCTCTGGCCGGGCTACAAGGTCTCGACCGCCGCCTATGTGATCAGCCTGTTTCTCCCGGAAATCATCCGCGAGCTGAAGCTGCGGGAATACGGGCTCAAGATTCTGCCGCGCTCGCCGTCGTCGTTCACGCCGCTGCCCGATGGCCGCAGCCTGACGATGGGGGCCGACCTCGCGCTCTGCCACCGCGAGATCGCCAAGTTCAGCATGAAAGATGCCGTCGAGTATCCGCGCTACAACGCGTTTCTGGAGCGGGTGGCCGCGGTGCTCGAGCCGGTGCTCAGCCAGTCGGCACCCGACCCGCTGCCGCTGCCCGACGAGTGGCGCCATATCGGCATGAGCAAGCGGCTCCGCGACGGCAAAAAGCTCTGGGCTCTCTACCGGGCGCTCGGCGATTTGGGTGCCGATTTGCCGCAGGCGGTCGAGCTGCTCACGGGCGCGGCCCGGCCGATTCTCGACCGCTGGTTCGAGAGCGACGTTCTGAAGGCGACGCTCGCCACCGACGCGATCATCGGCGCGTTCCTGTCGATCAGCTCGCCGGGAAGCGCGTACGTGCTCCTGCACCACGTGATGGGTGAAGCGGGCGGGACGCGGGGCGTCTGGGGTTACGTTCGCGGTGGGATGGGTGGGTTGGCGGCGGCGCTGGAAAAGGCGTGTCACGATCTGGGTGTCGAGATTCGCCGCGAGTCGCCGGTGCGTTCGATCCTCACCGATCGCGGCCGGGCGATCGGCGTGCGGCTGGAAGACGGCACGCAGGTCGACGCGACGCGCGTGGCCTCGAGCGTCGATGCCCATCTGACGTTCGAGAAGTTTCTCACCGCCGACGAGCTACCTGCCTACTTCCGCGACGCGGTCGCGCGAATCGATTACGCCTCCGCTTCCGGCGAAGATCAACCTCGCGCTCGGCGAGCCGCCCAGATTCACCTGCCTGCCCACGGACGGCGTCGGCCCGCACCATCACGGCACGATGCACATCGGCCCGTCGCTCGAATACCTGGAGCGGGCGTACGACGATGCGAAGTACGGCCGGCCGAGCGAGCGGCCGATCCTCGAAATGACGATGGCCACCAGCGTCGACCGCACGATCGCCCCGCCGGGCAAACACCTGCTGAGCATCTTCGTGCAGTATGCGCCATACCGGCTGGCCGAGGGGAATTGGGACGATCTCAAGGAGCGGTTCGCCGATCGCTGCATCGAGACGCTCGCGGAGTATGCGCCGAACGTGCCGGGCGCGATCGAGCATCGCCAGGTGCTCTCGCCGCTCGACCTGGAGCGAACGTACGGCATCACGGGCGGCAACATCATGCAGGGCGCGATGAACGGCCATCAGCTCTATTGCTTCCGCCCCGTGGCCGGCTGGGCCGACCACCGCACGCCGATCCGCGGCCTGTATCTCTGCGGCGCGGCCAGCCACCCCGGCGGCGGCGTGCTGGGCGCCTGCGGCAAAAACGCCGCGGAAGAAATGCTGCGGGACCTGTAGAGAGAAGATTTCACCACGGAGTGCACGGAGGACACGGAGAAGACAAGGCCAGGACGTGGGGTGGAAACCGGTCAATTTCGCCACCTGACTTACATGCGAGTCTTGATACAATCACTCTGTGCCTTCTGTGAACTCCGTGGTGAGAATTCCTCATGGCCCAATTTTCGATGACCAAGCGAATCGCGGCGCCGGTCGAGACGGTGTTTTCCGTCGCAACCGACCTCGCTCACGCTGCTGAGAATATCCGCGGCATCGAAAAGATCGAGCTGCTGACCGGCGGTCCGTTTGGCGTCGGCACGCAGTGGCGCGAGACGCGCAAGATGATGGGCAGCGAGTCCACGGAAACACTCCAAGTCGTCGGCTTCGAGCGTTGGAAGAACTACACCGTCGGTTGCGAATCGTGCGGGGCGTATTTTGAGACGACCCACCGCTTCGACCGCGACGGCGAAGGGACGCTGGTCACGCTCGAAGCCCGGACCGAGGCCCATTCGTTCGTGGCCAAGTTGATGTCGCCGCTCGGCAACCTAATGTTCGGCAAAATGATGCGCAAATGCATGGGAGCCGACCTCGACGACATCGCCCGAGTCGCCGAATCACGCGCCGCCAGGTAGGGAGCACACCGGCCGGCGAGACGTGTACAACCCCCGGCGGCCGAGTGGTCGTTGCGGAATTTCTAAATGACGGGTAGATTTTTCTCCGTCGGCTGGTATCATCGGGAGCAGGCAGCGTCGGGGTGGCGAACCGCTGCCAATTCGGTGCCTTGGGGCGGATGCCGCAACCGCCGCTGGCGGGCGACTCCACTTTTCACTCCCCGGTCCACGAAACACGTTGGGAAACTGATCATGAACAGGCTTTCTTCTGCGCTTGCGTTGTCTATTTTGCTCGCGGCTGTCGGCGTCGTCCGCGCCGCCGAGGGAACACCTGATGCGGTGATCAAAGTCGATGCCGGAAAACCGGGAATCCACATCAGCAACACGCTGTGGGGGATCTTTTTTGAGGAGATCAACTTTGCGGGCGACGGCGGACTGTACGCCGAGCTGGTGCGGCACCGCAATTTTGAAGGTGAAAAAGCTCTCGAAGGCTGGTCGCTCAAGCTCGACGACGCGGAAGGCAAGATGCAGCTCGATCCGGAAGTGCGGATGAACGACGCCCGGCACCAGTCGCTGCAAGTGAACGTCGAGTCGGTCAAGCCTGGCGGAACAGTCAACGTCGTTAACGGCGGCTATTGGGGCGTTCCCGTACGCGACGGCGAGAAATACTCCTACTCAATCTCCGTGAAAGGCGGCGAACGATTCGCCGGCAAACGACTGAAAGTGAGCCTCCGCAACCAGACGCTGGACCGAGTCTACGCGGAGGCCGAGCTCGGCGCCGCGACGACCGACTGGCAGAAGCTGAGCGGCACGCTCGTTCCAAAAGGCACCGACAACAACGGGCGGCTGGTCGTCACGGCCGACGATGCGGGAGAGTTCTGGCTCGGCGTGGTGTCGCTCTTTCCACCCACCTATCGGGATCAGCCGAATGGACTGCGGCCCGACCTGATGAATCTGTTGGTTGAGCTGAAGCCGTCGTTCCTCCGGTTCCCCGGTGGGTGCTACGTGGAGGGAAAGACCCTCGACGATGCGTTTCGCTTTGAGCCGACGATCGGCCCGCCCGAGGAGCGCAAAGGCCGCGACGGTTTCTGGGGTTACTATTCCACCGACGGCTTGGGTTACTTCGAATACCTGCGACTCGCCGAGGATCTCGGTGCCGATCCGATCTTCTGCCTGAATCCCGGCGGCAACAACGGAGCAAACCAGCGGGTGCCACTCGATGAGTTGGATCCGTGGCTGCAAGAAGCGGTCGACGCGATCGAGTTCGCAATCGGATCCGCCGACAGCGAGTGGGGCGCCAAGCGAGCCGCGATGGGGCATCCCGATCCGTTCAATTTCAAGACGTTCTATCTGCAGATCGGCAACGAGACTGAATTTGGCCCGCGCGACTACCGGCAGCGGTTCGCCGCGTTCCGTGACCGGGTGAAGAAGGCCTATCCCGGCGAGAACGTGCAGATCATTGCGGACTCCTGGGGCGTCGGTCGTGGACAGGAGGTCGAGACATTTGCGATCGACAACCACGAGTATCCCAGTTGGGGCCGGGCCATTGCCGACCGCGACGTTCATGACGACTCGCCCCGCGGCGAACCGTTCATCTTCGAAGGTGAATATGCATCCCGGTCCGGGTCGGGCATCTTGCAGGCCCTTTCCGAAGCCGTCTTCATGATGGGTCTGGAAGAGAATGGCGACGAAGTGAAACTCGCCTCCTACGCGCCGTTGTTTGGAAACGTGAACGGTTGCCAGTGGCACCCCGACTTGATTTACTTCGACAATCACAGGGCCATTGGGACGATTTCGTACTATGTCCAGAAGATGTACAGCCAAAACCGGGGCGATCGATTGCTGAGCGTGACCGTCAAGCAGCAGCCCTCCAGCGAGCGGGATCAACAGGAGCAGATGGCCGGGTCGGTCGGCTTCGCCACTTGGAGCACCGAATCGGAGTTCAAGGATCTGAAGGTCGTGGCCGACGGCAAAACCGTCTACGAAAACGAGCTCTCCGATCCGGCCGACGTCGCCGATTGGGACTCGAACTCTGTCAGCCAGTGGAGCATCCGCGACGGTGTGCTGCGGCAATCTTTGCATAGTGCCGACTGCCGCATCTGGCTGCCCGGCCAGAAGTGGTCGAAGTACCAGGTCCACGCCAAGGCGCGGAAGATTGACGGTGCCGAAGGCTTCATGGTGATGGTCCAGGTCAAGGACGACGGCAACTATGCGTGGGTCAATTTCGGCGGCTGGGGCAACACGCAACACGGCATCGAACGCGCCGACGGCGGCGCGAAGCTCGGCGGCCGCAACGTCGACGGCAGCATCGACACCGATCGTTGGTACGACGTGCTGGTCGAGGTCGACGGCACGAAGATCGTCGGCAGTCTTGACGGCAAGAAAATCGTCGAAACCGACCTCTCCCGCCTTAACGAGCGGCCGGAGTACGACGTGTACGCATCGGCCGTGACCGACGCCAGTGGTGACGTCCTGGTCCGCGTCGTCAACCTCGCCGAAGAACCGAAGCTCGTGAAGCTCTCGATCGACGGCGCCGACAACTTGAGCGGCAAAGGCACGGCCATCACGCTCGCCGCCGACAACCGCAAGGCCACCCAGTCGCTCGACGACCCGCTGCGGTACACACCCGAGACGAGCGAACTGGACGGCGTTTCGAGCGAGTTCGAGCGCGAATTCCCGCCATGCTCGTTCACGATTTTGCGACTGGAGCGGTAGTAGGGTGGGCGGGAATGCTCGGCTGTGGTGGCTGCGATGCATTGCGCTCGCATTGATCGCGGTCAATCAATCCGCGGCTGCAGAACAGTATGACGTCGTCATCTACGGCGGCACATCGGCGGCCGTGATCGCTGCCGTCGAGGCGAAGCAATTGGGCAAGAGCGTCGTTGTCGTGTCGCCCGACGTGCATTTGGGCGGCATGTCGAGCGGCGGACTGGGCTGGACCGACGCTGGCGATACGTCTCTCGTCGGCGGTCTCGCGCGAGAGTTCTATCACCGCATCTGGCTGCACTATCAGCGCGACGACGCCTGGCGATGGCAGAAAGGAACCGAATTCGGCAATCACGGCCAAGGTACGCCCGCAATCGACGG
This sequence comes from uncultured Planctomycetota bacterium, assembly GCA_963808175.1. Lineage (GTDB taxonomy): Bacteria > Planctomycetota > Planctomycetia > Pirellulales > Lacipirellulaceae > DASYDU01. The sequence continues at coordinate 7,677 of CAWEEU010000002.1, read as the reverse complement.
CGCGAGTCGCACCATGTGGACCTTCGAGCCGCATGTTGCCGAAGGGGTTTTCGAGGATTTGGTTCGCGAACACCAGATCGACGTTCGCCGCGACGAGTGGCTCGAGCGCAAAAGCGGCGTCGCCATGAGAGGTAACCACATCGTGTCAATCACGACGCGCTCTCGCTCCGGCGCACCGCGCCCGCTGAACGCACGTTCGCGGGCAAGATGTTCATCGATGCGACCTACGAAGGCGACCTCATGGCGGCGGCCGGCGTCACCTACCATGTCGGCCGCGAATCCAGCCAACAATACGGCGAAGAATGGAACGGCAACCAAGTCGGTGTGCTCCACCACTCACACCACTTCGGCATCCTCAGCCGCGGCATCGACCGGTACGTCGTGCCGGGCGAAGCACGAAGCGGGTTGCTGCCGCGGATCAGTCCGGACCCGCCCGGCCAGCGCGGCGCGGCCGACAATCGCGTGCAGGCGTATTGCTTTCGCATGTGCCTCACCAATGTCGCCGAAAATAAGGCCCCCTTCCCGCGACCCAAGAACTACGATCCAAATCAATACACGCTGCTCGCCCGCATCTACGAAACGTCGTGGCGCGGCTTGCCCTACTGGTCCGACCCGGTGCCGAACGACAAAACGGACTCGAATAACTTCGGCCCGTTCGGCACCGACAACGTCGGTTTCAACTACGACTATCCCGAGGCTTCATATGAGCGGCGGCGGGAGATCGTTGGGGAGCACGCCGACTATCAGCAGGGGCTGCTATACTTTTTGGCCAACGACGAGCACGTTCCTGCCGATATTCGCGCCAAAGTCAATCAGTGGGGCCTCGCCAAGGACGAGTTTGTCGACAACGGACATTGGCCGCACCAGCTCTACATCCGCGAGGCACGGCGAATGATCGGCCAATTCGTCATGACGGAGAATGAGCTCCTCAAACGACGGCCGACGCCGCAGCCGGTTGGAATGGGCGCCTACACGATGGACTCCCACAACGTCCGTCGGTACGTTACGGAAGACGGCCACGTGCAAAACGAGGGCGACATTGGCGTGAGCACCCACGGACCCTATCAGATTGCATACGGTTCCCTGATTCCGAAACGCGACGAGTGCGAGAACATGCTCGTACCCGTTTGCTTGTCGAGTTCCCATATCGCCTACGGTTCGATCCGGATGGAGCCCGTATTCATGATCCTTGGCCAATCGGCGGCGACTGCGGCGGCGCTGGCGATCGACGACGGAGTGACGGTGCAGGACGTCGAGTACCGACGGTTGGCCGAGCAATTGCGGCAGGACGGCCAAGTGCTGACCGTCGTGAAACCTTGAAAGTAAATCCTGGCTGTGGAACGCTTCGCTCTTACCGACAGGGCGATCCAAAACATCGCCCAGGACAATAAATAAGCCGCGATCCGCGAATGCCTGATCGACAACTTGCCCGGTATCGGCCAACCTCTCACTTGGTGCGACCAGCCGTACGATCCGAACTAGTTGGTCCGGCGGAAGCCGCGGGACGAGGATTTGCACCATCCCCCTAACGCAGGGATAATGGTGCTCCAGGTTGGATGTGCACCCTGGTTCGGCATGCCGATCGATTCGACGTAGTGGGCAAAGGCCGGATCCCTACGGAGATGACATGCAGCGCATTTTCACTGCTGGCAGCGAACTTGAGGCACACGAGGCAAGATTGTTCCTCGAATCGCGCGGCGTTCGGGCCTTTGTCGACGGCGAGAGTGCGGCATTCCCAAACTTCCCGTTCACACGGGGCTCGGCACCAGGCGTCGTCGTTGACGATGCCGACGCGGAGCAAGCCCAGCATCTGCTCGCCGATTTCCCAGACAACCAGCGGCCACCTCAGCTAACTGGCTCGTGGAAATGTCCGAAGTGCGGTGAGAAGTGCGGCCCAAACTTTGACTTTTGTTGGAATTGCGAGCAGCCGCGACCGGCATCTGATGAATTGCCCAACGACGGCGAAGCACCTAGTTTTGGAATTCCGATTCAGCCGTCCGTCGACGCAGCCACCGATACCACAGAAGCTGAAATGTCTGTTGCCTCGTCCATTGCTGGGACAACCAGTCGTCGGGAGTTGTGGTTAGAGGTACTTGTGGCACTCTCTGTGAGTTGGCTGCCTCATTTCGCTTTCAGTATTCTCAGCCGGATTTGGACGATTCAACGAGGTGATGTCAGACTTCAAATGCAACAATGTTGAAAACTGAGCTTGGTGAAAGGATCGCTGGGTCGTTTGAATGTCGTGGTGGTTTCAAGCGACGTTCACACGGAGGCCCAGCGATGGCTAGTCATCTTACGTTGGAGGAGCGACAGTTCCTATACCGGTTGAAGAAGAGGCGAAAGTCGAACGCGGAAATTGCGGAGCTGATGGGACGGCACCGCAGCACCATCGGTCGCGAAGTCGCTCGCAACACGGGCGGGCGTGGTTATCGGCCGAGGCAAGCCCAACGCCTGGCCGACGAGCGTCGTTTGGCAAGTCGCCGACCCCACAAAATGGATGACCCCGACGTGCACCAATACGTCCAAGACCGACTCGAAGAATATTGGTCGCCGGATCAGATCGCCGGTGGGGCGCAGAGCGACTTCCCGCGTGCCCCAGCGCGCTGGTTGTCGAGGCAAACCATTTACGATTGGATTCACGATCAAGTGCCCGAGTGGCAGGCCCTGTTGCGTCGCGGTGGTCGGCCTCCGGAAAAACGGGGGAAACTGACCGATTGTGTCCGCATCGACGGGCGACCGGAAGTGATCAACGGGCGACGACGGTACGGTGATTGGGAAGGAGACACCATCGTCGGCCAAGGCCGCCGCAGCGCGCTGTTGACCTTGGTCGAGCGAAAAAGTGGCTATACCCGGATTGGCCGCGTGGAGAGCATGAAGTCGGCCAGAACCATGCGTGCGGCCAAGAGACGCATGAAGGACCTTCCGCCCTCCCTCCGACGGAGCATGACGTTTGACAACGGCAAGGAGTTTGCGGAGCATCGAAAACTGACCCAAGGGCTCGGACTGGACGTTTACTTCGCCGACGCCTACGCCTCCTGGCAACGGGGCACCAACGAAAACACGAATGGACTGCTGCGGCAGTACTTCCCCAAAGGCACCGATTTCACGCAGGTCAGTCACCGTGAGGTGGCCCGCGTGGAACGATCACTCAACGAACGTCCTCGCCGACGACTCGGCTATCGAACGCCTGCGGAAATCCTTGCATCCAGATTGTGTTGCAATTGATTCTTGACATCACCCAGCATCCAACGAGGCAGTTGGGCCAAATCGACCTACGAGTTCCAATCGCCGGCAAACTGGTTTGATTACGTTGTCCTAGTCCTGCTCGGACTAAGTGTCGGCTTTTGCGAAGAATTGACAATGCGCGGCTACCTCATTCCAAGAGCAGAACAGTTGGTCGGTTCGACAGCGACAGCCGTTTTTGTGTCGTCCTTCTTGTTCGCCAGTTATCACATCTATCAGGGAGTTGGAGCCGCCTTCCTGGTCCTAATAGTAGGCCTCGTATATGGCACAATGTTTTGTCGCCTGCGACGCCTCTGGCCACTCGTGATTGCCCACGCGATAACCGACGTTGTCGCGCTGGGCGTGCGATAGCGCCTCCGCTGCGAGGAGATCGCCGCTCGGGAGAATTCACGCTGCATTTCCCAACGTCGCGTGTGATTAGAGGTTTGCGTTTGTAAGCGTATACCGGCCATTTTCCGTCGCTTTCCGCTCGTTCCCTCGCCGGCTATAATTGACTCCTGAAATTGCACTTCGTGCTACGTTTGTTTTGGGGGCGAACAGGGTTCGACCGGATAGATGAAGCGCGGGTGGCGTGTCGTGGTTGATCAGTTGGCCACGTTAAAAGCTGATCACAATTTTAATTGCCAATGGCAATTTCGCTTTGGCTGCCTAATCAACGGTAGCCCGGACTGAGGACTGTCGTCGGAATGGTCCAAAAGTTCGTCGCTAAATCCGACTCGCCGCGAGTCACCGCCTGGCACGCTCGCGGCTAAACTTCGTTCCGGGCTGGCCGCGGTGCGATCCGGTCGACAGGAGCACGCCGCGGCGACAATAAACAGTCGACTACACACGTAGAAGCTCACGTGGAGCTATTTCGGGACGCGGGTTCGATTCCCGCCGCCTCCACTTTCTAACTCGTTGAATGACAACGAGTTGCCGAAATGGCCCAATGGCCTGGCAGCATCTGGGCAGCGCCGCCCAGACGCTGCCGGGCAACGATTGGCATCAGATGACGCCATTCTGGTGCTGCCTTCTTCGGGGAACGCCATCGCGTTGACCCCGGCCGTGGTCCGGATCGCCGAGGCTTGGCCAAGTCTGCCGCCGCATATTTGCGAGGCAATTCTGACCTTGGTGGATGCAGGCGACGCCAGTCGTGGCCTTCAAGTCACTCGCGATTTGACTGACTCTCGTTGAGACGAAACTCTCAAAGAAAGGCCATCGCAGTGAAGAAAAACGACATTCCGCTCTCCGCAAAGGACCGTGAGGCGGAGATATAACCGAAAGTTGTGGATGAGGAGTTGAAGAAGGCGGCGTACTTGGGTTTGAATTTGGTTGTTCTACGACCCGATTCCCCCAGGAGTACGCCACCATGCAGGAAGTTACCACAACGAGCGTCGCGTTTCCATCCGCGGGCCGTGACGCGCTCACGTCCATCCTTCGGCAAGGAGCCCAACAGATGCTGACCACGGCGATCGAAGCGGAAGTTGCCGAGTGGATCGATTCGCATCGGCATCTGGCCGACGAGCGTGGCCACCGCCAGGTGGTCCGCAACGGGCATTTGCCCGAACGTGAGATCATCACGGGCCTCGGCTCCTTGCAGGTCCGCCAGCCTCGGGTGCATGACCGCCGCACTGGCGAGGAGCGAGAAGTGTTCTCGTCGAAGATTCTGCCGCCCTACTTGCGAAAGACCAAGAGTCTCGAAGAGTTCCTGCCCTGGCTGTACCTCAAGGGGATCAGCACCGGCGACTTCAATGAGGCGCTCCAAGCCTTGGTGGGCCCGGAGTGCCCAGGCCTACGGCCCGAAGTACCCGCAGGCCTGTGAGTGCCTGGCCAAGGATCGAGAAGAACTGCTGGCCTTCTACGACTTCCCGGCCGAACAGTGGATTCACCTGCGGACTGGGCTTCCCCCACTCATCGAGCGCTGGCAGCGTGCCTACAACACAGTTCGTCCGCACAGTTCCTTGGGTTATCAGCGCCCGCCGCCGGAAGCGATCCAGCCCTAACTTAGAGACTGGTTCCTTACCTGGGGGCTCCTCACTGACCTGAATCCTGACTGCGTCAGCGCGCCGAGAATGGCGACAACGTCACGATTCGTTGCGGCGACATTTACTTAATCGCCCTGACTCGCCCGGTAGGACTCGAATGTGATTAAAGCGTGTGGGTCTTGCGAGGCAATTACAGGGTGGACACGTGGAAAACTGTCTTGGCTCCATCGTCGTTGCAGGAATGAGTGTTGGCGACTTCGTCGAAGGTTCTCTATCCTTCTAACTGCAACGACGATTGGCATTTTCTGGAGGTCTGGGCGCGGCGAACAGACATTTTCGTGAAGCGCATTCGATACAATCGTTACAAACGGACGCATTTTGTATCTGATAAACGCGATGCCCGGCAAAAGCGATACAATGGATACGAGTGCTTTTGGCCGCTCAATCGGTGCGATCTAGAATGCCGGCAAATCACGTTCAGCATGCTTGCCCATTGCTGGCGGGGGCAATCTGTCTCTGCCTCGTGGTCGGCTGCGCAGGGCGCCGTCAATTTACAAATGAGAGTTGCGGAACAGACGATCGGCCGTCGCTTGGCCCGACCGAGTCCACACTAAGTCAAAAACTCGATATCAGGCCGCCTCCAGCGGCGGCTAATTCTGACGCTCCAAGTGCAATTTACGCGGCGTTCAGCGGCGACGTTGGGACGACTGACGAACGGCCGGCTGACCATACGCCAGGGATCACTACGCCGCCAACTTCGGACGCCGCCGATACGTCTGCGGCGTTAAAGTCTATCCAAGTTTCCTGGAGTCCGGGCGGGCCGATGCCAGCAGTTGCAGGCTTCCGCGGCGAACGTGCCGAAGGGCTGCCGGCACCACCTGCTGCAGCTGAACGACGGACGCTGTCACTGAGTGGGGCAATCGACACCGCGTTGCTGCAGAATTCAGACGTGGTGAGCGCGCGGGCTGCCGCACCGGTGGCTGTTGCGGCACGCGGAGTGGCGGCAACGTATCCCTGGAATCCCACAGTTCAGGTTGGTGCATTTCCGTACACTCGCGACTTGGCCGGAAATCTACTGGCCGTGAAGAATCAGGTGGCCTTGACGCAGACGTTGGAGCTTGCCCATCAGCCGCGATACCGGCTGCAAACGGCGAGCGCCCAACTGAACCAAGAGAGGGCAAAGATTGCCCAAGTAGAATGGACGGCCGTCGCGGCGGCGATGCGATCGTACTTCGACCTGATGTATAAGCAAGGATCGCTGGATTTAGCACGGGAAAGTGCCGAGCTGGGAAAGAACACGGCTGGAGCGGTGAATCGGCGATTTACTGCGGGTCTCGCAAGCCCGGCCGAGCGAATTACGTCGAACGTGGCCGCACGCCGGTCGCAACGACGAGCCGAGTTGGCTGAAGCGGACTACCGCACCGCGCGAAAGACCTTGCGCGACGTGCTGAACTCACCGCCCGAGGAATCGGTCACTCCGAGCGAATCACTAGGGGCATATCGTTGGTTACCAGTATTGACCGGGCTCGGGCAAAGCGCTGCTCCCCTGAAGGGAGTGCAAACACCGGACGTTTCAAGCGACCAGCTCACGCAGCTCACGGCGACGCGCCCGGATGTCGAGGCAGCACGATATGGAGCCTCGGCCGCGCGAGCGAATCTAGACCTGGCACGAGCGAATCAGATTCCGAACGTAAGTACGGGACCGTCATACGAAAGAGACGAATCCGGCACGCTGTTCGTGGGCCTGACGGCTCAAATGGACCTCCCGGTCTGGAACTCGGGCCGCCCACTCGTGCGGCAGCGCAATATGGAGCTACAGCAGCAGCTGATCACTTGGCGACAGTCGGAAAGTCGCGCGGCGACTGAGGCCCGCACGGCCATCGAACGCTATGAGCAGATTCGTCAACTTTGGCTTGCAACCTCGGTCGATCAAAGCGTCGGCAAGCGCGAACTGACGAGCATCAGCGATGCATTCGAGAAAGGACAAGCTACAATTACCGAGGTCCTTAGCACCCAGGACAATCTGATTCAGGAACGACAGGCGAATCTAGATTTGCTCAATCAACTTTCTCAGGCGGCGGTCGACGTCGTTGCCGCATTGGCGATCGATCCAGAACTTGTGATTGAAGCGCCGTCGGCGGCAGTGCCCGGTCCGGCGATGCAACCATGACGCACAGTCTCGAAACCGATGGGACCACCGGCAGGCTGTCCGATTGCAGCGGCGCCACAGGAATCGTTCGCTACGCGAAGCCAATCCTGTTTGTCGTCTTGGCATTCTGCGTGGCCGGCACTTATTGCGCCCTGACGATGCCGTCGTCGGTATTCCCACAGACGAACTTTCCGCGTGTGGTGATCCTCATCGACAATGGCGTGATGCCGGCCGACGAAATGATGGCCAACATTACCCGTCCCGTCGAAGAAGCGATGAAGGACATTCCCGGGACGGTGAATATTCGGTCGGCAACGTCGC
>CAWEEU010000001.1:0-77139 GCA_963808175.1 uncultured Planctomycetota bacterium | reverse complement strand
GATGCTCCAACGATCATCATTTTGTTAAACGTAGCGGACATGGTAATTTCTCCCTTGGAATGCACGCCGACGCCGACAGAGAAATCATGCGGCAGGTGGCGTGCGGTGAACACGGACACTCAACACCAACCGGCCCGCGAGCGCAATCCATGCGCACTCGCCAGCTGATCAGACGTTGATGCGTGTGCACTGAGCAACGAGAGTCTGGTTGCTTGAAGAGAGAGGATTGAGCTCGAACTGGACGCGTAAGGCCGTGATCGTCGAAGGATTGATCGCGGCAAAGTCTTCCGCTAGTCCCAGCGACTGGCCCCGATCGTTGGAGCTGTTTGGAGCAGCCGGATCATTGTTCTTCTGCGGCAAGTGCCGGCCGCAATGGCAAGCCGCTCCGCAGGAACAATGACCGGTCTTGAGGATGCAGGTGCAAATGTGCGAACTTGCGGAGACGTGGCCGGCGATCCTGCCGCCCATGCCGTCCGGGCCGCAAGAGCTGATATTTCGAGCGCCAGACCGGCAATCATGCCCGCGACGACAACGACTCGCAGATTGGAAAGGATCGACGCCACGTGACACTCCCTTATTAGAGAATATACGGCATTCAACGTACCAAAGATCAATAAACCGCCGCGGTCGCGATTCAGCCCAATGATTCAGCGTGCGCTGCCCTATCTCACAGCAAAATCGCCCCCAGGGTGAATTCATCAAAAAAAATGGCAGTAGGCCGCAACTATACTCACCGTAACAGATTACGGCTATCCACGCGTTGCTGTCGCGAGGCAACGGCAGCCATCCGGCCCTGCGATTGCTACTGGTGCCAACCGGTTTCTGACAGGCGACAACTTTTCGATTTGAAGACCCAGGTGCGGGATGTGGGATTGTTCGGTGTGCGGGTGTGTGCTGTTTCGCACACCCGCACGGAACCTCGTCGCCGGTTCCAAGACTTCTCAGCCTCGTCATGTGTTGCGCTCGTGATTGTCGCGACGTGCTTCGGCGCAGTCGCACGCGGTGATCGTGCTGAGTATCCACTGTGCTCGTGTGCAATCCGCCGCTGCTCGACTGCAGTCAATTTTCAGCAGTGTAATGCGGAGTCTCGCAACTTTGTCGTGCGTTCCTTCGTGGGTGGACCGGCGGCGTCTGACGTTGCTCAACAATGTGAGTCGGTCTGTGGCCAATTGCGACGCGACGTGTTTGGGCTCGACGCAACGGGCCACTGGCAGCCGAAGTGCAAAGTCGTGTTGCACGCAACCCGGCAAGATTATTTGCAGGCAGTCGGCCAAGGGGCATCCCAGACGGTCGGCAGTTCGGCGATCTCAATCAGCGGCGGGCGCGTGACGCAACGCAGAGTTGATTTGCTCGCCGTCGACGCGGTGCAGGGGCTCTCCGCGATGCCGCACGAGATGGTCCACGTCCTCTTCGTCGATGCATTTCCCAGTGATCCACCGCCCAAGTGGGCGGAAGAGGGGCTGGCACTCTTGATGGATCCCGCGGACAAACGTGCTCGGCACGCGCACGATCTGGAAGTCGCCATCCGAGCTCATTCGACGCTGCCGCTGGGACGGCTCCTGGTCGGCGTCGACTATCCGGCGACGTCGCAGCGGGCGGTGTTCTACGGCGAGAGCATGTCGCTCGTCGACTACTTGACGCACCTGGAATCACCGAAAGAATTCGTCCGCTACCTGAAGCTGGCAACGGACAGAGGACAGGACCGCGCACTGCAAACCGTCTATGGCATTGATCGGCGCGAATTGGAACACTCCTGGTGGCAGCGCGCGACTGGAATCCAGCTTGCCAGCGTGGAATCGCGATAGCAATGCAACCGAATGAAGACGTGGTACCTCATGCCATGTGGGCTTGCAGCGAAACGCTGGTTACCGGCTGAATCACACCGCGGTCGGTGATGATCGCAGTGATCAGCTCGGCCGGCGTGACGTCGAAGGCGGGGTTGTAGACCTGGGCGCCATTGGGTGCGGTTTGGCGGCCGAAGGCATGCGTGATTTCTTCGGCGGACCGTTGTTCGATGGGGATCTCGTTGCCACTGGCGAGCGAGAGGTCGAAGGTGGTTGCCGGAGCGGCGACGTAGAACGGGATGTTGTGGGCGCGGGCGAGCGTGGCGACGCCATACGTGCCGATCTTGTTGGCCGTGTCGCCGTTGACCGTGATGCGATCGGCGCCGGTGATCACGGCCTGGATGCGGCCTTCCCGCATGACTTGGGCTGCGGCCGAGTCGCAGATCAGCGTCGCGTCGATGCCACGCTGCATTAGCTCCCACATCGTGAGGCGAGCGCCTTGCAAGAGTGGCCGGGTTTCATCGGCGAACACCTGTGGCTGCTTGCCGCGGCGGGCCAGCTCGAAGATCACGGCCAGCGCGGTGCCGTCGCCGCTGCCGGAAACGAGCGCCGGCGTTGCAATGAGTAAGGATGCCGGCGCCCGTCGGCAGGTCGGCGAGCAGATCGGCGCCGTGACGGGCGATTGAATCGCACATTTCGCGGTCTTCCGCGTTGATGGCGCGGGCTTTGCGCAGCAACCTGGCCAAATGTTCGGGGGCCGACCAACGCTGCGCGTCGGTGCCCGCGCCCGGCTCGCTGTGCGCATACGCTCGAGGGCCGCGAACAAATTCACCGCCGTCGGCCGCGACGTTGCCAGGTAGTCGCAAACTTCATCAACGCTGCGGCCGCCTTGCACACCGAGGCACACGCCATACGCCGCCGCAACGCCGATCGCCGGTGCGCCGCGGACGCTCAGTTGCCGGATCGCCCGCCAGACGTCGTCGACCGCACGGCATTCGAGATACACCGTCTCGGCCGGCAACCGCGTTTGATCAAGGAGCAAAAGATGCCCATCAATGCCGCCGTTCCATTGAATGGTGTTTGTCCGCATTATCTTGTCGAGTCACTGATCGATTGCTAAGTTTCAAAAGCCAATGATCGCTGGCATTCGTACTGCTCACGTACCGTCTTTCCGGACAGTCGGAAGCGGCGGACAAAGTACCAGTAGGGAAGTCGCAACAACCACATGGGTAGCGACTTCACATAGGCACATTGAGATTTTGTTGAATGTATGATTTCCTCTTCAATCGCCATATCTCCGCGACTGGGGCGTGCACCCGTTGATTGGGTAAGAAACCAGACGCCCATATCGTGATAGCGGCACAATTCAGCAATGTCTTTGACCGCAATGCTTTGCATCCAAACACCAGGCCGCATCGGAAGCGCGTGAATATTCCAAGAGTTCCCCGTTATTAATCTACAGCCGTCGTCTAGTATTGAATCGACGTCGACCATACGTCTTCCCGGAAAAACGTTATAAAAACTCAGATAAGTCCGTTCACCTTTGCGTTGCCAAACTGCCATGTCGAAATTCGAAATCCGGAACACCCCGAGAGGATCAAATTCATGGCTATTTAGCCACGGTTGATCGGCGAAACCGTGATTCACGATATTCTCCAACGCCGACCGAGCCTCCAATCCATCCAACCGGTTGACGCCTGCGCCTTCCATGACGCGTAGCAATCCGGCAATGCCAAGAGCAAAAACAATCCACAACCCTGCGCCGAGTGCAACGATCGTCAGCAAATACTCGACTACCGGATTGGACATGAATTGATCCAAATCAATCATGAATCAAATCGTTTTGAATACTGCAACCCAAACGTCTCGGCCACCGCCTTGTTCGTCACTTCGCCGGCGAACATGTTGATCGCCCGGGCGACCGGCTTCAATTCGCGGGCAGCCGCTTCGATGCCGCGCTCGGCGATCTCGAGCACCCAGGGGAGCGTCACGTTGCAGAGGGCGAACGTGCTCGTGCGGCCGACGGCACCCGGCATGTTCGTGACGCAATAGTGGAGCACGTCTTCCACGATGTACGTCGGCTCGCTGTGAGATGTCGGCCGGCTGGTGGCGATGCAGCCGCCCTGGTCGATGGCCACGTCGATGATCACGCTGCCCGGCTTCATCCGCCGCAGGTCTTCTTGCTCGACCAGCGTTGGGGCCTTGGCGCCTGGGATCAGCACTGCGCCGATCACGAGGTCGGCCTTGGCGAGCTGCTCGCGAACGGTGTGCCTGTCGCTGAACAGACAGTTCACGTTGGGGGGCATGATGTCGTCGAGGTAGCGGAGACGGTCCATGTTGACGTCGAGGATCGTAATGTCGGCGTTGAAGCCGGCGGCGATCTTGGCCGCGTTGGCGCCAACCACGCCGCCCCCCAAGATCGTGATGTAAGCCGGCGCAACGCCGGGCACGCCGCCCAGCAAGATGCCGCGGCCCATCTGTGGCCGCTCGAGATACTTTGCACCCTCCTGAATGCTCATCCGTCCGGCGACCTCGCTCATCGGCGTCAACAGCGGCAGCCGGCCGCGATCGTCGGCCAGGGTCTCGTAGGCGACGCACGTGGCGCCGCTGGCGAGCATCGCATCAGTGAGCTGGCAGTCGGCCGCGAAGTGGAAGTAGGTGAACAGCGCCTGGCCCTGGCGAATCAGCGGCCACTCGGCCGGTAGCGGCTCTTTCACTTTGACGATCAAATCGGCCCGCGAGAAAATCTCCGCGGGTCCGCTCACCAGCTCGCAACCCTGGTGGAGGTAGTCGTGATCGGGAATGCCCGAGCCGAGGCCGGCCCCGGCTTCCACGAGCACTTGATGTCCACGGCGGACCAGCTCCTCGACGCCGACCGGGAGCATGGCCACGCGGTATTCATCCAGCTTGATCTCCTTGGGCACACCGACGATCATGACAAGGGTCCCTCAACGCGATTGATAATTAGCGGCGTCCCCAAGTGTAAAGTACCGGCAAGTCGCCACCAATTGGCATCGCGGATACAATTGCGCACCATGGACATCGAAACGCGAAAAAAATGGCTGCCGTTTGCCATCCTGGCTGTGGCCCTGGTCCTCTGGGCCGGGGTGTTCGCGCTCGGGGCCTACTTGGAGCCGAGCGCCGACAAACCGGTGCACGACTACCGCAAGCCGTTGATCATCATGGGCACGATGGCGGCGTTTCTTGCTTTTTGGGGCATCGCGCTGTGGCAGCGGGCACGGCGAAAATAGGGGTCCCGATCAGGGGCTTTCGTGGTTCGCCCCGCCCTTGCCGCTACACGCCGCGGCCGGTAGACTATTGGATTCCCAAGATTTTCCGATACGCAGGCTGAGATACGAACCATGACAACTTACATGGCCAAAGCCGGTGAGGTCGAGCAGAAGTGGCTGCTCGTCGACGCCGCGGACAAAGTCGTCGGCCGGCTGGCCAGTGAGATCGCCGTCATCCTGATGGGCAAACACCGGCCGACCTACACGCCCCACGTCGACACCGGCGACTACGTCGTCGTGATCAACGCCGACAAGGTAAAGCTCACAGGCAACAAGTGGGAACAAAAGGAATACCGCTGGACGACCGGCTACCCCGGCCAGCGGTCGGTCAAGGCCGCTGATCGCTTTGAGCGCCATCCGGAGCGGATCCTCTACGAGGCCGTGCGACGAATGCTGCCGAAGAATAAACTGGCCTACAAGATGATCCAGAAGCTGAAGATTTACGCTGGGTCGGAGCATCCCCACTCGTCGCAGCAGCCAACACCGACGGAGCTGGCAGCCACCTAGAAACTGAAGCAAACTGACGGATAGGAATTGAACCATGCCCGCCACCGCCACCAAGAGTGTCGACGCCCTGGGAACCGGCCGCCGCAAGACGTCGGTCGCCCGTGTGCGGATTCGTGCCGGCTCCGGCAAGCTCACGATTAACGGCCGCGAGCTGGCGGAGTTCTTCACGATTGACCAGGACAGCAATGCGGTCATCGCGCCGCTGGAGCATTGCGGCATCAAGGATTCGGTTGACGTGGAGATCCTGGTCCACGGCGGCGGCAACACGGGACAAGCCGGCGCCTGCATGCAAGGCATCGCCCGGGCCTTGATGCGCTACGATAGCGACCTCTCGGAGAAGCTCCGCGAAAAGCACTTTCTCACCCGAGACGCGCGGATGAAGGAACGAAAGAAGCCCGGTCTCCGCGGCGCTCGCCGCGGCACGCAGTTCTCGAAGCGCTAACTCCCACGACAGTGGAAGTCTCGCCCAATCGTCTGGTCCGGGCTTGATTCCGAGAATCGACACTCCCGGGCCCTGGCTGCGCTTGTTCTTTGGCGCTAAAAGTTCTCATTCTGCGCAGGAAGCTGTAAAGCCGCCAGAACAAGCGTTAGACTGCTTTGATCGGTCCCACGTCGGCGTTCGCCGCTTGACGGACTGGGCAGCGAGCTTCTTTATTTCGTTTCTGGAGAACCAAAAATGAAGGCGGTGCTGATTTCTGCGTTGCTGACGCTTTGCTCATTCACGGCATTGGCCGCCGACAAGCCCGCGGACGATTCGAAGGCCGAGGAAAAAAACCTCCTTCAGCCTACGAACGATCCGGATTCCTGGGTCTTTGAATTGAACGACTCCGGGAAGGGCGAAATGTCTGCCGACGGCGACGCGATCGTTTTTCACACCACCGCAACAACCGGCACCGACTGGCACGTGCAAGCCTATCAGACAGGCCTCGATTTGAAGGATGGGCAGGATTACATCATCAAGTTCCAGATGAAGTCGCCGGACAAAGTTCAGCTGCTGCTGGTCGGTCAGATTCACCAGGAAGACTGGCATGAAATCGGCCTGCACGAGGAGATTCAGCCGGGCGAGAAATTCAAGGTGTATAAATACGAGTTTACGGCTCGCGACACGGTCGACAAAAACAACCGGATCGGATTCGTGCTCGGAATCGACAAAGGAGCCGTCAGCGTGAAGGAGATGACGCTCACTGAAAAACCATCGAAGCCGTGATCGAAACCTGGCTGGTGCCAATGGGGACAACTCACTTGGGTGCCCGTCCACGCGACCCAGCTCATGCGATGGAGTCCAGTGACGTGACAGCGGAAATCCGCACCGAACCGTTCCAAGTCGTGCTCTATGGCGCTTCAAAGCACCACGAACCGCCGGCGTGCTACGGCGACGACATTCGCACGTTGTTGGATCGAGTTTGGCCGGTGCTCAAGCAACACAACATTCCCAACCGGGGGCTCAACCACGTGATCTACAGCCAGGGCGACGAAGTGTTTGCCGGCGTGGAAGCGGAGGTCGCGGACGCCCAGGCGCTCGGTCTCGAGAAACGAGAAGTCCAGCTGGACCAATACGCGTATTCCAAGCACATCGGACCCTACCGGCTGTTGGGCAGCGCCTGCACTGAACTGCGCGAGTGGATCGACTCGCAAGGCCGTCGCGCTGCATTGCCCCTCATCGAGCGCTACGGCCACTGGACCGACGACGAATCGAAGCTGGAGACGGAATTGATTCAGGCGATCGAATAGGCGCAGCGGGCGGCGGTGGATCGCTGCCAATCATCGCACGGAATCATCCTCCAGCAGACCGAGCTGCTGATACATTCCGCGGCGGGCGGCCTTGTCGCTTTCGAGGGTCGCGCGGGCGTACTTGGCGATCTCTTCGGCATGGGCCCGCGGCACGACGATCACGCCGTCGCCGTCCGCGACCACGACGTCGCCGGGCATCACCTGCACGCCGCCCACCACGACCGCACGATTGACCGATTCGATCTCGTTGCGTCCCGGCCGGATTCCGCGGCCGACGTGCTTGAAATACAGCGGCACCTTTTCGGCGATGATCTCATCGGTGTCGCGGGCCGTGGCACTGGTCACGACGCCAACGCAACCCCGCGACTTCCAACCCATGATGTTGTTCGAGCCAATCGAGCCGACGTCCGCCGTCTCATCATCTTCAATCACCAGGACCGTGCCTTCGCGCAAGAGCGGCACGAATGGTTCGGAGGACTTGTCGTTATAAAAGGCACCCATCCAGCGATTGAACTCATCGGTGCTGAGCGGCCCGGTTTGGGGCTCGTTCGAGGGGACGTACCGCGCGGTGACGGCGATGCCGACGATGCGGTGGGTGTAGTGCTGCGTGTCGCGCCAAAGCGGGCCGACGTCGGGCGACACCAGTCCGACGTTGGCCAGCCCGGCCTGGTCCATGCCATCCGACACGTCCGCCACGCGCAATCCATCAAACAGCCGTAAAACCGCGCGGTCCTCGTCGGCGGAGTAAACCTTGGTTTCGAGAAACGTTTTGCCGGTGCGCAGGGATTCCGTTTCGGCCTCCTCGGCAATGGCTTTCAGAACCGGCAACAGACAACAAGCGACGACCAGAAGCGATTTCCGCATGGGACGACCTCCGCGAAAGAGATGGCAGATCGAACGCACAGCAAACATAGAACTCGATTGAACCTCCACTGGCAGCAATGTTCAAGCAGTTTCGAGGGTCGGCGGGCAAATCGCCGCCATTTTCTCGCGACCGAGCGGCGATACAATCCCTCGTCAATCCACGGCGGCAAATCTACCACGAATTAACGCTGATTCGTGTGCGAGAGCGTCTGCGATTGGTCAAACGCTGGCTGTCCCTGACAGCCGTTTCGCTCGGTCAAAACGGTGGCCGCACGCAGAGCGTCAACGTACAATTGGACGGATGAGCGCGTCGCCCAGCCCATCAAATCAAAAGCCCAAACCGCAAGCGCAAATGAACGAGCTAACTGCACCCCAACCAATTCCCGCGACTCCCGTCGAGCCGACGCTCTGGCAGTGGCTGACCGAACCGAAGGAGTCCCAATGGCTGCTGCCGGTGACAGGGGCCTGGATTCTCGGCCTCGACTGGCTGCTCTTCGCGGAAAACACGTTGAGCCTTTACCTGGCCACGCCAATCTTGGTCGTGGCCGGATTTGTCGGCGGCGCGTTGGGCACGCACTATTTGCAGACCCGCTACGGCGGCGACCGGGGGGCATCGGCTTGGATCAAGGCGCTCTTGGCGGGGGCCGTGGTGGGGCTGCCGTTTCCGCTGGCTGGCACATTTGTCGGCGGCTGGATTCTTTTCAATTCCGGCCTGCACACCGTTCGCGATCGCCTGTCGCGGAAGAAATAGACCGTTCCGGTACCCTCGCGGGCCGCCGTTTGTTTCTGTTCGATTCGTCTGCGTTTTTGCGAGACGAGCCTGCGCAGAACCGCCGCACAATGCAGTTACCATAGAAGCATGGAACGGAAACAGAGCATTCTTACGGCAATCGCCGTCGCAGTCCAAATGTTTTGGTGCGTGCCGGCATTGGCGCTCGTCAGCGGCATCGACATATCGGCGTACCAGGGCACTATCTCGCCTACCAATTGGCAGCAAATCAAAGCGGCCGGCGTGCAATTCGTGTTCGCCCGGGTCAGCCTCGGAAGCTGTTGCGACCACGACGCGAACTACGTCAACAATTTGAATCGGGCCATCGCCGCGGGAATTCCGATCGGGCCCTATGCCGTCGGGTATCCGCACACCAATATGTCCGACCCGAACGACGCGGCGAACGAAGCGAACTATCTCATTTCGCTGGTGAAGCCCTACTACCAGGGATCCGGTTTGATGCTGCGACCGGTGTTGGACATCGAGCTTCCCACTGACAAACATCTCAGCCAGTCATTCATGTCGCAATGGGTAGTCCAATGGGCCACCACGATCAAACGGGGCCTGGGTGTTGATCCAATCATCTACACCTACACCGATTTCGCGTTGACGGAATTCAATAGCTCGGTCACGCAATATCCGTTGTGGATCGCGAATTACAGCTCCTCGCCGCCGTCCACTCTGTCCGCGTCAAAGTATGCGCCCTGGTCGAGTTATGAATACTGGCAGTACTCAAGCACCGGCACCGTCCCGGGCATCGGCACCGCCGCCCTCCTCGATGTTTTCAATGGCACGCTGCTCGAGATGCTGCAACGGTATTCGCCCACCTTCTCCAACGGCGACTACAACAACGATGGCGTCGTGGATGCGGCCGACTACGTTTATTGGCGGGACCGCATCGGTCAGTCGGTGAACTTCGGGACGGCTGCCGATGGCGACTTGAGCGGCGTCGTCGACGCCGGCGACTACCAGATTTGGAAAGCGAACTTCGGCAAACTCGTGCCCAATGTACCCACCGGGGCGGGAGCGCTATCGGTTGCTGCCGCTCCGGAGCCGGCGACCGTCGTGCTGCTGTGGGCAGCCCTGATGCGGATTTCTTTGTGCCGTCGTGAGCGGACGAGCCGTTGACACGTCACTGCGGCAGCACGACGAACAGCAGGATGCCAGAGAAGTGGGCCGCGCTGCCGGCCATCACCAGCATGTGCCACACCGCGTGAGAATTTCGCACCTTGCGATCGTTGAGCCAGAACACCAGGCCCAGCAGGTAGCAGACCACGCCGAGGATCATCCAGCCAAGGCAGGCCAGAGGCAACATCCCCAGTAGCGTCGGGACCGAGGCGAAGGGCAGGGCGCCGCATACGAGGCAAGGCCACATCGAAACGTTCTCCACGCGATGGGAGAAAAGAATCTTCGACGTGAAACCATAAATCGCCACTGCCCAGACCGCGCCGAGCAGGATCCACCACGGCGTCGAGTGCAGGAAGGCAAGTGAGAACGGGGTGTACGTGCCGGCGATCAACAGGTAGATCGTGCCTTGGTCGATCGCCCGGAACAGCGACCGCAACCGCGGCGTCTGGAGTACGTGGGACAGCGTCGACATCGCATAGACGGCGATCATGGCGGTCACAAACACGCTGCAGCCGGCCACGCGCCAGCCGTCGCCTCCGCCGAGTGCGTCGGCCATGATGAACGCGCCGAGGATGCTCAACACGCAAGCCAGACCGTGCGTGACGCTGTTAGCGATCTCTTCTTCCACCGTCAGGCCTTGGGCGTTGCGGACGTCCAAGCCGAGGTCGGCGACGGGGCTGGCGTAGGTGGCGGCGACGGTGGAGTTCATCGTAAGCTCCGCGAATGGCTGGTGATTGGATGCCGGTCCGAAGCGGCCGGATTCGTCCTCACTAGCTCTTACGGGCGAGATTCTGGGTGTTACAGTCGGCGGGAGATTTTCAGGTGGGGGGCGAAATCGCCGAGAAAATCGAGGGGTAGGCCTGCGAAATCATCGTTCGCAACTAGTTATTCTCCACCGACTTGCGACGTATAATACCGAAGGCAACCAATGGACCACAGTCGCCGCCCCCTGTCTACCGCAGTTGTGACCGAGTCCACCAACCCGCCGTTCTCGGAATCGCACCAGCGGGCCCTGGCAGGTGCTCGGGATCGCGCCGAGCCGATTCGCCGTGCCAGCCGCGTGGCCACGTTCAACGCCTGGACAACGGCCATCCTGGCCATGCTCTCTGCCCCGTTTGCCTTGTTTAGTGTGGCGGGGATGTTGGTGTTCGCCGCGTTGGCCCTGGTCGCCTGGAATGAGTTTCGCGGCCGCCGCCGACTGCTAGCATTCGATCCTGCCGGCGCGACGATACTCGGCTGGAATCAGCTCGGTCTGCTGGGAATGATCACCCTCTACTGCGCGTGGGCTCTGTACTCGAATCTCTGGGGCGGCGGCTCGATCGAGGCCCAATTGAAGGCCAATCCCCAGCTCGGCCCCGCGGTCGGCTCAGTCCAAGGCTTCGACGATCTCTATCGCTCGATCGTGATCGTACTCTATGGATCGGTGATCGTGCTGAGCGCGATCTTCCAAGGCGGGAACGCACTCTACTATTTCTCGCGCCGCAAATACGTCGAAGCCTACGTCCGTGAAACGCCGCAGTGGGTGGTCGACCTGAGGCAGGCGACGAGCGGATAACGAGGCCTCGGCATTGTTCAAAGCCACAGCATCAGCCGCCCGCCCAGCATGTCGGGCAGGCGTCGCTGGACCATCTCGCCGACTGCGTTCGGATGGTAGCGCGTGCTGAGGTGGCCGGCGATGATCAGCTCGTTCTTGAACCGGTCGCGGCGATCGACGAGGTCGTCCAGGTGCATGTGCCCAAACTTGTGGATATGTTCCTTGCGATGATCCGGTGCGACGAACGTCAGCTCGCAGATGAGGATTTCGGCTTCGTACATCACAGGATTGTCGTCGAGGCCGGGCGGGGCGCTGTCGCCCAGGTAGGCGACCTTTGGATGGCGCAGCTCCTCGGTAACTTCGGTTCCGGACAGTCGCACGTCGCGAATCTGCTCGCCGGTGAGACTTTGGAACTCCGCCTTGAGTTTGCGGCGGCGATCCCAAACGACGTATCCCAGCGATGGAACCGTATGCCGGGTGGCAACGGCCGTCACGACCAGCTCGCGTGAAAGTTCGATTTCGTCACCGGGCGCAACGGGTCGCAGCTCACAGGGCAGCCGGCCGCGATCAAGCCGCGTGCATTGATGCAACAGCTTTTGCACCGGATCGACCGTCTCGGCCGGCAAATAGATTACCGGCGGCGTCATCTTCATCATCCGCCGCCGGGCCACGTAGACCGGCAGGGCCACGATGTGGTCCAGGTGACCGTGCGTCACGAACCACGTTTCGGTCCCCATGAACGACCAGGGCTGGGCACCCAGGTCGAATCCGAGCTTCAATTCGGGAAACCGCCAATAGGTCTGTACGGCCGCCCGCGAGTAGCCTTCGATGGTGAGGTCGCCATGTTTGTGCGTCTTGACCGGAAGATTGTTGACCATGAAGGACGACGACGCGGGTCGAGAGCGAGCGGTTCGGCAAGAAACGGCACGCTGCCATTTTAGGCGGAAATGAGCCGCCGCGAAATGGGCGACAAGCCGGTTCCCCTATTCGCTCGCCGCGGCGCTGTGCTCGTACTCGTTCACCACCGATAGATCCGCCGGCAGCGGTTCGGCGCCCGCCTCGAGCCAAATCTCTTCAAAGGGAGCCGGCTGCACCGCCCGCGCGTGCTGGAACCGCATCAGCTGCAACACGGCGAGGAACATGCCGATCAGCGTCGTCTTGTGGACCGCTGATTCGAAGAAGGCTGCGAATGCGACGCGGCCCTCGCAGCGCAGCCGCGCGTCGATCCGCTGCATGAACACGTGGATCGGCGTGTCGTCGTATCGAATGTGCGTCGGCCCAGTGGCAGCGAGCTTTTCCTTCAACACCCGACCGAAAGCGCTCACCATGTCCCACAGCTCCACTTCGTGGATCGGTTGCTCGTGAGGCTCGAGCGGGAGGACGGGCGCGTTGTTTGCCATCCGCGGAAACCGTTCGCGCCATTCGCGGCTCCGCTCTTCGAGCATGCTCGCAGCGTCGCGGTACTGCTTGAATTCAAGCAATCGGCGGACCAGCTCGCGCCGCGGATCTTCGAGTTCCCGTTCCACTTCTTCGTCGCCAGGCAGAACCATCCGCGACTTGATTTCGATGAGTGTGCTCGCGAGGTCGAGAAAATCGCCCACGGCGTCAAGATCCAACTGCTCGAGCACGGCGATGTATTCGAGATACTGGTCGATCACGCGAGCGAGCGGAATGTCGACGACGTCGAGTTCGTGCCTCCGGACGAGGTAGAGCAGCAGGTCGAGCGGCCCGTGGAAATCGTCGAGTTGGACTGAGAATCGCATCGCCAGAGATCGCCGTAGCCGCCGTTAAGTCACGAGGTTCCGTCGGGCGGCGGACTATAGCAGTTCGTCCTCGGCGAAGCGAGCGTGACGGCCAGCGATGCTAGCATTCAAAGCCTGACAGCCATCAGGATCGATCAGCCCATCTCCGGCGGGTGGCAAAAAAACGAAGCCGGGCCCCTCTCCGAGAGGCCCGGCCACTTGCTCGCCGTTGTCTTTGCGGGTGACTCCCAACCGCGGCGTGATTCTCGGAAGATGTAGAAATCACCCCGACAGTCCGGCCAGCTTCCACCACGCTGACGATGGCTGCCGCAATCGGCGGCCGTGCGAACTCTGGGCTACCGGTCCGGTCTTCGTCTCCCGGCGCCGGTTCCGAATCGCTGTCAACGTCGTTTCATCTGCGAAATAATCGCGTCGTCTCGCGCATTAGGTCGACGGTGCTTCCGGAGCTGGTGGGGCTTCGTTCGTGGCTGGAGCGCTACCGGAAGGAGCACCACAGCTGCACTCGGCAGGAGCACCACAGCTCGATTCACAGCCACCGCAGCCGCCGCGATGACGCATGCGACCAAACAGCTTGAACCGGTGGCCGCTCGAGCAGCCACAGCTGGGCTCCGACGAGCACCCACAGCTTGGCTCGGCGGCACAACCGCAGCTCGGCTCAGCCGCACATCCGCAGCTCGGCTCCGCGGCACATCCGCAGCTCGGCTCGGAAGCGCAACCGCAGCCACCACCGTGGCGGCCTCCGAACAGCTTCGCGCTGGCCTGGCCTTCCATGATGACGGTCACACACAACAGGGCCGCCGTTCCAACAGCGGCTTGCAGCAAAAATCTCTTACTCATCGCAAATCCTCCAAATAAAGACCAAACACCAATCCTGTTCGGAAGCCGTCCGCGGCCTCCTCGCCGCCACCTCGTCACCAAAACCGTTTTGGCCACAGCGGCGGCGTACCGCGACCAACTCTTTCTCGATCTATGTAGAAAGCGGCCGAGAACGCTCACGGCCAACTTGGACAAAGGGTGGGAAACGGAACTAAGGGTGGGAAGTAAAACTCTATTGATTGAGCAGTCTGCGGTCCGTTCGCGGACTAGGGGGAATAACCTATCACAGCGGAAATCACTGTCAAGGCGCTAGAAAATCCCCGGAGAATTTGTTTTATCTATTCACTTTGCCTAAGCCGTGATTCTGCCCGTATTTTGACGTGTGCAACCTACCCAGTTACCCCGGGTGGTGTATCTGCGGGGCAGAATTGACTGACCTATCGTCGCGATGCGAAAGATATGCGGCGAACGAGAGTCGATGAGCCGCCTTAGGTGCACGAAAGATGGGCCGAACTAGCCCCTTGACGTGCGGCGTTTGCGTTGCTCAAAGGCAGAATCAGAGGCACCCCCAAAAGCGGCCGGAGTGACTAGCGATAGGCACCGGCTGGGATTGCCTCCCGCGCGGTTCGCAGCGCCTCAGGTGGCTGCGTGGGACGCGGCTGCGACTGCGGCGGTTGGCCCGGCGTTGCTGTCGCGGCCGTTTGCGCTGTCGCCTGCGCTGCGAGTTGCTGGACGGGGATCGCGCCTTTTTCCGGATTTTCAAAGCTGTAGATCATCAGCGTTTGTTGCGGGCCAGCCGAGTAGGAGATTCCCGCGATTCGCCACTCGTTGTCGACCAGCGTCATCAGCCAGCAGAACTCCTCATTGACCTCTTTGTCTTTGGCCGATCGATCCGTTCCGGTGCACTGGACGAAGGCCTTGTCTGGGGCGGGACGGCGAACTTCTCCGACCTGGAATGTGTAATTGGCCAATCCAGGCAATTGAAAGGGTTTGCCGCTCTCGTTGATTCGCTCGACCGCCAGCGGAGTGAGCAGCGAATTGGCTCGGGCGGTTTCGCCCTTCACGACTGCGTCAAGAAATTCGTAGGCGACTTGGGCGGCGGGGTCGGCGAACGTCTTCGGCGCAGAAGCGATGCTCGCGGTCGAGGTCGAACCAGCCGGATCGGTTGTCGAGCTCGAGCTACATCCGCCGACAACCAGCAGCAACACCAACAGGCTCACGATCCAACGGCGTTCCATCGCCAATCTCCTGAAGCTGAGGGAACCTTGGCCTTGGTGGGCGAGGCCAGTGAGTATTCGAGGGCGGCGGAGTTTTGCAGAACCACTCGACCGGGTCAAGCACGAATACGGTTGTGCTAGCAGTCGGCCGCGGTGGCTAACCGACTTGCAGGCCGCGATCGGCGGCGTCCTGATCGCGGCGGTAAACGGCGAGCGTTGCCTCGAACGTCTCCGGGGCGATCTTCCAACTCGGATTGTCGTCCGTATGAGCGTGGCAATGGGCCACCATCAGCCGGTAGAGAAACTTAAACAAGTGCCGCGGAACACGGAGCGTGCGAAACGACTCGATCAGCCGCGGGTCGGTGATCGAATCGTCCATCAGGTCCCGAAGCTTGGGATTCCGGCCTTCGGCACCACAGCATTTCACCCGGGCGTTGGCCAGATCGTAGAGCGATTCCCCCGTCCATTCCAGCGAAGGGATCATGTTCTGCTTGTCGAGCCGGGCTCGCTGGTAAAAGTCGCGGTCCTCTTTCTCCATGTAGGCCACCAGCTCGCTCGGGAGCAGCATTTTTACGCCAAAACCGGGCTGCTTGAGGAATTTGTTGTCGAGCATCGGCCAAACCAGAGCCCGCATCCGCTCGACGGAGCCGGTAATCAGATGGGGCTCGTCGACCCGGTCTACCAACACGACGACGCCGTCGCTGCCGAGGGACTTCAGCACGGCCTGAAGTTTGGCCAGGAGCTCGTAGCGGTCGTCGGTCCGCTGATTGCCGGGAAGCGGCTGGTTATCGAGTTCCCGCGGCGGAAATCGCATCAGGATCCTCCGCAGCAAGCCGACTGTCGGCTTGAGCACGCGGACGTTTCCGGCGATTCGCAGCCCGACAAACTGCCACTTCCAGAATCGCACGAACCAAGGCAGCCAGCCCACCACCACAATCAGGTACGGCCAAGCCGTCGTAAGCCAACCCCACTGGCGTTGATAGAGAATCGTAGCGACGACCGCCACCGTCACCACCAGGCCGAGCCAGAGGTCCCAGCCGTTGAACCAGGTGAAGAAGCCGAGCTTGCGTCGCAGCCGCGTCCAGCGGGCGAGCGCGCTTTCGGCGAGCGAGTCGTCGTAACATGCTGCCAGCAGCAGCAAATCGCGTTTCTGTTGCCGGTCGAGTGTCTTGAGGCGATTGTCGTTGATTTGATTCGTGCTCGATCCGCCGGTCGGTTGAGGTTGCAGAATGCGATCCACCAGGCTGGTCACGCCCAGAGAGAGGATCGCGTCCATGTGGTCCCATAGCTTCCACTCGGCGAGCACTCGGGCCGGGTCGCGCTGTTTGCGGGCGCTGAGCCGGTCGGCAAAGTGGTCGAGAAACGGATTGAAGTCGTCGTATTGAATGACGTACAGCCGGCCAGAATGCGACTGCGAATTGTAGAGCGCCATTCGGCCGGTCATCTGCATCCGCATGGCCGTCTTGCCGGCCCCCTTTTCGCCGAACACGATCGACGTCGAAGGGTCGGCCGGGTCGCCGTAAACCTTGTCCCAAACAGGGTGGTAGGTTGAATCGCGGCAGCGGTCCTTGAACACGGGGTCGGACTGCGCGTCCTCCTCCGCAAACGGATTGACTGCGATGCCGTAGTGCTCGAGCAATTGTTGAACGCGCATGGGAGATTCTGGAGTTGTCAGTCCTCAGTCAACAGTGTTTCAACGCGATGGTATACAATTATAGGTGACCGTTGCTGCACCCGCGATTGGGACGATATTTCTGTCCACTGACGACTGAAAACTCAATACACATGTCTGATTTGCCGCCGCTCGCGACCGACCCGAAATACGGCTATTTCCCCTGGTGGCCAGAGGAGGGCGACGCCTGGCTCCATCCCGACGACGTGGCGGCGGCCCGCTCGCTGATCCCCAGCGGCCGCATTTTTCGCCGCGACGGCTCCGAAGATGGCTATGGGCTATTTCATTACGGCGACGTGACTCTCCGCGCCAAGCCAACGCTCTGGCAGGAGGTCGAGCCCGAAGGGTTCGAGATTGGCAACTGGGTCGAGGTCCGCACCCGCGGCCTGGCGAACGAACCGCACACCGGCAGGATCGCAGAGTTTTTCTGGCACGACCACGCTGGCGAGATCCGCTACCAGATCGTCGAGAACGACAAGCAAATTGAAGCGCTCTATGCGCGCGACGACCTGAAGCACGTCGAGCCGACGCCGTAACTTCGCCAATCTCCGTACCACGCAGAGCGTGGGATTGAGAGTGCGACGCATCTTGCGAGATTAGTACTCTGAATCGGAAGGTTGCGGAAGTTTTCGGTCGGGAACGGGCGGTGACCCCCACGTCAACGAAGAGCGCTTCGCGTTCGACGTCATCAGCTGGGCGTACACTCGTGGCTCGACGGAATCAGCCATAAATTGGACCTGCCCGCCACAGAAGGCGACGTTCACGCCATTGGGATGATTGCTCGAGGGGAAGCCGTAACTTTCGTATAGATAGGGATACGTGTTCCCAATTTCAGCGAAGGCCCCCATGTTCGCCGGCCGGTCGCTCTTGTCGAAATTCCGGTCGCCGTTGATGCGCTCGACGCCTTGCGCCTGCGATTTCCAAATGAAACCGAAGATGTGGGGCGAGTCTTTGATCGGTGACGAGTCTTTGACTCCGCCGCTAACCACATAGGGAACGTCAAATTCAGCGGTGCTTGGATCTCCATCGTACGCATAAAACCACGTCGCCACGCTCTCCGAGACCATCAGCGTCTTGCTCAATCCGTCGTTGGACGAGATATAGTTCATCGAGGAACGAATTTCCGGCTTGCTTTCGCGGTCGTCCTTTGCCGTCATGGAATCAAGAATTTCGATGTTGCGGCTATTGTCGCAGAAGACGCCATCGGCGACGTTTTCCTTGTTCTGATTCGCACCCACCTTATCCGTCATGGCCTGTCCAGCGTTACAGACGTAGCTTAGCCACGGTTCGGTCAAAGTATCCGGCACGTTGCTCGGGCAGGTGAGATACTCGACCGTTGGGTACAGGCCGCGGGCCGATGGTTCTGTCGGCGGCGTCGTAAAATCAGTCGACCAGCGATCCCAGACGGCCCTATTTTCCATGTACGGAAAACACATGACGACCCAGCTCGCGCGGCGGCCGCTGCGGTGCCCGGTCGGTCCTGACGGCGACGATGGATCGGAAACCTCGTTAATGTACCCCGGCAGTTTCTTCTGCTGGGTATCGAATAAGGTGAGCGCCGTCATCAGCTGCTTGAGATTGTTGCGGCAGGTGTTGCCGCGGGCCGTTTCGCGGGCCGACTGGACGGCCGGCAACAAGAGCGCTACCAGCGTCCCAATGATCGCGATCACCACCAACAACTCGACGAGTGTGAAACCCTTAAATGAGCGCCTCATAACGTCACCCCTTCTCGCGTGCAAAAAGACCGCGCCAGTTGCCTCTGTTCCAAAATGCCTTCCGCAAAAACATTTGTTCCGAAAGCGGTCGGCCGAATGCCAGGCGAAAAGAAATACCGACCGCCGATTGACGCCGTGCTCGAATAGCCAGCCTATCCTTCCATTGTTCCAAAATCGCCGCCGTTTGTCCAGAATTCTCCGATTCCAGTCGAATTGCCTGCAAATCGGGCCGCGTGGGGCTCTACCCAGCAACTGATCGGGCAGCAGGCCAGAATTTATTGGCGTGCAGCGAAAGTTCTATGGCCTCAGTCGTACCAGGATGACCAGCGCTACTGCCAAGAGCAACATTCCCACGAGCGCGAAGGCTAGATTTACCCTGCGACGGTACCGCAAACGCTCTTCGGGAGAGAACCGCCGGAGCGGCACCGGTTCGCCCCGACGATTCACCAGGACTTTGGGCAGATCGGCGACGGCAAACGTCGGGCCGGCGGATGTTCGACCTTCCGGTGGCAAATTAACGTCGGGTGGTGCCGGTCGCAAGACCTGGCGCGATGCAGCGGGCACGGTCACCGAGCGGCCGCATTGCGGACAGGTGGTCACGCGGCTCTCCGCCGCCGCCGCGGCGGAGAATCGGCCCGTACAAAAGGGGCACGCCAACTCGATCTGGTCCATTGCCGCTGATCCACGCTTCGTTTAAGAACAACGTACGATTGTCACCCTCTCCATTGTTTACGAAAGTATTCCGTTTGGCCAAGCGTAAACCATCTCGCAGCAAAATCGCCGACGCGGAACGTCTCGGCGTCCGCCGCTCGTCGGACGGCCGGGGTTGGGTGTTTGTCCACCCGCGCTGTGCCCGCGAGCGGGCGGAAGACCTCGACGAAGTGCGCGAGATGATCGAGTCGGGCGAATCGGACGTGGCGATCGACGAGCTCCGCTGGCTGGTGGGAGGCTGCAGCGAATTTATCGAGGCCCACGCGCTGTTGGGAGAGCTGGCGTTCGCGGATGGCGATTTCGCGCTGGCTCGTGGACACTTCGGCTTTGCAGTGCAGCTCGGCTTAAAGGTACTCCAGCGAGCGAAGGTGAGAGGGCCGCTGCCGTATGCCCAGCCCGCCAATCGCGCATTCCACGAAGCTGGGCGCGGCCTGGTCACGTCACTGGTGAAGCTCGGCATGCTCGAGAAGGCGAAGGCGCTTGTCGAGGATCTCATTCGCCTCGATCCGGCCGATCCCCTCAAGCTCCGCGCGGCGCTCGATGAAGCTGGCAGCGGCGACTTGCCAATCGTGGACCTGAAGTCCCCACCGCCGGACTGACCTCGTTCCAACGCTCCGCGTGGGAACGAGGACCGCTTGCGGCTTAGCCCCGCGAACCGCTGGTGAGAAACAGCTCGCCGAATCCCCAGCCGCTGTGTTCTTCCGCCGCGGCAGCCTCGGCCGCTTCGAGCCGGCGCGCTGCCGCCTTTCGTAGCGCGTAGTCCCCTTCCGGATAGAGCTCGGCGACCGTCGCCACCTGTCCGAACACCGTCGGCTGATCCATCCACAACCGAGGTTTGTGACCACGAGCGATGGCCGAAACGCGAATGCTCCCCGACTTCCATGCAGCCGGCACGGCGAATGTCACTACCAGCTCGTGCACACCCTCGAACGAAGTCTGTGACGACTGCTTGAATTTGAAGAATACGCCGCGCCCCTCGGCAAAGGTGCCACTCACGACGACCGGCCGTTTCGGCGGCAGCCGTTTGATTTTTTCCGCGTTTTCGTTCGTCTTCGACATGCCGGCAGTGACCGACGGACCCACGTCGCACGAGAGCGGTCCGACCGGCACTGGTAGCTTGCCGCTGAGCGTCGCACCGAGCGAGCGGCTTTTTACGGTCTTGGTAAGCGTTTCGACGCTCACCGCGTCGGCCGCCAGCTCGGTCGCCGGCGAAAAGCTCTCGACACGAATGCCGGCCGCGGTGCCGTCGATCTCGAAATCGAGGTGCTCGATTTCACCCGTAACCAGCCCCTGGAAGCGGACCGAGATCGGCAACTTCATTTCGATCAACCGTTCCTGCGGTGCATGCTCGAGCCGTTCGACGGGCGTCACGTCGCGATATGCCACCAGCCGCGCGAAGTCGAAGCTCACGTCTTGGGCAAGTGCCACTGCACCCAAATTGAGAGCGGCGACAACCGTCGCCGTCCGCGTAACGCGTCGCAGATAGCCACGACGCCATGTTGGAAAGAGTTCGATCATTCCAGCGTGCTCCATGAGAGAACGACAGTCGTGCCATCCATCAGGATCGGCGGACGGCAAAAATCCCCCCGGGGCGGCGCGCTAGCAACTCCCAGTCCGCACATCTCGAAGTCGCCGCCCCGGGTGATTCCTGGTACGCAGCGTGAGCAGGGCCGGTTTAGCTGGCAGCGCGTCGCGGCCGAATGACCGCAGAAAGAAATCGCCAGGCAAGCTAGCGTGCGAGGTCGCTGTACTTCGACGCGATGTGAACGGTCATCTTGCCCGTGCCCGACATTTGGTATGTCGCGGTAAGACTGCCCCGCGTTTCGGACATCCCGATCGGACCGCTGAAGTTCGCTTCAACGGCGCGGCAACTGTCGGCCTCGATCGCCAAGGGGCCGTCGACGGCCAGCCGCATCTGCGACGAGTCGTTCGACGCGGCCTCGATGTTGCTCTGGAAAATCGCGCATGTCCGGCCGTCAACCGTGGCGATTTTTTGCAGCTTGAGTTCGAATTGCGTCACTTCGCCCATCTCGCCGCCGAGGCCCATCAGCTTCTCGGCGACGTGGTTCGGCAGCGCGATCCGCTGGCCGATCGTGAGCGTCTTGCCAGCGAGAAAGTCGGCCAGCGGATTCGGCCGCCCGAGCATTTCCATGTTGAGCGCGACGATCTCGTACTCGTCCAACGGCGGCACCGCGCCCTTGTCGTCGGTGATCAGGAGTGTCTCGCCGTCACGGCGGACGCGATAGGCTTTGCCTTGCACCGGTTGGGCCGCGAGCTCGGAATCGCCAAGTTTGCCCGCGGCGGTGCCGGCGGCAATTTCCTTCACGGCCTCGGGGTAACGAACCAGGGCGGCGACTGCCGTCCCGTTCGCCACGTTGGTCGTCGTGATCACGCGGCGCTGCCGCCGGCGGAGCGCGGTTTTCGATTCTTCGAGCACCTTTTGATTCTGTCGGACCATCGTGTCGAGCTGTAGCGAGACCGACAGGTTTTGCTCCAATTGGTCCCCGACTTGAGGGCGCGGCGGCCAAACGTCACCGACTGACCCGCGGCCGTGGACGGCGCGGCGCGATCATACAAAATCGGCTTGACCGACTGCGCCTTTGTCGGTTCGGCGACTAGCAGCGCGACCACGAGCGCGGATGCTGCATAGTAGAGGGCACAACCGGTAAGTTCGATGCGAGACATTTGGCGGCCTCTCCCGTCGTGGTTTCGGGGAATCGAGCCCGGAGATTTGGGCCGCGTATCATCTGGACCGTCGTGCCGCAGGTCAAGACTGATCTGCAGTGGAGAAAAGCATCTGCTCCAAGGCACCGAGCGCCACGGCCCAGGGCGTCTGGCCTTCCTGGTAGGTCTTCCACCATGTGAGCAGCGTTTCGGATTGGTTTGCGACGGCTTCGGCCGTAGATGCGGACTCGGCCAGTCGCCAGGCAGCGAGCGTTTTACCGACCGTCTCTGCCGAGAGCCGCGCAAGCTCAACGCACTCTGCCGCCGCCAACACCGCCGGCACCAGCGCCCATTGGCCAACGGCGTCGCGCCGATCTGCCGACACGTGGTCGGCGTACATCGGCAAATCAAGGTTCAGCTGCGCGAGCAGCCAGGCCAGGCGCATGACCTCCGGCAACGAGTCGATGGGGTTGGTGAGCACCGCTTCAAATGTCACGCAGTTGAGCTGACGGTGAGACATGCCGTGGCCGCCAACGAAGGGATAAACCAAGGCGATTTCCGCGTTCGCCACCAGCACGTTTTCCTCGGTCGAGCGGGCCAGCTGCACCAGCAGGCCTGGGCCGCGGGACTCCCATTGCTCCAAAAGTGGCCGGCTGCGAATTGCAAGCTCGTCGACCAGCAGGCGCGATTCGCTGGCGGCCGTTTTGCCATACGCGGTTTGGAACGCGGCTTTCAAGCCGGCGACCGCCCCGGCCAGCCGTCCGAGCGATGCGCTCATGGGCGAACGGTCACTCAGCCGGCCGAAGAGTTTCGTGAGTGCTTGTTCGAAGAGCTGGCGATTGTCGTCGATGCCCCGGCTCGAGAGCCCCGTCAGCAGCGGCAGCAGGCGATCGGCCGGCGCGGTGCAGGCTTCAAACTCGGCGAGGACCACGTCCACCGCCGGCGCGAACGCTTCGGCCAGCCGGGCATCGGCGACCGGCAATCCGGTGCTCAAGCACGTCGCCGCGTAGATCGCGCTCGCCGGTTCGCTGGCTTTCCAGGTGAGTTCCATAACCGCACTTCCAAATAGTGGTATAGTTCTTCGGACCACAGCGGATTGGCTCGCTAGCATTTTTGCCGACCAGGCGCGGCGGCTGCCGAAAATCGCCGTGAATCCGGCCTAGTGACGAGCACGGCCCGCTGATATAGTCCGCGGCCCGTTTGCTGGCGGAAACTCCTTCTCCAATCTCGGTATGAGACGCCGCGCATGAAAAACTCTCTGCGACGTTGTTTGATCGTGTCGATCCTCGTCTTGGCCGGCCCGTCGCTCGGGCTCGGTCAGCAGGCGCCGCAGCCACCGGCGCAAGCACCCCTGGTGCCGGCCGGATTTCAGCTCAACGCCGTACAACAGGCTTATCTCGACCAGGTCCTCAGCAGCTGGCAAAGCGAAAGCGCCAAGGTCACGATCTTCCAGTGCCCCTTTGAGCGCTGGGAATACAACCAGGCGTTCGGCCCCGGCAACGGCATTCCGCTCAACAAGAACAAAGGCGAATTGAGCTATCAGAAGCCTGATAAGGGAAGCTTCGAGATCACCGAGATTCGCGTCTGGGATCAGGCGACCAATAATTGGGTGCTGAAGAAGGACGCGATCGGCGAGCATTGGGTGTGCGACGGCCAGAATGTCTACGAATATCGCACGTCTCAAAAGCAGTTGGTCGTGCGGCCGATTCCGCCGGCGCTGCAGGGCAAGGCGATCGTCGACGGACCGCTGCCGTTTCTCTTCGGTGCCGACGCCAATAAGCTCAAGGCCCGTTACTTCCTGCGGGCCGAACAGCGGCAAAACCCCAACGAAATCATGATCGTCGCCATGCCGCGGTTTGCCGCCGACGCCGCGGACTACAGCCAGGTCGATTTGATCCTTGACCGCACCAAAATGCTCCCCAAGGCGATGCAGGTGTACCTGCCGAACCAAGATCGGCACGTCTACATGTTCGACGTGGCCAACGCTTCGATCAACGGGCATTTGCAACGGATCGTGGCGCTGTTCACCGCGCCGCGAACGCCCTGGGGTTGGAAGCGAGTCGTCGAGGACATTCCGCCCGAACCGCCGGTGCAGCCGCTCGACGGGCGACAGGCGGCGCAGCCGGATGCGTTGCCGCGGTGAGTTGGCTCGCGGCCGTCGTGCGCCGCCCGGTTTGCTAATCCGCAAGCGGCGGTGCATTCGATTTCTGTTTCGCCGCGAGCACTTCGTTGTAAACGGCGGCGACGTTTCGCGCCATCGCCACGTCTGAGAAATGATCGGCGTGGCGCTGGCGGCCGCTACGGCTCATCGCGGTGTAATCGACTTCGCCTTCGACAAACTGGCGGATCGCGGCGGCCAGCTGGCTGACGCTACCGGGATCCGACAGCAGCCCCGTCTCGCGGTGCTTCACCGCTTCGGGTACGCCTTCGACGCGTGTGGCGACGATCGGCACGCCGGCGGCCATCGCTTCGAGCACGACCATCGGCAGCCCTTCGCCAAACAGGCTCGGCAACACGAACAGATCGATCTTCGCCAATTCGACGTTCACGTTGCCGGTAAAACCGATCCAGTCGACGGCGCCCGCGACGCCGAGCCGATCGGCCAGCCCCAAAACCGCCGTCTCGTAGGCGAGCGTCTCGAAACCGCCGACGGCACGCAGCCGCACGTCGAGATCCCACGAACGCAGCGCCGCCAGCGCTTCGAGCAACACCTCGATGCCCTTGCGCGGGCGGAACAGGGCCACGGTTCCAAGCGTCCAGGTGCCGACGGGTGGACTGCGATCGACGGCCGCCGGATCGGTCGGCGCTCCGTTCGGGACGCAGACCACACGATCGGCCGAAAAACCGCGGGCCACCATGTAGCGCTCCAGGCTGGGCGACACCGCGATCAACCGGTCGGCTTCGCGGAGCGAGTGCCATTCCACCAGTGCGTTGAAGGCATTCACCAGCTGCCGCGTCGAATCGTGTCCGGCCGGGCTATGAACATGGTAAACGAGAGGAACGTCGGCTCGCTTCGCCACGAGCCGACCGACGAGCGCCGTTCGCGGCGTATGGGCGTGGACCAGCGCGTAGTCCTGATCCTGAACGAGCCGGACCAGTTTCTTCACGACCCGCAAATCGAACCGCCCCCGCATCGCGAGCTCCACGAGCGGGGCGGAGGTCGTCTGGCGGGCGACGGGAAAGCGGAACGGTTTCAAACAGGCGAAGCCGACGCCGTAGCCGAACTGCGGCAGCTGCCGGGCCAAAAGATCCTGCACGCGCTCGGCGCCGCTATAGTGCTCGCCGTTGATCAGATGCAACGCGCGAACGGTCTGGACGACCGGCCCAGCGTCCGGCGGGCCAAGCGCAAAGGCCGCGTCAGCACCGAGCGCCGGAATCTCGAGTTGCGGAGTCAGCATGCCCAAACGCCCACCGAAGCGAGCGGCACTGGAGGTTTATCAGGACGGGGGTATCTAGAGAATCGGCACTCGCCGCGGCGAATTGCAGCATGGTACAAAGTTTGACGGCAGCGAATGGCGACTCTCGGTGCGGTCGTAGGATTGATGCGGCGCATGCGGGGGATGCCGGCGGAGTGAGGGGCCGATCGATAATGGATGAATGTTGATCGATGATGGAAAGTTGACGGGCACCGAACGCCGGACTCGCTCCCGCGGTCGTATTTTTGGATTTTTGGAACACGTCTGCAAAACTCGATTCCATGTTCCAAAAATCACTTTCATTGTCACACCGCGTTCGTAGAAATGCCTGAAAATCGGGCGAATCCGCGGACGCGGTGTTCCAAAAATGCTCGAATTCGCGCCTCATGGGTCAAGTTCCAAAAATCAACATGTTCCAAGAACGAAGGAGTCGGGCTAGCAAGGTAGGTCAGGCTCTGCCTGACACTCGTGACATCGCCGTCACGGGCTTACGTCAGGCACAGCCTGACCTACTCGCTGAAGACTGGCGTTTACCCGAGCGCGCAGCGTGAGCGACGCCGTCTGGCTAACAGCTAACGGCTAAAAGCGCACAGCTCGCGCATACTGCATTTTTGTTCACATCCCGTTCTAACGTCTGGTGCGGCCAAATTCAAGAGAGCACTTTTGGCCAGCGCGAACGTGACCTTACTGAGGTCCGCAGCGCCCAAAGGACGGTTCGATCTTGGTCACGAGTGAGGGGGGTCTCGAGAGCCGCCAAATACCACGCTTGTGCCATCAGTTCGAATACACATTCTGCTGTCTTGTGCAGCGATGGGTGGATTTCACCGCCGCACCTACCGGAAATTCTTTGCGTTGTTCGGTTGATGCGACCGCCAGTTCGAGGCAGATTTTGAAACTCGCATTGATAACGGCTTCCTCAGTTGGTCTCGGCCCCGGACCAGTAGTTGACCTCGCAGCGAAACGTCTTCAAGCGAGCCGGCTGCGAAAGCACCGTCACCGACAAGCGGAGCGGTGCCAAAACGAAACGCTCAGGTGTAGACCAAGCGTTTGACCACTTGCGAGCAGGTGACACGCTCGTCGTCTGGAAGCTCGACCGTCGCGGTCGGTCGTGGCCATATCTATTCACACTATCTCAAGGAGCGTCGAATTCCCTCCGGCGGCTTGCCGAAAAACATCGACAACATCTAAGACGTCGTGAAACTGGTCTTCCACATCTTCGATTCGATTGCCGAGTTGCGCGGAACATCATACGCAATCGGGCCATGGCGGGAGTGAATCGGCCCGTGCCAACGGCAAGCTCGGCGGCCGTCCGAGGGCGATGGGTGGCAAGAAAGCAGCAATAGCCCGCTCGATGCACTGAGACAAGGACCCGTCGGTGAACGAATTCTGCCTAACATTGGACATCAGGAAGACGATTCTCTACCGGTATTTGCGAGCCGAGGACGCGGCGTAAGAGGACGGGCGATACAAGACTTCAGAATTAAATACTGATTGAGCCGACAGCTTTGTTGATCCGCGGCTATCGGTCTGTACAATGAAAGTCCATCGCAAACGTGATCGTTGCTTGGCGTCCACCGAGTGATGCACTATTTGTCGTCCTCTGGCGACACAGTCCTCAAAAAAAGGTCGCTGCCAATGGGCAGATAGCCGGCTGTAGTTTGGTCCCAGTGTCGCTATCGCTCGCAGTTTCACCACCTCCGCTCGGACAATAGAATGACGTTTAAGAGAACTCTCCTCTATCCGTTCTTCACTGGCGTGGTTGCAGGTGCGTTAGGTCTTGTGCTGCCCGCTACTGCAAGCGCGCAAAGTGATCCGTCAAATTTTGCTACGGTCATCAATGTCCCGCCCGAATCTGCGCCGAACTTGATTGAAAGCTCGACACAATTGAATCTTGGTGATGGGGGCGTAATCGGCGCCAGTTTTAATGCGGGCAATCCAGACGGCTCTAGCAACAATGTCGAGGTGAACATTTCTGGTGGAGTTGTTGTTGAAAGGTTCACCGCCACCGGTAGCGTAGTCAATGTCAGCGGTGGAACACTGGCCGACTTTTTTCCTCGAAACGGTAGCGTCTTCAACATCAGCGGCGGGACACTCGGAGAAGGATTTTCGATAGCAGAAGCCGGCAGCGAAGTAAATATCAGCGGCGGTGAGATTGATACGTATTTCTGGGCCTCGGATGGAAGCGTTGTCAATTTTAGCGGTGGTCGACTCTACGGCGGCGAATTTGGCATCAGGGCCCGTAGTGGCAGCGTCTTCAACATCAGCGGCGGGACCATTGGGCGTGAGTTTAGTGGCGAAGGCGGTAGCAACGTTACTTTCCGTGGTGGAACAGTCGGCGTTGATTTTGCTGTCCGCGGGGACACGGAGATCATTGGCGGTGAGTATCAATTAAACGGCGTTGACTTCCTAGGCACGAGCATCAGTCTGGCCAGCGGAGACGTCCTTACAGGCACCCTGGAAGACGGCACACCCTTTGTCTTCAGTCCACTCGTGTCGGATCTGCTTGAGAACGTCAAGCTTACGTCGACTGCATTGCCGCCGAGCATCACTTCTCCAATGGTTATTCCTGGTGCAACGAGCTTCAGACCTGCGGGCCTGCGAGGAGGCGAATCGCTTACGCTTCGCAACGGAGGCACCCTTGGCGACAACTTCGCAGTAGTCAGTGCTGTTCTAAACGTCGAGGGAGGGGTGGTTGGCCAAGGCGTCGAGGTGGTTGGTGGAACTGTCAACGTGAGCGGCGGAGAGGTCGGAGGTTCGATACCCATCAGCAACAACTTCAACGCTTATGCCGGCAGCGACATCAATGTGAGTGGCGGAAAGATCACGGGCGCCCTAAACGCCTTCAGAGGCAGTAACGTCGAGATTACTGGGGGTGACCTGTCAATTCTTATAGCGGAGTCGAACAGCGCCGTGATGGTCGCCGGAGGTAGGATAGCGGGAGACCTTAGGGCTAATAGTGGCAGCAGTGTTGCGGTAACTGGCGGCACCATTGGCGGCATCGACACGTCTATCATTACTGCGGACGGCAGCTCAGTGAAACTTCGTGGTGGCCGCTATGGTAACCGTTTTCACGCGGCTTCGGGCAGCGTCGACTTGATTGGCGGTGAGTTCCAGCTCAATGGCGTGGACTACACGCCTAGCAGCATTAGTCTCGAAGCGGGAGACGTTTTTACCGGTACGCTGGCGGACGGTTCGGTCTTTGTGTTCAGTACCTGCCGTGTTTGACAGCTTGGCGGACGTGAGCCTAAGTAGAGTTCCTCTGGCGGTCGCCGATACGTCGCCGATTGTGGTCGAGGCCTCGTCAGCCACGCTACCAAGTGGTTTAAGACCAGGTCAGTCACTCGTCATCCGCAACGGCGGCAGATTGGGTGACACCTTGGCTGCGGTCGAAGCTTCAATCAAACTCCTACATGGAAGCATCGGCGAAGGTCTTGAGGCGTACGAAACTCAAGTCGACGTCGACGGAGGAACAATCGGAGATGGTTTCACCGCCTACTCCGGAACGGTCGTCAATGTCACTGCCGGGATAGTGGGCCGAACCTCGGCATTTTCCGGAAGTGAATTCAATATAGGCGGTGGACTCTTTGAGAATGGCTTGCGGGCGTCCTCCGGCACCATCATCAACATTACTGGCGGAGTATTTGAGAACGGCGGTCAGTTCGGGGGCAGTATTGATGCCGGTTCAGGAAGCGTCGTCAACATCAGCGGAGGCTCCTTTGAAAATGACTTTGCAGCACTTACCGGTAGCACCATCAACTTGTTTGGAACAGAGTTTTTCATCAATGGCACACCGATCGATTCATTGGTGCCAGGTGAATCACTCACGATCCTGGAACGCTCGTTCTTCGCCGTAAACCAAGATGTAGTTCTCTCGGGCCTGCTGGTCGACGGGTCTCCATTTGCCTTCGCGCTCAACGCTAGAAGCCAAAGCCAGACCCCGTTCTTCTCCTCGGGAGCTACCCTAACGGTCACGCTATCTGCGATCCCAGAACCTTCGTCTCTGCTCTTAACTTCGATTGGAGCTGTTCTGGCGTTTATGCGTTTCCGGCGTTGAAAGGCGGTAGTGTTCTGGTTTCACAAAAGACTGGGGCAAGTGCCATCTCTCTGATTGCTGTGAGTAGGCTCTCTGCTACGGGTTTCAGACCACACGGATGTGGGCGGTACCATCGTTTCTGGTGGGCAAACAAGTTGCCGGATTTGGACAAGCCGGCGACGTTATTCGGGTTTCGCCGGACAGCCGGCGCAGTCAAATTGATGTCAATATGGTCACTGCCACCGAAGCGTCGCTCTGACTACTATCCGTCGACACAAATGTCGGGTCGTCATACGCGGAATATGGCGGCGCATCGTAGGTGGGCAGATACCCGAACCAAACGTGGGTCGAGTTTCGATTGACGGTCATATTCTGGGTGGCTGCCTTTAGCCGTTCACCATGCGTCCGCTCGTCGGCCATGGCACGGCGGGAGTAATCCCAAGAGGAGCGGCAGCGCACTGGTTGGTTCGGGGACGGCGGCAGTGGGGTCTGCTCGGCTGCCGTGGCCGCCGATGTTGAGTGATTCAGTGGGTTGTCAGCCGGCGGCTGCTTCGCGTGTGATGCGCCACTGGTGCTTGCCGTTGGGCTGCGTGACGCTCATCGTACCGGAGGAGGACGTGAGGTCGTTGAGGATCGCGCTGAAGCGGGTCGCGGAATTCGATTCGGGCGACCACTGGGCGACTTGTGTCGACTGGTCGATGCGGCCGGCGAGATTCTGTGACGTGTTCGTGATCGAATCGTAGTAGACGCCGCGGAGTTCGCCGGTGCGGTTGACCGACAGCTGCAGGAAGCGTGACGACGGCTCGCCGGAGTCGGAGGCGGTTGGTTCGAACACGAGTGCGGCGACGAGTAGCAACAAGGTGGTGCGCAGCGCGGCGTGAGACATAGGAATTGGCTCCCGGAAACGTTGTGCGGATGAGTGCTTGGAGCAAGCGGACGAGCGCGGCTCTCAAGAAAAGGGGCCGTCCCGCGACGGCTGGTTCTACAAGCCTAGTGCAGGATCGCGACGGACAGGTTACAGGATCCGGGTAAATTCCCTGGAGCCGCGGGCCACGAGGCCGCAAAAACGTTGCAATCGGAACGATGGCCAGCGCTCAATCGGCTTCGGAGACGCCTCCCACAGAGCGCGGCGTTACGCCCAGGCGTTCGTGTCGGCGCTGGTGCGGACGCGTTCGATCACGCGCATGTTGGCCACCGCGTCGGCGATCGGTGTGGGGACGGGCGAGTCGTCGAGGATCGCGCGGGCGAAGGCGTCGGCCTGGATCGTGTACATGTCGCAGGTGTCGAAGGCGATTTCCTCGATCAGGACGGCCGGCGGCGTCCCGGACTGCAGCCAGAGGCGCGTGGGGCGGTCGTTGGGTGCGTTGACCGGGATTTCGACCTCAATCCGGCCGGAGGTGCCGACGATGTTCGTACGTTGATAGGGCGCGAGTTGGGTCGAGACGGTAAATGTCGCGGTGCCTTGAAAGAACTCGAGCACCGCGGAGGTCAGCCGGTCGGTGCCGAGCTTTGGATCGCGCTCGATGTGGCCGAGCACGCGTTTCGGCTCATCGTCGAAGATGAAGCGGGAGAGCGTGATTGGATAGCAACCGATGTCCATCAGCGCGCCGCCACCGATGTCACTTTGATTGCGGATGTTGCTGGGGTCGTCGTTGTAATAGGAGAACAGCATGTCGATCGTGCGGAGCGCACCAATGCGGCCCGTGCGGACCAGCTCACGGGCCGCGAGCCACTGGGGATGGAGGCGGACCATGAAGGCCTCCATGATCTTGAGTTTGGGATGGGCGGCGGCGACGCCGGCGAGCTGTTCGGCTTCGGCCACCGAGAGCCCGATCGGCTTCTCACAGAGGACGTGCTTTTTGGCTTTCAGCGCACGGATCGACCAGGGGACATGCAGGTGGTTGGGGAGCGGGTTGTAGATGGCATTGATGTTTTTGTCGGCGAGCAGATCCTGGTAGGAACCGTACGACTTTTCGATGTCGAGTTCGGCGGCAACCTTCTTGGCACGCGAGAGATCACGCGAGGCGATGGCCGTGACGGTGCCGAACTGGCCTTGATTGGTGGCGGGAATCACTTCGAGCCGTGCGATCTTGGCCGTGCTCAACACGCCCCAACGAATCTTGTCCATGGGAGAACATCCTCAGAAAAGCCCCGACGGCCTGGATCAGGCACGACAGGTTTGCGTGCCCTAGTGTACGTGATTTCGCGCCGAAAGGATACATGGCGCGGCCTGGCCGTGGGCGTATAATGGGTCGCCGCCAGAGCGGACGGCGGGAAGCTTTCGCACGCGACGACGTGAGGACCAGGATGGCACGGCAGATTGACGACACGAATTCGCCGCAGGACAAAGGCGTTTCCATCGGCGGCTACTTGATTCAGCGGCTCGAGGAATACGGCATCGGCCACGTGTTCGGCATCCCGGGCGACTACGTGCTCTCCTTCTACACGCTGCTCGAACAGAGCCCGCTTGAAACGGTCGGCTGCACGCGCGAAGACTGTGCGGGGTTCGCGGCCGACGCGTATGCTCGGGTTCACGGCATGGGGGCACTGTGCGTCACGTATTGCGTCGGCGGGTTGAGCGTCTGCAATTCGATCGCCGGAGCCTACGCAGAGAAGTCGCCGGTGGTGATGATCACCGGCTCGCCAGGCCAGCGGGAGCGGGACCGCAACCCGCTGCTGCATCACATGGTCCGCGACTTCCGCACGCAGTACGACGTGTTCGAGAAACTTTGCTGCGCGGGGACGGAGCTGATCGATCCGCTCACGGCGTTCAGCGAGATCGACCGGGTGCTGGCGACGTGTGCCCGCTACAAGCGGCCGGTGTATCTCGAAATTCCTCGCGACATGGTCCACGTAACGCCGCCGGTGGCACCGAAATACGAAAACCCGGCGACCGTGAGCGACACGCGGGCGCTGCACGAGGCCGTCGACGAGACGGTGCGGCGGATCGAAGCGGCCAGGCAACCGGTGATCATTCTCGGCGTCGAAGTGCATCGCTTTGGCTTGCAGGACGAGGTGGCGAGGCTGGCCGAAGCTGTCGGGAATCCCGATGGCGGCGACGATGCTCGGCAAGGGCGTGGTCGCCGAGACCCATCCGCTGTACATGGGCCTCTACAGCGGCGCGATCGGCCGCGAGGAAGTCACCAAGTACGTCGAAGGAAGCGATTGCGTGTTGATGCTCGGCACGTTCATGACCGACATCAATCTCGGCATCTACACGGCCGAGCTCGACATGAGCGACTGCATCCTCGCCACGAGCGAGCAGCTGCGGATTCGGCATCACCACTACCACGACGTGACGTTGTCGGATTTTGTGCAGACACTTGCCGCCCGGAAGCCCCGGCCGAAATCGCCGCCGCCCAAAGCACCGACCGAATTCTGGAAAGAGCCGTTCACGCTCCAGGCCGGCGGAGCGGATCACGATCTCGCGGATGATCGAGCGGCTCGACGAGCAGCTCGACGGCGAGACGGTGGTGATCGCCGACGTGGGGGACGCGCTGTTCGCGTCGACCGAACTCACCACCCGGGGCCGCACGGAGTTCTTGAGCCCGGCCTATTACACGTCGATGGGCTTCGCGGTGCCGGCGGCGCTGGGCGTCCACATGGGCAAGCCGGCCGGGCGCGTCGTGGCGATCGTCGGCGACGGGGCGTTTCAGATGACCGGCATGGAGCTGTCGAACCTGGTGCGGCACAAGTTTCCGACCATCGTGATCGTGCTCGACAACGGCGGCTACGGCACGGAGAAGCTGCTGCACCCCGGCGATTGGCAGTTCAACTCGATCCATCCTTGGCAGTACTACAAGCTGCCAGAGGTGCTCGGCGGCGGGAAGGGCTATCGCGTACGCACCGAAGGCGAGTTCGACGCCGCGCTCTCCGCGGCCTGGCCGGACACGAGCGGACCCAGCATTTTGCAGGTCGAGCTCGACCCGGCGGATTGCAGCCCGGCGCTGGCGCGACTGGCGGAGCGGATGAGCCAGACGGTGGTGCAGAAATGAGCGGCGGCTGGTCCGGATTGCCTCGTTATACATTTGGTGATACAATGGTATAACACCAAGCGGAACTAAGGACATGATCAAGAAGCTCAGCAAACACGGCAACAGCCTTGCCCTGGTGATTGATCGATCGATCCTGGAACTGTTGGGAATCGACGAGAAAACGTCGCTCGAATTGTCCACCGACGGCGAGTCGCTGGTCGTCGCACCACTGCGCGACAAGAAGCGCAAGAAGAAGTTTGATAATGCTTTGGCAGCGAGCAATGAGCGTTTCGGCAAAGCCCTGCGGCGGCTCGCGGAGTGAGCCGTGGAGCCGGAGTTTCTCACGTTAGAAGAGGTCGTGGCAATTCAACGCGATCAAATTCACCGCTATGGCGGCTCGTTCGGTGTGCGCGATTGGGGGCTGCTGAAATCGGCGGTCGCCATGCCGGCTGCGACGTTTGGTGGTCAATTCCTGCACGCCGATCTGTTGGAGATGGCGGCCGCCTATCTATACCACATCGTGCAAAATCATCCGTTCATTGATGGTAACAAACGTGTGGGAGCAGTCACATCGGATGTGTTTCTGGCGCTGAACGATGTGACGCTCATTGCCACTGAAGACGACTACGCGGAGTTGGTGCTGGCCGTGGCTGGGCGGTGATATCAGTAAGTCTGCAGTCGCTGAGTTTCTTCGCGCAAACGTGAAAGCGGGATAATATTCTCCATGGACCTCTCCGCCTGGAATCTCGACGCGGCGTGGATTTACTATCCGGCAGTGCTGGTGCTGCTGGCGCTTTGCATCGCCGCGTGGTTGACGTCGCTGTTCACGTTGCCGGGGAATTGGATTGTCGTGGCGCTAGCGGCCGCTTTTGCCTGGTTGTTTCCGCACGAGGCGGGGCGCGGAATCGGCTGGACGACGGTTTGGGTTTCGCTGGCGCTTGCGGCGCTGGGAGAGGTAGTCGAATTCGTCGCGGGAGCGGCCGGCGCGGCGAAGCAGGGGGCCAGCCGACGGGCCGTGCTGCTTTCGCTCGTCGGG
Source organism: uncultured Planctomycetota bacterium (assembly GCA_963808175.1). Classification (GTDB taxonomy): domain Bacteria; phylum Planctomycetota; class Planctomycetia; order Pirellulales; family Lacipirellulaceae; genus DASYDU01. The sequence goes on along the minus strand of CAWEEU010000001.1, from coordinate 42,515 downwards.
GCGCTCGTGGGCAGCATCGTGGGCGTGATGATCGGCACGCCGGTCCCGATCGTGGGCTCGTTCGTGATGGCGCTGGTGGGCGGAGCCGCCGGAGCGTTCGCCGGGGCGTACCTGGGCGAGATGTGGAAAGGCCGCACTGAGGACGAACGGATCGCTGCCGGTCAGGGTGCCTTCGTCGGCAAAATCTGGGGCACGCTCGGCAAACTCGCGTGCGGGGCGGTGATCGTGGCGATAGTCGCGGTTGATGCGCTCGTCTAGACGACTCAGTAAAGTGGCATGAAGCCGGTGTCGAGATCGGCAACAAATCGCTCAATCTCTTCAGAGTACTTGCGCAAAAGAGTTTCGACGAGATCCGTGGCGCAGTTGCCGCTACGGATCCACAGCACTTTTGGCGGATGGCCCAGGACGACGCTTAGCGCGTGGAAGTCTTCGTCTTTCGTGACGATCACAAACTGCTCACGTTGAGCCAGCGTCCAGACCTCGTCGTCGCTCGCCTTCGAAAGTCCGCGGTTGCGCACATGGTCGGATGCCGGGTACAAATCTACCACTGTCGTGATCAGCTTATGCGACAGATGCTGATCAAAGAGCAGCTTCACTGCGGCGCGATTGGGAATAGGTTTCGCTCACGGTCCGCCGCAAACGCAAAGCAGGCCAGGATGTCGTCACGCGTTAGATCGGGAAAATCATCGAGAATCTCTTCGACCGTCATGCCGCCCGCGAGATAGTCGAGCACGTCGCCCACGGTGATCCGCAGACCACGGATACAGGGCTTGCCGCTCCTTTTCCCCGGCTCGATCGTGATGATTTTGTGGTAATCAACCATGTATTTAGCCTACGCGGAACCATCGATAGGGTCAATTGCGGATTGAAGTGTGGTATTTTGGTAGTCAGTCAATCCATTGGGGTCCACCATAGTGGAGGTTGCTTGTCATGTGTCATCCGACGTTTGTAAGCAGTATCGCAAGTTTGATCTTTTCATTGGCCGTAATGCGAAGCACCGGTGCCGAATCGGCAGATTATCCAATCCGGCCGGTGCCGGCGCATCACGTGCAAGTCTCCGACACGTTTTGGTGGCCGCGGCTGGAAGTGAATCGGCAAGTGACGATTCCCTATTCATTTCAGGCCTGCGAAGAAACGGGACGCATCGAAAACTTCCGAGTCGCGGCCGGCAAATCCGACAAGAAGTGGACCGGCAAGTTCGGCTTCAACGACAGCGACCTGTCGAAGATCATTGAAGGTGCGTCGTATTCGTTGATGACGCACCCCGACTCGAAACTTTCGGCGTACGTCGACGGGATCGTCGGCGACATGGCAGCGGCACAGGAAGACGACGGCTATCTGGAGACTTCGTGGACAGCCCGCGACAAGATCGACAATCCGGCGAACATCATCTGCTGCTACCCCAAGAAGCAGAAGTGGCTCGAAGAAGAGATGAGCCACGAGCTCTACAACCTGGGTCACATGTACGAAGCGGCGGCCGCCCATTACGAGGCGACCGGTGAAAAGAATTTTCTCGACGTGGCCGCCAAGAGTGCCGACCTGTTGGTCAAAACGTTTGGCCCCGGCAAGATCGAGGTGCCGCCCGGGCACCCGGAAGTCGAGCTGGGACTCGTCAAGTTGTATCGCGTGACCGGCAATCGCGACTATCTGGAGCTGGCGAAGTACTTCGTCGATCTCCGCGGCAAGCCGACGAAAGACCGCCCCAAGCTCTACGGCGAGTATAGCCAGGACTACAAGCCGCTCCGCGAGCAAGACGAAGCGGTGGGGCATTCGGTGCGGGCGATGTATCTGTACTCTGGTGCGGCCGACGTCGCGGCGCTCACCGGCGACGACAATCTCGCCGAAGCAGTCGACCGGTTGTGGGAAAACGTCGTCGGCAAGAAGACGTACGTCACCGGCGGCATCGGGGCGAAGGGGCAAGGTGAGGCCTTCGGCAAGAATTACGAACTGCCGAACCGCACGGCCTACTGCGAAACGTGCGCGAACCTCGCCACTTGCTACTGGAACAACCGCATGTTCCTTTTGCACGGCGACTCGAAGTACATCGACGTTCTGGAGCGGGCGCTTTATAACAGCGTGATCTCGGGGGTGTCGCTGGACGGAAAGGAGTTTTTCTACCCGAACCCTCTTTCCGCCCGCGGCGACTATGCCCGCAGCAAGTGGTTCGATTGCTCGTGTTGCCCGACCAATTTGTGCCGCTTCATCCCCTCGGTGCCGGGATACGTCTACGCGGTGGGCGATGATGGACCGTACGTAAATCTGTTCGTCGAAGGCGCGGCCAAGCTCGACGTGGGCGGCGAGCAAGTCGAGATCGACCAGAAGACCCGCTATCCGTGGGGCGGACACGTCGAGATCACGGTCACACCCGCAGCAGCCGGCGCAGAGTTGCGCTGCATGTGCGGATTCCGGGTTGGGCTCGCAACGAAGCTTGGCCGACCGATCTGTATTCGTTTTTGGATAAGTCAAATGCCCAGCCCAAGTTGGCCGTGAACGGCCAAGCGGTGGCCATCGAGCCGGTGCAGGGCTATGCGGTGATCGACCGCGCGTGGCAAGCGGGGGACAAAGTGACGCTCGACTTGCCGATGCCGGTGCGCCGCGTCGTCGCCAACGAGCAGGTCGAGGCCGACCGTGGAAGAGTCGCGCTCGATGCGCGGGCCAATGGTGTTTTGTATCGAAGGCGCTGACGTGGCCGGTGGTAAAGTGGGCGACCTCGTCCTCAAGGACGATGCACCGCTGGCGACCGAGTTTCGGGAGGACCTGCTATCCGGAGTGCAAGTGATTACCGGCATCGCCGAGCGGGTCGACAGCAAGGACAAGACAATCGCCGACAAGTCGGTCGCGTTCACGGCAATTCCGTACTTCGCCTGGGCTAACCGCGGCAAAGGCGAGATGGTGGTGTGGCTGCCACGCACGCCAGAGGCAGTCGGAGAAGAACCTTAGCGCGGCCGCGAGCGGTTGCCCGCCGCGTCGACCGGGTCATCTTCCTCATCGGGCTTGCTGGTGTCGAGCGAAGCGGCAGATGGCTCTCCGTCCGGAGTGGTCCGCCGCGCCGACGCGTCGCCGGCCGAGAAGACCACCTCGCGACCGAAGACTCGTTCGAATAGTCTGACCTTGGAGCGGGCAGCCCACAGGTCGACGTCGGCATCGCCTTGGGCATCGACCGTGATCTCGACCGTGTCTCCGCTGATCTGCGCGGATGTCCCGCACCCGCTGCTGGTGCGTGCGATCCAGCGCCAGTGCCAATCGCAGGATCGCGGCGGCGGCGGCCACACGGTGGCGATCTTCATCGCCCAGCGCGCGGTAGTCGTCGTGTTTTTTCTTTGGCCGGCTACCCCGGTGGTAGCGGGCCACCAGCGCCAGCAACCTCAGCTGCTCGCGTTCGAAGCCGTTCAGCTCGCTGTTGAGAATCAAGTGGTAGCTGTGTTTATGGTGATCTTCGAAGTTGATCAGGTAACCCACGTTGGCCAGGACTGAGGCGGCTTCGATCAGCTCGCGGTCGGCGGGACACAGACCAAGGGGCTCGGCCAACTGTTGCCAGAGGGAACCGGCGATCTTGGCCACTTGCCGGGCATGTGGCAGGTCGACACCGCAGCTCTTGGCGAATTGCTCGACTGCACCGGCCCGGGCCTCGTTGGAGTTCGCTTCCGGCGAAGAGCCGAACGCGGCCTGGACCATTTCCAGCAGCAAGCCATCACGGACGCCGCGCGTATGGACCTGCACGACGTTCACGTGCAAATGGCTCATGATCCGCTCGACGATCACGAGCCCCGAGACGATGATGTCGGCACGAGCAGGGTTGAGGCCGGCCACCTTCTTGCGCTTTTCGAGCGTCAGCTGGGCGAGGTCCGTGACGAGATGGCGAATCTGGGCACCGGTCACGCGGAAGCCCCACATCGGCTGGCCGGCCTGGCCTTCGCGGGCCATGATCATCGACGCCAGCGCCGTGAACGTGCCGCCGGTGCCGTAGAACATACTGGGAACAAACGGCAGCTTGCCGACGTCTCGCTTGAGCACGCGGTCGACGTACTTGCGGAGCTGCTCGAGTTGGCGCGTGGTGGAGATGCCGCTAGCGTCGCACTTCTCCGCCACGCGGACGGCGCCAAGTGGCGTGGTGTAGATCTGGTCGATCAGTCCGCTGGAGGCCAGGATGATTTCGGTGCTGCCGCCGCCGATGTCGGCGACCGCCACTTCGCGGCCGGAAACGTCGAACGCCCGCTGCACGCTCAAGAAAGCCAGCCGGGCCTCTTCGTTGGACGAGATCACCTCGACGTCGAGATCGAGTTCGTTGTGGACTCTTTGGCAAAACTCAGGTCCGTTTTCGGCGTCGCGGACGGCACTGGTGGCGATCGCGGAGATGCGGCCGACACCATAGCCGGTGGCGATCGATTGAAAGCGGCGCAGGGCCGTGATCGTGGCTTCGACGGCAGCCGGGCCCAGTTCGCCGGTTGCCGCGAGCGAAGCGGCGAGCCGGGTGTTCTCGCGTTCTTCGTCGAGGACGCGGTAGCCGCCGGACGCGAGCACCTCGGCGACGACCAGCCGGACGCTATTCGAGCCGACGTCGATCGCGGCGATGCGGGGAGCGGGCGTCGTGACGCCGCTCTCCGCATTATGTTCTGAATCCACCATGACGACTGCCCACAGCGGCCGAATCGAGGAGTCCCTACCCCGATTATACCTCGGGCCTGCCTTGCCCGGAGCCGCTTGTATGTCCTTCGGCCTCAATATCCGCTTGTGGAGGCGGTTTGTAAAGGGAAGTTGAAATGGAGTGGATAGGCTTGACTCTTGGAACCACTACCACCAATTCTCACCACAGGCCGAGGTGGTCGACGGCGAACCTCTGTTGGCGCGGTTTGTCATGTTGTCCAACATGCTTGCGGCTGGGGATGGTCGGCCGTTGGCGCCCCAACTATGTTTGACCGCAGTCCCCATTTCTCTCGATGGAGGTTAAAATGTTCAGCGTTGAATCAATGATTTATGCTTGGGACAATCAGCTGCGCTATGCCCGAGCGCTAGTGGCGGATTTGAGCGACGAGCAGATCGTGCTGCGTCCGGGCGGGAACATGAATCATCCCGCATGGATTCTGGGGCACCTGGCGATGTATCATCCGGTCACGCTGCAGCTCTTGGCCGGGGAGCCGGTCGACGATCCGAAGAATGATCCGCTGTTTGGCTTCGCGGGGCAGGGGCCGGTGGACGACATCAAACCCTACGGGAGTAAGCAGGCGATTGTGTCGCGATTCGAGCAAGGGCATGAGCAGGTAGCCCAAGCGCTCTTGGCTGCGAAACCGCAAGCGTTTCAGCAGCCGCCGTCGCTCGAACGGTGGGCGAAGGTGTATCCCACCGTGGAATTTATGCTGCCCGATCTGCTCGTGCACCACGAGAGCCTGCACATTGGGCAAATCAGCATTTGGCGACGGGCGGCGGGATTGGCAGGCGTCGCGTTTCCCGATCGCACGCCGCGGGCCGGCCTATTGGAACGCCGACGATGAGCGGGCCACCGATGACGATCGAAATTGTGGAAGCCGATCTCGAGCGGCCTGAGCATCAACAGGCCGTCTGCAAGATGCTCGACGCTTACGCGAGCGACCCGATGGGCGGCGGCCAGCCGCTGGAAGAAGAGGTGCGCGAGCGGCTCGTCCCCGGGCTGCAAGAACATCCCACGACCGAAATCGTGCTGGCGTTTGACGGTGAAAAACCGGTCGGCATCGCCGTGTGCTTCCGCGGGTTCTCGACATTTGCGGCCCGGCCGCTGTTGAATGTGCACGACCTGGCGGTCACGGCCGAATATCGCCGGCGCGGAGTGGGCCGGCAATTACTCGCGGCTGTCGAGCAGAAAGCCCGGTCGCTCGGCTGCACCAAGGTCACGCTCGAAGTTCTCGAGGCCAATCCGGCGCGCAAGCTCTATGAATCTCTGGGGTATGCGTCGCCGACCTATTACAAGGGCTCCGGCCAGGCTCTATTCTTGACGAAGTCGGTCTAGCACCGCGTCCCGATTTACGCGGAATGATTCGCTTCGGATTGACGAACGACCCTGGAAGAATAGAAAAGCGAGCGGACTGCCAGGGCAGCCCGCTCGATGTGGTTGCAGTCGTGGATATTGAGCGGCAGACGGACCGCAGACCGCGCGTCGCAAGCGACGCGGCCCAGGCCGGGTCGCTTAGATGTCGTAGTACAGGCAGAACTCGTAGGGATGCGGGCGGAGGGCCATCGCTTCGGCTTCGTTCTTCCGCTTGTACGAGATCCAGGTGTGGATCACGTCTTCGGTGAAGACGTCGCCGCGCAACAGGAACTCGTGGTCCTTGGCGAGGGCTTCGAGCGAATCGGACAGCGAGCCGGGCGTCTTGGGCACTTCGGCCAGCTCCTCCGGAGCCAGGTCGTAGATGTCCTTGTCCAGCGGCTCGCCCGGATGGATCTTGTTCTGGATGCCATCCAGCGCGGCCATCATCAGCGTGGCGAAGGAGAGATAGGGATTGCAGCTCGGGTCGGGGCAGCGGAACTCGATCCGCTTGGCCTTCGGGCTCGGGCTGTACATCGGGATGCGGCACGAGGCCGAGCGGTTCCGCTGCGAGTAGGCCAGGTTCACCGGCGCTTCGTAGCCCGGCACCAACCGCTTGTAGCTGTTGGTCGTGGGGCAAGCGAACGCCAGGATCGCCGGGGCATGCTTGAGGATGCCGCCGATGGCAAACAAGGCCGCCTCGCTCAGTCCGGCGTAGCCGTTGCCCGCAAAAATCGGCTGGCCACCCTTCCAGAACGAGATGTGGGTGTGCATGCCGGAACCGTTGTCGGAAAACAGCGGCTTGGGCATGAACGTGACGGTCTTGTTGTACTTCTTGGCGACGTTTTTGATGATGTACTTGTAGAGGCACATCTGGTCGCCCATCTCGCACCAGTTCGGCGAACTCGCAGGTCGATTTCCGACTGGCCGGCGGTGGCCACCTCGTGGTGCTGGGCCTCGACGTCCATGCCGCACTCGATCATGGTGAGCATCATCTCGTTGCGGATGTCCATCAAGCGAGTCGGCGGGCGGAACCGGGAAGTAGCCTTCCTTGTGGCGCAGCTTGTAGCCGAGGTTTGGCCCCATCCCTTCGGCGCGGTAGTCGCGGCCGCGATTCCACTGGCCTTCGTCGCTGTCGAGGAAGAAATAGCCGGCGTTGGGAGTCTGGTCGAAGCGGACGTCGTCGAAGATGAAGAACTCGGCCTCGGGGCCGATGAAGCAAGTGTCGGCGACGCCCGGTGCTCTTGAGGTAGTTGACCGCCTTGCGGGCGACGTTGCGGGGATCGCGCGAGTAATCTTCGCGAGTGATCGGATCCTGTACGTTGCAGATCATGCAGAGCGTGGGAATCTCGGTGAAGGGATCGACGAACGCGGTGTCGGCCTGGGGCAACAGCAGCATGTCGCTTTCGTTGATCGCCTGCCAGCCGCGGATGCTCGAGCCGTCGAAGCCGAGGCCTTCTTCAAAGATCTCTTCTTCGAGCTTGCCGACGGGGATCGTGAAATGCTGCCAAATGCCGGGGAAGTCCATGAACCGCAAATCGACGGCCTTGATGTCCCGTTCGCGACACATCGCCAGGACGGCCTGTGGAGTCATTGCCATGTCCGAATTTCTCCAATGTCAGAAATCGAAAGGAAAGACGAAACCCGCCAACCATGTTGGCTAGGGAAGCTGTCAGTGTGGGTGGGCGGGCCAATTCGGGCCCGTCGCGCTTTCCGCGCCGCGTCGCAAAAACGGGGGGCCAGTCAACGACAGAGCCGCCGGGCTGTGTTGGCTGTTTGCGGATCACGCATCCTAGCGGAAGAATTGCCGGTTGAAAAGCAACCTAGCAGGCCAAGGGACAGAAAACTGGCCGGCGGCGGCCGAGATTGCGGAGTGGCCGGCCCGAGCGGCGGCGACGCGAAACCGCTCGAAAAAGTGGCGATCCAAAAAGCAACGGGCGGCTCAGCTGGCCGCCCGTTGCCCGTTCAGATTTTTGAAATCGCGTCTGCCTGATCGCGGCGGCAGCAGCCGCTAGACGGATTGCAGTTCCCGCTCCGACTTGGGGGCGATTAGCCGCAACTGGGTGACGCGGTCGTCGCACTTGGAATGGACGCCGTTGACCACCGAGCCAATCATCCGGACGCCGACGCTCCGCAGCAGCGAGGCGGCTTCGTTGATCTTGGGCATCTGGCTGAAATCGCGCCGGACAGACAGGATCGCCCCGTCGCAATACTGGCCAAAAATCAGCGCGTCCGACATGCCGAGGACCGGGGCCCCGTCGATGATGATGAAGTCGTACTCGCTGCGGAGCTTCTCGAACGCTGGCTGCATCTGCTCGGTCGCCAGGGCATGGATCGCATCGACGTCGCAATAGCCGGCAGTCAGCAGCCAAAGGCCTTCGGCGTGGGTCGGTCGGATGACGTCGGCTACGTCGACCTCGGCCCGCAGGACTTCGCACAAGCCGTCTTCCAGCGGAACGTCGAACAGGGCATGCAGCGCGGGGCGGCGAACGTCTCCGTCGACCAGCAAAGTGCGCCGGCCGGCCCGGGCCAGGCTGGCTGCCAATTGGCTGGCGACCGTGGTCCGGCCCTCCTGGGTAGTGGCACTGGTCACCAACACGACCTGCCGTCGTTTCGACGAGGAATCGTGCATCAAGAGCGTTCGCACGCTGTCGATAGATTCGGTCAGCTGAGCGACGATGGGATGATCCGCGTCAAGCATTCTGCGAGCCGAAAGGGCGGGCAGCGTACCAACTACGCGGATGCCGAGTCCCTCGTCGACCTGTTCGGGACCATCGAGCCGGCGGTTGCGGAACTCGAGATATGCGATTCCGAAACAGGTGAGGGCAAAGCCACCAATCCCGCCCAAACCGACGATCGCGTAGCGCGTCGCGGCATTGATCGCCGGGGTGACCGTGGCCTGCTGAAGGCGACGGATACGGTCCGGTGCCACCGCTTCAACGTCGAATTCTTCGAGCTTAAGGCTCATGTCGCCGGCGATTTGTTGAAGTTGTTCGATTTCAGCGGCGCCGACTTCAAGTTCGACGGATTTCTGACTCTTGGCGTCCAAGCGTTCCTTCTTCTCCTGGATCGTCTTATCTAGAGCCTGGATTTGCGATTGGAGGACGCCGGCGCGAATCTGAAACTCTTGGCGGATCATTTGCAGCTGCTGATTCGGCTTGCCATTTTCCTGGCCGGCAATTTGGGCCTTCATTTGGGCCTTATATTGCGCCATCGTCTGTTGCTTTGCCCGGATCTGCGCGGCAAGGCGATCGCCTTCTTTCGAACGACCGCCTTTCATCACACCCTCTTGCGCACTCTTCTGATACTGGAGCTGCATCAGTTCCTGGTTCATCATGCTCATGTTCGGATCGTTGGCGAGCTTTTCATCGACCATGACGTCGATCATGGCAGGATCCTTGAGTTGCTGTTGGGCGACCATGAACGACGTCTGGACTTCCGCCAATTTGCCCTCGAGCGCGCCTTTGGACTTCGATGCCTCGCCGATGTCGTGCATCAGCAAGTCAGTTTCGGTGTCTCGCTTGCGAGGGTCGACGTATCCCAAATCTTCGGCCAATGCATTTTGAACTTCGAGCTTCTTGCGAATCTCATTGCTCAGATTGGTATAGCTGGACTGTAACGCATCGCGGACGATCAGTCGCTGCTGCCGGTCTTTGAACACGACTTCATTCAAATAGGCGTCCGACACTGCGTTGACTAGTTTGCGCAGATCCTCTCTATAGGTGGAATCGCCGACGAGCGCGATGCTCAAGATTTCGCTGTTCTGTTGGAACGTCGGCACCAGCTCCTCAATCAACCACTGCTCTTTGTCGGGTTCTCCGGCCAAGATCCCCAACGCCTCCATACCTGGAGCCCGCAGAGCGGCCTGGATTACGAAGTAACTTTTCAGATAGGCCAATTGCGTTCGCTGCAAAATGTCGAAGTCCTTCGCCCCGGTTACTTTCGTGTCGCCAAGCATCGTCGGCTGTTCGCTCGAGACTTCGAACAGGGCGATCGCCTGAGAAGTTTCCGGGAATGTGAACCAAAGGATGCCAGCCGTCGCGGCAGCTACGACCGATCCCATACAAATCGCCAGCAGCCAGCGGCGGCGGAGGCAATTGGCAAACGAGTTGGCGTCCATCCCACCGCGGAGCACATCCGTCACGGGCGCGTAATTATGGGCGGTGGAGTAGATGACGGCAGGAGGTGCATGGCCATTGGTTTGCGGGACCAGCGCGGCCTGGGAATACTGACCGCCGACCATTGCGTGAGGGGAATTCGGGGCGGGCGATTCTTGATCGTCGCGATACGTCATGGAACAACTCTCAGGTGTTGACGGTTAGGCCCGCCGGTGGGGCCGCGTAGAGCAATATCCTCGGGGTGGTTCACAACCGCAACTGGCTTGCCAAACCGATACGGAGCGGGTCGAGAATCCGAAAACTCCGGCGAAAGCTCGACATAGAACCCCAACCGAGGCCCCGCCGGCGATAAGTCTGCTGTTTTTTTTCAACTTATGTGGCAATTATTCAACGGTCCCCGTCGCGGGGAAAGGCTCCAACGGCGATTTCAGCGTACGGGAATCGCCGCCGAACGGCCCCCAACGGGCCTGTACTGGGCCGCTTCGACCGGGACGGTGAGTCTTTCCAAAATCTGCAATTCGATCCACAGGAAACCTAGCGCCAGCGGCATCATAAAGAAACCGGCCCAATCGTGGCCTAGCTTCACGGCAAACTCGTTATCCTGGCCGACCGCCATGTACAACAGCCCCGTCGCAGTGATCCGAATAATGTTGACGATCAGGGCAATCGGGACGGCACTCAAGAGAATGATAAACTTGTCCCACCAGGGCCGCTCGACCAGAAACACCATCGCCACGGCCAGCGCTCCGAAGATCGTCAGCATCCGCAGACCGCTGCAGGCATCGGCGATGTTGAGATTGGCGCCTGGCACTTTGATCAAGTTCCCCTCGCGGAAGGCGGCGACCCCCATCGTCTGCAAGATAAACGTGCTGCCGACGCTGGCCAGCGTCTGCAATCGCCAGAGGATGTTGTGCTCCAGTGTCGAGGGGAGTGGAAACATGAAAAACAAAAACCCAAGCGCCGGTCCCGCCCACCGAATCGTGTGCCAGCCGCCGACGAGCATGAACGCACCGACGATGGCGATCAGGAACGAGTAGCGATCCACCGGCGCCATCGTCATGTAGACGCCGAACAGACGGAGCGAGAGTCCCAAAACCAAGATTCCCAAGCCGGCCCAGCGTTCGATCGCCGGAACCGGGCGAAACGGCTGAAAACGTACCCACAACAGTCCCAATGCGAAAATTGGGACGATGTATCCGTGTGAATAGAGCGGGTTGGACCATTCCGCGTACACGAGGGAAAACGTGTCCCAATAGGCCGCCACCAGCGCGACCGTCAATACGCCGAGCGCGATCAGCGTTCCACGTTGCGTTGGATCGCTCCACGACACTTCCCCAGCGGAAGCAGCCGGCATGCTGGCGGGACGAAAGGCGGGGGGAACGGTTGGACGGGTCGGCTGACTCATGGCGATCTGCTTCTCGTGAGATGTCTCGTCAAGTGAAATTCAGAACTGACGGTTTCGGTCGAATCGAAATCCGTTGGAACAACGGTTGAGCGTCGATCAGCGCGCCATCCAGCTTAGTACGTTGTCAAACGATTCTTTTCGGGTTGCGTGCGACGGAAAACAAGACGATTCATCTGTCTCCGTCACTCCCAATCCGATAAGCGACGCCTGACCAGACTCCAGACGAACAGCGACTGCTCGCAGATCCTCTGCTCCCAGGCCAGCGATCCAGGCAGCGGCCTGCCGCCCATGGTGCGCCACGTTGAAAGTGCCGCTCCGGCGTGCGGATCGGGGTTCTCTCCGCAGCGGCGCGATGCACTTTCCTCATCAGGACGATTCGCTCCGAAAATCGTCGCCGAGTGGAGCCGAAAACAAATTCCTCGCCGGTCGCACCAGCGCTCGGTCTCCGAATTGAGAATAAGCGGATCGCGAAAATCTGTCAAACAGCCCGACCGTCGCAGCGCGGCAAAAAACCGCGAAAAACTCCGGACAAATTGCGATTTCGAGCCCCGCGAGGTAAGCCGTATCAATTACAGCGATTATGCTTGTACGTCGCCCTCCCGTGAGAGCATCCGCGTGAAAAAAGGCTGTTGACACGTTTCCACCGCGGACACCTTGATCGAAGCTTCGCCTTACTACGCATGCCTGGCACGTGCGGTTGGGCCGAAAAGCAGGGAGTGCGATCTCGCTGGGACGCACCGCTGTCGGTAGCAAGCCAGCAAAGCCTGCGGCAGCCGCTGCCACCGCGCCGTCTCCGCAAACCGCCCGATTTAGCGAACCTGCGTGTCGAAGTCCGGCGCCAGGACCGCCAATTCCTCGATTTTTACACGCGGAGGCAAAGTTGGTGGCAGACTTTTCCGATTAGTACGAGTGTGCCGAGTTTATCGGTTAGGAGGGAAGAGCGAGCGCCGGCTCGATCCCGCAGGTCGTTTCGCCCAACGCGAACTGAGAAATGCCATGATGCGTTCCCTTTGCCGCAACGTCGCCCGTGCAATCTGCCTGGCCCTTTGGCTGGCAGCCAGCAGCGGATGCACGAGCTTTTTTGGGCCGACCAATTCGTTTCCGATCACACCCCCGGACCCGTCGCTCACCAGCCCTGTGCCGCGCGAACTGGATAAGGTTTCCTTGCCGCCGTACGTGATCGAACCTCCCGATATTTTGATGATCAATGCGATCAAAGTCGTCCCCAAGCCGCCACACAAGATTGAAGTTTTCGACGGTCTGTTGATTCGCGTGCTTGGCACGTTGCCCGATCAACCGATCGCCGACGCATTCGCGGTCGATCCAGAAGGGACCGTCGATCTGGGTCCCTCGTACGGTCACGTGAAGGTCGTCGGACTCACGACCGACGAAGCGCAATCGGCGATCCAGCAACACTTGTCGCAAGTGTTGCAGTCCCCGCAGGTCTCGGTGTCGTTGGCATTCTCGTCGGGGGCCCAACAAATCCAAGGCGAGCACCTGGTCGGCCCGGACGGTCGAGTCAACTTGGGTACCTACGGTTCAGTCTACGTGACGGGGCTAACGATTGACGAAGCCAGGCACGCAATCGAGCAACAGCTCTCCGAATATCTCGAAGGCCCTCAAGTGGTCGTCGACATCTTTGCCTACAACAGCAAAAAGTATTACGTCGTGACGCAAGGGGCGGGCTTCGGCGACAATGTGACCACGGCCCCGATCACCGGCAACGAAACCGTGCTCGACGCGGTGGCGACGGTCGGCGGGTTGTCGCAACTCTCGTCGAAGAAGATCTGGATCGCCCGCCCCGCGCCCAACGGCGTGGGCTGTGAGCAGATCCTGCCCGTCAATTGGGACGACATCACCCAAGGCGCGTCCACCGCGACGAACTACCAACTCTTGCCGGGCGACCGCCTGTTCATCGCTCAGGATCCTTACTTGTACTTCGACCGCGCTCTACAGAAGCTCACCGCACCGTTTGAACGACTCTTCGGTTGGGTCTCGCTCGGTACGGCAATGGCCAACCGGATCGATCGCTTCGGTCTAGGCACGTTGTAGTCGCGTGTACTGCGGCAAGAGATCAGACATTCGACATAATGGAAATCGAATTGGGGAGGCAGGGTCATGAATCGAATTGTTAACGGTTGCACCCTTCTGATGGTGTGCGGTGTGACGAGCCTCGCAGTGGGCCGGGCTCCGTTGATTGATCCGCCGACGCCACCGCCGTGCGCGGCGGACGGTTCCTGTTATCCCAACACTTGCGAATGGGGCTACTACCCGGGACGCTGGCGACTCTGGCCAGGAGCAAATCTTCAACCGACACCGAGCAAGACGCCGACCGAGGCCGCGGGGCGAGTTAGCCCCGAACTAGGCCCAAGCGAAACGCCGTCGGCCGAATTGGAAGACGCCGCAGCGCCACCATCGTCGCCCAAACGGGAAGAGCCGACGGAAAAGACGCCCACGCCGCCCGGCGAGAATCCGGCCGAAAGCCAGTCCCTCGAACAGAAGCTGCCGAGTGTGCCCTTGCCGGACGTGGAAACACAGCCACTTGGTCCGACCAGCGAGCACGATCCGCCGCCCGCGCTCCCTCGTTCGCTCTCGATGGGACTGAATGCCGCGGGGCAGAGCCAGGCTCAGAGCGCTGCCCGACCTGCCGCCGTTCGCCCGACCGCTGCCTCGCGGGTGTCCACGAGCGATCCGCCTCCGTCACCACCCTGGGCCCAAAGCGCCGCGCTCTAAATCTGGCCTGCGAGTGACGATTATGCGGCCCTTGCCGACTATCTGCGGCGGGGCCGCCCGCTTGCTTGACACTCACCTGGCATGAGCCTACCGTGAAAGGGTCGGTTCTCGTCCCGCCATTTCGGCGTGTCCTGCACAGCGAGGTAATTCTCCCATGTTTCGTCAAGTGCCTATCGTTCTCGGCATATTGGCCGTCGTTGGACTGACCGTGGCGGAGGCCCGGATGTCGGGCCGATTTCAAGGCTCCACCATGACGCAGGAGCAGTTTGCCGCGCTGTTGAAGAATATCCCGGAAGACATCGGCGACTGGCACGGGACAGATCTGCCCGTCGAAGAGCAGGTCAAGATGACCGCCGGAGCGAAGGGGTATGTTTCGCGAGCATACAAGAATTCGCTCACCGGCGAAGTCGTCACGATTTGGCTGATCGTAGGTCACTCGAAAGACATCATGCGTCATACGCCGGACGTCTGCTATCCATCCTCCGGGTTCACGACCCGAGCGCCCGAAAACTCGTTGCAGCCGTTCGTCTTCGACAAGAAGAACATGGGCGAATTCTACACGAACACGTTTGTCAAAGAAGATTCGCTGGGCCGGCAGCTGATCCGCGTGTTTTGGGCATGGTATAAACCGTCCGACGACGGCACGGTCGAATGGAAGGCGCCGAAAATCGTGCGTTGGGAATTCGGCAATGCGCCGTCCCTGTTCAAGTTGTATTTCACGAGCAATATGCGAGACTACCGCGAGACGACCGAAGAAAGCCCGTGCATGAAGTTTGCCAAGGAGTTTCTGCCCGTCGTTGACAAGGCGCTCTCGACGTCGCAACAGGCGTCCACGAGCTCAGGTTCCGCAGCGGAGTCGCCCGCCGAGGATTCCCCGACGACTTAAGTTGGCAGTGTCTGTCGCCTGTTCGGCGGGGCCCCGCGCGTCACACTTGGGACGACGTCTTACCTCAACGCCGCAGCGTCTTGTGGGGCACGACGCAAAAAAGGGCGAAGAAGCAATTTCGCGGCGGCCCGGGCGCGTTATACTGGCAAGGCCGTCGGCAGAGCGACGGCCGCTCGTCGAGTTAATGAACTAAACGGTATCGGAGTGCATTATGGCCAATACGACGCTCCGTCAATTGGTGGCTGCCGACGTCATGCAACGCGACATGGTCACCGTGTCGCCGAACAACACGCTGCGCGACGCCCTCGCGCTAATGACGGAGAATCACGTCACGGGCCTGCCGGTGATGGATGACAAATCGCGCTGCGTCGGGCTGATCACCGCAAGCGACGTCCTCGGTTTCGAGGAAGAACACGCCGAAGACAGCCCCGACAATGGAATGATGCAGCACTTCAACAACGACATCGGGCGGTGGGAGAGTGTGCCGCTCTCGGCATTTGGGCTCGAAGAATTCGGTGACGTGCGTGTCGAGGAAGTCATGACGCGGGAACTGATTTCCGTCGGCCGCGACACGTCCCTGAAAGAAGTCGCGCAAAAGATGCTGAGCCAGGACATCCACCGTGTGCTGGTGATGGACGAGCGATTCAACCTCTACGGCATCGTGACGTCGTTCGATTTCGTACGCGTGATCGCCGAGTCGTGAGCAACGGCGAGAGTCTGTTGCAGTTAGCCGGCGGGCTTGACCCGCCGCCGTCTCGCGCCGAGAAAAGCTCGGCGGCTAACTTTCAGATCGATAGCGGATGAGAGTCTTCCAGGCCCAGCCGCTTCATTTTCTTGTAGAGCGTCGTGCGGTTGATGCCGAGCTGGTCGGCGGTCATGTTGCGGTTCCAGCCGTTCGACTCGAGCACGCTCAAGATGATCTGCCGCTCCGGCCCTTCAAGCGCTTCCTTCAGCGTCCGCTGACCGCTCGGAGAGCTGACGACCACGTTCATCGCGCCGCGGATGTCGGCCGGCAAGTCCGCCAGCATGATCAGCGGCTCCTTCCCCAACAAGACGGCGCGCTCCACGACGTTTTGCAGCTCACGGACGTTGCCCGGCCAATGGTAGCGCTCCAATGCGAGCATCGCCTCCGGCGCGAAGCCGGTCACCGTGCGGCGGGCGTCCTCGCGGACCTGTTCGAGAAACGCGTGAGCCAGCAGCGGAATGTCGCTCGCCCGCGCTCGCAGCGGCGGCAGCTCGATGTTGATCACGTTGATGCGGTAGTACAGGTCCTGCCGGAAACGGCCTTGGGCGACCGCTTGCGACAGATCTTCGTTCGTGGCCAAGATCACGCGGACGTCGACCTCAAACGTCTTCGTGCCGCCGACCGGCTCGAACTTCAGCTCCTGCAAGACGCGGAGCAGCTTGACTTGCATGGCCGGGCTGGACGTGCCGATCTCGTCGAGGAAGATCGTGCCGCCGTCGGCTTGCAGAAATTTGCCCATCTTTTCGCCCGTCGCCCCGGTGAACGAGCCGGCCACATGGCCGAACAGCTCGCTCTCGAGCAGCGTCTCCGGCAGCGCCCCGCAGGCGACTTCGACAAACGGACCCTTGGAGCGGCTGCTGCGGCGATGGATCGCGCGGGCGATCATCGATTTACCCGTGCCGCTCTCGCCGGTCACGAGCACGGTGGCCCGCGTGTCGGCGACGCTGTTGATGATGTCGTAAACCCGCATCATGTGCGGATCGCGGCCGATCACGTTGTCGAGCCCGACGCGGCGATCGAGCTGGGCCCGCAGGTTCGAGTTTTCGGTGATCACGTGCCGCTGTGACAGTGCCCGCTCGACCGACATCAACAGTTCATCATCGATCAACGGCTTGGTGAGATAGTCGAACGCACCGGTGCGGATCGCTTCGATCGCGCCGTCCGGCGTGCCATAGCCTGTGAGCAGAATCACCTGCATACTCGGCCAGTTGCGGCGGCATTGTTCCAACAGGTCGAAGCCGTCGCCGTCGCCGAGCCGCACGTCGGCCAACACCAGGTCGTATGACTTGCGGCGGAGGGCTTCGAGGGCGTCGGCATAGCGGGCCGCCGTGTCGAGATCGTAACCCTGGCCGCGCAGCCAGTCGGCCATCGATTCCAGCACGCGGCGATCGTCGTCTACCAGCAGCAGGGAGGATTTGTTCATGGGAGCGTCAGGGGGACGGGAGCGGCTAATGACGGCAATAGTTCGTTCGTCGACCACGCGACTTGGTTAGGGAATTCTAGCGCAACGGTGTCGCCAAATATCTACGTCACAGTAAGAGTAGGGTCAACGAAGTGCCGGTTTTGCAACTGCCGGAGTCCGGATGTGACGGCGGCGCGGATCGTGCTGGACGGATGGTTGGCGTTGATCGCCCCAGTGGACCATATACTTGGGTTGCCGAAGAACTCGACTTGCGTTGCATCACTCTGCACACGGTACCCGTCACGTGATTCGACGTCTTTTTCGTACCTACACCGAGAACTGGCGGTTGATGCGCGAGGCCGTCAACGAATTCGGCGCCGAGTGCGAAAACTGGCCGTATGCCGACTTGGACCGTGACGCCGAAGAGCAACCGCTTTTGGAACGCACGGTCAACGGGCGCGACGTCTGGTTCACCATTGATTGTTGGGAAAAGAAGCCCAACGGCGACCTGGTGATTTGCATCGACGCGGATGGTCTGCCAACGCTCGCAGGTGTGAAACCGTCATACGGGTTTGTGAAACGCGTGGATGGCAGCGTGTATTATCCGTAAGTTGAGGTCGGCACAGCTCGCACGAGTCACTCGGGGTAATGCAGTTTTGCGACCCACGCGCTTCTGGTATAATTCAGGCAGCAACACTCACGTGGGCCGCGCCAATGCCACGAAAGATTCGCGAGCTGATCCGTGATCTGGAGCGGGCCGGGTTCGTCAATCGTGGGGGCAAGGGGAGCCATCGGAATTTCATTCATCCGATGGTCTCAAAATCGGTTGTCTTGGCTGGAAAAGAAGGCAGCGACGCCAAGGTATATCAGGAACGAGACGTGAAGCGGGCCATTAAGGAATCGAAGTCATGAGAGATAGTGATCGATACGTGAAGATCGTCGAGTGGTCTGAAGAGGATGGATGCTACGTGGGGACTTCTCCGGGTCTATTTTTCGGCGGTTGCCACGGAGACGATCAGCAACAGGTATTTGCCGAGTTGTGCCAAATCGTCGATGAAACGATCGAGTTGTGCCATAAGGACGGCAAACCATTGCCGCCGCCGACCGCAGGCCAGGGTATTGCCGAAAAACTCGCATCGTAGCGTATTCGTCAAGTTCTTTGCTCTCGTTTTTGAGAACGAATTAAAGCTTGCGCGCAGCAATGGAATCCGCGAGTACAAGGTACGTCAGTTCCGTCGGGATATGGCGCGATGACACGACGAGTCGCGGGGATCGATTGTTTGACGTCACCCCGCCCGCGGGTGCGCCTTCTCGTACGCGGCCTTGAGATTGCTCGTGCTCACGTGCGTGTAAATCTGTGTTGTCACCAGGCTCTTGTGGCCCAAGAGCTCCTGCACGCTGCGGATGTCGGCGCCGCGATCCAACAGGTGCGTGGCGAAGCTGTGACGGAGCGTGTGGGGGCTGGTGCGCTGGTCGAGGCCGGTTTCGCGGAGATATTTTTCCAGCATCCGGGCCACGCTCCGCGTCGTGAGCCGCGTGCCGAAGCGGTTGACGAAGACGGGGGCCTCGCGGCCGGTGGGGATGCGCGGCGAGAGCTCGCGGACGGCGAGCCATTCCTTCATGGCTCGGATCGCGTGGGAACCGATCGGGGCCATCCGTTCGCGTTTGCCTTTGCCGCGGACGCGGACCACGCCGGCCTTGAAATCGAGATCGCCGTCCGCCAGGCCCACCAGCTCGCTCACGCGCAGCCCTGCGGAATAGAGCGTCTCGAGGATTGCCCGGTCGCGCAGCGCCGGCGGGTCCTGGCCCTGCGGTGCGGAGAGCAATTTCCCGACTTCGTCCGTCGAGAGCCAGTGGGGCAGCTTCTGCGATTTGCGCGGATTGCGGAGCGCTTTGCCAGGGTTCGCTTTGAGCCAACCCTCGCGCTGGCCGAAGCGAAAAAAGCTCCGCACCGAGGCCAACCGCCGGGCGATCGACGACTTAGCGTAACCCGCCTCATGCAGCGCGGAGACGAAGCCCCGCAGCTCCACGACCGTAATGCTCCCTGGCGCGGGACAGGCGCCATCGTCGCCGGAGAGATAATCGGCGAGCGCCACGAGGTCCTCGCGGTAGCTCTTGAGCGTGTGTTCGGACGCCCCACGCTCGACGCGCATGTACTGCAGGAAGCTGCCGATTTCTTTGCGCATGGCGGGAGTAGTGAGGGTCCAGGATTGAGAGGTGACAGCCAGAGCCAACACTTGCGTGGGCATCTCAGCAGACTCTTCGACCCTCCGCTCTCGACTCGCCCTAGAACAGCTCTTCCGTGTCGCTCACTTGCGGGAGTCCCAGCCGGTTCGCTTGCTTGCGTTGGGCGCGTTCTTCGGCGCGAATCTTTTGGCTGAGCACGGCGGCGTCGTACCAGGAGAAGCTCAGCTCCGGGTTCGACGCGTGGCGGCCGAGCATCCGCAACGTGTCGGCGCGGTGCGCATCATCGTAGAGAAAGATGTAGCGTTCCTTGCCTTTGACCAGAGCGAGGACATTGATGTCGTCGTTCACGTGGATCATTCTCCATCAATGAGCGGGGGCGGGGGGAGCGGCCGAGCCGCCGCGGCGGCCTGCGTCAGCCAGGAGCGGGTCGGTTGCGGGAGTCAGTCGAGCGGCTCGTCGCGCGTGCCGGTAACATTTGGCCGGTTTACCTGACCGCAACAAGTGATCGACTCTAACAACCAGTTATCGGTTTTCCGGCCATCGCCACACCACTCTCGATTCACCAGCTCCACCGTGCGCCGAGAGCATTTCCGCGATGTGCATGTGACAGCAGAAGCGGATGAAGTCGTTGCTGCGCTCGAGATAAGTCTGCCATCCGCCGAAGCGCGCATCGTCGCGGAACGAGTAGTAGCTGGCCAGCGCTTCGGTGAATTCGCTGTTATTTCCGATGTAAATTGCCGTATGCGACATAACCGGACCGTCGTTCGGCACACACGGCGGCCGCACCGGCATCGGCGGTGGCGGAATGAAGCCACGCTCGTCGGGCCAGTCAGGTGGTAACATAGCGGGTACACCGATCGCGCCGGTCGTGCCGCTCGAATCAGTGATACCCGGCATAACGGGTGCCGGCACCGGCGTCTGATCGACGGCCAGATCGGTCGTCTGCACAAACTCGGTCTGCTTGACCGCGCGAACGTCGACCGGTTTTGAACCGGCGCTACCCGGAACCAGGCGGTCGCCGTTCTCTGCTGGCTGATCCGGCACCAGTGAGCCGCCGTTGGTCGTCGACGCCGGTGGCGCGGCGGGATCCGTTGGCGCTGCACAGTTCGGTGACTGCGTCGCCAGCTGCGCCTTCGCCAGCGCCAGCTCCGCCTCGAAGACCAGCGGTGCCGGGATGTACTCCTCGTCGGGCGTGCCCCACGGCAAGCCGTAACCAGCCGGGATTTCATGGAAGCCGGGATTCCGCGCGTACCATTCGACTCGCATGCCGCAGCGGGGCGGATAGTACGGCGTGAAGTCGGTCACTGCGCCGACCACGACCGCGTCGACTTCCAGCACGTCGGCCAGATGGCGGATGCCGGCCGGATTCGACAAGTCGATCTGCTCGTCCTGGATCGCCTCCTCGACGACGCCCAGGGGCACCACCTCGAAACCGGGCACCGATTGCAGCTCGGCAAAGTAAGCCAGGGCGAATTCCCGGCCATCGACCGTCGGGTCGTCGCTCTGGTTGAAGAACGGCACGATGGCCACCTTCGAGAGCTGCGGGAACGGATTGTGGATCGTCGGCTGGTGGGAGATTTCCGGGATGATCAAGTTGCAGCCGCTAGTGCCGAGCGCAATGCCAGCGATCAACATCGAGCAAAGGAGGCGGCAGAGGCGGCGAGAGCGGCGCAACATCGGCTGGATAACGAACCGCGTTTCCAGCCCCCCTGCTAGCAACGAACCGCGCGCATAGAGACACGCGCGAAATCGTTATCGGCTGGCGGAGTGCGGGGCTTGAGCGAAACGGGGCGGGAACCCTGGGACCGGAGGTCACCATGGTTTGAGTGCGATAGCTCCGCTTGCGGCTTCAGCGGATTCTTGGGATACTCCGCGGCCCTGAGCTAAACCGCAAGCGGAGAATTCGGCTTGATCGTGCGAACTTTGATTCTCGTTGGTCGAACTTGTGGCATTGCTGTGGTTCTGGGCTCACTCTCCGGCTGCGCGATGTGGGACTTCCAGAAATGGAATCCCGAGAATCTGCGTGACGAGCGGGCCCGCGACATTGACGCGCGGCTCTCGGAAGACCGGCCGATTGTGCAGAATCCGTTCGGCAGCGCTGAGAATTGAGCCGGCCGCAGGCCCGCCCGGCCCACCCCTGCATTCCGCCTGCCGAATCCGGTATCCTATCGGCGTGACGACTACGCCCCTTACTCACCAATCGACGTTCGATCGCCTCTCGGCCCACTGGCGCGAGGTGGCCTTACTGCGTTCGACGCAGTCGCTCTTGGAATGGGACGAGCGGACGAAGATGCCGCCCGCCGGCGGCGATTATCGGGCCGAGCAGGTCAGCCACCTGGCCGGGCTCATCCACCGGCTGCAGACCGAGCCGTCGATCGGCGAATATCTGACTGAGCTCCTCGAGAGCCCACTGGGTGCTGATCGGCATAGCGACACCGGCGCGGTGATCCACAATCTGAAGCGCGACTACGATCAGAAGACGAAATTGCCGCAATCGTTGGTCGAGGAGCTGGCCCGTACGTCGGTGATCGGGCAGCAAGTGTGGGCCGAAGCGCGGAAGGCGAACGACTTTGCGCGGTTTCAGCCGCTGCTGGAAAGGACGATCAAACTGAAGAAGCAGGAAGCAGCGGCGCTCGGTTATGATGACGTCCCATACGATGCGCTGCTCGACGAGTTCGAGCCCGGCGCGAAGACGGCGGAAGTACGCCAGGTACTCGCCGCGTTGCGCGAGCAACTGGTGCCGCTAGTGGCGGCGATCGTCGAGAGCGGCCGGCGGCCGAACCTCGCCGTCCTGCATCGTCACTGTCCTACCGCCGCACAAGAGCACTTCGGGATGCAAGTGGCCGCCGCAATCGGTTTCGACTTTCAGGCCGGCCGGCTCGACGTCACGCATCACCCGTTTTGCTCCACGTCCGGCCCGCGCGACGTGCGGCTCACCACGCGCTATTTCGAAGACTTCTTCCCGAGCGCGTTGTTCAGTACGATGCACGAGGCGGGACACGGCATTTACGAACAGGGCCTGCGGGCCGATCAGTTCGGCCTGCCGACCGGAGAGGCGGTCTCGCTCGGCGTGCACGAGTCGCAATCGCGGATGTGGGAGAACCTCGTCGGCCGCAGCCGCGCGTTCTGGGAGCACTTCTATCCCGAAGCGAAGCGGGCGTTCCCCGGCACGTTCGACGACGTGCCGCTCGAGGAATTCTATTTCGCCGTCAACGACGTGCGGCCCTCGCTGATTCGCGTCGAAGCCGATGAGGTGACGTACAATCTGCACGTCATGGTGCGATTCGAGCTGGAACAGGCGCTGCTCTTGGATGAGCTCCGCGTCGGCGATTTGCCGGGTGCTTGGAACGAAAAGTACGAAGAGTATCTCGGCGTTCATTCGCCGACCGACGCCGACGGCGTGCTGCAGGACGTCCACTGGGGCGCCGGGCTGGTGGGATATTTTCCGACGTATTCGCTCGGGAACCTCTACTCGGCCCAACTCTTTGAGAAGGCAGAGAAGGATTTGGGCGGGCTCGCGGCCATGTTTCGGCGGGGCGAGTTTCTGCCCCTGCGGGAGTGGTTGCGCACGAACGTTCACACTCCGGGCCGCCGCTACTCCCCTGCCGACCTCGTCCGCCGCGTCACGGGCGAAGGCATTTCGCACGTTCCGCTGATGCGGCACCTGCACGGGAAATTCGACTCGCTGTACGGCCTGACCTAGGTCGAGATTTCCCGCTTGACGCGGGCTGAGCGGTCGCGCTGAGGTGTCTGACGAACGCTGCGTAGGACTTGCCGGCTATGCCGCTTGCTCCGGTAAACGATGAGTACTTCTGGGCGCTTGGCGGGAAATTTGCCGGTTTGGCGTTCGCGCCTTTGTTCCAGTCGGCGTAAACTTCAAGAACACGCGGTCGGGTCTGGACGTACGAATTGTGCCGCGTAAGACTATCTTTACTAGCTGCTCTCTCCAACGGAGTTCCCCGCGCCATGGCTTCGGTAGCCATCTGTCCGCACTGCTATCTGCAACTGGTTGTTCCCGACGGCATCGAGCCTGACGAACGGGTCGAGTGTCCGACGTGCGCAAAGGAGTTCGGCCTCGATCAGGCAGTGCTCCGCGCGATTCCGGAAGTGGTCCGGCGCCAGGCGCCGGCCGCGATGACGGAAGTGCCGCCAGAGGACCTGGCGGAGGATGACGTGCTGGTCGACGAAGTCGCTGAAGTCGAGGAGTCGGTCAGCGCCGCTGATGACGAGCCAAAGCCAGGACGTCATCGAACAGATCAAAGCGCAGATCGACTCGGAGATCGCCGCGAACCGATTGCCGCCGGGTACGAGCACCATGTTGCCGCTCGAATTGCCGCCCGACGAGGCGTTGTCGGACGAGATTGGCGAACATCTGCTCGATCGCGACGAGGATCGCCCCGACGATTTCTCTCACCGCGACACGGTTCCAGAACTGCCATCGGTTGAGGAATTGTTAACAGAAGCGTCGGAGGCAACAGAGGAGCCGAGCGAAAGTGCCGCGGCGGAGGATGTGGTCTCGGCGGTCGATGATCACGCCGACGCGGCCGGCGCTGAAAGTGCATCGGAGCCGCTGGAAGAGCGAGCCACCCAGCCGACGGTGCGGACGCTGTCCGATTGGATGCCACCGAGCCGCGAGATTGAACCCAAGCGCGACGAGCCCGACGAATTGGCGGACGTGCCCGGCCCGTCGTTCGATCTGCCGAATGTGCCGCTCACGCCAAACAATGGTCCAACGGTCGAGTTCGATCCGGACATGTCCGTCGGCCCTGCGGCGGAGTCGGAGTTCGCACTCGACGACGTGGACTTCGACGCCATGTCCGACGAGGCAGCGCCCGTCGACGAGGAGGCGGCCGACGAACCGTCGGTAGCGGTGGAAGAGACGATTGATGCCGTCGAAGAAAGTGCGCCGGTGTTCCAAGAGCCCACGCATGGAGCGTTACCCGCCACCCCCTTTGTCTTGCCGGGAGTTCCACCGGTGAGAAAGAAACGGAGTGTCGTTCGTACGCTCGTCGGGACGGCGCTGGGAGGCGTAGTCGGCACACTCGCGGCTCTCTACATATTGCTGTTTCTGCTTGGACCCGGCGGCGATCTGCTCCACGTCGCTCCGTATCTTCCCAGCGCGATGCTCCCGGCATCGTTCAGCCACAAGACGACTCAAGTTGCCGACGCAACAAATCCTGCACCAGCGCCGCAGAAAACTAATACCGAACCGGCTGATACTGCGGTCGACGGCGAGTCCACCAACGTCCAAGCCGGCTACGTGGCCGACGCAACGCCCCCCGCCGAATCGACGTCCCGCCGAGCAGCCGAAAAACGACGATCGCTACGGCACGGAACCGTCGCCATTGGAGGTTCCCACCGCCGAGCCAATTAGCGAGGACAAAACCGAAGAAACTCCGACCGAGGTGTCACATTCGCCACCTGCACCGCTGCCGATCCAAGGTCCGACGTTTACCGTTGAACAATTGGCGACCGCCCTCGAGGCTGGGACTGCCGCCCAATCGGGTCTTATAACGGGAGATTTGAATGACGCGTCGGTCCGCCGCACCAAGGGCATGAGCTATGCAAAGATGTGCGATTTGGCCGAAGCGGTCACGTTCCTCGATCGCGCGTCGCCTTCGATTGAAAGCGCCGACGCGCTGGAGGGCGCGGACCGCCTGTTCCGCGAAACGCTATCGGATCCGCACACTCGTAGCGAAGTCGCCCGGATCGCCCAGATTTGGATCGATTCGCCGCATCGAGCCCACGGTGGGATCTTTCTCGCCGGCGAACTGAGCGGAGGACAGATCGTTGGCGACGTCTATCAATACGAGCTCACGACGGACGATGGCAACAAACTCGCGCTGTTGACTCAGGAACCTCTCAATCCGGCCGTGGAAGCGTCCAGTCGGCCGGTGGGCATCGTCGGTTCGATCGTCGAGCATCCTGCCGAGCAAATCGCGGGCTATCATGGCACAGCCGAGCGTGCGATCTGGGTCGCGCGTGCAATTCCGCTCGATTGAAGCGAGAATTTCTTCAGAAACCGGGCTGACACCCACTTTTGGCCGACGCCGCGGTCTGCCACAATTTGGCGATTCAAGGTCGGGATTCCATGGTGAACATCGCGGTTGCAAAAGAAACGTTTCCGGGCGAGCGGCGTGTGGCGCTGGTGCCGATGCTGGTCGGCGCGCTGAAGAAACTCGGCGGCGAAGTCCACGTCGAAGCCGGTGCTGGCGTGGCGGCCGGATTCAGTGACGAAGCGTACTGCGCCGCCGGGGCCCAAGTTGTCGCCGATCGCCGCCAATTGTTCCAAGCGGCCGACGTTGTGCTGCAAGTCCGCACGCTCGGCGAGAATCGCCGAGGCCGGACGCGCCGATCTCGATTTGGTGCACGAAGGCCTGGTCGTGATCGGCACCGCCGATCCGCTCGGCAATCCACAGGCCGCCAAGGAACTTGCCGATCGCGGCGTGACGCTCTTCGCCATGGAGCTGATCCCCCGCATCACACGCGCGCAAAGCATGGACGTGCTTTCGTCGATGGCGACGATCTCGGGCTACAAAGCGGTGATCGTGGCGGCAGATCGACTGCCCAAGCTGTTTCCGATGATGATGACTGCGGCCGGGACCATCACTCCGGCCAAGGTGTTTGTCATTGGCGCCGGCGTCGCGGGGCTGCAGGCAATCGCGTCCGCGAAGCGACTGGGCGCCGTGGTGTATGGCTACGACGTACGGCCTGCCGTCAAGGAACAGGTCGAGAGCCTCGGTGCGAAGTTCGTCGAGATGCCGCTGGCGACCGGTGATGCCGAAGGGGCGGGCGGCTATGCAAAGCAGCTCGATGAAGAGTTCTATCGCAAACAGCGCGAGCTGATGGCCCAGACAGTCGCGGCCAGCGACGTCTGCATCACCACGGCCGCGATTCCCGGCAAGAAGTCGCCGCTGCTGGTCACCGCCGAAGCGGTTCGCGGCATGACCCCAGGCTCGGTGATCATCGACCTGGCGGCGGAGCGCGGCGGCAACTGCGAGCTCACGAAGCCGGATCAGGTGGTCGTCGAAGAGGGCGTTACGATTCTCGGGCCGACCAATTTGCCCAGCGAAGTGCCCACCCACGCCAGCCAGATGTACGCGAAGAATCTCACCAATTTCGTGCGGCTGATCGCCCGCGACGGCAAGCTGCATTTGAACCTGGAAGACCAAGTCGTGCGCGAGACGCTCGCCGCCCATCGCGGCGAGGTGGTGAATCCCAAGCTGCGGGAACTATTGGGGCTGCCCGCCCTCGAGACGCCGCCGCCCGGCAGTCCCCCGGTCGATCATTTGGCGAACAAGCAGTAGGCCGCCATTTAACACAGCCGAAAAGTAACACGGCCAAGAAGGCAATTTCCATGGACCTGATCACAGCCATCACGATCTTTTCGCTGGCGATTTTTGTCGGCTTCGAGATCATCACCAAAGTGCCGCCCACGCTTCACACGCCGCTGATGAGCGGTTCCAACGCGATCAGCGGCATCACGGTGGTCGGCGCGATTCTTGCGGTGCGGGCCGGGAGCGGCTGGTTCGGCGGACTGCTCGGATTCATCGCGATCGTGTTTGCCATGATCAACGTGGTGGGCGGGTTCGTGGTGACCCATCGCATGCTCGAAATGTTTCACAAGAAGAAGTAACGGCTCGACAACATGCCAACGTTTGACCAGATTGTGATGCTTGCCCAGCAGGGGCCGTTGTTGGTCCGGCCCAATGCCCCGGATGCCGCCGCGGCTGTCGAGGTAGTGGATGCGGCGACGCAACACTCGATTGTCAATTTGGCATACCTCGTTGCGTCGATCCTGTTCATTCTCGGCATCAAGGGAATGACGCATCCGCGAACTGCGGTCCGCGGCAACTTGACCGGCGCGGTCGGCATGTTGATCGCGATTTTGGCCACTATCTGGCAGCTGCAGCTGTTTTCCGTGGGCGTGGCGGCGGTCGCAATGGCCATCGGTGCGGCGCTGGGCTGGTACCTGGCGGTGAAAGTCGCCATGACCCAGATGCCGCAGTTCGTCGCGCTGTTCAACGGCTTCGGCGGCCTGGCCTCGCTGCTGGTGGCCGGGGCCGAAGCCCATGCCGGATTCCCGGGCGCGCTGAATATCGCCGAGTCGGGCGTTGCAGCGGGCCTCACTGGCCTGATCGGCGCGGTCACGTTCACGGGCTCGATGGTCGCCGCCGGCAAGCTCGAAGAAATGGAGCTGTTCCGCAAACCTTGGTCCTTCCCCAGTCAACAGCTGGTCAATGCGGCACTCTTTGCGCTCTGCATTGTGCTGACGATAGCGATGTCCGGCGGAAGCGGCTGGCCCTATTGGCTGATTGTCGTGGCCGCCTCGGTGCTGGGCGTGCTGCTGGTGGTCCCGATCGGCGGTGCCGACATGCCGGTGGTGATCGCCCTGCTGAATTCGTACTCGGGCCTGGCGGCGGCGGCTGCCGGCTTCGTGATCGGCAACAACGTGCTGATTATCGCCGGCTCGCTGGTCGGGGCCTCCGGCGTGATCCTCAGCAGCATCATGTGCAAAGCGATGAACCGATCGCTGGCCCACGTACTGTTCGGCAAGATGGAAGCGGCCGCCAATGCGCCTTCCGCCGACGACGTGTACGGCGGCAAAATCAAGTCCACCACTCCGGAAGAAGTCGCCATGCTGCTCGACGGTGTGCAGCGCGTGGTGATCGTGCCGGGCTATGGCCTGGCGGTGGCGCAGGCGCAGCACGCTGTGCGCGACCTTGCCGACATGCTCGAGAAGCGTGGGGTTGCGGTCGAATACGCGATTCACCCCGTGGCCGGCCGCATGCCTGGCCACATGAACGTGCTCCTGGCCGAAGCCGATGTGCCCTACGATCAGCTGCAGGAAATGGACGCCGTCAATCCCACGATGTCGCAGTGCGACGTGGCGATCGTGATCGGGGCCAACGACGTGGTCAACCCCGTGGCCGGCACCGACCCGACCAGTCCGATCGCCGGCATGCCGATCATTCACGCCGACCAGGCCCGGACGGTGATTGTCGTCAAACGCAGCCTCAGCCCCGGATTCGCCGGCATCCCAAACCCGCTGTTTGCGGCAGACAACACGCTCATGCTCTTCGGCGACGCCAAGCGGGCCCTCGTCGAATTGGTATCCGCTCTCAAAGAGAATTGCTAGCGGCGATTCTCACCGGATTGGGCATTCCGGATGTTGCTTGGGCGGCCTGGATGCTCTACAATCGACGGTTGATTTTGAGACTTAATCTCAACTAACCACGCGAGTAGCCGAGCGATGCCCGATTTGATTCCCATCGTTGCCTTGCCGCCGGGCGAAGTTGCCCAGGTTCGTCAGATCGTCGGCCGGCCCGAACAGGTCCGGCGGATGGAAGAACTCGGGGTGCGGAGCGGCGTCATGCTGGAGATGGTTCAAGGGGGTCGGCCCTGCATCGTACGCGTTGGCACGGCGAAGCTCTGCTTGCGGGAGGGCGAAATGTGTTCGGTACTGGTCGCGGCGAGGATTTCGACATGAGTCGCTCGGCGGCCGGGTTGTCGGTGGGTGAAACGGGTCGAGTCATCCGCATCGACGGCATCGACTCGATTGGCCGGCGGCTCTTGGAGATGGGCGTGACGCCCGGCGTCGAGATTCGGCGGTTGGGGGCAGCCCCGCTCGGTGACCCGCTTGAGTTCGAGCTCCGCGGCTACCGACTCAGCCTGCGCAAGGCGGAAGCCGCTCACGTCGAATTGGACGAGTCCGCTCAATAATTCATGTCAACTTCACCACCGAGGAAACCGAGTTCACAGAGCAGGACCGATGCTGCAGACTTCAGGATGATAAATCTGCAGCGGAAGATAGCCTTCCCTCTCTGTGATCTCTGTGACCTCTGTGGCTAGCCTTCACGATGGCCACAGTTACCACATTACGAACGATCCGCGTCGCTGTGGTCGGCAATCCGAACACGGGAAAGTCAACGCTGTTCACGGCGCTGGCCGGCGTGCGGCAGCGCGTAGGGAACTATCCCGGCGTCACGGTCGAGAAGAAGACCGGCCACCTGCGGCACGCGGAGCAGACGTTCGAGCTGATCGATCTGCCGGGGACCTACAGCCTCGCGCCGCGTTCGCCCGACGAGATGGTAGCGGTCGACGTGCTGTTGGGCCGTGGCGGCGGCGAGCCGCCGCCCGACGTCGTGCTCTCGATCGTCGACGCGAGCAATCTCGACCGGAACCTTTTTTTGACGAGTCAGGTGCTTGCGCTCGATCTGCCGACCGTGGTCGCGCTCAACATGGTCGACCTGGCACACGACCGGCAAATCGAGATCGACGTTTCGGAGCTCTCCCGCCGGTTGGGCGTACCGGTCGTTCCGATTCAGGCCAATCGACGCAACGGGCT
The DNA here is from genome assembly GCA_963808175.1 of uncultured Planctomycetota bacterium. GTDB lineage: Bacteria > Planctomycetota > Planctomycetia > Pirellulales > Lacipirellulaceae > DASYDU01. The sequence goes on along the minus strand of CAWEEU010000001.1, from coordinate 12,696 downwards.
GAACGAGCTGAAGGCTGCACTTGCCTCCGCGGCCGGCACGACAGCGGCTGCCCGCGTGAATCCGCTGCCAGCGGAGTTTCAGCGGCAGCGCGGATGATCGGCGCGGCGCTCAGTGCGTCGCGTCCCCGGCCGCTGCCTGATTTCCTCGTGGAGCGGCTGCTGCTCGACAGCGGTGGCTATCTCGAAGGCGAGCTGCTCAATGGGGATGCCGCCGTGATGGCGGCGAAGTTGCACTCGGCGCGTGAGTCGCTTGCTGCGGCAGGCATGCCGGTGCCGGCCGTCGAAGCGATGGCTCGCTACGAGTGGATTGCCCGCACGCTCGACGGCGTCGTCCGCCGTCCCAACGTCCATCAGGAAACGCTGAGTGATCGAATCGACGCGGTGTTGACGCACAAGATCGCCGGAACTTTTATCTTCGTCGTCGTGATGGCACTCTTGTTCTCGTCGATCTTCGTCTGGGCCAACCCGCTAATGGAATTGGTCGACGCAGGCGTCGGGAACATTGCCTCGATTGTCGAAGCATCGCTGCCAGAGGGCGCGCTGCGTTCGTTGGTCGTCGACGGTGTGATCGGCGGCGTCGGGGCGGTGCTCGTGTTTCTGCCGCAAATCCTCATTCTGTTTTTCTTCATCGCGCTGCTGGAAGATTGCGGCTACATGGCGCGAGCGGCGTTCCTGATGGACCGGCTGATGGCGGGCGTCGGCCTCAGTGGCAAGTCGTTCATCCCCCTGCTCTCTTCGTTCGCCTGTGCGATTCCCGGCATCATGGCTACGCGGACGATCGAAAATCGCCGCGACCGCCTGGCGACGATCCTGATCGCCCCGCTGATGAGCTGCTCGGCCCGGCTGCCGGTCTACGTGATTCTGATCGGCGCCTTTGTGCCGGCGCAGAAATACCTCGGCGGCCTGGTCGGTCTGCAAGGGTTGACCCTGCTGGCGATGTATTCGGTGGGAGTGATCGTGGCGATTGGCGTGGCTTGGATTCTCAAGCGTTCGATCCTCCGCGGCGAGACGCCGCCCTTTGTCTTGGAGCTGCCGAGCTACAAGATTCCCTCGCTGCGAAACGTCGTCTACCGCATGGCCGAGCGCGGCTGGTCGTTCGTCGCTCGCGCAGGGACGGTCATCTTCGCCGTGACAATCGTCATCTGGGCGTTGGCCTACTATCCGCGGTCGGACGAGCGGGTCGCCAGCGAGATCGCCGCCCAGCGTGCCCAGCTTGTCGCATCGGCGGCAACTCCCGCCGAACTCGCAGCGTTCGACGATCCGGATCACTTGGAGCGGCTTGGCGACAGCCTCCACCAGCAGAACAGTTACCTGGGCCGGGCCGGGCAATGGATCGAACCGGCCGTTCGGCCGCTCGGCTGGGACTGGCGAATCGGCTGCGCGGCGATCGCCTCGTTCCCGGCCCGCGAGGTCGTGATGGGCGTCCTCGGTGTGATCTACCAGCTCGGGCCCGACGTCGACGTTCACGACTCGGCGAGCCAAAGCCGCCTGGGTGACCAGCTCCGCGCCGCCCGCTGGGACGATACGGGCAAGCCGGTCTATAATTTACCGGTGGCGCTGTCGATCATGGTGTTCTTTGCGCTCTGTGCCCAATGTGCGGCGACGCTCGCCGTGATCCGCCGCGAAACCAACAGCTGGCGCTGGCCGGCGTTTACGTTTGCTTACATGACCGTGCTCGCCTACGTGGGTGCACTCGTTACCTACCAGGTCGGCATTCGACTGCTTGGTTGACGCCAGCTGCAAAGCGATGCAAGATATCCTCGCCATTTCGATCGTCGCCGTCGCGGCCGGCTATCTGGTTCGGCAGACGTGGCTCCGCCTGGCGAGCAAGGCGGGCGGATCGTGCGGCAGCTGCTCCAATTGCAGCGCGAATGATTCGCTCAAATCTCGGCCGCTGGTCAATATCTCGCTGGACGCCATTCGCAAATGAGCACCGCGACGGATCGCACGCCCAGCACGCATCGCCAGTTCTCCTACCAGCAAAAGCAGCAGCTCCGCCGCCGGCTGTTGGCTTGGTATGCCGACTCACGCCCGGGACTTGCCCTGGCGGAAGTCGCGCGATCCGTACCGCGTCTGGGTCAGCGAGATCATGCTGCAGCAGACGCAGGTGGCGACGGTCCGCGACTATTTCGACGCGGTTCGTGGCGGCGTTTCCCGATGTGCGTTCGCTTGCCGCCGCCGACGAGCGGCAAGTGCTGCGGCTGTGGGAAGGGCTTGGCTACTATCGGCGGGCCCGGCAGCTGCACGCGGCCGCGAAGCGAGTCGTCGCGGAACATGCGGGCCGCTTTCCGAATGATTTGGCGGCGCTCCAAGAACTCCCCGGCATCGGCCGCTACACGGCCGGCGCGATCGCGTCGATCGCCTTCGACCAGCGGGCGCCGATTCTCGAAGCGAACACGATCCGCCTTCTGAGCCGGCTCATCGCCTATCGAGGCGATCCGCTCAAAGCGGCCGGGCAGCGCATCCTCTGGCAAACCGCCACCGACATCCTGCCGCAGAAGGACGTCGCCCGGTTCAATCAAGCGCTGATGGAATTGGGCTCGCTCGTTTGTACGCCGACCGAACCGAAATGCGACGCTTGCCCTCTGGCCGGCGTGTGTGCCGCGTATGCCGCCGACCTGCAGGATTCGATTCCGCGACCCAAGGCGAAGAAGGAATACACCGAGCTGCGCGAAGCGGCGGTCGTGATCCGCCGCAACGGCCGCGTGCTGATGCGCGAGTGTGGACCGGACGAACGCTGGGCCGGTCTGTGGGACTTCCCGCGATTCGCACTCGACGCGAAGGGCCCGCTCTTTGCCGCGCGAAGAAATCGTCGCCAAAGTCCGCACCCAAACCGGCATCACCTGCTCGCCCGGGTCGCTCCTAAAAACCATCAAGCACGGCGTCACCCGCTACCGAATCACGCTCGACTGCTTCGAGGCGAGGTATGTCGGCGGCCGCGCGAAAAAGCGCGGTGGTTTGCGAATGCGAAATTGGCAGATTTGCCGTTAAGCACGACCGGCCGGAAGATTGCGCAACGTTTGAGCGCTTTGAGCGGCGGGCCAATGTGAAGAATCATCTTCAAACAGCTTTGATTTATCGGTCGCATTGATCTATACTGTCTTCGCCGCCGCGCACATGTTGCTGGCGGGCAACTGAGCTTGATCGTTTTCCTATGAGGTGAACGATGACCGTTCCATACTGGCTCACCAAGAGCATCCCGCTCGACAATGAGCGCGACATGATGGCTCGGATCGGACTTCGCTTCCTCTGTTGCACAGGCCCGTACTTCTTGATCGCAATCATACTGTATGCGTTCGGAAGACCCTCAATGTTGTTGTCGATGTGGCTGGGGCTGTTTTTCCTATTGATCCCGTTCGTCGGTGGGGTTATCGATTGGTATCGGTTAAAAGATCGTTCCAAGCATGCGCCGGGTACAATGGAAAATCTCCAAGACAGGCGGTAGAATAAAGTGAGAGGTTCGCCCTGTTTGCTCCTCTTGTTCAGCGACAATTCGAGGATCTCATGAGCCAATCGCCATTGCCGCCCGAAATTCGCTTCCTGCCGGTTCCCGAGCGTCTCACGCTCGTCGAACAAATCTGGGACAGCATCGCGGAGGACAACGAGGCAATCAAACTCACTGAAGCACAGAAGGCGGAATTGGATCGACGGCTCGCGGCGCACGAGGCATCGCCCGAAAGTGGTTCGTCTTGGGAAGACGTTGAAAAGCGACTGCGAAATCGCTGATGTCGTACACCCTGCTGATCAAGAGCGAGGCGGAATGCGATTTGAATGACGCCGTAGCGTATTAGGATCGGCAGCGATCTGGGCTTGGCGACGAATTCTTGGGCCGCGTGCGCGAGACTCTTCGTAGGATCAAGAACAATCCCTTGTTGTCGGCCAAAACGTACAAAGAGATTCGCCAATCGATCGTAAGCCAATTTCCCTACCTCGTCAGCTACTTGGTTGAAGGTGACCGAATCGTCGTCCTCGCGATAACTCACGGGCGACGCGATCTGAAAGCCTGGCAGTCGCGCTCGGAGGGCTAACCGCGATTCCCTAGCAGCCGATCCACCGCCGCGCCGATGTCCGCTTCGCGCATCAGCGATTCGCCGACCAGAATGGCGTCGACGCCTGCCGAATCCAGGAGCTCGACGTCGGCATGAGTCTTGATGCCGCTCTCGCCGACCAGTACGCAGTCGTCGGGGATCTCGCGCCGCAGGCGGATCGTGTGATTCAAGTCGACTTCGAACGTGTGAAGATTGCGATTGTTGACGCCGATGAGCGTCGCCCCCGCCTCCAGCACGCGCGGCAGATTGGCGGGCTCGTAAAGCTCCACCAGCGGCGTCATGCCCAGTTCGCACGCCTCGTTGAAGAGCTTACGCAGATTGCAATCGTCGAGACATTCGGCGATCAATAGCACTGCGTCCGCCCCGGCAACGCGTGCCTCGACAAGCTGATACGAATCGAGAATAAAGTCCTTTCGCAACAGCGGGACTTCGACGGCCGCCCGAATCGCCGCCAGATAATCGAGGCGCCCCTGAAAGTGAGGCTCGTCGGTAAGCACGCTGATGCACGTCGCCCCGTGCGCGGCATAGACTTTGGCGATCGCCACTGGATCGAAATCCGCGCGGATCAGTCCGACCGACGGGCTCGCCTTCTTCACTTCGGCGATCAACTTGATCGGCCCCTCGTCGGCCAGAGCGGCGAAGAAATCCCTCACCGACGGCGTGTCCGCCATGCGCGCCTTCAATTCGCGCTCCGGCCGCGCCGATTTCGCCCGTTCAATTTCGGCCCGTTTGGTGGCGACGATCTTATCGAGAATGGTGGCATGTCAACGAGAGCGCTGCAGGAATGAGCGTTGGTCCGGTCCGGCAAACCAGCACCAATTACTGCTTGTGAATTTCGCCCACTACATGAACCACCACGGGCACGCCGTCGATGCTCTTTGGCGGCGTCTTCTTTGGCTCCGACTCAAGGTTCACCTTGACGGCGTATTTCCCACCCTTCCGAGTAATTCCCACACCATTGACATGTCCAATCGTCCGGAAGGCGCCCGGGCTTTCGACTTTGCCTGGCGTGCTTTTTCGAGCTCCGAATTGGTCGTAGCCACCACGCACCAAACCTTTGACAAACACGTCCAATCACCAACCTACGCACCACGTGCTGACGCACGAAGACGGCATTCCCGCAGCCAATTTGCCCAAATTGCTTCAATTCTAGTATACGAGGTCAACCTTCAAAGCGTCTAGAACTTGACCGATGGGATTGGCGTAGGTCGAATCGACGTCGTTGCCGGCGAACAGCAAAGCAACTGCCCGCCGCTTGCTGTCGACGATCAACGAGCCGCTGTCGCCGCCCAGGCTGAATGGTTTAACCCGCTCAAACGGCTCGATTTCGATCTGGCCGTCAAACTCCAGTACCCCAATGTCGTATCCCACTTCGAGTGAGTCCAATTCGATGGCACTTACTCGACCTTTGGTGACTCCGGTCGTGCGTCCAACTTTGTAGACAGTCTCGCCCTCATCCAGCGGATCCGTCCGAACTCCCGCGATCTCGCCGAGCGTCGCCAGTTCATTGTAAAAGTACTCGATTTCCTCCTCGATGTTGGCGACGGCCGCGTCGACACGATTGTTTTTCTTTTTGAGCCGGATTGACTTTTCCAGTTTGCCGACTGCGTCTTTCGTTTTGCGACCACCATCCGCGTCGCCCGGCTGGAGAATCGTGTCGCCGATCGAGGCCAGGTTTTCGTTCGCCAACACGTGGTTGTTTGACAGGATCCAGTCCTCTGTTCCGCCGGCGCCGCGCGGCGTGACGAAGCAGCCGAGCGTACCGGCCGTGATGTCGACATGGCCGATCGAGCCGCCAATCCGCAGGGGCCGATTGCGACTTTGGTGCCATGGCTTTTGAGCGAGCACGGTTCCGACGTGTCGAACCTCCATTTCACCTTTGCAGCGCCGGCGAATCTCCTCCAATACGGCTTCCAGTCCCGGCTCCGTCTTTTGAACGCGTACCGCGAGTCGAAATTCCTGCTTCCTTCCAGTGACGCCGATCGCCAGCGGAAATCGCTTCGATGGAGTCGCGGTGGCCGACTCGCGCACGGCGAGCGTTGCCCGCGCGGTGGCGGCAGCGGGAATGGCCGCAGCGACGCTGAGCTCGGACTTGACCAACGATGACTTGAGTGCAATCGCAGATTCCAGCCTCATGGGTAGCCTCCGTCGATTTGAGAGTGTTCGTAACCCCGCAATGAGTACGGCAACTTTCGGATCTTCCCGCCGATGATCCGCAGGCCCGACCGGCGGCCGCTGCTGCCGATTGTCAAACCTTGAGATTAGGTTCTGCGAATCGATTGTCAATCAATGTGGCGCAGCAGTTGAGTGCCACACTTATGTCGCTCTCGGCCTTCGACACGCCGGCAATTCTTCGAAGAGAACTACTGCTGCTGTTGTTGCTGTTGCTGCCGTTCGACGTGCGTCTCGAACAATAGGAGCGGCACGCCGTCCGCCGGGTTCAGACCCTTGGAGAGTTCCGCGAAGCCGGCCCGCACTTGCGCCAGAGCGGCGTCGATCTGCTCCGGCGGGCAGAGAGCCTTTCCCGGCAGCTGCATGTGCGCGATGTTCGGAAACAGCTCGACCATGTTGCCTTCGGGGTCGTCGACCACGGGGATCAGAAAGCCCATCGCCCGCGGCTCCATCCGATAGGGAATCCCGCGCCGGTCGAGTTCGGCGCAAATCGTCTCGGCGTCGGCCGCGACTTTCACCGCGGCGTGGCCATAGCTGGTCGGCGAAGGCTGCGGCGCGATCTTGCGGAACACCGCCGCCGCCCCGTCCCACTCCAGATCCCACGGCCAGAATTCCACGAGCCCGTCGAAGACCGCCTCTGGGTGATTCAGCTTCACGATCACGATCCCCAGCGCGGACATCACCGGGTGGACGAAAAACTGGCCGTCAAACAGCTCGGCGTACCAGCGGCCGAGTGCCAGCGGGTCCCGGGCACGGAACGCGAAATGGAGCAATTCGGAGGTTTTCATGGGGATTCTCGCTCGTTGGCGGCGACCGCTTCCCGATGCGGCCGATCGACTTGCACCATCTTAACTGATCGTGCCCGAAACGCTATCGTTGACAGCAGCAGCGCGGCGCGCACGGGCTCAAAAGCACCATGATTCAGCATTTCGCTCGGCGGCGGTTGCGAGTATCATCGCCGCGATTTTGTCTCTAGCTAGCTAGGGGGAGCAGGATTTCCATGGCCGGTTTCCGCACCGAACGCGACACGATGGGCGAGATGCAAGTGCCGGAGCACGCGCTCCACGGCGCATCGACGGCCCGCGCGGTCGAGAATTTTCCCGTCGCCAACGAGCCGGTGCCGCCGAGCGTGATCCATGCGTTCGGCTATTTGAAGGCCGCCTGCGCCGAAGCGAACCTCGAGCTCGGCAAGCTCGACAAGAAGCTGGCCGAGGCGATCATCGCCGCGTCGATGGAAGTCGCCGCCGGCAAGCACGACGACCACTTCCCGGTCGACATCTACCAGACCGGCTCCGGCACCTCGACCAACATGAACGCCAACGAGGTGATCGCCAACGTGGCGAACGTCAAGCTGGGCCACGGCGTCGGCGCGAAGGGCAAGGAAGGCGCGGTCCATCCCAATGACCACGTCAACATGGGGCAGTCGTCCAACGACACGTTCCCGGCCGCGATGCACGTTGCCGCGGCGGTCGTCGTGAGCAAGCAGCTGCTCCCCGCGCTCAAGCGGCTGCACGGCGAGCTCGCGGCCAAGGCGAAGAAGTGGGACAAGATCGTCAAGATCGGCCGCACCCATTTGATGGACGCCACGCCGATCCGCGTCGGCCAGGTGTTCGGCGGCTACGCGGCGCAAGCCGAATACGCGGTCATCCGGGCCGAGCGGGCGCTCAAGCGATTGCAGGAAAACAACCCGATCGGCGGCACCGCCGTCGGCACCGGCATCAACACGCATCCCAAGTTCGCCGCGAAAGTGTGTGCCGCGCTCACCCGCGAGCTCGGCGTGAAGTTCACCGAGGCCGCGAACCATCCCGAAGCGCAAGCCGCGAAGGACTCGTTCGTCGAGGCCCACGGCGAGCTGAAGACGATCGCCGTCTCGCTCACGAAGATCGCCAACGACATCCGCTGGCTCGGCAGCGGGCCGCGCTGCGGGATCTTCGAGCTCACGCTGCCGGCGACCCAGCCCGGCTCGTCGATCATGCCCGGCAAGGTGAACCCCGTGATCTGCGAATCGGCGATGCAAGTCGCCTGCCGCGTGCTGGGGAATGACACGACCGTGACGACCGCGGCCCTGGGCGGCATCGGTTCGCTGTTCGAGCTCAACGTGGCGATGCCGGTGATGATCGACGCCTTCATGGAGTCGGCCAAGCTGCTGGCCAACGTGTCGAACGTGTTCGTCGACAAGCTGCTCGTGGGCCTCGAAGTCAACGAGGAGAAGTGCAGCCAGTTGATCGAGCAGTCGCTGATGATGGTCACGTCGCTCGCGCCGAAGATCGGCTACGAGCAGGCGGCCGCCATGGCCAAGGAAGCATTCAAATCGGGCAAAACGATCCGCGAGCTGTGCCGGGAGAAGAAGATTCTCTCCGAGGCCGAGCTCAACGACGCCCTCGATCCCTGGAAGATGACCGAACCGCGGGAGTAAGTTCGCGTCGGCGGCCACGCCGAATCACGCGTCGCAAAATCGAATTTGCGATCGACAGCACCACAAAATCGGGAGCCGATGCACGATGGCAAGGAAGCTATCAAGTATCGCACGTAGCGCAATCTGGATTTCCGCAGCAGCCGTGTTGGCGCTCGCCGCGTCCGACGTCGCGGCGCAGAGTGGACGTCAGCGTGTCGACGCCGGCGAAGGAAGTCGTCAATCCGTTCGCGGCCAAGCGGCAAGCAGCCGCGTCGCAGAGCGAGCCCGTGACGCCGGTCACGGTCCCGCCCGCAGAAACGACTGGGCCGAAAACGTATCAGAATCCATTCGCCCGTCACGACTCGTCGCCGCGATACGTCACTCCCCGTTTGCAGCCCGGGCCGCTCAGCCGCTGGCATCGCACCGGCGAGCCGCGGGTTCCTCAGGCCGATCCCCGGCCAGTGCACGCCATCCTGCAGGATTCGGAACCGGCCACGGCGCATTTGGACCTTTCCGGTCCGCTCGCCATCGAAGAGCAGCGGACCGCGCTGTTTGAAGTACCGGAGGTCGAGACCGAATCGCGCACCGCGCCGACGCCGCCCGACCCGGCACAATTCGGCGCCCGGGAGCTTTCCCAGCCAACCTGGCTAATGCCAACCGAAACCAACCCGGCGATTCCGCGGGACGAAGTGGTGCAGTCGTTCCATGACGAGCGGGCGGTTGCCCAACCGCCAACCGACCCGTTTGAAGTGCACGATGTCGCCGAGGTCGTCGTCTCGGACGATGCGCAGCCCCTGGCCGAACCGGAATCGATCAAGCCCAAACCGACGCCGCCGCTGCCGCCCGTCGCGGCGCTGCCTGTGCAGCAACAGCCCGTCCCACCGCCGGCTCCGCCGGACGCGGATCAATGCTATGCCGAGGCGGAGCGGGTTGCCTCGAACGCCGCCTCGACGAACGAGTTCGCGGCCGTGGTGCGGCTCTGCCAGCAGGGACTCGAATGTGAACCAGATGCAAAGCTCACTTCCTCGCTCCGCAGCCTGGCCGCGTGGGCCTGCAATCGCTCGGGCGAAATCGAGAGCGATCGCCGCCGCGACGATGAAGCACTCAAGGCGTTTGAGTTGGCGATCCAGTGGGATCCGAGTTGCTGGCTGGCGATTCACAATCGAGCCGTGAGCCGCGCTCAGCAGGGCAATCTCGAGGGGGCCCTGGCGGATTTCAACCGGGCGCTCCAACTGAACCCTGGACTGGCCGTGGCCTACCGCAACCGCGGCGAACTGCTGGCGGCAACGGGCCGCACGGAAGAGGCCGCCGCCGACTACACGACCGCGCTGGCCCAACTGCCGCAGGACGCCGAGTTGTACGCCATGCGCGGCGAAGCCTACCATCGCCTCGGCCAGTACGACGAAGCGCTGGCGGATTTGGATCAATCGATCCAAATCGCGCCGCATGAAGCGGCGGCCTACGCCCAGCGCGGAAACGTGCGTGCAGAGCTCGGCGACTACCCGCGGGCGATTGCCGATTTCCGCCAGGCTATGACCGTCGATCCGCAGTCGGCCGAAGCGCATCGCAGCCTGGCCTGGCTGCTGGCCACGTGTCCGGATCAGCGATTCCGCAATCCGCGGCAAGCACTGGCAGCGGCCGCCCGGGCCGCGCAGTTGGCCGCGCCCGGCGATCCCTTTGTGCTCGACGCGTTGGCCGCGGCGAATGCAAATGCTGGACAATTCGACCAGGCCGTCCGCTACCAACAGGAAGCGATCATCAACGTGCCGGGCGATTTTACCGGGCCGTTTCAAGACCGGCTCGCCCTCTACCAGCAGCACCGCCCGTTCCGCAACGGCGCGGACGCTCTGGTCGATCAGAACGTGCGGGCTGCATCACTCGACGCTTCGCCCCACGCACCGCGCTAGCACCGGCAGCGGCCGCGACGGCAATTTGGCGAGAGTTTGCCGATTTCGCCGACTCTTCCGGTAATTCGGGTTAGGTTGACCATTCCGTCTGGCCGATAGATGGCCATGTCGCCACAGCCAGCCCGCCACGGCGGGTGAGCCGGGCACGGCGCAGACGCCCGTCGAGGCGGGACGATGCCGGCAATTCTCCCCTGTCTTGCATTGGATGGCTCGAATCATGTGTACCCTGCAGTTGCCAAACCTGATCCGTAGTGGGCTGGTCGTTGGTCCCTTGGCGCTGGCGATCGCGGCACCAGTTGGGGCAACGGAGCCCGCTTCGAGCGTGAACTTCGTCAATCGCGACGCGCTCACGGCCACGACCGTCAACGGTTGGCGTAATCCGCTGCGAGCGCCGTCGGAAGATGCAGAAGCCGACGAGCGTCCGGCAACAGCCTGCGCGGGCAGGTGTCGCCAGTGTCGTATGAAGCGGAAGTGGATGCCGAATCTGCGGACGCGAATACGCGCTCGCCGAGCGGTCTGAAATTGCGTCCGCATACGAAAACCACCGGCATCTTTTCCGGCCTGGCGGGCGAAAACACGAACGTGTTTACCAAGCCCCGCCCGATGGTCCCCTCTGCCCAGCAAACGCAATTCCGTCCGCCGCAATCCGCGCCCCCTTCGACGACCTCCGCTGCCGAGAAGGCCTTGAGCCTGCTGCCGAAATTTGAATCGAGCGCGGCGCGAAAGCAATCTCAAGCGGCGGCCCACGCGCAAGCTGCCATGACGGCCCGCGCCGGATCGTCCAGCTCGCACGCGGCACAGGCTGCAACTCAACGTCCGGCCACGAACATGGTGTCTCAGGCATCCTATGGCACGGCCGCCTCGGCCGAAGCGTATCGCCACAACGCAGCGCCGACCGGTGGAGCCAGCGTCGACGGCCCGGCGGCCCATGACCGCCAGTTCAGCGCCCCGGCCGATGCCAGGTGCCCCCCAGAATCCGAACACCGCTCGATTATCCCGGCCGAGTCTGAACTCGTCTCGTCCAAACCCGAATGAGTTCCGCCCGCCGATGCCGACCGCCATCGCGCGCCGCGGCCAATCCGGTCAATCCCACCGCGGCCAACGATTCGTCGCCCGCTGGGATCCTGACGCGGGCCCACGAGCTTGCCGATACCGCCCGCACGGAGGATGACTTCTCGAAGATCTTCGGCATGTGCCAACAGGTTCCAGCGCGGACGGCCACCGCCGAGGAGGCGGCGTTCGGCCGGCAGCTGGCGGCCTGGTCGCTCAATCGCCGTGGCCAACTGCGGGCGCAGGGCCGGTAACAAGGAAGCCGCGATGGCCGATTTCGACAAAGCGATTCACATCGACGCCGAGTGTTGGCGGGCACTGCACAATCGCGGCGTGCTGCTGGCACAAGCGGGCCAGTTCGAGCCCGCGTTCGACGACTTCCACCATACGATCGAGCTGAACCCGGGTTTTGCCAAGGCCTACGCCAATCGGGCGGCGCTGTACGTGCTGGCCGGCGAGCTGGAGCCGGCATTGGCCGACTATCAACAAGCGGTCGGACTCGATCCGAATTTTGCCATCGCCGAGCGCGGTTGCGGCCGCACCTGTCACATGCTGGGCCGCCTGGACGAAGCGCTGGACCACCTCTCGCGGGCGATCGAACTCGCTCGCGCGATGCCGCCGCGGTGGCCAGTCGTGGCGACTTGCTGACTGATCTGGGCCATTACGAAGCGGCCGCCCAGGATTACGAGCAGTCGATCCAGATCAATCCGCGGTATGCCGACGCCTATCGCGGCTCGGCGTGGCTGCTGGCGACGTGTCCGGACGGCAGCATTCGCAACCCGGGCGTGGCCTTGGAGCGGGCCCAAAAGGCCGTATCACTGGAGCGCAAGGCCGATCCGACGACGTTCGACACGTTGGCGGCCGCCCAGGCCAGCGTCGGCGATTTCAAAACCGCGTCCCAAACGATCCGCCGCGCGATCGAACTCGCACCCCCCTCGGAACGGAGCGTGTATCAGGACCGGCTGCAATTGTACCAGCACGCACACCCGTTCCGGATCGAGCCAGTGTCGGCCGTCAGCCAGGCGGTCTACGAGCGGTAGCGGCCCGGCCGACGCGCGACGAACGTCGGTGGATCCGCATTGCCAGAAAATCTCTGTGGGGGGAAGTACTGAGGCTCAGTCGC